>NZ_AP043884.1:0-1007500 GCF_055392555.1 Paenibacillus sp. JCM 18996
AAATTCTCCGGCGAGGCCAGGCCTTCATTTTGATTTTTCCTTTTAATGCTATATAAAATAAGTATATGCATGGACATGAAGGGATGTATTTTTTTAAGCTGGGCGAATCGCAAATCATGCTGCATCTAACGGATCAGGAGATTAACCCCGACTGTGTCTCCCTCCATGTGAATACGGCGGATGTGAATGAGTTATTTCGTCAGGAAGCGGGAAAACAGCATGCTAAAAGAGCTTAGTCAAGCTGCTGAAAGCAGCTTGGACTTTTGGCATAACGACATTGACGATAAGGTATGGAACGATGCTTAATCAAGGTGATATCGTACTGATTCCCATCCCCTTCAGTGACCTGACTTCGCAAAAAAGAAGACCTGTGTTGATCATATCAAACAATGACTATAATCAGCGATACCAAGATATATGGAATCTAAACTGGAAAAACGAACCACTGTACGTGAAGTGACCCCAAAAAGTTAGACACTATTTAGTTATGCTGCCTTCAAGGCATGAGTTCGGTACTGCACTGGGCTCATGCCTTTTAGTTTTGTCTTAATTCGTTTGTGATTATAGTAGTTGATGTATTTTTCTAGTTCCACTTTGAACTCTTCAATACTCTCGAATTCCTGTGTATATAAGAATTCGGATTTTAAGATGCCAAAGAAATTTTCGACAACGGCATTATCGTAACAATTTCCTTTGCGTGACATACTTTGAGTAATCCCTCGTTCCTTTAACGCCTGTTGATACTTACGCATTTGGTAATGCCAGCCCTGATCGGAATGAATCAGAAGTGTATCGGCTTCATTCAAACGTTCAAACGCTTGGTCCAGCATCCTGGACACAAGAGAATAGACTGGGCGAGAATCAATGGTATACGTAATAATTTCCCCGTTGAATAAATCCAACATAGGTGAGAGATATAGCTTCTCGCCAAATAGATGGAATTCAGTAATGTCCGTTACCCATTTCCGATTTGGTTTTGTTGCATGAAAATCTCGATTTAGTATATTAGGTGCGATTTTACCGACGTTCCCTTTATATGAACGATATTTTTTCATTCGAACTGTACATTTCAACCCAAGTTCACGCATAATGCGCTGCACCTTTTTATGGTTTACTAGGTGCCCTTCATTGTGCAGTTCATCTGTAATACGACGATAACCATAACGACCCTTGTGTTCATGATAGATGGCTGTAATGCGGGCTTTTAAGTCTGCATCTTTATCTCGTCGACCAAGTGTACTTACCCAGTAATAATACGTGCTACGTGGAATCTGAGCCAGTTGAATGAGTGAAGTAATGGGGAATTCTAGCCTTAGTTCAAATATTACTTGCGCTTTGTCTTGCTTCGTGATTTTTCCTTGTTTTGAACTAAGGCATTCAACTTTTTTAGGTAGGCGTTCTCCATTCGAAGACGCTCTAATTCTGCTTGTAGTGCTTCGACCGAACCTTCAACTTGAGTCGATTTCTTTGTTTCTTTTTTCATGGATGGACGCCCCTTTTTCTTTGGTTCTAGGGCGTCTTCACCTCGTTCTTCCAGAACTCTTTTCCACTGTAGAATGGTCGCAGGCGCTGGAATGTTATAAGTCGCGGCGGTTTCTAAAAGAGACGTCCCTGATTCGTTCATAAAATTCAGTACGTCCATTTTAAACTCTTTTGAATAGGTTGTATACCTTGTGACCAAGCCTTCCATGCCATGCGCTTGATAAAGGGACACCCATTTTGCAACAGATTTGTGATCCACGCCTATACGTGCTCCAATTTCCCTATACGATTCTTTCCCTGTCAAATAAGCTTGTACTGCTTGGAGCTTCTCTTCCGCACTAAATTTACCCATAAAAAAACTGCACCTCCAACTGTTAGTGGTGTCTAACAATTGGGGTGCAGTTCACGCACAGTGGTCTGTTTTTCTCTTCAAAGAAAATTTGGGGCAGGAACTAAAGTTGGCGCAACAGAGGCCATTAGGCAGGCCTCTGCTGCGCCTGTTTTTTTGGGCGGGAGTTTAGGCAACTTATGCAGGCTACCGGGAAAGACCGGGGAGAGCACTCTGCCCTTCATTATAGTTTTTGGCCAGAAGCCGCTCTAAATGCGCTTTCGATTCGGGCCATTCCGTGTCGATGAAGCTGTAATAGACGGTATCGCGCACATAACCGTCCGTCAGAACCCGATGCCTGCGCAGCACCCCTTCGCGTACGGCGCCGATCCGTTCCATCGCGTTCAAGGAGCGGGTATTGCGGCTGTCGGCTTTTAGCTGGACACGGATCAGCCCTAACTCCTCGAAGCAGTGCCGCAGCAGCATGTATTTGCATTCGGTGTTCACCCGTGTCCTCCAGATTTCGGGGGAGAGGGCCGTCCAGCCGATCTCCAGTTGGCGATGAGCAGCGGAAATATCTGCTAAACGGGTCGTACCGACGAATTTATTTAAACGCAGGTCCCAGATACTGAAGGGCAGAGCGAGTCCTTTTGCGGACTCTTCGAGAGTTGAGGCCATGTAGCTTCTCATATCGTTTTCGCACTTTATCGGCGCAGAGTACGCCCAGACAGCCGGTTCCTGCAGTGCCTGGAATAGGGCGGGAGCATGGGACTCCTCGTAAGGGATAAGGTTAACTCTGGTGCCTGTTAACTTTATCGGTTGAATATTCATAGATGGACGCCTCCTTGTGAAATATGGATGACTCTGCAGCCATCGGCGCAGCACTGGCACAGCACCCACGTCAGTGCACAGCACCGGACAAGACGAAGAGGAAAAGGAAAAGCTCCTGCTAAACTTGCCCTGATACGCTCTTTCGGATAGTTTGCGGGAAAAGCGGCTAGGCCCCCTAAATCCGGAGTCCGCACCAATTAAAACCGTAGTTTATCAGAATAGCTCTATTTCTCGAGATTTTACAGGGCTTTGTGGAAGATCGAACGGTCTTCCAGTTGCATGACCCACTCTGAAAATTTAGCAGGCGGCATTCGTTTTAAGCTGCCGTGCATTTTTCGATTATTGTAAAAGTCCATGTAACGATCGATCTCGGCGTAAGCCTCCTCAAAGGACATGAAGTCCATCTTTGAAAAGAGGTCACGTTCCAGCAAGCTATGGAAGGATTCAATATATGCATTCATGTTTGGGGTTCGCGGCGGGATCCGCTCATGAACCATTTCGAGACTTTCACAAGTATCTCCGAAAAGTGTGCTGACGAATTGAGGCCCGTTGTCCGTGCGAATCACGGGTAGCGTTTCTCCCGCATGGATTCGCTTCTGTAGCGCTCGCCATAACGTTTGACAGGCATGTTTGGCTTCGCATACAGGACCTCTATAATAGTCGACGACGACACGGTCGAACACATCAATGATGCTGAGTACAAAAAAGAAGCGTTCACGACCAGGAACATAGCCGTATTTAATATCCATTTGCCACAGCTGGTTCGGTCCAGTCACTGTGCGGTTCTTAGGCAGTCTGCGAGGGTGCTTGGTGTGCTTCTCCCGCTGTTTCTGCAGGATACCGAGTTCCTTACAAAGTCGATAGGACTTCTTTTTATCCAGCACCAATGCGCGCTCATTTCGGAGAGATTGGGCGAGGAGCTTATACCCATACACATGTTCCTCGCCTTCTACAAGCTCCAAGAGCCATTCTTTAATCTGTTCATCGCTTATTTTCTTCCCTTCGGTTGTCAATGAATAACCGGGGCAGGGCCTACCTTTCTGGCCGTTAGACGCGTGAACTGTCTCTGTAGCCGCTCGCTTCCTCCGATCGTAGTAAGTTGACTCTGACAGACCTATGATTCGCAGAACTAGCGCTGCTTGTTCACCCCGCTTAATAAACCGGTCTGCTATTTCGTATTTTTCGGATAAGCGGGGTTCTTCTTTTTTAAGAGTTCACGCAGTATTTCAATCTCAAGCTCTTTTTCACCAAGAATTTTGACTGCTTTCTCATATTTCTCTTCGACCTCTTGAAGCCTTTTCAGCTCCTGAATTTGTTCATCAGTCGAAGGGATTTCGTCGGTACCCACTTGATCTCGGTACTCCCTAAGCCAGTTACGGATGGTCTCGGGATGAATCTCGTATTTTCTAGCTAATACCGCAATCTTGATCCCTGAGAGGGCCTCTCGAACGATCTTTAACCGAGTCTCTTCAAATACTTTTTTCGAACGCATTTTGTCCCGCCTCCCATTACCTTCAGTCTAATTTATTGGGGGCTCGGACTCCAGTTTAATTAGGGGGCCTAGGAGAAAGCTCCCGTTAATGTTGCAGAAAATGTCTCCTGCATGCTCAAAGTGCCGAATTACACGGAGAAATTGCCGTTAGATCCGATACATACATAACGGTGGGAAAAGGGGATTTTGCGCGGAAATATTGCACTATTTGCATTGAGACTCTGTAATGTAATGGCACCATATCTCTTAATCTTCTGTATAAAATACAATGGAAATAGTGAATTGTGCATCCACTTGGCGTTCTTCCACCGATAGCGCGTCCCTGCTGCTCTTGTACACGGCTGGAGCACGGCTTTTCCACCAGTCAGTGCTGGCCAGCCAGGCAGGAGTAGGCGGCTTGTCCTTCTAATGAGTGAGTGTGCGGCCTGCCTCGCCAAGGCGGAGCGGCCGGCCAGCCAGTCTCCCCCATATGAGACCGCCGGCCTGGCCGGTCTGTTCAGCACGGCGAACAATAGGCCTACCCGGCCGAAATCGCTTCCGAATTTTCCGACCACTGCCTGATCTTTTTATCCGACGGCAGGAAGACGGTCACAATGCCGAGCAAGGGCAGGAAGGACAGAAACTCCATCACCAGTTTGACATTATACGTGTCGATCAATTTACCCAGGGCAACCGAGCCCACCGCCCCCATGCCAAAAGCCAGGCCGATCGTAAGGCCGGAAACGGTGCCGATTTTGCCGGGAAACAGCTCTTGGGCATAGACGACCATCACGGAGAAGCCGGACATCAGAATGAAGCCGTTAAACAAGCACAGCACATAAGACCAGAAAGGATCTGCATAAGGAAGCAGCAGGGCAAAAGGCGCGGAGCCGAGCATCGAGAACCAGATCATGCTGCTTTTGCCGAACCGGTCAGCCAGCGGCCCGCCCAGGAAGGTGCCCGCCACGCCGGCCATCATGAACAAGAGAATGTACGATTGAGCCTTCTCCAAGGTCATTCCAAACTCGTGCACGACATGGTATTGGTAGAAATTTGTAATCCCCGCACTGTACCAGGACCGTACGAACACCAGGAACACGATGAGCAGAATAGCGATCCGCAAAGCGCCCGCGGGACGGGTCCCGACGTTGGCTGCGGACTTTTTGGCGGGACGCGGCGGTGCGGAAGCAAGCACATTGTTGTACCAGCGGGCGATTATGAACTGCATGATCAAAGCCAGGCCCGCAATGACCGTAAACCAGATCGCTCCGAACTGCCCGAAAGGGATGAAGATAATCAAAGTCAGGATGGACTGCAGCGCCTGGCCGGTGTTGCCGCCTACCTGGAAAATGCTCTGCGCCAGCCCCCTCCTCGGCCCTGCGGCCATATAAGCCACACGGGACGCTTCGGGATGGAATACGGCGGAACCGAGTCCCACGAAAATAACGGACAGGACGACGAACACATAATTCGGCGCGAACGCAAGCCCTACCATCCCGATCAGGGAGGAAGCCATGCCCAGCGGGAGCAGGTATGGGGAGGGCTTTTTATCCGTATACAGTCCGACCAAAGGCTGCATAATCGACGAGGTAAGGTTGAGCGCAAAAAGGATCCACCCGATTTGCGTATAGCTCAGGTTCATCGATTTCATGAGCAGAGGATTGAGCGCCGGGATCGCCGACTGCAAAGAATCGTTGCACAGATGTACAAAGGACACCGCAAATAGAATGGAAAAAAGCGTTGGGTTTACCGCAATGGGTCGCGTGACGGACGTCTGCATCGGGCAATCTCCTTTCCGGCTGTTTAGGTCGCAGTAATTCATGTATATGAATAGATCCATGCTGCAATAAGATGTATGGTTCCAGGCTGCTATAAGATGTACGGTGCCAGGCTCTCGGGCGAACGCGATCCATGCAGTTCATATGGGACCAAAGGGCGTGAAATAATATGTGCAGTGCTACGCTTTCGGGTGAATGAGCCCCAATCCTTCGCCCACTTTCACCTTGCTGCCCGCCTTGAGGTCCGGCCGCGGGGCGAAAATACCGCTTTCCATCAGCAGCACCACTGTGGAACCAAACTCAAAATAAGCCAGCTCCTGCCCTCTTTCGATGCGGCTGCCCAGAGGCTCCACATACGAGATGGAACTGACGTTCAGCGCCCCCACCTTGACAATCGCCAATTCGCCGAACTCCTGCTGCACATACGTGACCAATCGCACATTGCGGCTCAGCACTCTTGTCATCTGCGTCAGGCCGAATTCATTGACAGGGTACACCTTGCCTGAAATAAGCTCTTTCTCGATGATTTGCCCGGTCACCGGCGCGTGAATCCGATGATAATCTGTGGGGCTGAGGTAAAGTACGATGTAGGTGCCGTTCCTGTAGTTCACCGTCCTGGGCGATTGATTCAGCAGTTCTTGGACCGTATAATCCTGGCCCTTTATATTCATCATTTCGCCTTCCACAATGGGCCCGATTCCCGTAATAAGAGCGTCGACGGGGCTGATCACGACAGACTGGTCGGGGTCAATGGGACGAAGCCCCTTTTTCAAACGTCTCGTAAAAAAATCGTTCAATGACGCGTATTCGCTTACATGCTTCTCCGCATCCTCGATGCGGATTCCGTACGTTTTGGCAAAACGCGGGATCAATCCCCGGCTGACTGCGGATTTGGCGAACCTGCCGGTTATCCGTGAAACCCATTTGCGGGAAGAAAGCTCGGTCATAAGTCGGAACAAAGGTTTCATTGATCTGTTTCACCTGATCCTTGTCGATGGTTATTAGATGCTCTTAAACAGTAATCTTGACATAGAACCTCCCATAAATCAAGAAAAAAACCGCCCGCAAACGTCCGTTTGCGTCCGTTTGCGTCTCCTTTTCGCAGCGGATAAAATGATCTATAGGACTTCTAATTATTGCATACCATAGTCGAATATAAGGCAGTGTCCAGGAAAAGAGTAAAGGAATCAGGTGTTGAGAAAGCATACAAGGAAAGCGAATGGAAGGTGATCTTTTGAATTTCATAAGAGTCAAGACGTCGCTGGATCCGGTTTGCACCCAGGACAGGCTGCAGTACGACCCTGAAATCGTTGAATTGCATTTGGAAGAACGTTCGTTAAAAGAACCGGCTCGGCTGATCAGTACGATCAGGCTTTTAAAAGATAGAGGAATCGACGTTTACCTTCACCATCCTTCCAAAATCAACGGCAAATACCTGGACATTCTAAGCGAAGATCCGGAAGTGAAATCATATTATGTGGAATCAAGCCGTCTGCTTGCGCAAATATGCAGGGACGAGCAGGTCCGGTGCGTGATTCATGCTCACTATGCCAAGACGGAGAGCTCCAAAAATTTGGACATGGAAGCCTTGAGGAACATGCGCGAGGAAATCGAAAAAATCAATAATTTACCCGGCGGGGAACATTTTTTGTGGGAGGACACCATCGAGGGATTGTTTTCATACGGAGATGTTCATTTGATTGACGAGATCATTAAACCGCTGCAGCTGGACGTCAACGTCGATATCAGCCACGCGTTTATATCCCTCCGGGGCTCGAATGAAAGATTGAAGCAGGTTTTGGACAATACAAAGGAGTACGCCAAATATTTTCACGTTGTGGACAGCATGGGAAAGACCCACGACGGCCTTCCCCTTGGAAGGGGCCGGATTGATTGGTCTATGGTGAAACCCTATGTGTACAACAAACCGTTTATCTTTGAAATCGGCTTGAAAGAACCGCACAACGATTGTACGCCCATGATCGAAAGCGCCGAATATTTCAAACGTGTTTGAAGGGACTGTTGAAGCCCGCAAGCTTTTTATCGGACGGCCATAAGCATACTGTAAACGGTCTTCCGTCAAGAATCCGATTGCTGCAGCAAATATTTGGCATACGCCATCGGATTCCAATAAGTCCGCCGCCATTCCTCCGTCAGGCCCGCTTCCTTAAACGAGTAACGCTGATCTTTGGAGTTGCACTCGATGAACAAAGGGTAGCCTTCGGCCGTGAGGCCGATGTCCAGCCCGATGTCCGCCAAATGCGGCAGATGCGTGCCCAGGTGCTCGGCCGTTTTCAGTGAGAAATCCTTGATATCCCGTTCCACCTTATCGTAAGCCAACCCAGGATGGTGCGTCAAAATGTCCTGGAGCGGATGAACGCTTGCCCCTTGGGCTACATTGGTGAGAAATTCGTGCTTGGCGGCCACTTTGGCTGCTATCCCGGTGACCTGCCAGTCTCCGTCAAGTCCTCTCTGCACCGCTACCCGCAGGTCGAACGGCCTGCCTTCGAACGTGGCGAGCGGGAGGCTTTGCTGGATGAGATAAGGCTTCTTTTGTATGGCGTCGATCAGAAAATGGGGAATGCGCGCAGTAATATTCCGGATGCGCCATTTCCTGTTTGCGGAGGACGCGGCACGGGGGGAAACCAACCGCCAGCCGCGGTCGGTGCGGTCCATCTTCATGATGCCGGCGCCCAAACTGCCGATATCCGGCTTGATCATCAGGGAGTCGAACCTTTGCATCATTTTCTGAAGATTCGACAAAGTCGCTTTGTTCGTAGCCGGCAGATGAGGGCGAAGCTCGATTTGCCGCATCAGCAGCTCATGGATACAGTGCTTTCCGTAACGGTTCCAGCCGTTGAAAATTTGCAATCCGGATGCTGCCAGTTCCGCAAGCTCCCGTTGATACGCCAGATTGGAATAAATGGCCCGGTTGTGGATGACCCTCGGAGTCGGCACCCGTTGTTCTACGAATCCTGTGGATGTTTTAACGAGAGCCTTAACATGGGACCGGTACGGGTACAAGTCTTTGATACGAAGGAAGCAAACGGACAAATCATGCCGCTCTCCCCCTTCGATATATAAATCGACATTCTCGTAAAGCGTCATACCCGCCGGAATTTTTCGGTACAGCCAATTGTTGACCAGAATCCCCACGCAGGGACGTTCCATATCGTGTTCACTTCCTCTGGCTTAGTCGGTTAGGGGCGGTTATCGCTTTATTTATATTTTATGAATTTTAACTGAAAGGGCATGGACGAGTGCAGGAGGGTGTTGGTGGAAAAACGATAGCTTTTTCGGGCACAGGCGCATATGTTGAAGGGAAAAAAATTTTATAGGGGGACACTTATGGGCAAATTGAAGCTGGCAGTGATCACGCCCGGAACGTTTCACATTCCCTCGGCCGGCAGCTCCTCCGTCGAGACTGTAGTCGAGCAGGTGGCTCTAAGGCTCAAGGAGCGATTGGATGTCACCGTGTACGGGAGAAGGGGAGAGGCGCATCCGAGGCGCGAGATCCTCTCCGGCATCACCTACCGCAGGCCTTCGTCCCGTCCTGGAGCGGTTTACATCCGCAAAGTGGCGGAACGGCTGAGCAGGCACAAGCCGGACCTGATTCAAGTGGAGAACAGGCCCCGTTTTGTCCGGTACCTGCGCCGAAGGTTTCCAAAGCTGCCGATCTGGCTATTCCTGCATTCCACGACATTTATATCCACTAACCGCATTTCCCCCGAAGAGTTGAAAGCGTGCCTGCGCTGCGCAGATAAAATCATTGTGAACAGCCTCTTCCTTAAGGAACAGCTGCTTCAGACCATCCCGGAAAAGGAAGCGGCCATTGCTGTCAACCATTTGGGCGTCGATTCGGCGGCATTTGTATCCAGGTGGACGCCGGAGGGACTGGCAAGAAGAGAGAGCCTTATCAAGCAGATGGACTGCAGCGGCAAAAAAGTTATTTTGTATGTGGGGCGTTTAATAGAGATGAAAGGCGTCCACCATATCCTTAAGGCTATGCCCCGTATTACGGACAAGGTGCCGGATGCGCTGCTTGTGGTAGTGGGAGCGGCTTTCTATGGTTCCAACCGGACGACTCCCTATGTAAGGAAGCTGCACCGGCTGGGAAAAACGATGGGTGAGACGGTAAGGTTTGTCCCCTACGTTCCGCATGACCGGATTCAAGACTGGTTTGGCATAGCGGATGTCGTTCTGGTCCCTTCCGATAACAGGGAAGCGTTCGGGCTCGTCAATGTGGAGGCAATGTCGTGCGGGGTGCCTGTCATTGCCACCCGTGCCGGAGGGATGAGCGAGATCATCCGGCACGGACTGACCGGATTGCTCATACCCGCCAGGAAGACCGCGGACGAACTCGCCGAATCCACAATCAGGCTGCTGAACGATGCGGAGCTGCTGCAGGTTTACGGGGAACAGAGCGCCCGGCGGGTGAGAGAGCATTTTACTTGGGAAGCGGTGGCTGAGCGCTGGTTGAAGCTGGCGGAAGAGAGCCTGGGGAGAGGGGACCTCGGCAAGACAGAGCCCGGTGGTCAAGGTATGGAGGTTCCGCTCTGAGGTCTGCCCACCCGCCGTGCAACGCCGCAGCGCTCATACTGCTAGAGGAATGACATGTTCGAACGCCGTATAATAATAGTATCCGCTAATTGTCAGGGATAAGAATAATGAGGCGGGAAACGTGGAAAAAAAGAGTATGTGAGGAGAGAGGTATCCATATGAAAAGAAAGTTCACGGCCATTCTACTGTTTATCGCCGTTTATTGCGTGCTCATTACTGTGTATTTTCTGATGCAGCCTGCCTGCCATACTCCGCCCGAGCTGCAAGGTACTGCGGCGGATCCGAGGACGTTCATGAGCGATTCGGAGATTCTGAAAATCCATCAATATGCCACGATCCGTTATCTGGCCTATTTTCTCAGTTCGCCGTACCAGTGGCTGCTGCTGCTGATCCTGTTTCTCAGCGGGTTTGCCGACCGGATTAGACAGAAGGTGTCCGGTCGATTTCGCGGCTTTTTTCTGCAGACGGCCGTATTTGTCGCGATCCTGTCTCTCACCCTTACTTTGCTCAGCCTGCCGGTCGGTATCCTGCTGTTTGCCCTGAAGCATAAATATGGGCTCACCCGGCAGCCCTGGCCGTCCTGGCTTTGGGATACGGCCAAGTCTTTTCTCGTGGATACGGCCATTTACATTCCGGTCGTGCTCACTCTGCTGTATTACATACGCAAGAACGCCGGGCGCTGGTGGCTGAGCCTGTGGCTGTGGAGCATCCCGTTCACTTTCCTGTTCGTGTTTATTGCTCCGGTGGTCATCGATCCGGTGTTTAACGATTTTAAATCTTTGCAGGATGCGGCGCTTAAGCAGGATATTCTGTCGCTGGCCCAAAAAGCGGGCATTCCGGCGAACGATGTATATGAAGTCGATATGTCGAAACAGACCACCGCGCTCAACGCCTACGTGAACGGGATCGGAAAAACAGCGCGCATCGTTTTGTGGGACACGACGCTCGCGAAATTGAACCGCGACGAGATTCTCAGCATTATGGCCCATGAGATGGGACACTACGTGAAGAAGCATGTGATCTGGGGAACGGTGCTCGGTGCAGCGGGGAATCTGGTATTCTTTTATCTGCTGAACAAGCTGTACGGGCGGACGCTGCGGCGGCTTGGCGGAGCTGAAAGGAAGCCTCACGAACTCAGCTCGCTGCCGGTTCTCGCGCTGCTCGCATCCATGCTGCTGTTCTTCTCCTCTCCGGTCCAAAGCGCAGTATCCAGAGTGATGGAAAGGCAGGCGGACGAATACAGTATCGCCATGATGAAGAACCCGGACGCAGGTGTATCCTCCTTCCAGAAGCTGGCCAAATACAATTTGAGCGAGACCCGTCCGCCGGAGCTGGTCAGATTCTTCCTTGGCAGTCACCCGACTTTAGAGGAACGCATCGTCTTTGAGCAGAAATATAAGCCTTAACTGAAACGAATAAAAACAGACAACGGGGAGGACACAACAATGGATCTGCGGAAGCTTCGCTTGGTGGAACCCAGGCTGAATACTTTCAGCGAGGAGAGGGATGAATACGAACGGGATTATGCGCGGCTGATTCAATCTCCCGCCTTCCGCAGGCTGCAGGGCAAATCGCAAGTATTCGGCGCCGGCACCGGAGATTACTACAGGACGAGGCTGACCCATTCCCTCGAGGTTTCGCAAATTGCCCGCGAGATAGCCAGGAGGATAGGCAAACAATATACATTCATCATCCGCCAGGAACATCCCGGTCTGATGCTCGATCCCGACGTGGTCGAATGCGCGGCGCTGGCCCATGACTTGGGTCATCCTCCTTTCGGGCACAAGGGCGAAGCGGTGCTGAACAGCCTTTTGACGGAAGAGCACGGCCTCTCTTATGAGGGGAACGCGCAGAATTTCCGGATCCTTATGTTTCTCGAAAAACGGGCGGGCAGCGATAGCGGACTCGATCTGACAGCCGCGGTGCTGCTTGCGATCAATAAATACCCTTTTTGCCTCGATGAGCCTAACCGGATTAAAGGAGTATACAGCGATGAATGGGAAGGCATCAGCCAACTGCGCGACAAATGGAGAATGCCGGAAGGCTGCTCGACACTGGAAGCCCAGCTGATGGATTTAAGCGATGATATCGCCTATTCCACTCATGATATAGAGGACGGGATCCGAGCCGGCAAAATCCAGATGAACTCCACCTTCTTCGAGAGCGACCGTCTTGTGGAGCTTGTCGTGCAGGAAATACTGGCCGATCATGGCAATGTGGAAGTGGCCTGGGAGCAGATCGATATCAGGGCGATGGTAAAAAGCGTTCTAGCCAACTACCTCGAGCAATGGGAGTCCATTTACGCCAAATGCGACCAGGAATCCTCGCGCACGCGGAGGGAGATGAAGGCCCGTTGGGTGAGCACTTTCGCGGAAAAGGTAGGCATAATCGACGATCCCGCAAAAGGGTGGAAAAAGGTCACGTTCATGCGCGACGGCCGGCAGGACCTGGAGCTGCTGAGGACGATGGAAATTTTGAAAAAGCTGGCCTGGGTGACGTTGGTGAAGGATTTTCGCGTACAAAGACTGCAAAAGCGGAGCGAAGTCATGCTGCGCCGCTTGTGGGACAGCTTTAAGGTCCCGGAGTACGGACGGCTCATTATCCCGCCTGATTGGATGGATAATTATGAACGGCACAAGAATAAGTGGAGCTGGCCCCGTTTTGTCGCCGACTATGTTTCGGGCATGACGGACCCTTATGCGGAAAAGGTGCACGCCGAGCTGTACGCCAGCAAAAGCGGAACGATTTACGAAATGGATTGAACTGGAAGAGCCCCTTCTGCTAATTCTAGCGCTGAAGGGGCTTTGTTTAGTGATTACCTCGGCCAGATTAAATGTATCCCGTTATTTTCCTTATAATCGTTTCAATAATTTCCTGTATACTACAAGTTCCGTCAACCAGTAAGGTGACTAACTCCTCAGGATCATTTCGAAGCTGCTTTGATTGTAAAAAATTGTGTATTCTTCTCCCCAATGTTACTTCCAGTGGAACGTCCTGGTAAATAACCAGATCGATGAACTCCTTAATATCGTTCCTTTCCTGCCAAATGGTTCCTCAATAACTGTAAGTAAATTTAGCAGATCATTACTTAGTTTTGGCGTTATTATCACATTCGGATTTGCGCCTTCTTTAATCCATTTAAGTATGCTCCGGAAAGTCAGTTTTACAGAAAAATTATGGTTTTTAAGTAACTTTTTTGTCGGGAAAGGTGACCGTGGGCTGGATGAATACATATGTTGCAAATGACTAGGTAAATGGGGTGAGGGAATGAAAAAAAGGAAAACCAGCCGGGAAGGCGAGGTCAGGCGCGGATCGCGAATTTATTCTTATATGAACGAGCTTGAATTGATCCAAAAAGTGAGCAAGGAATCGGGTAAAGAAAAGTCCGAAGTTCCAGCAGAGGACGAGATGCCGGTCAGCAAAGCGGCTTCGGCCGTAAAAGAGAAAGAAAATAAGAAAGAGGAGATTCTAAAAGCCGCTAATGATTCAGTTATTGGGAAGATCCGTGAGCAGGCGGAAAAATCACCAAAAGAACCGAAAACGGATACGATCAATCCGCAACAGCTTTTATCTAACCGGAACGGTCAGAGGCAGGGAATCGTTGTGTATACGGACGATTTGGAAAATGAGGCCGTCACCAGCGAGAAGATCGCCAATTGGGCGATAAACGAACAAAAAATTAAGCCTGGCAGCGTGGGTACGAAAGCTTTAGCTGATTTTGTCGTTGACTACACGAAGCTCGCGGACGGGGCGGTTATTTCATCCAAAATTGCTCCGGGCACCATTGACTCGTCGCATTTGGGAGTTCAATCGGTTCTTGGGGACCATATTAAAGACCGTACGATTCCGGGCAGCAAGCTGCAGGATTCCAGCATTACATCGGATAAGCTGGCCGACAAAACGATAGATTCTATTAAAATCGCGGACAGTTCGATCGAATCCAAGCATTTGTCGGAACAGTCTATTACAACTGAGATCATTCAAGATCAGGCGGTTACCTCCAGAAAGCTGAAAAGCGGAACGATACAAACGGCAAACCTAGCTAACGGTATAATCAATACCGCAAAACTGGCTAATGAAGCGGTCACGACAGAAAAATTAAGAGCCTTGTCTGTGACGGGGGAAAAACTGGGACTGCAGAGTGTGGCTTCGCAGCATTTGCAGCCGGGACTGGTAGGTCAGGAGCATTTATCCGATGATTCGGTCCAAAGCAGGCATGTGGGCAGTGGACAGATTCAATCTCAGCATTTCGTTAAGGGAGCGGTGAAGGGAAATCATATCGCTCAAGAGCAAATTACGTTCATTCATTTGGCGAAGGATTCTGTGCGTACTGAGCAGCTTGTTGACGGGGCGGTGACTACCGAGAAGCTGAATCCGAGATCGATTGGATTTGAGCATTTGAAGGAAAATTCCGTTGGTAGCGGAAACCTTCAAGAAGGCTCTGTACTCGCCCGTCATTTGGACAACGGTTCAGTGGAACAGAGCAAGCTGGCGCTGAGGAGTGTAGGCACCAAGCAGTTGGAGCCTTTTGCCGTCACGGAGGGAATTATTGAGGATTGCTCGATCACATCGGCCAAAATTGCTTTGGATTCGGTTTCCCAATGGCATTTGCAGCGTTCTTCAGTGACGGGGGATAACATTGCGGATGAAGCTGTTCAAGGGCATCATGTCGCACCCGGGTCGATTTCTGCCAAGCATCTTCAGAAAGGTACCGTGAGCGGGGAATATTTGACTGACAACGCGGTGACAGGGGACAAAATCGCCGAGGAAGCCGTTAACGGATTGCATGTAAAGCACGGCTCCTTATATACCTATCATTTGGCGGATCATGCGGTGATCACCTCCAAGCTGGCTTCGGAATCGGTATCCACTGATAAGTTGAACGACCTTTCAGTGACGGCGGCTAAGCTTGCGAATGGTTCCGTTACTTCAGATAAGTTGGTATCATCGGCTGTGCAGCAGCAGCATTTGGCGGCCGGATCGGTAGGAGCGGAGCAGATGCAGTACGGAAATGTAACATCGGAGCATTTGGCTGACGGAAGCGTGGTATCGACGAAGCTGGCTGCGAGGGCCGTGAAAACGGAGCATCTGGCTCCTGGAGTAATCGATTTCGTTCATCTTAAGCCTAGTGTGGTGTCAGAAGAAATTGTGCAGGATGAAGCGATTTCCACTTCGAAGTTGCAGGACGAAGCGGTCACTTCCGAGAAAATTGCTTATGGTGCCATTGTTTCTGAGAAAATTGCCAACAATTCGATTAAAGCCAGACATTTGCAGGCTAATACGGTGGAAAGCTACCACATCGGTGCGGGAGTGATCAAGCCTCATCATTTGAGCGAAGGTTCGCTGACCATTGAGCAGATCACAGACGGAAGCATCGAAGGCAATAAAATCGGGGACGCTGTGATTACGGAACGCCACATAGAGAAGGGTGCCTTGACGGGGCAATCCTTCGCTCATGGCTCAATCGGTGGAGAGCATTTGGCGGAAGGAGCGGTATGGAGCTGGCATCTGCAGCCGGGTTCGGTAAGCGGAGATCATCTGGTGATAGAAAGTATAGGGCAGGAGCACCTCCGCGAGGATAGCGTAGGCAGTGCGCATTTGACGGAAGGAGCGGTAAGGAGTTGCCACCTGCAGCCAGGAGCGGTGACAGGGGATAAGCTTGCGGAAGATGCGATAGAAGGTCTACATTTGCGGCCGGGTTCGGTAAGTGGAGAGCATCTGGAGATGGAAAGTATAGGGCAGGAGCACCTTCGCGAGGATAGCGTAGGCAGTGTGCAGTTGGAGAAAGGAGCGGTAGGGAGTTGGCATCTGCAGCCGGGAGCGGTGACACAAGAGCAGTTGGCGGAAGGAGCGGTAAGGAGTAGGCATCTGCAGTTGGATTCGGTAAGAGGAGAACATCTGGAGAGTGAAAGTATAGGTCAGCAGCATCTTTGTAAGTCGAGCGTCGGCAGTGAGCAAATGTCGGAAAGATCGGTAGGGAGTAGGCATCTTCAGCAGGGAGCTGTGACACGGGAGAAGCTTGCGGCAGAAAGTGTAGGGCAGGAACAACTGATCGACGGTGCAGTGAGCGGCTCGAAGTTGGCTGCGGGAAGCGTAGGAGAAGAGCAACTAATCGACGGCGCGGTGAGTGGAGCGAAGCTGGCAGCAGACAGCGTGGGCCGTGAGCAGCTGCGGGAGGCGAGCGTAGGCAGCGAGGAGCTGGCGGAAGGAGCGGTGGAGAGCCGGCATCTGCAGGCGGGCGCGTTGAGCGGAGTGAGGCTGGCAGCGGGCAGCGTCGGTGAGACGCAGCTGGCGGACGGCGCGGTGAGCGGAGCGAAGCTGGCAGCAGGCAGCGTGAGCCGTGAGCAGCTGCGGGAGGCGAGCGTAGGCAGTGCGGAGCTGGCGGAAGGAGCGGTGGAGAGCCGGCACCTGCAGGCGGGCGCGGTGACAGCGGAGGCGCTGGCAGCGGGGAGCGTCGGTGAGACGCAGCTGGCGGATGGCGCGGTGAGTGGAGCGAAGCTGGCAGCAGGCAGCGTGAGCCGTGAGCAGCTGCGGGAGGCGAGCGTAGGCAGCGCGGAGCTGGCGGACGGAGCGGTGGAGAGCCGGCACCTGCAGGCGGGCGCGTTGAGCGGAGTGAAGCTGGCAGCGGGGAGTGTGGGCGAGACGCAGTTGGCGGACGGCGCGGTGAGCGGAGCGAAGCTGGCAGCAGGCAGCGTGAGCCGTGAGCAGCTGCGGGAGGCGAGCGTAGGCAGCGCGGAGCTGGCGGACGGAGCGGTAGAGAGCCGGCACCTGCAGGCGGGCGCGTTGAGCGGAGTGAAGCTGGCAGCGGGCAGCGTCGGCGAGACGCAGCTGGCGGACTGCGCGGTGAGTGGAGCGAAGCTGGCAGCAGACAGCGTGGGCCGTGAACAGCTGCGGGAGGCGAGTGTGGGCAGCGAGGAGCTGGCGAACGGAGTGGTAGAGAGCCGGCATCTGCAGGCAGGCGCGGTGACAGCGGAGGCGCTGGCAGCGGGGAGCGTTGGCGAGACGCAGCTGGCGGACGGCGCGGTGAGTGGAGCGAAGCTGGCAGCAGGCAGCGTGAGCCGTAAGCAGCTGCGGGAGGCGAGCGTAGGCAGCGCGGAGTTGGCGGACGGAGCGGTGGAGAGCCGGCACCTGCAGGCGGGCGCGTTGAGCGGAGTGAAGCTGGCAGCGGGCAGCGTCGGCGAGACGCAGCTGGCGGACGGCGCGGTGAGTGGAGCGAAGCTGGCAGCAGACAGCGTGGGCCGTAAGCAGCTGCGGGAGGCGAGCGTAGGCAGCGCGGAGCTGGCGGACGGGGCGGTGGAGAGCCGGCACCTGCAGGCGGGCGCGTTGAGCGGAGTGAAGCTGGCAGCGGGCAGCGTCGGCGAGACGCAGCTGGCGGACGGCGCAGTGATCGGAGCGAAGCTGGCAGCAGACAGCGTGGGCCGTAAGCAGCTGCGGGAGGCGAGCGTAGGCAGCGAGGAGCTGGCGGATGCAGCGGTAGAGAGCCGGCACCTGCAGGCAGGCGCGGTGACAGCGGAGGTGCTGGCAGCGGGGAGTGTGGGCGAGACGCAGCTGGCGGACGGCGCGGTGAGTGGAGCGAAGCTGGCAGCAGGCAGCGTGAGCCGTGAGCAGCTGCGGGAGGCGAGCGTAGGCAGCGCGGAGCTGGCGGACGGAGCGGTGGAGAGCCGGCACTTGCAGGCCGGTGCGGTAATAGCGGAGGCGCTGGCGGCGGGAAGCGTGGGCGAGGCGCAGCTGGCCGACGGCGCGGTAAGCGGAGCGAAGCTGTCCTTAGGCAGTGTAGGCCGTGAGCAGCTGCGGCAGGCGAGCGTAGGCAGTGAGGAGCTGGCGGACGGAGCGGTGGAGAGCCGGCATCTGCAGGCGGGCGCGTTGAGCGGAGTGAGGCTGGCAGCGGGCAGCGTCGGCGAGACGCAACTGGCGGACGGCGCGGTAAGCGGGGCGAAGCTGGCAGCGGGGAGTGTGGGCGAGACGCAGCTGGCGGACGGCGCGGTGAGTGGAGCGAAGCTGGCAGCAGACAGCGTGGGCCGTGAGCAGCTGCGGGAGGCGAGTGTGGGCAGCGAGGAGCTGGCGAACGGAGTGGTAGAGAGCCGGCATCTGCAGGCAGGCGCGGTGACAGTGGAGGCGCTGGCAGCGGGGAGCGTTGGCGAGACGCAGCTGGCGGACGGCGCGGTGAGTGGAGCGAAGCTGGCAGCAGGCAGCGTGAGCCGTGAGCAGCTGCGGGAGGCGAGCGTAGGCAGCGCGGAGCTGGCGGACGGAGCGGTGGAGAGCCGGCACCTGCAGGCGGGCGCGTTGAGCGGAGTGAAGCTGGCAGCGGGGAGCGTTGGCGAGACGCAGTTGGCGGACGGCGCGGTGAGTGGAGCAAAGCTGGCAGCAGGCAGTGTGAGCCGTGAGCAGCTGCGGGAGGCGAGCGTAGGCAGCGAGGAGCTGGCGAACGGAGCGGTGGAGAGCCGGCACTTGCAGGCCGGTGCGGTAATAGCGGAGGCGCTGGCGGCGGGAAGCGTGGGCGAGGCGCAGCTGGCCGACGGCGCGGTAAGCGGAGCGAAGCTGTCCTTAGGCAGTGTAGGCCGTGAGCAGCTGCGGCAGGCGAGCGTAAGCGGCGAGGAGCTGGCGGACGGAGCGGTAGAGAGCCGTCACCTGCAGGCAGGCGCGGTGACAGTGGAGGCGCTGGCAGCGGGGAGCGTGGGCGAGACGCAGTTGGCCGACGGTGCGGTGAGTGGAGCGAAGCTCGCCGTAGGCAGCGTGGGTCGTGATCAGCTGCGTTTAGCGAGTGTAGGCGGCGAGGAACTGGCGGACGGAGCTGTGGAAAGCCGACACTTGCAGGCCGGTGTGGTAATAGCGGAGGCGCTGGCGGCGGGAAGCGTGGGCGAGGCGCAGCTGGCTGACGGCGCGGTAAGCGGAGCGAAGCTGTCCTTAGGCAGTGTAGGCCGTGATCAGCTGCGGGAGGCGAGTGTGGGTAGCGAGGAGCTGGCGGACGGAGCGGTAGAGAGCCGTCATCTGCAGGCAGGCGCGGTGACCTCGGAGGCGCTGGCAGCGGGGAGCGTAGGCGAGGCGCATCTGGCGGACAGCGCAGTGAGCGGAGCGAAGCTGGCAGAGGGCAGCGTAGGCGAGATGCATCTGGCGGACAGCGCAGTGAATGCAGCGAAGCTGGCAGAGGGCAGCGTGAACGAGATGCATCTGGCGGACAGTGCAGTGAGCGGAGCGAAGCTGGCAGAGGGCAGCGTAGGCGAGATGCATCTGGCGGACAGCGCAGTGAATGCAGCGAAGCTGGCAGAGGGCAGCGTGAACGAGATGCATCTGGCGGACGGTGCAGTGAACGCAGCGAAGCTGGCAGAGGGCAGCGTGGGCGAGATGCATCTGGCGGACAGCGCAGTGAGCGGAGCAAAGCTGGCAGAGGGCAGCGTGAACGAGATGCATCTGGCGGACAGCTCAGTGAGCGGAGCGAAGCTGGCAGAGGGCAGCGTGAACGAGATGCATCTGGCGGACGGCGCGGTAAGCGGAGTGAAGCTGGCAGAGGGCAGTGTGGGCGAGATGCATCTGGCGGACAGCGCAGTGAGTGGAGTGAAGCTGGCAGAGGGCAGCGTGAACGAGATGCATCTGGCGGACGGCGCGGTAAGCGGAGCAAAGCTGGCAGAGGGCAGCGTGAGCGAGATGCATCTGGCGGACGACGCGGTAAGCGGAGCGAAGCTGGCAAAGGGCAGCGTGAACGAGATGCATCTGGCGGAAGGTGCAGTAAGCGGAGCGAAGCTGGCAGAGGGCAGCGTGAGCGAAATGCATCTGGCGGAAGGTGCAGTGAGCGGAGCGAAGCTGGCAGAGGGCAGCGTGTGCGAGATGCATCTGGCGGACAGTGCAGTAAGCGGAGCTAAGCTGGCAGAGGGAAGCGTAGGCGAAATGCAGTTGGCCAAGGGCGCGGTAAGTGAAGCAAAGCTCTCCTTTACTGCGCTGCAGACCGTGAATTCGAAGAGTCGGCAGCTTCAGCAGTTCGGGCTGCATCCGTTCCATTTTGAAGTGCAGGATGAATCGGTGGAAATTCAGATCCCGTTTGAACAACCGTTCGCGGATGCCTTCTATGTCGTCGTCGCGATGACTAACCATACGGCGTGCTACACCGTGGTAAAACAGAAAGCTCCCGACTTTGTCACCCTGCAGGTAGTCAGAAGCAAATTTTCTCCCGAACCATACGGAATCATCAACTGGTTGGCTGTAGGAACCAAAGCATAACATTCCTTTACAAAGAGTCTCTGCGAAGAGGCTCTTTGTGCTTTTTTACGCTAACACCGACGGCGCAAGGTATATGCCTGTTTTCCAAGCCTTCCCGTCAGATGCCCTGCCTTTGATAAAACGAATACATACAATAGTAGAAGCAAGCAAGCATTTACCTTGGCTGCTGCTGAGCCACTCAGGGGGTGCAGGCAGCAGGCGAAACAGGAGTTGAGAACAATTTGACACACCACGGCAAACCTAACAGAAAACAGCGCACTTCAAGAGATTCCTTGGCTATTCGTAACAGCCACACTCCTAAGGTATCTGTGATCATTCCGGTCAGCAACGAAAAAAAAACACTCGAGAAAGTACTTCGCGAGATCTCCCGTGTCCATCCAAAAATGGAGATCATTGTGGTCGCCAACGGCTCGGTGGACGGTTCCAAAGAGCTGGCTGAGAAGGTTGGAGCCAGAGTCATCTCGTTTCCTGACCAATTGGGGCATGACGTGGGGAGAAGTGTAGGAGCCTCAGCCGCCAAAGGGGATATTCTTTTGTTCATGGACGGCGATATCGTTCTGCCTGCTGAAGATTTCAAGCCTCTGATCGACGCCGTGTCAAATGGAACGGATGTGGCGCTCAACAGTTACTCCGGCTCGGTGGATACAGAAAAGGTTCACAGCGTGGTGCTGGCCAAATATACGCTGAATGCTGTGCTTGCCCGTCCGGATTTAAAAGGCGCCTCGATGACCACCGTACCCCACGCCATAAGCCGAAAAGCGCTCGATTCGATCGGGGCGGAGAACCTGGCGGTCCCCCCAAAAGCTCACGCTATAGCCATTCATTCCGGGCTCAAGGTAGATGCGGTCACATTTATCAATGTCGGAGCGAAGAATCCGATCCGCAGGAGCAGAATGGTAGGCAAGAAAGATCCGCTCGAGAGCCTTATCGTAGGAGACCATCTGGAGGCCATCGCATGGATCACAGAGCAAACGGACGATAGAGCCGGCAAGACCGATTTGAAAAGAATGAGAGGGATCGTGAGGTGAAAGCATGAGGACCGCGCGAAAATCCGATAACAAAAATTTGCGTCTGGTGAAACGGCTCGCCAAGGACTCGGGGCAGGTGGTGAGATCGACGAGAACTGCCCAAGCAAAGCGGGAACCAACATCGAGCCGGACAAAAAATATTCTGTTCTGGCGGAAATGGGGGTATGCGGAAGGCAAAAAGGACGGCCGCATCCACAGCATTCAGGACGCCGCATACCGCAAGCGCGCCCTTAACACTTTATGGGTGAAGGCACTCGGCTCCACGCCGATCTCCCGAATGGGATGGGATGGGTATCTGGCTGCGGCGAAGGGATATAAGGAAGGTTTCTTCAAAGCGGCGCGCCAGCGTGATCACGACTGGATGCTCATTCCTACCAATAGAACCGTGGCGGCAATTCTGACCGTCATGAACGAGGAGAAAAGCCTGCCGGATATCATCAAGCATCTGCATCGTCTCCCTCTGGACGAAATCATCATTGTCGTGAACGGTTCGGGGGACGGCAGCTTTCAAAAAGCCAGGGAGCTGTCCCACGCCACCATTGTCTATTACCCCGCCCCCCTGGGATACGATGTCGGAAGAGCGGTTGGAGCGATGGTAAGCAGCGCAGAAATTCTGCTTTTTCTCGACGGTGATTTCACGGTGAAAGCGGAGAAGCTGGTTCCTTTCATTCATGCCATCGAAAAGGGGAACGATCTGGCGCTCAACGATATTCGCCCTTATGTCGGACTTTTTAAAGAGATAGATACCATCACCTTGATGAAGCAATTTTTAAACCGAACGCTTGGACGTTCCGAACTGGGCTCCAACTCTTTGACGGCTGTACCTCACGCCTTATCCAGAAAAGCATACGAGCTGCTCGGACCGCAGGCGCTGACCGTCCCCCCCAAAGCGATGGTGATTGCGATAGAAGAAGGCTTAAAAATCGATGCTCCTGCCAGCGTAAACGTGATCCGCAAAAACAAAGTGAAGGAACACAATCACGGGTCAAAAAACCAGGTGGCCGACCTCATCATAGGGGACCATATCGAAGCCGTGAGGTATTGGATGAGGCACAAGGGTGAAAGGCTTTTCTATCACGATTCGATACGCCGGCGTGATCAAGCCAGGAGGGCTCCCTAATGCAGATGACAAGCATCATTATCCCGAATTTTAACGGCAGGCAGTGGCTGGAGCCGTGCATCTCCTCCATTGAGCAGCATACCGCACAGCCATATGAAATTATTGTAGTGGATAACGGATCGAAGGACGGGTCGACGGATTTCTGTGTGAAAAAAGGAATCCGCCTCGTTTCCCTCCCTTTTAACAGAGGCTTTCCGGCCGCCTGCAATTTGGGTTTAAAAATCGCCAGCGGCGACGCCATACTTTTGTTAAACAATGACGTTCTTGTGATCGAGCACTGGCTGGACAATATGCTGCGCTGCCTGTACAGCTCGGAGGATATAGGCATTGTCGGGCCGATGTCCAACTATGTGAGCGGAAAGCAGCAGATACAGGAACCGTACACTAATCTCAATGAAGTATCACAAAAATTCAGAGGCCCTGACCCGGCCAAATGGGTAGAGGTGCAGCGGATTGTCGGACTTTGCTTCCTTTTCAAGAGAGAAGTGCTGAACAAAGTGGGACTGCTGGACGAACTGTTCACTCCGGGGCATTTTGAAGACGACGATTACTGCTACAGAGCCCGTCTGCAGGCTTTCCGGCTGATGGTCGCGGGGGATTCGTTTATTTTCCATCACGGCAGCTCCAGCTTCAACCAGCAGGGCGAGGGCGCCGTCAAAGCGCTGCTGGAGACCAATTTAAACAAATTTATAAACAAATGGGGTTTCGACCCCCGCACACTGATCTGAAGGATACGGAAGGAGAGGTTGAGATTGAAAGCAGTTCTGCTTGCAGGCGGTACAGGCACCCGTTTATTTCCGCTGACTAAAGTTGTCAACAAACAACTGCTGCTTGTCGGCAAACTGCCGATGATCGTTCATGGGATCGAGAAGCTTAAAGACGCCGGTTTGGTTGACATCCTTATCATCACGGGTGTTTCATCCGCCGGATTGCTGATCCAGCTGCTCGGAAGCGGCAGGGCTTGGGATGTGAGCCTGACCTACCGCATTCAGGAGGAAGCGGGGGGTATCGCGCACGCGCTGGCATTAGCCGAAGGCTATGCCGGCTCCGGCGAGCGGTTCGCGCTGATGCTTGGCGACAATTTATTCGAAAACAGCCTCAAAGGCCATGTACAGAACTTTTTGAAGCAGCGGGAAGGTGCCAGAGTCCTTTTAAAAGAAGTGCCGGACCCTGCCCGTTACGGTGTACCCGAATTCGAGGGGAACCGGATCGTGCGCATTGACGAAAAACCCGCTTACCCCAAGTCAAATTACTGTGTTACGGGATTCTACCTCTATGACGGGGACATATTCCGGATCATTAAAGGCATCCGGCCTTCCGCCAGGGGGGAACTGGAAATCACCGACGTAAATAACGCCTACGCGGCTGCGGGCAAATTGGAATACGACATCGCAGGCGGTTGGTGGACCGACGCCGGGACGTTCCGATCGCTGCATGAAGCGAGTGCCCGCTTATTGGGGGCGGATCCCTCATGAAGCTTTTAGTGACCGGAGGAATGGGGTTCATCGGCAGCAGCTTCATTCATTATATGCTGAACCGCTACCCTGATCTGCACATTGTGAACTACGACGCTCTTACCTATGCCGGCTGCATGGATAACGTGCGGGAGGCGGAGAATTCTCCCCGATACAGCTTTATCCGCGGGGATATCACTGATAAAAGCGCCGTCCGGCATATCATGGCGGAAGGGATTGAGGCCGTTGTCCATTTTGCGGCTGAGTCCCATGTCGATCGGAGCATTCAGGACAGCCGCCCGTTTGTCCATACGAATATCCTCGGCACGCTCAACCTGTTGGACGCAGCCAAACAGCACGGAATCCGAAGGTTTATCCATATATCTACGGATGAGGTGTACGGCAGCCTGGGCTCCCGCGGTCTTTTCACCGAACAGTCCCCCCTCTCCCCGAACAGTCCCTATTCCGCCAGCAAGGCAGGCTCCGATCTCTTGGCTCGTTCCTATTTCCATACCTTCGGGATGCCCGTCATCATTACCAGGTGCTCGAACAATTACGGTCCCCGTCAGTTTCCGGAAAAACTCATTCCGATGGTCATCACCCGGGCGATCCGGGACCTTCCGATCCCTGTCTACGGAGACGGCTTGAATGTGCGGGACTGGCTGTACGTCGAGGATCATTGCTCCGCTATAGACGCGGTGCTGCAAAGAGGGGCTCCGGGCCGGGTTTACAACATCGGCGGGAGCGAGGAGCGGACCAATCTTGACATTATCCGCACAATCCTTGCCGAGATGGGCAAGAGCGAGAAGCTGATCCGGCATGTTCCGGACCGCCCCGGCCATGACCGCAGATATGCGATTGACTCATCGAGAGCGAGACAAGAGCTTGGTTGGCAGCCATCGTACGATTTGGACACCGGGATAAAAAGAACGGTGCAGTGGTACGAAAGCAACCGGGTTTGGTGGGAAAGGCTTGTCTGCCTCCCCGGTCAACATCTGTCAGCGGAGGAGGGGGAACTGCCGTGAAAGTGATGATCACCGGCGCGGGCGGCCGGCTTGGAGGCGACCTTCAGCGCGTGCTCTCTGCCCGGCACGAACTGTGGGCGGTTGCGAGATCCGGGTTGGATGTCACCGATGCGGACAAAGTGCATGATGCCGTTCAAAGCTATAAGCCTGACGTTATAGTGCATGCCGCTGCCTACACCAAGGTGGACCTTGCCGAGACGAAAGCCGCGGCGGCCTACCATGTGAACGGCTT
The DNA here is from genome assembly GCF_055392555.1 of Paenibacillus sp. JCM 18996. Taxonomy (NCBI): domain Bacteria; kingdom Bacillati; phylum Bacillota; class Bacilli; order Caryophanales; family Paenibacillaceae; genus Paenibacillus; species Paenibacillus sp. JCM 18996. The sequence continues at coordinate 25,522 of NZ_AP043884.1, forward strand.
CGGAGCCAGGAACATAGCGGAGGCAGCGGAGAGCGAGCAGGCCAAGCTGGTCTATGTAAGCACGGATTACGTTTTTGACGGCTTGAAAGGCGCTCCGTACACCGAGCGGGATCCCGCCAATCCGATAAGCGTTTATGGGCGCTCCAAGCTGCTGGGGGAGAACTTCGTGGCGGCCTGCTCCGAGAAGCATTTTATCGTACGGACCGCTTGGCTGTATGGCAGATATGGAGACAACTTTGTCAAAAAAATGATCACTCTGGCCCGCATGGGGCGCGATATCCATGCGGCGGATGACGTCTATGGCTCCCCCACCTGCACTCTGGACCTTGCCCGGCTTATAGGCGAGCTGATTGACACGGAGCGTTACGGGGTTTACCACGGCGCGGGCCGCGGAGTCTGCTCCCGTCATGAATTTGTCCAAACGATATTGGACGAAGCCGGTTTTTCTCATATACGCGCTGTGCCGGTGTCTTCCGACTTTTTCCAGCTCGCCGCTCCCCGCCCCGCGCATTCGGGTTTGGACGACGAAGCCGTAAGGGCCGCCGGCATTGCCAGGCTCAGGCCTTGGCAGGATGCGCTGCGGGATTTTATCCGCAATGATTTGAACGAAGGAGGGGATAGAAGTTGATCGAGGGACTCATGAAGAAAACTCTCGTGAAACACTGTGATGACCGCGGATTTTTTATGGAAATTCTGCGGGACGACGATGCCATATTCAGGTCTTTCGGGCAGGCCTCCATCTCCATGTCTTACCCGGGAGTCATTAAGGCCTTTCATTATCATCAGAGGCAGGACGACATTTGGTACTTTCCTTTCGGCAATGCGCAGATTGTGCTGCACGACATGAGGGCGGATTCTCCGACTTCCGGCCGCACGGAAACCTTTTATATGGGAGAAGAGAACCCTTACCTTCTGCTGATTCCGCGAGGAGTCGCCCATGGATACCGCGTGCTGGGGCACAAGCCGGCCTATATCGTCTATTTCACGAACGAGCCGTACCAGGCAACAGCGCCGGATGAATTCCGGATCCCATACGACGATCCTTCGATCGGTTTCGATTGGGGCACCAAACACCGTTGAAGTGAACCGGAACCCCGCCAATTTTTGCAATGTGAAAAGAGAGGGCTGCCATGTATGCAAAATCAATCGTCCGCATAAAAAACACGCCGGGAAATAGGCTGCAGGAGAAACGGCGCCGCCTTTTTAACCGGCACCGCCGCAGAGGAAGGAAAGCCGGACACGATACCGGCTTCAGCCACGGTTACCATTTAGGGCGATGCGAATCGGTGCGGAAGGTGATATTGAGTCAGCGAAATCTGCCCTTTTATGATGCCAAAATTTTGTATGTTACCTCGGGGATCGAAGGACCTCCTTACAAGGCGATCGACTCGGCCATTGTCCAAGGCTTCCGGGGCATCGCGAGGGAGCTTGTTTTTGCGCGTCCGGGCGAAGACATCGCGGCTCTGGCTGCTTTGCACCGGCCTGCGGCACTGATCAATTTGAATGGAACGGTGCTGGGCGAGGAGGTTGTCAGGCAGGTTAGGGAGATGGGTGTGAAAACCGCTGTCTGGTTCGCCGACGATCCCTATTACACCGACTTGACGGAGCTGATCTCCGTTCGATACGACCACGTTTTTACGCTGGAATCCAATTGTGTGCCGTTCTACCGCTCCCTTGGCTGTCCAAACGTTCATTATCTCCCGCTCGCGGTGAATCCTGAGGAGTTTCTGCCCAAGCTGGCAAGCAGTGAATACCGCAGCGATGTATGCTTTATCGGCAGCGCTTTTTGGAACCGGGTCCCGCTGTTCGACGCCTTGGCGCCGTTTTTTTCCGAAATCAATGTAAAAATCGTGGGCTACTGGTGGTATCGGCTGCGCAATTACAAGCTGTTAAAAGACAAGATTGTCCCGCACTGGTTGTCCCCAGATAAAACGGCAAGGTACTACCACGGCGCCAAAATCGCGATTAATGTCCACCGTTCGGTGCATGAGGACACGTTCAACCGGAATCGGCATAAGATCGCTGCCCACTCCGTGAATCCCCGCACTTTTGAGATCTCCTCCTGCGGGGCCCTGCAGCTGACGGATGAGCGGCTTAATCTGCCGGGCCTGTACGAGGTCGGATCGGAGCTCGACGTATATGCCTCGGCACAACAGCTGGTCGAAAAAATCCGTTTCTACATGAAGCACGAAGATCTTCGTCAGGAAATGGCCTTGAGAGGCTTGCGCCGTACGCTCCGGGATCATACTTATGCCTCGAGATTGTCGGAGATGCTCGGCATTATTTTGGAGTAAGCCTGTTTCAATGAAGTTGTTTTTAAGAAGCGGGGGTGAACCAGTGATGGACCCGGACCGGGCAAAGAGAAGAAGGCGCAAAGAATGGAAGAAGCGAGAAAAGGAAAAAAAACTGCTGCGGAAGAAGCTCAGGAGGCTCCGATCCCAAGTCCGGAGGTTGAAGCGCAAGGCTGCAAAAAACCGGGATCAAGAGGATGGCCGAGCGTATGAGGATGCCTACAGGAACGGCTATTATGCCGGAGGGAACGGCATAGTCGACACTGTACTGCCCTTTGACCTTGTGCTGCCCGCCGTTTCTATCGAACAGATCGTAGCGTCCGGGGTGGAGGTCTGGAAGCCGCACGGTATCCTTCTCCTGAATGCAGGGCAGATTGCCGATGAACTGACGGGGGCGCTGAACACGGGGACTCCTTACTCACTGGTAAGATTAGGCGACGGGGAGCTTCTTGCCTTGGCCCAGGAGCATGTGCTGCCCATGGACAGGATCCGAAAGGACGGCAGGTTTCTAAGCTCCGCCGGAGTCAATATTCCTGATCCGGATACAAGGGACCGGCTGCTGGCCGCAGTCCGCCAGGCGAATGCGGTCGGTATCCCGAGGTTACGCAAAGAGAACTTTCAGCTGCTGGCTTTTTCTGTGTTTCAGACCTACGGGTTGGATTTCAGGCAGCTGAGGCTGACGCATTCGCTAGTCAATTACTACCTGTGCACAGAGCAGCGGCTGGGCTCTATTTTGCGGGGACGGCAGGTGCTGCTGATCGGCAATGCCGCTCATGATTTGGCGAAGATTTTGTCGGAAAAAGGCATTCAGGTGTCGGGAATCATTTCCCCTGTACAGGGAGTGAAAGATGTGGAACGCGTTATATCGGAGGCGCACTCGGCTGCTTTTGACATCGCTCTTGTATCGGCGGGAATCGCTGCGGTGATCATCGTCCAGAGAATCGCGTCGGAGCTCGGGAAAGTGGCGGTCGATTTCGGACATTTGGCGGATTCGTTGGCCGCCGGAAAGGAGGCACTGATATAATTGCACAGTTTGGAGAAAGAAAGGAGCACGTCCATGAGGAAGCCACTGACAGGATCCGCCCTGCTGCCGGTTTTACAAAAAGCCGCACAGGCAGGCAAAGCAGGCAAAAGGAAGCTGAGGAAGCTGGCCGTGAAGAAGAGCTCCGGCGCATCGGCGGCTTACATGCGCGGCAGGCGTGACGGATTTCTTTGGGGCCGGGCGGATGGCTATTCCAGCGGATGGAGCGCGGGGAAGCGGATTTTCAGCGAACCTGTCGAGGGAACGAGCATCATCATTCCAACCTATAACCAGCGGAGGCTGCTGCAGCAGTGCATTGACAGCATCCGGCGATATACTCCGGAGCCTCACGAAATTATTGTCGTGGATAACGGATCTAATGACGGTACCGTCCCTTATTTGAAATCGATGGCGGGAAAGCTGCGAATATGGCTGTCTCCGGTAAATTTGGGATTTGCCGGGGGCATCAATCAAGGACTTAGAATGGCGCGCGGACGAACTCTTTTGCTGCTTAATAACGATACGGTCGTAACCAGAGGGTGGCTGCGCAATCTTCTTGCCTGCCTCCACAGCTCGGACAGCAATGGCCTTGCAGGGCCGATGACCAACTATATCAGCGGGATTCAAAAGCTGGACACGTCGTACCGCACTTTAACGGAGATGCATAAATTCGCCAAAGGCTTTAACCGTTCCGATCCGGGCAAGTGGGTGGAGACTTCGCGGATTGTCGGATTTTGCCTGCTTCTGAAAAGGGAGCTTTTCCGCAAGCTGGGATACATGGATGAAGGCTTCAAGCTTGGAAACTGCGAGGATGAGGATTTTGCCCTGAGGGTTAGACTGCTCGGGTACCGCCTTGCCATCGCGGGCGATACCTTCATCCATCACGTGGGCAGCGCCTCCATGAAAAGCCTCGGCAAGGCCGAGTTTAAAGAGGTTTACGCACACAATCAACGCTTTTATACCAATAAATGGGGAGATATCGGCAGGCTGCTGAAGGAGACGGAGGACGTCTACCAGTCCACAGGTATTAGCTTACAGGAACGCGGTATGGGACAGTTCTATCCTGCCTTCGCTTTGGTGAAAGGACCAGGACCCGCTGTCTATTGGCTGAAGCATGGGGTTAGGCACCCCATCGTCTCCGAGGCTTGGCCGGAAGCTCTGCCGGTGATCCGCGTTTCACAGATCGACCTGTGGAGCTGGCCTGTGGACGAACACGTCGATCTGGCCGCCGCCTGTGCTGAACTGCACACTGCCTCGCAATATTCGGCTCCATCCACGGCTCAATCCAGCATTCAATCCACGGGGCGCGAAAGTATTGCGAATGGAGTGCTGGTTCAGGCTCCCGACGGCGGAGTTTATCAAATTGACCGGGGAAAAGTGCGCAGATTCCACACGGAGAAAAGCATAGCGGACTGGCAAATGCAGCATTGGCGCCGGACAGGAATTTCCTGGGAAGAGCTGTCGGCGTTTCCTCCCGGGCTGCCGATTCTGTCACCAGTACAGCTTCGATCGGATAATTTATAGGACGGGAGAAATTACGCAGGCAGGGCCTGCTCCGGCGAATCCAAGCAGCGCAGGACTGCATATGCTGAGAAGAAACCAGTATTTATAACGGAGGTCAGGCCATGCAGGAAAACATGACAAGGATTATCCATCATATGGCGAGATCCAAGCACCGGTTGGCTGATATATTTGAAACGGAGCGGCGAGTGGTGAAGCAAATGTCATCCATGATCGGGCATCTTCCCGCCGTCGACCCTTCCTTTGGCGATCTGGAGAGCTTGATTGAGCACGCGATGGACTTGAACAGGAGTGTAACGACTTATTTAAACGGGCTGGCGGGTCTCGAAGAGGCATTGGCGGATAACCTGGCCCTCATAGTGAAGGAATTAAAGGAAGACGAAGGAGAGGAATAACCGTGGTCAGGAGGAACCGCATGAAGAGGTCAGAGGCGTTTATGGAAATGATGAAGGCGACGGCAAAAATGCAGGAATATATCGCCGATGTGCTTGAGGCAAAGGCAAAAGAAGCGGAAAAGTCGGCGCAGTGGATATGCAATCATCTTTCGCCCTCCGTATATGAGAACAACGAAGCTCATGTGAAAGAGACTCTTGCTGTCCACGAGTCTTTAATTGAAGAGATCGAAAGCCTGACAAGAATGGAGAACGCGTTGGTCAAAAGCCTTCACGCCCTTCTGTCCGATGCGGACGGCGGTTCAAAAGAGATTGGAGGCGGGATGGGCGAGTTTTTCCCGATGGGCGGAGGCCCAAAAGGATGAGTGTCCATGACCAGCAGGACATAGTGAAGCTCGATCTGCTTCGATCCTTGGCCCGCAGCCAGCGGGCTTTGACGAGAATGCTCGAAAGCATGGCGGACTCCTTGGAAGCCAGCAGGCCTCTTTCGAGGCAGTTCGCAGACCATTTGGAAGTCATAGGCCGGTATCAAAAGGTACTAACCCTTCAAATTATGGGATTAAGGATAAAGAAGAGGAGAAGGGGTGTGCCCGCTCCGCCGTGGATCAACCCCCGAATCGCTGTGCAGGGCGAACTCCAGGTCTATTCCATAGGAGGTTTCACTCATGAGCAAAACCCAGAAACCGGCCACATCTATAAAAGCCGGGACCAAGGCACGAAGCCGTAAACTATTGCCGAAGCCCGGGGCAAAGCCGGATAAAACCCGGGCGAAAACAAAGGCCGGCGGCAGCGGGCGTGCAGCCCGTGAAGCCAGTGCGGTAGGAGCCCGTGGAGCCGGCGCGCGTAAAACGCGTAAAGCCAAAGCGGCCGGCAGACACAGCTCCCTCAGAGACCGCTCCCACCTAGACCGCCGCAGATTGGCAAAGCAGTACAATAAAGGGTACGATTGGGGCTACGGCAAAGGCTTTAATGAAGGCTACACCAAAGGGCTTGAAGCAGGCCACGAATGGGCTTACCGTGAATCCGTCACTGCCCCGGGGAGCTGAAAGCCGCCATAAACCCCGCCTCGCTGGGGCCTGGTTGAAACGCTGCAGGCTGCAAACCAAGCATCGCCGCGTATTGCGGGAGAGCCGTCAACCCCACCGGGCGATAACGCCCCCATGCGTCAATCCTCCGCCGAAACCGTACACCAGCAGGCGGTCGCCGGCTTTCACAGTGCCTTCCCTCACGGCCTGGTCCAGTGCGAGCGGGATGGAGGCGGCGGAAGTGTTTCCGTTGAATTCCAGACTGCTCAAGGTGCGCTCCGGAGTTATGCCCGTTTTTTCGCAGAGGGAATCGATGATTCTCATATTGGCGCTGTGAGGAATAAACCAGTCGATGGAGTGAGGGTCGTCACCTGCAGCTTCAAGCAGCTTGCGGATACCCGACGGAACGGACTGGACGGCAAAACGGTAAACCTCCCTGCCGTTCTGCACGATGAATGCCGAGTCCTTCTTCTCGTCCCATTCGGCGGACAAGCCGTTTCTGTACAGCAGCCGGCCGCCGGTGCCATCCGTTTCGAAGTGGTGCGCCAGGAAAGCCCCTCCGCTGTCGTCTCTTTCCACCATAACCGCTCCGGCCGCGTCTCCGAACAAGATGCAGGTGGTGCGGTCGGTGTAGTCGGTGATTTTGGAAAGCGTATCGGCTCCGATCACCAGAACTTTACGGTGCAGCCCTGAGGTGATCAAGCCGTTGGCGATATGCAGTCCGTAGACGAAGCCGGCGCATGCTGCGGAAAGATCCATTGTGCCGGCAGAAGGAATGCCCAGGTGCGCTTGAACCCTGCTCGCGGTATTCGGGAAAGTGTAGTCGGGGGTGGAAGTCGATACGATGATCATTTCCACGTCGTCCAGCGGTGTTCCCCACCGATCGGCCATATTGCGGACCGCTTCTATACATAAGTGGCTTGTGAACTGCTCGGCCGTACTGATTCGCCTTTCCCTGATTCCTGTCCGCTGGACAATCCATTCGTCCGAAGTGTCCACCATGGCTTCGAGGTCTTTGTTGGTCAAAATCCGTTCCGGAACGTAGCTTCCAATTGCGGTCATACGGGAGTAAGAGACAGGCACTACGATCACCTCGCTTTTTTTGGTACTAGATATTAGTATCTGGTACTAAAAATGTAAACCAAATCAAGTCATAAATCAATAGGCATGCGATATTTATTTTGTATATATCCTTAGTTTCTTATCCCAAATTTTCTTTTTCGCACAATATATCAGAGTAAACTGCTATAATAGTTTTCTAAAAAGAGGTGATATGTATGGCGAAGAAAAGAAAGCCCTCAGCTTCGGCTCCCGCCCCTCAAGACAAGCCCGCCACCCTGAAGGATTTGTTGAATCCCGACATTGTCGACAAGCTCAAGGCGCAGGCGGACCGCATGAAAGCCGAGGAAGAAAAGAGGAAGGAAGAAAGCAGACAGCAGGCGGCTGAAGCCTTCAAAGCCGAGCGCAAACGGCTGGACAATAATTTTGAGCATTTGCTTGACAACAGCAGCCTCGACTGGCGTAAATATAAATAACGCGAAGCGGGATAACTGAAGGCTTGATAACAGGTTGTTGCAGCTGCTTCTCGAGCCCCCATACGATCGCTCTCCACAGCACGCAGCAATGGAAATCGTAGGGTAGATAGCCTGGTTTTACAAAGTATAGCCAAGACAAGCGGCAAGCAGGACACCCGCCCACAGGACAAGCTCCCGAAGCAGATTGGAAGCTTTACCCAGTTTACTGCTGAGCATGCTTGGGCCGTCAAGGTCGGCGCTCAAGGCGGAAAAAGCGGAAATCGTGAGGTACAAGGCGGCATTTTTGAATGAAAAAGGATAATAAACAGCGGCCGCAACGCCATTAGCGGTGCCTATTGCGAGATTTGTCGTGCCTTTCATAATACCGACGATTAGAATTGGACGGGATCAAAACACAGACATATGTTTGTGTTTTTTTTTATTTTACAGGCTCCTATGCTTGATGCAAGAATAACTGTGCTTGTTTCATAGAGGGGGGTACAGGTTAAAGAAGAGTACGGTCAACCAGACCAACTAAAACAGAAGGAGTGATTTAGAATGGCACGTAACGAAAATAATGGTAAAATGAGTCGTGAAGAAGCAGGTCGCAAAGGTGGAGAAGCCGTTTCCCGCAGCCAGGACAAAGAGTTCTTCCAGGAAATCGGGCGCAAAGGCGGAGAAGCTACCGCTGAATCGCATGACAAAGAATTCTACCAGGAAATCGGCCGCAAAGGCGGAGAGGCTACTTCTGAATCACACGGCAAAGAGTTTTACGAGGAAATCGGCCGCAAAGGCGGAGAAGCTACGGCTGAATCGCACGACAAAGAATTTTATCAGGAAATCGGGCGTAAAGGCGGAGAAGCTACCTCCGAATCGCACGACAAAGAATTCTATCAGGAAATCGGGCGTAAAGGCGGAGAAGCTACCTCCGAATCGCACGATAAAGATTTCTATGAGGAAATCGGGCGCAAAGGCGGAGAGGCACGCGGAAACTCCGACGGCGGTGACGGCAAAATGAGCCGTGAAGAAGCCGGCCGCAAAGGCGGAGAAGCACGCGCTCGCAACAACTGATACCAATAATTGGCTAATACTCATATCCGGACAGGTGCACAAAGGGAGGGGCCTTCAGGGGCCCCCCTTTGTTCTTTCTTTAGTTCCCCGCTGAGCACTTCTTCAGTAAGCTTCCAATCATTTACTTCTCTTTGCGGGGTAAAGAAAACCGTCACCAGGCGTGGTTAATATGGTATATTTAGAGTAAACTTTCGCATCCAGTGGAGACCACACTACAATTCTGCTCAGCAAAGTTCTGCTCGGCTTCCAAGGCCTGGTCAAGTCCACGCTGCTTTTACGGTCAGCTTGCCCCTTCACACAGCAGGTGAGCAATAATGATGTACGGCGTTTTTTGGGGCGGATCGCTTGTAAAATGAATGCGATTCCAATTATACTTAATTTGTAATCGCATTCATTTTTATGGATATTATTAATTACATAATGATTCGGAGGATTGAACCTATGAAACTCGCCGCGCAGCTGTACACACTGAGAGATTTTCTGAAAACTCCCGAAGAGATAGCAAACGCTTTAAAAAAAGTGAAGGAAATCGGTTATAATGCGGTGCAGGTCTCCGGTCTAGGGCCGATCGACGCCAAAGCGCTCAAGGAGTTGACGGACCGGGAAGGTTTGGCCATTTGCGCGACCCACGTTGGATACGGGGATTTGACGGAAAAGCTGGATGAGGTCATTGAAAAGCACCATCACTGGGGCTGCAAATATGTGGGTTTAGGCGGAATGCCTGAAGAATACCGGTCTTCCGGCGACGGGTATGCGGCCTTTGCCAAAAAAGCATCTGAAATCGGCCGCAGCCTGAGCGAAGCGGGATTAAAGTTCATTTACCATAACCACAATTTCGAACTCGCCAAATTTGACGGAACAACCGGCCTCGATATCCTCATCGAACAATCCGATCCGGACACTTTTGATTTTGAAATCGATGTGTTCTGGATTCAAGCGGGCGGCGGAGACCCGGCAGAGTGGATCCGCAAAGTGGACGGCCGCATGAAAGTGGTCCATCTGAAAGATATGGCTGTGACGACCGGCAGGGAGCAGCGTTTTGCGGAAGTGGGGGAAGGGAATATGAACTTCCCGCGCATTCTGGACGCATGCAGAGAGATTGGCGTGGAATGGGCGCCTGTAGAGCAGGACCAGTGCTATGGGGGCAATCCTTTTCACTGTCTGCGGACCAGCTTTAACAACCTTCGCCAAATGGGCATTGAAGCGTAGGCTTGCGGTGAGCGTTGCTGAGCTGAATAACAGCGTCGAACGTACTTCTTGCAACCCTCGGGCTCTGCCGGCTCTGAGCAGTTTCGACTAATAACAGCACACCGATTTGTCGGGCGATAGCGGATTTCGAGGGCGTTATGCCGCCTGACCCAATACAACTAAACCATGTAACGCCCTTTGGAGGCTTTATATGGTTTAGTTTTCGTTTATCCCGCCTTGTTCGCTCAAATAAGGCCGCGTAAGTCCGTAATTCTTTTGAACCTTGCTTGGAAATTAATAATAACGCCCCGAAAATCCGCTATCCATGCCGGACAGCGCAATAGGCCCCAACCTGCACCCTCTTCAACTTGGCCACGGGGCAGCTGATCGCAATCGTCAAGCACCTTTTATACAGCATGTCCGCGCTCTCGCCTTTTTTCCCCAAACTCTGTCAGAGCTGCTACCGTCTGCGTAAATGATCGAGAATCGAATCGGTCACTTCCTGCGTCGTCGCGCTGCCTCCAAGATCCGGCGTCTTTACGCCCTTGGAGAGCGTATCTTCTATCGCATCCAGAATAAGCTGCCCGATGTCATGGTATCCCATGAAGTCGAGCATCATTTTGCCGGTCCAGATCTGGCCGATTGGATTGGCAATTCCTTGTCCTGCGATGTCTGGAGCGGATCCATGCACAGGCTCGAACATGGAAGGGTACTCCCGCTCGACGTTCAGATTGGCGGCGGGGGCGATCCCGATGCTGCCCATGATCGCGCCGCCCAGATCGGTTAATATATCTCCGAACAGGTTAGAGGCGACGATAACATCGAAGATGTGCGGTCTCATCACGAAGAAAGCCGCCAACGCATCGATATGGGTGCTGGCGAAAGAGGCTTCCGGATATTCCGCCCTGATCTCTCTGAATACGTCGTCCCAGAAAGGCATGCTGTGGGAGATGCCGTTTGATTTGGTCGCGCTTGTTACGTGATTGCGGCGGTTCTTTGCCAGCTCGAACGCATAGCGCATAGCACGCTCCGTCCCTTTTCGGGTGAATACCGCGTTCTGAATGGCCATCTGGTCAGAACCGCTGTGGATACGGCCGCCGATTTCAGAATACTCCCCCTCTGAGTTTTCGCGTACTACAATGAAATCGAAATCTCCGGGCTCCCGCAGCGGAGACTGCAGGCCGCGCAGCAATTTGGCCGGCCTTAGGTTGACCGCTTGCTTCATTTCCCGGCGGATTTTGATCAAGAGCCCCCACAAGGAGACATGGTCCGGCACCAGTTGGGGCATTCCTACAGCGCCGAGAAAAATATGGTTAAAATTGCGCAGCGTCTCTATGCCGTCTTCGTGCATCATCTGTCCGTGCTGCAAATAATACTCGCAGTTCCATGGGAAATTCGTCCATTGAAAAGACAGTCCGCCATGGATTTCCGCTGCCGCTTCCAATACGCGCAGGGCAGACGGGACCACTTCTTTACCGATGCCGTCACCCGGAATAACGGCAATTTCATACAGATTCATCGAGAGCCCCCCTATTGAATGATTGCGTTTTCAAAGATTATATCACAAGAAAAGCTGTGATGGAGAAACTTTCCGGTTTTTGGGTATGCTAACAAAGGATTTGGCTTAACGGATTTTCGCGGAAAGGACACTTCGGGAATGAATTTTGTATGGGAAGCTTAACTCATTTTATTTATCGGGTTCATCTTGCTCAGGATAGCCGGCAAAAAAACGGTGTCGGAAATGACCGGCCTGGAGATCATTACGCTGTTATCGATCGCCTCGGTCATCGGACATGCGGTGTCGGAGAACGGGTTCTGGGAAACGTTTGTGACCTTGTGCGCTTTTATAGCCCTGCTTGTTACGGTCCAGTATTTATCTCTGAAATATAACCTCATAGAAAAACTGTTTATGGGCAAAGCGACGCCTGTTATCCGGGATGGCCGGGTCATCTCCGCGAACCTGAGAAAGCTGCGGATGTCGGTGGACCAGCTTGAAGCCAGGTTAAGGGAAAACGCCATTTCTTCTCTCTCGGATGTAAAAAGCGCCACGATAGAAATGAGCGGCCAGCTCGGTTACGAGCTTGTGAGGGACGCCAAACCGGTTACGGTCGGCGAACTCGAGCTTATTTTGGCGAACCTGGGCTTGATCCAGCCACCAAGTAAGCAAAGCAGTCAGCAGAAGGACAACCTATTCCGGGAACAGGACTACTTGAACGACGTTCCACCGAAATGATGGTTTGCCGAAAAAAACCTACTTCATGTGAAGCATCCGGAACTCGGTTGGGGTCAGCCCTTCGTGCTCCAGAAACTTTTTGTTGAAATAGCTTGCGCTCGGGTAACCGGCTTGTTCGGCGATCTCCTTGACAGTCATCTGGGTCTCGATCAACCGCTGCTTCGCGTACTGCACCCTGCACAAAGTGACGAACATGAGCGGGGTCATCTGCGTCGCTTTGCGGAACAATTTGCAGAAGTAGTAGGAGGTAACGCCGGCTTTCTCCGCCCACTTGTCCAGTTCAAAAGGCAGACAGGCCTGCTCCTGGATGGCGGGCAAAAGCTTGACGATCCTGTCGGTGGATTCAGCGCGTTTGGCCGTCAAGGGAACTGCGTGGAGCATGAACACCGTTAATACGGCATACGTGAGAGTAGACAGCCGGTCGATCCTCAGCAGCTTGTATTCCTCCGCTTCTTCCTGCAGCGCGCTCATTGCTTCCTCCAATTCTTTCGGCTGTTTCACGGTCCACAGATTGGAGCGGTGAAATCCTCTTTCAACCAGAAAAGCCTTCAGCATACCTCCGTAAAAATGCGTCCATCGTATGCTCCACGGATCGTCTTCGGAGTTGTAATACCGCTGCCTCTCGTACGGAAAGTAGAGGAAGGCGTCCCCTTTTTGCAGAGTATGGACGGTGCCGTCAATCTCCACATACCCTTTGCCTTTCAGCACCAAATGCATATTAAAATCATCGCTCGAATTCAAAGGACGGTGCACGCTGTGATGGCTGTTTTCTATATACATTCCAACCGATTCCGGCAGGATAAAATAAGGATGGTCCTTCAGGGTAGGGAGCAGGCTTTGTTTGTCCATACGGCACCTCTAAAGTCAATATTGTTGTATCATTGATTAAAAAAATTTTATTTTCATCTGGTTCGGTACGTTTTATAATGACAATATCATATTACGATTTTGATGAAAAGGAGCTTGATCACATGGGCAGAAAGCTTCGTTGGGGAGTCATCGGCTGCGCAGGCATTGCGGTACGCGCCGTGATCCCCGGAATCCAGCAATCCGCATTAGGGGAAGTTGCGGCCATAGCGAGCCGTGATTTGGAGAATGCCAAAACTACCGCCGAGAAGGCGCAAATCCCGCAAGCATACGGCAGCTATGAAGAGCTCCTTGCGGACCCGTCGATTGAAGCCGTTTACATCCCGCTGCCCAACCACCTTCACAAAGAATGGACGATCCGCGCCGCTGAAGCGGGCAAGCATGTGCTCTGCGAGAAACCGATCGCCCTGAACGCGCAGGAAGCAAGCGAGATGGCGCAAGCATGCGAGCAAGCCGGAGTGAAGCTGGCGGAAGCGTTCATGTACCGCCATCACCCTAGATACGACGCTGTGCGGCAGTTGATCGCGGCAGGTGAGATCGGGGAGCTGCGCGGCATTCGGGGCGCATTTACGTTCAACAATTCGAAAGCGCCCTCCAACGTCCGGTTCCATCAATGGATGGGCGGCGGCTCGATCTACGATGTGGGCTGTTATCCGATTTCGGCAGCCAGGCTGATCACCGGCAAAGAACCCGAAGCGGTTACAGTGCAGGCTTTCTTTTCTTCGGAACATGACCATGTCGATATGATGGCTTCCGGTTTGATCGAATTTCCAGGCCAAGTGGGCTTGACCTTCGATTGCGGAATGTGGGCCGCCGGAAGGAATGTACTGGAGATTCTCGGCACAGACGGACGCATTGAGCTGCCTTCCGCTTTCGTGACGCCGCCTGCCGGCTCCACCAGCTATATCCTGCATGCACGCGGGGAAAGCAGGGAGTTCAAAGAGGAAGCCTTGAACCAGTATTCGTGTCAGGCGGACGATTTTGCCCGCAGCGTGTTCGGCGAAGCGGATCAGAAATTTGTTCCCGACGACGCAGTCCGCAATATGAAAGTGATTGACGCCTGCCTGTTATCGGCAAGGGAACATATTCGCGTCACATTGTAAAAAACAAACTTAATACATGGAGGGATGAACAATGCAATACATATCCATTCAAGGTACCGAGAAGCAGGTGTCCAATCTGGTCATGGGTTCCGACTGGTTCAGGCCGGATACATACGAGCGTTTCTCCAAAATGCTGGACGATTATTTCGCCATTGGCGGAAACGCGATTGACACCGCTTATATCTACTGCGGCGGGGAGAGCGAGAAGATGATCGGCAGATGGATGCAGGAGCGCGGCAACCGCAATGATGTCGTTGTTCTGACAAAGGGAGCCCATCACAACAAAGACGGCCCCCGGGTGAACAAGCAGGCGATCGACGAGGAACTGACGACCAGTCTGGATCGGCTGCAGACAGACCATGTAGAGCTGTATGCGCTGCACCGCGACGACGTGAATATTCCGGTTGCGCACATCATGGAAGCGCTTAACGAGCACAAGCAAGCCGGCCGGATCGGGGCTCTGGGAGCCTCCAACTGGACCTGGCAGCGCCTGCAGGAAGCGAATGACTATGCTGCGGCCAACGGGCTCGCGGGATTCACCTTCAGCTCTCCGAACCTGAGCCTCGCCAAGCCGAACGAACCCCGCTGGGCCGGCTGCGTTTCCGCCGATTTCGAAACCCAGCGCTGGCACGAAGCCAAGCAGCTGCCGCTGCTGTCCTGGTCCTCGCAAGCGGGAGGCTTCTTCTCCGGACGATTCTCGCCGGATGTGCAGGACAACGCAGAGATGGTGCGCGTCTACTACAGCGACGCCAACTGGGAGAGACTGCGCCGCGCGGAACAGCTCGCCAAAGAAAAAGGCGTTACCCCGATCCAGATCGCATTGGCTTACGTGCTGAACCAGCCGTTCCCGACCTGCGCGCTCATCGGACCGCAAACGGCGGAGGAGCTGGAGTCCTGCAATGAAGGGGCTGGCATCCGGTTGACTGCGGAAGAACTGAAGTGGCTGGACCTTTCCGCGGAATAAATTATTCGTAAAACAATAGCAAACTCGGCAAAAAGGAGTATCCTGTGAGGGGTGCTCCTTTTTGTTTTGCACAGCCCATTTTCCGGGAAAACCGCACCATAAGCAGGCGCCTTTCATAATATGAATTTGACTGTATCCCTTTACCTTGAACAAATTAACCCGGGCAAGGAGGGGTGACACTAAATGAAGGGCAACGACCACAAAAACAAATTTTTACTGACTAACCGTGAACGGGAAGTATTCGAGCTTCTGGTCCAGGACAAAACAACCAAGGATATCGCACAGCAACTGTTTATCAGCGAAAAGACAGTCAGGAACCACATCTCTAACGTAATGCAGAAACTCAATGTAAAAGGTCGTTCACAAGCGGTTGTCGAGCTGATCAAGCTTGGGGAATTGACGATTTGAAATAGCTCTTTGGCACCACTCCGCTAAGCCTTCAATGCAGCCTCTCTCAGGGGAGTATCGCATAGGAAGGCTTTTTGAATTGAACGCTCGGAATTCCGCTATATAAGATAGCGACACCATGAAATCAAGAGTTTCATTCGAACACTATGGTAAAGACTAAACCAAGACATAACATTTCACGGACCGGTATCTATAAAATTGGAAGGAGCTAATATGTTGTGGATGACGAGGCGTTGAATAAAATACTGAGGAATCTTCAAATATTGAAAGACAAACAAGTGGAGATGAAGGACGCCATTGCGCATCTGGAGGTTTTGGTTGAGAAAGAACGGCAAATAAGAAAACCGACGAATGACACGGAAAAAGAGGTTTGTTTTTTTCTATCCGATTGAAAATCTGCTAATATCAGCATTTGATGTGAAAGATTTAAAGGCAGGCCAGGAAAGGCAAGAAGCGGCTTTGGGCGAACTGGCGATTACCGTATTACACCAAAGCTCGGCAATTAGAACGTTAAAGCTGATCAACCAATAAATCTCGAATTAGGAAGAAGCTGTCCATTTTTTCTTTGACCCCAAAAAGGACAGCCGCCTCTGCAATGCACTGCCGATACTGCTGAAAGAACCTCTCCCTTGCCGCCTCGCTTTTAGCCGTCCCCACACTCGCAGATGGGGAGTTATTTTTTGGTTTGAACAGGGCTCGGGTTCCTGTATTTTAACAGTTCGCTCACCGTCACAAACCGGTATCCCCTTTGTTCAAGCTCCGGCAGAATCTGTTTAAGTGCTTCTACCGTATCGGATTTCCCTTCGACCCAGTCATGGAAAAGCACGATGTCCCCGTTCCTGGTATTCTTTAAAACTTTCGATGTTATTTTTTTTACCCCAGGCGAGCTCCAGTCCCCCGTGTCTTGATGCCAAGACCACAAAACGACCGTATATCCCGCTTCGCTCGCTGTTTTTACCAGGTTTGCCGAATAAAAGCCGCCGGGCGGACGGAATAAGTTGGTTTTAACACCAGCAATGTTGTAGATCGTTTCCTGGGTTTGATTCAACTGCTGCAGGATGGACTCTTTGGGCGTGTTTTTCCTGAAATAAGGATGGGAGTAGGTATGGTTGGCCAATTCGTGCCCCTCGGCCGCTTCCCGTTTGAGAATGTCCGGATTGCGTACGACTTTGTTCCCCACGACGAAAAACGTCGCATGTGCGTGATACTGCTTCAGTAAATCCAATATTTTCGGAGTATCTTCAGGATCGGGGCCGTCATCGAAAGTCAAGGCAATCACTTTTTCCTTTGTCCGCACTTCCCATACCACTTCTCCCGTAGACTCGTAATAGCGGCGGCTGTTTTTCGGTGCCTCGGCATGTATAGAATCCGGCAGAGCTGTCAGCAAGCATAGTGCAGCAATGATTGCGCGCAACCACACACGAAAATTGTAAATGGTAAACCTCCCCTTTCAGACCGTACAGGATAGCTTTCCCTTAAATCCGGCTTTTATGTTTTTACATCAATTACCAAGTATAGCTGACCCGGCTTTCCAAATACTGATAAGCAGAATCTTCAAACTACAGGATACGGGAAGGGTGTAATGACATGGGCAGTCATGGAGGAACGCACAAGGCACGCCGGACACAAAGGCTGGCTCCGCTGGCTCTGCTTTTGGCTTTGGCAGTACTAGCTTTGGGTAAAACCGCTTTCGCTGAAGGAGAACAGCCCGGAGATCCGAGGGCCGCGATAATAATAGATGACTTCGGCAACGGCATGAAGGGCACAGAGGAAATGCTCAAGCTTCCCATGCCCATCACTGTGGCGGTTATGCCGTTCCTTTCCACTACGAAGCAGGACGCCGAGACGGCTTACAAAGCCGGTTATGAAGTGATCGTACATATGCCGATGGAACCGAAAAGGGGAAAAGCGAGCTGGTTAGGCCCCGGGGCCATAAGATCGAGCATGACGGATGCCGAAATCCGCGAAACGGTAGAGAAAGCTATAGACGATGTGCCGCACGCGATCGGGATGAATAACCACATGGGCTCGAAAGTGACCTCGGATCCCCGGATTATGCGTATTGTGATGGAAGTATGCGCTTCGAGGCATTTGTTTTTCGTTGACAGCCACACGGATCCGCGTACGGTTGCGGGAGCGATGGCCAAGCAGCTCGGCGTGCCGACGATTGACAATGAGCTGTTCCTCGACGATATCCAAACCCCCGTCCACGTGATGAAACAGCTGAACCGGGTCAAGCGGAAAGCGGAGGAAAAAGGCACTTGTGTCGCGATCGGCCATGTCGGTGTGGGCGGATTGGTCACGGCTGACGCTCTCAAGAAAACGGCCGAAAGCAGCACCCCGAGCACAGTGCGCTTCGTTAAGATCACATCGCTCCTTCCGCTGCAGCAGCTTTATTGACAGCATGCGCCATCGGCCGTTTCGCACACAACCTTCGAGCCGATTCCGCTGTGCGGATTGGAAGAAATTGCCCTTTCCATGCTATACTCTAATCAACTGGAGTTTAAAGCGATCTTATACAAAGGGGCAGTGGCCGGCATCGAACATCAAATTTTACAGCTTATATCCCATTATGGGTATGTCGCGCTATTCATCGCGTTGGTTTTGGGCATTGTAGGCCTGCCTGTGCCGGATGACGTGCTGATGCTTTTTGCGGGGTTTATCGTGTCCAAAGGGCAGCTGAATTACCTGGTGACTGTACTGGTTTCCATAACCGGCAGCTTGAGCGGAATGTCCATCTCTTATCTCATCGGCTCCAAATTCGGTTATCCTCTGCTGCACAAATACGGTCCGAAGATCCACATCAGCCTCAAAAGGCTGGAACGGGTGGAGAGATGGTTTGTCAAATACGGGAAAACGGTGCTGGTATTCGGTTATTTTATTCCGGGGGTGCGTCACCTTACGGCTTACTTGTGCGGGATAGGCAAATGGAAATATCACAGCTTCCTTCATTACGCGGTGTATGGGGCTGCTATGTGGGTGCTGACGTTTGTGACGACGGGCTATTATCTTGAGGAAAAATGGAAGCATTACTACCATATGTTCCGACATTACGTTCGCTGGCCGCTGCTGATTTTCGTTGTGGTCATAGCTGCGGCGGTATTGTATATTTTGATTTGGAGAAAAAAGAATCCGGACGAACAATAAGCCTTTCATTCGCTCGCGACAGCGAAACGGAAGGCTTTTGACATGCGGCGGCGGTCAGCGTTCTTCCTCATACCAGGGGTTGAGATGAATCAGCACTTCATCCACATTGGTATGCAGATTCATGATGGAGCTTTTGATCTGTCGGGAAATGTCATGCCCCTCCTGAATGCTCAAGGAAGCGGGGACGCTGACTCTGACATCTACGAGTATATATTGGCCGTGTTCTCTCGCGCGCAGACGGTCCAGCCTTTTTACGTGAGGTACTTTCAGGATCAGCTCGGCGAATGCATTGATCTTTTCCTGGTCGACATTCTTCTCCATCAAAATATCAACGGAGTCGCGGCCGATCTCATATGCGAGTTTCATCACCAGCACAGAGACAACTATGCCCGCCAGAGGATCGCCATAAGAGAGCAGCGGAATACCGAATCTTTCGCCGGTGAGTGAAAGACCGATCCCTACCACGGCGGCAAGGGAAGCGTACACATCCGCCAAGTGGTCGTACGCGGTGGCGATCAGGCCTTTACTGGCGGCTTCACGGCCGATTCTCAGCGTGTAAATGTACAGCCACTGCTTCCAAACCAAAGAGATAAACGCGGCGATAAGTGCGAGCAAATGGGCCTGATGGGCCGGCTGAAACAAGGCTTGGATTGAGCTGTATCCGATGAATAAGGCAGCCAGGCTAAGGATGAAGGCGACGATTCCGGCTCCCACGACTTCGGCTTTTCCATGTCCGTAAGGATGATCGTCGTCGGCCGGCTGGTTGGATATTTTCATGGCCCCGTACGTGGTGGCCGAGGCGATAACATCTCCCGCGTTATGGATGCCGTCGGCGATCAGCACTCCGCTGTTGAATGAAATCCCTGCGACAATTTTGATCCCCGTCAGCAGCACATTGCTTATCAAACTGATGGCTGCAGCAGCCGCGGACCTGCTTTTTTCCAGACTCATTTTTTCTTCCCCTCACCATGTTTATTGCCTAAAGGAAACAAAAACCCTTGACCATTCGGTCAAGAGTTTTCGCGTGGTTCTTCTATATAAAATTCCATATAACGGCAAGTTTATACACATTGAGGTCACCACTTTTTTCGGCATGCCTGCATTATAACACAAAACATCCTGCTGTGCCATGCAGCGGTGTAGCTTTAGTTGTTCTTGATCACTCCGCAGACGACACGGTCGCCGGAATTTCCGGAGGGATCGGTCTTGCCGTCGTCCGGCTTGGCATGTATAACCAGGGCTCGGCCTGCCCCGTCGAGGAGGGAGATGTTTTTGCCGGGACCAAGCGTAACGGATTTGGATGTGATCGTTGTTTTTACATTGCCGTCCTTGTCCGCTTCCACGTTAGGCAAGTCGCCGGCGTGCATCCCCTCCGGGTTATCCATGCCGTGCTTCTTCGAATCAGGGTTCAAATGGCCTCCGGCGGACTTGAAATCCGGGCCTTGGCATGCTCCGGCTTCATGAATATGGATCCCGTGCTGTCCTGGAGTCAAGCCGCTTACATTCAGAGTAATGCTGACAGTGTCGCCCTGGGATTTGAGCTCGGCGGTTCCTGCCTTGTTCATCTGCGTATTAAGCATATCGACGGTGACCGAGGCGGCTCCTTGAGTGGAGCTCTGTGGCGCGTTCGACGGCCCCGTTCCTTGCGCAGAGCCTTGTGCGCCGCTCTGGGAGCCTATGCCGCCTTGCGCAGAGCCTTGGGTTTGTGCCCCGTTCGAGGCTCCCGCTCCTCCCTGGCTTGCGCCGCTCTGGGAGCTGTTGCTTGGATTCCCCGTGTTCTGTTCGCCGGCCGTCGAATGCTTATTCGCATTTCCACAGCCGCCGAGAGCCAGGCCGAATGCCAAGCACAAAACCAGTGGAGCTTTTTTGTCCATCATGCCGCTTCCTCCTTGTATTATCGATTCTTTTACCCAATACCCTTCGGCGCCGCAGATGAAACGGCTTTACACGGGGTTCCCCGCAAAGAAACAGGCATAATCCTCGAAGCTCGTGCATCGCTTTGTGGTTTGATTCCAGCCTCCCCACGGCAGCGGGAGTAATCTTCGAAGGTTTCTGGGTAAAGAGATAGGAAGGAGCGCGAAAACGATAAACTGTGTAGAATGGTGTTTAATAAGGTAAAATAGTAGAATCCATCCTGCGGCTCTAATAATTGAAAACATATAGCGAGAGGGTCATTCAAAATGGACAAAAGAAACAAGCAATTAGGCAATCTATCCTTGGCGGCGATGGCAACGGGATTTATCGCGACACTTCCGGTTACCGGCACATATACGGGGGCTCTGCTGCAGGCGGGATTTGAGGCGGGAGTGGTAGGAGGGTTGGCGGATTGGTTTGCGGTTACCGCGCTTTTCCGGCATCCTCTGGGGCTGCCAATTCCGCACACGGCGCTTCTTCCCAAGAACAGGGAGAGGGTATCCAAAGCGTTGATTTCGACGGTGGAAAACGACCTGCTGAGCAAAGAGATGATCGTGCAAAAAATCGGAGAGCTGAACGTCACAGATTACGTAATGGATATGAGCGCCAAGGAGCTTCATTCCGATTCGGTCAGGCAGGGGCTGCAGCTGCTCGCAAGAGAGCTGATTCTGCAGATCCCGCTTGAACAAACGGCTGCACTTTTGCAAAAGGAAGCCAAAACCTACATACGCTCGTTAAATACTTCCGCCGTCCTGCAGTTTCTCGTTGAACAGGCGCAGGCGCGCGGTTTGGAGGAAAAGGCATTCAACGTCGTGCTTGTGAAAGCTGCGGAATATGCGGCAAGGCCGGAAACAAGGGACAAAATCGGCGAAATGGCGATGGAAGCGCTGAAAAAGCTGGAGGCGGGCGGCCTGATGTCTTTTGCAATCAATGCTTTCATCGGCTTCATGACGGAGGAGAAGCTCGGGGATATCGCGCAGAACTTCATCCTGACCAATCTGGTGGAGTTAAGCCATGCCGACAATCCGACCCGGCTCAACCTGCTGGGCGTGATCAGGGATGAGCTCTCAGGCATCAGCACGAACGAGAAGCTGCTTGAAGCGGTGGAAAGCTGGAAGACCAGAGAACTTGAGGAATTGGATTTTTCCTCCCGGCTCACGGATATCCTTACTCAATATCGGCAAAAGCTGCTGGACTATGTCGGGAACGGCTCTTTTGCGGAGGGCATGCTGCTGCCTTTTCTGGAAGGCGCGCTGGGGCGGATCAGAAACGATGCGGACATGTATGGCAAGCTGCAAACCTGGATCAACGGCAAGCTGATTCAGCTCGTGGAAGAGAACCACTCCAGAATCGGCAAGCTGATCAAAGAAAATCTGGACAAGCTCGATAACGAGACTCTTACGGAAATGATTGAGGATAAAGTAGGCAAAGACCTCCAGTGGATCCGGGTGAACGGGGCGTTATGCGGCTTCCTCATCGGGCTGGTGTTGGGCGGAATCAAGCTTTTGCTGGCGTGAAGCCATAAAAAAAGGAAGGGCCTTTCAACAACCGGCTCCCTTCCTTTTGCAAATATCAGACTAATGGAACTTGACCAGTTTGTCCACCTGAACCGGCAGTCCGGTTCTGATGGAAATGTTGCCTGCGATTCCCGTCAGGATCGACATGGCGCCGTCCACGTGAGAAGCCGCTCTCTTGAAAGGATCCTCCTCTGGCACGCCGAAAATATCGTTCAGTAGAACAGGGTCTCCGCCGCCATGCCCGCCCTGCTGCTCTTCCACTTCGACATTGTAAGGAGCCTCGAACATCGGGAAGATCCGGATGCTTTTTCCTTTGATCGCCCCTTCCATCTCCTGCGCGCCTCCGGAATTGACATAGGAAGCTTCGACGACTCTCACCTCCATGCGTCCTTTTGTCCCGTTGAAAGAGATATTATAGCCTTCGACAGGAAGATAAGCGTTCAAGGAATAAGTGAGGATAGCCTGGCTGTCATAGCGGACCATTACGCCCATTGTATCCTCGATCGAGATGCCGTCGCCGAATACGCTCTGGTCGCGCTGATACCCGTCTTCATGCTCCGCGTCTAGGTACATCGCTTTCAAATTCTCATTATCCTTCATATGGAGGGCAAAAGGGTCCTTGGCGGCCGCTTCGCTGCCGTGGGCTCTTTGGTAAAACTCGGTGACTCCGCGCTTCTCGGCATTTTCCCTTCCGTAGAACATGAGGTCTCCCATTGCATAAACCGTACGGGGCCTCGCGCCCAGCCAGAAGTTGACCAGATCGAAGTGATGAGTGGATTTATGTACAAGAAGGCCTCCGCTGTTGCGCTTGTCACGGTGCCAGCGTCTGAAATAGTCCGCGCCGTGCTTGTTGTTCAGCATCCATTCGAAATGGACGGAGGTGACCTTGCCGATCGTATCGTTCATGATGAGCTCCCTGATCTTCGTGTTATGCGGAGCGTAGCGATAGTTAAAGGTGACCCTTAGCTTGCGGCCCGTGCGGTTTATGGCGTCGAGGATCTCCTGGCATTTGCTCTCGTCGACGGTCATCGGCTTCTCTGAAATGACGTCACAGCCCATCTCCATAGCGCGGATAATATACGTATGGTGCGTGCGGTCGATTGTGGTTACAATGATCGTATCCGGGCGCTGTTCCTCGATCATCTGCTTGAATTGGTCCGCTTTATAGGCGGGAACGGGCTCATGCTGGAATTTTTCGTATATTTGTTTGTTGGCAAAATTCATCCGCGTCCGGTTCACATCGCAAAAAGCGACCAGCTCGGACGTCTCCCTGTAATCACGGACTAAAGCGTTGTAGAAGAATGCGGCTCTTCCGCCGGTTCCTATGAGCGCGTATCTGGTTTTGGCCATTGGGTCTCGATCTCCCTTCAAAAATGTATCCGCAACCAGCATACCCGTCTGACCGCAAAAATTCTATTCATTTATTGCTGAAAAATGTGTTTCTTTGCTTATTTTGTTGTAAACTGAAGTAGAGACAGATATAGCGGATTGGGAGGAAATTCGGATGAAATCCCCCTTTTTTATCGAAAAATTAAAGCGGACTCATCTGTTCAATATGGAATCGGACCATGTCCACGAATTTTATGAGATCTATTATTTGCTCGAGGGCGAGCGGGACTATTTCATAAATGACCGGACGTACCGGCTGAGCAAAGGGGATCTTGTCTTCATCAACCGGTTTGACCTGCACAGGACTGCGGACACGGGGAGAGCGGACCATGAAAGGATTCTAGTCAATGTGGAAGAGAACTGGCTGCTCGGAACTCTCTCCCCCGAAGAAAGACAAGTGCTGACACAGTCTTTCCGGATGGAGGGGAAAGCGGTGCGTCTGAACGTGAAGGAACAGGGTTATGTGGAGGAGCTGTTGTCACGGGCCCTGACGGAGTATACAAAGCAGCCGGCAGGGTGGGAAATCGCGACCCGCTCTTTACTTTGGCAGCTGCTCTTGTTCCGTGCGCGAAGGGAGCAGGCGGCGGATGACAGCTGTTTTTCGCCGGCGGAGCTGAGCAGTCCGCTTCACCGCAAAATCGACGAATTGGTGGAGTACATCAACGCAAATTATAAGCAGCCTCTCACTTTGACGAGGATTTCGAATGAATTTTATCTCAGCACGTTTTATCTTAGCCGTATTTTCAAACAGGTGACGGGTTTCTCCTTTGTGGAATATTTGCAGGCGGTGAGGATCAAGGAAGCAAGAAGGCTTCTGAGGGAAACAAGATGGAAGATCATCGAAGTGGCTGAGGAGTCGGGCTTTGACAATGTGGCGCATTTCGGGCGCGTGTTCAAGCAGCTGGCGGGGGAATCCCCCCTGCAGTACCGCAAGCGGCACCAGAGCTGATTTTGCTCCGCGGGCCTTTTTCGTTACAATAGTAATAAAGAAAAACGGTTCACAGTCCGTTTAACAAAGCTATAGCGTATGGGGGGGAGTTGGTGGAAATGGACATCCATGAAGCGATAAGGACAAGAAGAAGCATCGGCAAAGTAAAGCCGGACCCGGTTGAGCCCGTTTTGATCCATCGTATCCTGGAGGCCGGCACCTGGGCGCCGAATCACTATTTAACCCAGCCGTGGAAATTTTTTGTGATGACTGGCGAGGGAAGGAAAAAGCTGGGCCAGGTGTGGGCTAATCTGGCTGCAGAGGGTTTGGGGGATGTAACCGCGGAACAAAGACAAGAAGCCATGGATAAGGCGTCGTTAAAAGCGGAACGATCGCCGGTTGTAATCGGCGTCGCGGTCTCTCCGCCGGACAATAAGCATGCGGTGGAGGTTGAGGAATATGCCGCAGTGCACGCGGCGATCCAGAACATGCTGCTCACGGCGCACGCACTGGGACTTGGAGCGGTATGGAGGACGGGGGACGCCGCTTACCATCCCTTTGTGAAGCAGATTTTCGGCTTGTCTGACAGGGAAGCCATGGCCGGTTTCATTTATGTGGGATACCCGGATATCAAGGTGCCGATGCGCAAAAGAGCTGCTGTTGAGGATAAAACCGTTTGGTTTGACTAGAACCGGACACTCATTGTGTTTGGGAGGGTACGGTTCGACCGCCTGATTCTGGAGAGAATGAGGCGGCTTAAGGTGTAACCCCATGGGCTGATGCCCTGAGCCATAATACTTTAGGAGATTTTCCAGCCCGCAATCCATCTGCAGTCGTTCGGTTTGGGCACCTCCGTTCTACGGCAGAAATCCCGCCTGGCTGACGAACAGCCGATCGTCTCCATAGAACTTTTGCAGCCGATTAAGGACGCGCAGGTATGCATCGGGATTATACCATTCCCCCAGTCCAAGCTGCTCGAAACGCTGCCGCATTCCAAGCTTTTCCGTACGTTTGCCGCTGCTGCCGTCCCCCATGAAAAAATCGTCCAGCACAATCCGTCCCACGCTGGCAGCCAGCTTTTCAGGAAATTCCTCCGAGCAGGGCAGCAGGGGAGAAACCGCCGCTTGCGCCGGGATTCCCGCTTCATAAATCGCTTTTAATGCTTTGAACCTTGCCGCAAGCGGGGGAGCGGAAGGAGTAAAAGCTTTTCTCACCGCCTCCAGATCCGTCTCAATGGTCATGCTTACCCGAACCCGGCCCCGCAGGGCGGACAGCAAATCCAGGTCCCTCATAATCAACGGGCTTCGTGTCTGGACCAGTAAAAAATCCGGCTTCTCCTCCGTCATTACGGAAAGAAGCGACCGGGTGATCCGCAGCTCATGTTCAATCGGCTGGTAAGGATCGGTGCTCGAGGACATAAAAACGGTAACGGGCCCTTTGCGCTTCGCTTTCGCCAGTTCTTTACGAAGCAGTCCGGCTGCGCCCTCTTTTACTTTAATCCAGCTTCCCCAAGGCTCAGGCTGAAATAGAGCGACAGGCATCCGCCGTACATAGCAATAAGAACAAGCGAACGAACAGCCGGCGTAAGGATTCAATGTGTGAGTGTACCCGGTCAAATACCCTCCTGCAGGGTTCAGAAGTCTTTTGGGCTCTGTGTGCTCTACATGTAACTGCACATGCATCACCTGTTCTGTTTTTTCTCATTGTAACATACCTGCCCGTTCACCAGTGTTTTTACAAGCCTGCGCGAAAATGTTCCAGCAAATAAATTGCTTCTCTCATAGGACCAGCGATACAATGAAACTATACGTAACATTGCGACAGAAAGGGGGACACGGAATGAGCGAGTTTTCGCAGCACGATGGAGGCATCCTGCGCGTCAAGGTTCCGCTGCCGTTTCCGCTTAGATGGGTCAACTCCTATTTGATCCGGGGCAGCGGCCGTTACACTTTGGTGGATCCCGGAATCCGCACTGCCGAATCCGAGGCCGCCTGGCAATCGGCGCTCGAGCAGTGCGGGATCGGTTATGGCGACATCGACAGGATCATCCTGACGCATCACCATCCGGATCATTACGGGCTCGCCGGCTGGTTCCAGGAACAGACGTCCGCGCCGGTTTATTTGTCCACTCAAGGATTGGTCCAGGCCCGGCTTTTGTGGGGCCCGGAGCGGACCATGAGCGAAGAGATGACCGAGCTGTTTCGGCAGCACGGGATGGATTCCGGCAAATGCGAAAATATTTACGAGCATATGGAAAGCTTCCTTGATCAGGTATCTCCGCAGCCGCAGGTCACTTTGCTGAATCCCGGGGATAAAATCCGGATGGGAGACCGGGAGTACGAAACGATCCACACTCCCGGCCATGCGGACGGCCATCTGTGTTTATATAATTTTGAAGCCAAAGTGATGTTCTGCGGAGACCACGTGCTGCCCCGGATTTCGCCTAATGTCAGCTATATTCCCGGGATGGACGCGAATCCTCTGCAATCTTATCTGGACCATCTCCAGCGGATTGCCGAATATGAAGTCGTTCAAGCGTATCCCGGCCACCGCGAGCCGTTTACAGCTTTTCGCGAACGGGCGCTGGAGCTGGTCGGCCACCATGAACAGCGGCTGCAGCTTATGGAAGAACAACTGCAACAGCCGATGACCTGCTATCAGCTGTGTCAGGCTTTATTCGGCGACAGGCTGTCACTGCACCAGCTCCGTTTTGCCATGGCCGAGACGCTTGCTCATGTCGTCTACTTGGATGCGGAAGGACGCGCCGAGCGGAAAGAAGATAACGGCGTATTTGTTTATCGTTCTATATAGACTGAGAGGGCAGGAAGACACACCGTGAGCCAGCATTCGGACGTAAGCCCGTGCCTTTCCTTTCCCTTTTTTAATATTAAAGCTATACCTGGCCCACGGTTTGTGCCTGCTCCATCTCCGACTGCCTGAGGTGGGCGATTCTCGAACTGGCGGACGCCGCTATCGCTCCCACGATGTCGTCGAGGAAGGTATTTTTTTGCTTGCCCGTCTTGTCGTTCAGCACCTCCAGAATGCCCGGCTTCATTTTATCGATATAGCCGAAATTGGTTAAACCTATGCTCCCGAACACATTCACGATGGACAGTGCCAAGATCTCATCGCAGCCGTAAAGCGGCTCGTCATTCTCGATCATATCCTGCAGCGGGGCGATCAGATTTCCCTGTTCCGACAGGATATCAAGCTGGATGCCAGTCAGGATGGCGTTCTGGACCTCCCTTTTTTCCATCACTTTGCGTACATTAATCTCACAAAATTCAATTGTCAAATCCTGCAGATAATCCTTCTGCAAAAAATAGACGAGCTCAGAAATATCCGACACCTTCACGCCCCTTTTTTGCAGCCATTCGTCCGAGGCCTGTTTCACTTTGTCGCTGTCCAAATTGTATTTCATTCTCTCACCCCTCCTAATATGCCCCCTAAATTTTCCCCAAAAAGGATATTTTCATTAGCTTGCCCCTTTTTTCGGACAAAAACAGTTATAAAACAGGCCACGGTTCGTATACATAGTAACAATAAATCGACTTATTCAGGAGGAAGAACGATGAATCGTTACTATTGGACCCGTTGGCTTGCCGCAGGAAGTGTCGTTGTTCTGCTGACTTCGGGCTGCTCGCTCGGGTCAAAGCGCCAGTCCCAACCGATCGATCCGCCGCCGGCCTCGGCGGAGACTATGGCCGCGCTGCCTCAGCAAAAATCGGTGAGCCCGGCTTCGGCCACATTGTATTTTAAGGACGCCAATGGACTCGTTTCGCCGATTTCCATGGGCCTGCCCGACAAAGTGGAGATAGCCAAAGCGGCTCTCCAGTATATGGTGGAGGACGGTCCCGGCCAGAAGCTGCTGCCCAAAGGCTTTATCGGTCTGCTGCCGAAAGGCACTCAAGTGAAAGGGATCGATGTCAGGAACAAGCTGGCGACCGTAGACTTCAGCAAGGCATTCAATGAGTACAACGTTCAGGACGAACGCAAAATCATGGAAGCCGTCACCTGGACGCTGACCAGCTTTCCTTCTATCGAGCAGGTCAAAAT
This sequence comes from Paenibacillus sp. JCM 18996, assembly GCF_055392555.1. Taxonomy (NCBI): domain Bacteria; kingdom Bacillati; phylum Bacillota; class Bacilli; order Caryophanales; family Paenibacillaceae; genus Paenibacillus; species Paenibacillus sp. JCM 18996. The sequence continues at coordinate 54,071 of NZ_AP043884.1, forward strand.
TCGTGTGGAAGGCAAAGACCTGAAGGAAATGCCGATGGCGGGCACTCCGATTGACGGTTCGCTGTCCAGAGCGATGGGAATCAACATCGAGAAGCCCGACAATGTGGAATACGGCAGGGCTACTCCGGTGACCTTGTACTTTTTGGCCCAGGGCCCGGATCAATACAAATATTATGTGCCTGTGACCCGGCTGGTGAAACGGACGGACGATGTTGCCCAAGCGGCGGTTCAGGAGCTGATCAAGGGGCCGGACCAAAGCAAAGGCTTGACTCCCGTATTCGCCCCTTCGACGGAAGTTCTCCAGGTGAACAAAACCAATGATTTGGTGACAGTGAATTTCTCGGATAAAGTGCTGGGTATGGATAAAAAGGCTCCTGCCGAAGCGCTGCAGGCCGTGGTTCTTTCTTTGACCGAGAACACCGGAGTGCCTAAAGTCCAGATTGAAGTGAACGGAGACGCCAAAATCGCTTCCACCGACAACCAGAATTACAGCAAACCTGTGATGAAGCCTGTGCATTTAAATGAAATCAAGATGTGAAATCCGATCAAGGAACTGAATGTCAACAGCGGCTGGAGGCCCATATGCGAATGCAGCAGCTCCCCGGCAGTTTTATTGGATTGCCTTGAATTTCACCCTTTTTACGACGTTCGGGATGCTTTTCTTCTGCCGCTTTGTTAAAATGATTAAGAGTTTCGGATATCGGGAAAACATTGGTACACAATAAGGGGTAAGCCCTGCGGCGATATCTTTTCTAGGAGGAAGCACGTACATGAGAATCGGTGGAAGACAGGCAGATCAAACGCGGACTATTAAGATTACTCCCCATTATATCAAGCATGCGGAAGGCTCGCTCCTGATCGAGGTCGGAGATACGAAGGTCATTTGCACGGCGACTGTGGAGGAGCGGGTGCCTCCTTTTATGAAAGGCCAAGGGAAAGGCTGGGTCACGGCTGAATACTCAATGTTGCCAAGAGCAACCCAGGTGCGCAATCAAAGGGAGGCTAACAAAGGAAAGCTGGGCGGCCGCACGATGGAGATTCAGCGTTTGATCGGACGCGCGCTTCGCTCGGTTGTCGATCTTGAAGCACTGGGCGAGCGCACGCTGACACTGGATTGCGATGTGATCCAGGCGGATGGGGGCACTAGAACGACATCGATCACCGGCGCTTTTGTCGCCATGGTGTTCGCTTTGCGAAAGGTAGCCGCGGATAAAAAACTGCCGAAATTTCCAGTGCGCGATTTCCTGGCCTCGGTCAGCGTAGGGATTATCGGCAGCGAACCGCGTCTGGATCTGAACTACGACGAAGATTCCCAGGCAAAGGTTGATATGAATGTGGTCATGACGGGCGAGGGGAAATTCGTCGAAATTCAGGGCACGGGGGAAGAAGCCCCGTTTTCAAGAAAAGAGCTTGACGAGCTGCTCGCTTTGGCGGACAGCGGGATTCAATTGATGATCGAAGAGCAGCGCAAAGTGCTGGGAGAGGCCGCCAAGTTGATTGGAGGAGAGCGGATCCATGCAGGCACAGAATAAAAGCGTGATAATTGCGACACAGAATAAGGGGAAAGCGAAAGAATTCGCCGCCTGGTTCGAGCCTTTGGGTATTGAGATCAGCAGCCTGGCCGATTATGACGAGCTGCCCGCGATCGTTGAGAACGGAGCCACATTCGCCGAGAATGCGCTGATTAAAGCGAGGACTATCGCCAATTATCTGCATGTCCCGGTGCTTGCCGACGACTCCGGACTGATGGTGGATGCGCTGGACGGCAGGCCCGGTATTTATTCCGCCCGTTTTGCCGGACTTCAAGCCACGGATGAAGAGAACAACTCGAAGCTCATCTCCGAACTGGCTGGACTTAATCCTCTGGCGGATATTGCGGAAGCGGAGCTGGCGCTGGCGCCTTTCACGGTGGAGGAAGCTCCGCAGGAACCGCCGCAAATGTTGAGCAGAGCCCGCTTCGTCTGCGCTTTGGCTTACATCGATCCGGTGCAGAACCGCGTCGTGGAGGCGGAGGGCGTCTGTGAAGGTTACATTATCCGGGAACCGCGGGGAGACCAGGGCTTCGGCTACGACCCTTATTTTTACCTGCCGCACTTCCGCAAAACGATGGCCGAGCTGCCTGTCGAGACCAAAAACCGGATCAGCCACAGGGCTTTGGCGCTGCAGCAGTTTTTGCCGCTGTTTGGCGGGGAGCCGGAATGAGCATATGCGCGCAGATGCAAGAACCGGGGCATAAACTAGAGACGCCAAAATTGAACTAACCCCGGAACGCCAAAACTTGCGGCAATGCGTAAAGCCAGGATAGTCCGAGACGCAAAACCAGTACATATTGCCAGACGCCACACTAGGATAGTCCGAGACGCCGAACCAAGCACATAGGTTGACACCAAACTGGGAACATAGTCCGAAACGCCAAAAATGACGAGCATCCGCCCGTCATTTTTTTATCGTATGGAGACTTTGTACTTCCGCAGCCACAGGTCGACCTGAATTAAATACGCGAACATCTGGGGTCCCGTCATCAGCTGCCCGAACCAGGGAAGATTGAATTGAGTGGCGTCGCCTTCGGCCAGTTTGCGGATTTTAGCTACATTGATAAACTGCAGCAAAGGCGAAGACGAATCGTTCAGAATAGTCAGCATCCACTCTTTTACAGCGGTTAAGTAATCCGGATTGTGGGTTTTGGGGTAAGGGCTCTTCTTTCTTGTCAGCACATCCTCCGGCAGAATGCCTCTCAGCGCCCGGCGGAGGATTCCTTTTTCACGGTCCCCGGCGGTTTTCATTTCCCATGGGATATTCCACACGTATTCAACCAGACGATGGTCGCAGAACGGCACGCGAACCTCCAGACCCACGGCCATGCTCATCCGATCCTTGCGGTCCAGCAGCGTCGGCATAAATCGGGTAATGTTCAAATACGAAATTTCGCGCATCCGGTTCTGTTGTACGTTCTCTCCTGCAAGGCGAGGCACCTCTTGGAGAGCTTGAGCGTATCTCTCTTTGACATAGGCTTCGGGTTTTATCCAGTCCAGCAGATGGTCGGACAATAAACTGACCCTGTCTCTCGTTGCGAGCGACCAAGGGAAAGTATCCGCATTAAGTGATTCTTCCCGGTGGAACCACGGGTATCCGCCAAAAATTTCGTCCGCCGCCTCTCCGGAAATCGCTACGGTGGCATTCTTCTTGATCTCCCGGCAGAACAGGTACAAGGAGGCGTCGACGTCGGCCATGCCCGGCAAATCCCTTGCATATACCGCAGCGCGTAGCGCCTCTACCAGCTCGGGAGTGTCGAATTCGATATAATGGTGCTGCGTGCCCAAGTACTCGGTCATCCTTTTGATCCAGGGCGCATCGGCGTTGGGCTGGAAGGCGCTCACTTTAAAATGCTTGTCATTATCCACGTAATCGATTGAAAACGAATGGAGCGTGCCCTGATTGGCGGCTTTATAGTAGTTGGAGGCAATGGTCGTCAAGGCGCTGGAATCGAGGCCTCCCGAAAGCAGAGTGCACACGGGGACATCCGAAGCCAGCTGGCGCTCGACCGTGTCGACCAGAAGCTCCCTGATTCGCTGTGCTGTATCTTCGAGGTTATCAGGGTGTGCGTGGCTTTCCAGCTTCCAATAAGCTCTAATGCTTAATCCGTTTCTGGAATACACCATGCAGTGGCCCGGTTTAAGCTCGTGCATATTGCGGTAAACGCCGTGGCCGGGCGTCCTCGCGGGTCCCACGGCGAAAATCTCCGCCAGTCCTTCGGCGCCGATCTGCGCTTTGAAGTTCGGATGCTGCAGGATGCATTTAGGCTCGGAACCGAACAGTAGCATCCCGTCGCTGATGGAGTAAAAGAGCGGTTTAACGCCAAGCCGGTCCCTGGCCATGAACAGCGTTTGCGCTTCCTCGTCCCACAGCGCAAAGGCAAAAATGCCGTTAAACCGGTCAACGCACGACCGTCCCCATTCAATAAAAGCCAGCAGCAGCACTTCTGTATCGCAATTTGTTCGGAACATATGGCCCCGCTGCTCCAGTTCTTTTCGCAGTTCTGGCGCATTATAGAGCTCTCCGTTATATACAAGTGAAAAAGTGTTATCACCGTATTTGCGTGTCATCGGCTGGGCGCCGTTCTCCGGGTCCATGACGCTGAGCCTCCGGTGTCCGAGCGAGCAGTGCTGTGTGATCCATGTGCCGGAAGCGTCTGGGCCGCGGTCCGTTAGTGTTTCCGTCATCGTTTCGAGAATGGATGTATGTTGAGTCAAATCTTTACGCCAGTCGATCCATCCAGTGATTCCACACATAGACTTCATCCCTCTCCTGAAGTTTTTCTCCTCTACAGGCTTGCTTTTCAATCAGGCAAAACATGATGATACCAAACTATGCGCTGCGGAATAAGTTAATGTCTGTCCGATTGAATCGTTTTTTGCAGTGAGGCGTTGTTTTCAGGCAAAAATAGAACTCGATAATCCAATAAGATTTAGCGCGCATTCGGCAAAATTGTTGTATTTTTTGCAGTACTGCCCAATGACAGTGCCAGTTTCCACTCATTCTATTGTAGAAAATACAATCTATAGGGTGAAATTTGTTTGCGGAGGGATACGCGTCGCCATCGGACAAGGGGTCCGATGGAGCTGGCGACTCCGCTTGGTCGAGGCATGAACGGCCCGCCCGGTGAGCTGCGACGTCCCCCGTCGTCGAGGGTTCTCATCAGCTCCCGGAACGCAAAAAACGCAGACCTAAACGGCCTGCGTTTCTCATTTACGTCCCAGGAGGGATTCGAACCCCCGACAACTCGCTTAGAAGGCGAGTGCTCTATCCAGCTGAGCTACTGGGACACAATTTTTTGCAGTGAAACATGAGTTATATTATCACAGGGAAATCATAAAAGCAACTGGTAAAGTAAAGACCGAATTTTATGAAAATTTGGTCAGACACCCGCCGTATACGCGGACTGTACTATTCCCGTATGCGGATTGTTCTTTTCACCAATCTTCTATCTCCACATATTTCAATCCATATCCTGCGGCTTCGTCCTCCTTTACCGACATTTTTTCACTTGCTGTGCCCATAGTTTTGATTTCCTTTCCCCAATGAAGTACACTTGCAGTTACGAACCTCAGGAGAACATTCGCGGGCAATGACTCCTCTACTGGAAGAAGGTGATCCCTATATCGCGCCGCACAGAAGAGAAGATCATACTTCTCCCAAGAACTATAGAATATTACCAAGTGGAACTGACCCGGATGCTGGAGACGGAGAGATACCTCGAAGCGATCAAGCTTCTTCACTTTTTGCTTCAGTGCAGCGGAGGGGACGTGGAGACCGGGCAGGAATGGCAGGCTTTGCTCAATTGGCTGCAGACCATGTTTCCCGAAAGCCATTTTGTGGCGGGAGAAGAGGAGGAAGACTGGTCCGAAGCCGACTTGTTCCGGGGAATTGTGCATGAGAAAGAAGGAGAGGACGACAAGTATGCCGAAAAACTCCTTTCCATGCTTCGCGATCCGACTTCGCCGGAAAAACAGATGCTCGCCCTAGAACAACTGATTTACGTCAAGCATCCTTCTATAAACGCGTCCCTCGAACAATGGGTGCAGACCCAGCCGCGTCATCCCTTATTACAATTCAAGGTGCTCCAGACGCTAAAAGCAAGAGGAGCGGCGGAGGTGCTGCAAATTCCCAAACCGGGCGGACAAGTGACGATCGACCTGCAGGACGTGCCGGCACACTTCGATGAATTCCCGTCCCAGATTACGGAAATCATGGCTCGCGTCCAGGAAATCAGCGAAATCAACAATCCCACGCTGGGTTATTTTGCCGGGCAGGTGTGGAATGAATTTCTGGCTTATATTTATGGGACCACGGTTTATTATCAGATTCTAAAACAGCCCACAGACGCCACCGACGCCTGGGCTGGGGCGCTTCATCTGGCATTGCTCGAAGTGATGCAGCAGCCCGCCGAACCTGAGGAAATACAGCAAATGTACGGCATCACGGCCGAATTGTCGTTCCATTGGGAGCAAGCCTCGCGCACAATGAAACATTTTCTGAAAACTGTCATGCCTACAATCTGAATTCGTAACAAAAACATGCCTTGAAAAGCGACGGTCGTCTGGTTATAATATAATGGTTATAATTGCCCAAGGGTGGGTATCGACCCGTATAGCTGAGCACGTGAAACGTTACAAAACTTCGAAAGTTTTGGACAATTTCTGGAGGGGAAAGCATAAAATGAAAGCAAGCTGGGAAAAAATAGAGAAGAACCTCGGGGTTCTAGATATTGAAGTGGACGAGCAGCAAGTCGCACAAGCATTGGACAAAGCTTTCAAGAAAGTTGCGACCAAGCTGAACGTGCCTGGTTTCCGTAAAGGAAAAGTGCCACGCCCGATATTCGAAGCGAAGTTCGGTGTCGAAAGCCTTTATCAGGACGCACTGGATATCATTCTTCCTGAAGCTTATGTCGAAGCCGTAAAGGAAACGGGGATCGAGCCTGTGGATCGTCCGGAAGTGGACATCGAGCAATTCGCCAAAGGACAGCCGCTGAAATTCAAAGCGAAGGTCATGGTCAAGCCCGAAGTCACTTTAGGCGAATACAAAGGCGTGGAAGTCGAGAAGAAAGAAGCTGCTGTAACCGCAGAAGACGTGGAAGCTGAACTAAAGCGCATGCAGGAGCGTCACGCTGAGCTTGTTGTCGTTGAAGAAGGCGCGGCGGCTGACGGCGACGTAGTCATTATCGATTTCGAAGGCTTTGTGGACGGCGAGGCTTTTGAAGGCGGACAAGCTGAAAGATATTCTCTTGAGCTTGGGTCCGGCAACTTCATTCCAGGCTTCGAAGAGCAAGTCGTAGGTATGGAGACCGGGGATCAGAAGGACGTTGAAGTCACCTTCCCTGAGAACTATCACTCCGAGGACCTGAAAGGCAAGGCCGCCATATTCAAAGTGAAGCTTCATGAAATCAAGCGCAAAAACCTTCCTGCATTGGACGACGAGTTTGCACTGGATGTCAGCGAATTTGAAACTTTGGACGAGTACAAGAAAGATATTGAGAAGAAGCTCCAGGAAAGCAAGCAGGCGGAAGCCCTTAGAGAATTTGAAAATGCCGTAGTGGAGAAAGTATCCGAGAACGCACAAGTGGAAATTCCGGACATAATGATCGAAAGCGAAATCGACCAGATGGTCCAGGAGTTCGGCAACCGGCTGCAGGCCCAAGGACTGAACGTAGAGTTGTATTATCAGTTCTCCGGCCAGGATGAAGCCGCTCTGAGAGAACAGATGAGAGGCGACGCTTCCAAGCGTGTGCGCAACAATCTTGTTCTTGAGACCATCGCGGAGAAAGAAAACATCGAGCTTTCCGAAGAAGAGCTGGATGCAGAGCTTGAGAAAATGACACAGAATACAGAGCGTTCCGTCGAAGAACTTCGCGGCATATTCGCCGCAAACGGAAACCTGGACGTTTTGAAAAACGACTTTAAGGTTAAGAAAACAGTAGACTTCCTGGTCGAGAACGCGAAATAACAACCATCACAAGAAGCTAACATAAGATAGAAAAGGGCACGTGCTGGACTGCGTGCCTTTGTTTTACCCTAAAAAATGGAAAGTGCTTGTGCGAAAAAATGACTTTACCTTTCAAACGTGGTAAAATCAATAATAAGCACTTTGCGATTCGCATGGTATTCTTTTGCGGAGGAAGCCATATTCTTTACATTAAAGAAGGGGTTGTAACAATGAGTCTTATACCTATGGTGGTCGAGCAGGAAAACCGTGGGGAGCGTTCCTACGATATCTACTCGCGTTTACTGAAAGATCGCATTATCTTTATCGGTAGTGCTATAGATGACGACGTTGCCAACCTGGTCATTGCCCAACTGCTGTTCCTGGCGGCGCAGGATCCCGAGAAGGATATCCACTTGTACATCAACTCTCCGGGCGGGTCCGTCACCGCAGGGTTAGGCATCTATGACACGATGCAGTTCATCAAGCCGGACGTTTCCACCATCTGCGTCGGAATGGCCGCAAGTATGGGCTCGCTGCTTCTTACCGCAGGTGCCAAAGGGAAGCGTTTCGCGCTGCCGAACAGCGAAGTGATGATTCATCAGCCTTTGGGAGGAGTGCGCGGCCAAGCTGCGGATATTAAAATCCACGCGGATTGGATACTCAAGACCAAGGAAAAGTTGAATAACATCTATGTTGAGAGAACCGGACAGCCTTATGAGAAGATCGATAGGGATACGGACCGGGATAACTTTATGAGCGCTGAGGAAGCCAAAGCCTACGGCTTGATTGACGAGGTTATCACTCGCAGCGATTTGAAATAAAGAGGAGTGATCCAATGTTTAAATTTAACGATGAAAAGGGCCAGCTGAAGTGTTCTTTTTGCGGAAAATCCCAGGATCAGGTGCGCAAGCTTGTAGCCGGACCGGGTGTATATATTTGTGACGAGTGCATTGAATTGTGCACGGAAATCGTCGAAGAAGAGTTAGGCCATGATGAAGAGCTGGATCTGAAGGATGTTCCGAAACCGAAGGAAATCCGCACGATTCTGGATCAGTATGTAATCGGTCAAGACCAGGCGAAGAAGTCTCTCTCCGTTGCGGTGTACAACCACTACAAGCGGATTAACTCCCAAAACAAGCTGGAGGATGTCGAGCTGCAGAAGAGCAATATCATGCTGCTGGGTCCTACGGGAAGCGGGAAAACCTTGCTTGCGCAAACGCTGGCCAAAATCCTCAATGTTCCTTTTGCCATTGCGGACGCCACTTCATTGACGGAGGCAGGCTATGTCGGCGAGGACGTAGAGAATATCCTTCTGAAGCTGATTCAGGCTGCTGATTATGATGTGGAAAAAGCCGAGCGCGGCATTATCTATATTGATGAAATCGATAAGGTGGCCCGCAAATCCGAGAACCCGTCCATTACACGTGACGTCTCCGGAGAAGGGGTACAGCAGGCGCTGCTCAAAATACTTGAAGGCACTGTAGCTTCGGTACCTCCGCAAGGCGGCCGAAAGCATCCGCATCAGGAATTTATCCAGATTGATACGACAAACATTCTCTTTATCTGCGGCGGCGCGTTTGATGGACTTGAATCCATTATTAAACGCCGGATCGGCAAGAAAGTCATCGGTTTCGGAGCCGATATGAACAAAGTGGATTTGAAACCTGGCGAGTATCTCTCCATGGTGCTTCCGGAAGACCTGTTGAAATTCGGATTGATCCCCGAATTTGTAGGCCGTCTGCCGGTTATCTCCACTTTGGAGCCGCTCGACGAGGATGCTTTGGTCCGCATTCTGACGGAACCGAAGAACGCTTTGGTCAAGCAGTACCAGAAGATGCTTGATATGGATAATGTAGCTCTGGAATTCAATCAAGGCGCGCTTGACGCGATCGCCAAAGAGGCGATCAAGCGCAATACGGGCGCCCGCGGATTACGGGCCATTATTGAAAGCATAATGCTCGACGTGATGTTCGAAGTCCCATCCAGAAACGACATAACTTCGTGCACGGTCACTGAAGAAACGGTGAAGGAGAAAGTCACTCCGACACTGATCCTTAAAGAAGAACCGTCAGGCAAGAAGAAAGAAGAAAGTGCTTAATAAGTGAATACAACCCTTACACCTCCAATCCTCGGCATGGTTTCCAGACCTGCCAAGGAGCGGAGGATGTTTGGTGTCAGGGGAGAGACTTGCATGTTTCAGAGAACAGAAACGGTTCCGGTGAAGGTGGGGAACTTGACCATCGGCGGAAGCAATGAAGTGATTATCCAGAGCATGTGTACGACCAAGACAGCCGACGTGGAGGCCACCGTGGCCGAGATTCACCGCCTGGAAGAAGCGGGCTGCCAAATTGTGCGAGTCACTGTCAACAATAAAGAGGCTGCGGAAGCCATTAAGGAAATCAAGAGGCGCATCTCGATTCCGTTGGTGGCGGATATTCACTTCGATTACCGTCTCGCGCTGGCCGCGATCGAGAACGGAGTGGACAAGGTCCGCATTAACCCGGGCAATATCGGACGGCGCGAAAAAGTGGAAGCCGTTGTTAAGGCCTGCAAAGAGCGCGGTATTCCGATTCGTATCGGAGTTAACGCCGGTTCTTTGGAGAACCATCTGCTGGAGAAATACGGCTATCCGACAGCGGATGCAATGGTGGAAAGCGCCCTGTACCATATTGGAATCCTGGAGGAATTAGATTTCCGCGATATCATCGTTTCTCTGAAAGCCTCCAATGTTCCGATGGCTATCGAGGCTTATACGAAAGCGGCCCAAGCCTTCCGCTATCCGCTCCATTTGGGGATCACGGAAGCCGGAACGCTGTTCTCCGGTACGGTGAAAAGCTCAGCCGGAATCGGTGCGCTGCTAAGCATGGGGCTAGGTTCCACGGTGAGAATCTCTCTAAGCGCGGATCCGGTTGAAGAAGTAAGGGTAGCCAGAGAACTGCTGAAGACGTTCGGACTGATAACAAATGCCGCAACGCTCATATCCTGCCCAACCTGCGGGCGGCTGGACATCGACCTGTTCTCTATTGCCAATGAAGTGGAGGAGTATATCTCCAAACTGAAGGTACCTATTAAAGTTTCTGTTCTGGGATGCGCGGTGAACGGGCCTGGGGAAGCCAGAGAAGCCGACATCGGCATAGCCGGAGCGAGAGGCGAGGGAATGCTGTTTCGCTATGGAGAGATGGTGAGAAAAGTGCCGGAAGCGGAGCTGCTGAACGAGCTGAAGAAGGAAATTGACATTATCGTTGAAGGTTATGAGGAAACTGGAGTTATTCCGGGGCGCAGGCATTAATCCATTATTTCTGGGCTGTTGCTGCGGCAGATCCAATTCTGTCGCAGCAACAGCTTTTTTTGAAGAACCCGCGCTTTTGTCTTAATATGTTTTGACCGCTACACGGCATCTGCAGGCCTTGAATGCAGTGTCGAATAACGCAGTGGATGGTGATGATCTTGTCCGATGAACACATAGTGCTGATCATACTTCTATTGTTTATATTTGTTGTAAAACCGCTCCTTACTCCCAGAATGCAAAAAACGGACAGTGAAATTCCCAAATTTGGAAAATACCTGTTCGTCATTGCTCTTCTGTGGGGACAAGTGCTGCTTGTGCTTACGCCAATGTCTCCCGTACAAATCCTCTATCTGGAACGGCCGGCTTTAAGCGGCGTCCAGGCTGTCATCTATCCTGCAGCGGTCCTTCTATATTTGGCGGTCACTGAGTTTGCTCCCTTATTATTGCTCCGCTCCAAATCATTCCGAAAAGAATTTTTGCAGGCGTATCATAAGCGGTCGTTCATCTATCCGACCACCCGAAGAGAGCAGCTTCTGTTCTTGCCGGTAGCCTTCTCAGTGGGGATCGGTGAAGAGGTGGTCTTCCGTGCCTTTATGACTTTTTATTTGGTCTCGACGCTTCATCTGAATCTGCTGTACAGCTTGGCCATCAGCAGCGTCGTATTCGGTATAGCCCATTATGACCAAGGCATCAAAAATTTGCTTCCTCAAACGGTGTCGGGATTACTGCTGAGCGTGCTGTACTGGTCAACCGGCAGCTTATGGCTGCCGATGGCCGCGCATATTGTGTTGGACGCCAAAGTCATATGGTTAAGCCATTATTGCATAGCGGAGGAACGAAAGACAACACCGCATAGTGAACCCAATGTACCGGACGATTTCCGTTAGAACTGCAATTACAACCAGAAAAGAGAGTTGCTTTTACGGGGAAATAGAGACCTGGAGAATTTCGTTTCTCTCTCCAATCCGGCGTAACAGCTTTTATCCAGACAAAATTCAGTGCCTGTGTTAAGAATGTGATGGGCCACTAGGTGATCGCACACCTTCTCCTGATCTTCCGGCGAGAGGCTCTCGCTGATGATAATGTGGTTTGTCGACAACAGCGGAGTATAGTAGCCGTACACTGTACTCTCAAAATCAAAATAAGTGATCCTGATATTCAAATATCTCGCAAGCTCGAATGGATCAGAGGTATCATAGCTGTCAAAGACGTGTTTAATCTTATCCTCATAATTCACTTTTATCACTCCTGACAAAGAAAAATATGTACGCAGCTCCGCAAACAACGGTTTGTTTTTGCAGGGGAATTCGTTTCATATAGTAAGACACCCCGAGATCGAAAAGTATCACGAAATTCAGGAATCTTTTTTTTCGTCCTCCACAGATTCGTGGAACAGCAGCGTCAGCATATCCATAATTCTTTGGCGTTCGGCCTCGTTCAGACCCTTCCCTTTAAAAACCAAATCCGCCCTTTGCAGAACGTTCTCCAGCTCCAGCGTATGTTCGTCCGAAAGCGGAGACAGCGGTCCGCCGGCATCCTCCGCGCTTGTATCGTCAAGATAGCCTGAGAGTTTCATCAGCTCTTCATAGGGGAACCCGTATGTTTGGGATAAAATGCGGAGCGTTTCGGGAGTAGGCTTGATGGGATTTCCGGACCGCGGGTCGACGCCTTTTTCGATAATGTTCAGGTAGGTATGGCTCAGTCCCGCTTTACGGCTGATATCCCTCAAAGACTCTTTACCTCTAAGCTGTCTTAGTAAACGGCCTAACTCGGACACGGGTGGACTCCTCCTTTTGTCAAATACTAGCTTACAATATGAAAGCAAAAATGAAAACAAAAGAATTGTAATACATACTTGACACTTTCGTAAACCCTGTGATACATTCCTTTATGTCTAAAAGCTGCTGTAATATTTTTTAAAGGGGGATAAGATCCATGTCTGTCGATCAATTCGCCAAAAAGCTTGAATCTGTGCAGAACGCCTTGGATATTCTTGAAAGTGACTGCTTGTCCGGTGCCATAGCCAAAGAGATGGCGTTTAAATGGATGCCCGAGCTGCTGACCGCGCTGAACGCGTTAACTCATGAAAAAGAAGAGCTTTTGGAAGAAAATCAACGGCTGAGTGAAGAGAACGATGAACTGCTGAGCATGAGCGCGCTCCTTTCCTTGCAGCTGCATAAATAAAAGCATCCTTTAACAAGAAACCGGGACGTAATCGCGTTCCGGTTTTACTTTGTAAGACACCCCGGAGTGACTTCTTTTTTTTGCGTGTTGGCAAATCTTCGATTAACAGGGGGGCGGAGCGGTTATACTACCATGTATTAGCATGTTTAGTGACCATGTGCAGGAGGTAGTGTAAAGATGACTTTAAGCTTGATACTTATGCTGATTCAGGTTTTTTTCGCTATTGTCATAGGGTTGTACTTCTGGAATTTGCTCCGCAACCAGCAGACGAACCGGTCTGCCGTCGATAAAGAATCGAGAAAAGAGATGGAAAAGCTCCGCAAGCTGCGCTCCGTCTCATTGAGCAAGCCGCTGGCCGAGAAGACGAGGCCTTCCGCCATGTCGGACATCGTCGGACAAAAGGAAGGTCTGCGCACGCTGAAGGCCGCATTGTGCGGACCGAACCCGCAGCATGTGATCATTTACGGGCCTCCGGGCGTGGGGAAGACGGCCGCCGCTAGAGTAGTGCTTGAGGAGGCAAAGAAAAATTCCGGTTCCCCTTTCAGGTTCGACGCCAAGTTTACCGAGATTGACGCCACTACAGCGCGTTTTGACGAGAGGGGGATAGCGGACCCGCTGATCGGATCCGTCCACGACCCTATTTACCAAGGGGCGGGGGCGATGGGGGTAGCGGGCATTCCCCAACCAAAGCCGGGTGCAGTGACCAAAGCTCATGGCGGCATACTGTTTATCGACGAAATCGGCGAATTGCATCCGATCCAAATGAATAAATTATTAAAGGTACTGGAAGACCGTAAGGTGTTCTTGGAAAGTGCCTATTACAATTCCGAGGACACGAATATCCCGGGCTATATACACGATATTTTCCAGAATGGGCTGCCGGCCGATTTCAGACTTGTGGGAGCTACTACGCGCACGCCGCAGGAGATTCCTCCGGCTATCCGTTCCCGCTGCATGGAAATTTTCTTCCGCCCGCTGCTCCCGGGGGAGATTGCCGATATCGCGGAGAACTCCCTTCACAAAATCGGCTTTCCCGTAAATAAAGGGGCCATCGAAGTGGTGAAGAAATATGCTACGAACGGCCGCGAGGCTGTGAACATTATCCAGCTTGCCGCAGGATTGGCTTTGACGGACAAACGCAGTGAAATTTCTGCCGGGGACATTGAGTGGGTTGTCAACTCTTCGCAGCTGTCTCCGAGGCCCGAGAAGAAAATTCCTTCCCAGCCGCAAATCGGGTATGTCAACGGACTGGCGGTATACGGCCCGAACCTGGGTACGCTGCTCGAAATTGAAGTGACAGCACAGCGCACGGCGCTGCCGGGGACAGGGAAAGTGATGATCACAGGCGTAGTGGAAGAAGAGGAAATGGGCGGCGGTTCAAGAACGCTGCGGCGTAAAAGCATGGCCCGCGGATCCGTGGATAATGTCCTTACCGTATTAAAAAGGTTTGGCCTCCAGCCGGACGATTTCGACCTTCATATCAACTTTCCGGGAGGGATTCCTATCGACGGGCCGTCAGCGGGGATTTCCATGGCGACCGCGATCACTTCCGCAATGTTGAGAATTCCGGTGGACAACCGGGTAGCCATGACAGGCGAGGTTAGCATCCACGGCTATGTGAAACCGATCGGCGGCGTCGTGGCGAAAGTGGAGGCCGCGTTTCAAGCGGGTGCAAGCAAGGTTATCATACCTCAAGAGAACTGGCAGGACATTTTCGCTAATCTGAACGGTCTTGAAGTCATTCCGGTGGCTACGATCGACGAGGTGTTTCACCATGTGTTAAATCTGCAAACGCAGGACGCGCTTGTAAACAATGCTGTACAACCCGATGTGCCGGTTCCGCCGACCATACCGATGCTGCATGCGAATCCGAACGTATTGGACGGTTAATCGCCTTATAGCGTAGTCCCGGCGGAGTAACCGCGCCGCAGGCAGCTTGTTCGGCTGTAATTGGTATTTGGACCCGAGTTTTGATAAAATAGTTGTGCGGCAAACGGAGAGTTCCGATGGAGGTGCTTACGATGGGACCTAACAAGAATAAGACACGGAGACTGCCTTTGCTCCCTCTGAGAGGCCTGCTTGTATATCCGAGCATGGTCCTCCATTTGGATGTTGGCAGGGAAAAGTCGGTTAAGGCATTGGACAAAGCCATGGTCGAGGACAGTATGATTCTCCTCTGCTCGCAATCGGAGGTTAACATCGAGGAGCCGTCCAAAGAGGATATTTACCGGATCGGTACCATAGCGAAAGTGAGACAGATGCTGAAGCTGCCGAACGGAACGATCAGGGTTCTGGTGGAAGGCGTCATTCGGGCCGAAGTCATCGATTTTCTTAATAATGACGAGTATTACGAGGTTAACGTTAAAGAACTGCACGAGCAGGAAGTGACCGATCCCGAAATTGATGCTCTGATGAGAACGGTGCTCAACCAGTTTGAGCATTATATTAATTTATCCAAGAAGGTAACTCCCGAGACGTTAGCCGCGGTGTCCGACATTGACGAGCCGGGCAGGCTGGCGGATGTGATCTGCAGCCATCTCACTTTGAAGATCAAAGACAAACAGGAGATTCTGGAGACCATCGATGTCCGCGAGCGGCTCGAGAAGCTGCTGGACATCCTGGGCAACGAACGGGAAGTGCTGGAGCTGGAAAGAAAGATCAGCCAGCGCGTCAAGAAGCAGATGGAGAAGACGCAGAAGGAATATTATCTGCGCGAACAGATGAAGGCGATCCAGAAGGAACTCGGCGAGAAGGAAGGCCGTGCCGGCGAGGTGGAGGAGCTTCGCAACCAGCTGGCGGAATCCGGCGTGCCGGAGAAAGTGAAAGAGAAGATCGAGAAGGAAATCGACCGGTTGGAAAAGATGCCTGCTACCTCTGCGGAGAGCGGAGTAATCCGCAACTACATCGATTGGCTCTTGACGCTTCCCTGGAACAAAAGGACAGAGGACGATCTTGACATCAATAAGGCGGAAGAGATCCTCAGCAAGGAACACTACGGGCTCGAGAAGCCCAAAGAGCGGGTCCTGGAGTATTTGGCTGTCCAGAAGCTTGTTCAGAAGCTGAAAGGTCCCATTCTTTGCCTTGCGGGTCCTCCCGGCGTCGGTAAAACTTCTATCGCCCGGTCGATCGCCAAATCCTTGGGGCGCGAATTCGTCAGGATTTCCTTGGGCGGCGTGCGGGACGAGGCCGAGATCCGAGGCCACCGCCGCACTTATGTGGGCGCAATGCCCGGAAGGATCATCCAGGGGATGAAGAACGCGGGAACGAGCAATCCCGTTTTCCTGCTCGATGAAATCGACAAGATGGCGAACGATTTCCGCGGCGACCCTTCGGCCGCTTTGCTTGAAGTCCTGGATCCGGAGCAGAACAGCACTTTTAGCGATCATTTTATTGAAGTGCCTTTCGATTTGTCGAAGGTGATGTTTATTACGACGGCGAATGCGGTCCACAACATTCCGCGCCCGCTGCTTGACCGTATGGAAGTGCTGTATATCCCGGGCTACACGGAGCTGGAGAAGCTGCAGATCGCGAGGAATCACCTGCTTCCGAAGCAGGAGAAAGAGCACGGGTTGAAGGAGAACCAGCTGACGGCAGAGGAAGGTACTTTAATGAAGGTGATCCGGGAATATACCCGGGAATCCGGGGTCCGGAACCTGGAGCAGCAGCTTGCCGCGTTGTGCCGTAAAGCCGCAAAGCAGATTGTGACGAGCCCGGAGGAGATCCAGGTCAGCATCAATAAAGACAATCTCAAAGATTACCTCGGGCCGGGCAAATTCCGCTACGGCACGGTAGACGCGGAAGATCAGGTGGGGGCCGTTACCGGACTCGCCTGGACGGAGGTCGGAGGCGACACGCTGGTCATTGAAGTGACCGTCATGCCGGGCACCGGCAAGCTCACTTTGACCGGCAAACTCGGCGATGTAATGAAGGAATCCGCGCAAGCAGCCTTCTCTTATACGAGGTCAAGAGCGCAGCAGCTCAATATACCGCCGGACTTCCACGAGAAAAATGACATCCATATTCACATACCGGAAGGAGCGATTCCGAAGGACGGTCCTTCCGCGGGGATTACGATGGCGACCGCGCTGATCTCCGCTCTGACGAATATCCCGGTTTCACGGGAGGTGGCTATGACGGGCGAGATTACGTTGCGAGGCCGCGTCCTGCCTATCGGCGGACTGAAGGAGAAAACTTTGGCCGCCCACCGAGCCGGCATCCGCAAAGTGCTGCTCCCCAAGGATAATGAGAAAGACATTCAGGAGATTCCGGACAGCGTCCGCAATGACTTGACCTTCGTGCCTGTGGGCCACATGGACGAAGTTCTGGAGCAAGCGCTTGTAAAACCTGTAGAAGTGAGATAGAGAGAAAGAGTGAATACACATGAAGGTCAATCAAGCTGAATTCGTTATCAGCGCGGTTGGTCCGAAACAGTACCCGACGGATGCCTTACCGGAAATTGCTCTGGTAGGGCGTTCAAATGTCGGCAAGTCTTCGTTGATCAATCGCATGATTTCGCGAAAAAACCTTGCCAGGACAAGCTCCAAACCCGGGAAGACCCAGACTTTGAACTATTACCGCATTAATAACGATTTATTTTTTGTCGATCTGCCGGGGTATGGGTATGCCCAGGTTTCCAAGTCGCTCCGCGAGCAGTGGGGGAAGTTTATCGAGGAATATCTGCTGAACCGGGAGCCTCTCAAGCTGATACTGCAGATCATCGACCTGCGCCACCCTCCTTCCAAGGACGACATCGCGACTTATGAGTGGCTCAAGCATTACGGTGCGCCGGTCTGCGTGGTGACGACCAAAGCGGACAAAATCCCGAAAGGGAAGTGGACCAAGCATCAGAGAATCATCCGGGAGGACCTGCAGCTCAACAAATCGGATCCGATGATTCTTTTCTCGTCGGAGCTCGGGCTCGGAAAGGATGAACTGTGGGCTGTGATTGAGCAAGCCATCATCCGGGATGCTGCGGATCCCTCCGGCAACGGTGCGGGAGAGCGGGCGGAACAAGGGTTGGAATGACTACAATGTCATAGGGCATAGAACAAGGCCGTTCTGCATAGTTTATATGCCAGGCGGTCTTTTTGGTTAACGCCAAGGAATGCTTTAAATCACAGGTCGTGTGAAAATGACACAATGTGCGATCACATGCGGCAGGGAACCGAGGACATCAAGCAGGGAAAGCGAGGGAAACATGCAAACTTTTGCGCTAATCTGAAATCTCTGCGTTTTTTTCTGGATTTCGGCGGTTTTTGGGTGGTTTAAATGCAGGAAACATCTTGTTCAATGTTGTATAATACTTTTGTAAAGGTATACGGTTTGAAAAAATAGAATTGAGGGATTTTTATGGCACAACGGTTAGCGACTGAATATGTCAAAACCTGCCTGGAGTTAACGGAAGCCCAAATGTCGAAGTTTATTCAAATGTTCGAAGACCATCAAGTGACTTTGCACGTGAAAGTCGTGGAGAACGGCAACCAAGAGATCGCCTTTAGAGACGATGAGGGAGAAGAAGTTTTACTGTCGTTTGAACGTCAATTCAACAAGTTTGTTTGTGAAAGGAGCTGCAGAATCAGTTCCCAGAAGCTGGCCAACTTGATGCGCAAAGCCATCTCCATCTTTAAAGGTGATGCAGTGGTCAACCGGATTTATCCTACCTTTACAATGGTTTATCACTATCACCATGGTTCTGTCGTGAAGATCGTCGAAGTCATCGGTGCCTCCGAGAAAATTATTTATGAGTACAGAAACAGAGTCGGCCAGTTGGAGCAGCTGTTCAAGAGAAGGCAGGTTGAGCGGGAAATTGCGATCATACAAGATCAGGTCAATCATCTGTTGGATTTGAGAAACTCCGTGCAAGAGCCTGAAATACACAAACAAATCGACGAAAGACTTCAAAAGATGAGCCGCCGGTTATTCTTGCTTGAAGCCTAGAACATAGTGATGAAGATCCCTCTGGAGGGGTCTTTTTCGTTAATAACGAAGGCAGCCCTATTGAGGCCTTTCCTGTCCTGAGCGAATGACGTTCTTTTGTGCGGCGTTCCCTGAATTGCGTTTTAAACGGGCACCCGATCTTCCATAGAATAGTATGGGAATTGTAACCTTTTTTGCAGAAATTCATATTGTGTTTATTGTGGTGTTCCCATTACTGAAAATTATGAACCGGTTGGCAAAAAAAAGTGTTGCTTTTCTGGCCAATAGATGTTATTTTTATTTTCGTTGAAAATATTATAGGAACCAGGATTCACTCAGGACATTGAATGTTGCGAGAGATTATTCCCTCGGGAAGTGAATGACGTAGGTCCTAGCGGATGAAATAAAAACAATTTTATTCCTAGGAAGGGGGAACCGAAAGATGGAATACTCGACTTTCGGAAGACACGTTGCTGTTGATACTTGGGGAGCTGACTTCGATCTGCTGAACAATGCGGAATGGTTGCAGGCTCAAATGGTAGAAGCAGCTGAAGTTTGCGGCGCCACCGTTTTATCTGTTCAAGCGAAGCAGTTTGAACCACAAGGAGCTACAGTTCTAGTCATGTTGTCGGAAAGCCACATCTCCATTCACACGTATCCTGAGAGAGGATTCGCAGCATTGGATTGCTACACATGTGGTGAAACCGTTGACCCTCAGCTGGCAATCGATCATTTGATTTCTGTGTTGAAGCCTGAAACGGTATACGCTAAGAAGCTTATTCGCGGATTAGGCGAGTTAAAGGTAGAGACACCCGCAATGCAGCAGGTAGAGCTCGTAAAATAAATCGATGTATGCAGTAACCGCGGCCTCTGGCCGCGGTTACTTGTTTTTGACGAGTGAAGAAACATTAAGTCTTGTATTATCCTTTTTGCCCGCAAAAAAAAACAGGGATATATTCTATCCTTTCTCCCATACATTTTAAAGGACGAGTGGTTGTGAAGCTCGCTTTAAAGACGGGGGGAAAGCGAATGGCAAGGCGCCGGGCGGCAAAAGGGATTGTGTGGATTTTGGTCGGTCTTCTGGTCGTATGGCCTTTATACCAGATTTTTTCCTCGGTTCAGCACCGTTTTGAGAGGAAAGATTCTACGCAGCTACTTTACCAGGTCGCTATGTTTCAAATGGAAATGCTGAACAGCTATTTGCTGGAGGCTCCCAGGATGAAGGGGACACATGAGCTGACCAATACGAAGCAGGCGTTGTTCACGGTCATGTATACCCATGAAAGGCTTGTGCTGGCGGCCGGAGACGGTGGACTTAATCCTCTCGCCTCGCTGTCCTCTCTCATGCAGTATATCGAAAAGCTCCAGATGGGTGGAGAAAGGCTGTTGAAACCCGACGAGCTGCAGGTGCTCGGTGAAGCTGCCAAGCAGTTCGCTCAGATGTACGACGGCTATGGCAAGGTGCTGGATTCCCGGGATAGCGTGATTTCGTCGCAGAATGATAAAATGGCCAAGGCAGACAAGGCGTTGAAAGAGCTGCTGAAGAAAAAATGGCTGCAGTAGTGCGAAGCCGGCTGTGCACCAAAGCTTATCATTGGTGGAACTTATGATTAGATTGGGTGCCGTTTGGTAAGAATAGCGTTGTACGCTGACAAAACAGTCTGTATGATCTTCAAAAATTGTACAAAATTGTCGCTGGGCTTGTCCGGTTCTTATGCTATAATATATGTTGAATTCAACAACCTCCACAACATGTTTAGGGAAAGGCAGGTGACTTCACATTCATATTATCGTTGTTGGCCTCAATTACCGAACCGCTCCTGTGGAAATCCGCGAAAGATTTTCGGTGGCCCAGGCGGACTTGCCTGAAGCTCTCGCAGAGCTGAAGCAAACGAACAGCATACTGGAATGTGTTATCGCGGGCACCTGCAACCGCACGGAAATTTATGCAGTTGTAGATCGGGCGCATGTTTGCGGTCACTATATCAAAAGCTTTATGGAGAAATGGTTCGGCGTTCCGAGAGAACAATTTTCTCCTCATTTATATATTTATCAAGAAGAGCAAGCTCTGGAGCATTTGTTCCGCGTCGCGAGCGGACTGGATTCCATGGTGATCGGGGAAACCCAGATCCTCGGCCAGATCCGTGATTCCTTCCTGCTTGCGCAAAGCCTGGGGACGACCGGAACTTTCTTTAACACATTATTCAAGCAAGCAGTTACGATGGCCAAAAGGGCCCATTCCGAAACTTCCATCGGAGAGAACCCGGTTTCCGTCAGCTATGCGGCTGTGGAGCTGGGCAAGCGGATTTTCGGCAGCTACGACAACAAGACGATCATGCTGATCGGCGCGGGCAAAATGAGCGAGCTGTCGGCCAAGCATCTGTATTCGAACGGAGCCCATAAAGTGATCGTGGTAAACCGTACGCTGGAGAGGGCGCAGGAGCTGGCGGACAAGTTCAATGGAATCGCCTGCCCGATGGACCGGATGTTCGATTATTTGCCGGATGTGGATGTCATTATTTCTTCAACCGGGGCAAAGGAGCTCGTGCTTACCCACGGCATGATACAGCATGTCATCCAGAAGCGCAAATCCCGTCCATTGTTCATGATAGACATCGCCGTGCCGCGGGACATCGATCCTGCGATCAGCGAGCTGCCTGGCGTGTTTCTCTATGACATTGACGATTTGCAGCTGATTGTCGACCATAATCTGGAAGAACGGCGCAAGGAAGCGGTCAAGATCGAAGAGATGATCACGCTGGAGCTGGCTGCTTTTGAGCAGTGGAAGAAGACTTTGGCGGTCAGTCCGGTCATCCAGGCGCTGCAAACGAAAGCGAACGCGATCCACGAGAACACCCTGGATAATCTGCTGAACCGTCTGCCGGAGCTCAGCGACCATGAACGGAAGCTGATCCGCAAGCTGACGAAGAGCATGATGAACCAGATGCTGAGAGATCCGATTCTCAAAATCAAGGAAATGTCCGTTGAGAGAAAAGGCGACGAAGCTCTGGAGCTTTTTACACAGGTGTTTGCATTGGAGGACCAGCTTGCGGAGCAAGAGCGGAAGGAAGAAGCCCGGAAGGCTCAGCGTACAGCGGAGAAAGAGATTGACGCAGGGTGGAACACGGATAAGCCCGCAGGCGGCAGGTTAAACCCCGTACCGGAGATATTGATTTAAATTATATGGATATAAGAAGGCGGAATTGTCGGATAAGAGACGGTTTCGCCTTTTTTAAAGACTTTGCGCATTTAGGAGATTCTATTTTATGGTCACACAGAGCTGGTTATATGATCTTATCATTTATATTTATGCGCTGAGCTTGCTGTTCTATTTCTCCGATTTCATAGGCAGGAATTTAAAAGCCAAGAGAGTGGGGACGGGGCTGCTTTCTTTTGTGTGGCTGCTGCAGACCTGTTATTTGGTTTTCAACATTATTCAGCACCGCTCCTCCACCGCTTTTACGATGTTTGAGACGCTGCTCTTTTTTTCCTGGTCACTCGTGACCTTATCCCTGCTGGCGGCGAGGTTCTTTCGGATAGAGCTGTTTGTTTTTTTTGTCAATGTGTTCGGGTTCGGCGTGCTGGCGCTGAATTTTTTCGGCAATCCGAATGTGGTTCCGACCTACTCCCGCTGGGCCATCAATGACGAGCTGATGCTGATTCACATTTCCTTGGCCATGGGCAGCTATGCGGCTTATACCGCCGCTGCGGTATTTTCGGGGATGTATTTGTTCCTGCACCGTCAGCTGAAAGAAAAGATGTGGTCTTCAACCATGAGAAGGCTGCCCAGCCTGGAAACCACCGACAGATATACATATTACCTGGTGGTGGCGGGAACCCCGCTGCTGCTCACCTCTCTGGCCCTTGGCATTGTGTGGATCTCTCTGGAGCACAACATGAAGCTGTTGTTCGATCCCAAAGTTGTGAATTCGGTGTTTGTCCTTGGCGCTTACGGCTTCTATCTGTTCCAGCGGACGGCGATGGGGATTACCGGGAAAAAGCTCGCTTTGTGGAATCTGCTGGCTTTTGGCATTGTGGTGCTCAATTTCGTCGTATCCAATTATTATTCCAATTTTCACGGATGGACAGGATGATGAGTGTGAAAACTTACTTTCCGATTATGCTCAATCTGCATGGGCGCCGCTGCGTCGTGGTCGGCGGCGGAACGGTGGCGGAGCGGAAGATCGCTGCCCTGCTGGAGTGCGGGGCGCAAGTCACGGTGGTCAGTCCTGCATGTACGGACCGAATTGGGCAATTGATCGGATCGGGGCTTATCCGCGGACTGTCGAGGGAATACAGGCCCGGTGATGCGGCTGGAGCGTTTATGGTTATAGCCGCGGCGAATGACGAGGCAGTCAACGCCGAAGTCGGCGAGGATGCCATAAGGCTGGGCGCTTTGCTCAACCGGGCGGATCGGCCGGAGGCCGGCGACACGATCCTGCCGGCTGCCGTGCGCCGAGGAAAGCTGACGATAGCGATTTATACCGGAGGTGCCAGTCCGGGTGCGGCAGCTGTGATCAAGAGCAGGGTGGAGGAAATGTTCGGCGAGGAATATGAGGTTTACCTGGATTTTTTGCATGAGGTCAGGAGGAAGCTCCGCGAGAAGGTGCATCAATCGGCGCAACGTCAACAGATGATGGGAATTGTGGTACAATGGAAAGTATTAGCGGCTATTGCCGAAGGACGGTTCGGCGGATTGCCGGAAGAGCTGTTCCGCCTCCTGGACGCCGGCCTCTCGCCGGAAGCCCTCATCAGGTTCGGCGAGCGGAAGGGGCTTGCGTGAAACGGTAAACCTGCTCATCCGGGCGTGGATTATACAGTGTTACCCCCTATATAAGGAACAAAGATTTTGCCGTGTGGGGATAGTGATGCATAGAGTGGCGGCGAATGGAGGGATTGCATTGCGCAAAATTATAGTGGGTACCAGACAGAGCGCTCTGGCCTTGACCCAGACGAATATGGTCATTGATCACCTGAGGGAGCTGTGCGCGGCGGAAGGGATAGAGGCCCATTTCGAAACCCGGAGGATCGTCACCAAAGGGGATCGGATTCTGGATAGGACCCTGTCCAAGGTCGGAGGTAAGGGACTGTTTGTGAAAGAGATCGAGCAGGCTATGCTCGATGCGGAGATTGACATGGCTGTCCACAGCATGAAGGACATGCCGTGGGAGCTGCCCGGCGGGCTTGTCACCGGCGCGATCCCGCAGCGCGAAGACGCGCGGGATGCGCTCATCTCCGCCCGCCACGGCAGCCTGCACGAGCTGCCCGAAGGCGCTCGTGTCGGCACGTCCAGCCTGCGCAGGTCCGCGCAGCTGGCACACTTGCGCCCGGATCTGGCGATCGAGCCGATCCGGGGCAACATCGATTCGAGGCTGAAGAAGCTCGAATCGGAGGGCTTCGATGCGATCATACTGGCCGCTGCGGGCTTGCACCGCATCGGTTGGAGCGATCGCATCACGGAGTATGTGCCGCCCGAGCTGTGCGTCCCTGCCGTGGGGCAGGGAGCGCTGTGCATCGAGTGCCGGGCGGACGACGCCTTCATGCTGGATCTGCTCGGCAGATACCAGCATCAGCCGACCGCGCTCGCGGTACGGACGGAGCGCAGCTTCCTGGCCCGCCTGAACGGCGGCTGCCAGGTGCCGATCGGCGCTTACGCGGGCGTTCTGCACGGAACGGAGAACACAATACCGCTCATCACCGTGACCGGCATGGTAGGCACTCCTGACGGGAAGAATTTGCTCAAGGAGACCTGCACCGGTACGGAACCCGAGGCGCTCGGTTTGGAGCTGGCCGAGCGTTTGATCCGCCGGGGAGCGGATGCGATTTTGGAAGAACTGAAGGGATGATGGCGGGTTGAACGGAGGCAAGGTTTATCTCATTGGAGCGGGGCCGGGCGATCCCAGATTAATAACCGTAAAAGGGCTGCAGGCCATTCAAAAAGCCGATGTCGTGGTGTATGACCGTTTGGCCAGCCCGCGTCTGCTGCGTCAAATGAAGCCCGGGGCGGAGAAGATTTTTGTCGGAAAGCTGCCGGACAAGCATATGATGAAGCAGGACGATATAAACAGGCTTTTGGTCGATCTGGCTTTGCAGGGCAAATGCGTGGCCAGGCTGAAGGGCGGAGATCCCTCGGTTTTCGGCAGAGTGGGCGAGGAAGCCGAGGAGCTTGCGGAGAACGGCATTCCTTTTGAGATTGTCCCTGGCATCACATCAGCAATCGCGGTTCCGGCTTACGCGGGAATTCCTGTGACGCACAGGGATTTCACTTCGTCTTTTTCCATTGTGACCGGGCATGAATATCCGAATAAAACATACAGTAAAGTCAATTGGCGGAATTTGGCCGGGGCATCTGGCACTCTGATTTTTCTAATGGGCGTAGCCAACATTGAACAGATCGCATCCGAGCTGATTCATTGGGGCAAAGCTCCCGGCACCCCGGTTGCGCTGATCCGCTGGGGCACATGGATGGAGCAGGAGACTTTGACCGGTGTGCTTTCCACGATTGCCGCGCAGGTGAAGGAAGTGAATTTCCAGTCTCCAGCCGTAATTATTGTGGGGGATGTGGTCAAGCTTAGGGAAAAGCTGGCCTGGGTGGAGAAGCAGCCGCTGTTCGGCAAACGAATTCTCGTAACCCGGGCAAGAAGCCAAGCGAGCGAATTGGTGGAGCTGATCGAAAATAACGGCGGGGAAGCGGTGGAATTCCCGGTTATCCGGGTCCAGGCTCCATGCAGCAGGGAAGCGTTGGGCAAATTTGACGAGGCTTTGGCCTCGCTTCACGTATTCGATTGGGCCGTGTTCACCAGCGCCAATGGAGTCGAATTCTTTTTTAACAGATTGATTGAAAAAAAGATGGACGTGCGCAAGCTTCATAAAGCTCGGATCGCCGCTGTCGGCTCGAAGACCTCTGAAGCTCTCGCTCAAAGAGGCTTGATTGCGGAGGTGCAGCCTGAACGCTTTCAAGGCGAGGCTTTGGGCGAGGCTATGGCGGGTCTCATAAAGCCCGGGCAAAAAGCGCTTCTGGCCACCGGAGATTTGGCTGGCGGCGGGCTGCCGCGAATGCTTTCGGAAATGGGGCTCGAGGTCACCGAAATCGATGTTTACGAGAATGTCCTCTCTGCCGAATATGGGGACGAAACCATAGAATTGCTTCGCCGTGGCGCGATTGATATTATTACTTTTACCAGTTCTTCAACGGTTAAAAATCTTTTCGAAGCGCTTCGGCTATCAGGCGCGGAAGATCCCGCAAAGCTTATGGCCAGCGCAGAGTTTGCCTGTATTGGGCCGAAGACTGCCGCAACGGCACGCGAATTCGGGCTGCCCGTAAATTATATGGCTCAGGAAGCGACGGTAGCTTCCCTGGTCAGAGCAATTATACAACCAAAGGAGGAAAAACGATGAGTTTTCCTGTAGTCAGACACCGCAGGCTTCGCGGATCCGCGAATATCCGAAATTTGGTCAGAGAAACGACGCTGACTGTAAATGATTTGATCTATCCGATTTTCGTGACGCACGGTAGCGATGTGAAGGAAGAGATCCCTTCCATGCCGGGAGCGTATCATTTTTCATTGGACAGGCTGGAGCAGGAGATCCAGGAGGTGGTCGGCCTCGGAATTCAGGCGATTCTGCTGTTTGGCGTACCTGCGGAGAAGGATTCCCAAGGCAGCTCCGCTTATGACCACAACGGGATCGTTCAGCTTGCGACCCGGGCAATCAAGGAAAAACACCCGAATCTGCTCGTTATTGCAGACACTTGCTTGTGCCAATTTACGGACCACGGCCACTGCGGTGTGGTTCACCAGGATGAAAGAACCGGACAAGCCGTCGTGCAGAATGACGCCTCGTTGGAGCTGCTGGCCAAAACGGCTGTATCCCAGGCTGAAGCGGGTGCGGACATCATCGCTCCGTCGAATATGATGGACGGCTTTGTCCAGGCCATTCGCAGCGGTTTGGACGAAGCGGGCTTCGAGCATGTGCCCGTCATGTCATACTCGGTCAAGTATGAATCCGCATATTACGGCCCTTTCCGGGATGCGGCCCATTCCGCGCCTCAGTTCGGCGACCGCAAGACGTACCAGATGGACCCGGCCAACGCAAGAGAAGCTCTGCGAGAAGCCGAATCCGATGTGATCGAAGGGGCGGACATACTGATCGTGAAGCCGGCGCTGGCTTATATGGATATCATCAAGTCGGTCAAGGACAACTTCGACCTGCCTGTTGCGGCTTATAACGTGAGCGCGGAATATTCGATGGTCAAAGCGGCGGCCCGCAACGGTTGGATCAATGAAAGAGCGATCGTGCTTGAAACGTTGACTGGTTTCAAACGCGCCGGCGCCGATATGATCATCACCTACTTCTCCAAGGACGCCGCCCGCTGGCTGAAGGAGCAGCGGTAGCAGCCGTTGGCTCAGATGCCGGCTCGAATGAGGCTCGGACTGTAAAGTTACCGGCGTACAGCACCTGATTTAACATTTTCCCCTCAACCGAGGGGTTTCTTTCTGTCAAAGAAATGTAAGAACTCCTTAATGCGGACGGTTGTGACCCTGCCAGAAAAAGGGCATAATGGAGAGGATAGAGAGATATACGGAAAAGGGGTATTTTTCATGGCCTACAACGATCGTTTTCTCAGGGCTTGCAAGCGGGGGGAAGTGGATCGGCTTCCGGTGTGGTATATGCGCCAGGCGGGCCGCTACGATCCGGATTACCGTAAAATCAAAGAAAAATACAGCCTGCTGGAAATCTGCAAACAGCCGGAATTGGCGGCGGAGGTTACCCTCATGCCGGTCAAAAAGCTCGGCGTGGATGCGGCTATTTTATATTCCGATATTATGAACCCCGTTGCCCCTCTGGGCATTGATTTCGATATTGTCAAGAATATCGGTCCAGTCATCGATAATCCGATACGGTCGGAGGCCGATGTCCGGAAGCTTCGCCCCATTCAGGCGGAACAGGATTTACCCCATATTCTGGAAACGATCAGAATCCTTGACAGGGAGCTGGAAGTGCCTTTGATCACTTTTGCCGGGGCCCCTTTCACAATTGCAAGCTACCTGATCGAAGGGAAGCCTTCCAAAAGCTATATCAGAACCAAGGCCTTAATGTACGGGGAGCCTGAGGTGTGGCATCTGCTTATGGATAAATTAGGGGACATGGTCATCACCTACTTGAAAGCGCATATCGCCAGCGGGGCCAAAGCGGTTCAGCTGTTCGACAGCTGGGTAGGGACGTTGTCGCCGAAGGATTTCACTGTTTTTGTTAAGCCGACGATCAAGAGGATCTTTGATGAGCTTTCCCATTTGGAGCAGCCGAAAATTTATTTTCCCGGAGTAGCTTCCGGCGAGCTTTTGCCCTGCCTGAAAGACATTGCGACCGATGTGATCGGCTTGGATTGGAGAGTCTCCATCACGGAAGGCCGGGAGCGGGTGGGAGAAAGATTCGCGGTGCAGGGCAACCTGGACCCGTATGTTCTGGAAGCGCCGATGGCGGTCATCGAGCGGTTCGCGAAGGAATTGATGGATGAAGGGATGAAGCGTCCCGGATATATTTTTAACCTGGGCCATGGGCTGTATCCTGAAGCATCGATTGACAAATTGACAAGGCTCACGGAATACATCCATGAATATTCGGCAGCTGTGTTTTCGAGAACCCCCGAAAGAAGTGGTATATAATGTCCAGTCAAGCAACTCCCCAAAACGGCGTACAGCGCCCCAAAAAGATCGGCGTACTAGTTATGTCCTACGGTACTCCCGCAAGTATAGACGGCATCGAGGCTTACTACACGCATATCCGAAGAGGGCACCCTCCGACTCCTGAACAGCTGAACGAGCTGATTTCCCGTTATGAGGCGATCGTCGGCGGTTTTTTTCCGCTCAGGGCAAACACGGACAAGCAGGTGGCCGCTTTGGAGGAAACGCTTAACCGCGAGCATTCGGATATGGAGTTTGTCACCTATCAAGGTTTGAAGCACGCCGAGCCTTACATCGAGGACGGTGTCGCCAAAATGGTGGAAGACGGTGTGCGGGAAGCGGTCGGAATCGTTCTGGCCCCGCACTACTCGGCTATGAGCGTGGGCGGATATATTGCGAGGGCGCAGGAAAAAGCGGATGATCTGGGGCTTCGCATCACTTTTATACGCAGCTACCATCTGCATCCGCTGCTGATCCAGGCTTTAGCCGAACGGGTGGAAGAAGCTTTGGAGAAGTTCACTGAGGCGGAACGCAACGGGCTGAAGGTGGTTTTCACGGCCCACAGCCTGCCTGAAAAAATACTCGAAATGAATGACCCTTATCCGCAGCAGCTGCTGGAAACCGCGCAAGCGGTAGCGGAGCGGGCCGGAATCGGCAATTGGCAGTTCGGTTGGCAGAGCGCGGGCCGGACCGCGCAGCCTTGGCTTGGACCGGACATACTCGATGTGTTGAAGAAGGTGCGGGCGGAAGAAGGAGTGACCAATGTGCTCGTCTGCCCGGCGGGCTTCGTGTCCGACCATCTTGAAGTGCTATACGATCTTGATATCGAAGCCCAAAAGGCGGCCAGGGAGCTCGGAATGCACCTGGAGCGGACAGAGTCGTTAAATACCGATCCTTTATATATGAAAGTGTTAAGCGATGAGGTGTATGCGGCATGGCACAAGCAGTACAGTCAGTGACCGGCGCAAAAGGCAGGCAAAGACTCATAGTGATCGGCGGCGGCATCACCGGCCTGAGTGCGGCTTATTATGCACAAAAACACTGCAGAGAGCAGAGTATTCCGCTGGACATAACGATCATAGAGGCAAGCGAGCGGTTGGGCGGCAAGATCAATACACTTCGCAAAGAGGGCTTTGTGATCGAAAAAGGTCCCGATTCCTTTCTTGCCCGCAAGCTGCCAATCATTGATTTGAGCAGGGAATTGGGGCTGGAAGGTGAATTCACAGGCACCAACCCGGAAGCCAAGAAAACGTATATTCTGCGAAACAACAAGCTCCACGGTATGCCAAAAGGGCTGGTGCTCGGTATTCCGACCCAGCTTAAGCCATTTTTGAAGACCGGCCTCATATCGCCCGCAGGTAAAGCCAGAGCGGCTATGGATCTGTTTATCCCGGCCAAGAGGGACGGCGAGGACGAATCATTGGGCCACTTCCTGGAGAGGCGCCTCGGCAAGGAAGTGCTGACCAATATAGCCGAGCCTTTGCTCGCGGGCATTTACGCCGGGGACACGTACGCTCTCAGCCTGCAATCCACCTTTCCTCAATTCCAGGCCACAGAGCGCAAATTCGGCTCCCTGATCAAAGGGATGATGCTGAACAAGCAGGCGGAAAAGAAGCAGGTAGGGCTGCCGAAAGCGGCGGCCGGCAGTGTGTTTTTAACTTACAAAAACGGGCTGTCCACTCTGGTTGAACGGTTGGAGGAATCACTGAAACATTGCGGTATCCTGACAGGCTGCAAGGTGGCTTCGGTGGGCAAAATCGACAATGGTTATTCCGTTCGGCTGACTGACGGAACCTTGCTGGAGGCGGATAAAGTCATAGCTGCGCTGCCTTCCTACGTCCTGGCCAAGCTCTTTCCTTCCGTGCCGGAGGCCGCCGAATTAAACAGCATTAATTACGTTTCTGTAGCCAACGTGATTATGGCTTTCAACCGTGAAGATATCTCCACCCATCTTGACGGCTCCGGCTTTCTGGTTCCCCGCAAGGAAGGCCGATTTATTACAGCATGCACCTGGACCTCAGCCAAATGGCTGCATACCGCGCCTGAGGATAAGGAACTGATCCGCTGCTATGTCGGGCGTTCTGGGGAAGAGGACTGGATGCTTTTATCGGATGAGGAGATTGTGGCGAAAGTACGCAGGGATGTAAAGGATCTGATGGCTATTACGGCAGAGCCGCTGTTTTACGAGGTTACCCGGCTGCCCCGTTCCATGCCTCAGTACCCCGTCGGCCATCTGCAGCAGGTCAAGAGGTTAAGGGAACAACTTTCTGCTCAAATGCCGGGCGTCTATATCACCGGATCCGGCTTCCACGGAGTGGGGCTGCCGGATTGTATCCGTCAAGGAAAAGAAGCAGTGGAGGCGCTGTACTCCTGAACAGTTTCTTTAACGTTTAAATAAAACGATGGGTGTGGTCTAAAATGAACATCGACAATGTCAGAAAATCCAGTGTATCCAAAGCGGCGTTTGAGGAAGCCAAAAGGTATATTCCGGGCGGGGTGAATAGTCCTGTAAGAGCGTTTAAATCGGTGGGGCTGACTCCGTTATTCATTACCAGCGGGGAAGGCTCGCACGTGTATGATATTGACGGCAACCGTTTCCTTGACTATATCGGCTCCTGGGGCCCGCTGATTATGGGGCATGCCCATCCGGCGGTGGTGGAAGCGATAAAGTCCGCAGCGGAAAAAGGGACAAGCTTCGGCGCTCCGACGGAAATCGAGACGCAAATGGCCAAATTGGTCTGCGAACGGGTCCCGTCCATGGAAATGGTCAGGATGGTCAACTCTGGAACGGAAGCGACTATGAGCGCTCTGAGGCTGGCGCGGGGTTTTACAGGACGGAATAAAATTATGAAATTCGAGGGCTCTTACCACGGCCATGCGGATTCCCTGCTCATAAAAGCGGGTTCCGGGGTCGCTACACTGGGATTGCCCGACAGCCCAGGTGTACCCGAGAATGTAGCGGTGAACACCATCACCGTGCCTTACAATGATCTGGACGCCGTCAAGCTTGCCTTCGAGAAGTTCGGGGAAGAGCTGGCAGCTATTATCGTGGAGCCTGTGGCGGGCAACATGGGCGTCGTTCCTCCGGAGCCGGGATTTCTGCAGGGCTTGAGAGACATCACGACGAAATACGGCAGCCTGCTTATTTTCGATGAAGTGATGACGGGCTTCCGTGTGCACTATCATTGCGCCCAAGGCCTTTACGGGATTACACCCGACCTGACCTGTCTCGGCAAAGTCATCGGCGGAGGACTGCCTGTAGGGGCATACGGCGGCAGAAGAGACATCATGGAGCAGATCGCTCCAAGCGGACCGATCTATCAGGCGGGCACCTTGTCCGGCAATCCGCTTGCCATGGCGGCAGGCTATACGACGCTTCAGCTTCTCGGCCATCCAGGTGTGTACGAACGTGTGGAGAAGCTGTCGGCAAGGTTGGAGGAAGGCTTTGCCGCAAACGCCAAAGAAGCTGGAGTCCCTTCGACGATTAACCGTGTCGGCTCTATGATCTGTCCGTTCTTCACGGATGAGCGGGTAGTGAACTATGAAACCGCGAAAACCTCCGATCTCACGAAATTCAACCGCTATTTTGCCAATCTGCTCGATCAGGGAGTTTCCGTTGCACCGTCCCAGTTCGAAGGAATGTTCGTTTCGGCGGCTCATTCCGAAGAGGATATCGAGATGACGATTGAAGCGCATCACGATGCTTTGAAGCGGCTGTAAACGTTGTTCAATGTTGCGGTCAAAGAATAAGAGCTCGGCCGAATCCAGATTCGGCCGAGCTCTTTTGAGGTTATGGAGTTTTGAGCGATCCGTCTACAGATACACTACCGGCAGCGGGAGCGGATGGACGATGCTCAGGCTGAGCCGGCGTTTGCTGTGTCACAGGAGCCGGAGTTGCCGCCTGACCTGCGCTGTGAGACGGCTGCGGGGCAGGTGCAGGAGTGCCTGATCCGGCTGCACTTGTGTTGGCAGGCTGTGATGGTTTATCAGCAGCGGGCGGTTTCTCGGGAGCAGGCTTCTCAGCCGCGGGTTTGTCTGCGGTCTTATCAGAGGAAGAGCCCGATCTGGAGTCGTCCGGCTGCTTGGAAGACTTGCTTGCCGGAGCAGTCGCAGGCTTGGCTGGCGGTTCCTTATCGCCGTAGCCTGACTTAGTGTCCGGACTGCTCTTGTCCGAGCTGCTTTCTTTACTCGAGGCTGGTTTATCCCTGACAGTGTCTGTCTTCGTCTCTGAAGTCTTAGGGGCAGGTGCCGAAACAGGCGTTGACTTCGGCTTGCTCTTCAACTGCTCCTGCTCCTTCAAGAATCCGGGATGGTCATAGCTTCCGCCCGGGTCGATCGTGGTAATGTTGTTCCATACATCATCCACCTTGACTTTTGCCGGATCGTCAAAAACGAGAAACGCCGACGGCAATCTTCTTTCGCCGTATCTGCTGGACGGTTTGGTAACGACCTCATCGCCCACGACCATCTCCGAAGAAGCTCCTCCATCCAGGAAACCGGCATTCACACAGCCCTCTTCCATGAAGAGATCCTGGACTTCTTTGATTTTGGCGCCTACGCTATGGGTTTGGCGGCCGTCAATGACGAGGATAATGATCTCGCTGTTCGGCTTCTGGCAAATAGCCGTCCGCGGCTGCATCCCGTCATCCACGACAGGCAGCGGCTTGCCGTTGGCGATGACGCGAGGGTAGAACATGACCGCTTCGGATATGTTCAGCTTCATTAATTCCGTAATGCTGTATTTGCCGATAATCAACGTGCCGTCCTTGGTTATGCCCACCATTTGGAAAGGTACGGAACCGTCTTCGTCATTGTACAGGATTTTGCCGCCGGAGATGATCGGACCTATGGGCGCAAAGCCGTTGCCCAGGCCTTCCGGATCGACGAAGCCGCCTCCGTTGACTCCAGCAGCCGCTCCGGTCCGCTTAACCATCGAAGATACCGTTTCACCTTGTCCCGCGGTGTGAGGGACCACGACTCTCAGCGTCCTCGGGTCGTACACGGTCATTTTCTTGCCTTTCCACTGCTTGCCGGAAATATCTTCTACCTTGATCAGACTGTCCCGGCTTCGCTTCGTCTGATTATGGCTGATCAAAGTGGTGTCGATTTTCTCAAGCCCGTTCGAATTTATTGTGTCATGCATAGCCGCAACCAGGTCATCCCTTCGCTGAGCGCCTACGAAGATCCACGCCCAATCCCGGTGCTGCGTCATAATGACCCATTTGGCGAGGGCTTCACGGATGTTTGTGCCCGGAGGAGTCAAATAAAAAAAGCTGGATGCGAGAAACAGAATAAAGGCGGCAGCCAGCAGCATGCGCTTGATCCAGCCCCAGTTGCGAATTTGGCTGCTTGTCGTTTTGAGCAGTCGTACCGCTTCAGTCAAAAAAAATCCTCTCCTTAACTTGATGGAAACATAGAAAAATAAGCCAATTCTTATTCTACCATAGAAGCTTTGGTTTTTGTATTTCATTTTTGTTAAAATAGGGGAATCTACTTCTAATTAGGAGAATACGAATGAAAAAAATTCCAAGCGATTTGTACGGCATACCCGTGGAATTGTGGTTTATCATATTTCTTTTCGGTTCGGCGCTGATCGTCATATTGTATCGTCACGGCAGAAGAAACCGATGAAGGCGGCCAGGCGCAAGGGCGAATGGATGGAGGTTCTGACGGGTCCGGTGGACAACAGTGCCGTCGAGGCCTACATGCATGAACAGCTGGGGTTTCCGGCTAAGTTGATCAACAAGCTTAAGTCCCGTGGTGGAATCCTGCAGCATGGGGACCGCCTGCGGATCGAGCTGTTCCCAAAGGAATCGGCGCAGTTTCCTCCGCAGTGGCATGACATCGGCGTGCTTTATGAAGACGATTTCTCGCTTGCCGTCAGCAAACCGGCAGGAATGCCCGTGCACCCCGCGGCGGAAGGGCAGACAGGCACTTTGGCGAACGCCGTGTCATTTTATTATGAGATGACTTCACAACAGGTGCGGGTCCGGCACATCCACCGGCTGGACGAGAATACGACCGGGCCGGTGCTTTACGCCAAAAACGAATATGCCCAGCTTCTGCTGGATGAACAGATGAGAGAAAAAGCGATTCAACGGACCTATATCGCTTTTGTGAAGGGCCGCATGAAGGACGAAAGGGGGCGGATCGACGCTCCCATCGGAAAGGACAGGCACCACAAATCGAGGCGCCGTGTATCTCCCGGCGGAGATCCGGCCATAACGCACTACGAGGTCATCGAGCGCTATGAGGACGCGTCATGGGTGCGCCTGCGGCTGGAGACCGGCAGAACGC
The DNA here is from genome assembly GCF_055392555.1 of Paenibacillus sp. JCM 18996. NCBI lineage: Bacteria > Bacillati > Bacillota > Bacilli > Caryophanales > Paenibacillaceae > Paenibacillus > Paenibacillus sp. JCM 18996. The sequence continues at coordinate 88,919 of NZ_AP043884.1, forward strand.
ACCAGATCCGGGTGCACCTGAGTCATCTGGGCCATCCGATTCTGGGGGACGAGCTTTATGGCGGGCCGGTCAAGCTGTTCAGCCGGCAGGCTCTCCATGGGGAGACGCTGGAATGGATCCATCCTTGGACCGGAGAGCGCATTACCGTCGACGCTCCCTGGCCTGAAGACCTCACCCTCCTTTGGCAGAAGCTGAGAGCTTAGCTGCATGGCAGGGGGAGAGCAGCATATATGAAACGCTCGAGCCCATATGGTTTATCGGCATCCTACCGCAAATAAATTTTTGCGGTTTTTTGTTTTGGGCAGGGTTTTATGTTCCCGCAACGAAACAATATATACCATATATTGCCAATGAGGTGAAAAAATGAAAATTTTCTATGAGAAGGAAAACGAAAATGCTGATTTTTACTATAAAATTTGGTGCATCGGCAATAAACAGGGTTATATTCTGAATTTGTTCCGCGGAAACGAGCCCAAGCTCAATGTGATCCATAAAGTGAACTGCTCAAGACTAGAAATGAAGGGCAAAAGAACCGCCATCCAAAAAGTTTGCAGCAACGACTTGGAGCAATTGATCCGGTACGCCGACGAACAGCTTGGAAAGAATCAGTGGACGTACTGCAGCAGTGCCGCCTGCTTCGGGCGGGCGGAATTTATTCCGCAGAAAGCGAATTAACGGCAAACCGGGCCGTTTGCTAAAAATATAGTCATGCACCTTCCTTTACATCCATATAATTTTACAGATACTTGGGCAAGGCAGCTTACCGATGGTTGGACTATGGATTTGAAGGGAGGAACCACCATGACGGACCGGCAAACGGGATTGAGATTCGATATCTATGAGAGAGTGCAGTTGGCGGACGGGGCAGTCAGCATCAGCGAATTGGAGGAAGTCGAGCTGCTCCCCCATATCCAGGTATATCCGCAGGAGGATCAGGCGGTGCTTAGGGGAAATTTGCTGCTAGCGGGTACATACCTGGCCGAAGGAGAGGATAGGAGCCGTACGCTGGAGCATTTCATTCCGGTGGAAATAACGCTTCCGTTAAACCGGATTCAGAGCATTGATGAAATCTCGGTGGAAATCGAAAATTTTGACATTGATGTTTTATCGCCCAGAAGGTTGAATGTAACCGGTGTCCTTTCCCTGAGCGGTGTGGAGATGATCTCGACACCCGGCGGGCAGTGGCAGGAGGAAGAGGAGATCGTCTTCGTGCACGAGAACCAGCCGGAAGCCCGTCCGCAGTATGCGCAGCCCCAGGGCTTGCCTGAGGCGCAACCAGCCGGCAATGAACCTGAGCGAGCGCCGGACAGCGGCCAATTTTATGGGGACCTGTCCGGGCCGCAAATGAATGCAGTAAGAGAGCCGATCTTCAATAGAGGAGCTTTCTTTCAGGAAGACCCCGGGAATATATCTGAGCCTGTCTATCGGCAGCCTAAGGCAGAGCCGCAGGAACCTGAGGCCGCCACCCAGCAGTCCGCGAACCGGCAGCCTGAGGCAGCCCAGCAAGCAGCGCCTCCTCTGCTAAACGAAGCTCCTTTGTTCGGCAATTCACAGGCGGAGGAAGCGGAAGCCGCTGCGGAGCCCGCTGATATGAAAATCGGTTTTTCCGGCAGGGACAGCACCGTGCAAGCGCAGGAAGAAGCCAAGTCCGCCGCTTCCGTGTCCCTACTGAATAAGCTGACCGGCAAATCCGTCCCGTCCGGCGGCCGCAAGGAAAAGGCGGAGTCTGCGACGGCGGCTGCTGCTGTGGCGGAAAACAAGCTGGATGTGCTTGAGTGGAAGAAGCTGTTCCTTTCGTCGGAATCCGGTGAGCAGGGGTTCAAGAAGCTGAGGATGTGCATCGTCCAGAAAGATGAAACACTCGACGGCATCGCGAAGCGTTATCAGCTCAATCCCCGTGAAATCGCGCTGTATAACCGGCTGGAAAGCTCGGATGTCAGCGCAGGACAGATCATCTATTTGCCCCGCTAATCGCGGGCAAATAGATTAAGTCTCCCCAAGCTTATACTTTCGTTACTCTTCAAAAGAAACCCCAAAGCCCCGGTCCCGTTCAACAACGGAGCCGGGGCTTTTAAGTTTTCACGGTCTGCGGGAAGGGTGATTTTATCAATACACGTCGAACAAAAAGCCGAGAAAAACGAGGAACAGTGCGAACAGAATGAACACGTCGAGCGGGTTGGGAAGCAGCAGAGTCCGGACGAACTGGATCACCAGCAGGGGGAACATCATGTTTTTTACCGTGTACCTTACGCTTAGCCACCATCGCTGCATGGTAACACCACCTTGCCATAATTTTTTTTCAAAATAGGCTAATACAAGTTTATGAAAGGCATGGACATGGATATGCTGAGAATAAAGGGGAATAGGTTGAAAATATTGACTGCGGAACTCGATATGCTATATCATATGATGAGATATATGGACTTTGCCCCAAAATTGAATAGAAAATAAGCGTAGAAAGGGAGGAGTAGGCAGTGAGCCCTTCAGAGAGTGGAGCCGACAGCGCTGTGAGGTTCCGCAGGATGTAATTGCCGAAGTCGCCCCGGAGTTTGCGGTTTTTTCTTGTGAGACAGCCGCCGGCCGCAGCCGTTATCTGTTCGAGTGCCGTGCCTTTACCAGGCGCGGAATGAAGGTGGTACCACGGAAGCCAGATCCTTTCGTCCTTTGCGGCGTAAGGATTTTTTTGTTTTTTTCATGGTAAATAGGTTATTCGGGCTCGCCGCAAGGTACGGAGAGTAAGCTCCGGAGGTTCATACACTTGGCGGGGATGTCCCTAGGGTTAGTCACCACACAGTAGGAGGTTTCAATAGGATGAGCGAACAAAGCGAAACTCAACCGATGCAAGATTCAAGCGAAACGAAAACGACGACAGCAATGCCTACCACTTACAATCCGGTCGACGCCGAGAAGAAATGGTACGATTACTGGCTGAAAGGCCAATACTTTCAAGCGGGACAAAGAAAAGACGCAAAGACTTTTACGATCGTCATTCCGCCGCCTAACGTGACGGGGATGCTTCATATCGGGCATGCGCTTGATTTTACCCTTCAGGATATTCTGGTCCGCACCAAAAGAATGCAGGGTTACGACGCGCTGTGGCTGCCGGGCTCGGACCATGCGGGGATCGCTACTCAAACCAAAGTGGAGCAAAAGCTTCGTGAAGAAGGGCTGACCCGTTACGATCTCGGACGCGAGAAGTTTCTGGAGAAAGTATGGGAATGGAAGGAGCTTTATGCCAAAACGATCCGCGAGCAGTGGGCCAAAATGGGTTTTTCGCTGGATTATTCCCGCGAACGCTTTACGCTGGATGAAGGACTGTCCAAGGCTGTGCGGGAAGTGTTTGTCTCCCTGTATGAAAAAGGCCTGATCTATCGCGGCAGCTATATTATCAATTGGGATCCTGCGGCAAGAACCGCGTTATCCGACATCGAAGTGGAATACAAGGAAGTGCAGGGACACCTGTACCATCTTAAATATACGACTGAAGACGGCGAAGATTCGATCGTGGTCGCCACGACCCGCCCTGAGACGATGCTCGGGGATACGGCCGTTGCGGTTCATCCGGAGGATGAGCGTTACCGGCACCTGATCGGGAAAACGCTCGTGCTTCCTGTCATCGGAAGGGAAATCCCCGTAATTGCTGACGAATATGTGGAAAAAGATTTCGGGACGGGTGTCGTAAAGATTACTCCGGCGCACGATCCGAATGATTTTGAAGTGGGCAAGCGCCATGACCTGCCGCAAATTCTGGTGATGGATGAGTCCGGCACGATGAACGCCAACGCGGGCAAATACCAGGGTATGGACCGTTTTGCCTGCAGAAAGCAGATTGTCGCGGATTTGAAGGAGCAGGGTGTTCTTGTCAAAATCGAGGACCATGTCCATCAAGTGGGCCACAGCGAACGCAGCGGAGCCGTAGTCGAGCCTTATTTGTCCACGCAGTGGTTTGTCCGGATGAAGCCGCTCGCGGAGAAAGCGATTGAAGCCCAGAAAACCGGCAAAGGCGTGAACTTCGTGCCTGACCGTTTTGAGAAAATTTATCTTCAATGGATCGAGAACGTCCGTGACTGGTGTATTTCCCGCCAGCTGTGGTGGGGGCATCGCATCCCTGCCTGGCACTGCGAGGAGTGCGGCGAACTGACCGTGGCAAGGGAGGACGTATCGGCCTGCTCCCACTGCGGAAGCGCGGCGCTCCACCAGGACAACGATGTCCTGGACACCTGGTTCTCCTCGGCGCTCTGGCCTTTCTCTACGCTCGGCTGGCCTGACGACACGGAGGACATGAAACGTTTCTATCCAACCGATGTAATGGTCACAGGCTACGACATTATATACTTCTGGGTAGCGCGGATGATCTTCACAGGACTTGAGTTTACCGGCCGGATTCCGTTTAAGGATGTCCTCATGCACGGTCTTGTCCGCGACTCCGAAGGGCGCAAAATGTCCAAGTCGTTAGGCAACGGCGTCGATCCGCTGGAAGTCATCGAGAAATACGGGGCGGACGCCATGCGCTATATGATTTCCACTTCCAGCACACCGGGGCAGGATCTGCGGTTCCGTTGGGAGCGGGTGGAGCAGGCACGCAATTTTGCCAATAAAATATGGAACGCTTCGCGGTTTTCCCTTATGAACCTGGAAGGCGTGGCAAAGGAAGATATCGATATCAATGGAGCGCTAGGTACAGCCGACCGCTGGATCCTGCACCGTCTGAACGAGACGGTCCGCGACGTGACGCGCCTGGTCGATCAATATGAGTTCGGCGAGACCGGCCGGATTCTATATAACTTCATCTGGGATGACCTGTGCGACTGGTACATCGAGTTCAGCAAGCTCAGCCTTTACAGCGACAACGCCGAAGCCAAGAGCAAGACGCAATCCGTCATCGCTTATGTACTGGACCGCACGCTGCGGTTAATCCATCCTTTCATGCCGTTCATCTCCGAGGAAATCTGGCAGCACCTGCCTCACGAGGGCGAGACTATCACTTTGGCGCCGTGGCCTGAGTACGAGGAGAAGCTGGAAGCGGCGGACGCCGTTCGCGAAATGGAGCTGCTCATGGATATCATCCGTTCCGTGCGCAATATCCGGGCTGAAGTGAACGTGCCGATGAGCAAGAAGATCGAGCTGCTCGTGAAGCCTGCCAGCGGCGAGGCGCTTGCAATTTTGCGGAAGAATGAAATCTATGTCGCGCGCTTCTGCAACACCTCCAAACTGGAAATCGATCCGGCTGTTGCGGTTCCGGACAAAGCGATGACGGCCATCGTAACGGGCGCCGAGCTGTATCTGCCGCTGGCGGGCTTGATCGATATCGCTCAGGAGGTTGCCCGGCTCGATAAGGAACTCAAGACGCTGCACGGCGAGGTGGAGCGGATTGAGAAGAAGCTGGCCAACGAAGGCTTTGTTGCCAAAGCGCCGGCTAAAGTGATCGAGGAAGAAAAAGCGAAACTCGCGGACTATGCGGAAAAACGCGATAAAGTCGTTGCCCGTTTGGCTGAACTGAAAGGATAAGGGTGAGACGCTATGCTGGAAATTGAAGAAGAGGCTGTACAGCCGTTTCAAACCTATGAACAGGCGGTAAATTGGATTGTCGGTCTGGTTTCGTTCGGAATCAAGCCGGGCCTGAAGCGGATGGAAATGCTGATGGATATGCTCGATCATCCGGATCGCAGGCTGAAATTCATCCATGTGGCCGGCACGAACGGCAAGGGATCCACCTGCGCTTATTTGACTAAGGTGCTGCTGAAATGCGGGTATGACGTCGGGACGTTCACGTCTCCTTATATCACCAGGTTTACCAACCGGATCCAATATAACGGGCAAGATATTCCGGAGGGCGACCTGCTGCAGCTGGCGAACCGGATCAAACCGCTCGCAGATGAGATTGCAGAGACGGAATTCGGCTCTCCGACGATGTTTGAAATTTGCACGACGCTCGCCATCCTGTATTTTGCAAAAGTTACTTTTCCCGACTATGTCGTTTTAGAAACCGGTTTGGGCGGGCGGTTGGACAGCACGAATATCATCAACCCGGTAGTGACGGTGATCACGAATATCGGCCATGACCATATGGACATCCTGGGCAATTCCCTCGAGAAAGTCGCTCTGGAGAAGGCCGGCATCATTAAAGCCGGGGTTCCTTTGGTCACGACCGTCGATCAGCCGGAGCTGCTGGAAGTGCTTTTGGATAAGGCGAAGGAAAAGAAAAGCTCTGTTTATGCCGTTAACCGTCAGTTCATGGTTGAGCCGGTGTCAAGCAGGGAGAATGAGCAGGTGTTCCATTTCGAAGACCCTTTCCGGAGCATCCGCAATGTGAAGATTTCCATGAACGGCGCCCATCAGCTGCAGAATGCGGCAGCCGCTGTAATGACGATTGAGGTGCTTCGCCAATATTTTGCGCTGATCGTGGAGGAAGAGGATCTTTATCAAGGGATGAAGGAAACGTTCTGGGCGGGCAGGCTGGAGATGGTGGCCGAGCGTCCGCGGATCCTGCTTGACGGGGCCCACAATCCGGAGGGAGCGGAGGCTCTGGCGGCCGCTTTAAAGGAAACTTACCGGTACCGCAAGCTTCATCTGATGATGGGGATGCTGTCGACAAAGAATCATACAGGCTATTTAAGGCATATACTGCCAATAGTGGATACTTTGATTCTGACGGAACCCGATTTTCATAAAAAAGCCGATGCGTCCAAGCTGGGCGAAGCTGTATCCGGCCTTCTCAAAGATTCGGAACATAAAGCTGACGTTATAGTTGAACCCGATTGGAAAACTGCCCTGGAGCTCTTGAAATCCCGTACGGAGCAGGAGGATCTGGCGGTCGTTTCCGGTACGTTATACTTGATCTCTGATGTCCGGTCCTGGATTTTATACGGATCCGATTCTGAAAAAGGTTGGTGAGAAACCGAGTGAACACATCTGAACATGTCCATTTTATAGGTATAGGCGGCTACGGCATGAGCGCTATTGCCAAAGTTATGCTGGAAATGGGGTACCGGGTAACCGGATCCGATCTGGCACAGCAGGAATTAACCGAGAAGCTGTCGGCCAAAGGCGCGCTCGTCTACATTGGGCATCAAGCCGGCAATGTAAACGGGGCGGATCTGGTTGTATACTCGACGGCGCTTTCAAAGGATAATGTGGAAATGCTGGCGGCGGAACAGCAGAAAATCCCGATTCTGCACCGTGCTCAAATGCTCGCCCGGCTGATGAACGCCAAGAAAGGGATTGCGGTGGCGGGAGCGCACGGAAAGACGACGACTTCTTCGATGATCGCTCTGGTCATGGAACGCTGCCAATTGGATCCGACCTATATCATAGGCGGCGAAATCATGAATATGGGGAGCAACGCCAAAGCGGGCAAAGGCGAGTATGTGGTGGCGGAGGCCGACGAAAGCGACGGCTCCTTCCTCCAGTACCATCCGCAGCTTGCGATTGTGAACAATATAGAAGCGGACCACCTGGAAAATTACGACGGCAATTTCGAGAATTTGAAAAAGGCATACAGCCAATTTCTCAGCCAGGTGAAAGAAGACGGCAAGGCCGTCATCTGCATGGACGACCTTTACTTGAGAGAAATGCTTCCTGGGCTGAAGAGCGACGTGGTTACGTTCGGCATTGACCGGCAGGCGGATTATACGGCGGAGAATATCGTGCTCGGAGACCGTAAGGTATCTTTCATCGTCCGCCATAATGGAGCGGAACTGGGCAATATGGAGCTGTCGATTCCAGGCAAGCATAATGTGTATAACGCTTTGGCTACCTTGATCACCTGTCTCGAGGCGGGACTCAGCTTTCAGCAGGTAGCAGGCGCGATCAAGGAATTCAGGGGCGCCAAGCGGCGCTTTCAGGTGCAGGGCGAAGTCAATGGCATTCTGGTGATTGACGATTACGCCCACCATCCGACAGAGATTCAGGCGACGATCAGCGCAGCCAAAGCGACTGGAAAAAGAATCGTCGCGGTATTCCAGCCTCAGCGTTATACGAGGACCTTTTTCCTGCTTGACCAGTTCAGCGAAGCTTTCGGCGAAGCCGATGCGGTAATTATCACCGATATCTACTCCCCTGCCGGAGAAAAGCAAATTGAAGGCATCTCGTCCGCGCGGCTGGTCGAAATGATTCGCGAGAACAGCAACTCCAATGTGGAATATATCCCCACAAAAGAGGAAGTGCTCGCTTATTTGTCCGACCATGTCAAAAGCGGAGACTTGGTCATCACGATGGGAGCCGGAGACATCTGGAAGACGGCCGTCGGTCTGGCCAAGGCTTTGGAACAGAAGTACGCATGACGAGAAGAAAAGCTCTACCCGAGGACGTCCAAGGATGAGCGACCGCGATTTAAAGGTAGGGTTTCTTGGTAAAGAAAGTTTTCGGTTTAAGCCTTTAACGAAGTTTCTTAAACGTTATAAAAGAGCTGCCCTGAGTGGTGAACCCACCAGGGGCAGCTCTTTCTGCGTTGCTGTGGAGGGCGTTTAGGGCGGGAAGAGTGAATGCTGCTTCTGAAGTCATATTTCAAATACCTCTTTCATACACTGGTAGTACAAATCAGCGGACAAGGGAGAGGGAGCAATGAATAAAGCAAAAATCACATACAGATTCGAAAACGGCCGTAACCCTGTTCAGGAAAGCGGTCCTCGCCATAAGCCGGAGGAAAGAGCGGAACTCGAGGCTCCGGAGTGGAATGGTTCTATTGTCGCAGCAGGGCGAGAAGAGTCCAAAAAACCATCCGACAAACAATACTCGCCAGGCGCACAGCCTTCTTTCTACGATACCGCGCCAAACGCACAGCCTCCTTTATGCGATACCGCGCCCAAAGCTCAGCCGTCTTTATTCGATACCGGTTCCTTGAATCATTACACGAGTGATTTTGGGGCATGGAACAGCCCGATCGAGGCTGAAACGAAAAGAGTGGAGGAATTGATTCGCTCCTCGTCGGCCAAGCCGTCCATGTCAAACGGTGAAACAGGGCATTTTGACAATGAGGATACAGGTTTCCAGGAGCATCGCGGTGCAATCGTCCCTTGGCATGAACCGTCTTCCGCAGAGGTCAGATATGCCAAATCGGCTCGCGCCCCTTGGCTGCGCGTCGCGGCCTCCGTAACGGCGGCAATTGCAACGGGCGTAGGGTGCGGGTATTTGGTGCTGACCATGTTCACGGGCACGCCGGACTTGTTCGGCTTAAAGTCTTCGGGCAAGACCGAGACGACAGCGGTGACCGCACCAAAAGCAGAAACCAAAGCGGCCCAGGACGCGACGGCAGACGCCAAGCTTCCGGGTGTGAAATCCGCCGCCGAAGCGAAAGCACAGGAACCCGCAGCGAACAAATCTGCTCCGGCCGCGGCCAACGTCACCGGCCAGACGGCTGCCGTCAATCTGCCGGCGAGGTCTTATTCCCTTCTGCAGGCGGGAGTGTTCAATACTCAGAGCAGCGCCGAGGCGGAGCAGGCGAATTTGAAGAAAAAAGGCCTTCCCACCGCTTTGGAATCCGCGGACAAATTCGTTCTTTTTGCAGGAATGTCTTCAAAAAAGGAAGATGCGGTGCAGGTGAGCCAGCTTTTGAAGGAAAAGAAGGTCGAGGTGTATGTGAAGCCTCTGGAGCTTCCCGCCGTCAGCAGGATGAAATGGAACGGCAAGCAGACGGATGCGATGCAGTCTTACTTTACCCAAGGGGCTAAGCTGGTGCAGATGATCGACGGACTCACGGTTATGCACCTCAGAGAGTCAAAGCCCACCCCGCTGGATACGGCGCTTCTGCAGGCGGTAAAATCCGCGCATCAATCATGGTCATCACTCCAGGGCACCGTAAACGACGGGGCGGGCGAGGAGATGAAGGCGGTGCTGCCCAAGCTCCAACAATCAATGAACGGTGCGGTGAGTGCGCTGGATGAGTACAAAAAGAATCCTTCTACAGCGGGCATGTGGCAGGCGCAGGCATCGCTGACCCAGTATGTGCTGGCCGAAAAAGAGCTGCTTAAAACGGCGGCGCAGTAAGAAGAAGTGTGGGATATGACCAGCCGCAGTGTACAGCCGTAACACCCGAGGTGAAGAGCGCAACGCACGCCGGCAGAACCGCTCTTGGGGAAATACACTGTTACCTCAGTCTTTCGGTTCGATGCACTCAATGAAAAGACTCGGTCCTTGGCGGGTTCGAGTCTTTTGCGTTAACCGGGCGGATCAGCGTTTTCTCATTTCATAAAACTCGCACAGCTCTCTCCGGTGATAAGCAAGCTGGCTGACCCGGGTTTGGACCACGACGTCCCGTTCGTCAAAACGGATGATGGTGCCCCCTGAATCGACGACATGGTCGTCCTGAAACACGCGGATACTCACTTGCTTCTCCATCGCTTCCTGAAAATCCCGGTCGGTGATTAGTTTGCGGTTTGGCGCCATTTTGTTATCTCCTTATGTGTGTCGTATGAGTTCAAGCCGGATGGGAGTGCCGCTGTGCTCTGTTTTGTTTTGCAGTTCAAGCCGTGTGGGAGTGCCGCTGTGCGCTGTTTTGTTTTTGCAGCCAGAAGACAAGGGCGAATACGGCGATACAGGCGATGGTCAGCATTGAATTATACAAAAATACCGTGCGCATCCCATAGCTTTGACTGGCTATGCCGCCTGCAAAACTCCCGATGATCCGGGCGGCTCCCAGGCTAAGCAGGCCGTTCAGCGTTTGTCCGCTCGCTTTGAGCTCATTGGGCACTTCCTTGTTTATCAAAGTCGCCATGGTGACGGACAGTACGATGAAGATCAGGCCGTGCAGGACCTGTATGGGAAGTGTCCAGTACGGATTGTGGATGGCGGAGAACAAGTACCAGCGCAATGCCGCAGCGATCGCCGCCCCCAGCAGGATGTAGGGGATTTTGAAGCGGCTGAAAATTTTGCCCGAGAACAGAAGGAAAGGAATTTCGCTCAGCGACGAGATGACCATAGACCAGCCGAGCATCACGTTGTCTCCGCCAAGCTCCTTGAAATATAATGGAAAAAACGAGTAATAGTACCCGAGCGTAATCTGCAGGATGAAATTGATCGACAGATAGAGCACCAGTTTGCGGTTTTTGAACAGCACCCATATGCGCATTTTGCTGCCTTCCGACTGATGTCCCTCCACGGCGGGAAACCGCAAAAGGAGCATGAAGCTGGCCGCCATAACGCAGGCGTAGACCACGAACATGAAATCGATATGCCGCTTTGCGATGATGCCGAAGAGGATGGACATAATGGCGAAGCCAATCGTTCCCCCGAGCCGTATCGTCCCGTAATTCCCCGATTTCCGTCTATCCAGCACCTCCAGTGTAATCGCATCGCTGATGGCGGCAACGGACGTTTGAAAAAAAGTAAAGACGCTGATCATCACGAGCAAATAAGCAAAACTGTCGGACAGCGGGTAAAGCAGCATGGAAGCACCGCTTCCGGCGATCAGTATTTGCAGGATCCGGTTTTTCGTCCTGGCCCTGTCCCCCAAAGCGCCCCACACTGGCTGCGCCAGAATTGCCACTAAAGGTCCGAGGCTGAGCAAAGTACCGATCTGAGAAGGGCTGAATCCGATATTCAGAAAATAAACGGGGATGAATGTCGAATACACTGCGTTGCCCATATAAGTAATCACGTAAAAGAACAGGAAATAATACAGGTTGACAGGCATAAGATCGCTTCTTTCGGGTAAGTTTCTTTTATTCTGGTACACAATTTGTAATTTGGCAAGGAAAAAAGACGGCCGTATACGGGAACATACTTCCAAGACCTTGGAAAAAGCAAACAGGCCGCCTGAGGCAGCCTGACACTTCTAATGGAGAGTCACTTTGAAAATCCGGTTTGCACTTTTACTCGGCTTGTGACGGTACCCGAAACCATGCCGCCCAGAAGGGCTTCTTCTTCAAAGCCGGATGGCGCTGGGAGCGGGAGGTTCGGACATACTGCGACAAGTCGGCGGGCGGGACAGTTGCCATTGTGGTCACTGCACCCTGATCTTCCTCATCCGGCAGCTCCGAGGCGATGGCTACCTGCTCGCGCACCTGATACAGCTCATTCAGCTGCTGCTCCAGCTCATTCACCCGCACAGCAAGCTGAAGGTTCTGCTGCCGGAGCTCTTCGATCAGCTGCTGATGGAGCTTCAAAGAAAGCTTCGGCTTTTTGGACACTTCGTTCGGCTGCTCCTTTTCTTCCTCCGCTTGTTTTCCTTTGCTTGCTTCTTCCTGCTCTTCCGTTTGGCAAACAGCGGACACCAGTTCCTTTAGCTCGTGTTCATTCACAACCTTGCGTGCCATATTGTGCCTCCTTATATCAAAATGAAATCCGCGCGACAGGATGACAGTTTCATAACCTAGTTTCATAGTACAAAGGTTACTCTAAAGAAGCTGTCGAAGCCCGCTGTCAAACGTTCACTATCTTTCAAGGAACAGGCAAAATCACCGCGGAAACTGCAGGAACTTTAAACTCTAGCAGCATTTGACAATTTTCTAGCATTTTCGATTGTAACTGTTTTTGCGAGTCCGTATAATGAGAGAGGAACCAAGTTTTAGAACAGAGAGGCCCATCGATGAAAAAATCCAACCTGACGCTCATTATCTTTATCCTGATCGGATTGTTAGCCGGCGTTATTGCAGGCCAGCTGCTCGCTGCCGTCCCCTCAGTCTCTTTCCTTACCCATTCCGCACAAATTTCCTGGCATCCCAAGGCTGACCTTCAAGTCATCAATTATGACGTGGATTTGCAAATCCGTCTGAATCTGCTCACCATCCTGGGGATAGTTATCGCTGTCTGGCTTTATAGAAAAATGTAGTGTTCGGTCTTATTTCGGCCTGTGCCGCAAATATTGTAACATTGGAGATTTTTTCTGGTTTTAGGCCAAACTACGTATAGCTGCGATGGCAGTCTATCCCAAATAAAATTCCTTGGAGGAACCCTTTGTTGCACGAATCCCAATCTGTAAACCCAACTTTATATCTTGCTTCCGCCTCCCCCCGCCGCAGGGAATTGATCCGTGCCTTCCAGCTGCCTGTGGAATTGGTGGCTTCGAATGTGGATGAAACGGTCAGCGAAGCGCTTCAGCCCGCTCAAATTGTGGAGACGCTGTCACAGCGCAAGGCGAGAGCCTCTCTTGGTGCAGCCGCCGGGTTCGGCAAACCGGGAGCGGTGATCGGCTCGGACACCATTGTCGTGCTGGACGGCGAGGTGCTGGGCAAACCGAAGGACAGGGCGCATGCGGTGATAATGCTGTCCGCTCTGCAGGGAAGAAGCCACAGCGTATATACGGGAGTGTGCTGTATCGATGTGGAATCGCGCATCGAGAAAACGGCTCACAGCGCAACGACCGTACATATGAGAGCTTTGTCGCCTGCTCGAATACAGGCCTATATTGAGACCGGAGAACCTATGGATAAAGCCGGGGACTATGACACCACAATGCACCTTGGAGATATTGGTCAGTATCGTGTATTATCTGAGTCGGAAAACGGGATGCCCGAGGTAATTGTAGGACACACTGTAAGTAAAGTTACTTTTAGACCAATGAGTGATGAAGAAATCAGGGCGTATATAAATACAGGCGAGCCACTTGATAAAGCTGGAAGTTACGGCGTACAGGGGCTAGGTGCTCTTTTTATTGAGAAAATCGAAGGTGATTTTTATAGTGTTATGGGTTTACCTTTGAACCTGCTTTACCAAATGTTATTAAAGTTTGGAATAAGTCCTTTTAACACATGATGTAGGGCTATTTGAGATCAAGGAGATCAAAGTGTGATGCAAATGAATTTTGCGAAAGTGCCGGGAAACTGGCACTTTCTTTTTATTTTCCGAGTTCTGCGTGACTGGTGAATAGTTTGAGTCAAATTTTTCACCAATGTCAGCATATCGTTGTTGATCTGAATTATAATTGATTGACAACCAAACAAAAAAGACCAAATCGGGTCACCTATTTGCTATCCAGTATGATCATCACATGATAGGTTTACTTTTTCAAGAAGGCCTGCTTTAAAAGTGTTTGATCAACTCGAATGTTGTTTCTATTACACCTGTCTCTTCTCCTCTATGGTTGTATTGCACCGGGCGGCGGAATGATTCCAACTCAGCCAACTCGTTTTTCTCCAAGACGCCAAGCTGCTTCAGGATTTCCACTGCCGCTGGATAGGCAGCCCTCGAATTGCCGTCGTCTACCTGCATACATATTCCTATTCCCTGTTTACGGAGTCATTCCATATACGCCTTCAGCCCCCGCCTTGGCAAGTACATTGCCCTTTGTAATTCCCGAATGAAGGAGGGGAATGGTCTGAACAAGCTTCAGAGATGAGCGGGTAAAAACTTTGGCTTCCGTATTGTCATAGCTATAAAGCAAATTCCCCTGGGCGTCCACGATGACTATGGAGCCTGTATGCGTGCTTTCTGTGACGGCTCCTCGTTTAACCACGGCAAGCATTGAGCCCATTTGTTTCTCCCCTCTTCTGCTATTAAGCTGCTTAAGTCCTTCTCTGTCGTGTTGCAGTTGATTTCCTTCAAGAATTGTTCGATTTTGTCAAATTCATCATATAAACACAGCACTATATCTCCCGGCTGGCTCATTTCCCAGGCTTTACGGCAAGCCTCATATTCCTCGGACACAATGGGCAGCCAACTTGCCGGAAGTCCGGCGCCCAAGGCCTCAGTCCGAATCAAATGAGCCACCTCCCGGGGTTTTCTGCCTCTTAAATCGGCGTCTTCTTTGATCACCAGAACATCCGAGAATTGAGACATTATTCTTGCCGACTGCCGGATCGCATCATCCTGGCGGTCTCCCGGCATGGAAGCCACTGTAATTAACCGTCTGCGAACCAGCGGGGCAAGCGTTTGATATATGGCTTGAAGCCCGGCCGGATTATGCGCAAAATCCACGATGACACAACGATCTTCACTCCTATACACATTTAACCTTCCTTTATTTTGTTCCGCCGAAAGTTGAAAGGTCATGATGGCGGTTCGCAGCTGTTTAAGGGGCTTTCCGGCAGCATGTGCTGCCGCAAGGGAAGCAAGCGCGTTTGCAATATTATATTGGGCCAATCCATTAAGGGTAATGGGAATGCCGGCCGCTTTCATGAACCGTGTGAAGGATCCGTTATGATGGCAAACAATGTCGCCATTAGAAATGAACCAAACTGTCTTTCCTTTGCTGATGGCTTCCTTTATCACCGGATTGTCCGCTTTCAGAGAAAAGAAAACGACTTTTCCTTTCGTGTGCGAGGCCATTCGGACGCACCAGGGGTCGTCCGCATTGAGGATACAATGGCCGTCAGGCAGCACCGCTTCTGCCACGATACGTTTGACCCGCCATAAATCCTCGAGACTCTCGACCTCGGCCTTACCCAAATGGTCATCACTGACATTATTCACGATGCCAATATTGCAATGCTGGAACGCCAGCCCTTCACGCAACATGCCGCCCCGGGCCGTTTCCAAAACGGCCACGTCGACTCTCGGGTCGGACAGCACCCTACGGGCGCTCTTGGGGCCGCTGCAGTCACCACGGTCCACCCACTCGCCGTCGATTCGCACGCCGTCCGAATCCGTTTGGCCGACAATGATTCCCGGCTGACGCATAAAGTGTGCGACGAGTCGGCTCGTTGTGGTTTTTCCGTTCGTTCCTGTCACGGCAATAATCGGTATGGAGGCTTGTTCTCTGCTGCCGAACAGGTAGTCGATAATCGCAGCGCCTGCATCGCGTGGCTTGCCATGGGCCGGATAAAGATGCATCCGGATTCCGGGAGCCGCATTCAATTCAAACGATTGCGCAGGTGAAGAGCTACAGCTAACGAGGCTTCATCTTCCTAAGAGACCAGAATAAAACTTCCTGTCGTGCCGAAAGTTAAAACAGACGAGCGCTCCGGCAATTGAATGCGGTGAGATTCCTACGAAATCGTTGCAGACATTATCAAATCGTAACCTATTGCATAAATATAAAAAAGGCTTCTCAAGATGATCTGTTCATCTGCGGAGCCTTTTTTTTTGATTTGTTATAGAAAAAAAGTCATTGCTTAAATTGAACTAGACAAAATAATCAGCACATGAGGTAGTTTTGACTCTGATTACAACGATAATAGGGGAAATTCTTACCAATACCCCACTACAATTCACTAACTAATTAAATATTTGACTAGACAAATTTACAATACTTTAACGTACAAATGATTTTTTTTGCGTTTTTATTAATATTGTTCGAATACATATCACCTACAATAAAATTATCAACTCGATGGAACAGAAACCTTTTGAAAGGTGTTGAAGTTGTTTGAATGATCAAATATGAAGAGATCAGCAGAGCGATAGCGGCTGAAATTGATCAGAATGTGTTTGCTGAGGGAGAAAAATTGCCTACGGAAAAAGAATTGGCAGCACGTTTTCTTGTAAGCCGTGAAACCATTCGCAAAGCGCTTAAGCATCTGATCGAAATTGGCAAGGTGAACAGCGTTCAGGGCTCGGGCTATTATGTTCGCCGCGACAGCTTTCATATGATAAGCACGATAAATAAATATTCCAGCATTACGGATCTGATCCGGAACGCGAATTTGAATGAAGGGGATTTGGAGGTTCAGATTTTTAAAAGAAGACCGAACGAGGAAGAGATCCGCTTGTTGAATATTAATAAGCAGGATGCTGTGTTTATTCTTGACCGGATCCGAACGGCGGACGGCGAATCGATTGTGTATTCGCAAAATATTTTGCCGCAGAGTATCGTGGGACAAGACTTTCCCGACCGTTTCGAGCCAGGCTCCCTTTCCAAATGCCTTGAAATCAAATACGGCATCAGTATTGTCGAATCACTAATGGAAATTCGAGCGGTGCAGGAAGAGGATATGCTTCCGTACCGTTTGAAACAAAGCGGTTCACCGCTTCTGAAGTTTATTCAAGTGCATTACGATGACAAAGCGAATCCGATTTTCATTTCGTACGACTATATGAGAAACGACTTGATCCGGTTTTATGTCCGGAGAACAAAATGATGAAACATCAGAAGCAGAAAGGATGGAGCTCTAGTGGAGTTTAAAGGCATCGGCATGACCTGCCACGGCCCGAGCTTGGAAGGAAACCTTGAAAAATTTGAAGCAAGATTGAGCGATTTTCAAAAAATCGGAGTCGATTACGTTGAACTGCCCTCTCACGGATTGGATATCATTTTAAACGGAAAGTTCAATTCGTTCAGATTGGACAAAACATTGGACATTTTAAAAAAGTTCGACTTCAACTATGCGGTTCATCCGTTCAACGACCTGAATTTATTTGATACGGAAGGACTCGACAAACAGCGTGAAATATTCCTCCGGAATTTGGAGTTCGCTTATATGGTCGGAGCGGAGGTGCTGGTCTATCATGCCGGCGTCCGCTTGCCCCAGGATGAACACAGGCCTATGGATGAGCTACTGGAAATAGAGCGCGAAGAGTTATACCGATTGGGGCAGAAGGCCAAAGAGCTGGGAGTCAACATTGCCGTTGAAAACTCGAATCCTACTTTAAGGGATGTCCAATCCGATCAATTACACAATTCCGGCATGTTTCTGGACCGGTTGTATGAACAGGTTAGAAGCGTGAACCATCCAAATGTCGGAATCTGCCTCGATTACGGCCATGCTTATTTATCCGCAAACTACAATGGCTTTGATTTCGTGTCGTCGGTCAGACAAATTATGCCTTTAGTGAATCATTTGCACGTTCATGACAATTTCGGCGTCGTTTCCAAAACGGACCGTTCGTATATGGACCAATATCATCATGGAGAAGGCGACCTTCATCTGCCCGTTGGCTGGGGAACCATTCCGTATGACGAACTATTCCAGATGGAGAGCAAGCCGGTGATCTGTTTGGTTGAGCTTAAGCCTCGGTATGAGCAGGATATGGTCCGGTGTATCGATGACATAAAGAAATTATTGAATAACCAAAATTAACATAAGGTGGATGAGATAAAGATGATGCGTTCTGGTAAAACCAAAGGGATCTTTTCACTGGTAGTTGCGGTGGCGCTCGCGACGACCGGTTGTGCAAGCTCAAAAAGCCAGGATAAGACCGGAGCTGCGGACACAGCTTCTGCAATCGAGACTGTTGACATTAAAGCCGCTGGCTGGCGTGCTTCTACTGCACCGTACACTTTAAGCAATATTGAAAAAGCCGCCGACAATGTGAATAAACAGCTGGAGCAGGAAAAATCAAAATATCGCATCAAGGTCAGCACCGTTTCCAAACCGACAAGCGAAAGCTTGAACCAATTTTTCACTTTCTCGTCCAAGTCCGGAAATGCACCGGATATCGTAGATGTGGGATATACAAATATCGGCTGGCTGGCAAAAAGCGGCTACATTCTCCCGTTGGACGGCATTGAGAAGGAGAGCGTGTTTAAAAACCTGATGCCCGGCTATTGGAATCCGGTGACTTGGGACAAGCATATTTGGGGTGTGATTCAGGATACGGAAGCAAGGCCTGTATTCTACAACAAAGATGTACTCAAGAAAATGGGCTGGAAAGATCAGCAGATCGCCGAGCTCCCCAAAAAGGTAGAAGCGGGAGAATTCACGCTGGAAGAGATGAACAAGCTTGCAAAACAAGCCGTGGATCAAAAGCTGGTTACTTATGGGTTCTTGCATCATACCGGAGAACGCGATGTGGCGATGCTATTTTTCAACCAAGGCACTCAGTTTTACGATGCTGAGAAAAATCAATATGTCCTGGATAAAGCGAATACACTTGCTACGTTCCAATCATTAAAACAGATGGTTGATGAAAAAATACTGCCGTCTTCCATGATGTCTATCTCCACGGATGACCGGCTTAAAGCGATGGTGAATGGAACGACGCTTTTCATGGGTGGAGGCATTTGGGAAGAGGCGAAATGGCGCCAACAGGACCTTCATAAAGAGCTCGGTAAAGTATCCAGCGAGTGGATTATGCAGCACATCGGCGTTATGCTGCTGCCTCCAAGCAAAAATGGCGGCAAACCAGTCACAGTCTCCGGTCCGTACAGTTACGTGGTCAGCAAGAGCACCAAGCATCCTGACTTAGCCAAACGTCTTTTGGTTGCTGTTTCCGCACCGGAATTCCAAAAAGCACATGCAGTGCAAAGCTCTCATATTCCGTTTACGAAAGAAGGACAGGAGCTTGTTAAAGATAACGCTTGGTTAAATACCGTCAGTTATATGACAAATTATTCCCAGTTCGTTCCGAATCATCCGGATGAGCCGAAAACAGAGAAAATATATAAAGAAGCTGTCCGCAATGTGGAAACAGGCGCAATGCAGCCGGAGCAAGCCGTGCAATGGATGGAACAGCAGATGAAGCTTGAACTTGGAACGATTACGGTGAAATAACCGATGAATGGACTATGGACCAAAATAAAAGAGCACGGAATGAATGGGATCATGCTGATCCCATTCATGTTTAATCAATACGTATTGTTTCTCGCCACGGCTGTCATGGTCATTGTCATTGCTTTTACTTCCATGGATGCTTCGATGAACTGGAATTACAATGGACTTGTCAATTTCCGCAAAGCCTTGATCGATCCCAAAATCGGTCTCATAGTAATGAACACAGCATTGTTCGTTGTGATGACGCTATTGTTTAAAGTGGTATGGGGATTCATTATCGCCGTTACGACGACCTACTATATTCAGAACAAGAAGCTTGGAGTCTGGTTCCGTACGATTTGGCTGCTGCCCCGGGTTTCGCCCGGCGTGGTAGAAGCATTATTGTGGACGTGGATATTCAGCTCAAGTGAATACGGTGTGCTGAACAGCCTAATGCATATGTTCTACGGTTCAGCGCCTGTGGCGTGGCTGGACAAGTACCCGTTGCTGATCAATATCATGTTGGCAGGAGTTATGGGCTCTTCTTTATCGATGGTCGTGCTTTCTTCCGCTATGCAGTCCGTGGATAAAACATATTTTTATGTAGCTAAAGTCGACGGTGCATCAGAATGGAGTATTTTGCGAAATTTGATTGTGCCTTTCTTACGCTGGCCGATTATGTTTTTGATGATTTGGCAGGGGCTTGCGTTGTTAACGAGCTACGAATCGATCCTTCTGTTGACGGACGGCGGTCCGAACTACCGGACGGAGACGTGGGCGTTATATGCATTTCATAAAGCATTTGCAACCACGGATTTCGGGTATGGTTCCGCCATTGCTTTGTTTATACTGCCTGTCGTGTTTATCGTTATGTTCCTCGCTTACCGTGTATTTGGCTTCCATAAGCTGATGAACAGCATCAAATAGGTGAAAGAAAAGAGGTATATCCATTGAACAGGATGAGCCGGTTTAAGATGGGCTTGCCCAACGCCTTGTCCATCGTCTTAATGACGGTCACTTCCTTGCCGTTATTGTTTCTTTACGTATGGATGGTGCTGATCTCGTTTAGCGATGGGATGGCCGGGGGCATTACTCCGAAAGGCTTTACTTTACAAAATTGGAGCTTTCTTTGGTCCAACTTTGAAGTGAACGGCTTCAAATATCCGAACATATGGCATGTTTTTGGAAACAGCTTCCTCATTGCGGCGGGCACGTCGATCATTGAAGTGACAGCCAGTTTGATGGCGGGTTATGTCCTGTCGCGGGGAAATTTCCCGGGCAGCAAGTTTTTGCTTCAATCCACTTTGCTGACGCATGCCTTCCCGGCGATTACGGGTCTGATCGCCGCTTTCTATATTTTGAAATCGGTGGGGTTGCTCAATACCCTGATCGGAATCGTTTTGCTCAAGGCTTTTGCCGGAATCGGGATGTCGACATGGATCATTAAAGGTTTTTTTGATGAAGTTCCAAAGCAGTTGGAATGGGCAGCCAGCATCGACGGCAGCGGCAGGCTGAAAGCTTTTTTTCAAATCTATATTCCAAACGTTTGGCCCGGAATTGTAGCGATCTCGCTGTTCGCTTTTTTAAGCGGTTGGGGTGAGTATGTAATGGTGTCGGTGTTCATTTTTGACGATCGCTTCTATACACTGTCCATCATTCTCAGAGGTTTGTTCACGCAGGAATTCACCGGCAGCTACGGGATCGTTATGGCTCTCGCCGTATTTTATATGATTCCGTGCCTTATTCTTTATTTGTTCTCCCAGCAGGCATTAATGAAAATGAAAATGTAAGAGGTGACATCGATGCGGGTAGAGCTCCGCGATGTATATAAGAAATACGATATAGATACGCCAACAGTAAAACAATTGAATTTGAGCATCGCAGATGGTGAGCTCGTGACCATTCTGGGACCGAGCGGCTGCGGTAAATCAACCACACTGCTGATGATTGCGGGCATTTATCCGGTGAGCGAAGGGGAGGTACTGTTTGATGGAAAGCCTATGAACGGCGTAGCGCCCAAAGACCGCAATATCGGTATGGTTTTTCAAAACTCCGCCCTTTATCCGAACATGAATGTGCAGCAAAACATCGCGTTTCCTCTTAAGAACAAAAGCGTTCCAAAGAAGCAGAGACTGGCCGATGCTGCGGACGCCGCGAAGCGGGTTCAAATGGCTGAATACCTGACACGCAAACCAAACCAACTGTCAGGTGGGCAGCAGCAGCGTGTCGCTATTGCCAGAGCGATCGTCAAGAAGCCCGGGCTGCTGCTTCTGGATGAGCCGCTTTCCAGTTTGGACGCCAATTTGCGGATCAACATGCGCGAAGAAATCCGCAGGCTGCAGAAGGAGCTGGGGATCACTACTGTGATGGTGACCCATGATCAAGAAGAAGCTCTTACGATGTCAGACAAAATCGCTGTTATGAACGCAGGCGTGCTCCTGCAATTCGGTACTCCGGAGGAATTGTACAATGCTCCTGCGAACTGGTTTGTTGCTCAATTTCTGGGCATGCCGGTACTGAACGAGCTGCAGTGCCAATGGGAGACCACCGGACGGAGCATAAGACTGACGGACACCGGTGAAACCATACCTCTGCCCTTGAGCGAGAGGACGGATCGAGAATTTATTCAGAGAGAGCAGCGCATTCGTTGGGCGTTTCGTCCCCATCAAGTCCGTCTTGTCACCGAACAACCTGATCCGCAAGAAGCATATCTAAAGGGGAAAGTCATTTTTACCGAGTTCACGGGAAGAGAAAAAATGGCTCATATTGAGGTCGGACAATCAGTAGTTAGAGGGTATGCGGATGCAAATGCTGCAATACGGGAGGGGCAGAACGTCTGGTTCAAGGTCAGCGGAAACTGTTATTTGTTCGATTATGAAACCGGACAGAGCCTGTATCGTGAACTTAAATGGGATGACCTTCCTCAAAAAGGGAGAATGCAGGCTTGATGACTAATCCAATCCGCTGGATTTTTTCCGACCTCGATGGCACCTTATTGGATTCAAAGCAGCAAATCTCAGAGGATTTAATTGGCCGCATCAAACAATTTACGCAGCGGGGGGGCCGTTTCTCTTTCGCAACCGGCAGAACCTTAGCTGGAGTGCTGCCTTTTATCCGCACGCTCAACCTGACATCTCCGCTGATTTTGTACAATGGAGCCAAAATATACGACCCGGTAAAAGATGTTTTTATTATGGAACACTTTCTTCCTGCAGAATCGGTCTCCCATGCATTGCAAATATACTTGTCCTTGGGAAAATCGCTTGGCCTGGACCTGCTTGTATTTTATAAGGAGCACGTTTATTGTTCGGAATTGTCCGAAGCGGTAAAGCGCCACATGATGAAAGATAAGGTAGAAATCACGGTCAAACCGTTTAACTGGTTTTATGAAATTACCGATGCGGTGAACAAACTGATGCTCATTGGCCCGCCAGATGCGATAGCGCAGTTTCAACTGCATACAGAGCAGCTCAATACGGTACAGTCAGAACCGATCTATTTGGAAATTTTGCCGCCCAATATCAACAAAGGTATCGCTCTTCTTCACCTCATTGATCTAGTGTATGGAAATCCCGATGAATTTATCGCTGTCGGCGACAATTTAAACGATTTGGAGATGGTCGGCATGCTTCGGCACGGAGTGGCGGTCTGTAACGCCCATCCCACATTGAAGAATGCGGCAGCGTGGGTCACTGTACGAAGTAATGATGAGAATGCGCTTGTCGAAGTGATTGATTATGCAGAGAGCGCGGGGGCCAGCCGTTTCATTTTAACAAAAGGGGGGATGAGTGAGTGAAATCTATGTTCTTGGGCACTAGTGCCGGGGAGGCGATACCCAGTATTTTTTGCCGGTGTGACTATTGTCAGCAAGCGAGAAGGATCGGTGGAAAAAACATCCGCAGCCGCACTTCTTTTCGGATTGACGCCAAGCATCAGATCGACTTCAGTCCGGATTCCTTTTATCAAATGATGAAGCATGGCTTAGACGTATTCGAACTCGAGCATCTTCTGATTACACACACGCATAAGGATCATTTTGATTTGGCGGAAATATTGCTGAAAGAATATGCTGTTAAGACGAAGGAGCAGCCTTTAAATATTTATTTAAGCCCGGAAGCCGCAGGTTGGGCAGAAACGCTGCTTGAGAGATACTCCGTTAACTATACGGCGGAGCATAAGAAAGCTGTTGAGCAGATGTTTCGTTTCATAGTAGTGCAGCCTTTTCAACCCTTTCAAGCCGGCGATTTGACGGTGACGCCATTGAAAGGAAATCATCGCGCGTTTGGTGCTGGGGAATATGCCCACAACTATCTGATCACATTAAATGATGGCAAGAACTTGTGTTATGCAAGTGACACGGGTTGGTACGGAGAACAAACATGGGGGTTTCTGACAGGGAAAAAGACGGATATTCTGATCATGGAATGCACGTATGGGGGAAGGGATGACCGGGGGCTGTATGTCAATCAACATTTGGACATCCCCAATTTTGTGCTGATGCTGGACAAGATGTCAGCTATCGGTTTTATCGATGGAAATACAAAAATTTATGCTACACATATAAACCACAAACAGCCTTATTTGCATGATGAGCTGCAGGAGGCATTCCATCAAACCGGTTATAACGTTACCGTCGCTTACGACGGCTTATGCATTTAATACGACGCTCAAAGTTACAAGACATGATTCAGGAGGACCGCATGCCTAAATTTGCCGTTTATTTTATTCCTCGTCAAGAGGAACTGTTTTATCGGTTGGGCTCGTCCATGTTAGGATACGATGTTCGCTCAGGCACAAGCGTAGAATTGGCACAGGAAGTAAAGAGCGTCGTAAAGGATTTTGATGCGAATTGGACCCGGCTTTCAAGCCCATACGGACTGCATGTTACCATCGGACCGGCCGTTGATTTTCATTTGAGGGATCTTCACCGCATTGAAACCGAATTGCAAGACATCATTGGCTGTCTAAATCCTGAAACTCCTTTCGAGTTGCAAAAAAATGAAGAGAATTTTATTACTTTTTTCGGAGAAAACCGGCAATCCGCAGTATTGCGTTATGATGCAAATGATGTCTTAAAAATGTTTCACACACTCGTTATTGCCCGTCTCAATCCTTTAGGAACAGGCACCCGGGAATTGAGAGGTTATTTGCAAAATCCCGTTTTAACGGAAGGTCAGCAGTTTGCAGCAAACCGTCTGCTTAAGTTTTATTACAAAGAAATATTGGACCAATGGCATCCGCATTTTACGCTGCTCACTCCATATAACGGTGGCCGATATGCCGAATTAAGCGTTCAGCTTAACCAAATTTTTGGCGCGTTCACGGAATTTACCGTCGGTTCGGTTTGTCTGCTGCTGCAAATGAACGATGATGAGTCTTTTCAAATTTACAAAGAATTTGATCTTTCTTGGAGAACTTAGCGGAAGGGGGAAGAAGCGATGGCACGCCGTCCCAATATATTGTATCTTATGAGCGACCAGCACCGTGCGGATGTAACAGGCTATTCAGGCAATGCGGTTGTAAGGACGCCGACATTGGACAAACTGGCTGAAACAGGCATTATCTTCCAGAACGCTTACTGCCCGAGTCCCATATGTGTTCCTGCTCGGCAATCTTTGATGGCGGGTCAGCTTCCCCGTACGTGCGGCTGCGATGTGCAGGGACAAGATTTGCAGCCTGGACATATGACGTTTGCGCGCAGGCTGGCCCAATACGGCTATCAAACCGTGCTGTGCGGGCAAAATTTCCATTTTGGCTTGGATATTATGCAGGGGTGGACCAAATTGCTCGGATTAGCCAACGCAGAACTGACAGAGGGCCGGGTGGAAGAAGAATACGCCAAATTTGCGAAGCCGCTGAATCGCAATGAAGTGGAGCATATTCAGCGTGCCGGCATCGGCCGCGGCTATCAGGTGGTTCGAGATGAGTATACGCTGCAGGGTGCCTTGGACCTTATTAATGAATATTTTAACAGCCCTTATGACGATCGAGTGAATGAGCGCCCTATTCTGCTGAAGGTTGTTTTTGCTCAACCGCATTATCCCTTCACGGCGGAAGAGAATAAATTCAACTATTACATGAATAGAGTGGAGCCGTTCTTGGCACAACACGTGTCTGATCACCCAATGCTCGGCAAAAATCTGGTTAGGCCCGGTGTTGACGTGTCGGAGCGGGACCTTCGAAGGGCCACCGCAGCCTATTATGCAATGGTAGAAACGATGGACGGATATTGCCGCAGCATTCTGGATGCGTTGGAACAAGCCGGACAAAACCTCGATGATTGGATTATTATCTACAGCGGTGACCATGGAGAAATGCTTGGTGAACATGGTCGCTGGTGGAAGGGTAATTTTTATGAGGCTAGCGTAAAGGTTCCTTTGATTATACGGTGGCCGAAACGGTTTTCCGGAGGCAAGGTCAGTTTGGAAAATGTAAACCTGTATGATCTATTTCCGACATTGTGTGATTTGACGAATATTCCTGTTCCGGACGGTCTGGACGGCCGCAGTTTAGTGCCGCTTATGGAAGGGACGGGGCAATGGTATAACGAAACGATTTCGCAATATTTCTTCGGCCAGGTGATGATAAAGAGGGATCATTTGAAATACCAATATTACGGTCCGGATTATACTGAAGTTTTGTTTGATTTGGAGAGCGATCCTCTGGAGACGATCAATCAGATCAATGAAAAAAGGTTTGCAGCTGAAATTGAATATTTTCGAGCGCGGCGTGGTGAGATGGGTTATGGGCCACTTCATAATACGGTAAAATAGGGGGGCAGCAATTCCACTCCTCCGTCAATCCGAGTTACTGCGTTATAAACAAGGGCACCCATTGAGGGCGCCCTAATATTTTAACTTCACTGCTTGTGCAGGCGGAATCAGCTACAGCTTTTTGATCACATTATAAACGACCTGGGCGGCTTACGCGCGAGTAGCGTTTTCCTTAGGGGCAAAGCCTGTGTCTGTGCGACCGACCATGAGGCCCGATTGCACCGCTGCGTCAAAGGGCTGGTCTGGCCCAAGCGCTCATCTCCTGGCTGTCGTTGAAGGAGGAAGCAGGCGCATCCAGTTGCCGTCGAATTTTCCTCCGATATATTCCAGACTTCCGCTATCAGCGATATAGTTTACGCCGGCCAAGTATCGATCGGCGATCAGTCTTTCTCCCAATGTGGTTTTGAAGGCCAGGAGAACGAAGGGTTCCTTGCAACAAAAATAAAAGCACATGAATCAACTTCACGATTCGCATGCTTTATTTTTTAGCCTTCAAGTTTTTGCTGTTTTTGTACTGCACGGTGTTTCAAAACAGAACCAAGGATAACAATGGCGCTCACTAAACCAATCCAAGTAAGCGATGATACTGCATTATTCCAACTTAATCCTTTACCGAAGAAAAACAATTCTCGAAGACCTTCCACCATGAAACGCATTGGCAACCAAGAATACACCCAGTCCTGATAGAACGGGGACATCATTTCAGGGGCTAAAGCAAGTAATGGTGCACCAAAGAAAAGGAGTAACGCAAAAATGGAAATTCCAGCGAAGCCCAACCACGAAACAACAGCGGATATCATCAAGAAAAAGCTGAAGAACGCAATCGTTAAGAAAACTGCTGTATCTGTAAACTGCGGAATATGAAGTCCCACCATACTGTCTGTAAGCCAAGTTAATCCAAAACCAACGACTACCGCAACAACACCACCTATTACAATCTGCATTAACTTCGTAGTAAGGCTCTCTCTTCTGGTTTTAGATGTTGTCTTGCTTACGGCTATAAAGAGGACCGCTGCGGTCGCTAAACTTGCCATCCAAAGTGGTTGGAATAAGGAAACAGGAGCATTGCCGTTTGCGCTTTTCGTGCCTATTTCGTTGACATTGGTAACTTTTTTGACAATAGGACTTACCAATTTAGAAGCCTGATCCGGCGTCAGTGCTGCACCTTGATTTTTAAATCCTTCGAGGAGTTGGGTACGAACATTGTTGTTCATGTTATCGACGACTCCATTCAGGATTTGCGCTGCCATTGTGGAAGCCGCAGTGTTCATACCTTGATTAATATAGATTTGAACTTCAGGCGAATTAGGCGTTGGAGTGCGCAAAGAAGCTTGCCTCGCACTAAAATCTTTTGGAATAACAAACGCCGCGTAATACTCTCGGTTATTTAGGCCGTTTTGTACTTCTTCAACACTTTTTACTTGCACCCATTTTACAGCGGGGTCTTTCCCAGATGTTGAAGATGAAGTCTTCTGCATCATGTCAACGATAGTTTGCCCCATATTCATCTTTGGTTGATTTGGGATTTCAAATCCTTGGTCTTCGTTGACAATGGCGATTGGTAAGTTCTTTGGTTGGACTTGAACAGATGGGAAAAGTGTAAGTGAAAAAATAAATATGACCAACAAAGCAATGATTGGCGACAACAGCACGAGCCTGTTTTTAAAAATATTCATAATAAATGTTTCTCCTTTTTATACAATCACTCATTATCGGAAGATGATTTTCGAATGCCATCCATTATAAAACGGATCGCATCTTCAATTTCCTCGTCGTTAATTGACTCCTTATTCAACAACACAAAACGCGAAGCAAGGAATCCACCAATGAACGTGAAAAGCAACTTTAGAATTCTGTCGGTTGGGATGTCAATAAGTTCACCGCGTTCTTTAAATAACTCGATAACTTGGGTTAGACGCGAAGTAACTACTTCTGAAATGTAAGGGAGGAGTTCGTTTTTCAATTCCTCTTTATAAATTAATTCCTTTATGATTACTTGGAATATTTCCTTGTTTTCCAAGCCGAATTCAACGCGATTTTTAAGAAGCTCTGCTAAGAATCCTTCAAAAGTGGAATTAGCTTTGCTGATTTGACCAATTACCTCGTCCGCCATAGAAGGCAAGAATTCCTTCAAATGAGAGACAATAAGGGATAACAGTAGCTTGTCTTTCGTTCCATACTGCTTAAAGATACTTGCCTCAGATACCTCGGCAACCTTGGCGATTTCAGACGTTGAAGTATTTGAATAGCCCTTTTCTGCAAACAGTCGAATTGCTGCCTCGACAATCCGTTCTTGCTTTACTGTTAGTTTTGCTGATTGTGACGATAGGATTTCATTCAACAAATTGTTGTTCAAAACCGATTCACCTCCTTCGTGAGTTATTTGATTAAAATAAGTGAGTAAGTACTTACTTAATAATATCACCGCGCAGTTTTGGTGTCAATAAAAAGTGAGTAATTACTTACTTTAACACAATGTAGTTCTTTGTTGTTCCATGGAAATTGTATGTTATTTTTCGTGCTTATCGTATTGTGAAGACCGACAAGTCACATAGAAAAATTCGTCATAGCGGCAATTTGAAGACGCGTATGCCAAGCACATAAAGGAGTAGAGAGTAAGTATGCCATAGACCCTCTATCGTCTTGCGAAGCGATGAGACTGTTGGCGCTCATAAGGATGAATACGATTGGCAGCAGTACACCCTGAATGCCATAGAAGGTTTTGGCAAGCATGCCTCGCGGGAAAGGAACTCGATTTTATACACCTTGTTTTCGTTGTGCTTTATGTCGACGGTCGGTTTGACCGCAACCACCCTTCCTCCCTTGTTTAACGCGACCTTGTCACAAGTATGCTGAACTTCTTGAAACATATGACTGGACATGAAAATCGTCTTGCCTTTCTTCTTTTCTTCCTTCAATATGTCTACGAACTCAGCGCGCATTAGCGGGTCTAACCCTGTGGTAGGCTCATCCAGAATCAAAATGTCGGGATCGGCCATCAAAGCTGCGACAATCGCCGTTTTCTGCTTCATCCCCTTGGAGATTCTTTTCAAGTTGGCTGTAGGATCAAGCTGCAGCTTTTGTATAATGCTCTCCGCATATGACATATCCTTTAATCCCAGTAATTCCGCTTGCCTTCTCAAAAACTCTGTTCCCGTCGGTGCATCGGGAAATGCAATTTCTCCTGGAATATAACCGATCAACTTTTTGATTTCGGCAGCGTCCGTCCAACAATTTGCAGATGCCCAGGAAACCAATAAGCTCATCCACAATTCAGTCCTCGTTCCGTTTCAATATAGCGGTCATGTTCCTTTCCTGGACGAACGCGATAAAGCGAGCATTATCTCAAATTCCATGATCCTGAGAAGGTAGAGCCGATTTTACAGCTGGAAAATCGAAGCGGTTTGTACAGGTATCTAGCGTTTCGATTCGGCGATTCGCTCATCCAGTGTAGGCCGCGTCGGCACAAAAGGTTTCTTGGTACTACTTCACCCAGTTGCGGATGGTCTTAGGCGTGACGTCGTACTTTCGGGCAAGAGCCCCGGTTTTTATTCCGTTCAATGCTTCTTGAGCCACTTTGTACCGTACTTCTTCGAATACTTTATTTCGCTTCATCATGACGATCGCCTCCCTAATTACACGACATAACGCATATACGTTGCTGTTCCTAGAAGACATGAAGCGTATGGGTGTTTGAATCATTTTAATAAGCGACAATTATGACTCATTTGTAGATGATGATTCGATTCTAGGGGTCAAAACATGGTATAATGAGTTGTATGTTTAAGGATATTAGTCGAAAAGTCAAAGAAAATATCAAATCTAGGATGAAAGAGGGCAAATATCTGGCATCTGTCCCTTACGGATATAAGAGAAGTCCTCTTGATCGAGAGAAGATAATTATTGACGAAGAGTCGGCAAGATATCCTGCTCCACTCATTATATCCTTGACCGAACCTACAATTTACCTTAAAGCAAGTATTGAGCAACTACTTCATCCTAATAATGGTGATGATCCTGATGGAAACGGTGGCGGCAACAATGCCACCGTTTTTTATAAAGCAGGGGCTGTTAAGTAGTCTTTTGTATCCACGGTTGCCTTAAATGTCTGCCAAATGTCACAAAATGGGGATGATTCCCTACGGAAAGAACCATTGTGCACTACAAAGCCGGCTCCTACGGCATTCAAGGCGTAGGGTCCCTGCTCGTGGAACGGATCGAAGGAGATTATTTTACCGTAGTCGGGCTGCCGCTGTTTCTGTTAAAAGCCAAATTCTCGAGGAGATGGGTGTTCAAATTCTGTAATGCAGTTTAATTTCAATTAGAAAGAAGGGAATTCATGGCTTTACCGTATTTAACCTTAAGAGAAGTACCTGTTGAAGAAAGGCCCAGGGAACGCATGCTGCACTACGGCGCACACACGCTGAGCAACGCGGAGCTGATCGCAATACTGCTGCGAACGGGAACGGTAGCCGCATCGGCCGTACACTTGGCCCAAAGGATTCTGGCCGAGTCGGGCGGCCTGCGCAATCTGGTCGATATGAGCGCCGAGCAGCTGCAACAGATCAAAGGCATCGGGCCGGCCAAGGCGCTTCAACTTCAAGCCGGCATCGAGCTCGGACGGCGGCTGGCCAGAACGACCGGCGGCGGCAAGGTCACGATCCGTTCTCCCAAGGACGCGGCAGATCTGTTGATGGAAGATATGCGGTATTTGCAGAAGGAACATTTTGTCTGCCTCTTTCTCAATACGAAGAATCATGTCGTGGGTCAAGAGACGCTCTCCATGGGAAGCTTGAACGCCTCGATCGTACATCCGAGAGAAGTGTTTAAAGCCGCCATCCAGCGCAGCAGCGCGTCGATCGTCTGCGCCCACAACCATCCCAGCGGGGATCCCGCTCCAAGCCCCGAAGATGTGCAGATGACAGCGAGATTGGTAGAAGTTGGAGAGATTATCGGTATTGACGTACTGGATCATATTGTCATTGGCGATAACAGGTATATTAGTTTGAAGGAACAAGGCTTAATGTAATATAATGATCTAAGTGCCGTCTTTGGGCAGCACACACTCCGCTACATAGATTGGTTAACCGGAAGGGAGATTTAAAGCATGTTTGGTGGTTTCACAAAAGATTTGGGGATTGATCTTGGAACAGCGAATACGCTGGTTTTTGTCAAAGGAAAAGGAATTGTCGTCAGGGAGCCATCGGTGGTCGCCCTGAGAACAGATACAAAAACGATTGAAGCCGTAGGCGATAACGCCAAGAAAATGATCGGACGCACTCCGGGCAACATCCGCGCGGTACGGCCGATGAAAGACGGGGTCATCGCGGATTTCGAAACAACCGCAACGATGATCCGTTATTTCTTGAAGCAGGCCCAAAAGGACCGCTGGCTGTTCCAACGCCATCCGAGCGTGATGGTATGCGTACCTTCCGGTATTACGGCGGTAGAGAAGAGAGCGGTAGAGGACGCTACGAAGCAGGCCGGAGCAAGAGATGCCTATACGATCGAAGAGCCGTTCGCGGCAGCGATAGGCGCCGATCTTCCGGTATGGGAGCCGACGGGCAGCATGGTCGTCGATATCGGCGGCGGAACGACGGAAGTGGCGGTCATCTCGCTCGGCGGCATCGTTACCAGCCGTTCCATCCGCATCGCGGGCGACGAGATGGACGAAGCCATCATGCAGTATATCAAGAAAACGTATAACCTGATGATCGGGGAAAGGACCTCGGAACAGCTGAAGATCGAGATCGGTTCCGCTATGCCTACCGACAGCCCTGAACTGTATGAAATCCGCGGCCGCGACCTCGTGAGCGGATTGCCCAAGACGATGACCGTCTCGTCCCACGAAATTACGGATGCTTTGACGGATACGGTGAACAGCATTGTAGACGCGGTGAAGATCACGTTGGAGAAGTGCCCGCCGGAACTGTCCGCAGACATTATGGACCGCGGTATTGTATTGACCGGAGGCGGAGGCTTGCTGCGCAATTTGGACAAGCTCCTTGCCAAAGAAACCGGCATGCCCGTCATGGTGGCCGAGAATCCGCTGGATTGCGTAGCGATCGGGACCGGGCGCGCGTTGGACCACATTCATCTGTTCAAAAAGAATTCCGGCTCGTCCGGCAGATCCAGACGTTAAGACGATCCATGGTTAGAAGGTGCTCCGCTTGTTGAAATTTATGGGGAATAAACGTCTTCTTGTCCTCATGCTTCTGTTTATTCTTTTTGTCGCCTTGATGGGCCTCACCCTCGGACAAAGAGATAAATTGACTTGGCCCGAGAAGCTGGTGAAAGACACTGTTTCCTGGATGCAGGGAATGATCTATAAGCCCGCCCGCTCTATAGCGGGGTTCTTTGAAGAGATGTACTCCTTGAGAACCATTTATGAAGAGAACCGTGTGTTGAAATCCACTTTAAGCCATTACGCGATGGATACGGCCCGCCTGAACGACCTGAAATCCCAGAACGTCCGGCTCAAAGATATGCTGGGATTCACCGACCGCCAAAAGCAATCGAACAATTACAAGTTTCGCGTTGCCGAAGTGATAGCGTCCAGTCCGGATGCCTATAACTCTACCAAAGCGATCAATCTGGGAGAGAAAGACGGTATAAAACCGAATATGGCAGTGATGTCCGTGGACGGGTTGGTGGGCCGCGTTACGAACGTCTATCCGTTCTACTCGAATGTCCAGCTTCTGGACGATATCAACGACAGCGAGAACACGACCAAAGCGATTTCCGCCACCGTCCAGGGCAAAGAGGACCAATCCTTCGGAGTCATCGTGAACTTTTCAAAGGAAGAGGGCCTGCTCTCCATGACCAAAATCCAGGGCGTCCAGGTGAACGATGTCGTCATTACGTCGGGTTTGGGCCAGGTGTTTCCGAGAGGAATCGTAATAGGAAAGGTAGTCGCCATCAAAGAGGATGATTTCGCGATCACTCCCAAGGCAATGATTAAACCGATGGCCTCCTTCCAGCATCTTCGCGAGGTGTTTGTAGTTGAAGTGCCGGAGGGCAGGTGACCATGAACCGGTATATGCTTTGGCTTGTCGTTTTTGCATTGTTTTTGCTGGAAGGCACCGTACTCGATCTGATCATTCCCGAGGCTTGGCAGACCAAGGTCCTTATCGCGCCGCATCTCGTGCTTGTTGTGGTCTTATATATAGGCTTATATCTTAACCCGCGCTGGGCGTTAATCTTTGGCCTCATCTTCGGATCTCTCCATGATTTGACTTATTACGGCCCGATGCTGGGCATATATGCCTTCTCGATGGCGGTGAGCGGCTACGTGGCGGGCCTTGCCAACCGCAAAATCCATCTCAACCTGCTGTTCGCTCTATCGGTTATTTTTCTTGGCAGCACTGTATTCGAATTATTGACCTTCGGCATTTATCGTGTGTTTAACATTATGCGCATCGATTTGAAGTGGGCTCTGACCCATCAAATGCTGCCTAGCATTCTGGTGAACTTGTTATTTGCTCTTATCATCTATGTTCCCGTCCGAAAATGGCTGGAATCGATCGAAGTGCAGAGCCGCGGCGAGGATTAATTTGGGCGCCTAAGAAGGAATATATACCCTCGGAGCCGAAATAGCTAGGTTAGGGGGTTGAAGGAGTCTATGACTGCAGTAAAGCACCACGTTACCATAAAAGGCATCAAGGACGGATTAATCTTTCTTTTGGATGACCAATGCGAAATCGACGATTTATATAGAGAACTGCTGCACAAGCTTGAGAAAACGCACAAAAAATTTCTGTCCGGTCCCATTATCCATGTGCACGTGAAGCTGGGGCAGAGGCAGATCGGCGAGGAAGAAAAGGAAGAGATTCACCGGATCATCTCCCAAAAGGGCAATCTGCTTGTCCGGTCGATCGAGAGCGATGTGCGGGAGGAGCAGCCGGGATTGGATTTTGCCAAAATTGAGCTTGTAAAAGGCATGGTCCGCTCCGGACAGACGATTCAGCATGACGGCAATATCCTTTTTATGGGCGATGTGAATCCCGGAGGAACGATTCTCAGCACCGGCAGCATCTATGTAATGGGCTCGCTCAAAGGCATGGCCCACGCGGGTAGGGATGGCGATGAAAGCGCGGTGATTGCGGCGTCCCTCTTGAAGCCGACCCAGCTGAGAATCGCCAATATCATTTCCCGCCCTCCGGACGAGTGGGGGATAGAGGACTCCTCCTATATGGATTACGCCTATATTAAAGAAGGCCGGATGGAGATCAATAAAATCAACCAATTGTTCCGATTGATTCGGGATTAACCACTGACAAAGGAGTGAATGGTCCGATGGGTGAGGCGATTGTAGTCACTTCGGGAAAAGGCGGTGTCGGCAAGACGACGACTTCGGCCAATATCGGAACGGCACTGGCTATTCAAGGCAAAAAAGTGTGCATGGTGGACACGGACATCGGCCTCCGCAATCTCGATGTGGTCATGGGACTGGAAAACCGGATCATCTATGATCTTGTCGACGTAGCCGAAGGGAGATGCCGTCTGCCTCAAGCGCTTATCAAAGATAAAAGATTTGACGAGCTTTACCTTTTGCCCGCCGCGCAGACCAAGGATAAGCATGCCGTTTCGCCGGAACAGGTGAAGGATATCATATTGGAATTGAAGAAGACGCACGATTACGTTATTATCGATTGCCCCGCGGGGATCGAGCAAGGCTTCAAGAACGCGGTGGCGGGAGCGGACAAGGCCATCGTCGTCACTACGCCGGAGAATGCCGCTGTCCGTGACGCCGACCGGATCATCGGGCTGCTGGAGAATGAGCAGATCCAATCTCCTAAGCTGATCATTAACCGCATCCGCGCCAATATGGTGAAGAAGGGCGAAATGTTGGACATCGACGAGATCTGCCAGGTACTCGCGATCGATCTGCTGGGGATTGTGCCGGATGATGAATATGTCATAAAGGCTGCAAATTCCGGAGAGCCGACGGTGATGAACCCGAATTCGCGGGCGGCCATGGCTTACCGCAACATCGGACGCCGCATCCTTGGCGACACCGTGCCTCTGATGCCCATGGAGCAAAAGCCGGGGGTATTCAAGAGGGTGAAGAAGTTTCTTGGGATAGGATGAGATTCCCTTGCTGGTAAAATTTAAAAAAATAGATATGGTGATTGTCGGACTGCTTGTCGTCTTTATGGCACTCAGCATGCTGCTCGTCCACAGCGCCACCGTGGATTCCCCTTCGATTTCGATCGGGATACCGAAAATGATTCTGATTTTTACAATTGGGATTATAGGATTTCTAGCGGCCATGATGGTCGATTACAAAGCAATCGTGAAGATTGTCCCTTATTTGTATGGGGCAGGTATCCTTATGTTGGTTGCTGTATATGTGCTCGGAACGGAGATCAATGGAGCTCGAGGATGGTTCAAACTGCCGTTCGGGTTTGATTTTCAGCCGGTGGAATTGTTCAAGCTCATTCTTATTATCGCTTTAGCTGCTTATATGGCAAGAAAGCAGGGAGAGAATCTGGAGCTTTTGCACGATGTCATTCCGATCGGGCTTATTATGTTCGTTCCCTTTGTCCTGGTTGTCATCCAGCCGGACTTGGGGAACGCGGTTATATTTATCGTCATTCTGCTTGGCATTTACTGGATCGGCAACATTAAATATACACATGTGCTTGTCGCCACATCGATTATAGCGGGTGTGCTGTTTTTATCCTTGACTCTGTATCAGAGCTACCATGAGGAAATCAGAGCTTTTCTGAAGTCAACGGTAGGCTCCGACCACTGGATGGGACGGATCGATACGTTCCTTAATCCAAGCGCCGCTTCCAAGAAGGATTCTTACCATGTACAAAATGCCATTATCGCCATTGGCTCAGGCTCCTTGTTCGGGGAGGGCTATCTGCATGGGAGCTCTATTCACAGCAATTTTATTCCCATCGCTTATACGGATTCGATCTTTGTGGTAGTCGGGGAGGAGTTCGGATTTGTAGGCTGCTCCGTCCTGCTGCTGCTTTATTTCGTGTTTATCTATCGGATGATTATTATTGGCATTCAATGCACGGATATAACAGGCTCCTATATCATTGTTGGTATCGTTTCCATGCTGGTGTTCCAGATTTTTGAAAATGTCGGTATGATGATCGGCATTATGCCTTTAACAGGGATCACGTTACCGTTCGTCTCTTACGGGGGAAGCTCGCTGCTGATCAACATGATTTCCATCGGGTTTGTGATGAGCATTAAAGTGCATCAGGAGACCGAACCTTCGTATTAAAAAGATCGCCAAGGCGCCTGCGCTCCGTTAAGAGCCGAGTACGTTGAGGTCGAAGTGAACCATATTTATTCGGGCTGCATCCCCACACGTCGTGCGTGGAATAGAAGGCACCGTCAGGACAAGCATTTTATCCTGGCGGCTTTTTTTTGGCTGTGCAGGCGGTTGTCCTCTTTGTTATAATTCTTCCCTTGTCCTCATAGGATGAAGTAAGCGAACAAGCCGTTAGGACGCACCCTAACGCCGCCTCGGGAGGAGATCCGCCATGGAAACGAAAGACAAAGTCCGCCAAAGAAGAACGGACCGAATCAGGGAGATCCAGCAATCGCGCACAGCACACGGAATGCAGCCTTCCCCGTATAGAGAAAAGCCCTCCTCCCGGCACGAAAGCGGACTGCCGCGCTCTTACGAAGTGGAAGAACACAATGTACATTACCGGGACATGACCCCGCAGGTGGGGCCGCCGCGCTCTTACGAAACGGACGAGCGTCGGCTTTACCGACGGGACGAGGCCGCTCAGGGAGACTGGAACGATCCCGAATTTGTGTGGAACCAGAAATATAAACGGGAGTGGGGCGCCGCCGCCTCATGGAATGAATTGGAGGAAGAGTGGGAGGAGCCCAGCGGCACACTCCTCATACGAAATTTTGCCCGAAAAATGTTGATCTCGGCCATTCTGTTCGGTCTGGTGTGGGGGATATTCCAAGTAAACCACCCGCTTGCCGACGAAGCGAAACGTTTCATTCGAACCTCTTTGACGGAATCTAAGCCTTTTGACAAGCTTGCCGTATGGTATGACAAAACTTTTCAAGGAGCTCCTTCGTTCATCCCCGTTTTTGGCGATAAACAGCCTGATGCAAGAAAAGTGAGCACCTCGCTCAACAAAAGCTTTTTCGTGCCCGTACAGGGGAAAATAGCGGCTCCTTTCGACGCCAGCCATCTCGGAATCATCGTGGAGACGAAAGCAGACGCAACGGTGAGCGCATTAGCGACCGGGCTTGTCATTTATGCAGGCCAGCGTGAGGATACGGGGTTCACGGTCATTGTCCAGCATGCGGATAAGCTGCAATCCGTGTACGGCTGGATCGATAAGAGCTATGTGCAGCAAAGCGACTGGATCAAGGGCGGAGAGGCGATTGGAAAAGTGGCGCAGGATAAGCGGAAGGACGTGGGAACGCTTTATTTTGCCGTGATGAAAGACAAGGAATTTATTAATCCGCTGGATGTGGTACGATTTGATTAAAATATTCGGCACGGCATTCAGGGTTCATCCGCTTTTCTCGATTGTCATCTTTCTGTCCGTCCTTACGGGTTATTTCCTGGAGGTCGTTACTCTGTTCGCGATTGTGCTGCTGCATGAGCTGGGCCATCTCGCCGCGGCCAAAAATCTCGGTTGGAGAATACAAGAAGTTCGCCTGCTGCCGTTCGGAGGCGCGGCTGTCGTAGAGGAGCTTGGGACGGTTCCCGCCTGGGAAGAAATCGTCGTGGCCGCTGCGGGTCCGCTTCAGAACGGCTTTCTGATCTTTTTTGCCTGGGTGATGAAGGGGGCCGGAGCAGATTCGGAGTGGTGGAATTATTTTATCGCGGCCAATCTACTCATAGGTTTGTTCAATCTGCTGCCTATCCTTCCGCTTGACGGTGGGAAGATGATGCAGAGCGTTCTCAGCTTCCTGATGCCCTACCACCAAGCGATTCTGTATACTACCGTGCTCAGCGTGGGGCTTGGCGCGCTGGCTACGGCGGTTGCGCTGCTGAGCGGCATGTTCGGGGGGATTCAGCTTAACCTGCTGGTCATCGGGCTTTTCCTGGTATATTCCAACTGGTACAGCTACCGCCATCTTTCGTTTCACTTCCTCCGGTTCCTGATTGCACGGGAGGCAAGAGTGCGCGAGTGGATGGAAGCGGGTGTGATCGCGCAGCCTATTGTCGTGAGCGGGCAGAAGCCCGTCGGCCAGATTATGAAGCTGTTTATGAGGGAAAAATATCATCTGGTGTATGTCGTGGACCCGGGAGGCCGCATTCAGGCAGTTCTGCCGGAACAGCGGCTTACGAAAACATTTTTCGTGGATAAAAAACAAGGTAGTGCGGTGTCGGAGCTTTTTCGTTAAAATAGTCCTGACAGGCGCAACTTTAAGGCTTCGTATTGCGTCCACATTGAGGAGCAGTATTTTAAGATAATAAATTTACGGCTTGCCGGCAATCCACCCGGGACGGGAGCGGTGAGGGTTTCCATCGTACGCAGCGAGGCGGTTAGCAATATTAAGCGAGCTCAGCAGGCAGAATGGTCAGGAGATTGATGCGCGGGAGGTGAGAAGTTGAAGCAAATCGTGATCCAATCGAACCGGCAGACGGCCGGGGCCCATGCGGCTCTGCTGGAGGACGGCAGCTTGACGGAATATTACAAGGACCGTTCGCAGGAGACACCGAAAGCCGGTGATGTGTATGTGGGCCGGGTGGTCAATGTGCTGCAGGGGATGCAGGCTGCTTTTGTCCATATCGGGCAGGAGAAGAACGCCTTCCTCTATATAGACGACCTGCTGCCCGCACATCTGGAAAAGCAGCCAAAGCTCAAGCCGCAGATCAATGAGCTCGTCCAGGCGGGACATAATGTAATCGTGCAGATGACGAAGGAACCTATAGGGGACAAGGGCGCAAGAGTGACGACCCATTATTCGATTCCCGGACGCTGGATTGTATACATGCCTAATGCGGATTATGTCGGCGTGTCCCGCAAAATCGAGTCGGACTCCGAACGCAGCCGGTTAAAAGATATAGCGGACGGCATACGAGAGCCTGGCGAAGGGGTAATCATACGCACTGTGGCGGCTGGAAGCAGCTTGACCGAACTGCAGCGCGATCTGCAGGAACTGCGTGATCTCTGGGCCTCGGTGATGGCCCGGTCGCGGAATGCTCCGGCCCCAAGCCGGATCTTTACGGATTTAAGCCTGATTCCACGCCTTGTACGTGACATAGTCAGCGAGAAAATCGATGAAATTATTGTCGACAGTCCTCAAATGCGCGGTGAAATTGCAGCGATTCTGGGTGAAGTGTCACCCGGCATGGCGGTGAAGGTTCGGCTGCACACGGAACAGCGGCGGGTGTTTGAGCAATATGGAATCGATAAGCAGCTGGGCCGGTCTCTGCAGAGAAAAATCTGGCTGCCCAGCGGCGGACACCTGATTGTCGATTTGACGGAAGCTTTGACGGTGATCGATATCAATACCGGAAAATTCACGGGCTCGGTGGATCTAGAGCAGACCGTGT
Organism: Paenibacillus sp. JCM 18996; assembly: GCF_055392555.1. Lineage (NCBI taxonomy): Bacteria > Bacillati > Bacillota > Bacilli > Caryophanales > Paenibacillaceae > Paenibacillus > Paenibacillus sp. JCM 18996. Next base: position 128,482 of record NZ_AP043884.1, read on the forward strand.
TCGAGACCAATTGCGAAGCGGCTGTGGAAATTGCCAGACTTTTGCGCTTGCGCGATGTGGGCGGAATTATTATAATCGATTTCATCGACATGGAGCTGGAGGAACACCGCCACCGGGTGCTTCAGACGCTTTCCGAGGAATTGAAGAAGGACCGCACCAAATCAACCGTTATAGGATGGACCAAGCTCGGCCTTGTGGAAATGACCCGCAAGAAGGTGAGGGACACCTCGGACGAACTGGCCGAGCCGCCTTGCCCGGCTTGTTCGGGAACCGGGAAAGCCCAGCAGCGGGATATTAGGTATTGATTTCTTGCAAGCGAATGTGATATACTTCTTTGGTATGTTGCAAAACATGCTGCAACCACACGAGTCGGGTTCTAAGTACGCGACGCTTACCGCGGTTTGCGTCACCTGGATGCGGTGAGTCTTATGACATGAGGAGGTGCAACGAATGTACGCAATTATCGAAACTGGCGGCAAGCAATACAAAGTTCAAGAAGGCGATGTACTATACATCGAGAAATTGGGCGCCGGCGAGGGCGAAGATTTTGTTTTTGACCGTGTTCTGGCGGTTTCCGGCGACAACGGGTTGGTTCTTGGAACTCCTGTAGTGTCCGGCGCGAAAGTTTCCGCGAAAGTGGAAAGACACGGCAAAGGCGAGAAAATCATCGTTTACAAATACAAAGCCAAAAAGAACTACCGTCGTAAGCAAGGTCACAGACAACCTTACACGAAAGTTACTATCGGCAAGATCGAAGCTTAATCGTATGATTAACGTCACCGTAACAAGAAACGGCAGCGACGGCTCTATCCATTCCTGCAGGATCGTGGGACACGCCGAATACGACGTGCCCGGCAAAGATATTGTTTGCTCGGCGGTTTCTGCGATATCCGTCGGCACATACAATGCGGTTGAGGCTCTGCTCGGTCTGATCATGGAGCATAGAATGGAGCATGGATTATTTGAGTTCACCGTCCCGGACGGCCTTGATGAACAGGCGGCGGAGAAGGTGCAGCTCATTGCGGAATCCATGGTCATCATGCTGCAAACCATCGAAACGAATTACAGTGAATATATACACATTATCGAAAAAAGGAGGTAGACTGGAATGTTACAATTAAATCTTCAGTTATTCGCTTCCAAAAAGGGAGTAGGTTCCACAAAGAACGGCCGCGACAGCATCGCGAAGCGCCTTGGCGTGAAGCGCGCTGACGGACAAACCGTTACTGCTGGAAGCATCCTGGTTCGTCAACGCGGAACGAAAATCCACCCTGGCAACAACGTAGGCATCGGTTCCGATGACACCTTGTTCGCGAAAGTGGAGGGCGTCGTGAAATTCGAACGTTGGGGCCGCGACCGCAAGAAAGTCAGCGTATATCCTGCTGATGCCGCACCGGTGGCCGCGACTGTAGAAGCGTAAGACAAATCCCAAACCTAAAGACCTTGGCGAAGTTCGTCAAGGTCTTTTTTTGAAGGAACAACACTCTAACGGATTTTACTTCGGCAGCTTGAAATCACTTTTGTGGGGATAATATGCTATACTGTAACGGCAAGCAGTGAAAGACGGGGAGAAACAATGAATCATGCGAGGGGCAAGTCTATCCTGTTAGGCAGTATTTTACTCATAGCGATGGTTGCGCTGGCGGCAGCGACGGCACTTCTGGTTAGAGCCGCATTGGCTGTTTTTATTACAGTGGCGGTCCTTGGGATCATATCTAAGCAGAAAGCCGTATGCTCCCAAAAGGTTTCGGAGGCTGTGGAAAACAAGGAAGCGGAAAAAAACAGGCAGATGATCGCGACGCTGAACCATGTGCGCCATGACTGGATGAACGATATTCAAGTTCTGTACGGATATATCTCTTTGAAAAAATTCGAAGCTCTGCTGCCGTATGTGGAAAAGATCAGGGGAAAAATGTTTCAGGAAAGCTATATTTCCAAGCTCGGAATTCCATCTCTCGTTGCTTATTTATTGTCCTATAGAACGGATTCTACGGTGATGGAGCTGGAGGTGGAGATGGAGGAAGAGCTGCCGCTGCAACTGCTGCCTCTGCGGTGCGAAGCAGTGACCGAGGCAGTGCGGGAGATTGTAGAGGCTTTCAAGAGCCACGCACAGTCTTCCGACGGGGAGCCGAATGTGCTAAACCTTCAGTTTGAAGTGCAGGACAGCGGACTGCTGCTTGATTTTGTGTATCAGGGGCAATATAACAGCAGCGAATTAGCAGCGGAGCTGAAGCGCAAATTATTACAAAAGGGAAATGTGCTTATAGTCGAGGAAAGCGCCTTCGAACAAGGCGAGGCGGCGTTTACGGTTCGTTTGCCATTCCATACATAAAGGGGTGGAGTCATGTTTGTAGATAAAGCGAGAATATTTGTCAAAGGCGGAAACGGCGGCGACGGGATCGTATCTTTCCGCAGAGAGAAATATGTTCCGGAAGGCGGACCTGCAGGCGGTGACGGTGGGAACGGCGGGGATGTCATTTTTCGTGTGGACGAAGGCCTGCGCACTTTGATGGATTTCCGTTACCAAAGGCATTTTAAAGCCGAACGCGGTGAAAAGGGACGGAATAAAAGCCAGCACGGCGCGAACGCCGACGATCTGGTGGTCAGAGTCCCGCCAGGTACGGTAGTCATCGATGAGGACACGCATGAGGTGGTCGCGGATTTAACCCGGCACGGGCAGGAAGTGGTCATAGCCAAAGGCGGACGCGGCGGACGCGGCAATATCCGTTTTGCAACACCGAGCAATCCGGCCCCGGAAATTGCCGAGAACGGCGAAGAGGGCCAGGAGCGTTGGATCGTGCTTGAGCTTAAAGTGATGGCGGATGTAGGCTTGGTCGGATTTCCGAGTGTGGGCAAATCGACATTGTTATCGGTCGTTTCCGCGGCGCAGCCGAAGATCGGAGCCTATCACTTCACTACGCTGACTCCGAATCTCGGCGTAGTGGATGTGGGGGACGGCCGCAGCTTTGTCATGGCGGACCTGCCCGGATTGATCGAGGGTGCCCACGAAGGTGTCGGCCTGGGCCACGAATTTCTGCGCCATGTGGAGCGGACAAGGCTCATTCTTCATATTGTCGATATGGCGGGCACCGAAGGCCGCGATCCGTTCGACGACTGGTTGAAGATCAATGGCGAGTTAAAGCTGTATAACGCCAGGCTGGAAGAACGGCCGCAGATCATTGTGGCGAACAAAATGGACATTCCGGACGCCGAGGTCTATCTGGAAGACTTCAAGAACAGGCTTGAGGAATATGGTGAGTATCCCGTTTTCCCGATTTCGGCCGTGGCCGGACAGGGTGTGCGGGAGCTGCTGTACAAGGTAATGGACCTGCTTGAGCAAATACCGGAGACGCCGCTGGTGGAGGAAGTCGCTGAAGTGGATGAACGCAAGGTGTACAAGCTGGAGCGCCGGGAGGATAATGATTTTACGGTGCGCCGCGAGAACGAAGACTTTGTAGTGGAAAGCGCGAGCCTCGAAAACATGCTGAAGAGAGTAAACATCAACAGCTATGATGCGCTGCTCCGATTTGCGCAAATTATTCGCAGAATGGGCGTCGATAAAGAGCTGCGTAAAAAGGGAGCGGTAGACGGATCAGTCGTCCGGATCGGTGATTTTGAATTTGAGTTTGACGAGAAAGAATAAGCCAGCCGGTTCGCAGCGCAAGGTTCTTTTTGGAATTATCAATTTAGGATTTCTACCATCGCGGTCGGGCACAATAAGTTCCGGGAGTTGCGCTGACAATGACAGCGGCGCTTCTCTACTACAAAACGAGGGAGTGGACAGGGATGGCTGAAAATAACAATAACAATAATCGGAACGGTGCTTCTTCTGGCGGCAACATGACCAACGCGGCTGACGTCGACACTGGTGAAGCTGTAGGAACGGTTGGCGGTGCCGCTGTTGGCGCTGCCGTGGGTTCCGTGTTGGGGCCGGCTGGCACCGTTGCAGGCGGTGTTGCTGGCGCGGCGATGGGCAACCAGGTGGGTGAGGGAGCGATGGGAGACAACAACAACTCAAAAAATGCTCTTGGTGCTGGTGGCGCCTCCACAAATCGGACAGAACAAAATAAACAGAGCTAGCAGCATTTGCCAGCAGGAAAAGCAGGGCCAGGGGCAACCCTGGCCTTTCGCTTGCTTGTTGGGGCATAAACTTCACTGGGAGCCACATCAATATTTCTACATAATTACCCATCAAGGGTATCAGCCGGCAATAGACGCCTGTAAGCCGCTGCCTTATAATGGGAAATGGACAAGATGGGAAGGGAAAGGGGAATACCTGACGTGAGTATTGATTTATGGCCCGGCCAGGCGCCGTGGAGTATTGCAACAGAGCAGGAGAGTCCGACGCTCACTGCTTATCCTGCGAACGATACAGAAGAAAGCGCTGCCGTTATCGTATGTCCGGGCGGAGGCTACAGGATGAGAGCCGATCATGAGGGAGAGCCTGTCGCGCTCTGGCTTAACAAACAGGGCATCACCGCATTCGTGCTAAATTACCGTGTGGCGCCGCACCAACATCCCGCACCGCTGTCGGACGCCCAGCGCGCTGTCCGTTATGTGAGAAGCCACGCGCAGCAGTTGAATGTGGATCCGGGAAGAATAGGAATCCTCGGTTTTTCCGCGGGAGGCCATCTGGCGGCGACGGCCGGCACGCAGTTTGATAACGGCGATCCGGACAGCCATGACCCGATCGAGCAAGTAAGCTGCAGGCCAGATCTAATGGTGCTATGCTATCCCGTAATCACTCTGCTGGATCCCTATCTTCACCGCGGTTCAAGGGATAATCTGCTCGGAGTGGATGCCCCAGAGGAACTGGCGAACAGTCTCTCAGCCGAGCTGAATGTAACGGAGCGGACCCCGCCCGTGTTCATATGGCACACTTCCGATGACGAAGGTGTGCCTGTCGAGAACAGCTTATTGTTTGCAGGGGCGCTGAGCCGCTGTAAAGTGCCGTTTGATCTTCACTGCTATGAAAACGGCAGACATGGCATCGGCCTGGCCGAAGAGCATCCGGAGGCTCATACATGGACACAACTTTGCGAACTGTGGCTCAAGAAGCGCGGGTTCACGCCTGCGTGACACGGCTCAGACTGGCAGTGATACTTTGATTTAACAGAGCGAGTTGCATACACAACGTAAAGCGCTTGTCGAAGGTTCAAAACCTGTTTCAACATAAGCAGTTCATCCCCATGAAATAATACTGCAGCCGATATCAACCTGAGTCGAATCATAACTTAGTTCCCTTCTTCCTTCGGCAAATGTTCGGTGGCTGTCCAATCCAGTGGCCGTTCGAGCTGGCCCGGTTCTGCCGGAGCGCGTTGCGGCGCTGCTTGGCGGGTAGCCAGACAAACCCATGCGGAAAGGACCATTTTGCATTTAGTCTGTTTTCATTTTGGGGCAGGGGCAGCCGCATAGCAATAGTTGGAATGGATTTCGCGGTTTTAAAATCTCGGCGCGGGGAATCCATTAAAGTTCCAAGGCCTCCGGATAAGAAGAACTTGTGAATAATTTATTTACCTATTGTGGCACCGGTAATCTTCCGTTATAATGTCCACTATAGGAATACAACAGTTTCCCTAGAGAGGACGAATCCACTTGTCGGAATCCACAAAAAATGAGTCCAGGGACTCGTTTGCGGAACGTTACTATCTGGTTCGTGAGGACATTTTGCCGGAAGCGGTGCTGAAGACGATCCAGGCAAAAGAACTGCTGGCCGGCGGCAAGGTCAAAACGATTCACGAAGCGGTGGAAGAAGTAGGCTTGAGCCGAAGCGCTTTTTATAAATACAAAGACGGCATTTATCCTCTAAGCAAGCTGGAGCGGGAGCGGCTGGTGACGGTTTCCATGGAACTGGAGCACAGGTCCGGAACGCTGTCAAAGGTGCTCGCCGCAATCGCGGTGATGGAAGGCAATGTGCTGACGATCCACCAGACGATCCCTTTGCAGGGAATGGCCACGGTAATCCTGTCCATCGATACTTCCCATATGGGAGAGAATCTTCCTTTTTTGTTGGAAAAGCTCTCCGCGCAGGAAGGTGTCAAACGGGCCCAGGTGATTGGCAGGGGATGATGGCATTTTGTGGGATTCAACGTTGGGGCTCCCCGCAAAGTAATCGGAACAAACTTCGAAGCATCACGTCACTTTGTGGGGATTGAACTATTGAGGAGGAGCTGGAATGAAGCCGATTAAGGTAGGTTTGCTGGGATTGGGGACAGTAGGAACAGGTGTCGTAAGAATTGTGGAAGGACACCAGGAGGATCTGCACCGGCAAACCGGAAGCGGGATTGTGATCGAAAAGATTTTGGTGCAGGACCGCGCTAAAACGAGAAATGTTGCCATAGATGAAAGTAAAATAACGAACGACCCTTGGGAAATCATCAACAATCCGGACATCGACGTCGTTGTGGAAGTGATGGGCGGAGTGGAACATACGAAGAATTACATTCTCGAAGCCCTGGACCGCGGCAAGCATATCGTAACGGCCAATAAAGACCTGATGGCGCTGTACGGGCAGGAAATCCGCGAGAAAGCGGCGCAAAAAGGCTGCGACGTGCTCTATGAAGCCAGTGTGGCCGGGGGCATTCCGATTATCCGCACCTTGGTGGAAGGCTTCTCTTCCGACCGGATCACGAAGGTCATGGGCATTGTGAACGGCACGACGAACTACATTTTGACCAAAATGAGCCAGGAGGGCGCGGCCTACGAGGACGTGCTGAAGGAAGCGCAGCAGCTCGGTTATGCGGAATCCGATCCGACTTCGGACGTGGAGGGGCTTGACGCGGCGCGCAAAATGACCATCCTGGCAACCCTTGGCTTCCAGACGAATGTGGATCTGCAGGATGTCAAGGTGAAGGGCATAACCCAAATCACGAAGGAAGATATCGCCTACGGCAAGAAGCTTGGCTATGAAGTGAAGCTGCTCGGAATCGCGGAGCGGAAAGACGACTTCATTTCGGTGAGCGTCCAGCCGACGATGGTAAAGCATTCCCATCCGCTGTCTGCGGTGGGCGGCGTGTTTAACGCAGTCTATGTGTACGGGGAGGCGGTCGGCGAGACGATGTTCTACGGCCCGGGAGCGGGCGCGATGCCTACGGCCACTTCCGTAGTCGCGGATCTGGTCGCCGTCGTCAGAAACCTGAAGCTGGGCGTCAACGGCCGCAGGGTGCTCGTCCCTTACAAAGAGAAAAAGCTGAAGTCGGATGAGCAGATTGACTCGAAGAACTTTATCCTTCTGCATGTGGAAGATAAAGCCGGGGTGCTGGCGCAGATTACGGAGGTGTTCGCGGAGCATGAAGTGAGCCTGGAGTCGGTGCTTCAGCATCCGAACGCGAGCAATCCGAAAGCGGAAATCATCATTATCACGCATGACGCGAACCAGGCGGGCATGAACAAGGTATTGAAGCATTTTGAAAGTATGGATGTCATTGCTTCCGTACACAGCGTGTACAGAGTCGAAGGATAACCGTTAGCACCAATTACCCCAGCCTAAAAGGAGCTGTCAACTATGAGATATATGGGACTTTTACAAACTTACGCCGCTTATTTGCCGGTTAACGAACGCACACCGATGATTACCCTGCAGGAAGGAAATACTCCGCTGGTCCACGCGCAGAAGCTTTCGGATCAGCTCGACCTCGACATTTACTTCAAATACGAGGGCTTGAATCCGACCGGTTCTTTCAAGGACCGCGGGATGGTCATGGCTGTAGCGAAAGCGATGGAGGAAGGCAGCCGCACGATCATGTGCGCTTCCACAGGCAACACGTCGGCAGCAGCCGCGGCTTATGCGGCGAGAGGCAGCCTGAACTGCATCGTGCTGATTCCGAACAACAATATCGCTTTGGGCAAGCTGGCTCAAGCGATGATTTACGGCGCGAAGGTGATTGCCATTGAAGGGAATTTTGACCGTGCGCTGGAGATCGTGCGCGAAATTACCGCCAAGCATCCGATCACGCTGGTGAACTCCGTCAATCCTTACCGTATCGAAGGCCAGAAAACAGCCGCTTTCGAAGTGTGCGACCAGCTCGGGGAAGCGCCGGACTTTCTGGCTATTCCGGTAGGGAACGCGGGCAACATCACCGCCTACTGGAAAGGCTTCAAGGAATACAAAGCGGCGGGGAAATCGACGAAGCTGCCCAAGATGATCGGCTTTGAAGCGGAAGGCTCGATGGCGATCGTCAAAGGGGAGCCGATTCCGAATCCGGAAACGGTCGCTACCGCGATCCGCATCGGAAACCCTGCAAGCTGGGTGCCTGCAGTAGCTGCGGCTGAAGAATCCCAAGGGCAGATCAATTTTGTGACGGACGAGGAAATCCTTAACGCTTACCGCACGATTGCAGCCAAAGAGGGAATTTTCGCCGAGCCGGCTTCAGCGGCGTCCATTGCGGGCGTGATGAAGCTGCACAAGATGGGATATTTCAGCAAAGGCCAGCGTGTTGTGTGCGTACTAACAGGCCACGGCCTGAAAGATCCCAACATCGCCATCAAGAGCGTCAACGCGGAGCCGATGGTCGTACAGGATTCCGAGCAGGCGGTTATGGACGCGATTCAAATTCTGGAAAGAGTGTAAGAGCTCGAGGTGACAGAACATGAATTCACGGAAAGTGTGCGTTAAGGTTCCCGCCTCGACGGCGAATTTGGGGCCTGGCTTCGATACGCTCGGAATGGCTTTAAATTTGTACGCGTATGTGGAAATGGGAATCGCCGAAGGCAAGACGACGATTACGTCGCTGGGAGACCGGCTGCCGGGCGTTCCTTTGGACAAGTCGAACCTGATATACGAGGTGGCGCAGCTCGTGTTCGACAAGGCGGGAGTGAGCCACCCGGAACTGGATATCGCGGTTTACAGCGAGATCCCGCTGACGCGCGGGCTGGGCAGCAGCGCGTCGGCCATTGTCGGCAGCCTGGTGGCTGCCAACGCGCTGATCGGCGGTCGGCTTAGCGTCGACGAGCTTTTTCAGATCGCCGCAGGCTTGGAGAAGCACCCCGACAATGTCGGGGCTTCCCTGTTCGGCGGCTTGATCGTGTCTTTTTGGGACGGAGTGCGGGCAGAGGTGATCCGGATCGAGCCGCACGAGCGGCTGGAGGTGCTGGCAGCGATCCCGCGCTTCCAGCTGTCTACTGCAAAGGCCAGGCATGCGCTGCCGAAGCAGGTCCCGATGGCCGACGCGGTGTTCAATGTCGGCCACTCGTCTTTGCTGGTTGCCGCGCTGTGCACCGGCAACCTGGAGATGCTCCGCCATGCGATGAAGGACGCACTGCACCAGCCTTATCGTGCAGAGCTGGTGCCGGGCATGGCGGCCGTGCTTGAACGCGCCGCGGAGCATGGCGCGCTGGGTGCGGCCCTGAGCGGCGCAGGGCCGACGCTGGTCGCGTTCGCGGACGCGGCCGCCGGCAGGAAAGCCGAGCTGGAGGCTTTCCTGGCGGATACGCTGCGCGCCGCGGGCGTCGAAGCGGACACAATGTGGCTGCGGCCAAGCGCCGAGGGCGCGGTGGTGGCCGCGGATGTCCGCAGCCTTGCGGAGATGGTGGAAGGGTTAAAGGTCAAATATTAAAGGGGTAATCCGAGGATGAACCGCATTGCGCTGCTTGGGCCGGGAACCTTCTCGAATGAGGCGGTTGAATCGCTGTTCGGCTGTACCGTCCAACAATATATGAATTACAGGCTGATATCGGAAGTCTTTCAATCCACTGTGAACGGCAAGACGGATTACAGCGTAGTCCCGATTGAAAATACGATTGAAGGCTCCGTATCGCTTCATCTGGACTGGCTGGTCCATGAGGTCGATATTCCGATACAGGCGGAATGGGTGCAGCCGATCCAAATGAATTTGATCGGTTATCCTGCAACGGGGGGTCAGGCTGCAGCGGAACCTTTTGCCCATATCCGTAAAATCTACTCCCATGGAGTAGCCGCTTCCCAGTGCCGCAATTTCCTGCGATCGATTCCGCAGGCGGAATACGAGGTGGTAAGCTCGACTGCGGAGGGCGTCCGGCTCGTCAAGGAGCTGGACAACCCCGAGATTGCGGCCATCGGCACGCTGGCTGCCGCCAATTTGTACGATGTGACCGTGTTGAAACGGAACGTGCAGGATCATGATAACAATGTTACCAAGTTCGTGCTCGTCGGAGAAAATCCGATTTCGCTGCGGCACCCTTTTACGATGAAGACGACGATCATGATCACCCTGCCGGAGGACTACCCGGGAGCGCTGCATCAGGTGCTGTCGGCTTTTGCCTGGAGAAGGATCAACCTGTCCAAAATCGAATCAAGACCGACGAAGAAGCAGCTGGGCAATTATTACTTTTACATTGATATCGAAGAATCGCTTGACTCAGTCCTGGTGCCTAATGCCATACAGGAAATTGAGGCGATCGGCTGCCAGGTGCGCATTCTGGGCTGTTACCCGAGCTATTTGGTTGAACATAAATATCCGGAGGTGTAGTTTCCATTATGTCACAAGTCATTTATTTAAACGGCGAGTATGTTGCTAAAGAGAACGCGCTGATCTCCGTCTATGACCACGGTTTTTTGTACGGCGACGGAATTTTCGAGGGGATCCGTATCTATGACGGCAATATTTTCAAGTGCAAGGAGCATTTGGACCGTCTTTACGATTCCGCCAAATCCATCATGCTGGACATCCCTCTGGGCTACCGGGAAATGCAGGAAGTGCTGTGCGAGACGATCCGCCGCAACGGGCTTCGTGACGGATATATCCGTCTGGTCGTCTCCCGCGGGCCCGGTGATCTTGGCCTTGATCCGCGCCGTTCGCCGAAGGCGAATGTCGTCATCATTGTTGAGCAGCTGGCCATCTATTCGGAGGAAGCTTACAAGAATGGCCTGGTATCGGTTTCGGTATCCCAGCGCCGCAATATTCCGGATGCCCTGAATCCGAAGATCAAATCGCTCAACTATCTCAACAACATACTGGTGAAGATCCAGGCGAACCTCGCAGGTGTGGGCGAAGCGGTCATGCTGAATTCCCAGGGGTATGTGGCTGAGGGCTCCTCGGATAATATTTTTATCGTCAAAAGAGGTACCGTGTTCACGCCGCCGTGCTATATCGGCGCCCTGGAAGGCATCACGCGGGCGGCCATCATCGAAATTTGCGGAAAGCTCGGCTACAAGCTGAAAGAGGAGCCTTTCACCCTGCACGATGTGTATGTGGCGGACGAGGTGTTCTTTACCGGTACTGCGGCGGAGGTCATTGCGGTAAGGGAAGTGGACGGCCGCACTATTGGCGAGGGCAAAGCCGGGGCGGTCACTACGAAGCTGCTGGAGGAATTCCGCAAGCTCGTCAAGGTTGACGGTGTAAAAGTTTACGAATAGGAACTGGTTTTGCAGATGAAGCATCCCGAATCTTGCCGGAGCGGCGGAACGGGATGTTTTTTTATTGTATAGGAAATTATGATTTTCAGTGGCTGTGGATAAGTGTGGGTAGATACATTCATCCGCTGGGGATGTTGTTTTGGTAAATCCCCTCTATTCCAATCCAGAAGATCACCTTAGCGGTGTTGAATTAACAGGAGATTTTCCATGGATATGGATAGGAAGGCAATCAAACTGAGCAAATATCAGCATATTTTCCTGTTAATTCAAAGCAATCCAGCATGCCGCGGGCCAGCACATTCCGGGCAACCCTTTCACCATTGCCTCGCAAAGAACAAGGGGGCAGCCAGCCTTCTGTACATAACTTTTTCCACATCAAGACCGCCGTCTTATGATCAATTTTTAAAAAGGACGCTTTACATTTTTCGACCGGAACGGCCAGCCAAGTCAGTCTCTCATACCCCTCCATAAAAACAGAAAAACGTCCTGCTTCCACTCGTCAGAATGGAATGGTATGTTCTTCGTCACTTATCCCTGATTATAATGTATGAACAAGACTGTCCCGGTCCTTAGAAACACGTCTTTATTCACCCGCAGGGTGATTTTGTTCTGATTTTCCGTTATTTTATTAAAATTTTCGGCAAGTATGGTCAAAAGCCCATTTCGTGCATAAGATGTAATGTCATCCTGCGTTCAGCGGGAAATGCGGCGGTTGTCAACTATAAAGGAGGTTCTTGGAGTGAAGATCCATATGGTAAAAAAAGGGGACACCCTTTATAAACTGGCCCAAAAATATAATGTGGAGCTGGATGCGCTGATTCAAATGAACCCGCAAATTGCAGACCCCGACAAAATCGATGTCGGCATGAAGGTGAAAATCCCTGCGTCCGCGCAGCCGCTCACGCCTTCTCACGGTAATGTTTTTACACACATAGTCAAGCAGGGGGATACATTGTATAAGCTCTCCAAAGCTTTTAACGTCCCCTTGAAGGCGATGATCGACGCGAATCCGCAGCTGAAAAATCCGAATATTCTTATGACGGGGGATATGGTGTATATTCCAAAGCCGGGGACGGCGCATGGTGCTAACCAGGCCGGTGCGGGCATGGACAAAGTGCATGGCGTGCCTCATGTTCCCTTTGTTGATAATATGCCTCCTGAGATCGAGGCAGCGCCTATGCCGGAGGAAAACAAAGCTCTGGAAGCGGAGATGATGCCGGAGACGAAGCACGAGATGAAGCCGGAGACGAAGCACGAGATGATGCCGGAGACGAAGCACAAGATGATGCCGGAGACGAAGCACGAGATGAAGCCGGAGATGAAGCACGAAATGATGCCGGAGACGAAGCACGAGATGAAGCCGGAGATGAAGCACGAAATGATGCCGGAGACGAAGCACGAAATGATGCCGGAGACGAAGCATGAGATGAAGCCGGAGACGAAGCACGAGATGAAGCCGGAGATGAAGCACGAGATGATGCCGGAATCAAAGCATGAGATCATGCCGGAGACAAAGCATCACATGATGCCGCAAGCAAATGCCGAGGTCCATTCTGAATCTTATCCGGGGCTTGGGCCTGAAACGATGCTTCCTTATGGATCTCATCCAATGACGGAATTGAATCCGATGGGGGACTCTTTCGGTATGCAAGGCATAAATCTGATGGAGAGCTTCCAATATCCAATGGAAACCACTGCCTATCCAACCTACGAGACCCCTGCGGAAGGGATGACAGGGGCTGCTCCGTCGCCGGTTCCTTTTGGAGATTCAGACATAAACCAGCCGTCGGTAAACCCTTTTGAACAGTACCAAATCCCTGCGACCGAAGTCGCTTCACATTATATTTTGCCGGGTATGCCGGATAAAGGGGAATACGCTCCGAACATGGGGGCGCATACAATGAGCCTTCCCTATGCGCCGCAAACACAGGGCAACCCGGCTCCGGCGTTTCCTGTAGGGGCTAAAGATTGCGGCTGCGGCGGCAGCTCCGCTAACCCTTACAGCTACATGGGCAACTCACCTGCTTATCCGCCGGCAGTAGGAGGAGCGATGTACCCGAACCAGCCGTTCCCGCCTGCAGTGGGAGGAGCGATGTACCCGAACCAGCCGTTCCCGCCTGCAGTGGGAGGAGCGATGTACCCGAACCAGCCGTTCCCGCCTGCAGTGGGAGGAGCGATGTACCCGAACCAGCCGTTCCCGCCTGCAGTAGGAGGAGCGATGCACCCGAACCAGCCGTTCCCGCCGGCAGTAGGAGGAGCGATGTACCCGAACCAGCCGTTCCCGCCTGCAGTAGGAGGAGCGATGTATCCGAACCAGCCGTTCCCGCCTACAGTAGGAGGAGCAGCGGCTCCCGTCTATCCTCCAATGCGCGGAGCACAGATTTTTCCCCCGGTAAATGAGGGGAGCCTTCTCTACACGGAATTCGATGCGAGCTCCTTGGAAGATACAGCCGAAAGAGAGCCATTACCGGCTTTAGCGGAGCAAGGTTCGGAAGAGAGCAGTGGCCGCAAAGGGGAAGCTAGAGCGAGCATCGCCATCCAAAACGGGGAGGAGCCTGCATCAGCCAAAAGAAGACCGGCCAGACCCAAGGCATCATTATCCCAATTAACGCGGAAACAAAACGCACCGGCCAGAAAAAGGCAGAAAGCCAACTACCCCTGGATTAACGTCTAGGTTCACGCGGGCTGCCGCGAGGCAGCTTTTTCCTGTTGACCCTGCAAAACCAATCTCCGAAGCGCAAATACCCTTTCCCCGCAGACTCAAAAATCAGAGTTCCGCAGGTTAGTCCGCGGGCGTCCGAGTCTATGCCTGCATTACGTATAATCGCCGCCGGCGCTGGGAAAAATGAGGTAAAAACAGGGTTAGAAGGCGATGCGAATGTATCTATTACATCTATGGAAACAGTTAAAGAAAAAGCTTCGTTGGAAACGCCGTTGGCTAGCTTTCGGGATCCTTTTCACAGCAGCCGGTCTGTCTGCTTTGGTTTGGGGACGGCATTCCTTCCAGGGAGCTGCATCGCTGAAGCAACAACTGGCTTTCAGCCGTGCGATAACCCAAGAGGAGCCAGCCGCCGCATCTCCGGTGTTAAAAGAAATCAAAGAATATAAAGGCACCCGGGAGACGTTCAAGCAAACTTTGTATTTATGCGGGGAAGAACTGCAGAATCTTGGCACCTTCACTGCGGATCAAATTCTTTCCTACCATGAAGCACATCCGTATGCGGAAGTGGAGCTCGGGGATCAGGGACAGGTTTATTTTACGGAAAAAATGAACGACCTGACCACCAAATGCAAGGATGGAGCTTTCTTCGGCCTGGATGAGCACGGCCATTTAACATTGTTTAACGGCCAGCCTCAGCAGGAGCACGCAATGCGAACCTTTTTTCAATTGAATATCGATTCTTTAAGGAGCTCCCTTCCCAAGGAAACGATACAGCAGCTGTATGACGGAATTCCGGTGAAAGACGCCGACGAATACAACAGCGTGCTGTCCACCTTCAGCGAATTCGCCCTTGAGGGTAAGCGGAAGCCATAAGCATTGTCACAAGAAAAACCATTTCAGCCTTTTCAGGGCTGGCATGGTTTTTTTTTGCATACTCACGGCTATCAATATCTGCTATAATGGAAAATGATACATATGTTCGCTTTATGATGGGAGAGAATCGTTTGCGAATTTTAGGAATTGATCCCGGTCTGGCCATTGTCGGGTTCGGTTTTATCGATAAAGCGGGAAGCAAGCTTACCCCCGTCCAGTACGGGTGCATCCAGACCGAAGCCGGAACCGCCACGCCGCTCAGGCTCCGTGAGGTGTACGATTCGATTCTGGCACTGATAGACAAATATAAGCCGGATGCTGTAGCGGTGGAGAAGCTGTTTTTTAACCGGAACGTGACCACGGCGCTCACAGTCGGCGAGGCTCGCGGTGTGCTGATGCTGGCCGCCGAACAGAAGGGGCTTCACATAGCGGAATATACCCCGCTGCAGGTGAAACAGGCCATTGTCGGGTACGGCAAAGCGGAAAAAAAGCAGGTGCAGGAGATGGTGAAGCTGTTTTTGCGGCTGTCCGCCGTCCCCAAGCCCGACGATGTGGCTGACGCTTTGGCCATCGCTATCTGCCACGCCCATTCGTCGACATTACAAATGAAAATTCAAGAGGTAAACAAAAGATGATCGATTTTGTAAGAGGTTGGATTGCCCATCGGGAAATGGATTATATCGTGGTGGATGTGAACGGTGTGGGCTACCGGGTGTTTGTAGCCAACCCGTACGCGCCGCAGCTGAATGATTCCGAAGAAGTGACTTTGTTCATTCACTACAGTGTACGGGAGGACGCACATCTGCTGTACGGCTTTATTACAAGGGAGGAGCAATGGCTGTTCCGCAGGCTGCTGGAGGTGACCGGCATCGGTCCCCGCGTGGCGATGGGGGTCCTGGCCGGAGGCAGGCCAGAGGCGGTTATTGCCGCCATTCAGCAGGAGAATCTGGCCTTTCTGACCAAGCTGCCTGGCATCGGGCGCAAGACGGCGCAGAGAATCGTGCTCGATCTGAAAGACAAGCTCAGCGCGGCTTCCATGTCTCACGGAGAGGCGTCCGCTTTCGTGGAAGCGGCTGGCGCTGGTTTACAGCCCGGAAGCTCGCTAGTGTGGAGGGAAGCGAGGGAGGCGCTGATGGCTCTGGGCTACACCGAAGCCGAGACCGACAAGGCGTGGAACGCCGTCAAGCCTAAGGTGAAGGATACGGATGCGGTGGATGCCGTGATGAAACTGGCTCTGCAGGCGCTTTTTCAAGGAGCGTAAGCCGCAGAGACAAGAAGCAAGGAGGTAGCCGATGGAGGATCGCATCATTTCGGCGAATTTGATGATGGAAGACCAGGCGGTGGAGTTAAGCCTGCGTCCCCGTTTTTTGGCGGAGTATATCGGCCAAAGCCAAGCCAAGGAAAATTTGAAAATTTATATAGAAGCGGCCAAAATGCGCCGTGAAGCTCTGGATCACGTACTTTTATACGGTCCGCCCGGGCTCGGGAAGACCACTTTATCGAACATAATCGCCAACGAGCTCGGAGTCAATATACGCACGACCTCTGGGCCTGCGATCGAGCGGCCGGGAGATTTGGCTGCCCTACTGACGAACCTGCAGGAGAACGACGTGCTGTTCATCGACGAAATCCACCGCCTTCACCGTACGGTGGAGGAGGTGCTGTACCCGGCGATGGAGGATTTTGCGCTGGATATCATTATCGGCAAGGGGCCGAGCGCCCGCTCGGTCAGGCTGGACCTGCCGCCTTTTACGCTCATTGGCGCTACTACACGAGCGGGGCTGCTGTCCGCTCCTTTAAGGGATCGTTTCGGGGTGGTCAGCCGGTTGGAGTATTATACGGTTGATGAATTGGCCTATATTGTGAGCAGGGCGTCCGACATTCTGCAAGTTGATACTGTAGGGGAAGCCGCCAGGGAGATCGGCATGCGTTCCCGGGGCACCCCCCGGATCGCTAACCGGCTGCTGAAGCGGGTACGCGATTTTGCCCAGGTCAAAGGCGACGGCGTCATTACCCTCGATATTGCCAAAACCGCGCTGAAGCTTATCCAGATCGACGATCTGGGGCTTGACGAGATCGACCACAAGATGCTTCGCTCCATTATCAGCTCCTTCAAAGGAGGACCGGTCGGACTGGATACGATCGCGGCCACCATCGGGGAGGAGAGCCAGACGATCGAAGATGTGTACGAGCCTTATTTGCTGCAAATCGGCTTTCTGCAAAGAACGCCGAGGGGCAGGACGGTAACGCACCGCGCATACAGCCATCTGGGGCTTCCGATTCCGCAGAGCTGATGCCAGGCGGGCCGCCGGAAGGATGAGCCCTGTGCCGCACGAAGACGGGAGAGGCATCACAAAGTTACGCATCTGCCAAGACGAAAGGGGAGAGCAGTTCATGTCGAACAGTACGAAAGCGGCTCTGAAAAAGTTCCTTGGGTGCATAGTTCTTATAGCTTTAATCTTGCCTGGTTTACAGCCGCCTGGCGCGTATGCCGCCGTTCCCAAACTGGATCAGATCCGCGTAGGCCTTTTTTTCACGTCGGACAGGTATCAGAACAATGTGTCCACTGTCACTCTAACCTCGGATCAAGGTTTTCAGGCCGGCTTTAAAGCTCCGGGCTCCGGTAAGCTGTGGCCAATTTCCGGCGGGAACCGAACGGTAAGAGGCTCTTTGAACGAATATAGAGTGCTGCTGTCGGAGCTTCCGACTCTGGATGAAGCCAAAGCTTTGGGCCGCAAGCTGGAACCGAAGCTCAAGCCGGTCATATACAGCATAAACAGGCAGGGAAAGACGGTTTACCAGATTTTTTCCGGCAGCACTTACGGCTCCAAGGCTGCCGCCGATGCCGCTATGAATGAGGCCAAAGCGATGGCCGCTATGCAGGGGACCGCGCCTCTAGTGACCGGTCCCTACTCCTTGAACGCCGGTTCATACGGAACCGAGGCGGAAGCGGCCGAGCAGGCGCAGACGTTGGCACAGACGGACATCGCTGCCGAGGTTGCCGTCCAGGAGGATGCGGGAGGCAATCCGGTGTTTTCCGTCTGGTTGGGCCAGGAGACGGATGCCGTCAAGCTTGACGCGCTGAAGGTAAAGCTGGCGGCTTTGTTCCCCGCCCTTGTGCTGCAGCCGGTTGACAGAAACGTCCCTTCGCTCGTCATCCGCAGCTCCCTCGCGGAGACGGGCAATGAATTTGTTCCTCATTATTTTGTCGGTACGGGCGGGGAAAAAGTAAGCTTTACTCCCGGGAACAACGGAGCGGGAACGATTACAGTAAGCGAAAAGTCAGGCGCTTCCTACCGCGGAAGCATTGAACTTTCTCAATTCAACGGACAGATGGCGGTCATCAATGAACTGCCGTTCGAACAATACCTCTACTCGGTCGTGGGCGCCGAGATGGGAACGGGTTGGCCTGCCGAAGCTTTGAAGGCCCAGGCCGTTGCGGCGAGGACATTTGCCGTTAAACAGGGCAACGCCTATAAGATCGCGAATGTGACGGATACCACCCTCGACCAGGTTTATTCGGGAACGGGGAAGGAAAGCGGCGATATCATTTCCGCAGTCGATGCTACACAAGGGGAAATCCTGACGGTTAAGGATGTCCCTGTATCGGCGCTCTTTTACTCCAATGCCGGAGGAAAGACGGCGGATCCTGCCGAGGTTTGGGGAAATCCGGTCCCTTACATTACGTCAGTGGAAAGTCCCGACGATGCCCCCGAACGGAACCGGCCGATGTGGATCCAGGCTGTCTTTGACGATGGCAGATCAGGCTATGTTTTGTCCACGCAGGCCAAAAGCACCGGGGATAAAAATGCGGCAGGGTTGGCTTACTATGAAACCGGCTCGGATAAAGTCAGCGTCCGGCTGGAGCCTGCCAGTCAATCCAATCCTGCCCTTTTCACTGTGAGCAAAGGGGTGCGGTTCCTTGCTTTGTCGCAGGTGAAAGAGAACAACGCTTATAGCTGGCAAAGAGGGCCGTTCACATCGGCCAAGCTGTTGGACAAGGTGAGTACGGTAGCGCCCGGTATTATTGCGCTTCAAAGCCTTCAGGTAACCGGAAAAGGCCCTTCCGGCAGGGTGACGGAAATAACGGTCAACGGCAAACCGGTGAAGCTGAAAACATCGGACAGCTGGAGGTCCATCTTCCAAGGGCTGAACAGTACGCTGTTTGATATTGAGGAAACGGGAAGGTATACTATATTGGGAGCAGCGGGGGCCGCGCGTACGGTGACTTCGACTCCCGGAGACGTTCACGTGCTTAGCGCCGGCAAGGCCGCCGCTCCCGCAGCGGGAGCGCAGATGTTTGCGCTAAATGGTGACGGACAGGTTCGCCTGGTTACCAAAGACGCCCAATTTATTTTCAAGGGCAAGGGATACGGCCATGGAGTGGGAATGTCCCAGTGGGGAGCCCGTTCGCTTGCCGAACAAGGGTATGATTACAGAGCGATTTTGTTACACTATTACTCCGGAGTGACTATCTCAAAAGGATGAATGTATAGAATGGATGTATCGAGTTTTGATTTTGAACTGCCGGAAAGGCTCATTGCCCAGACTCCGCTGCCTGACCGTACCGGTTCGAGGCTGTTGACATTAAACAAGGCCACCGGAGAGGTGGAGCACCGCCGATTCGAGGACTTGATAGACTACATGCAAGCCGGGGACCTGCTCGTGTTGAACGATACACGGGTTATACCAGCCCGGCTTTTTGGCGTAAAGCGCGAGACGGGAGCCAAGGTGGAGGTGCTTCTGCTGAAGCAGCTGGCAGAGGACCGCTGGGAAGCGCTGGTCAAACCGGGCAAGAAGCTGCGCGAGGGTGCTGTCATCGATTTCGGAGCGGATGAAACAAGCGGACAAACCTTGTCCGTGCCGCTTAGTAGCGAAGTGGAAACCGTGGGGGAGATGGGCGCACGTACTTTGAAGTTCCGCTACGAGGGGATCTTTCCGGAAATATTGGACAGGCTTGGGCAAATGCCGCTGCCGCCATACATAAAAGAGCAGCTGCCGAGAGAAGACAAGGAGCGTTATCAGACCGTATACGCGAGGCATGAAGGCTCTGCGGCCGCGCCCACGGCAGGGCTTCATTTTACCGAATCCTACCTGGAGAAGCTGAAGAGCAAGGGCATTCGCCTGGCCTTCATTACGCTGCATGTCGGATTGGGGACATTCAGGCCGGTCTCGGCAGAGACGGTGGAAGAGCATGAAATGCATTCCGAGTTTTACATCCTGCCGCAGGAAACAGCCGATTTAATCAATGAAACCCGTGCCAATGGTCGGAGGGTGATTGCTGTAGGAACCACCTCCGCGAGAACATTGGAAACTGCGGCAGGAATCGCCGCCGAGAAAAGATCGTCCGCCGCAGGGGAGCAGGAGGGCGCACTCGTTCCAATCGCGCCCAGCCAAGGCTGGACGGACATCTTTATTTATCCCGGATACCGTTTCGGCCTTGTGGATGCGCTGCTGACCAATTTTCACCTGCCGAAATCGACCCTGCTGATGCTGATCAGCGCGCTGGCGGGCAAAGAGAATGTGCTTAACGCCTACAAGCAGGCAGTGGAGAGGGAGTACCGGTTCTTCTCTTTCGGGGATGCAATGTTCATTTATTAATAGAAAGAAGCGATAATCAATGGCAGTAACTTATGAACATATAAAGACATGCAAGCAGTCCGGCGCGCGGCTGGGCAGAGTGCACACTCCCCACGGAGTGATCGAGACTCCGGCCTTTATGCCCGTAGGGACGCAGGCGGCGGTGAAGACGATGAGCCCCGAAGAGCTAAAAGAGATGGATGCCCATATCATTCTGAGCAACACTTACCATCTCTTTCTTCGCCCCGGGCAGGAAGTTGTCGGAAAAGCAGGCGGGCTGCACAAATTCATGAACTGGGACCGCCCGATCCTGACGGACAGCGGCGGGTTCCAGGTTTTCAGCTTAAGCGAAATGCGGAAGATCACCGAAGAAGGGGTTTCCTTCCGCTCTCACTTGAACGGAGACAAGCTCTTCATTTCACCGGAAGCGGCAATGGAAATCCAGAACGCACTCGGATCGGATATTATGATGGCCTTCGATGAATGTCCTCCTTATCCCGCGGAATACGATTATGTGAAACAATCGCTGGAAAGGACGAGCCGCTGGGCGGAGCGTTGTCTTCAAAGCCATACCCGTCCCCACGATCAAGCGTTGTTCGCAATTGTACAGGGAGGCATGTTTGAGGATCTCCGCAAACAGAGCGCGAAAGAGTTGACTTCCCTGGATTTTCCGGGGTATGCTATTGGTGGATTGAGCGTGGGCGAGCCGAAAGCGCTGATGTATGAAGTGTTGGATTACACCGTGCCGCTTCTGCCCGCGAATAAACCGAGATATTTAATGGGGGTCGGATCTCCCGACGCCTTGATTGAGGGTGCGATCCGCGGAGTCGATATGTTCGACTGCGTGCTTCCTACGCGCATTGCCCGGAACGGCACAACGATGACCAGCCAGGGCCGGCTCGTTGTGCGCAACGCCAAGTTTGCCGAAGATTTCGGCCCGCTGGATCCGGACTGCGGATGCTATACCTGCAGGAATTATTCCCGCGCGTATATCCGGCACTTGATCAAAGCGGACGAGACGTTCGGCATTCGTCTGACCACGTATCATAACCTGCATTTTCTTCTGCAGTTGATGCGTAATGTAAGACAAGCGATTATGGAGGACCGTCTGCTCGATTTCCGGGAGGAGTTTTTTCAACAATACGGCCTTCATGATAACGACAAAGGTTTCTAGAAGGGAGGTACGAATGTGGGAGCAAGCTCGGGAGGAATGGGTTCGGCCCTTGCAACTTGGGGACCGTTAGTGTTCATGTTTCTTGTACTTTATTTTCTGCTCATCCGTCCGCAGCAAAAGAGGCAAAAAACACGTACGAACATGTTGAATTCCTTAAAAAAGAACGATAAAGTCGTAACGATCGGCGGTTTGCACGGAACGATTGTCGAGATCACGGACGATACGGTTGTGCTGCGCGTAAACGACGTTACCAAAATGACGTTTGACCGTTCGGCGATCAACTCCGTCAGATCGACAGACGCCGCAGAGGCAAGCAAGTAAGCCGGACAAAAGGAAATCCCCCTGCAACCAGAGGGTGCGCATGATGCGCATTTCGTTGATCGCAGGGGGATTTTTGCGTCCTTTTATCCCGTGCAGAGGCCTGTATGCTTATTCGTTCTGCTGCTTCAGCCTAATCAAAGCCACACCGCCGAGAGCCCATTTTGGTTCCGATAAATAAAGCGCGGTTCTGGAGGCGAACCATCCTAAAGCCACTCCTCCGAGCATATCCGTAAACCAATGGATGCCCAGATAGAAAATGGAGAAAATGATAAAAACGGCGGTGCAGGCCGTAAACCAACGCCAGAACCGGCTGCCCGACTTGGAGGCGAGAATGGCCATGGAAACGGAAATGGAAGTGTGGAGGCTCGGGAAACAGTTGTCCAGCCCCGACAGAGGACGGTACTCTTTCTCGAAGCTCGGAAAAACATCAAGAATGAGCATGCGTACATGCGGATGCACCGACCAGACTTCGTCTACCGGGAAGAACATATAAAAAGGAAAGGCGGCCAAATAATTGATGATCACCGCATAGCATAGGGCATAGAACAGGGTATGGTTTTTCTTGTAAGTGTACAGGCCGATCGAAACCGCCATAAGACACGGAAACACCGCCACATAAGTAAAGGTGGAAAGCAGTGTCAGGACGTCGCTGTGGAATGTATGCTGGATCCAGGGGACAAAGTCCCCTTCCAAACGGGCGAATTTCGGAGTGAAATCGGACTTGGTCAGTTTGGTGGCCGATTCAAGCCAAAGCTCGGCTTTATTGAGGTAAAGGATGCTCAGCACCGCGCCCAGGTGAACGATAAATTTGACGTTCGTATACATTTCATTGATAAAAGCGCCCGCGATCCGAAAAGGATTTCCTTTTATAGCGACAGCCAGCAGGACTATGACCGTAATGACGGTATATATGGTGGCCTGGTTCATGGAAGTAAATAAAATCATGATGAAACCCCCCCCTAAAATCTGGAAAATGGCTGAGTGTATAAATTCTAATTATTATAACACAGCAGGGGGCCGGATGAAACGCACGCTATTTTTTGGAATTAACCCCTAGGATTCCCCCTAAAGCTCCGCATAAGACCGTTACCACAAACAGCATGATTGTATTTTTATTAACACCGGCATCATAGGTTAGAAACCCGATAATCAGAATAATCACGGAATAGACGATGCCCAGCAGGCCTCCGTGGTACCAGCCTTTTTTACCGATTTTTTTCCCGCCGGCGAGCCCCCCGGCAAACAACGAAACCCCGTGGATTACCATAGTATAAGCCACAAGAGAATTTTCCTGCAAGGAAGTCAAATACATCAGCAGCGATACGATAAGGGTGCCGGCCGCCATAAAAATCAGCGAATAGAACAATCCGGTAAACAGCGGCGAAGTCATTCTCACCTGCGGTACACGATTCATCTGAATCATGGACATCTTCCTTCCTGATCAACGTTTTATCACCATTCTATGGCCAGGCGCAAAGAAATAGTACAGGTTGCGCCTGGCAACATTTGAACAGCCGGCATTTGTATGAGACGGTGGAATCCAGGTGAGAATACCAGATGAAATGACAGGCAGGAGGAGCGGATCGTGGATATTGTGACCATCGTGTTTCGGACCGTATTGATCTACTTTGTCGTCTTTTTCATGCTGCGGATTATGGGAAAAAGAGAGATCGGCAAACTGTCCTTGTTCGACTTCGTCATTTCTATCATGATTGCGGAGATTGCCGTCTTCGTGCTTGAGGATTTGCACCGGCCGATCATAAACGGGATACTGCCAATGGTTGTCCTCGTATCCATACAGATCGCTATTGCCTATCTTTCCCTGAAAAATCAAAAGGTTCGCGCATGGTTCGGCGGAGATGCTTCGCTGATCATACATAACGGGAGAATCGACCGGGAGGAAATGAAAAAGCAGCGTTACAATCTGGACGACCTGATAGGGCAGCTGCGGCAGAACAAAATTTTGAATGTGTCCGACGTGGAGTTTGCGATCCTTGAAAACACGGGCAAGCTGACGGTAATCGAGAAAAAGCATGATGAAGCGCCCCTGGCCCCGGACAAAATCCGTTACGAAGGGCTGCCCTTGCCTTTAATTATGGATGGAAAAGTGCAGGACAAAAATTTGGAAAAAATAAACAAGACCCGGTTTTGGCTGAGGAGTGAGCTTCGGGAAAAAGGAATCGCCGACTTCAAAGAGGTGTTTTTTTGCTCGATTGATCACCGCGGCCGTTTATTTTTGGACAGAAAAAGATGAAGCCTGCGAAAATCAGCGGGATCGACGAGCTTCAGCAGGAGAATCGCAAACAGGTAGACGATGAAGCAGGCCGCGACTGAGGCGAGGAACCGGGCGGAGTAGAGGTCCGTCCATTCCCAATGCATGACCAGATAGCAGCAGCAGCCGGAAACGAGCATGGCCGCCCCGACCTTGAGAAAGCTTGTCATGTCCATCGTGAAATTGAGCAGCTTCGTCACGCTTATCCAATGAAGGATGGTAACGACGGCGATATTCACATTCATTGCGATGACCGCGCCAAAAATGCCGAATTCCGGCTTGCTGACCAGCCACACAATAAGGCCCAGCTTGACCGCGGAGCCGGCAAAGGTGTTGACCAGAGCGTTGACGGGCCGGTCCAGCGCCTGAAGCGTAGCCTGCAAAGGGGCTTGAAAATAAATGAACAGAGCGATCGGAGCCAGCATCCTGAGCATTAAACCGATGCTTTGCTGGTTGTAGAGCACCTCGACCAGCGGATCGGCAAGGATATACATCATAACTACAAAGGGAGCCCCTGTGACCAAGGAAAGCTTTAAAGATTGATGGAGCCTGTTATGGATGGACGGCATATCTTTCTTTGCTGCGGCTTCCGACAGGAACGGCACCAGGGATACGGCCAGGGAATACGTGAGAGCGCTGGGCAGCAGCACGATAGGCAGGATCATCCCCTGCAGGGAGCCGTACTGCGCCGTGGCCAGCTTGGTTGCCACTCCGGCCGCGGCGAGGCTGTGCACGATGAGAATGGATTCCAAAAAATACGAAGCCGACCCGACCAATTTCCCTCCGGTTACAGGAATTGAGATTTTCAGCAGCTTTTTTAAAGTGGAGAGCCGTCTCGGATTCTGTCCCGTTCCAATGTGAGCTATTGCCCGATCAGGCTGCTGCCGGTTATTGATTCCATAGTAGAAATATAGCACCAGCATGCCGCTCAGTTCCCCCACAGCGACACCCGTCATCGCCCCCGCCGCAGCATATTCAATACCGTACGGAATCATAAAATAAGAGAAGGCCAGCATCATGAAAATCCTCACGGTAGTCTCGACAATTCCCGACAGTGCCGTAGGAATCATGTTATGCCGTCCTTGGAAGTATCCTCTGTAGACGGCGGAAACCGCAGCCATCAATATAATGGGGCTCATGCAAAGAAAGGTGTAATACACCCGGGAGTCGGTAAAGAGGTTCGCTGTAATCCATGGAGCCGCAATCACGCACACCGCCGTGAAAAAAATGCTGAGGGCTATGGTAAGTCCCAAGGACAGCTTGAGGATAGTGCCCACCCGCTTCTCGTTCCTCTCGGCCTCCGCCTCCGCCACCAGCTTGGACACCGCTATCGGAATTCCGCCCGTGATCAGGGTCAGTACTACAATAAGAAACGGGTAACCCATTTGGTACAAGCCGATACCTTCAGGCCCGATGACCCGGGGGAGGGTGATTCTGGGCACGAAACCAAGGATCCGGTTGATGATGCCGGCCGCCAACAAGATCATAGTCCCTTTTATAAAAGATTGTTTGCTCACAGCGATTCCTACTTCCCAGCAATTTTTCTGGTACGAGCTTATTTCATACATATGCGGGGGCAGGCCAAGCTGATGCTATAAATTTAAAATGGGCCAGGAGGTAGGAAAACGGCAGCCGTTGTCGAATGTTAAACATATATCAGTCCGCGTAACAGGGTTCGCGAAAAGGAGGTTGGCTATGGATCAAGAGCACCAAGGGGAAACGCAGGAGGAACTTAGCAGTGAAGAGCTGCTCCGTGTGGTGGCCCAGCTATGCGGCTCGAAGGCGGAAGAATTCAGGCTGATCGGCTATGAATACGTGAACGCGGATGAGGTCTGGGAATGCGTCAGCGACAAATACCAAAAGACCGGAATGCCTGCGCTGCACCGGGTGGTAAACGATATCCTGTCACTCACGGTCACCAAATTCATGAATTGGAACACGATTTCCATGTACAAAAGATCATAGAAGTGGTTTGCGGGCGCCATGAGCGCTCTTTTTTATTTTTGAACCTTTTTTTGTGATGGTCTCCGATAGAATGAAAGGAAATCGATAGCCAACCCCAGAAACACCCATTGTGCGATGGGGGTTTTTGACATGGAAATAATAAAAATGTCAAATTGACGCGATTTTCGGAGGTAGGTATAATAGGAATATTGAGTATGGAAGGAGACAAGCAAGGTTATGGACTTTAAGAGAATATCCGTCTTTTTGCTGGTTGTGATTGTAACCTTGGGGATCGTTGCCTGGACCACCCCGGGAGTTATGAACAACCTGAAGCTTGGCCTGGATTTAAAAGGGGGATTTGAGATATTGTACGAAGCTTCGCCTATTGACGCGGGCAAGCCGGTGACGAAGGAATCTTTGAACCAGACGGCAAGAAGCTTGGAAGGCAGGATCAATAAACAGGGGATTGCCGAGCCGGAAATCAACACGGAGGGTACCAACCGGATCAGGGTAAGAATCGCCGGGGTTACCAACCAGGAAGAAGTCCGGAATATCATCAAGAAGCCTGCTGAACTTACATTCAGAGGGCCTGACGGGACGAAAGAAATGGTCGGCAGCGATTTCGTGGAGAATGGCGCCAAGGTAGGGTTCGACCAAACGAACCGGCCGATGATTCAAATAGAAGTAAAAGACAAAGAAAAGTTCAAGAACGCAACCCAGAAGCTGCTGGGCAAGCCTCTTGCGATTTATTTGGATGAAACCGAGCTGTCCGCTCCCATCGTTCAAAGTGTGCTGACGGACGGGAAGGCGACGATCACCGGTAACTATACATTAGAAGAAGCGAAGAAGATCGCTGAAACGATCAATCTGGGGGCGCTGCCGCTAAAACTCGACGAGAAATACACTCAAGTGGTCGGCGCGACGCTTGGTAAATTATCCCTTCAGCAAACTGTTGAAGCGGGTATGATCGGAGCCGCGATCATCCTGCTGTTCATGATTGCTTACTACAGGATACCCGGATTGGTGGCTGCCTTCACTTTAATTACTTATTTGTGGCTGCTGCTCGGTACGCTGTACCTGATGAGGGCTACTTTAACGCTGCCCGGAATCGCCGCGCTCGTGCTCGGGATCGGGATGGCCGTCGATGCCAACATCATTACGTATGAGCGGATCAAAGAGGAAATCCGCAGCGGCAAAAGCATTATGTCTTCTTTGAAAGCGGGATCCAAGCATTCTTTCCGTACGATTATGGATGCCAACATCACGAACATTATTTCCGCCGGCGTGCTGTACACGCTGGGGAACGGCGCGATCAAAGGCTTTGCGCTGACTACCATTCTCAGCATCATCATCAGTATTCTCACCAACGTGTTCTTGTCCAGACTTTTATTGCATCTGCTGATCCGCAGCAATCTGTTCAAGAAGCCGGGCTATTTCGGCGTGAAGGAGGCAGACGTCCGTGGATTATAGCAATCGTTTTGATTTCATGAAGCACCGCAAGATTTTCTTCGGCGTGTCGCTTGCGATTATTATTATTGGATTGATCATCATTCTGGTCAAAGGGATGAATTTCGGGGTTGATTTTAAAGCGGGAACCTTCCTTGATATCAACACCGGCAAACCGGTCACCGCCGCACAGGCTGAGCAATTGTTCGCGAACAGCGGCATTGCGAACAAACCGATCATTACGATCGGCGGCACGGGCAACGACAGGGTGTCCGCCCGCTTTGACGACATCCTGAGCCAGGATACGATCAAAAAGGTGGAGTCCACATATACCGCGGCTTTGGGCAATCAAGTCTCTTACGAGGTGAACACCGTTTCTCCGGACATCGCCAAGGAAATGGGATTGAAAGCAATGTATGCCGTGGCTATAGCAAGCATCGCCATCTGCATCTATGTCAGTATACGCTTCGAATGGCGGATTGCAGTAGCTTCAATTATTGCGATCCTCCATGACGCTTTGATGGTAATCTGTATGTTCGCCATTTTCCGTTTCGAAGTGACATTGCCGTTCGTTGCGGCGGTTCTGACTACCATCGGTTACTCCATTAACGACAAAATCGTTATCTTCGACCGGATTCGCGAGAATATGAGATTTACCAAAATTAAATCCTCGGACGACCTGTCCAGGATGATCAACGCGAGTATATGGCAGACTATGGCAAGAAACATCAACACCGTATTAACCGTTTTGATCGCCGCCGGATGTTTGTTTATCTTCGGCAGCCAATCCATTAAACTGTTCGCTTTAGCCAAACTGATCGGATTGACCAGCGGAGCCTATTCCTCTTTATGTATTGCCAGCCCGCTCTGGTATCTGCTCAAAAATAAATCCGTCGGTTCTAAAACGAGGGCAGCAGCAGTAAAAGAATAATAGCCGGCCGCGAGAATGAGTCTATTCCGCGGCCTTTCTACTCAATTCATAGGGAGTGGCTACATGACGGAACAGCGTTTTCGACAAGCTGAAGGGGCTGCCTGGACAGGGATCGCCGGCAATCTTGCGCTGGCAATAATGAAAGGAATCGTGGGCTGGAGCGCAGACAGCAAGGCGCTGCTCGCCGATGCGGTAAATTCCGCTTCCGATGCGGCGGGATCCGTGGCGGTACTGGCAGGTTTGAAAACGGCAAAGCTGCGCGCGGACCAGGAGCCTGCTCACCGGCACGCCAGAATGGAGACCATAGCAGCCATCATTGCATCGGTCCTTCTGCTGGTCGCAGGCCTTGAGATCGGCGTAAAAGGATT
The DNA here is from genome assembly GCF_055392555.1 of Paenibacillus sp. JCM 18996. NCBI lineage: Bacteria > Bacillati > Bacillota > Bacilli > Caryophanales > Paenibacillaceae > Paenibacillus > Paenibacillus sp. JCM 18996. Next base: position 157,385 of record NZ_AP043884.1, read on the forward strand.
GAATGCTCTGACTACAGGTGTTCAACACGCCCCGGCCAGTTACGCTTTAATAGCACTGCTCATTTCAGGAATTGTCAAAGAAGCCCTTTTTCAATATAATTATCGGTTAGGCAAGAAAATAGCCGGTAAAGGGCTTGTCGCGGCGGCATGGGATCATCGTACGGATGTAATTTCCTCGTTGGCGGCATTAGCCGGCGTCGGAGGGGCTATCATCGGAGACAGGCAAGGAGTTTTGTGGCTTCTTTATCTGGATCCCGCGGCCTCCTTGTTTATCTCGCTGCTTATTATCAGAAAAGGCTATAAGCTTGTGATGGATTCGATGCTCAGCAACACGGAGCGAGTGCTTCAGCAAGAGGACACCACGGAACTCATCGAAACCGTGCAGCGGGTGGGCGGCGTCATTGCGGTGAACGAGCTAAGGGCGAGAGAACACGGCCATTATGTCATTGTCGATGTCAAAATCAGCGTAAACCCCAAAATCACCGTCCTTGAAGGGCATGATATAGGCAAAAAGGTAAAAACCCAGCTGATGAAAAGATTCTCCCATGTCTCGGACGTTTTTATCTACGTGAATCCTTACGATCCGGGTTATCCGTACAAAGCGGATTCAACCGGCGAAGAAGAATTTCCCGCTCTTCTGCATTGAATTATAACAAGAGGAGGGATTACGTGCTCGAGTCTAGAGCCAGATGGCACATCGCGCAAACGGATGAAAGCCAGGTTCGGCAATTGGCGGACAATCTCCAAATGAGTCCTTTGATGGTCCGTCTGCTGCTTGGACGAGGGCTGTCCACTCCGGAACAGATCGCGATGTTTCTGGAAACGGCAGTCGATCACTTTCATGATCCTTTCTTATTAAAAGGTATGGAAGAATCGGTGGCAAGAATTCGCAAAGCCTTGGATGGCCGAGAGAAAATCAGAATTTACGGCGATTACGACGCGGATGGCGTGAGCAGCACTTCGTTGATGATCATGCTGATGCAGCGGCTCGGCGCGAGCTTTGATTATTATATTCCCCACCGTATCCATGAGGGTTACGGCTTAAACACCGGCGCTATCGATGCGGCCCGCGAAGCTGGCGTTACCCTGATCGTCACCGTGGACACGGGAATAAGCGCCTTTGAAGAAGTGAACTATGCGAATAAGCTCGGCATCGATATCATCGTTACGGACCATCACGAGCCGCCGGCGGTTTTGCCTGATGCTTTCGCGATAATCAACCCTAAACAGCCCGGCTGCCTTTATCCGTTCAAAATGCTCGCCGGAGTCGGAGTGGCCTTTAAGCTGGCCCATGCTTTATTGGGCGCGGTGCCCGAGGAACTGCTGGAGATGGCAGCAATCGGTACGGTAGCCGATTTGATGCCGCTGACGGACGAGAACCGGCTTTTGGTAAAGTTTGGATTGGAAAAGATGCTCCGTACGGGCAATATAGGGATTAAGGCGCTGCTTGAAGTATCCGGCGTGAATACCAAGGAGGTAAATTCGACGCATGTGGCTTTCGCCCTTGCGCCGCGAATAAACGCCTCCGGAAGGCTTGACTCGGCGGATGGCGCGGTTAAGCTGCTGACTTCCTCAGATAAGGAGGAAGCCCAGGCGTTAGCCGAGGAATTGGACCGTCTGAACAAGGAACGGCAGCGTATTGTTGAAGAAATGTCCAGACAGGCCGTGTCGATGCTGGAAACAATGGGCCCGCATGGACTGCCAAAGGTAATCGTACTCGCGGAGGAAGGCTGGAACGCAGGAGTTATCGGTATTGTAGCTTCCAAAATTATGGAAAAGTTTTACCGGCCGGCCATTATTTTAAGCATCGATGGGGAAACGGGCATGTGCAAAGGGTCGGCCCGTTCCATCGCAGGCTTTGACATTTATGCCGCGCTGACCGAATGTGCCGGCTTGATGGAACATTTCGGGGGGCATCAGGCCGCGGCGGGCATGAGCCTCATGAGGGAGAAGGTCGGTGCACTGTCTGGCCGGCTCAATGAGCTCGCTGAGGAGTGGTTGACAGAGGAAGATTTTCTTCCCGTCATTCAAGCCGATTTGGAGTGCATGTTCGAGGATGTGTCGGTGGAACTGATCCAGTCCATAGAGAAGCTTGCGCCCTTTGGCATTGGGAATCCTACTCCCAAGGTCGTGCTGTCCGATTTGAGGATCGAACAAATCCGCACCATGGGCAAAGATAACCGGCATATCAAACTCACCTTGGCGAAAGCGGAGGCTAGGGAGGATTTAATAGAAGCCATTGCTTTTAACCAAGGAAATCTGGCCCATGACATCGCGGTCTCCTCCAGGGTTGAGCTGCTGGGCGAGCTCTCTGTCAACGAGTGGAACGGGGTGCGAAAAGCGCAAATTCTGATCGGTGATATCCGCGTGCCCCATGTCCAGGTTTTCGATTGGAGAGGTATGGATGGAATCGATAAAAAGGTAAAAGCGGTCTCCGAGCAGGCCAACAGGTGTCCCGTTATAGTCTTTTCCTCGTCGGCGGAAGCGAAAGCTGCTGCTGAACGCTGGGCCGGCGGTTATGCCTGCTGGACGCTGGATACCTCCGGCACAATGCTTGCCTGGAACGAGACTGCGAAGGAGGCTGCTTTTGCCCGTTCGAAAGATATCATCCTTTACGCTGTCCCTGAATCTGTGCAGCAGCTTCAACAAGTGCTGGCACAGGCGGCAGCGGTGGAAAGGATTTACGCAGTGTTTGCCGAGCCCGATCAAGCCGGCGGCCACACATTACCGTCCAGGGACGCTTTTAAACAGATTTACTCCGTGCTTCTGCACAATAGCGGCGGTATGCCCAAGAACAAACTTCTGGATTCGTTACATAAACGGACGGCATTATCCCAGGCCTTGATTGAATTCATACTTAATGTATTCGAGGAACTGTCTTTTATCGAGAAAAGCGGGGCAGGCTATTATCAACCGGTTCCGTCTCCGGAGAAAAAGGACTTATCGGCCTCCCGCTTGTACCGCAAACGCATGAACCATGCGGAGGTAGAGCAGATATTGGTTTACACGACGACACAGGAGCTGAGAGATTGGGTTCTGGCCCAACTTGACAATAAACATCAATTATTGGAGGAAATCATATGAATTTTAAAGAGCACATCAGGGTGATCCACGACTTTCCGCAGCCGGGCATCCGCTTTAAAGATATTACGACATTGCTGAAAAACGGGCCGGTGTACAAGGAAGCCATCAACACTTTGGCGGAAATGGTAAAAGAGCTCAAGATCGATGTCATAGCAGGCCCGGAGGCGAGGGGATTCGTCGTAGGTGCGCCTCTGGCTTATGCACTGGGCATAGGATTCATTCCGATCCGCAAAAGCGGCAAGCTTCCAGGCGAGGCTATCGAAGCGGACTACGCGCTGGAGTACGGAAAGGACCGTCTCGCTATGCACAAGGATGCGATTGAGGAGGGACAGCGCGTGCTGATAGCCGATGACCTGCTGGCCACCGGCGGTACGATCGCCACCTCCATCAATCTGGTCAACCAGCTGGGCGGCAAAGTCGTAGGAGCGGCTTTCATGATCGAGCTGGGCTACTTGACCGGACGCGATCACCTTGACGGAGTGGAAGTTTTCTCTTTGATGAAGTTTTAATTCGAAAAGGCTGTCCCTTGCAGATTTTGCTTGGGGCGGCCTTTTCATAATAGAGGATTAATTTTGGGCGTTATATCAGCGGCAGTGTGCTCGAACTATTCGTTGCCAAGCTTCAACACTTCGATCAGCTTGAAGAACAAGCTTAAAAGAACAGCGGCAAATGTGGCGAGTGCCATTCCTTTCAGCTCGAACGTTCCCCATTTTAAAGCGGTACCGCTTAATCCGATGACCAGAACGACGGTGGTCAGGATCAAATTTTTGGGCTTCGAGTAATCGACCTTGGATTCGACCAGAATCCGAAGGCCCGAACCCGCGATGACGCCGAACAGCAGCATAGACACTCCACCCATCACCGGTGCGGGAATGGATTGGATCAGAGCCGCAAGCTTGCCGCAGAAAGATAACACTATGGCAATGACGGCTGCCCCTCCGATGACCCACACGGAATATACTCTTGTCAGCGCGAGCACCCCGATATTCTCGCCGTAAGTCGTATTCGGAGTAGATCCGGCAAAACCGGAGACGATTGTCGATATCCCGTTGCCGATCAGAGAACGATCAAGTCCGGGATCCTTGCTCAGGTTCCGGCCTACGATATTTTCCGTCACAAGCAGGTGGCCGATATGCTCCGCTATGACGACCAGGGAGGCGGGAAGGATGATCAGGATGCTGCTCCAATCCAGCACTGGCGTATAGAATGTGGGCAGCCCTATTACAGACGCGTTACCCACTCCGCTCAAATCTACGATGCCCGCGGCATAAGCGGCGATATATCCGACGATAATGCTAATCAAGATCGGTATGATTTTCAGAAAGCCGCGGAACATGACCGACCCGATAATCGCGGTGAGCAGTGTAATGACGGAAACAGCGACTGCCGGTACATTCACACTCCAATTCGGCCCGGCGCCGGGCGGGGCAATGAATCCGGCCATTCCTGCCGCTGTAGGCGCCAGCTCAAGGCCGATTACGGCAATGATGGCACCCATGGCGGCAGGAGGAAACACGACGTCGATCCAGCGGGTGCCGACCGCTTTTACGAGCAGCCCGACGACGGTGAATACAATACCTGAAGCGATAAAGCCTCCGAGCGCCGCGCTGTACCCTTTTGAAGAAAGCACGATGAACACGGGAGACAGAAAAGCGAAGCTCGAACCTAAGTACGCGGGAATCTTGCCTTTGCAAATCCATATGTAGAGCAGGGTGCCGATCCCGTTCATCAATAGCACTGTGGCGGGGTTGATTTTAAACAGAATCGGAACGAGCACTGTGGCGCCGAACATGGCGAAAAGATGCTGCAGGCTTAAAGGAATGCTTTGGGCCCAAGGCGGCCGTTCGTCCACTCCAATCGCTTTTTGCATAAAAAAGCCTCCTTAGTGTTGGAATATTATTACTGCGTGGATTAAGATTATACCTATCATATAAGAAAACCTCAAATGATGCCATTCCAGGAGGAGCGACCGTGATTCAGAGGAAGGTTTTCTTGGTAAGGAAAGTCCCACTTCACTGTATCAGTGATCTTAGACTTTCCTTAACGTAAAGAAAACCTTCATCAATGCCATTCCTTTCCCGGACAACATTCGACAAGTTTCGCTATACGAGTTGACGTGAGCGGCGTTTCAAAGGCATAATGTATAAAAATCGACTAAAGTGAAAGGGTAGACGTATGGGCATAGAGCAGTTGCTGGATAAAGCGGCAGGCTATCTGAAAGAAACCGACCTTTTAAAAATTAAAGAGGCTTTTGATTTTGCCGACCGCGCCCACTACGGACAGTTGAGAAAATCAGGCGAGCCTTATATTTTACATCCGCTTGCCGTTGCAGAGATTCTGGTCAACATGCATATGGATGTCACCTCCATAATCGCCGCGCTGCTGCACGATGTTGTCGAGGATACGACGGTTTCCCTGCAAACGGTGGAAATGCAGTTCGGCAAAACTTGCGCGATGATCGTCGACGGATTGACCAAGCTGGAGAAGATCCAGTTCAAGTCGAAGGAAGAACACCAGAACGAGAATTACCGCAAAATGTTCGTGGCCATGGCCCAGGATATCCGAGTCATTCTTATTAAATTGGCGGACCGCCTTCATAATATGAGAACATTGAAATACCAGTCCGAGGAAAGCCAGCGGCGGATTGCCGATGAGACTTTGGAAATTTTTTGCCCGATCGCCCACCGTCTGGGGATTTCCGCAATCAAATGGGAGATGGAGGACATAGCCCTCCGGTATCTGAACCCGCAGCAGTACTACCGGATCGTGAATCTGATGCAGAAGAAGCGTGCCGAGCGGGAGCAGTATATCGAGAATGTCGTGCAGAGCATAAAAGAGAAATTGTCGGAAATGGGCATCGAAGCCGACATTTCCGGTCGTCCGAAGCACATATACAGTATTTACAGAAAAATGACGTCGCGCAACAAGCAGTTCAACGAAATCTACGATCTGCTTGCGATCAGAGTCATTGTGGATAATATTAAAGATTGCTACGCTTCGTTGGGAATTATTCATACGCTATGGAAGCCGATGCCGGGCCGGTTCAAAGATTATGTGGCCATGCCCAAGGAAAATATGTACCAATCGCTGCATACCACTGTCATCGGGCCCAATGGGGAACCTCTCGAGGTCCAGATCCGCACTTACGAAATGCACCAGACCTCCGAATACGGAATTGCAGCGCATTGGGCTTACAAAGAAGGCACAAACGCCGCGAACAACGTGCTGGGAGATAAAATCAACTGGTTCCAGGAAATTCTCGAATTGCAAAAAGAAACAAGCGACGCCGCGGAATTTATGGAATCGCTCAAAATGGATTTTTTCTCGGATCTGGTGTTCGTGTTTACGCCAAAAGGAGAAGTTATCGAGCTTCCCGCGGGATCTGTGCCGCTTGATTTTGCTTACCGGATTCACACTGAGGTCGGCAACCGTACCATAGGAGCCAAGGTAAACGGCAGGATCGTGCCTTTGGACCACAGGCTGAAGACCGGGGACATCGTGGAGATCCTTACCTCCAAGCATTCCTACGGACCAAGCCAGGACTGGGTCAAAATCGCGCAATCGTCCCACGCCAAGAGCAAGATCAAGCAGTGGTTCAAGAAAGAAAAGCGCGAGGAGAACGTGGCCAAGGGCCGAGAGGGCATCGAACGCGAGCTGAAGCGGCTCGGCATCGAGCCTTCCACTCTTATGTCGGACGAACGGCTGATGGAAGCGGCGAGGAAGTTCAATTTCAACGACTTCGAAGATATGCTGTCGGCCGTGGGCTTCGGGGGCATCACTGCGGCGCAGATCACGACCAAGCTGACGGAAAAGCTGCGCAGGGAGACGGAAGAGGCGGAGCGGCAGGCTTTACAGCTGACCAGTGAAATAAAAGAGATGAAATCGGCTCCGTCGACGGAAAAAAAGAGCCGCCCTACCCACGGTGTTTCCGTGAAAGGCGTGGACAACGTGCTGGTCCGTTTTGCCCGCTGCTGCAACCCGGTCCCCGGAGACGACATTGTCGGCTACATTACCAGGGGACGGGGCGTATCGGTCCACCGCGTCGATTGTACGAATATTCCTGCCGCGGGCGGGGATGAAGGCAACCGTGTGATCGAGGTCGAGTGGGTGGATGCGATTGAAGCCAATTACAGCGTAGAGATCGAGATTACCGGCCATGACCGCCGCGGCTTGCTCAATGAAGTGCTGCAGGCCGTCTCCGAGAGCAAGACGATGATATCCGCGGTTTCGGGCCGTTCGGACAAAAACAAGATGGCGATGATCCATATGACGATCCTGATCCGCAACATTGACCATCTGCAGTCGGTTGTCGATAAAATCAAGCGGGTGAAGGACGTATATTCCGTACAGCGCATCATGCAGGCGTAGCGTCCGGGATATCTTATGGCCCGCAGTGTACGCTATATTTTTGCCGGAGCAGCGGGGTTAGTTCGAACAGGGGAGAAAGATAGAGCGATGAGAGTAGTCGTGCAGCGCAGCAAGGAAGCTCAAGTTACTGTAGACGGCAATATTGTAGGAAGCATTTCGCTGGGCCTGGTTCTTCTTGTCGGCATCGCCCGCGAAGACACCGAGGAGGATACGGCCTATTTGGCGAGAAAAATAGCGGGGCTGCGCATTTTTGAGGATGAGGAAGGAAAAATGAACCATTCGGTGCAGGACATCGGAGGACAAGTTCTCTCGATCTCCCAATTTACGCTTTATGGCGACTGCCGCAAAGGGAACCGGCCGAACTTCATGGGAGCGGCAAGGCCGGAGCATGCAAGGCAGCTATATGACGATTTCAACCGGAAGCTGCGAGACTTGGGAGTTCACGTGGAAACCGGCGCTTTTGGCGAAATGATGGATGTGTCTTTTACGAATTGGGGACCGGTCACCCTCATCGTCGAGAGCAAATAACGGGTTATTTTTCCCTCAGGTGGCCATACTAAAGCTAAATCAATAGTAAGGAGCTCCTACAGTATGCGCCAATCCGCCAAAGAACGGATCATCAACCAAGCTCAGCTGCAGCTGTTCTCTCCGGAACGGAACGAGGCCCTCGCTGTCCTGACGGATTATGCGGATCAGGAGAAGAACAGGCATTTGACCGCATGCGAAGAGAGAAGCGTCCACTTGAGAAAAGGCTGACCGATTATCGCGGTTGGCCTTTTTTTCCGTGTAAGGGGTATGGTAAACTGGATGAGTTGCAGGGAAAATACTATTTAAGGAGTTTTATGCTTGAAGATTGCTTTTTTCCGAGAAGGATTCGATGATTTTACGACGGAAATTTATCATATAGCGAAGCTGTTTTTTGAAAATGTGGAGTTGGTTAATGGATCGGATGAGGGAGCCGACCTGACCATACGTATGGTGCTTGCCGTGGACGAAGGGTGGGTGGAGTTGAAGGCGGACATGGCCGATGGGCGGGGCCGCAGGTGGGCGAACGAAACTCGCAGGAAGCTCGAGGACGGGAAGACGGATTCCGCTGACCTGCAAATTCGAAGGATCGTGCTGTCCGCTTTGCTGCAGCTCTTCACCGAAGCTGCCGGGCTGGAGCAGCCTTGGGGGATTCTGACGGGCGTGCGCCCGACGAAACTGATGCACAACCTGCTTCAGAACCATAGCATCGATGAGTGCATGGCCATTTTGCGGGAACAGTATCTCGTTTCGGAGTCTAAGGCCCGCCTGCTTGTGGAAATCGCAGAAAGGCAGCTGAAGGTCATACCGGATCTGTTTCATTTGGATAACGAAGTGAGCGTGTATATCGGCATTCCCTTTTGCCCGACCAAGTGCGCTTACTGTACCTTTCCCGCTTATGATATCAGGGGCCAGAACGGGTCGGTGGAAGCCTTCCTGGAAGGGCTGGATTACGAGATACGCGAGACGGGCCGCTGGCTGAAGGAAGCCGGGCTCAAGGTAACCACGCTTTACTTGGGAGGCGGGACGCCGACCAGCATTGAGGCGGAGCAGATGGACGCTCTGTTCGTGACGCTGCACGAAGCCTTTCCCGGCATGGGCGCGATTCGAGAGCTGACGGTGGAGGCGGGCCGCCCGGATACGATCACTGAAGCCAAGATCGAGGTGATGAAGAAGTGGAACGTCGGCCGGATTTCCATTAACCCGCAGAGCTTTACGCAGAAAACGCTGGATACGATCGGCCGCCATCATACCGTGACCGAGACCGTGGAGAAGTTCAGGCTGGCCCGGGAGATGGGGCTGAATAACATCAACATGGACCTGATCATCGGCCTGCCTGATGAGGGCAAGGCCGAGCTTCGGCGTTCTCTGGAGGAAACGGAGAAGCTGATGCCGGAATCGCTGACCGTGCACACACTGTCCTTCAAACGCGCCTCCAAGATGACCCAAAACAGGGAGGAATACGAGGTTGCGGACCGCAGCGAAGTGACGGACATGATGGGTATGGCTTTGGATTGGACCGAAAGGAAAGGATATAAGCCGTATTACATGTACAGGCAGAAAAATATCCTCGGCAACCAGGAGAATGTAGGTTATGCTCTGGAAGGGTTTGAAAGCCTGTATAACATACTCATGATGGAGGAGAGGCAGACAATTATCGGACTCGGCTGCGGCGCCGTATCCAAGGTTGTTTATCCGAGGAACGGTGCTGCCAACGACGAACAACCGCAGAAGATCGAAAGGCTTCCCAATCCGAAGGAGCCTTCCGTCTATAATAGTGCGTACAAGGACTATGTTGCCAGGAAAATAAAGCTTTTGGACGAAGCTTACGGGATAGAACGCGTTAACCATTTTTGAATGCCGAGGTGTGTTATGGGAGAGAAGAAACAAGGCGGGGCAACAACGAAGAAAACGGCCTATCTTGTAGGTTTATTGGTGCTGGTCGTTGCAGTGGGGATTGGAGGCGTTTTGTGGAATCTCTATGGAAAAAACAAGCATGCGGACAGGACGAAGGCGCAAGCGCCCCAAAAGGTCAGGTTGGCCGCCGATATTAAATCAGATTACGATGTGATTGTCGTCGGCACCGATCCTGAAGGCGTAACCGCCGCAGTCTCCGCCGCCCGCAACGGCCTCAAGACGCTAATGATCGACGGGAACAACCGTAAGATTCTTGGCGGACTCATGACTTTGGGCTGGCTGAACACGATCGATTTGAACGAAGACCGCGACAAGCCGCATATCGGCGGGGTTCAAGTGCTGAACAAGGGCCTCTTTTCCGAATGGTTCAAGAAGGTGGAAGGGGATTCTTTCGACGTCAACACGGCAGCCAACGCGTTTAACGAAATGGTAGGGAACGAGAAGAACATTGACGTCGCACTCGGGTTAAAAAGCTTTGAACCCGTAACGGCAGAGGGCTCGGCGCCTGGCACCAAAAAAATGACCGCCATGAAGTTCGTGACGGCGGACGGCAAAACGATGGAGGTCAAAGCCAAAGCGTTTATTGATGCCACACAGGACGGTGATATCGCGGCGCAGGCCGGTGTTCCGTTTACTTTCGGGCGGGAAGACCTAGGAGATAAAGACGCCAGAATGGCGGTCACGCTGGTGTTCAAGCTTAAGAACGTGACTCCGGATGTTTGGAAGCAGATCAAGAAGCATCTGGCGGATGACGGTCTGCCAAGTACGGGCGCCAACGATCTGAGCGCATGGGGTTATGTCGAGATGCAGAAGTACCCGCCGCTCAATAAGGAACGCGTCAAGATGAGAGGCTTGAACATCGGCCGCCAGAACGACGACACGGCTCTCGTCAATGCGCTGCAAATATTCGGCGTTAATCCTTTGGATTCGAAGTCAAGGCAGGAGGCTTTCGATATCGGCAAAAAAGAGCTTCCTAATGTCATGGAATATATGAAAAAGCTGTACCCTGAATTCAAGGATGTGGATCTCGCCGACACGGCCCCTGAATTATACGTGAGGGAGTCCAGGCATATCCAAGGGGAGTACAGGCTGTCAATCATCGATGTGCTGGAAAGCCGGGACCAATGGGACCGAATCGGCTTCGGTTCGTACCCGGTCGACATACAAAGGACTTCGCCTGCGGACAACGGGGCGGTAGTGACGCAGCCTGACAAGTACGCGATTCCTTTCCGCAGCATTGTGCCCAAGCAGGTGGACGGTCTGCTGGTGGTCGGAAGGTCGGCCAGCTACGATACTCTACCCCACGGCTCCGCGAGGGTTATTCCGACGGGAATGGCGGAAGGAGAGGCAGCGGGCGCGGCAGCCAGGCTCGCTATCGACAAGCAGCTCTCTTTCAGGGAACTGTCCTCTAACAAAGAGCTTATCGCAAATCTGCAGGACCAGCTGAACAAGCAGGGCATGGAGATCAAGCCTTATACGCCGAAGAAGCTGGCTTTTATGGATGACAAGACTTATCCGGGCTTAAAGACAGCCGTTTCTTTAGGACTCGCTACCGGGGGATACAGCAATACGTTTGAGCTTGAAAAACCGTCTAATGCAAAAAGGATGGCCAATTTGGTGGGTGGAGCCAAAAAAATCAACAAGGCTGCATTCAAAGGGGATCCTGGCGCAGCGATAGCCGATTTTAAGGATACGGCGGACAAAACGCCCCTGACTTTACAGCAGGCGTGTTATACGGTCACGCAGGCCCTGGGAATGAAAGTGCCGCTCGAAGCCGCGCAGACGGAATTGCTGCAGAAAGGGCTGCTGCAGCAATCCACCATTGACCTGATCTCGGACAAGAACAGCCTGACCAACGGCGAATCGTATATGATGATAAAAGACTTGAAGGAAGCCTTGAAGCCGTGAAGGCAATTTGTAACATAATTGTAATGTGCCTTTCACACTCCTTTAACGTCGGGCGAATATAATAAAAGTCGACCCCCCTTTTAAAATATAAACCTTTGGATAACCCGCGAATGTGTTTGCGGGTTTTTTTCTGTGCTGTAAGGCTCGTATTCGCATTACGCTTCATACAGATGCTTGATACCCGTGACAAAGGCAAAACAAAAGGACCGTCAAGGAATCATCTTCCTAACGGTCCTTTCTAAAGTTACGGTTACAGCTTCATCGAGGCGTCCAGCGAATATTCGCCTGCGCCGATAAACGCCACGCCCAGCGCAACGGCTATAAGGATGACGGTATATTCGCTGCCGTTATCGGTCAGCCAATAGCCGTTCTTTCCGTGGACCTTGACGATCGCTCCCAGCATCGAAAGGATAATCAGTGCGGCTCCGATCCAGGTAAACCAACCCGCCGCGAACAACAGTCCGCCAACGAATTCCATCAACCCGGCCAGAAAAGCCATCGTCACTCCGGGCTTCATTCCCATCGATTCGAACCAGCCCCCGGTTCCTTTCAAACCGTGGCCCCCAAACCATCCGAACAGCTTCTGCGCGCCATGGCCTGCGAAGGTCAATCCTACCACCAGGCGAATGATCAGCAAACCCAAGCTTGCCGCAGCTCCAAAAGACAACATTTAATACAACCCCTTCTGTTTTGTTTTTAAAATAAGTTCTTAACTTACTTTATTTTAGTGATATTAAAGCATTAACTTACCTTTGTCAAGTGACTTCCAAAAAAACACGTTAAGTAAAGCGCATCCAAATCTTGTTCGCCGTTAGTTTGCTCGTTTCCGCTGGTTTTAAAACGATTGGTTGTCTAAAGGAAATGATTAAAAGGAACGATGCTTGACTTTGTCATTTTTCGCGATTATTATGATAATAATATTGTCGATGAAATGTGATCCGTTGAAGGGATAAAGTAGCTCGTACCCGCATACCCAGAGAAGGAAGCCCCGGCTGAAAGCTTCCTTATGTCGAACGAACGAAAGACCTCCCGGAGGACAGACGGCGAACCCATTCTTTTATTGAGTGTTCCAGTAGCCGTTGTGCGTAGGCGGGCGTTAACCGTATAGAGCGAAGCTTGGCCTTAGCGGCGGTGTTTCGAATGTGGGTGGTACCACGGGTGATTTGGTTGTCCTAATCTCTCGTCCCTGACAGCAGTCAGAGGCGGGGGATTTTTTAATTTTACAAGGAAGTTAGCTGTTATATGGAAAGGGGTAAGATCGATGAGCATTCAAAAGCCAAGAGGCACGCAGGACATTCTGCCCGGCGAGGTGGAAAAATGGCAGGCCATCGAGTCCAAAGCGAGAGAGTTGTGTCAAAGGTATAATTTTAAAGAAATCCGAACCCCGATCTTCGAAAACACCGAGCTTTTCGTCCGGGGCGTCGGCGAGACAACGGATATCGTAGAGAAAGAAATGTACACCTTTCTGGACAAAAGCGACCGCAGCATGTCGCTCAGGCCCGAAGGAACCGCCGGTGTCGTCCGTGCGTACGTTGAAAACAAGCTGTACGGCGAACCCGATGTGAGCAAGCTCTATTATATAGGGCCCATGTTCCGCTATGAGGCTGTACAGGCAGGCCGGTACCGGCAGTTGCACCAGTTCGGAGTCGAAGCTTTCGGCTCGGTCGATCCTGCCATCGATGCCGAGGTGATCTCTCTGGGCTATCAGTTCTATACGGAGCTGGGCCTCAAGGACATCCGCGTGGAGATCAACAGCGTGGGAAATCCCGAGAGCCGGGCCTCGTTCCGGGAAGTTCTGCAGAACTTTTTTGCCCCAGTCAAGGATCAGCTGTGTAAAGACTGCCAGTCCCGGTATGACAGAAACCCGCTGCGTATACTCGATTGCAAAATCGACCAGAAGCTCGTTCGGGGCGCGCCTGTCCTGCTGGAGCATCTGGATGAGAAGAGCGTCAGCCACTTTCAAGCGGTAAAAGGTTATCTGGCGGAGATGGATATTCCGTTCGAGGTCAACACCACTTTGGTCCGCGGGCTGGATTATTACACCGATACGGTGTTTGAGTTTAAGGCGTCAGGCATCGGATCCATCGATACGATCGGCGCAGGAGGCAGGTACAACGGACTGGTGGGAAGCATCGGAGGACAGGACCAGCCGGGCGTCGGACTCGGTCTTGGCATTGAACGCACGCTGCTTATTTTGCAAGCGCAGGGTGTAGAGCTTCCCGCCGTTAAGCCGCTGGATATTTATCTGATAGGCCTTGGAGAAGCCGCCGAGAAAGAGATTCCCAAGCTGCTGCACAATTTGCGGGTGAACGGCGTTACAGCCGAAAAGGACTATTTGGGCCGCAAAATGAAGGCGCAGATGAAATCCGCCGACCGCTGTCAGGCACGGTACACAGCCATTCTTGGGGATGACGAGCTGGGGAGGGGCGAGATCACGTTAAAGAATATGTCGAACGGAGAGCAGTCCACCGTGGCATTGAACGATTTTGTGCCGACGGTGAAAGGTTTGGTTTAAGCGCTGTTTGTGAAATTATTGAAGGAAGAGCGGAAGTATTATTTTTAATTTCATTGGAGGATGTAAAACATGCTATTGAAAACTCATCAATGCGGCGAGATTGGCAAAGCCAATGTGGGAGAAACGGTGGTTCTGAACGGTTGGGTACAGAGACGAAGAGACTTGGGCGGCGTGCTGTTCATCGATCTGAGAGACCGCAGCGGGATCGTGCAGATCGTGTTCAACCCGGATTTTAATGAGGAAGCGCTGAAAATCGGCGACAAGGCGCGGAACGAATATGTACTTGCGGTAAAAGGGAAAGTTATTGAAAGATCTGAAGAAACGAAAAATCCTAACCTGGGCACGGGCGAAGTCGAAGTGCAGGTGGGCGAGATAGAAATCATGAACGCTGCGAAGAACCCTCCCTTTTTCATCGAGGATGGGGTAGAGATCGACGAGCCGCTGCGTTTGAAGTACCGCTACCTGGACTTGCGCCGTCCGGAGATGCAGCGTACGCTGATGCTTCGTTCCAAAGCCGCCAAAATCTTCAGGGACTTCCTGGACGAGAACGGGTTTATCGATGTGGAGACACCGATTCTGACTAAAAGCACGCCGGAAGGGGCGCGCGACTATCTGGTTCCCAGCCGTGTGCACCCGGGAGAATTTTTTGCCCTGCCGCAGTCGCCGCAAATTTTCAAGCAGCTACTGATGGTAAGCGGCCTGGAGCGCTATTACCAGATCGCCCGCTGCTTCCGCGACGAAGATCTGCGCGCAGACAGGCAGCCGGAATTCACTCAAGTGGATATTGAGACTTCCTTCCTGTCCCGCGACCAGCTGCTCGAGCTGATGGAGGAACTCATCGTCCGCCTGATGAAAGAAACGACCGGCGCGGAGATCGCCCGTCCTTTCCAACGTTTGTCATACGCCGATGCGATGGGTAAATACGGTTCCGACAAGCCGGATCTGCGTTTTGGCCTGGAGCTGGTGGACGTCTCCGATGTGGTGGAAAAATCGGGAGTGAAGGTATTTGCGTCGGTTGTCGCTAACGGCGGCCAGGTAAAAGCGTTGAACGCCAAAGGCTGCGCTTCCTGGAGCCGCAAGGAGATCGACGACCTGCTGCCTTTTGCGGCGCGTTACGGAGCGAAAGGACTCGCCTGGATCCAGGTGAAGGACGGTGAAATGAAAGGGCCGATCGTGAAGTTCTTCACCGAGGAAGAGCTTGCGGCGCTGAAGGACCGTCTCGACGTGGAAGAAGGGGACCTGCTGCTGTTCTCCGCGGACAAAAAGAAAGTCGTCGCCGATGTGCTGGGCAACCTGCGCCTCAAAATCGGCCGCGATCTGGGATTGATCGACGATTCCGTGTTCAAGTTCGCCTGGGTCATCGACTTCCCGCTGCTCAGCTACGACGAGGAAGAGAAACGTTATGTGGCGGAGCACCATCCGTTCACTCGTCCGAACGAAGATGACCTCCATTATTTCGACACCGACCCCGGCCAGATCCGTGCGCAAGCATACGACCTGGTGCTGAACGGCTACGAAGTGGGCGGCGGTTCCATGCGGATTTACAAGCGCGAAGTGCAGGAGAAAATGTTCCAGGCGCTCGGATTCAGCAAAGAAGAGGCCAATGAGAAGTTTGGCTTCCTGCTGGAAGCTTTTGAGTACGGCACGCCTCCGCACGGCGGGATCGCTTTCGGTTTTGACCGCCTGGTGATGTTGATTGCCGGCCGCACGAACCTTCGCGAAACGATCGCCTTCCCGAAGACGGCAAGCGCAACAGACCTGTTGACCGACGCTCCGGGAGAAGTGGATGACAAGCAGCTTGAGCAGCTTTCCATTCGCGTGGTCAAGAAAGAGAAAGCCTCTGCTCATTGATGAACGGAGCCAATCGGCCTGATGTTTGGGTCGTGTGAATTTCGGTTATCGTCATAAGAGGGGCGGGGAGCCGCCGTTTTGCAAGGAAAGGAGGTTGGACGCATGCTGCATCAATTTTCCCGGACGGAGCTTGCCATAGGCCCCGAAGGGCTGGAAGTCATGAAGAACAGCACTGTAGCGGTGCTCGGCATCGGCGGAGTAGGCTCCATTGCCGCTGAAGCTTTGGCGCGGACGGGAGTGGGCAGGATTTTGCTGATCGATAAGGATAACGTGGATATCACGAACATCAACAGGCAGATCCATGCACTGACGACAACCGTGGGACAGCCCAAGGCTGAGCTGATGCGGGACCGCATCAAGCTGATCAACCCGGAATGCGACGCTGTCGCGATGAAGATGTTTTACACGGAAGAGACGTATGAGAAGCTTTTTGAACATGACCTGGATTATGTGGTGGACGCCTCGGATACGGTCTCTTACAAGATCCATCTGATCAAGCAGTGCCTGGAGCGCAAAATCAACATCATCTCAAGCATGGGAGCGGCGAACAAGATGGATCCTTCCAAGTTTCAGGTGGCGGACATATCCAAAACGACGATGGATCCAATCGCCCGGGTAATCCGGCAGAAGCTTCGCAAGGACGGTATCCGCAAGGGGGTAAAGGTGGTCTTCTCGACAGAGGAGCCCAAGAAGCCCCGACAGGATGTGACACAGAAGATAGTGCCGGAGAATGCGCCGGAAATCCGGAAAGCTCAGCAGCCCCCCGCATCCAACGCGTTTGTGCCGCCAGTCGCCGGACTCATTATGGTCAGCGTCGTGGTCAGGGACCTTCTGGAGCAGGCGGGCGTGGAGTATTAATCCTGTTTTGCAGCCAGCTGGAAGGACGGGAAAAAGCGGAAAGAGCATAGATTCGCGGTGACGCGGTTCTATGCTCTTGTGTTGTACAGGAAATTGTGATGTCTCCAATCCAGAGTCACCCTTGCGTCCACCGCGTTATATCGTGTATGATGCCGTTCAGTTTCCTTCGGATTCCCCTTCAGGTCTAGCGGATCCCCCAGCTTAATCTTGTGGATTTAGGCGGGTTGGAGGTGAATCGTTTTTCCAATATAATTGGGATCGTAATCATAAGGCTCGTCGGAAAGGTCAGTATGAAGCGGTCCATGACAAGCCGGAAGCCGGAGGGTATAATGGAAACATCGCAGCAAGCTTGCATTACCCATGTTACCCATCATGTTAAGAAAAAAGGTAGTGAACCGCATGGACTTGTTTTCATACGCAGCCTCACATACGAATAAACACCAGCTGCTGGCGGACCGGATGCGGCCCGCCAGTCTGGAGGAATATATCGGCCAGGAGCAGATCGTCGGCCCGGGCAAGCTGCTTCGCCGGGCAATTGAAGCAGACCAGGTCAGTTCAATCGTGCTCTACGGCCCGCCTGGCACGGGGAAAACCACTCTGGCGAATATCATCTCTAATCGCACGCAGGGGGAATTCGTCAAGCTGAATGCCGTTGACGCTACCGTAAAGGACGTCCGGGATGTCATTGAGCAGGCGAAAGCGAACAAAGACCTGTACGGGCGTAAAACGATCCTGTTCCTTGATGTTCTGTTAACTAAACGTAAATCATTAAAAGTATCGTGAACAAACCTGAAAATCCAAATCATATATGTATGTATCAATCGTGGACGTGTCTATGCACAATGTTCACGATTATTTTTTTATTCTTCTTTACGGATGATTAATAAAAATGTTAATCATCTTATGGAATAAGGGATTGGATACTATCAATAGGTGGAGGGTGCAGACCCCCGGTAGGAGCTAACGGAAAGTACCTCTATGATAAAACGTAGAAGTAAAGCCTGACAAAAGGAAAGATTCCCCTTTATAAAATAATAAAATATATCCCCTTCCCAACTGCATAAATATTCACACCTTATACAGAAAGTCCCCCCAACAAATCACTATATTCCAAATGCAGGATATATAACTGGATAACCTTCCATTACTGAGGAAACTATGCGTCATACATTTTCATCCATCCCCTTTAGTATCAAGACCTCTGAATTTCCATCGAATTATTCACATTTATTCAATCAATATAAAATTATTTATTTGCGAATCAATGATTTGAACCCTGAGATATACTCAACTTACTCCAAAAACAGAAATAAAAATATTATGTCGAAAACGAATAATAGCTGTTGGATGAAGGGGGTTATTGGTCGAAAAATTAAAATAATCTGGAATCTTGAAGCATTTTTAGAAAAAGTTGTTATAATACCAAATGCGAAACTATATGAGCAATTGTTCAAAGTTGATAAGTAACCAATAGGGGAGTGACGACAATTGAGCTTAAGAGTTGAAGAATCTTATGTAAAGTCAAATGATTCAAGTGAGGGTTATATCCTACGTTATTACATTACAGAAGACAGCATCCCTCTCGCTGAAGTTAATCGGTTTTTGGATAATTGCAGCAGAAACAGTTATTTAACTGGCAAGACAACAGCAGAAGCGCTTTTAAATTATCTTCGGTTTCTTAAACATTTACGGATTCACTATCGGGATGTCAGAGACAAAGCGATTCTTGAGCATTACGTTAAATACTTGCTTGGCTATAGTGGGGAAACAGTTGTTGAAATGGAAGGAGCCAAAGCAATAACCACAGTAAAAAGATATTTGAGTGCTGTCAGCAAGTTTTATCGTTGGTTAGAAGATGAGGGGGTTGTTGATAAGAATCCTGTCCCATACAGTGTCAAAAAAAGTAATGACAAGCGGCAACAATATGTCGATGGAAAATTCCTTTATGGTCAGATTTGGGATTTCAATTTGGACTCTAATGAATTAACACGTGGGCTTAGATACAAGAAAAAACAAGAACATATCAAACATTATTCATCGGAGGAGATACAACGTTTTCAGGATAATTTTCAATCGGCAAGGGACCGAGTAGTTTTTCGTTTGCAAGTAGAAATGGGGCTACGAATTGGTGAAGTGCTTGGAATCCGTATTAATGATTACGACTCTAAAAATAAACAGATGTCCATAGAAAGAAATCAGAATAGAGAGAACAAGGCATTGGTAAAAACAAAGCCTAGAAAGTTGCCCATCACTGATAGTATGGCGAAAGAAATTGATTTTTATATCCGTGGAGAGCGTTCAAGAATTGATAAGTATGAATCAGAGTTTTTGTTTCTGAATCATAGAGCGCCCCATATTGGTAAGCCGCTTACACCAAGGAATTATCTCAAAATCTTGAAGGAAGTTGGCGAAAGAACTGGGTTAGACCCGAAGAAGATTCGAACACACAGCGGCAGAAGCACTGTGGCTCAAAAGTTACTTGAATTACTTCATCAAGGGAAAATATCACAGCAATCAATCTTAGACTTTATGGGTTGGAAACGTATTGACACTATTGAACACTACCGTAAGCAGTTCAATTCACAGGATTTAAAAAGAACTTTGGATCTATTATCGGACAAGCCAATAGAAGGGAATGAAAAATTACCAACTTATGAAAATGTAAATGACTTTCAACATATCCGAGAAATGCTAGACGCTTTACAAAAAAAAAAGTAGAGGATGAGGGGTATGAATCATACAGTAAAACTGATTAAAGGACGACCAGGTGGCTCTCATTACTATGAGGTAAATGGAAAGCAAGTCGAAGTTTATTGGAATTCGAGAACGATTGAAGAATTGGTCCAGTTAGTGACATCGTTACATCAGGTGTTAACGGATTTCGATATTCCCTCTTTTAGAAATTTAAATGAGAAGTATCAAGATGCAACGATATTTGGATTATCTTGCTTTGCATTCACCATAGAATTTGAGGCGTTTATAAAAGCGGTTGGTGAGGTGCTATTTGAACAAGGCATTTCGATATCCAATAGGTCCGTTTATAACTTCTTGCGTTCAGGAGATGCAAATGAAAATAGAACATACGCCCATTCTAAGTCACAGCAGATGTTTTCTCAGGCTGTTGAGACTTATTTAACTGAACTTCGGGAAAGGTTAAAGATAGCCATTTTCAATAAAGACAAATTCTCCGTATGGAAGCTATGCAAGGGTCTTTATATGAGAACGACGGAGAAAGAATTGTGTGAGTTTTGTTTAACAAATTGTGGAGAAGATTTTAGTGACTATGTACGGTTATGTGCGGAGGATTTTCTTAAAAAGCAGAAGCCAATAGGATGGTTGAGCCTTTATAATTATTCATTTTATGGCGAGATGGAGACGAATGTTCTTGCTAATCGTGCAACGGATCTCTTGGAAAAATATGATGGGAATGTCTTCAAACAAATAGCGAAAGAGATTCATTACGCACAGATGGAGGATTCAAAAAAATGGAGATATAGGTTCGAGGATGATATTTGGATTCTATATCGGACGCATTTAGAAACAATTCACAGGAAAGAACTGGATTTCGCAGAATTACCAGATGCGATTAAATATGAAGTGAAATTATACGTTGAATCCCTGATCCAGAGAAATGAAATGCATAGGAAGATCAGTATTCGGTTAAATGACATTCGCAGAGGAATTCGATGTCTTATGGAAACCTACAAAGATGATATCGAGTCCGTTTTGGACATTGACTACTTCCAAGTTCAGCATATGTTTGATGATTTATTGCATATGGAAGATGAAGATGGAAAACCTTTTTACCAGCTTTCTACGATACGAGGAACGATTACTGAAATGAAGTTGCTGTTTGATTGGTTATTGAGAAAGTTCAAGAAAGAAAATGACATAATAAATCCATTTCGTAAATTCAAGGTTTATAACGCTGAAGCATATGTGACCAAAACTAAGTATATTCCTGAAGTCGTGGTTGAAGGGCTACAAAGTAATTTAATGGAACTTCCCGAACCTGTAAAAAATGCTTGGATGATTATGATGCATACGGGTATGCGTATTTCAGATTGTTTGGCATTAGAAGAGGGTTGTTTGTTTTATGATAAAGCTGATCAGATGATGAAGTTAAAGTATATCCCAATCAAAATTCGTAAGTATAGAGAACGTTTGGGTCTTCCAGAGTATCATACGATTCCTGCCAAACCAATCCTGATTCAGTATGTGTTGAACCAAATACAACTTACTTCTGCATTACGGAGAGATACGAATTTCAAATACATTTTTATAACCAGAAACTTACACAATCAAAGAATTACTTTACAGAGCAAAGAATGGATGGCAGAACAAATAAACAATCTGATAAAGAAATATGACATTCGTGATGATTTTGGCAATCTCCATCACTATACTCACCATCAGTGTAGAAAGACCGTAACAACAGAACTTATTTCCAATGGTGCAACATTGGAACAAGTGGCGGACCTTATCAATCATTTAAATTTACGCACAACATTTAGAGATTATAGCGATGTTCAAAATGAAAAGCTTGCGCCGCTGGAATCCAAGTTTTATGAAATCGCAATTGAACGAGTATTTGATAAAGAAACCATCAAATTTTTTTCAGATGAAGAAAAGCAAGCACTTATTACAGAGATTAAGCTTGGTAGTCGAGAAACACCTGAAGGACACGGCGTTTGCTTGAAGCACGTTAGCTTTGGAGCTTGTGCGAAAATGCAGTGTTTAGGATGCCGGTTCCTTACAACAGGACCACAATATTTAAAACGGTTGAGGAAAGTTGAGAGTGAGCAGAGAGCTTACATTCAAGAAATTGAGGATTATTATCAGCAACAAAACATCGAAGATTTTAATGAATATCGGGAATATCAAATGCAAATTGACAGGCTTGAAGTGATTGTCCAAACAATTGAGGAAACGATTCAAACTTGCATTGAAGCTGGAATTGACTACGAGGGGGCATAACAAATGAGTATTCAATTAAATCATACTGAAACTAATCTGGATTATATCGAAAAGGTCAAAGAAAAGCTAAAGAAAAAGGTATCTCAGTACGGCGATTTCAGATTTGAAGATGACCAGTGGTATTGTTCTAAAAAGCATAAAGATACTCGTTATAAACACGCCTGTCAACTGCAAACGAAAATTACCCAAAACCGGCACTTGAATTTTCCCCAAAAGGTGCAAGTAGAAGGCCCGCGTGAGGCCGGTGAAAATCTATTTAATTTTCTTTTTCCTCATCCGGATCGGGTCGGAAAAATCCGGCTTTTTTCTTCTCTTTGATTCGGTAGCTCTCCCCCTTGATGTTAATCGTGCTGGAGTGATGGAGGAGGCGGTCGAGGATGGCGGTAGCGAGGACCGAGTCCCCAAAGATTTCTCCCCAGGCGCCGTAAGACTTGTTAGAGGTGAGAATGATCGAGCCAGACTCGTAGCGCTCCGCGATGATCTGGAAGAAGAAGTGGGCGGCAGTTTCATCCATCTTCCGGTAGCCGATCTCGTCGATGATCAGCAGATTCGGTTTGGTGAGCGCCCTCATTTTCTGCGTAATCGTGTTATTGAGATGCGCTTGCTGCAAGGTCTGTACCAAATCGTGTGCGGTGGTGAAATACACCGTGTAGCGCCGTTTAATCGCCTCCAGCGCGAGTGCTACGGCCAAATGGGTTTTACCCACACCGGGCGGCCCCAAAAAGACCAGATTCTCTTGGTGCTCGACAAAGCGCAGTGTCGCCAGGTCCCGGATGCGCCGCTCTTCGACCGACGGCTGGAAGCCGAAGTCGAACTGATCGAGCGTTTTGTGGTACGGTAAGTGTGCCATGCGGGTTTTCATGCGGATGAACCGGTCATGCTTAGCGGACAGTTCCTCCTGCAGCAGCCCATCCAGAAACTCCAGATATGTCCGGTTCTGTGCCGCCGCTTCCTCGGCATGGTGGTGCAGAATCTCCGGAATCCGGCTCCACCCGAGTTCTTCGAAAGCCTCTTGTAACCGTTCGGTGACCACCATCATTGGATCACCGCCTCATTCAGAAACGCCTCGTAGACCGACAGATCGCGCACGACCACGTCGGGCAACGCTTGCTGGACTAAGCGCGGCATGGGCAGCTGCTTGGGCTTCCCGACTGCGGAGCGGATGCCTTCGGAATGCTTGCGGTCGAAGACCACCTCATGGTGCCCAGTGGCTTTGTCGTGTTCGGCGATGAGCTTGTCCCCAGCAAA
Organism: Paenibacillus sp. JCM 18996; assembly: GCF_055392555.1. Taxonomy (NCBI): domain Bacteria; kingdom Bacillati; phylum Bacillota; class Bacilli; order Caryophanales; family Paenibacillaceae; genus Paenibacillus; species Paenibacillus sp. JCM 18996. The sequence continues at coordinate 180,636 of NZ_AP043884.1, forward strand.
AATTCGGAGGCGGCCATTGCGCTCATCCTGCACCTCCACTGTTTGCCCCACATACCGCCAGGGCACCGAGTAGCGATTCGCCGCATAGGAGATCAGGGAGTCGGCGGACACTTTGCGGGCATGCCGCTCCGCTTCATCGAAGGGGCGCACATTAAACTTCTGCAGAACTTCTTGCTGTAAACGCTGCAGCGGCACTTCATGCGTGGTGCCGTGGATACGGACATTGGCCACCGTATCGAGCCACAAGCGGGCTTGGATGTTCAGATCGGTCAAACCGGTAAAGGTGCGCACGCGCGGCCAAAAGTTTTTGCGTACATACGCGACACCGTTTTCCACTTTCCCTTTGGTGCGTGGACGATACGGCGCACAGCGCCGGAGCAGGAACCCGTGATGAGCGGCAAAACGGGCGAACCGCTCATTCCATACCGGGTGGCCCTGATCGTCCACACCGGTGACAACGGTTTTCATATTATCGTAGAGCACGGTTTCCGGCCTGCCGCCGAAATACTGCATCGCCCGGACATGGCAGCCCATCAGCGTATCCAGTCGTTCGTCTTCCGTAAATTCGAGGTACATCATCCGGGAATAGCCAAGCACCATGACGAAGGCATACAGCCGTTTCGCCTCGCCCTTCCATTCGACTTTGAAATGTCCCCAGTCCACCTGCGCTTGTTTGCCGGGCGGCGTTTCAAAACGTTCGGTCGCTTTGGCGAGCACCGCTGGCCGCAGTGGCTCCATGAACGAACGCAATAGTCGGATCTGGCCCATGTAGCCTTTGGCTTTGATTTCGTCGAACAGTACCGCTGCGTTCAGGCAGCCTTCTTCCATTCGCGAACGGATGTAGTCTTGGAACGGCGCCAGGATGCTCGGTTTCGGCGTTTGCCGCTTGTAAGCTTGCGGACCGTCTTCCCGGAGCCACTTCCCGATGGTCTTCCGGTCACGGCCGAGTTCCTCGGCGATTTGCGTCTTGCTCATTCCTTTTTGTGTCATGTGCTGAATCACGTAAAACTCCCCATTCCTGATCATTGTCTCTCCCCCATAAGGAAGAGTGTCTGCCGATTATGGGGAATTTTCAAGTGCCATTATTGGGGATTTTAGCACTGCCGTTCACACGCCTTCACGCTATACTTCCAAAAAGTTAGTAAGCCGTACCGTGAATTAGCGAAATATTATGCCTTACAAAAAAGAACTGGCTTGCAATCGCTACAAAAGAAGATTGAGTGGATTGGATATTTCTTCGAGTATTTTGATGAGAATTATCCTTACTTGAAACTTAAGGACATCAACAGAACTATTATCGGGAATTTTGAGGAGTACCTCAGGCAAAATGATACGCCTGATATGCAAAGGGCGATTTATAACGGAGTTCGTGATTTTTTCGAAACAATGAGTGAGTTTCCCGAGTTTCCTCCTGTACCAACGAAACGTCATAATCCGTTTCCGCTTATTCTTAGACCAAACGATGAAAAGTATATTCCACCGGACATCGTTGAGAAATTCGATTATGTAATGAAGCACGAAGACCAATTTGATATTCCATTAGAACTACGTTTGGCATATTGGCTGCTTCGCACGTTTCCAAGCCGAGGAACTGAGATATTGAGTCTAAGGCTTGATTGTTTAAAGACCACATACAGTTATTACTTTCTGTTTATTCCGACTTTCAAACAAAACGGCGGATATGATCGAGAAGAGCTTAAAGCGATTCCAGTTCAATATGTGGGTCACGGTAAGTATATTATCGACCTTATTAAACGGGTTCAAGAACAAACTAAAAGCAGATTAATGAGCTATGAATTGAAGAATGAAAAAGATGCCAAGTATTTGCTTTTAACAACAGGCTTTGAATTCAAAAAAGACCCAGAGAAAAAAATTAGAACGAATAGAACAAAACAGCATAGCAAGTTGATTACTTTTCATAATCAAAAAATCAATACTTCGCTGAAAAGTATCGCAACCATTTTGAACATTACTGATAAAGATGGTAACATCTACGCCCCAACTACACATCAATTTAGACACAATGGGGTGACTGAACGTAGGCAATTTGGCTACACGGTTGAACAGACCGCTTCGGTTTCAGGTCATAAAAGCTTTGCAATGATGATGCGTTACACCCATCCACAGATGGAAGCTCATCAAAAAATCTTAACGGAGTTGTTACCTGAACCTCAAAAAGCACCGGTCGAATTTGAAAGTGTTATTTTCAACTTAGATGACGAGACAATCGAGATGCTAAATATGGATAAGCCCAAGTATTTAACTTGGGAAGTGAACGGGATTAAAGGAGTGGGCATTTGTAGCAATATATCCGGTTGCAGACCTAATGGCGCAACTTCGGTTCATTTTGAATGTTACGCTTGCAGTTGGTTTTGCCCAAGAGCGGAGTATTATGAGGACTACAAAAAGGAGTTACAACATTGGGAAGAGATCATTGAAGAAACCCAGAACAATCCAAAACGAGCATCGACCTTTGAAAATGCTATTCGTAACGCCAGTTATATTCGGCGTATTGTTCAGATTTGTGAAAATGGCATTGAAAGGCATAAGCAAGAAGTTATCAAGAAAATACAGCGTGGAGAGTTGAAGTAAACATCGTAGGTGATGAGGATGAATCGGGGGCTTAAAAAATTTCAAGAGAACAAGAAGTTAGAATATAAGAAAAAGGTCTTGAAAGCTGTGGAATTTATTAAAAAGCACGAAGGCGAAAATGCTATCCTTTCCGCAGAGAAAATCATAAAGTTGTCCAAGGTTTCCAAGACACTTTTGTACAAAGAGCATATTCGCCCTCTATGGGATCGGAACTGGCAAGCCGAACAATCGGAAGGGGGAAAGGAACAGCAGAAACTTGTCCAAAAAGAACTCGCCGCATTGCAAGCTGAAAACGAGAAGCTACAAAAGCATTTAAAGAATGCAGAACAAAAAATCGAACAGATGGAAAAGAAATTGGCTAATAAACAAAATTATTGCGATGGACTTGAAGAACGGTTGGACGAGTATCGTGAAACAAACAAAAAGTTACGTGGTGAAATCACCACCCTACAAAATCAATTAAAAGCCAGAGGTTTAACTTAATTCCATTCAGGAGGTTTTTAAGATGGGAAATCGTTCAAAACACCGCCAGATACAAGAAAAAGAAAAGATGATGGAACAAATAGAAATGTTGAAGTCAGAGGCTGTCGAACTTCGTAATGCTAATCAAATTCTTCTTGGAAAAATTTATATTATGCAACACCAACTTCAAAACTTACAGAAAGATGGACAACTAAGATCACGTTAAGTTCTTCCATATAAAGATTCAAATCAAGCTATTCAAACATTCGAGGAGGAAATCTACAATGAGTTATAAAATTGAACAAAATAAAGATAAGCATTATATCATTACGAAAGATGGACAGGTTCAAACGATTTTATCAGATTGGCTTAAATATCGTTCATTTAAATGCTCCAACTTAACGGTAAGAACAAATGCGGGATCATTAGTCCGATTTCTTAAGACAATTGAGATCGAAGGCATTGATTATTTGAAAGTAGATGAAGATACAATGAGTCAATACATTAGAGGATTGCTAGATAAAGGGTTCTCATATAACACATTGAAAAAAGAAGTGTGCATCTTAGAGAAATTTTACAAATGGCTTAATGACTCAAACATTGTAGAGCATCGACTTATCTGGTTTAAAAGATCTCCAAAACGATTTATGGTTTTGCCCCCTTATGATTCTAAACACACAATAATCAATAAAAAACGATTTACAGAAGATGAAGTATATCGCTTTATTAGAGCCATACCGAAGCTGCGTGACAAATTAATGTATTCCTTTTACGTGATTCTTGGCATTCGTAAGTTGCCTTTGATCCATATAACAATTGACGGTTTTGATGCAGAGAAGGGGATTTTAAAATACTCGGAATTAAAAACTAGACAAGAACAAGTACGAATAATTCCCCCAAATGCTGTGGCAATGCTTCAAAAGTATATCCAAATCGAACGACCTACACCGGTAGAAGGAATGAATATGCTCTTCCTCTCGGATACAGGGAAGAAATATTCCATCGAGCAGTTCCATAAAAATTTACGTAAGACGGCTGATGAGATGGGTATGGATAGAGGAATTATTAATGTAGGTCGAGCTTACGTCATGATAAGAACTTACAATCCACAGCTTGAAGTTACAAATCCAATCTGGATGCATAAGTCTCTTTTAATGCTAAATCGACATGCTCACCCTCATATGACCGAAATGAATAACCAAAAACTCTTCCTGAAGCTTTCCGAAGATGAAGTAGCAGTTGGAAAGGAAGGAGATGATGAAGAGTGAAAAAAGATGTTATATACACAAAACTAGATAAAAACAACATGTTGAACGTGACAAAAAATCAAATTCCCATACCAGAGATTAACGATTGGCTCAATAATCATTTGAATTGTAAGAAAAGTACTGTACGTTCATATGCATCCCATATAGTACGCTTTCTTCGATATGTGGGAGATAAAGGGTTGGATTACAAGACAGTACCCGATTCAATATGCAATTCCTATACCAATCATCTTCGAAATGATTGGAACTATCAAGAACATCAGGTCTCTCCAGCAGTGAGCATACTGCGTAGATTTTATAGATGGATGGTAGGTCAGGGTATTGTTTGCAAAAATCCGTTCGTTGTTGTTAATCACCCTCTACTCCTTACTTCAGAAGTTCAGAAATTTTCAAAAGCTGATATTCCTGAACGGGAGATTAAACTTCTTGTTAGCGGATTAAGTTTTCAAAGAGATGTCATATTGTTTATTCTCAATAATGTGTATAAACTTTCGATTGAAGCTCTGCTCGATGTCAAGGTAACGGATTTTGATTTTTTATCCCGAAAACTTTACGTATGGAAAAGTAGTCGTAACAAGTTTGAGATTCAACTGCATTTGTCCATATGCAACGCAATACAACGGTACTGTGAAGAAGAACGAAATGAAGACGACTTAGAAGGAAGTGAATATTTATTTTTGTATCGTAAAGGTTCAAAGCGGGGTACTCAATTTACATCCAGTCATTATCGTTGGAACTTAGAACAAGCTTCAGGCAAGTATTATCTTAACCTTGATTTATTAAAAGATTTAAAGAAGAAAGTCTATTATAACTACGAATTTGAAAAGAGCATGTTAGAAATTTCGACGTTTGCTTCTCCTATCGCTCTCTAAGCGCATTTCTAAATAGTCCATTTTATGCTACAATATACGGAATCCCTGTTCGTATAAAGGTGGCACGAAATGGACTTATTTGATTTTGCACAAAACGAACGGACGGCACCTACACCACTTGCGGAACGTATGCGTCCTCGGACGTTAGATGAATATATCGGTCAGCAGCACATTGTTGGGAAAGGGAAATCCCTACGTCATTTGATTGAAACTGACCAAGTTCCTTCGATGATTTTACAGGGTCCACCATCATCGGGAAAGACCAGTTTAGCGACGATTATCAGCAAGCTCACGGATGCTGAATTTATTAAATTAAATGCAGTTTCTTTGGGAGTCGCCCAACTACGTGAAACATTCGAACAAGCGCAAGAACTACGAAAATTATATGGTAAAAAAACAATTGCATTTATTGACGAGATTCACGCAATGAAGCGAAACATTCAAGAAACCCTGCTTCCGTACGTTGAGAACGGCGTTATTACGCTTATTGGCTGTACAACAGAGAGCATTGCCCACGATATTATTCCGCCGCTGGTTTCTAGATGTAGGATTTATCAATTGACAGCACTTACCCCAGAAGATGTGAAGGGCGTAATTTTATCGGCTTTAAGCGATACGGAAAGAGGACTCGGTAAAAGCCATCTCACGATTTCTGAAGAAGCATTACATTACATTGCTGACGTATGCAATGGAGATATACGAGCTGCGCTGAATGCACTTGAAGTAGCAGCATATTCGCTTCATAACAGTAATGAGATTGATTTAAACGCTATTCAGGAAGCGTTCCAGTTTCGCTTAAACGGCATTAACACCAGTGATATGTACAATCTGATCTCCGCCTTTATTAAGTCGATGCGAGGTTCCCAAACAGACGCTGCGCTGTACTGGTTAGCCAGATTACTTGACAGTGGTGTTGACCCCATATACATTGCCAGAAGGGTAGTAGTCCATAGCTCTGAAGATGTGGGGATGGCGAATCCACATTGTCTCCAGATGGCAATAGCAGCTCAACAAGCCGTCCAGTTCGTAGGGATGCCGGAAGGACGGTTGGCGCTTGCGCAAGCAGTGGTGTATCTCTGCGAAAGCCCGAAATCCAATAGCGTCTATAAAGCCATAAATTCGGCTCTGGAGACTGTTCGTAGCCAAAGGCAGTACGATGTACCCAAGGACATTAAACACGCCACCACGACCTATTTATACCCCTTTGACAACCCAGGCAAGGATACCAACGAATATCTCCCGCCTGAATTGAAAAATGTACGGTTTTATCAACCCCAGGATTCAGGAACGGAGAGCAAGATCTTTACTAAATATCAGTCCAAGAAACAGTGAAGGTGCATACTTTGGTATGCACTTTTTTGTTGCTTCTTGATTGTATACGATGCTTTTCGGAAGTCAAAAGCTGTTTCCGAATAATGGATTTGTTACATCTGAAAAAAGGCATATTCAAAGTTGTTATAAAAAATAGTATTCTCGTTATCTCCTTGGGAAATCTATCCGTAGAGGACTCCAGGAAGGACTGAGTGTATTGACTTCAATATGGAAACAATCAAAAGAAAAAGAGGCATTACATCCGATTCTCATTCCAAATATAGAATACAAAAAAACAATGTCACGTAGTTACCATTTCGCCCAAGAGATTAAATCTCTTCAGCCTAAAGATCAATTCAGAAATCGTATTACACTTAAAATTTTTGACGGTACGGATATTAAGAATCAGCCCATATTACCTGATGATAACTTTAAGGCAGATAATATCCAACAATGGCTTTATACAACTGTGATTGGGCGGGTGCCATATATTTTTTATTATCTGTCCTCTGAAGGCAACAACTCAATGAACATTGCTTTTCAATGTATAAAATCGATGCAGAGAAATGCTGAAGTTGGCAATGACCTTACAGAGGTAATGAGGAGGTCATTAGCATATTGTAATGACAAAATTGAAGCCATCCAGTTAGCCCAAGCCATTGAAAAGGGCATCAACTATAAAAATAGCATCACTGTAATCAATTCGCTTTTTACAAGTTAATTTCAAGATATCATTGATTTTAGAAATTATTACGAACAGCGAACTATACGCTTTACGAACCTCAAAACAGTGGTGTCGAAGCAAAGATATATTATATGCCAAATACAATGGACAAAAACATACTTAAACCAAGGGCTGTTTTTGTTAGATGTTGATTTTCTCAATAAGTTCCCACGGAAGAATGGATTAACTTCCATAATCTTAGGTGCAAAAATATGGTAAGATATGTTTGAGATAAAATGACTTAAGGGGCTGAAATCAGTTGGCGAGAAGAGAAATTTTATATGCTAAAGATATGGAAGCTTTATTAAGTGATCATCCAATAAGCATTGAAGCAATAAACCTTTTCCTATCATTTTATTCTGCGAAAGCCAATTACAAAAGTGCCATTCATGACCTTCTCTTTAATCAAATAGAGATTCTTGACGTGACTGAACTAACCATCGAGCATTACGAAAGTCATATTCCACAGGATCGGGAATTAAATTCCCAACAAAGTTATAAAAATAGATTTTTTCAATTTTTGTATTCAATGGATTATCTAAGAAATCCAAATGGTTTTGAAAGGCATATGCATAAGGAAAGTTTATTGAAGGAATTTTCAACAAATAACGTAAAACCTAAAAATATTAAAAACGAAGAAAAAGCTCTAACAATTGAAGAATTAATGCAGATTCAAAATGTTATTGAGGCGGTCTCTACAAAGCACGAAACATTAAAAATGCAGTTTTGTTGGTTTGCAATATTTGAGTTGGGGTTACCAATTGACGAAGTAAGAAAGAGCATCACAAGTGATAATTTTTCAAACGGCGCACTTAATACATCTCTGGGGTCATTTTCGATTCCAGAAAAATACAACCAAATGTTTATACAATTAAGCCAAGAACATCATGGTTTCGCTACATTGGATGTGTACATTGCAAATATCGGAAAAGATGCAAAACTAAAAAGAAAACTCATTCCAATTATGATAAAACAAGCCAGAACGAACTCTATGGTTAAGTGCGGAAACTGTTTTGAAAGTTACCCAAATTTGGCTCATAACTGGCGTTCAATTAACAATAGAATCGTATGCGTAGACTGTGCAAATAAATTAAAAAAAAACTAGAATTTGAAGTTGTTATTTCTTCAATCGATAATACAGAGGTCCAAAACATTGAATCAAATGGAGACTTATCAATTCTTTATACGTATGACGAATTAAAACATAAACTTAAAAACAAACCAATAGACTACATAGGACTTCATGAACTACAAATCAAAATAGGCAAAATAGGCGAGGCATTCGTTTACGAACAAGAACGAAAGATTTTAATGGGAACAAAATATCATGAAAAGATTGATCCGAGAAAAGGATTGGATCCTTCAAACGGGTACGATATCCTTTCTTATACCTTAGACGGGCATCCAATACATATTGAAGTGAAGGCAACCACGGGCAAGGAAGATAATTTTTACTTAACAAAACATGAGTACAACACTGCCTGTAGAATGAAGGAAGATGGATTAAGTTATCTGATTTATTTTATAAAAGAAGTTATGTCAACGAACCCTAAATTGGAAATAATAGAAGATATTACGGCTAATAACGGTTTCGAAAAAGAGGAGTATAACTGGCTAGTTACGAAAGTAGAACAATGTTAACATTAAAAATTTACAGAGCCAAACACAGAAAACCATCACTCACGGTGGTATTCTGTATTTAAGATAATTTCTTTAAAAGCAAAAAATAATGTTCGTTTTCCTGTTTTCCCCACGTGAGTATATTGAACTTATCCAAAACCAGTTCCTTTATTGTTTCTAATGACATTCGATTTTTGAGAGGAGGACCGAATTCACCTTTGGCTTCTGGATCAAACTCGGAAATTAATATTTGAGTTTCAAGCGTTGTCACGGAAGCAACATTTTTGAGTATGCTTTCGGAGGAATCGGAATGATGTAATACATCAGTTAAGAAAATCAAATGAAACTTATCTGTGACTTGGAAAGGTTCTTCTGCATTAGCTTCGATAATCAATATGTTTTGGAGATTTTCGGATTCCTTTTGCTGCTCAAGAAGCCCAATGGCTCCTGCTGATTTTTCAATGCTTACCACTCGACCCATTGGTCCAACGACTTTGGCATACTCACATGTAAAGACACCTGGACCCGAACCAATATCCAAAATGTACTGTCCTTCAACCATACCGGTGATTTTGATCCATTCCGAAACCAGTGGAAATCTAAGTAACTGCCGCTTTCTAACCTCTTCCCAAGCTAAATTGGATAAATCTTTGCGGAATTCCATATGTCCCTCCTACCATCCAAAATGAATGAGTGTATTGGCAATAAAAAAGACAGATAAAACCACAGAAAGTGCCGTGATACCAATGATTTTCTTATCTTTACAACGATGCTTCACCAGGCGATATATTGAATATAAACCCGTAAGCAGTGTGGCGATAATCATAAATCGTCTTATCCAAAAAACTGCGCTCATTGTCGCCATCATATTTGTTGAACCGCCTAAAAGCATTAATATTCCCATATGAAGCCAATGATGTGAAGACGCAAGAAACGATAACAAAAACGACAGAATCGAATTGCTTACTTGCTTTTTCGTGTTTATCATGTGTTTGCCTCCTTGTGTTTTTGTAAGCTTTTCGTGAAAGTTTGGAACCCTTTTAAGATGGTTTCCTGTTCCTCTTCGGAAAGGTCGTTTAAAATGCTCTGATAATAATGGATGGACTGTTTTCGAACCTGCTCAATGGTCTTTGTGCCCTTTTCTGTAATCGTCAGCAGAACTTCTCTTCTGTTGTTTTCGTTTTGTACACGGTCTATAAATTCTTTCTTGACCAGCTCTTCAACTAAACGACTTACACTGCTTCTCTCCAAATACAATTTACTTGCAAGTTCGCTTAAAGTAAGCGTATTTTTTTCTAATTCTTGAAGAGCAAACACTTGGGATAAGGATAATGAATAACCACAAGGAGTGACCGACTGTTCAAGAAGACCAAATAACCTGACAAACTGCTGAACACTATTTCGTAAATCCAATATTTGTTCTGAATTCAATTCCCTCACTCCTATTAGTGTATTATACAACAATTGTATTATACATCAATTATGCATGCAAATGTGATTTTAGTTATAAGGATTGCGCCCAAGATTTGGATATGTTAAAGTATAAATATATTAATACTTATTTAATTTATCAGTATCATTATAACAATACAACGGAGGTCGATACTAATGGTAATTCCGAATACTACCTGTGAAGAAGATTTGGAGTTGTTGAAATACTTTATTAAACATCTTCAAGTGGAGGATTCCGTATTTGCGTTTTCTCCCTCTGGAGAGTCCGTAGTTCAACCACTCGTAAATGAAAATAATTATGTATTTCATACGAATACTTTACTACAACAATTAGATAACCCTATTGGAATAAAAAAAGTCCAATTTTACTTGGACTACGTTGGAATGGACGACGAAGATAAATTCAATGTCGTTTCGGATTTGATTGAAAATGAACGAACTCTATATAACACAGGCATTGAGGCAATCGGAATCATTAATGTAAAAAAAGCTATGCTACAAAAAAAGTTAATTTTAGAAAATGACTTTTTCTCCATTTCCCCAAAAACCGATTATCATAAGGGCAACTATTATTTTTATCTTATCTATTTGCTTGAAACTATTGCGATGAGGGACTATATTTTTAAAAATGATATTGATGTATTTCCTTGTTTTGAGCCTGTCCATTTTTACAATATCGCACAAATGACAATGGAATCATTTATAAAGCATTTGGGTAATTCCAATTTGAATTTAGTATTTGAATATTTTCATATTACATTCAAACCGAAATATCAACATTTACGAAGTGAATTCCACGCCAAAAGAACACGTCTTTTGCAACTGCTTGCGGAGCAATTGGGTGAAAAGTTTCTTACTTCCTCATCGCTTTAATTAGTCCCAGTACCAACGAAACATCTCTGTCATGGTCAGTCTTCAAGAGATAGTCCAAAATGGTTAGAATTTGTTCCTTGTGTGCGGAAGCATGTATGTTAGTTACCAATTTATCGTTTTTCTCAAAGATATCGCTCAGTTGTATATGTAGGGAGGAGCATACGTCAGCTAGCTTATTGATGCTGAAATTGGCTTCTCCTCTTTCCATTTGTGCTAAATATGATTTGGTTATATTACTTATTTTGGCTAACTCTTCGATGGTTAGTCCTTGCTGCTCCCTTAACATTCGAATGCGACTTCCTATGTATTGTAATGCATCGCTCATAATGAACCCCCAACTAACGGTGTGGCTGCTTTCATTTTATTATATATCAATTCATACACATGTGAATGAAAAGTTGTAATTCAGTTTCATTCACATGTGTATGGTAAGACTCAATATGCAACTACGTTGAAAGGTCGGTTCTTCTGAATCGGCTTTTTCTTTGTCAAATTTGACTTCGACATATAATTACACTACAATGCGTGGGGTAGTATTACAAATGAAGAGGAGAACCGAATGAAGAAATTATCCATAATGATTATCTGTTTGCTTACGGTTGTTACCACTGCATGTACAAAAAGTACCTCTGTTCATTTAGAGCATATTCACGGATTTGGTTACTCCGCAGACGGAACACAAATCCTAGTTCCTGCACATACAGGATTAGTATCGTATTCCAATGGTCAGTGGAAACCCATTGATACAGCTAAACACGACTATATGGGCTTTACCACTGTTGATAATGGCTTTTACAGTAGTGGTCATCCCGCCGCTGGTTCTGAGCTTAAAAACCCCATTGGAATCGTTAAAAGCTCTGACATTGGCAAATCCTTATCCAAACTTGGATTGGAAGGCGAAAGCGACTTTCACGCTATGACCGTTGGATATAAAAGCCACGCCATTTATGTTCTGAATGAGCAACCGAACTCTAAAATGAAAATACCTGGTCTGTATTACTCCTTGGATGACGCAAAAACTTGGACAAAAAGTGAATCCAATATTATAGCTTCTCAACCAACAGCAATAGCAGCTCACCCTACTGATACGAATACCATTGTAGTAGGTAATAAAAAGGGGCTGTACGTATCCAAAGATAACGGCAATCATTTCGAAGATATGTTAACCAACGTTTTCGTGTCAGCACTCTATTTTGGAGTTAATGGTGACTTATTCGTTGCAAGAGTTCAATCACCGGCTATTGTCAAATTAAATCTTGCTAATCACACGCAAGAACAAATTAGCATACCAGCACTCGACCAAAACAATCCCATATTATATATTGCTCAAAACCCAACCAATGAGAAAGAACTTGCATTTTCGACCAACGGACGTGATGCATTTATCAGTAAAGATTTAGGACAACATTGGACTCAAATCGCTAAAAATGGTGAGGCTATATCTCAGAAATAAGTCTGAGACGATACAGCGGCGGAAGATTCAATCCGCCGCTGTTTGTTACTCTAATGCATTATGTACCGCTTTCGCTTATTTGACTCTGATGATTTTTTACCCTACAATATGTAGGGTAATGATTCATTTTTAAATCAAATGCAATGTACAACTATGCATAATTACCCTACAACATGTGTGGTAAGGGGGAGAGCCTATGTCAGTCAATAAATATAACTTTAATGGGGAAGGTCTAAATCGCTTTTTTGGCGCATTAGAAGCAAGAATAATGGACGCTATTTGGGCATCAGGTGAATTAAGCATAAAGCAAGTTCAGGAAAGGATAAATCTAGAAAACCCCATTTCCTTTAATGCTGTAAATACCGTAATGAACCGACTTGTTGAAAAAGAACATCTCACCAGATATACACAAGGACGTACAACTTTCTATCGATCAATACAAACCAAAGAAGAATTTTTACACGCTCAAACGAAAACAGTCACATTAGGATTAATTGAAGATTTTGGTGGTCTTGTCGCCTCTCACTTTGTCGAAGCGCTTAACGAAGCCGAACCTTCTTTTCTTGAGCAATTGGAAAAGAAAATAAACGAGTTAAAAAAAAGGAATGAATCTAATGGTTCCTAAACTCAAATCAAAAATTGCGTTTAGTGTTATTTTGTTCGTCGGTTTATTTATGCTTTTCCAAATGGTTGTATTTCTGTTTCACCATATCGGTATGCATATTTCACATGTAATGGAAATGCAGTCGATACTACCTCTTACAAGCGAACATTCTGTGGTGGGGTTGGTATTGAGCAGTATATTTATCGTCGTGTTGAGTCGTATGTTTTGGCAAATTGGTAAGCAAATAAACCTTTTTATCAAATATCGAAAAGACTTCTCAAAGAACCAAGACATTCAAGCAACAATCGAGTTAAACAAGAAATACCCAAGCTTCAAGAACAACATTATCGTTGTTAAGAACGATCAGCTATTTGCGATGACCTTCGGTTTTATCAAACCGAGAATTGCGATTTCAAATGCTTGGCAAACGCATTTCACGATTGAGGAAATTGAGTCTGTGCTTCTTCACGAACACTTTCACTGTCGTAACCGTGACCCACTCAAATTTCTTATCATTCGAATTCTTTTAGAAGGCATCGCTTATATTCCCATTCTAACAAGTGTAGTCCATTACTACAAAACTTGGAGGGAATTATTAGCAGACCAATACGCAATGAAAAAAATGAACACGGAACTTCACTTAGGTTCTGTTTTGCTCAAACTAAATCAGCGTATATCAAACGTTCAAAAACAAAATTCATTTCGTGAAGTTACAGCACATTTCGCTGATAATGCCTTACATTATCGCATTCAACAAATTATTTCACCTAAGCAAAAAATTCATGTTCCACTTGCCAAACATCAACGATTTGCTCTGTCTGTATTTTTGTTTGTGGTAAATGTATTGGTTTTTGTAAGTTGTGTAGATAAAGGATTTGTATTGCACAAATTCTTATATTAAAAAAGGATGGAGAGAACCAAATGAAAAAAATCTTATTGCTTGTATCCTTGTCACTTGTTTTAGTTTTAGGTGCATGTTCTTCAAAAATGGACCATTCAAATATGAACCACAGTGGTAATAATGGTATGGCTGGAATGGATCACGGAAATATGGGGGGAAGTAACGCAACCGACGACTCCATTCAAGCCACTTGGAAATTGTCCAATGACAAACCACAGAGTAATCAGAATGTAGATATATCGATTCAGGTTAATGATAAAAATGGTAAGTCCATTCAAGACTTTGATATTGTACACGAAAAATTGATGCACCTCATTGTTGTTAGCAAAGACCTTTCGTATTTCGACCACATTCATCCTGACTATAAAGGCAATGGGTTATTTACCATAACGACCAAATTCCCCATTGGGGGCGATTTTAAGCTATATGCTGACTTTACACCCAAAGGTGCTTCAAAGTCGGTTAAAACGGATATGGTAACTGTCCAAGGTGATGCTCCGAAGCCAGTTGCACTCCAACCTGAAACAAATCTCACCAAAGTCATTGATGGCAAAGAAGTCACCTTGTCCTTTGACCATGTGATGGCGAATATGGACCTGAATATGAATTTCAATATCAAGGACGCTCAAACTAAGCAACCCATTACGAACCTCCAACCATATTTAGGCGCTGTTGGACACGTGGTAATCATTAGCGAAGACACAAACCTCTATCTTCACGTCCATCCTTCTGACGAAAAGGCAACAGGTCCAGACGCTAAATTTATGACGAACTTCCCAAAAAGCGGAACCTATAAAATATGGGGTCAGTTCCAATATGAAGGCAAAGTCTTCACGGTTCCATTCGTAGTTAAGGTTCCATAAATTCAAAACGAACTTGGAGAACATCACTCCGAGTTCGTTTTTTATTTTGTCTATATGTATTAGCGGCGGACAGTAAAAGGTATGAATGTATTATTTTTTGATAACAAAAAAGTATAAAAATTCCGTCGGGGATAGCATTTTCTCTATGCTGAATCCTGCTTCACGAAAAGCTTTTTCCATTAGGTCAGAAGGAATACGAATTTCCATTGGAGGTCCCATTGGGCTTTCTTTGGGTTCCCAATCAAAACTCAAAAGATATGCTCCTTTTTTCATTACACGTTTAATTTCATTTAGACATGTCGATAATGGCTTAACTGCATGTAAAACCAAAGAAGCAATCACGATATCCACTGAATTATCTTCCAAGGGAATGTTTGTAGCTGACGCTTCGACTAATTGAATATTGGATACCTGTTGTTCTTCCATTCGATTTTTGAGGACTTCTAACAGTTCTGGTTCCAGGTCAAGAGCATATACGATACCATCAGTTAGTCCAGCAGCTGGGAGTGAAAAATAACCGGTTCCAGCTCCTACGTCCAAAATCGTATGGTTTTTCTGTATCGGGAGTAGCCCCAATAACTTTTCTGTGGGGAATAGTTTTTTTCTTTCAGGACTGTCTAATAAGTCCTTGTTTTTGGGGTCAAAACGGTGTTGTTCTTCCAACTCATACACCTCCACATTTTTGCACCACAATATGTAGTGTAATTTATGTGGAACAAAAATACAAATTTTAGGAATTTTATGCCAAGGTCTATTTTGTGCAACTATTAAGGATTTCTAAATGGATATGTAATGTAAAATAGCAAGGCATCTCAGGCTCACTTAACTTCTATGACAAAGACCGATGATGTGTCGCCTTTAGAATACTTACCATCTTCTGTCATCCAAAAAGCTGAAATCCCATAATAATAAACGCCTTTTTCTTTGGGAACGTTAAAATAACCATCATTTAAGGGAACTTCAACATTTTTATTGTCTTGAAACTGCTGAACATTCAATTGAGTAGGTGCAGGTTTATAATCAAAGGAAATTTTGATATTTGCTTCTGAAGCAACAACTATAGGGGTTTTATCTTTTAACATTGACTTTCCGCCAAAATAATCTGCACAGCCCAATTTACCCCAACAATAGCTACTTTGAGTTACAGGAATCTATCGTACCCGTTTAGCTTAAAGAAGTTTAATTAAATGGAATGTTCTGTTCTAGTGCAGGATTACTTCCATTAAACCAGCTATCTAATTGTCTTATACCATCCTTCGAAAAATGATATGCCGAATAATACGTTTTTGTAATTGGACACGCTCCAAAATTAACAATGGTTTTCGTTATAAGTTCCTTTACACCATCACGATTGTAATCAAAGAAGGTAAAAGCAGGAGTAATCGTTAAAATCAATTCCAATTCTGTCTGCCCACTCTCTTTCTGAGTCTTAGCGTAAGCTAAATAAGCTTTTGCTTCTTCGTTATCTAAAATGATTTTTTTGCTGTCCTGATCTAAAATGACATCCATCGTATTGCTTTGTTCGTTATAGCTCTTAACCATTAATCTCTTTTGTAGATAATCATCAGTTGACCATATCTTAGATAACTGACTGTTTTTGTATTCATAACAGTACACATCTGAAGTCGAGCCATATTTATTTGTAAAAGCATATGTAATCCCTACTAAAATTTTGTTTCCATCTATATACAACTGAAATGTGTAATGATCAGATGGTTGAGTAGCAAAAATCTGCTTTTCACTATCAACTTTTAAAATTGTTACTTGTGAATTTTTTACCTGCAAACCTACATCTCCATTATCTCCATTGTAATATAATTGAACCTCGTCAATTTTACCATCTTGGTCAACATTTATTTTGCGAATAACTTTTATCGATTGCGTGGAAGTAAATGGGTTCCACTTTTGAGCCGCTTCTAAAATTTCACTCTTTGCCGCTTTGTCGTTACCCGTTACTACTCCCGAGAGAATATATGTATTTACTTTAGTGGAATCATTAAGAAAAGGTTGAGTTATATACAGCCAATAAATAATATCAGTCTTGCCAAGACCCTTTTCCTGTTCCGTTGCCGCTGTGAAGTTGTCATGTGATAGTTTTAACAATGTTGCCTTTCCCGCCGAAATTGTAATTTCTTCCTGAGAGATTACATTAGAATGATTGGGAAAACTAATGTGATCTGGTGAATCGACTTGACGTTGCTCAATTAGGTCAATATCCTTCCCTGTTCCTGTAAGATTATTGGTTGAAGTAGACTTCGGTTGTAACTCATTCTGAACTGTGGGTGAGGGAGAATGTTTAGCCGAAGTACCATTGGTTGCATTACAACCTATCAAGATCATCGTAAAACAAAAAATAAAAATAGCAGTTTTTAGCATAATTAACTTCAACCCCCTTTTCGATTTTACTGTATATAGTCGTACAAAGTTATTGACGGTTAAAAACGTAAAAACCAGAATGATTCGATCAATTTTACAATCGATATTTGATACGCCGAACTGAAATTACGGCTTCCACGTATCTCCACCATCTTGTGATTTGTATTCAACAATATTCCGTTTGGAGTCATTCACAAATTCAATAGATATAGTTCCATTTTGCAAGTTAGTTTTATCAAACTTAGGTGGCATCACGTTTCCATATTTATAATTTTGAGGGATATCTAT
Source organism: Paenibacillus sp. JCM 18996 (assembly GCF_055392555.1). Lineage (NCBI taxonomy): Bacteria > Bacillati > Bacillota > Bacilli > Caryophanales > Paenibacillaceae > Paenibacillus > Paenibacillus sp. JCM 18996. Next base: position 198,295 of record NZ_AP043884.1, read on the forward strand.
AGTTTGTAAAGTCCAGGTATTACCGCCGTCTTTCGAGCGATATAAAGGAAGCATCACAGCTCCATGTTGGGAAGCTGTGATCCATCCGTTTTGTGTATCACGGAATGTAACTCCAGTAACATAACCGTCAATTGTTAGGCTGACATCTGCTAGGAATTGCCACGATTTTCCTGAATCGGTTGACTGATAGAGGGTTTTGCCCATCAGTCCTGCCGTTGGCTCAGAGGTCAAAAGAACCCAACCAGTGAGGTTTTGTTGTGTTGGCGGAAATGAAGTAAATAGATTTTGCTTACTGACCTGCTGTTCCCAGGGCTGTTTTGTTGGCAAAGTAGCCCGATTCCACGTTTCCCCAGTATCTGTACTATGATACACGACTAACTTACCCGGAATTTCTGCTTTTGCGGAATAAATAAACCAACCATCTGTCTTTTCATCTACAGTCGAAAAAAGGAGATGCGATGCTTGCTCCACAGACGGGGTAAGATAAGCGTTAACATTTGTCGAACTGACTGGTGTAGATTTATTTTGTTCTGGAGTCTGATTTCCCGTTGCAATCGTACTAGTTGGTGACAAAATGTCTTTATTATCACTGCACCCATTTAGAATCAGTGACATGCAAAGTATGATGATAACGACGAATTTCATCGGTAATATTCACCCCTATTTTTTCAGTTTAAAGTTACTTTAAAACTGGGGTAGCCTGGTGTGGTATTTTTATTTAGCTATCGTTTCCCGTAGCTCAGAAACGATCGGGTTAATTGGAGGTTTTAAATGACCAAATGTAATCAGAAGCCATTGTATTTCCATTTTGATCTTGTATCGCACCACTAATTTTTATGGTCACAGTATTTTCAGAGCCAAAGTCAAAATCATTATTTTTCGGAACTAAAGCAAGTGTTCTATTTTGAGAGTCATAAATAAATTGATAGAGGTTCGTGAGATCTGAACTATGTTTTGCTTCACATATTTGAATTGTTTTACTATTAAAGGTGGATTGTTTCATATCTCGTAAAAAGCGAATTTTTATGATTGTTTCATTATATGAACTTCCTACAGCAGGTTGAACAGAATGAATAAAGGGAACTGAAGGTCCGTTGGAAGAAGTTGGTTTGAAATCATTCCCCTTACATCCGCTCGATAACAAGAATAAAACAACAACTACGAAGATACTAATATAATTTTTGAATGACAAACATTTCAACTCCCTACTATTTGACGAGTAACCCAATTCATATGTTACATGGTCCAAAATAAATTTAAGACTTTTTAGATCTTTTGCCCCGTAAGTTAACTTGGGTAATTTTTTTGTAGGGTGTCCACATAGTTTTTTTCATTTTGTCCCTCTAATTACATTAGACGAAATACACAATTGATATCTGTTTCACATTCCTGCATAACATTATCATCTCTAAAGAAGCCTTTACTTCACTCCTTCAATTTTGCGATCCAAGTCGTATCATCTTCAAGATAAACGAGCACATGCTTGGCGTCGATCCAATGATTTGTTCCAAGCGGATATATGTTGGCTGTGCCTTCTGGTTTTCCGTATGAAGCCATAGATGAAGAGGAGGAATCTATGATAAGCAGTATGTTATTATCCCTGTAGCCTTTAGTTTTATCTATAACTTCTATGCCATTACCGTAAAAAGCGTACTTTGAACCATCAGGAGACCATTCCCCAGCTGCATTGAAAAAGTAACCTTGCGGAAAACCAGCTACGATCGTTTCCTTGCCACTTTCCACGTTTAACAACCATAAATCTTTTTGAATGGAAGGTTCCACTATCTTTCGAAAAAGGACCTTTGCCCCATCAGGAGATATAGCGATTGACTTTCCGTTTATCGGAAACTCTTTAACTTCTCCGCTTGTCGTGTTTACAATAAGTAGAGAATGGTTATAAGTTTCTGCGGCAACTAAATCTTTTGCAGTACCTACAATCGTCAGGCTGCCGTACTTTTGAGAATCAATGAGTAGTTTTTCATTACTGCCATCCTTGTTTACAATATAGACACTCTGCCCTTTCTTTACCGAGAGAATTCCATTTCTATTGGATACAAAGGCGATTTTCATCCCGTCCGCCATCGGATGCGGATTCGAACTCCAGTTTAAACTATATTTTCTCTCCCCGAAATTGGCTTCGTCCGTTTTGACCTTAAGGTTCAGTTCATCATAGCCTTTAGTGCTTAATAGGGGTTTTGCTGAATTGCCATCCTCCGATACAAGCCATATGTTCGTTTGATCTCCAGCCACTCCAACCAGATCTCCACTACTCATTTTTATAGACATTCCGTCTGCTGGAAACAGTTGATTCTTTACCGTAAAACCCTTACCAAAAGGCAGGGACTTTGACGCTATTTCGAGTGCCTCGGGGCTTGAAAATTGTTCGTCAGCAGCTCTTATAAAGTAGGCGGTGGTCGTCCCCAAGGCAAAATCTTTTCCGGAATATCCTTTTAATCCAATATAGGTGATCGGTTCCGGATATAGAATGATTCCATCTTTAATGTGAAAAACATTAAGATTACCCCTCCCGAACTTCTTCCAGTTCCAAGAACGAAGAGGTTCAGTGTAGGTTGTTAGTTTCGAGGTTGTTTCAGCACTGGGAACCGGCGTAATGATGGGTGAAGGTTGAGCCGTATTTTCGTTGCCCTGTTTAGAATCGCATCCGGTTAGAGTGATACACAACAAGCCACACACAAGTAAATAATTAAAACTTTTCAAAAGAAAACTTCCTTTCCCCATATATTACACATATTTAGACGTGATGATTTCTGAGTTGTTGCAACTTTTACCATGAGGCATTTAGAAAGGTATAGAAATATTTTCCTTGTCTGTGTCACGATAAGCTTCCTTTCCGCCGCTGGATACGTTTCGCTCGGTTTGAAGTTTCTATACACCAGCTATTTCCATTTTTTAAACGTCCGTGAGCTAATGAATGTTTCATTAGGACAAAACATTAGAACGTAGGAGGAAAATGTCTAACCATGTAGAATGTAGAGGTAACATTTTCCTGAAAGGATGAACTCATTTATGGTTCGTGGTGACATTTTTTTTGCTGATTTATCCCCCAGCTTTGGTTCCGAAATTGGCGAAGTACGCAAAGTACTTGTTGTATCCAATAATGTTAGCAACCGATTTAATCCACATGTAACAGTATCTGCAATAACAAGCCAATTTGAGAAAGCAAAACTACCCACCCATGTACTCATTAAAGGTAATACTGATTTAGGGCAAGATTGCGCTGTTTTGTTGGAACATGTAAGAACAATTGATAAGAATCGACTCAAAGATAAAATCACTCACCTCGATATCGAAACTATGACACGTGTGGATACCGCCCTGAAGATCCATTTTGGACTGAACAAAGAGCAGCCAGATCATGTGGGTGTATAATGGCTCGGAGGATTCACGTCTACACGAACGAACAAATCCAAAACTGTGTCCATTCACATGTACAAGTCGAAGTTTGGGTTAATGGACAATTGGATACAGTTGGTCTAATTGAATATTTCACTACGGGAGAGCCGCTTGGTTAATGAGTCAGAGCCATGATGTTAACGAAATAGAGCCACCTTCTCGGAAGGAAGAGCCATCTTTGTATTAAGTGTTGTTCAGTAAGCTTGGGTAAGTTCATTAAGCTCCTATGAAAATTAAAACCGCTCAAAACCGAAAAAAGACAATAGAAAATTAGACCCAGCAACAATCGTTTTAAAAAAAGGCTGAGCCTTCAATTGAGAAGAGTGTTATGTAGTTCCAAAACTAGTTCAAAATACTTCAAAAAAAGGCATGGCTGGTGCAACAACCAGAAAGGATTAATCTCCTATAAGTGCTACCCATATAGGGTGCGACAATCTGTGATGCACCGTGGTGGTCGGAGTCAGACTAACGGTTGGGCTCTAAGGCACCATAGCTCATCGACCTTCTTCGCCAGCCATAAGAGCAGTATAGACTGATAAAACCATTTTCATAATCTGTGGTGCAGCGCTTGCGCTGCATGTGTGGCTAACGGGCAGTTTAGCGTGGCTGACCGACACTTACATAACTTTACATTATCACTTTATTACGATAATATATTAGAGAAGTAAAGTAATAAAGGATGTGGTCTTAATCGAATTCATTCGGCTAGCAATACCAAAAGGCAATACCTCAGTTAAGAAGGGAGTTTGTTATGGTGCGAGAGGCATTAATTAACAGAAAAACAAAAGAAACAGAAATTAAACTGGAGCTTAATCTCGATGAATACAGTGAAGGCAACATCAACACGGGAATTGGATTCTTTAACCATATGCTCACGCTTTTTGCTTTTAGGGCAGGAATAAAACTAAATGTGGATTGCAAAGGTGATTTAGAGATAGATGGGCATCACACGGTTGAGGACATTGGAATATGCTTGGGGCAAGCAATCAAAAAGGCTATAGGGGATAAAAAAGGCATAAACCGTTATGGTAGTTCTCGTATACCTATGGATGAGAGCTTAGCATTAGTGGATTTGAGTATATCTAATCGCTCTTTTTTAGTGTTTAACGTGGAAATGCCGTCAACACGAGTAGGCGAGTTTGAAACCGAATTAACCGAAGAGTTTTTTATCGCTGTAGCGCATAATAGCGGGATAACCATGCACATCAATTTGGAATACGGCAGAAATACACACCATATAAATGAGGCAATTTTCGTGGCATTCGGCGATGCGTTGAAGAAAGCAATTAGGATAACTGGCGATGTTATTCCGTCTACGAAGGGTACGTTATCATTATGAAAAAAATATGTATAGACGCTTACGTGTAACAAATTATGGGGGAGGAATTTGTTTCATTGGACATCTGACGATTACGCTAACGGGTACGATAGTTGAATTAGTTAACCGAGAGCCATCAATTATTTGATGGCTCTCACCATTAACATAATGGCTCTATTTTTTTAACACGGTGGCTCTGACTCATTAACCAGCTGGCTCTACGGCACCGAAATATTCATCTAATCAAAGTCTTTACGAACGAATGGATTGCGGTTGAAGATGGCAAATATCTCCGAAGCAACTGTAAAATTATTGCATTGAACAATCCTAATTTCAGAATGAATTGTCACTTCTAATAAAATAAAAAAAATTGAAAGGCTTGTCGCCCAGTTCTTTGTGGGTACCAAGCCTTTCATTTTTTTCGTTAAAATGAATTTCTTTATTTTTTTATAATCATTAGCTGGAAATTCGAACCTCTAGTCAAGCCTATTTGGATCAGGATATGATAATCCTCAACAAGGAGGAGATAGCTTGAAACCAGAGAAAAAACAGCATTCCACACCTTATACTGTGAATGCCCTAATAGAACAACTGGAAGGGAAATATGAGTATATTCTGGGTTTTACAGTACTAGATAACGTAATGATTAGCGAATTTGAAGAGAACAAGTATGAGCTGCACAGAGATTTTGCTTACATAGCCAATGTTGCTCGTCAATTGTTGGAATCACAAACTCAACACATTACGGTTCAGTTCGTATTCGGAACGCCGAAAAATAATGATGTACTCTACACCATAGTTGCTGTCAATAAAGATACCGAGATTTTGATTGGTGTTCGTAAATCCAAGAGTGGAGGTTTTGAAGTATTTTATGATTAGGTATTCTGAATTCATAAAATCCCTACGCTTACTTTTTGCAAGCACAATGGACGACAAAACAAAAGTAAAGAGGATAGCGATACACGAAGAAAATTATAAGCTACATTGTGGTGCAGAACATTTTGGAGCCTGGCTGGAACAAGGGCTGTGTTTTGTGGCTGAAGAAATGATACAACCTTGGCAAACCGAAAAACCTGATTTGCAATACATAAGTGACCCTAATGCAAAAAAAGAGTTGATTTGCACCATTCATTTTATAGACAGTGAGGAGCCACGGGTGTATCAAGTTCTTTTTACCCCTGTTGGAATCATTTACAGTTGGAAGCCGGGAGACATTTAATATGTTGAACTTCTTTAAGCTCAATGGTAAATGGTATGATCAATGGTCGATTTACAGTATGGATATGTTGAACCGTGAATTCACGAAGTACGATAAAGAGTTCGATAGGGTATTAAAACGAAAATGGTATGTCAAGAACAGAGTACGTGTCACTTTGCTAAATGTAACTACTGAATCGAACGATTGGTTTCTCCGAGAACCGTTCGCACACTGGTTGTATAATTTTTCTTTACATCACTCATCTTTATTCTATTTCTTAGACACAACTTCCATTGCGCAATTTAAACAAGCGATTGACCATGTTGAAGCACAGTTGCCGTTCCCAATTGAACATAGCAACAAGTTAGTTCAAAACGCTTTTGAGCTATGCCGAAACGATTATGAACGAATGGAATTAGCAATGGTCATTAGTCATGTCGAATAACTTCCTGTTCCGTTAGTTCGGGTAAAAAATATTTAAAGGAGAGTTAGTATGAAAAGACTTGCAGGGGACAATTACATAAGCTTTATTCAGTCCGTTTATCATTTACTCACCACCGAATATAAGAACGCAACGGCTATTGACATAGCTGTAAATATTGATGTAGCCCGTTCTTATCTTAAACGTGATTTTGTCCCTCGTAAAATAACAGAAACGTTGGGCATTCTCAATTGTTGTTTGACTTTGCATACGTCTCATAATCTGATGCACTTTTTTTATCCTCAGTTTAAAGAAAAAGAAGAAGCTTTATATGCCATTGGGTTTATTCAAGGCGATAGAGAATTTGGTGTCCAAGCTATCCCAACAGATAACGGATTTCGTTTCGTTGAAGTCCAATTAAATTAATTCATATTAACAAAATGACCGTCTCTCCACATGACGGTCATTTTGTATGTTCAAATATGTTTTCAAACGGTATGATAAATGAAACGAATCCTGAATTGATAGTAAGTATTTTTAATTGTGGGATGTGGAATTAATTGGCTAATACATATCTACTTAAAACCATTGTCGAAGATGAGGTTAAACAGAAATTAGCAAGGTATTTCTGCGTCGAGTTTGAAAAAAGGTAGTGTTCATTTACCAACTGGGGGAACGCACGAATTCGATGGTGTTTCGTTGAATGGTGATATTATTGCATCGATAAAAACAGCTTCGGGGAGAACCAGCGGCGGCAAAAATCCAAGTGGCAAAATTAAAGATATCGAAGCAGAGCTATACTACTTACTTTTAGCAGAAGCAAAACAGAAGCTGCTTGTACTGACAAACGTTGAGTTCTACAGAATCATACAAAAACGTCTAAAAGGCAGATTACACCCCAGTATTCAAATTATGGCTCGTTTATCTAGACAAACACGGCATTTGGTCGAAAAAGTTCAACAATCGGCAAGCGATGAGATGAAAGGTAACTAGTATTTAAGACTTTACTTGGAATCATTCATGGTGTGAATTTATCCGCAGTAGTATCGCAATCCTATATTATTGCCGTTTTAAACAATCCCCAAGGAAGTTTTGCAGGATTTTGTCGACAATCATTGAATACTATTTAGAAAACCAATATTTAGGGGATTGTTATGAAGTTCAATGGGCGCAGTTTGAGTTTGTTCGGGGTTTATCTTGTGAGTGTTATCTTATTAAATGGTTGTGGTACTCCCGATAAACCATCTTCAAATAATATCACTAATCAGCCTCTTGCCCAATACGCAAGTGGCAAAAAATAATGTCCCAGATGCAACGCCTGAAGGCTATACGTTAGTTGCGAAAGATTTTGTAATGTTCTTGAGATGGACCGAGGCTGACAAGAAATTAAATGGGCAGCTGCAGATTTTTGCAAAACAAACCAATGGGAAGCAGTCAACCGACAGCAGTAGTCACACTTTCGAGGGAGTATTAAGCGGTGAGAACGTAAGTATTAAATTTACTGGCAGTGTATGGACGGATGGATTAGCGGGTACAACATGGACAGGAACCTTGAAGAATAAAACATTATCATTAGTTGCTCCAATGAATGATGGAACATTGCAAACGTATGCCCTACAACCTGGGACAGTTAATGAGTACAATCAAGTAGTAGCCCAATTGAAAACCGACGTGGTTGAAAACAACAAACAAATGGAAGCTCAAAAACTTCAACAACAACAGGCTCAGGCTGAAGCAAATAGGGTTAAAATGATGCAAGACAATGTAGTTTATGCGAATCGAACAGTTACAGATTCTATAAAACAAATTCAGGATATATTGAACAACAAAGAGGATCCGAATGCAGGGTTCGATGATGTCCTTAAAGATTACGAAGAGAAATGGCAACAGATGCAGGCAGATTACCGACAATTGCAAGCCAATGGATCAAAGAGTAATTTAACGCAATCTGATTTAAATTACCTACAAAGCGAAGTTAATGGAATCCAAAGTGATTTTAATGGGATTGTTTCTTCGGATAATGGAATGCGGAGCGTTACCAATGGTGTAGCCAGTTCAGTATCCTATATCCAACGAGCAATGCAGTCATTACAAAATAATTTTGACAACTTGCAGAAAGCTGTGAGTGCGAATACGACTGGAATGCCTCAATCTCAATATTCACAAGATGATATTAATAAATATCTAAACACAGTACAGCAGAGGATTGACAAGATCAATCAAGTAAGGGATGCAAAACTAAATATAGGAACAGAGTATCATAATAAAGCGCAAAAGTTATTGGAAGATGCAAAGCAATATGTAAGCTCCAAAAGATCTAACAAATAAGTGAAGAGGATTACAGATGATAGAGCGCTAAAGGAAGTATATAACATCCAATTTTTATATCTTTGGATTTGGAGTGAATGACTTGTATATAAATAATGGATTAGAAGAACTATCCGAGTATTTAGTTCAAAATATCGGGACTTTATTAGAGGCGAAATCTTTGCCTAGATTAGAGCAATATATTGAAAGTATTCCTTGCCCTATAAAATATATGGAGATTTTTGATTCTTTGATATTAGAATTTCCCGAAATCAAATTTCTCTATAAAGAAATTCAAAATAATGATAGTTATGTTATGCTCGACTATTTAGTTGAATATTATGAGGGGAATAATGGGTTATACGATACGCTAAAAGATAAAATATATGAAATTAGGGATGAACTGTGGGGGGGATTTGGCGAAAATATACTTTATAATGAAAATGTCAAAGCCAAAACAATTTATGAAGTAGATTATCAACAGTTTCCTAACGCAATAACTCATTTTGAGGAGACTTATTATTTTGTATTTGATAAGGCGACAAGTAATAGAGTGGATGAAGTCATATCTGAAATAACGAAAGAAAATCATAATATTCATTTTGTGGATGTTATAAATGAAAAGTTCGATATTTATGGTCTTTGTTATGTTCCGATTGTCGAACAAATTAGAACTTTAAGGTTCGATTCGTTTTGTCAAAAACAAAAAATAAATAAAAACTACACTTGGAGCAAAATATTCAAGAAATTGAGGGAGTTGCGAATTCCTGTTTGCTTATTTATTGACTCCAAAAATGAATTAAAATTAATGCATACATACGCTATTGGAAATAGAGATAGTAATGGACTTGAAGGTTGGCGTGAAGACTTACGGAGGGTCTTTATGTCATCTTGGGAAGCAAATATTGCCAGGATTTTAAATTATAAAAAAATTAGGTGGGAATATGAGGCATATCAATTTGAACTGAAAACCCATTTGGATAAAAATGTAACCAATTTGGGAACGGCTGGCGAAAAAATATATCACTATAAATACAGACCAGATTTTTTATTGAGTGAAAATAAAATCATCGAGGTAAAGGGATTTTGGGATAACAATAGTTTAGAAGTTGTAAAATGTTTTTATCAAGAGTATCCACATTATAAACAATACATTATCGATTCTGATATGTATTATTCCTTAGAAAGCTTGTATTCTTCTCTTTTACCAAATTGGGAAAAAGTTAGTTTGAAAAATAACAAAAGTGAAATATTGCCAATAGTTGGAATCAACAGACCCGAAAGGATTCCTTTTGTAAAGAACTTGAAAGTTAATGATGAAGTTTTTCTTGAAAGAGATTCGGAAAATGCCTTTGATGTAAATGCAATTAAAGTTATTGATAAAAATCGAAATCATATTGGATATGTAAGTAAAGACTGGGCAATTGTTTATGCCGATAAATTGGATTTGGGTATGAAATTTAAATCAACAATAACAAGCATTGAATCAAAAGTTATGAAAATAAATGTGTCAAGAAGTAATACAAATGATTTGAAGGTATATCAGTTTTTGCTGCCTATCTAGCAAGAGATAATATTGCAAATTATTTATAAAGTTATTGCAATGTTCTGAAGCTTTTTTACTAACAAAATTTTTGTTATAGGTTCCTCGTAATGCCACTCAATAATTTTTACGTTATGCGCATTGCTTTTTTCCTTTTTTAATCTATCAAGCTCTTGTCGTCGCTTTAAGGCTTCCTCGCCACCGAAATGGGCAATCGGTTTGTAATGCTGTATGCCCTGGTATTCAAAAGCTACATTTATGGACGGTACGAATATATCAAAATTTTGAGGAGTAAGCCAATCAGGATAATGTTGATATAAAGCATCCGGAAAGTAAATGGCAACTAGCTCAAATAAAGCATGCTCCGAACGCCATTTGATCGGAATAGTGCCGTTATGGACCAATTCATTATATATCTTTTCAGTTTCTTGCTTATGCTCCCTTTTTATTTTTTTTCTTTCTTCTTTATGTAATTCGTTATATTCTGCTGCGCCTGGTAAACTGTCGTAAAAATGGCGAACCTTAGCGTTAACTTTTTCATACTCCTTTTGGATTGGATTTAAATAATTTTTTCGGATAAATAGCTCAACATATGACTTATTCTCAATTTGAAGCCTTTCTTGAAGTATCTCTAATGCTTTTTCTTTTGCTTTTAAAATATGTGGGTCTTTAAGTTGCAAACCGTGACCACAAAAATGTGGAAAATTGCAGATGTACTTTAAGTCTATACCATATATATCAAATCCCCAAATGCCTTCAACCAAGCTTATTCTATGTATGAGATTGTTTAATAATATCAAGTCCTCAAATTGTTCTTCTGTAAAGATAACCAAGTGGTTTATACTATGATCATCTTCACAAATGTTTTCAAGAATAATGTGCCTTGTAGCTCGTTTTGCAATTTCAACTGCAATAAAGTACTTTTTTTCTGGACGAGATTTAAAGAATACCTTATAAATAGGGCTTTCTAAGTCATTTCCCATTTGAAAACTTAAAGGAACCATTTTCTTATGGAGTATCTCTTCTAGATTCATCTCTTAACCCTTCTTCTTTAAAATTTAAACTCAACACCCGACACATCGTTTGTATCTATGGCACATGAAGATGCAAAATAGTCTTCAACTTTTCTCTTTCCGCCTTAAACATTTTTGTATCTATTACAAAGTCATTACCTGTACCTTTAGTTTTTGACATAGTTATTTCCACAAAATTCTACAAATGATGTGTGGTTCCTGCTTTTCATAAACAAACCGAGATTGATTTCAATGTTCTGATCTATATGTTTTTACGAAAATGTCGCAAGGTTTTCCGAGGATATTTATTTTTGTGAGAAATGTATAATTAAAAACAAGAATTAATATAAGGTTGTAGTATAAAAAGTGAATTGCAGCATGTATAGACTAAAATTAACGATTCAGTGTTTGATATATATCGCTAAGGTTGGGTTAAATTATGTTAATAGACACCAATTTCTGCCCGTGTAAAAGCGGTCTAAAGCCAAATGAATGCTGTCTAGTCCACGAATCACCGCTTATAGAAAGAAATCAAGGTTTCTCATCGGTAGATATACAATCGCAATTGGTTGACGATTACGGAAATCAATTTATCCCTTTGTACGAAATGCACACGAATGTTCAGATGCGGAAACCTCAACAGCTTTCTCATCAGATTCTAGAATTATTGTATCCCATACGAGAAGCATTAAACGTAAGCAATGGAGCAAAGCGGCTTAAAAACGCTGAGCAAATAGATAATATGCTGAATCGAATTGACGATAGCTTACACGCAGTACAGTACCATAAGAGGCAATTCTTGTTTCGTCTAAGATTACTGACTGGTGAAGAGTTATTGTTAAACAAAGTAGTTAGTGGTAATGTCACAATAGAAATGGATGATATGCCATTACGGTATGAGTTCGAATCCTTTATTTCAAGAATCAGAACTACGCTAGATGTGATAGCAAAGTTGATAGCTTTACATTTAGGCAATAAGAATGTATCTACAAATGGTAAGTTGTATGCCGAACTTAAAGAAAATAAGCGACATAAGGGTACTAAACTTTATAATGTGTATATGGAAAACGAGCATTGGATTGTTCAATTGAAGAAGTTTCGAGATTCTGTACAACATGATGGTGATTTGCCTGGATTCAAATCGTTCGAGTATGAAAAAGGGTATTTTAGTTACCCCAAGTTAAATGAACTCACCGCTAACCATGTGTGTTTTACTTTATGGAGTAATTTAATGGTATTTCTCAAAAGTGTTTTGGAGGCTATATTTCCAGACTGTTTTGATATTATTTGATTCCAAATTTCTTCTAATATGGATTGATTGCGATGATATTTTCACAGATAACAAGTTGATTTTACAGACTTACATCAATACATATAAACTATTGAAATCGCCTTAGAGGGAAGGATTATGATTAGCGAAAGGCGGGTGGATTTATGAGCATTGGTTCATCTTTAGGAGCCATTGTGAAAGCAGGACATACTGCGTGGAATCTTTTACGAAATCCAAAAAAGTCAATCATTAACCTCATCATTAAATCGCTGAACATAGGCAAGGAGCATTTTAAAGAATACCTCTTTTCCAAGGTCGCAGATAAAACCTTGAGTTTCGCAGAAGGGGTTTATTGGGAAGAGAAAAAGCTTCATGACTTCTTTCTTAATATGTTCGATAGAAATAAAACATTTGGCTTCGAACATTGTAACGCTGAAGAGCTATCTTTGGAATTAGAACAATTCCTGGTTGTTTCGGGGCATCAACTGAGTGAAGCCGAAAAGGTTCATATTGTAACTCAGATAATCAGTTTTGCAAAGGAATACTATCTAGAAAAACAAGTTAATGATGCCAAAGCAATGAATCAAATTCAGCTTCGTCAAGGTATTACCCTGAAACAGATTCTTGCTGCTGTAGCCACTCTGCCTAGTTTGAAAGAGCAAATTAATGAAATACAAACACAACTTAACAACAAAGATTTCGTGAGTGCCGATGAAACGGGAGAAAAAGGGTTTCAGTCGCTTTATACAGATTGTATTCTTCTTTATAACCGTAAAGAATATAACTCCTTAATTGGATTATTGGAACAAGCATTAAACAATACTGAGTTAAATAATGAAGAAAGGATTGCATTATTTTTTTTACAAAGTGGAGTTTATTACAATCAATACAATTATGATGTAGCTTATGAAAAGCTAATATGCATTGAAGACTTAGATCTTGATAGGAATACACAATTGAAACTTTCTTACCTTGCACTAAAGGGGAGTGTACTGTCGGAGAAAGGTTTGAAGGAGAGTAACACCCAATTAACCAAATTAGGTACACAGTGTTTTGAACAACAACTTCAATTAGTTCAAGCTGACGAATGTGATAATCATTTACTATGGTCCATTTACTATAACCTTGGCACATCTTACATGAGTGTTATTGAAAAAAGGGACGAGCTTGAATTATGCATTCAATACTTTGAGTTAGCATTAGAGATAGACGACACAAATCCAGAATTGTTAAAGAACCTTGGAACGGTGTACGGATGGGTTCACGCACACGATAAAGAAATCGCATTTTATCAACGTTCCTTAGAAATAAACCCAGATTTATTAGAAGCGCTCTGTGCAATGGGTTATGTTCAATATGCTTATTTTAATGAACCAGTTGAAGCTTTAAGTTATTACAAACGTGCTTTACGTCAGCATGATCAGTTATTGAGATTTCCCGCAATATTTTACTGGGTAGCAAAATGTTACATTGAATTGAATGACTGGCAAAATGCCTTCGAATCAATTGAAAAGGGGCTAAGGTACAACCCAACTTCAAAAAACTTATATGAACTGAAAGCGGAAATTTTATTTCAGTTACAAATTCAAAACTCAGCCAGGTATTTAGAATTGTTTGTTCAGCATGTCCGAACTTACCACCAATACATAAATGCGGATATAGCAAGTAAAGTGCTGTTTGCACTTGTGAATGAAAAACGGTTTCAGGATGCAGAACAGTTTCTTGAGGCTCTTGAACCATCATTAAGAAACGAACCGGATATGATTAATGTTTATACCTCTTGGATGATTGAACTTCAGTCCAACGGTGAATATGAAAAGGCAGAAATGGTGATTAACAATATTGATGTGGACCGCATAGATAGCCGAAGGCATTTAACGCTATATTATTTTGTTAAATCCCGACAGCATATTGGATTTAAACAATATGAGCAGGCGCTGCAGACTCAATTCAAATTAATCGAATGTAACACATACCTAGAAGAACGTGAGCTGTTATGTTTTATAGGTGAAACTTATTTACTAATGGAGGATTTCAACGAAGCTCGAAAGAACTATCAAAGAGCGAAAAGATTATCTGAACAAAATTACTTTGATGTGGAAATAGGACTATGTAAGTCCTATACAGGTTTAGGTAGAACTACACCAGCCAAATTAGCAATTGAAAACGCTACTCAACTACTTTCTTTTGTCTATGTTTCTAAAATAGTCGAAAAATATGAAGGCAATACAACGCTATCTAAGGAAGAAATAGATCAGAAGGTTCAGCAAATTTATCAATCTGTTGTACAATTAGCTTGGAAAAATGCAGAACAAAGGTTGCTTACTCCAGTAGTGGATATAAAGAATGACCGTGAAGCATTAAAAGCACTTTTGGATGAGCATTTTGTCCAATTTGGGGTTGAACTTTCATTGAGAGTAACAAGGGTAATAGGTAGAACTGCTTTTAACTTTCAGCAAATTGCAAATGACATGGTGCAAGCGAAGATACACGAAGTTGAAAAGGCATTTAATGTTCAGCAAAAAAGCTAAGAGACAAGTCCTCTTAGCTTTTTTATGTGTGCACTAGGGTGGTTACTCAAGCCCTTCAAGTGAAGGATGTCTTTACATCTTTTGAATCGTTTCTGCTGCTTTTAACATGGCATTTCTAGCAGTCTCTTGTTTGAGTAACTTATTTTTTTCTTCGAGTTGCTCGTCCAAGATCAACTCAATTCCTATTTTCATCAGTTTAAAGTATTGAAGGCACTCCTCCTCACTTAGTTCATGTATCCCTTTACTTAAAATCGAATACATAGTTGTATTTTCCGTCAAAAATGAAGGTAAAAATCCGTTCAGGGCTGTTATTTTCTCATTCATTCTCATTTTACGAAACGATTCTTCGTCCCAATCTTGTCCATTCAGAGCCTTGCTGTGAGCCTCCTCGACTAAGCCTTCAAAAATTCGCCTTAAATAAACATATGAGCCGATACCAACACCGTGCGAAGCAAGCCCAATAGCTCGGTGTAGTTCCCTATACTTTGAACTGCCGAGTGTTGTACGGTATTTGGCGATTTCGGAATGAGTCAAATCAGCTGAAGATGGATATTGCCCAACCTTCATAAATTTATCTGTTAACAATGCAACAACAAATGTCATGATATGAGTATGATCCCTTGTACATGCAAATTGCTGAATGAAAGTATGCTGATTTACTAATGCAGCAAAGGTCTGCCTCCGAGCCTGATTTTCTATTTGACCAATCATTTCTCCCCCAATATTTTCAAGGACGGGAGTTCTAATGCTCTCCTTTTTTTCCGTCTTTGCGGGGTTAAAAAGACTTGCGAATGTGCTTTCTCTTTCTCACTGAGTACAATAACAATCAATTGTGCCACTAAAATATAAAATTTCTTTCAATTCTTGGACTTCAAAATGATTAACAGCAAATGATTGATATAATGAAGTCAACAAATAAAAACTTTCTGGAGAAGGTAAATTGTTTTTTTCTGGTACTTCGACCTTTGGAATTTTCATAAACCGTTTCGTCACTCCATTTGATGGGTTATGTTGGAATTGATTATATCAGTATTGGGCTTATATCTACAGTTTTTCACCTAAAATATGACGGCAGATCGTGGTGGAAGACCGCCACTTTAAAGGATATAATGTGCGTAGACAAATCTTCTAATGAGAAATGGAAAAGGTGGATTAATGTGTTTCGAACAGAGGAGGAGTTAGTCCAAAGACTTATCCAATATCACCAGAATAAATTCATAGTTCAAGAAGTCGGTGTCGGATACGGGATTTCGGATTTGCTCATCATTAGAAATCAAGCTGAAATGGATCGGTTTATCGGAAAAAGACAAGGAGTTTATTTAAAGCATCTGGATGAGGTCAAAGTATTTGATTCTATTCGGAAACGAAAAAGAGTCCAAGTAGATGAGCTTCAATCAGAGCTATTCATTTCTAAATCACGACTTAAATACAGTATAATCAAGCGGCTAGAAGAAGTCGGTGCAGTATTGAGGAATGGTCAGACCTATTCAAGGAATCCTCAGTTCACCCTGTTCTCCCCTGACGTAACAGCGATAGAAGCCAAATTAGAGGATTGGACAAAGGGGTTAGCGCAAGCCATACGCTATAAACGTTTTGCTGATAAGACGTACCTAGCATTGGACGAGCAGTACATACACCGTGCAGATCAAAGTGAATTTAGACGATATAACGTAGGGCTAATGAGTGTAGGGTCTAGGGTGAAAGAGGTTATAAAACCTACTCCAGACAAACCCCTAGACCATTTAATGAGATATAAAGTGGCAGAAGAAATAATTTCAAAATTAACGCCTACATGTGAGAAGCATCGTTGAATTTGGACTTGGATACTTCCAGAATAACATCTCTCCATACCTCTAAGTGGGAGTGTCCAAAGTTCTTAATACGCTTTTCTTTATTGATATCTTTGGTTAATTGCACAGCCGCAGTAACACATTCAGTGAATTTATTCATTCTTCCTGCTGGTTGAAGTAAAGAGAGTTCCGACATTTGATTGTTCTTAGTCAAAATATGATGCTTTATGACATTGTTAAATTCACAAAGTTGATTTGTATTTATTGAGCCATTACAGTAATCACATTGACATACAACGGCTTTTCCTGCGTTAGTTGAAAGAATATCTTCCAACATATTTTGATTATACAAGCCCATTAGTTTTTCAATGTAGTACCTTCGGTTTGCTGCCCCACTTTGTTCTCTTTCCAAATACTCTTTTTTAAAATTATCACTCTGCCCTAATCCTGTGGCAACGGTATTTGCTCCTAATGCGAGTAAGCCCAAGCCGAAATCGTTGATTCGGGAAAGGATGATTTCCTTCTTTGACTCCGCCAGTATTTTGACTAAATAAGCGTAGGATAGATAATGGTTGCTGTTGGTTGAATCAAAATTCCCCGAAATTTGAAGGTAATAGCCATCAGGATTTGCAGAAGTGACTAAATTAACAAGGTCCCTTACATAATCAATATCTTCAAATTGCCCAACTTCAAATGAGATACCATAATATAAGGGTTTATTCATACCGGCACTTTGAAGATACGATTTACTTTCCTTGTAGGCATTGTAGTCGACATTTAGCCAATCATCTTTATGTGATTCTAAAAAGTGATACGGTGCTAACAAGATACCGGCATTATATTGTTGTTGAAAATCAATCACCTTTTTTACTCTCTGTTGCAGAGCAGTGATGTTGGCAAAATCCTTGGGCGTTTCCTTCTTCAATGCACTAACCAAATAGGGGATTTTCTTATAAGTTGATTTCGTGGTGAATGCCGAATACCCTAATGTCTGAGTGTAAGGGTCAATGATAAGGCGAACCCCTTTTTGAGAAAGTTCAAGATAGTTCTTATCGGAATGTAGCAATTGGGGAGCATTGAAAACAGCACCCTTAATTTTGTGGCTATTATGAAATTCAACAACTGCTTTTGAATCATTCTGAATAGCCATAGGCAAAAATTCAACATCGGTATTAAAATATACCGATGTAACTTTGGAGGTTGTTCGCATACCAGGTCGTTTGTGCTTGTCCAAAAGCACGATAATGGTATCGAATGGAATAGACCGTTCAAAAGGATGTTTTTTCAATAGGGTTTCAACAAGTTCGGAAATTTCTATCGGAACAGAGGGGACTTTAGTAGCCAAGGGTTCCGGAGTTTCATTTAAAATTTTATGTATAGCCTCTAACTGGTTGCTCATTTTTAATGGACGCTCAGTAGCGATAAGCTCGTAAAGAATTGCAGCGGCAGAATAGTAATCCGCTCGATTATCGATATCTTTTGCAGAACGTAATTGTTCAGGTGCCATATACGCAAAAGTACCCATACCTTGTCCAGTTGTAGTCAGGGTGCTTGCGTCAATCAGCTTTGAGATACCAAAATCCAAAATTTTTATATCCATATTCTGATTGGTCACAATGATATTAGATGGTTTTAGGTCTCGGTGAATAATACTTGCTGAATGGATGGCTTGAATGCCTACAAATACATTTTTTGCAAGAAGGCAGGCATCTTGTATAGATAGAGGTTTTGTTTCAATACGAGCTTCTAGTGTTTCGCCTTCCACATACTCCATTACTATGTAACGATACTTTTGAATTCCGTCACTTACAAAGCCATCATCAATATATTTGACGACATTTTCGTTTTCGATTGCTTTAAGAATGCGAATTTCACGTTCAATTCTTCTTGTTTGAACCGCTTCTTTATCTAAAATGTTTTCACGAATCAGCTTTAATGCATATTTCGTGCCATCTTTCTCGACTTCATAAGTTGTACCAAAATTTCCAGCTCCAAGTGTCCGTATGATTTTGTACCCATTGATTTCTTGCAATACATTTCCCTCCAGTATTTAGGAAAATCGTTCTCTAGTCCTATTGAAACATATAATAACAAAATTTTGAAGAAGAACGTGCCTTCTATCAACAGTATTTTATTTATTTCCTAGGAAATGCATTTAAGAATGCATCCATTTACATAGGAATGCAAAGATTTACGTCGAAATGAAGGGGAAATATTTAGTCATCACCTCTTCCATTATCGCATAAATATCAAATAGCACTCACTGTGGTGACTCCTATGAAAGGAGGGACTGCAAATGGCTGTGTTCAAAATACAGCTTGGGTCATTTAAGATGACTATAATGTTCGTAATCTTTCCAACGATGTAGTACGAATGGAGGCTAAAACAGTATTAGGGCAAGAACCTCGAAAGAGGTGCTTGCTTCGGATAAAAACAAAAAATACATAATAACAGAACAAAAATTCCTTCGTACTTCCCCCTAAAAACTCCTCGAATAAAGAATTTCCAAGTTGATGCACCTAAGAATGAAAATAAAAAGGATGTTCAAAAGAACACCCATTAAAATCAATCATCATCGTAATCGTCACCCAATCTGTGTTCAATGCAATTATCGCACATTCCGATTTCATCTTCTCTACTGAGTTGATAAGGTGTCCCGCAAGTTATACAAAAACCTACGGTTTCCGAATTACCTTCAAAAGCACATTTAAAGCATTTCCAAATATCTCTTTCGAAGTCTCTAATAAATGAATCTCTACCGCATTCTGGACAATCATACTGTGGGTATTCTCCGCCATCTTTTACTGTTTCGTACTCATTTATATTCAATACATCAGAGATATAACGTTGCGCCATTTCATCAGCTTCGGCAGAGTAATTACAAAATAAACATTTTGAACCATCATCCGAAACTAGGGCTTTCTGGAAACAGCTTGGACACAATATTGGAGTAGAAAACGTAGCAAAACTCTGAACATCTGAACTGATTTCGTTCCAACGATAAGTAACGAATTCTTGTAGTTCTCCTAGATTTGCTCTAATGTTATCTAAGAGTTCTTCGTCGTCAGTAGTTATGTTTTCGCTAGGGATTTCTCTTTCGATAAAATCAATGACTAAACTTAAAATCTGATGTAGGTAAGCTTTTAAACCATCCCTAGAGTCTGTTATGGAGAAGTGTTCGAGTTTATTTCGTCTTTCTCGTAGTGTCTTAAAGACATCCTCATCCTTTTGTTTAAACGTGACATTGCAATGCTTTTTAAGTCGCTCTACACAAGTTTTAAAATCGACACTTTTGAAATCACCATCCAAAAACTTTTGGTGGTTAGCTTCTTTTAGATTTTGGAAGACATATTCCCGGTTGACTATAAATAATCGATATTTAAAGACTAGCTCAATTCCAGACGACAAATGGAGTAATCCATATTTAATATCAGATTTGGATTTCCCACTCATTAGGTATTCAGTTGAGGAGAGTATAAAATCCAGTCCGTTTTCAAGAAGTCCATATTCGATATCATTACTGTTTTGTACGCTCAATTGTCTCGCCTCTTATAAGGTAGAATACCCATATTTTCCATTTTAACCAGATGTGAGTCAAGTGATTTTTCCATAACTACCGTTTAGTACATACAATAAAGATTGGTTCGGGGATATACAGATTTTTGCATAAACGATGTATAGGGGTTTGATTTAGAAGGGATGTGCGGGGTGGATGTTACGTTGATTAGTTTCTTCAAGTTGGATAATTTTGGGTTATTGATATCTGCTTCTGTTTGGTATATGGTTAAGTTATTGGCAATGAGCGGGGTTTTAGGCGATTAATATATTTGTTAATCGGTGATTTTTAATGTGTATCGTGTACATAATGGTGGACGTAAAGTAGTAAACAAAATAGACGAAGTGCACCGCTTCAATACGGCCAGGCAGGACGCCCTGCTCCCCGCTGTGGAGCAGGGGATTATTGTATTTATCGGGGCGACTACGGAGAACCCGTACCATCATGTGAACGGCGCACTGCTCAGCCGTTCGACGCTGTTCCAGCTGCAGCCTTTGACGAGGGAGCACAGCCTGCTCGCCATGAGGCGGGCGCTGGCGGAGAAGGACAAAGGCCTCGGCTTCCTCCAGCTGCGCGTGGAGGAAGAGGCGCTTGAGCATATCGCCGCAATGGCGGGGGGAGATATCCGGCGAGCGCTGAACGCGCTCGAGCTGGCTTGCTTGACGACGCCGCCGGAGGCAGACGGGACGGTTCACGTCACAGTCGAAGTGGCGGAGGAATCGATCCGCAAGCCTACCGTGAAAGCGGACGAGTCGACTCAGTATGACGTGCTGTCCGCTTTCCACAAAAGCGTTCGCGGTTCCAGCGACGCCGCACTGTTCTGGTTTATATATGCCGTCGAGAGGCTGGGAATGGACCCTATGACCTTCCTGCGGCGGCTTATTGTCGCCTGCAGCGAGGACATCGGGCTAGCTAACCCGCAGGCGATGGTGCAGGCCGTAACGGCGATGGACGCTTACCATAAGATCGGCTGGCCGGAGTCGAAGTTCGTGATCGGCCAAGCCATTCTTTTTGCGGTAGAAAGCCCTAAGTCCAACGCGGTCGCCATGGCCCTTGGCCGTATAGGGGATACGCTGGAACGCATAAAATCCGCCGAAGTGCCGCTCCATCTTCGTGATGCCCATTACTCCGGCGCCGAGAAGCTTGGGCACACCGGCTATTTGTACCCGCATAACTATCCGGGCCATTATATTGTGCAGCAGTATTTGCCTGATTCAATCCGGAATGAGCATTTTTACGAAGCGACAGAGCAGGGAACCGAGAAGAACATCCGTCACAATCAGCAGCAGCGCATAAACCGAAGCTATGAACAATTCTGACTTGCCACGTTACAGCAGCCGTCCTTTGGGCGGTTTTTCTTTTTATCCATAATCTTCCTGTAAAGTTGCCCTTGACAAAAATATTTTGCGCAATACAATATATAGTGAGAGTATCGTTTAGCATATGGGCCGCATATTAATATATCAAAGCACTTTTTTTCGGCTAAATGTTGCCTGGGGGCAAAACAGTTAGCCTGACCCATAATATATAAAGAGGTGAACACAATGAACGAGAATGCTGTTTCCGCCCTTTCTTTGCAGGAAGAGGGCTGGAGCCAAAGACGGACTGAAGCTACGCTTCCGGAAGTATACAGGAGTTTGAAAATTCCGAAAAAGGGTTCATGGATAAAGAAGTTTCTGGCGTTCGCCGGTCCCGGGTATATGGTGGCGGTCGGCTATATGGATCCTGGGAACTGGGCAACAGACATAGCCGGAGGATCGATGTTCGGCTACACCTTGTTGTCGGTTATTCTTCTGTCGAATCTTATGGCGATTCTTTTGCAGGCTTTATCCGGCAAGCTGGGCATCGTAACGGGAAGAGACTTGGCTCAGGCGTGCCGTGACCATTACAGCAAGCCTGTGACACTGATGCTGTGGATTTTGTGCGAACTGGCCATAGCCGCTTGTGATCTGGCGGAGGTCATCGGTTCGGCTATCGCTCTCCAGTTGTTATTCGGAATTCCGCTGCTTTATGGCGTGATTATTACGGCTCTTGATGTTCTGGTGGTGCTGCTGCTGCAGAATAAAGGCTTTCGATTTATAGAATCACTGGTCATTGTGCTGATCGTCACTATTGCAGGCTGTTTTGCGGTGGATATCTTCCTCGCCAAGCCGGACATGGGGGCCATTATCTCAGGTTTCGTGCCGAGAACCCAAATCATAAGCAATCCGGCAATGCTTTATATCTCGATCGGAATTTTGGGCGCCACGGTTATGCCTCATAATCTTTACCTGCATTCATCCATTGTGCAGACCCGGGGGTTCGAGCAGACCGACTTGGGCAAACGGCAGGCGATCCGCTACGCCACTTGGGATTCCACCATCGCGCTGTTCTTTGCTTTATTCATCAATGCGGCCATCCTGATCATTTCCTCAGCAACGTTCCACAAAGCCGGAATGACGGAGGTCGCGGAAATCAGCGATGCTTTCCGCCTGCTGACTCCTTTATTGGGGACGACGATAGGAAGTGTCCTGTTTGGAGTCGCATTATTGGCATCCGGCCAGAACTCGACCTTGACGGGCACATTGGCAGGGCAGATCGTTATGGAAGGCTTCCTGAACATTCGGCTTTCCCCCTGGCTGCGCAGGCTGATTACCCGTCTGATCGCCATCGTGCCGGCGGTTATCGTAACGGCTATCGCCGGGGAAGGCGGAACGGCGCAGCTGCTTATTTTGAGCCAGGTGATCTTATCGCTGCAGCTATCCTTTGCAGTCATACCGCTCGTGCTGTTCACCGGGGACAAAAAGAAGATGGGGGAGTTCGTCAACCCGCTTTGGCTGAAAATGCTGTCTTGGACGGTGGCCGTCGTTATCGTTGTGTTGAATGTGTATCTGCTGTTCCGCACCTTTTTCGGTTAGACGGTGCCGGATGCCAGTCTCGCGGTCACTGCTTGCCGAGAAAGAAATCATATGTCTGGCGATTCGACTGGCCAGTAGCTTCCGTGCAATTTTACGGCATACAATTGGAGAAAGAACTGATACGAACGTATAGGGTATGCTGGCTTGCGGTATGCTGGCTTACTTTGCTGAACGGCGGATGGTTATACCGTTAAACCAAGGGAGTATCGCTGTAACTCCGATCGATCCTACCCGATATAATGCCGAAGGCGCAAAGGTGATTTAGGAGACGGGCGACTTGCGATGCGAAACATCATCTTCCAACGGATTGATGTAACTAAATCCATACTGCTAACTGCTCAAGATGTGCTAAGCTACCGGGAGTATTGCATAGGATTGGAATGTAAGAAAGCCGCCGAAATGCCCTACACAGCAAAAAAAGAACTTGACGGCCCAATGGGCCGCCAAAGTTCTTTTGCTGTCATATTACTTGATCACTTCGTCGATCACTCCGCCGCCGAGGCACACTTCGCCGTCGTAGAAGACCACGGACTGCCCAGGCGTCACCGCCTTCTGCGGCTGGTCGAACACGACTTCCGCCGTGCCGCCCGCTCCAAAGGTGACGGTCACGCCCTGGTCCGGCTGGCGGTATCGGAACTTGGCTGCGCAGGCGAACGTCCCTTCCGGCATTTCGCCGGAAATCCAGTTGACGTTCACCGCTTTCAGCCCGTGGGAGAACAATCTCGGGTCCGTGTCCCCCTGGACCACGAGAAGGATATTGTTCTCCAGATCCTTACCCGCCACGAACCAGGGCTCGCCCGTTCCGGAGCCGCCGATGCCGAGACCTTGGCGCTGGCCCAAGGTGTAATACATGAGGCCGTCGTGCCGCCCTTTCAATTCCCCGTCCAAAGTCCGGATCTCGCCGGGCTGCGCCGGCAAATACTGGCTCAGAAACTCCTTGAAGTTTCTTTCGCCGATAAAACAGACGCCGGTGCTGTCCTTTTTCTTGGCGGTGGCCAAACCGGCGGCCGCGGCGATCTCCCGCACCTTCGGCTTGGGCAGCTCGCCGACCGGAAACATCGCTTTCGACAGCTGGCCCTGATTCAGCGCATGAAGGAAATAGGTCTGGTCCTTGTTGGAATCCACACCCCGAAGCAGCTCCACGCGGCCGTTTACATTGCGTACTCTCGCATAGTGGCCTGTCGCGACATACTCCGCCCCGAGCTCCACCGCCTTGTCCATAAACTCGCCGAATTTGATCTCCCGGTTGCACATGACGTCCGGATTGGGAGTACGGCCTTTGCGGTATTCATCCAGGAAATAGGTGAACACTTTATCGTAGTACTGCTTTTCAAAATTGACCGTATAACAAGGGATGCCGATCTGCGCGCATACCCGTCTGACATCTTCGGCGTCTTCTTCCGCGGTGCAGTAGCCGAATTCGTCGGTGTCGTCCCAATTTTTCATAAACACTCCGATGACTTCATAACCCTGTTCCTTTAAAAGGAGGGCCGCGACGGAAGAATCGACACCGCCTGACATGCCCAATACGATACGTGGTTTTTTATCCATGGCTTTGTTGTCCACGCTCCTTTCCCTTGCAATTCAACTATTATAACGCCGTCCAGCGGCAGATAAATTTGTGGGCAAACAAGATTGATATATTCCCATGAGCGGTTGATATATGTTAACATAGAAACGATTATCAGATCAACGGGTGCCTGAAAAGATGCTGTGTACCGTTTTATATTGGAATGTTTTTGTGCAAATGGGAAAAGATGAGATAGTCACGCCTGCCCGTCCATACAGCGGCTGCTTCCATTCAATATATAGATGATATCGAACGAGGTGCACATTTGAAAATTTCTACCAAAGGCCGTTACGGACTGACCATTATGATGGAACTGGCCAGAAAGCACGGAGAAGGCCCGACCAGTTTAAAAAGCATCGCCGAGAAGCATCAGCTTTCCGAGCATTACCTGGAACAGCTGATCGCTCCTCTGCGCAACTCCGGATTAGTGAAAAGCATTCGCGGGGCTTACGGTGGTTACATTCTTTCCAAAGCGCCGGAAGAAATTACTTCCGGGGACGTCATCCGCGTGCTGGAAGGACCGATTTCGCCGGTTGATTTTACGGAGGAGGACGACCCGGCCAAAAGAGACTTATGGATGCGAATCCGCGACAGTATTGCGGATGTATTAAACTCGACGACCTTGGCTAACTTAATTTCGTATAAAGATCATGGCCAACACGACAACTATATGTTTTACATTTAGGTGAACCGATATGACAAACATTTATCTCGACCACGCGGCAACGTCGCCTATGCATCCCGATGTGCTGCAGGCCATGCTGCCCTATTTTACGGAAACCTTCGGCAACGCTTCGTCCCTCCACGGTTTCGGGCGTGCGGCCCGCGCCGCAGTCAACGATGCGCGGGACAGCATAGCCCGTTATCTAGGCTGCCGCAGCGGAGAGTTGATCTTTACCGGCGGGGGAACGGAGAGCGACAATCTGGCTTTGTTCGGCATCGCAGAAGCTTATGGCGGCTCCAGACGACATATTATCACCACCTCCATAGAACATCACGCTGTACTGCACAGCTGCAGGCAGCTTGAGAAGATGGGCTTCGACATTACATATATGCCAGTCGATTCAACCGGCCGCGTCAGCGCAGACGATGTGAAGGCCGCGCTGCGCCGGGATACGTTAATGATTTCGATGATGTACGGCAACAATGAAGTGGGCACGCTCCAGCCGGTGGAAGCCGTGGGCCGCGCAGCGAGAGAAGCGGGCGTGTTTTTTCATGTGGACGCCGTTCAAGCGCTTGGATTGATGCCTCTTGACTTGACAGCGCTGCCCGTTGACCTGATGAGCTTCGCATCGCACAAAATCAACGGCCCCAAAGGGGTAGGAGCGCTTTACCTGAACAGCAAGGTGAAGATCGCGCCGGCGCTGCACGGAGGGACGCAGGAACGCAAACGGCGCGCAGGTACGGAGAATATCGCGGGCATTGTCGGATTCGCCAAAGCGGTCGAGATCGCTGAAGAGACGCGGGCGTCCAAGCGAGCGTTTATGCTTGAGCTGAGGGCGACGCTTTTACGGCTGCTGAAGCGGAAGCTCGGGGAGGATGGAGTAATCCTGAACGGCCATCCTGACGAAACCCTGGGCCATATATTGAACATAAGCTTTCCGGGCTGCAATACGGAAACTTTGCTGATGAACCTGGATCTGGAAGGCATTGCGGCAGCCAGCGGTTCGGCATGCTCCTCGGGTTCCCTGCAGCTTTCCCACGTGCTTGAAGCGATGCATCTTCCTGAAGAAGTTACGAATTCGGCGGTGCGTTTCAGTTTCGGACTGGGCAATACTATGGAGCAAATCGAAACTGCCGCCGGTAAGATTGCAACCATTGTCAATCGGATACGTAATATGAATTAGGGGGAGCTGCATTGAACAAGGCGCACGATCTCATCGGTCTCCCGGTGATCACACTGGACAGCGGAACCCAGATCGGTACGGTGAAGGATTTTATAATCGACTTGGATTGGAAGGTCCAGGGGGCGCTGGTCGATTCCAAGCAATGGTTCAGTCCGGTCCGTTACATCGGTTGGGACGCCGTGGCAGCTTTCGGCAGCGATGCGGTTACGGTCAGTGACGAAGACAGCATACTGGTGCTGGAGGATACCGCTCCTTACCTGTTTTTGCTGACCGGCAACGGCAAGATTAAGGGGATGCCGATTTTCACTGTGGGCGGCGAACAATTAGGCGAGCTGGAAGATGTTTATTTTAGCAAAGATATGGGTAAACAGATAATGGGATTCGAAGTTTCGGAGGGTTTCATTTCGGATTTAAAAGAGGGGCGCAAGAAGCTTCCTTTTCCAGATGGAGTTACGGTGGGCAGCGATGCTATTATAGTACCCGTTCATTGTAAAGAACTTCTTGAAAATTTCGTAACAAATGAAGAATAGGGTGAAGTTGATGGTAAGATGTCCGAATTGCAATTCCAAAGATATCGGCAAGATCGGTTCGCACCAATTTTATTGCTGGGGTTGCTTTATTGAATTGACGATTAACGGTGAAAAAATGTCCGTATTTCAAGTGGAAGAAGATGGAACTCTGAGTTCGCTGGACGACTTGTTCTTTGAAGAGGAAATTCCTCAGATCCACGCGAATTAGTATTTTCGCCTATTTATATAACTGCTGTCACCGGCAGCTGAAGAATTGATAACGCGGTTTTGTTGTCTCGCTGTTTGCGGTTTTTGTCGCATTGCGCAGCGGATGGCACAGCTTGGCTTTTACGCGTGAATTCTTGAGCCCGCCGGTGTATTTTTATGTCCAAAAACCGTGATTCCGGCACCCGCCAAGATGTTGGGTTATTTCCAAAGGGTTGTACATATACTTATTGGAAGAAAAAGAAGTTCAGGCGCATGGATTGTTCGCTGGCGGGGTGCCCGTCTTCAATGCCTGAATCACGGGGTGATCGACGTTGGACCGATTATTCAAGGACCGTTGGCTGATGATTCTTCTTTATATACTGCTCTCTTTGCTCATTGTCTTCATGTTTCTCAAAATCTGGCCTCTTTTTTCCGGGCTGTGGGCGTTTCTTAAAGCGGTGCTTATGCCTTTCATTATCGCGATCATCATCTCTTATGTATTAAATCCGGTAGTCAATCTGCTCAATCAGAGAAAAGTGCCGAGGACCGTCGCCGTTCTGCTGATCTACGCGGTGTTCATTACATCGATGACGATTATTTTGATCAATATGATCCCGATGTTCATCAATCAGCTGAAGGAACTGAACGAGCATCTGCCGGAAATAGCGACCAGGGCTCAAACGATGATAGACGGCTTCAAATACAACTCCTTTCTCCCTCAGGGGATGAGGACGGCTGTGCAGAATTCGATCGGCAAGTTCGAAAATGCCGCGTCGGGTTATATTTCTGGTTTCGTTGACGGTATCGGCAGTACGATCACTATGATGTTTAACGCTTTTATCGTGCCGTTCCTCGCTTTCTACATGCTGAAAGATTTTCAGATCATCGAAAAAACGGTGCTGACGTTCGTGCCCAAAGGCCACAGGAAACACACGATCCGCATTCTGCTGGATATCGATAAAGCGCTTGGCAACTATATCCGCGGACAATTTCTGGTGTGCCTTATTATCGGCCTGATCGCTTATATCGGGTATTGGCTGATCGGCATTCCTTACCCGCTGCTGCTTGCAAGCGTTGTGGCGGTGACGAATATTATTCCGTATATCGGCCCGTTCATAGGCGCGGCTCCGGCCTTGGTCGTGGCTTCCACCGTTTCGGTCAAAATGGTTCTGTACGTGCTTCTCGTTAATACGGCGTGCCAGATCCTGGAGGGAAACGTCATTTCTCCGCAGGTGGTGGGCCGTTCGCTCAATCTTCATCCGCTGATGATTATTTTCGCCCTGCTGGCCGGCGGGCAGATAGCCGGGGTACCCGGCTTGATTCTGGCGGTTCCTTTTGTAGCGGTGGTGAAGGTGATCCTGCAGCATATTTTCGCCTATTACATTAACCGTAAGACAGTGTGAATAACGGACCGTCGGAAGGCCGAAATCCGTATGGATGCACATCGCCTATCCGTGTATGAGGGATTCGAGCTGCTCGCCTCCTTCCAGCCCGTAAATCCTTTATCCGATTGACTTCTTCACTGCGGGGCATTATAATTTCGTTAACTGTATGCAATTGTAAAACGTTGAAGAAAAAGAGTAAGCCAGGTCCCGGTTACAGAGAGAAGGCTTCGACAGATCCGCTTCAGGATCTTCGGCTGCAAGAGCTTTCATTCGCGAGGCCCTGCTGAAAGCTGCTTTCGGAGTGCGGGCAAACCCCGCCGGTTGAGCCCGTTACCGTTCATTATTGAGGAGATTGCGATCCTTATATGCTCTTAGAGGCCCCTTCATTTGGGAAGCTGCGAGCGGAAGGCGCAATAACCAGGGTGGTACCGCGAATGATTCGTCCCTGCAATTTGAGGGGCGTTTTTTGTTTTTCTTAATCTATCCATGGAGGTCAGTGAGATGATGAAAGCCAGTGAAATCCGTTCCAAATGGCTGCGTTTTTTTGAAAGCAAAGGCCACAATATCGAGCCCAGTGCGTCCTTGGTGCCGCACAACGATCCGTCGCTGCTATGGATCAATGCCGGAATGGCCCCTTTGAAGCCTTATTTTGACGGTAGGGTCATCCCTGAAAATCCGCGCATTGCGAATGCGCAGAAGTGCATCCGCACGAACGATATCGAGAATGTAGGCAAAACCCGCCGCCATCAAACATTCTTTGAAATGATGGGTAATTTTTCAATAGGAGACTATTTCAAGGAAGATGCCATCACCTGGGCATGGGAGTTTTTGACGGATCCCAAGTGGCTTGGTTTCGAGCCGGAGAAGCTCTCGGTGACGGTGTACCCGGAGGACGAGGAAGCTTTTGAACTGTGGAACAAAAAAATCGGTCTTCCGGAAGAACGCATCTATAAGCTGGAGGAAAACTTCTGGGATATCGGTGAAGGGCCCTGCGGCCCTTGTACGGAAATTTTCTACGACCGCGGAGACGGCTACGGCGACCTGAGCGATCCCGAATGCTGGCCTGGCGGCGAGAACGAACGCTTCCTGGAAGTGTGGAACGTCGTATTTTCACAATTTAACCATAACAAAGACGGCAGCTACACACCGCTTCCCAAGAAGAATATCGATACCGGTGCAGGCCTCGAGCGCATCACTTCAATTCTGCAGAACGTCGATTCGAATTTTGACACCGATTTATTCCAGCCGATTATCCGCAAGACGAGCGAAATCGCCGGCGTTGCCTACCACACCAGCGAAGATTACGATGTTGCCCTTAAGGTGATTGCGGACCACGTACGGACGGTGACGTTTGCCGTGGGAGACGGCGTGCTGCCTTCCAATGAAGGCAGAGGATACGTCATACGGCGTTTGCTGCGCAGGGCGGTGCGTTACGGCAAGGTGCTGGGCATGGATAAACCGTTCTTGTACCGCCTCGTTCCCGTTGTGGGAGAGATTATGGGCAGCTTCTATACGGAAGTAGCCCAGAAGAGTGATTTCATCGAGAAGGTGATCCGCACGGAGGAAGAGCGTTTCCACGAAACTTTGAGCGACGGTCTTAACATTCTTGCGGACATCGTAGGGCGCTGCAAGGCGGAGGGAATGACGGAAATCAGCGGTCCTGACGCTTTCAAGCTCTATGACACTTACGGCTTCCCGTTCGATTTGACCGAGGACTTTGCCGGGGAGAAAGGACTGACCGTCGACCGAGCCGGATTCGACCAGGCGATGCAGGAGCAGAAGGACCGCGCCAGAGCGGCCCGCCAGGACTCGGGCTCAATGAAAGTGCAGGGCGGCCCGCTCTCGGATTTAACGGTTAAATCGGAATTTGTTGGGTATAATGACTTGGTAACAACTGCTAAAATTCTCGCGATCGTGCATGAGAACGAATTGGTCGACCTGGCCGGAAGCGGAGAAACGTGCCAGATCATTCTGGACCGCACCCCTTTCTACGCGGAAAGCGGCGGCCAAGTGAGCGATCATGGCACTTTGGCTAACGGCGGCGTCCATGCGGTGGTGGAAGATGTGGATAAAGCTCCACACGGGCAGCATGTGCATACGGTCAAGGTGGAATCCGGAGTGCTGCGTAAGGGCGATACCGTGACCGCATCCGTTAACGATGCTTTGCGCGGGGATATTGTCAAAAATCACACAGCCACCCATCTTCTGCACAAAGCGCTGAAAGAAGTGCTCGGCGAGCATGTCAATCAGGCTGGCTCTCTCGTGACGGCGGAACGGCTTCGTTTTGACTTCTCCCATTTCGGCGGCATCTCGGCGGAGGAGCTCCAGGAGATCGAGAAGCGCGTGAACGAACAGATTTGGAAGAACACCGTTCTCGATATTTCATTCAAATCCCTGGATGAAGCGAAAGCGATGGGCGCGATGGCTCTGTTCGGGGAAAAATACGGCGAGACGGTCCGCGTAGTGCGTGTGGGAGATTACAGTCTGGAGCTTTGCGGCGGCTGCCACGTGGAGAGCACAGGACAGATCGGCTCCTTCAAAATCGTCAGCGAATCCGGCATCGGCTCCGGTATCCGCCGGATCGAGGCGGTCACCGGACGCGGAGCCTACCTGCACCTGGAGGGGCAGCTGCAGTTGCTAAGAGACGCCGCGTCGCTGCTTAAGTCGGGTATCGGCGACGTGCCCAAGCGGATTGACGGCTTGATGGGGCAGATAAAAGAGCTTTCCCGCGAGAACGAGTCGCTGAAAGGAAAGTTAAGCAGCATCGAAGCCGGATCGCTGGCGGATTCAGTGCAAACCATCGCCGGAGTGCCTGTACTGACGGCTCAGGTCAGCGCCCCGGACATGGATTCTTTAAGAAATATCGTAGATGAGATGAAATCCAAGCTTGGCTCCGCTATAATAGTATTAGGGGCTTCAATGGAAGAAAAAGTTAATCTTGTCGCAGCTGTAACCCCGGATCTTGTCGCCAAAGGTTTTCACGCCGGCAAATTGATCAAGGAAGTGGCATCCCGGTGTGGAGGCAGCGGCGGCGGCCGTCCAGATATGGCACAAGCGGGCGGTAAAGAACCTGCGAAGCTGCAGGAGGCTTTATCGGTCGTGCAGGGTTTGGTTGCGCAAGCGGCTTCTTCCTAGAGGGTATGGGTAATCACTCCCGGCCTTGCAGAAAATTGGAGACAGATCTTCGTCCGTTTATTCGACAGGCGGTAGACGGTCAACCGAACGGGGGTGGATTTCAATGAGTTCCATGGATAGGACGATGAAATTTAATGTCAAAGCGGAGGAAGTTGAAGTATCTCCCAAAGAGGTGCTGCTCACCGTGTATGACGCTCTTCAGGAAAAAGGGTATAATCCCATCAATCAAATTGTAGGATATTTGCTGTCAGGTGATCCCGCCTATATCCCCCGCCACAACAACGCCAGAAGTTTGATCCGCAAACGCGAGCGGGACGAACTGATCGAAGAACTGGTGCGCAGTTATTTAAGTGACAACAAGTAACGGGGAATTCTGATGAGATGTATGGGTTTGGATTACGGAGACAAGACCATCGGGGTGGCTGTCAGCGATGAATTCCGCTGGACCGCCCAGGGGCTGGAGACGATTCGGCGAAAGTCGCCGGATCAGGATTTGGACAGATTGCGGGAGATCATCAAGCAATATGAGGTTACGGAAATTGTAGTCGGCCTGCCGAAGAACATGAATGGAACCATCGGTCCGCGTGGGGAAATTTGCAAGGAATACGCGGACCTGTTAAAGGAAACACTGCATTTACCGGTTCATTTATGGGATGAGAGGCTCACCACGGTTGCCGCCCAGCGTACGTTGATCGAAGCCGATGTCAGCCGCAAGAAGCGCAAGCAAGTCATCGACAAGATGGCCGCCGCCATTATCCTTCAAGGATTTTTAGATTCCAATCAGAAGAGGTGAAAGGGACAATGACCAAACAAAACGAATCGCAGAATGAAATCCAAGAATTCGAAGAGCCAGAGCTGATTTACATTCCCGATGAGGAAGGCAACGAGGAAGAATTCGAAGTCATCATGAAGTTCGAGGTGGATGGTAGCGACAAGAAATACATGATGGTTGTCCCTGTGGATGAGGATGAAGAATCCGATGAAGTATATGCGTTTCGCTACGAGGAAGACGAAGGCGGAGAAGATTTGAAGCTCTATACGATCGACGACGAAGAAGAGTGGCAGATCGTGGAAGAAACCTTCAATACGCTGATGGCGGAAGCGGATGAAGAAGAGGCCTGAGGAGCGATGATGAGCGAACTGTTAAAAAACGTGAAAGAGACCGATCTATTGCGTAAAGAGTTCGGAGATGATATCATTCTTTATGATGAACAGGATGAGTCCGTCGTTTACAGGATTCTGAAGGAGTTCATCTTGGAAGGGCAGGGCTACGCGGTTCTGCAATCCGAGCAATTAAAGAAAGACGACGAAGTCGCTCTCTTCCGCATGCATCAAATCGATGGCGAGATCGGGCTGGAAACAATCGAGGACGATGACGAATGGGAGACCGTTTCCGAGATTTACGACGAGATGACTTTTCCCGAGAAATAAGTGAAGCTTACAACCATGGGGCGGACTGCGGTTCGCCCTTTTTGTTACAGTCTGCAATAAGCTTCGACGCTCCACGTTTCTTTGTGGGGTTTTTGCCTTTTTGCCGGACAGCATCCGGGTTCAGACTCAGCAAGCAAGGAGGATACCGTGGCAACTATGCAAAAGGGACCTTACCGCGGCGGGAGAGCCTATCTCCGTGCCGTTCTTGTAATCTTCACCGTACTGGCTGCCTGTGCAGGGGGATTGGCGGCATATGGCTATTCCCAGTTCCGCCCGCCTGCTTCATCCGGCAAGGAAGTGCAATTCACGGTCGAACCGGGGTCGGATCCCGCACGAATTGCCAAAACATTGGAGCAAAATGGGCTGATCCGCAGCGCCCGGATTTTTACTTGCTATTTGAGATGGAAGCAGGAGGGCGGCAGGTTTCAGGCTGGGGAATATGCGATGAAGCCCGGCGTTACCCCTCAGGAGATTATCAGGAAATTAAATCAGGGAGAGACCGCCAAAGGCAGCCGATTTACCGTGCCGGAAGGCTATAACGCGGTTCAAATATCCGAGAAGCTCAAGGAATCCGGATTGGGGAATCCGGCCGTTTTTTTGGATAAAGCGCAGAGCGGCCGCGACTTTCAAGCGGCGGCTTACAAGCAAATACCGGAGCTGCCGGCTCTGAAACACCGGTTGGAGGGCTATCTTTTTCCGTCTACGTATGAATTCAGAAAAGGTGCCTCGGAAAGCGACATGATCGAGCGGATGCTGCAGGAAACGGACAAAAAGCTGGCTGCGCTGCCCGCAGGCTGGGAAGACCAGATGAAGTCCAAAAACTTGACTCTCCACCAAATCCTTACTTTGGCCTCATTGATTGAAAAAGAAGTCGTCCGCGACGAGGAAAGGCCCTTGGTGGCAAGCGTCATTTACAATCGTATCAATAAAAATATGAAGCTGCAGATCGACGCGACGGTTCAATATATGCTCGACAAGCCAAAGGAACGGTTGATGGAGAAAGATTTGCTGCTGGAAGGCCCGTACAATACCTACCTGAATATTGGACTTCCGCCAGGCCCCATTGCGAGCCCAGGCATTGAATCCATCAAGGCGGCCCTGTATCCGGCAGGCACAAATTATTTGTATTATGTAACGAAAAAGGACGGCTCGGCCGGACACTTTTTTGCGGAAACGTATGAGCAGCATTTAAAGAACATTGAAGAAAGCAAGAAAACGGCCCAAGCCAGGAAGCCGCCGGATGCGGGAAGCGGCCATATGTCCGGCGGTGCGGCAAGCGCTGTGCAATAATAAGCTCCGCAATGATCAACTAAAACAGAGGGTGAAGGAATGTTTACGGTACCGGAGCTTTTAATCCCGGCGGGAACGCCGGAGGAAGCGTCAAGATATATCGATGCGGGAGCGACTGCCATCCTGGTTGGCGAACAGAAATTCGGCATGCGTCTGCCCGGTGAAATCAAGCTGGAACAGATGAAGCAGGTCGTTGATAATGCCCACAGCAAGGGCGCCAAGGTTTACGTCCAGGTAAACAACATTATGGAGAATGAGGTGCTGGGCGAGCTGCCGGCCTATTTGGAGGCTATTAACGCTTCAGGCGCGGACGCAGCGGTCTTCGGGGATCCCTCAGTGCTGATCGTCTGCAGGCAGCATGCTCCTTCGTTGAAGCTCCACTGGAATACGGAGATGACCTCGACGAACTATGCTACAGCCAATTACTGGGCAAAAAAAGGGGCAAGCCGCGTCGTGTTGGCCAGAGAGCTCAATATGGAACAGGTCATTGAAGTGAAGGGCCAGGTCAAGATAGAAGTGCAGGTGCAGGTGCACGGCATGACAAATATATATCATTCCAAACGGTCGTTGGTGGCAAACTATATGAAGCACCAGGGGAAGGATACCGATAAGGAAGAAACGGGGATTCAGCGGGGAATGTACCTGGTGGAGACGGAAAGACAGGATGAGCAGTACCCGGTCTACGAGGATGCCAATGGCACTCATATTATGAGCTCCGAAGATATTTGCATGTTGGATACTCTGGACGAGTTCATCCAGGCAGGGATAGATTCTTTAAAGATCGAAAGCCTGCTCAAGCCGGCTGCATATAACGAAACGGTGGTCCGAAGCTACCGCAAAGCGATTGACGCTGCCGCTGAAGGCCGGCCTTTTCAAGAAGAATGGCTGGAAGACATCCGCAAGCTGCAGAATCCTGACCGCGAGTTAACCTACGGATTTTTCTATAAAGAACAAGTGTATTAAGGAGGGGAATCATTTATGGCAACGCAAGTGATGCCAAGAGGACTCGGCAAAAGGGTCCGGTTGGAAAAGCCCGAGCTGCTTGCTCCCGCGGGAAGCCTGGAAAAATTGAAATTCGCCGTGCATTACGGCGCGGATGCAGTCTATATCGGCGGTCAAAAGTACGGTCTGCGTTCTAATGCGGATAACTTTTCCTTTGAGGAAATGCGCGAAGGTGTCGAATTCGCCAAACGTTACGGAGCCAAGGTGTTCGTAGCGGCTAACATTTACGCCCACAATGAGGATATCGAGGGGATTGAGGAATATCTGCGCGGCTTGGAGGATGCCGGCATCGCCGCGATCATCGTAGCCGACCCGGCGATTATCGAAATCTGCAAACGCGCCGCACCGAAGCTGGAGGTGCATCTGAGCACCCAGCAGTCCGTCATGAACTGGCAGGCCGTACAGTTCTGGAAGGAAGAAGGCGTTGACCGTGTCGTTCTGGCGCGTGAAGTCAGCATGAAGGATATTCTCGAAATCAAGAGCCATGTCGATATCGAGATCGAAACCTTCATCCACGGGGCGATGTGCAGCTCCTATTCTGGACGGTGCGTGCTTTCGAACCATTTTACGGACCGGGACTCGAACCGCGGCGGCTGCTGCCAGTCATGCCGCTGGAAGTACGATCTGTTCGAGGACGGCAAAGTGGATGTGGATGCCATCGTTTCCGCAGAGGAAGCCGCTGAAGACCGCGTGCTGAAAGATTTCCGCATCGGCATGAAGGAAGTTCCTCTGTTCCAGGAGGAGGACGACCAGTTCTCTATGGGCTCCAAAGATATGTGCATGATCCAGCATATTCCCGAGCTGGTTCAATCCGGGGTGGATTCCTTCAAGATCGAGGGGCGGATGAAGAGCATTCACTATGTCGCTACGGTAGTGAACGTCTATCGGCAGGCGATTGACTCGTATTTTGCCGATCCTGAGAATTACGAACTAAAGCAGGAATGGGTCGATGAGATCAACAAGGCGGCCAATCGTCCTACGAATCCCGGTTTCTATTGGGATGTTCCAGATCAGGAGGACCAGATCTTCAGTCCTGATGAGGAAGGTCCCGGGTACGATTTTGCGGGCTTGGTGCTTGATTATGACGCAGCGGCCGGCATGGCCCTGATCCAGCAGAGGAACCATTATAAACCGGGCCAGGAAGTTGAATTTTTCGGTCCGGGAGGAACCTTTTTCAAGCAAAAGGTAGGAAAAATTTATGATGAAGAAGGCACTGAACTCGATGCGGCCCGCCATCCTATGCAGAAAATCCGCATGCAAACGGCCGGGCCTGTCCAAGCGATGGATATGATGCGCAAAAAGAGCGGCAGGTCGAAATAAACCGGCTTTGACGAAGAAGAAACACTACGATGATTGTAGCTGTTTCTTTTTTTTTTTGTTTTTGCTCTAACAATTAACATGGCTAAAACCGAAAACATTGTAGTATAGGTATTTTTTACTAGGTTAAAGAGGTTTGCTACATTCTATCAGGTCAGGTGGGTGGTCCCTTATGAAAAACATCCTTGCTTCAGTCACAGAGAAAATGAAAGCAGCGAAGATCAGGTCGGCCCGAGGAGGCCAAACAGTGCAAACGGAGGGGGAGGGAAATAAAGAAAACGAGGCTTTCGACGTGAAAAGAAGGCGCTTCCAGAACCCGATGAAATCGGTAGGCATGAAATTGTTTTTTATTTTTTTCGTGAGCATCCTTGTCTTTGTGTTTGCCGCAGGCCTTATTTCTTATGAAATCTCAAGAACCGTGGTGGAAAACAAAGTTTCGGAAGCGTCTATCGGAACAATTACCCAAGCCGGAGAAAAAATCGATTACATTTACGGCGTATATGAAGATATTTCGATGCAGATCATGCTGGACGCCGAACTTCAGCAGCAGCTGCAGCAGCTTCAGACCGGGGACAAGAGCTTGTATGAAACGGTGCAAATGCGCCAAAAAATTTCAGACAGGCTGAACTCGTTTATGTTTACAAGCAAAGGGATTAAAGCGATCCATCTGCTCAGTCCGAACGGTCAGGAGATTTATTCCGGCAGTGGAAACGAATTTTCCCAAAACAAAGATGAGTGGTTTAAGAAAATTGTTGACAGCGGCGGCAAGGCAACATGGCTGGAGAGCAGAGAGAAAGGGTATTCGAACAGCATGCCCGCCTTTGCCGTAGGACGATTGATCAAAAATTTGAACACAAATGCGGTCAGCGCGGTTATGTTAATAGAACTCAACCTGGATGTGATCGGCAAAGACGCGGATAAAATCGGCCTTGGAGCGGGAAGCGAGGCGAGCATTGTCACTGCGGACAGCAAGGTAATCTACAGCACGGATCACAGCGTGCCCGGCTCCGCCTCTAAAAATCCGATGCCTGACGCTTACAAAAACGATAGCCTGACGAGCGGCTCACTGCTGTCCGCTGATAAAAAATCCAAACTTGTATTCTACAAATCCGCCTATACCGGATGGTATTTGCTCGGTGCGATTCCGGTAGAGTTTCTGGTGAAAGACACCAGGAAAATATTGAACTGGACGTTGGGAATCGCCGCCGTTGCCGCTGTAATCGCGGCACTGATCGGATATGCGATCGCCCGTTCCATCGGAGGACCGCTGAAATTGATGGAGCGGCTGATGCAAAGAGGAGCGGAAGGGGACCTGCAGGTAAGGACAAATTTTAAAAGCCGGGATGAGATCGGGATGCTCGGCGCCGGCTTTAACGAGATGATGGAGAGAATCACGAGCCTCGTCAAGCAAACGAACCAATCCGCGGCAGATGTGCTGCACACAGCGGGCGAACTTACGGAGGCGTCCAAGAAAACAGCGCTTTCCGCGAGGGAGATCGCGGTTGCCACGGAAGAGATTGCGTCGGGTGCCTCAAGCCTGGCGGTGGAATCAGAGAAAGGGAACGAACTGACCGGCCATATAGGGCAAAAAACCCAAGGTGTCGTCAGCGCTAACGATCAAATGAGGGCCGCAGCTGCGCAAGTGCAGGAATCGAGCCAGCAGGGTGCCGATTATATGGCGGAATTGACGAGTAAAACTAACGCAACGGAACAAATGATCCGATCGATGGCGGAAAAAGTCAATCACCTGAAAGAAAGCACCCGGTCAATCCGCCAAATTCTTGAGCTGTTGAATGATGTAGTGAAGCAGACCAATATTTTATCGCTTAACGCTACGATTGAAGCTGCCCGGGCGGGTGCCGCAGGGAAAGGATTTATGGTGGTTGCTGATGAAATCCGCAAGCTGGCCGATCAATCCCGGCAGTCCATAGCCGTTGTAGCAGAGATCACGGAAACGATTCAAGGCGAGATTGATGAAACGGTAAAGGTGCTCTCCGCTGCGTATCCGATCTTTCAGGAGCAGATTGTTTCAGTGAAAGAGACGGATGCGATCTTCGCCCAGGTGAAGCGGCAGATGAACGGTTTCTCGGAGCAGCTTGTCGACGTGACGGAATCCATCAACGAGCTCGGTCGCGCACAGGTTGTCTTGTCTGAAGCGATGACCAATGTCAGCGCTGTAGCGCAGCAGTCCTCCGCGACCTCTGAAGAAGTGGCCTCCTTAAGCTCGGAGCAGCTGAGCGTCTCCCAGAACCTGGTGGACTTGTCGCATAAGCTGGAGAGCCTGTCCAACGGCCTTTCCGATTCATTGATGAGATTTAAACTCTAGTGTGCAGCGCATGCGACGATAGCGGAGTCTCGGGCATCCAATGAAAGGCTAGTACAGATTTCATGCTCCCCGCCTGACATTCAGTCTATTCCGGGAAATGTCCGGGAAACGGGAAGACATTTTGGAGCAGATCTAAAAAAGGGTATGGGGTGGAAAGTTCACGTTCCTCCTTTGGTGTCGTGTTCCCGCCGCTTAGCCTGATCGAGGAACCCCAAATCAACGGTGGCTGAAGGCCAACCAGCAGCGGCTGGAACCCCATACCCTTTTCTTCCTTACGCGCAAATAGCTTGGTTTACTGCAAAGATCTAAAGGACGCCGCCAGGCGTTTTTTCTTTTCGCCAAGTTTGTCCCTGAGGTCCGATGCTCATAATGGTATTAACACACAAGACAAGGTGGAGGGCGCTTTGGACAAAAGAAGGCTTTTTCTGAGCTGGCTGGCTTTAACAACCGCATTTGCGCTTATTTTAGGCAGGCTGTTCTGGATTCAGTTGATCAGCCCGCGAAGTTTTTCCAGCCATAAGGTGGACCTTGCCCAAAATTCCGTATACCAGAGGCAAAAAGGGATCGTGCTCAACACGGGGAGAGGCGATTTTTATGACAGGAATGGCATGCCGCTCACCGGTGAGTCCAGGCAGGTGCTGATCGTTTTCCCGGTAAAGCCGGCTTTTCCGGCCAAGGATTTCCGGGGAAATCTACAGCAGATTCGTGCTTTGGCCGACATTCTGAACACGGATCAGCACAGTGTGGACGTTTTTATAAACGGGATCAAAAAGCCCGCAATTTGGAAGGACGCGGATTCGAGCCGGCCAATTGCGTTGTCGCCGCAGCAGTCGGCGCTGATTAACAGGCTGGCTTTGCCGCAGCTTAAGGTAGCGGAATATAAAACCAGGATCAGGCAGGATTCCACGGCAAGACATCTGCTCGGCTTTACGAGCCAGGATCCGGAACGGGTGGCGGGACAATATTCCCGGTTCATTCAGCAGGGCAAACTGTCCGTCAACAGCGAAATCGGCAGCGCGGGGCTTGAGAGGACGTTTCAACCATGGCTGATGGGCATCGGGGAAACGTCCTTGTCCTATTTTACAGACGCAAAGGAAAGGCCGCTGCCCGGTTTGGAAGCGCGAATCATCGCACCGGATCCCGTGTATTATCCCCTCAAAATTATGACCACGCTGGATCTGCCGGTACAGCAGAAAATCGAGTCGGCAATGGATCGCCTTCATATTAAGGAAGCAGCTGTAGTCGTGCTGAACGCCGACAGCGCCGATGTCGCAGCTATGGCGAGCAGGCCCGGGTACGATCCGGCGCATATCGATTTGCAGAGCGGGGATTGGGGCAACAGGGCGATCAAAGCAGCGGCCCCCGGGTCGGTTTACAAGACATTGATCGCTGCGGCCGCATTGGAAAAAGGGGTCGTTGGCCCGCATGAAACGTTTGACTGTGAAGGAGCGCTCGGCAAATACGGATTTACCTGCTGGAAGAAAGAGGGGCATGGCGTCATCGATTTTGAACAAGCTTTTGCGGAATCCTGCAATATAACTTTTGCCAAAGTGATGGAAAGGCTGACATCCGATGAAGTCGAGCAATATGCCCGTAAGCTTGGGCTTATGGATCCTGTCGGTTGGACTGGGTCCGTTGGGCCGTATAAGCATTTTGCGCAGCTGGACAATGAAGAAGGAGGGCAGCTTTTCTCCCAGGGCACCTCCCGCAACGATGACGGAGTGCGGGTGCAGACGGCGATAGGCCAGCGGGATGTGCAGATTACACCTCTGCAGGCGGCGAATCTGATCGTTACCCTGCTGCATAAAGGGACGGTGCTCTCTCCCAGGGTGGTCAGCGAAATTCAATTTGCCAATGGACGGACGGAGGCGGATTTTCCGGTAAAGGCTTTATTTTCAGAAAAGAAGTCAATATCCGCTAAAACGGCCGAGGAACTGCTGAATATGATGGAGCTCGTCGTAAAAAAAGGGACAGGCAGGGAGCTGCTGCACGCGAAATGGGAGCTGGCAGGTAAATCCGGAACCGCGGAAGTCAAGGATGAAGCCCGGTCTGCGACCCATCAATGGTTTGTGGGCTACGGGCCGGTCAAGGCGCCAAAATATGCCGTAGCGGTGCTTGTGAAAAATGTGCAGCCTGGACAAAGCGGTCAATCCACCGCCCTTTTCAAAGAGGTGATGGATATTCTGGAGCAATCGGGCAAACAGCGAAGCCTGTCGTAGCGGAATGGGGCGCAGTCCGCCGAGCGAGGTGGTGCATGGTTTCTCCGCATTGCATATTGTATGGTAAAAGCAAAAAGAAAGGCGGAAGATGTCCATGAAAGCAAGAATGCTGAAAGAAGGAATCGATTTTGTGGCGGGAAATAAAAAATTGCAGCAGATGTTCAAGGATCTGGGAAGCATGAAAAAACAGCTGGAGGCCGTCATGAAAAACGCGGACAAGGTGAAATTCAAGTAGAGCCCTTGTCTCCTCATAGCGATAGCGTTAGAATGGGAAATACCATTTTTATGCGAGAGAGAGGATTATTATGTCGCAATCATTGTTCAACCGGCCCGAGCGGATTGTACTCCTCGACCGCAGCGGGCATACGGAGCCTTTTCCCGTACTGCTTCCCTTTGCTGTGGAAGAGCTGTTATGCAGAAAGGTTGCCGGAGGATTTCCTCCGGTCGTTCATTTATGGAGGCACCCGCGCGCTCTGGTGATGGGCCTGCGGGACAGCCGGCTGCCTAAAGCTGCGGAGGCGCAGAAGTGGCTTGAGGCCCAAGGCTACCAGGCAGCTGTACGAAACTCCGGCGGGGCCGCCGTGCCGCTGGATCTCGGTGTGGTTAACGTGTCGCTCATTCTGCCCAAAATTCAAGGGGACGTCGCACACCGGAAAGATTTTGAACGGATGTACGGACTGGTGAGGGACGCTCTGCAGCTTTCCGGAATTGTAGTGGACAAGGGTGAAATTCAAGGCTCTTACTGCCCGGGGGATTTTGACTTGAGCGTGCAGGGGCGCAAATTCTGCGGCATCGCTCAAAGGCGGCACCTGAATGGCCTGATCGTGCAGGCGTTTGTGGTCGTTGAGGGGATCGGAGCCGACAAAGCCGAGCTGGCTCGGCAGTTCTATGCCATCGCCTCCGGCGGGGCCGGGGCAGCGGACTATCCGCTGGTTACCCCATACAGTATGGCGAGCTTGTCCGAGCTTGCGGGGACCTTTAGCTCCGAGCAATTCACGGAGGCTGTGCTTCAGGTTCTAGGGCGGATATCCACTATTGAGCCATGGGCTTTGACGGACCTGCTCGCCCAGGCAGAAATCAATCAAATGATCGATACGCTTCATTCCCGCTACGGCATATCCACATAAAGAGTCCGCTACTTTAAGGATTTCCTCTTTGGTCAGCTTGCCGCGCACTTTGTAATGTACATCCCCCTCATCCCGTCGCGTTCCCTCTTTCTCCCCGGGCGGTTTCTTCTCGATTGCACTCCATAGGGGACAACTAAATTTTACCAAATCGGAAAACGGGGGCCACAGTAGAAAATTAACGCTTATTCGCCGAAGTAACGCAAAGCTTCCGGAAGCTCCTTCTGCCAGAATCCCCAAAGGTGCACCCCATCCCGCTCCAGATAGCACACTCTGGCTCCTTTTTCCTCCAACAGCGGTTTGGTCAACCGGTTATGTTCAAGGAAATCGTGCGTTCCCCTCTCCGTTTTCACCTCCGTTTCCTGCAGCCCGATCAGCATGTACATCTTCAGCCAGGATAAATCGGTTTCTTGTGCAAGCCGCTCCCGGGTATTTCCATAAAAAGCCCCGGATAAGGATATTACTTGGCAAAATAGGTCACGATAATCTAAGGCGAGATGGAGCGAAACAGTGCCGCCCAAGGAATCCCCGGCCAAAATCCGTTGCCCCTTGTCCCGGCGTACGGCGTATTTGTTCTCGATAAAAGGAAGCATCTCTTCCGCGAAGAAGCGGCAGTAGCTGCGGAACCGCTCCCCATCCGGAGAATACTCGGAGGTACGGGTTGCCATGTTGACGTCTGCCCCTACAATAATGGCGGGTTCCCGGTCTTCGTCCAGGACGAGCTGGGTCATTAAAGTCGCGATCCGCCCGAAGTTAAAAAACTGCTCTCCGTCTTGGCAGTAAATGACAGGATAAGTAAGCAGCTCGCTATACCCGGGCGGCAAATAGACGCGAAGGGAGCGCCGCTCCTCGAGAAAGGTCGAATGAAGGTCTTCCTTCACGATTGTCCTTTTATAATATTTGGAATCCATAGCGGCATCT
Organism: Paenibacillus sp. JCM 18996; assembly: GCF_055392555.1. Classification (NCBI taxonomy): domain Bacteria; kingdom Bacillati; phylum Bacillota; class Bacilli; order Caryophanales; family Paenibacillaceae; genus Paenibacillus; species Paenibacillus sp. JCM 18996. The sequence continues at coordinate 241,836 of NZ_AP043884.1, forward strand.
TCTCCTGTTTGAGTATTGTGATATTTGGGTATTTTTAGCAGGTGTATTATAATAGCGGGCTAAAAATACGGTTTCTGTACTATATCATTTTTGCATCTGTTATATATGATGTTGCAAAATTAGTCATGGTTATTCAACGAAATGGTGTACTTTTTAAAAAAACAGGTTTATAATATCACTATAACAGAAGAAAATGAATGTGGGTATGAAAATCAATAATGAGGTGAATTGGATGAGCAAGCCACGTTACGAAGTCAGTTCAGAGAATGTCGAAGCGCTGTCGGTTCTCGCGCCCGACGGTTCGGTTATCAATAAAGAAGCGATGCCTGAGCTAACAGACGAGCAGCTGGTCGAGGTTATGAAAAGAATGGTGTACACCCGGGTGTGGGATGAGCGCGCCGTCAATTTGGGACGCCAAGGGCGTCTCGGCTTTTATGCTCCGGTCTCCGGGCAGGAAGCTTCCATGGTGGGCAGTGAGTTCGCGCTTAACAAAGACGATTTCATCTGCCCCGGATACCGCGACATGCCGCAGATCGTATGGCACGGGCTTCCTTTATATCAAGCGTTCCTTTATTCAAGAGGGCATCAGCACGGAGGGCAAATTCCCCAAGATGTCCATGTTCTCATGCCGCAAATCATCATCGGTGCGCAGATCCTTCATGCGACCGGCGTAGCAATGGCTTTCAAGAAAAGGAACGAGAAGCGCGTAGCGATCACTTATACGGGTGACGGCGGAAGCTCCGAAGGAGATTTCTACGAAGGCTTGAACTTTGCCGGCGCATTCAAGCTGCCCGCCATTTATTTTGTACAGAACAACGGTTACGCGATCACGACTCCTTTTGCCAAACAGACAGGCGCCCAATCCATTGCCCACAAGGCTTTGGCGGCGGGGATCCGTGGAGTCCAAGTAGACGGCATGGACGTTCTGGCCGTGGTCAAAGCGGTGCAGGAAGCCGCGGAGCATGCAAGAAACGGCGGAGGGGCGACGCTGATCGAGGCTCTTACGTACCGCTTCAGGCCGCATTCCATGGCGGACGACACTACCAAATACAGAACGAAAGACGAAGAGGGCGAATGGGAGCCCAAAGATCCGATTACCCGCTTCCGCGCTTTCTTAACCAATAAAGGCCTGGTTACGGAAGAGCAGGAGAACGCCTGGAGAGACGAAGCTAAAGCATGGGTGGCCGAGAACATCAAGAAAGCCGAACAAACAGAGAAAATGACGGTTGCCGGCCTGATCGATTCGATGTACGAGGAAACACCGAAATACCTGGAAGAACAGAAAGCGGACTTCGCTTAATTAAGCCAAGCATCCGGTGGGCCTGCCAGGCCCGGTACAGAGCTGCTAATCCCGAGCACCGTTTATATAAGGAGGAAAACAACCGTCATGGCACAAATGACTATGATTCAAGCGATAAAAGACGCAATGCGCGTGGAACTGCAACGTGATCCGAGCGTGCTGCTGTTCGGCGAAGACGTAGGTAAAGTGGGGGGCGTGTTCCGCGCCACCGAAGGTTTGCAGAACGAATTTGGCGAAGACAGGGTGTTCGATACTCCGCTGGCCGAGTCTGCAATCGGCGGACTGGCCGTGGGAATGGGCATACAGGGCTTCCGCCCCGTAGCGGAAATCCAGTTTGTCGGGTTTATTTTTGAAGCCCTGGACCAGATCGCGGTTCAAGCGGCCCGCATGCGCTACCGTTCCGGAGGCCGGTACAACGCTCCGATCGTGTTCCGAACCCCGTTTGGCGGCGGGGTAAAGGCTGCGGAGCTGCATACGGACTCCCTGGAAGGTTTGCTCATGCAAACTCCGGGTATTAAAGTAGTGATCCCTTCGAACCCCTACGACGCGAAAGGGTTATTGATCTCCGCGATCCGGGACAACGACCCTGTATTCTTCATGGAGCATCTTAATCTGTACCGTTCTTTCCGCGCGGAAGTTCCGGAAGGAGAGTACACTGTGCCGATCGGCAAAGCCAGTGTAGTGAAGGAAGGCAAGGACGTCACCATCATCAGCTACGGCGCCATGGTGCACACTTCCTTGAAAGCGGCCGAAGAGCTGGAGAAGGAAGGCATCAGTGCGGAAGTGATCGATTTGCGCACCTTGATCCCTCTGGACATCGATACACTTGTGGAATCCATCAAGAAAACGAATCGCGCTATTGTAGTTCAGGAGGCACAGAAGACTTCCGGAGCTGCGGCAGAAGTGATAGCCCAAATCAATGAGAAAGCGATTCTTCATTTGGAAGCTCCCGTTCTGCGCGTAGCCGGCCCGGACACTGTATATCCTTATGCCATGATCGAGGACGCGTGGCTTCCAAACCCCGCAAGAGTGATGGCCGGCGTGAAGAAAGTGATGGAATTTTAATAAGCGAAGTTTAGACACTAAATTAACCGTAAGCCTTAGGAGGTCATGACTCGTGGGTATGTTTCAGTACAAGTTTCCTGAACTTGGCGAAGGGATACATGAAGGCGAAATCGTAAAGCTGCTCATTAAACCGGGCGACAAAGTGAATGACGAGAGTATCCTGATGGAGGTTCAGAACGATAAAGCGGTCGTAGAAGTCCCTTGTCCGGTAGAAGGCACCGTGAAGGAAGTCAAAGTGAAAGAGGGCCAGGTGTGCCATGTCGACGAGCTGGTGGCGGTCATTGAAGTCGAAGGCGAAATAGAAGGAAGCGAAGGGCCGGCTGCGGGCGGTTCCGATACTACGGCGGCTCAAGCCCAAGGCTCAGCGGAAGAGAAGCCTGAAGCAGCAGGCAAAGAAGGCGCCGCTGCTGCTCCTCCTGCCGCGGCAGCTCCAGCGCCGGGCAAGGGGCAAGAGGCTCCCGCAGCCAATGCCAAAGAAGTGCTGGCCACCCCGAGTGTGCGCAAGTTTGCGAGAGAAAAGGGCGTGGATTTATCGCAACTTAACGGCACCGGCAAAAACGGCCGCATTACGAGGGAAGACATCACCGGGTTCACCCCTGGTCAATCGGCCGCCGCACCCGAAGCGGCTGAAACGGCTGCAGCTCCTGCGGCCGCGGCTCCGGCTCCTGCAGCTGGCGACCGTGCGGAAGAACGTGTAGCGTTCAAAGGAATCCGCAAAGTAATTGCCAATGCGATGGTGAAATCGGTATACACCGCTCCTCACGTGACGATCATGGATGAGGTCGATGTAACGCAGCTGGTCGCGCTTCGTACGAAAGCCAAGCCGACCGCTGAGAAAAAAGGCGTAAAGCTTACTTATCTCCCTTTCATTGTCAAAGCTTTGGTAGCGGCCTGCCGCCAGTTCCCGGTCATGAACGCAATGATCGACGAACAGGCTAACGAGATTGTCTACAAAAAGTATTACAACATCGGAATCGCAACCGACACGGACAACGGATTGATCGTTCCTGTCGTAGCCGACGCCGACCGCAAAAACATCTGGATGATCGCGAATGAAATCCGCGACCTTGCTTCCCGCGGACGCGAGGGCAAATTGGCCCCTCAAGAGATGAGAGGCAGCACGATTTCCATCACCAACATCGGTTCCGCCGGCGGCATGTTCTTTACTCCGGTCATCAACTTCCCTGAGGTGGCGATCTTGGGTACCGGCCGCATTTCCGAGAAACCGGTAGTAAGAAACGGCGAGATCGTTGCCGCGCCTGTAATGGCGCTGTCCCTAAGCTTTGACCACCGCATCATCGACGGTGCTACGGCGCAAAACTTCATGAACTACATCAAGCAGCTGCTGGCCGACCCAGAGCTGTTAGTAATGGAGGTATAAGACTATGGTAGTAGGAGACGCTTCTATAGATATTGACGTACTGGTTATCGGTGCCGGACCCGGCGGCTATGTGGCCGCCATCCGCGCCGCCCAGCTTGGCAAGAGTGTAATGGTGGTAGAGAAAAACGAACTCGGCGGGGTATGCCTTAACGTGGGATGTATCCCCTCCAAAGCTTTGATCTCGGCTGCACACAATTATGAAACGATGACTCATTCTTCCTCTCAAGGGATTTCCGCGGATAATATCAAAATCGATTTTGCCAAAACCCAGGAGTGGAAAGGCAAAATCGTCAAACAGCTGACCGGCGGTGTCGGCATGCTGTTCAAGAAGCACAAGATCCAGGTGTTCCGCGGCGAAGCGATGTTTATCAATGAGCATGAAGCGCGTTTGTTCAATGAGCAGGAATCTCCGCGCTACCGTTTCCAGCACTGCATTATCGCTACCGGTTCCCGTCCGATTGAGCTTAAGCCGTTCCCGTTCGGCAAGAGAATCCTGTCCTCCACCGAGGCGCTTTCTCTGAGTGAAATTCCGAAGAGCATGGTAGTTATCGGCGGCGGTTATATCGGGATCGAGCTTGGCCAGACGTTTGCGAAGTTCGGAACGAAAGTGACCGTTCTGGAAGGCTCGGACACAATCCTGCCGGGATTCGAGAAGGAAATGTCCAAATTGGTCGCCAAGAATCTGGATAAAGCCGGCGTAGAGGTGTTTACCGAAGCTATGGCCAAATCCTCCGAAGCGACGGAGAAAGACGTAACTGTAACGTTTACCGTGAAAGACGAAGAGAAGAAAGTAACTGCAGATTATGTCCTGGTTACTGTGGGACGCCGTCCGAACACCGACGGAGAGCTGGGGCTCGACCTGATCAATATCGAGATGGCCGAGAGAGGCTTGATCAAGATCAACGAGAAATGCCAAACCAACATACCGCATATCTATGCGATCGGCGACATCGTAGCAGGCCCTGCACTCGCGCATAAGGCTTCTTACGAAGGCAAAGTAGCGGCGGAAGTCATTGCAGGGATGGCCAGCCAAATCGATTACAAAGCGATTCCGGCAGTTGTGTTCTCCGATCCGGAAATCGCCAGCGTCGGTTTGAACGAAACCGAAGCGAAAGCGGCAGGATACACCGTACAAGCCGGTAAATTCCCTTATGCGGCTAACGGACGCGCCTTGTCCGTGAACGCGACAGACGGCTTTGTCAAGCTTGTAGCCGATAAAGAAACCGGCCTGGTGCTTGGCGCTCAAATCGTAGGGCATGAAGCATCCAACCTCATTGCCGAATTGGGCCTCGCGATTGAGATGGGCACTACGGTGGAAGACATTGCGATGACCATCCATGCTCACCCGACACTGGGAGAGATCGTGATGGAAGCGGCTGACGTGACTTTGGGGCATCCTATCCACATATAATATAGCAAATATACAAACAAAGAGCAGAGGCGGGCGCCTCTGCTCTTTGCTGTTACAAGGGGATAATCGGGGGAAATCAGTGCAACTGGATTGACAGTTATTGCTTGACGGTTTTGTTGTAAGTCGCGATTTTGCTAGTAATTTCCTTGGCTGCGGCGTCGAGTGCCTCTTTAGGCTGTTTCTTGCCGTTGACCGCCTCTTCCATCGCCGTCTCCGTGATTTGTCTTGCTTCCGGGAATACGCCCATTACAGCGCCTTGGGTAGCTTTGTTCAGCTTGGTGCTGTGAAGCTGGTCGACAGCAGTTTTAAACTGCGGGTATTTCGTCATATTTTCTTTTACGCTCGGCTGATCATAAGCTTTCTTTGTGATCGGGAAATATCCTGAATTGATGTGCCAATAAGCTTGCTGTTCCGGAGCAACGAGATATTTGATAAATTCCCACGCGGCCTTTTGCTCCGCCTCGGGACGGTTGTTCAAGATATACAGGGAAGCGCCGCCTACGATCACTCCGCCATCCTTAGCCCCTTGCGGCTTTGGAAGGAACGCGGTGCCGACTTGGAACTTGTCTCCGACCGAGCTTACAATTCCTTTCAAGGAAGCCGTGGAATCAAGCGTCATAGCCACCTGGCCTGCAGTGAAAGCTTTTTTCGTATCGTCGGTTTTACGGCCGAGATTTAATGCCGACTTGTCGTCGACCATACTCTTCAGCCAAGTCAGAGTCTTAACGCCAGCTTCTGCGTTAACAAGAGACTCCGTAGCAGGGGCCGTTCTTCCGTTTCCGTTGTTCAGGAGCTCCGCGCCCTGGTTTGCGAAGAACTGCTCCATAAACCAGCTGTAAAGGGCGAAGGAAGCGCCATATTTTCCGTCTTTAGTCAGCTTTTTCGCGGCATCAGCCACTTCTTCGTAAGTTACAGGAGGCTTCTCAGGATCCAGGCCCGCCGCTTTGAACATGTCTTTGTTGTAATAAAGAACCGGGTTGGAAGTGTTGAACGGCATCGAGTTCAGCTTGCCGTCGAGTGTATAGTAGCCCAGAATGTTCTCTTCCAATTGGGAAACGTCGAATTTATCGGCGTCAATAAACTTCTGCATCGGAGTGATAGCCTTGGAGTCGATCATAAAGCGGCTGCCGATTTCGTAAACCTGGATCAGGGACGGTCCGCTCTTGGAATCCATAGAGGCTTTCATTTTGTTCAGGCTCTCGTCATAGTTTCCCTGGTAAATCGCTTCTACTTTAATATCCTTGTGAGACGCGTTAAAATCCGCAACAAGCTTGTCCACCGCTTTAGTGAGCTCTCCGCCCATCGAGTGCCACCATACGACTTTAACCGGCTGACTTTCCTTAGCCGCTGGGGCAGGGCTTGCTGCGTTATCACCTGTGTTTCCTTTGGAACAAGCGGTGCTGAATAACATCAATGCAGCCATTATAACCAGAAAAAAACTTCTAAAACTGCTTTTCATCGGATTCTCTCCTTGGTTTTAATTTATATATGAACCTTCTAGAGGGACATATCTATCCTTTTACTGCTCCGGCGCTTATACTTCGTACAAGCTGTTTCAATCCAAGCATCAACAGAATCAGGGAAGGGAGCAGCACCAGCGTGACGCCGGCCAGCACCAGGTTCCAAGAAGTGAACTCTTCCCACTGCAGCATGGAAATACCTATTTGCACCGTTCTCATCGTATCGCGGTTTGTGATGAGCAAGGGCCATAAATACAGATTCCAGGCGTGCAGGAACGCATATACGCCAAGGGTGGCTAAACCCGGCCTGCTCAAAGGAAGCGCAATGGAGAAATAAATTCTGATCTGGCCGCTGCCGTCAATCTTGGCCGCTTCGAACAGCTCCCTGGGAAGCTGCATGAAAAATTGCCTTAAAAGAAAGGTGCCGAAGGCAGTAGCCATGAAAGGCACCGTTAATCCCTCGTAGCTATCCATCCAACCCCAGGCTTTAACGGTTAAATAGTTAGGAATCATCGTGACTTCCGAAGGAACCATCATCGTAGAGAGGAACAGGGCGAACAGCAGCTTTTTTCCTTTAAATTGCAGCAGCCCGAATGCGTAACCGGCCAAAGAGGCGGTAATCAGCTGTCCTATTGTAATGCTCGCCGCGGTAATAAAGCTGTTCTTGATAAAATCGATGATCGGCACGGCTGCCAGAACACCAATAAAATTTCCCATATAAAAGGAAGAGGGCAGGAGCGGCGGCGGGTACTTGGAAGCTTCCGCGGGGGTCAGCAGCGCGCTCCAGAAAGTATACAGGACAGGAAACATGACTACCAGCGACAGTAAAACGAGCAGAGCGTACATTAATGCTGCTTTCGGTTTAGTTATCATTGGTAATGTACCTTCTTTTCGAAAAATGTGAACTGGATGACCGTCAGCACCATAATGATGGCAAACAGGATAAGGGCTGCGGCGCTGCCCGCACCAAATTGGAAGTTGACGAACGCTTCCTGATAAATCGCGTAAACGAGCACTCGCGTACTATTGATCGGGCCTCCCTTGGTCATAATATGAATCTGGCCGAAGGTCTGCAGTATGTTGATGATGGATACGATCGACACAAAAAATATGGTCGGAGAGATCAGCGGCAGGGTGAGTTTGCGAAAAGTATGGTACGGAGAAGAACCGTCTATTTTCGCGCTCTCGTAAATTTCCTGGGAAATTCCCTGCATTCCGCTGAGCAGTACAAGATAATTGAAGCCCAGGTTCATCCATATCGTCATTATGGAGACAGAAATCAGCGCCCATGCGGGGTCGGCAAGCCAAGAAACAGGATGGAGCCCGATCGATTGCACAAAATAATTGAGTATCCCTACGGTCGGATGGAACAGCGCCATCCAGATTACGGCGCCGGTACCGGCCGAAATGGCCATTGGGAGGGCAAAGAAAAATTGAAACACCTTTATGCCGCGCAGCCGGTTTACTGTTAACCAGGCCAATAACAGCGAGGCCACGATGCCGAGCGGGATTGTGAATAACGCAAACAAACCCGTGACTTGCAGACTTGTCCAAAATTTATCGGAAACTAGCAACTCCTTGAAATTGTCCGTTCCCACAAAGGCCGCGACTCTACCCCTTGGATCCGTAATATGCAGGCTAAGATACACGGTTCTCAGCAGCGGATAGAATAGAAAGATGCTGAATAAAACCAGAGAAGGAGCAAGGAACAAGTAGGCGAGGCCGGTTTCTTTCCATACGGCTAGCCGGCGGGACTGGGTTTTTGGTGAAGCAATCCGGGCTGGTTGTGATATATCTATATTATTTTTTGCCATGCCCATAGGCTGACCTCCTTCTTTAATTGACTTGTCTCATTATAGAGAAGGAATGTTTTTCGCAAGTTAGCGGGATGTAAAATAATTGTTAACAGTTGTCGATTTATGTCGAGAGATATTGTGGTATAGCGCATATGTGGTTTAACAGCCTGCAAAATCAGAGTGGAAGTGTAATCCGCAGGCTTTTTTTTGTACATAAAAGCGCAGTGAAATGGCATTGTCAAGTTAATTTTATATTAAAGTATGATGAGAATGGGGAGAAAGAAACATTAAAAAATTCCTCGTTTATTTGAATTGTTTACGCAGTGTAAACATTGTGGCGCCCCACAGTTAACCCGTTTGCAGGGATATGAATTTTTTTTAACGTTAATTTCGCTGTGCTTATTTGCAGTTTTTGGGTGTTTCTATAGATGTTTCAGTATGGTAGTTTGGTAGGAGCCGAGACTTCAGGGACGTTATATTTCAATTGAAGTGCGGGGGACGATATATCGAGGCGCTGTTCTTTTGTAACTTGCGCTGCAGGGGTGAATCGAGCTTTTTTCGTTAGGGCTGTATCCTTGGGCCCGAACCCGTCAACTAACCTCGTAGGCGAATAGAAAAGGAGACGATACCAGATGAACCTTTTTTCTTTGAAAAAAACAATGCCTGTAATGGGGATTGCCGTGGGGCTTCTTGGCGTAAGCGGTCCTATTTCTTTTGCGGCGAAAACTCCGCTGCCTCTACAGGCAGAAACCGCTGCAGTAAAAACGAAAGCGCAGGCTGTGAATTTTACTGTGGAGTGGCCGATTTTCGGACCAAAGCAGGTGGAACGTTTTGTAAAGCCCAATGCTGAAGCGGCAGCTACTGGCGCCCCGGCTGCTGCAGCCGTTGACGCGTCGGAGAAGGCACCGGCTGATGTGTCAGCCCCGCTGCTCGCCAACCTCAAGCCCGCCGCTGCGCCCGTGGCTGTCGCACCCCAACCCGTGGTAGTTGCCGCTGCACCGGCACCCGCGCCAGTCAATGAAAAGACAGTGTCTGCTCCGGCTGAACCTGATGCCAACAAAGCAGCCGTTGCTCAATCTGATGCCACTAAAGCAGTCCCGGTCAAGGCTAAAGCCGACGCGCCTGCCAATTTTAAAAAAGAGATCGAGGCTAAAGCCACAGCCTATTCCGGTTCTGCGGAAGAAAACGGAGGGTATGCCGGTATGGATGCCATGGGAAATAAACTTGAGCTCGGAACGATCGCTGTCGACCCCCGAGTGATTCCGCTGGGTTCCACGGTGTACGTAACCGGTTATAACCACAATGGGCTGCCGGTAAAAGGTATGACCTTTAAAGCTACGGATACCGGGGGAGCCATTAAAGGGAACCGTATCGATATATTCCTGCCCGGATCGAATGATCAAATTTCCTCGTTCGGCATTCAGAACGTCAAAATATATGTACTATAATAGAGATAGATATGGAAAAGGTCCCTGCACTTTATGAGTACGGGCCTTTTTCGTTTTGACGTCAAAGCGGGGACTCTCACATTTTTATTCCGTCAGCTTATTGATTACCATTACCGCCGCACCCGTCACCAGAGCTTCTTCTCCAAGACGGCCCTGGCTGAAAACAACCTGATAAATCGGATAATAATACGTGTTCTGGATGGCCACTTTGGTGGAAACCCGGAAGAACAAAGGGTGCGCATTAATAAGCGGGCCGCCCAGGATGACTTTCTCGGGATGAAGAATGTTAAGGAGGTTGGCCAGCCCGATGCCGAAGTATGCTGCGGACTGTGTGAACAATTCGACCGTCAAGGGGTCGTTCTGCTTTAAAGCCGCGGTCAAATCGGTGAATGTGATTTTCTCCGGGGCGCCCGTGATGCTGCGCAGCGCGCTTTCACGCCCTTGCTTAAGCCTGGAAACAGCCGCCTGCTCCAAAGCGTGGACGGACGCGAAGGATTCCAGGGATCCGTAATTTCCGGATGCGTTCAGCCGGGGTCCGTCGGTTTGAATAATCATTTGGCCGATCGAGCCCTCCATATCCACCGCCCCGTAAACCACCTTTCCGCCCGCGGTCATCGAAGAACGAAGGCCGACCCCGAGATGGATGTACAGCAGGTGGCGGTAATCCCGCCGGCGGTCCGCCCAATATTCGCCTATGATCGCCGTGTTCGCTCCATTATCCAGAAAGACGGGGATGTTTAGCCGGTCCTCCAGAAGCTGCACTATAGGCACGTTGCTCCAGCCCGGAGCGGGAAAATGCAGCGGGCTCAAGATCATCCCGGCGGCAAAATCCAAAGGTCCTACGGCGCCGATTCCGATGCCCAGTATCGCCGAGGCTTCGATGGCATGCCCGGACAGCATGGATTCCATGGAAGAGACCAGTTCGGTCAGCAGTGCATCTGGCGTCATTTTTTCCGTCATCAGCCACCGTTTCGTTTCCAGCTTGTTCATATGCAGATCGCAAAGGATGAGTTTGGAGCTAAGCCTGGAAATTTCGATGCCGACCACATAAGCATACAGGGGATTCGTCCGGTACAGGATGGGCCTTCTCCCTCCGGTGGATTCTCCCAGCCCTGCTTCCACAAGCAAGCCCTGAGCGGTCATTTCCTCCAGCGTTCGGGTGAGCGTGCTGCCCGTCATCGAACTTTGCTCCAGAAGATCTATCTTCGACATAATATCCTGTTTGCGGATCAATTCGTATACTTCTTTGCTTTTCCGGTTTGGCAGCCGGTTCTGCGGCAAAAGCTTATCCATAAAAAAACCCCCGTCATCGAGCTCTCTTGTCACAAAAAGAGCTGGCTACAAGGGTTTATTATACATGAGCGGCGGGCGATTAACCATAGATGGCTGCGCCCAGCAAGCCGGAAAGCATAATGACATACAACGGATGCATCCTCTTTACAAACAAAGCGTACAGAGCTGCGGCAAAAATAAGTCCGGCAACGGCGGTATGCAGCGAGATTGCCGCGATCAATCCGTTGGAAGAGGCAAACCTGTACGCACCATAGAAAATAAGAACGGCAACGACGGGACGGAGCCCGTAAAAAGCGGATTTGACCCATAAATTGTCATGATATTTTTGCAAAAAAGCGGCCACAACTATGAGGATGAGCAGCGAGGGCAGGACGATCCCGGCCGCCGCGGCGCAAGCTCCAAGCCATCCGGATGTGCGGTAGCCTATTATAATGGCGCTGTTGGTAGCGATAGGACCCGGAGCCATCCCCGCCAGGGCGATTACGTCTGTAAGCTGTTGAGTAGTGAGCCAATGATGCGATGTCACTTCCCGCTCTATGACGGGGATCATCGCGTAGCCGCCGCCGAAGGACACCAGGCCGACCACAAAAAAAACGGCGAACAACTGCAGGATCACCATGGACACACCCCCTAGATACCGTCTCCGATGTAATAATCTTTGTATTTATATCCGGCTTCTTTTCGTTTAGCATAGTGAGTCTTGAGGCCCTGCTTCTTTCGGTAAAAAGTGGCGGCTATGCCTGCGGCAAGCCCCAAGCCAATCAGGACCGCCGGATGGATATCAGCGAATATGAGAATGGCCACGCTGCCTGCCGCAGCGGCCAGTGTCACCTTGTCAAAAACGGCCGTTTTGCCGATGTGGACTCCTGCGTAGACAATGATTGCGACAACGGCGATGCGGATGCCCTCGAATGCGGCCTTGATTTTCGGATAGCTCTGCAGGTGCACCAGCGCGACGCTTAGGGCGATAACAATGAGAAAGCCGGGCAGCGTCACTCCCAGACAGGCTGCCGCCGCTCCAAGGATCCCCGCTTTGCGGTATCCGACCAGTATGGCTGCATTGATTGCGATCGCGCCCGGCGCAGACTGGGACAGAGCAAGCAGGTCGGCGATGTCTTCTTCTTCCACCCAGCCCCGCTTCTCCACCGCTTCCTTCCGGATCAGAGGGATCATCGCATACCCTCCACCGAAGCAGACAGGGCCGATTTTCAAAAAGGACCATAAGATTTGGGTAAGAAGCTTCCATTTGTCATGCGTTTCATGAGTTTTTCCTTTCAATGGAAATCTCACCCCGTCTCTAATAAACTAGCTTTATTATACAATACTTAAATTCATTTTGGAATAAACAAACGTCTAGATTTGAAAAACGATTAAAATATATTGTAGATCAAGAAATAAACCAACAAAATTGATAGGAATATCCGGAATAAGGCCAAACTTTTTACCTAAACGGTTTTTATGGTTCTCTATGTGAAGATAACGAAACGGGAAATGATAGAGGCATTGCGGCGCTGTGCGGCGGATGATTAGAACCGATAGGGGGTAATATAGTAGCTTTCATCAGGCAACCCCGGATTTCAAACTTCGCTTCATTCTCGTCTTGAGTAGGTTGAGCAGATATCGGAATATTAGAACATTCAGGTTCCGGGTTAATAATGGTAATACAGATGGAGGTGTTGACTATGCCAAAAGAAGAACCGGAAGTGTCGCCAAAGGTAACGCCGGAGATTAGCCCGAGGGTTGCACCGGAGGTATCGCCGAAGGTAGTCCCTGAAGTATCGCCGAAAGTAACGCCGGAAGTATCGCCAAAGGTAACGCCGGAGATTAGCCCGAAGGTTATGGACACAGCAGCCTCTTTTGGGCTGCTGTGTCCATGTTTTACTTCGGATGCCGCTGCACATGGAGCAGGCGCGTGAAAAGTCCGGCTGCGCCGAAGGCTAGACCGGTGATGAGGCCGATCCAATAACCGTAGGCGCCGAGCGATGAGGAGTGGGCCAGCCAATAACCGGTCGGCAGCCCGATGACCCAGTAGGAGACCAGGGCGACGAACAGGGTAACATTTACATCCTTGTAGCCGCGCAGCGCTCCCTGGATAGGGGCGGCCAGCGCGTCGGATAACTGGAAGAAGACGGCGTACAATAAAAAATGCTTCGTTAAAGCGAGGACGGCCGGCTCTTTCGTATAGATCGCCGCTACCTGGTCGCTGAACGTGATCAAAAACAGCGCGCACAAAGCCGCCATCGCGATAGCCAGTTGCAAGCCAATGTAGCTGTACTGCCGGGCATCCTTGTACCGCTTGGCGCCGGCTTCAAAGCCGACCAGTATCGTCAGAGCCATCGAGATGCTCATGGGCACCATATACAGGAACGAAGCGAAATTGATGGCGGCCTGGTGCGCCGCGATAGTAAACGTATTATATTCGCTCATGAGAAGCGTAACGGCCGAAAAGATGCTGGTTTCGAAGAATATTGCAAATCCGATCGGCAGCCCAACCCGCAGAAGATCGCTCCAGGCTTTCCACGAAACGCCGTACCATTTATTCGGTGCCCCATATGCGGTAAAGGGCTCCACCCGAACAATAACGGCGATAGCCAGAATACATATGCACCAGTAGGTGATGGCGGAGGCGACACCCGCTCCGATGCCTCCCAGCCTTGGGAATCCGTATGCCCCAAAAATAAACAAATAATTCATCAAGCTGTTTACAGGAAGCGAAATTAGTGTAATCCGCATCGACATCCGCGTCTGTCCCAGTCCGTCCATAAATCCCCGCAGAACGGTGTAAATAAACAGAGGCACAGTACCCGCGGAAATCGCCAGCAAAAAGCCCTTGGCCGTATGCCGCACCGAAGGCTCCAAATGCATGCCGCTCAAGAGCGGATCCAGCGCGAAAAACAAAAAAATCATTACAACAACAGCGATGGCAGCAGCCAGATAAATTCCCTGGAACAGCGTAAAGGGCACTTTCGCGCGGCGGCCCTCGCCGACAAGCCTCGCTACAACCGGCGTTACCGCGAACAGGATCCCCGTAAGTCCGGTCTGGACCGGCACCCAGATGCTTGTTCCGATCGCAACTCCGGCCAGGTCTGCAGCGCTGGCGTGCCCGGACATGAAGGTGTCAAAAAAAGTCATCGCAAACATCGTCAGCTGAGTAACAAGTATAGGCAGCAGGATAACAAAAAGCTGCTTTATTTTTTGGGATAGGGTGTAGGTCTGATTCATTTGATTATCTTATCATAAAATTTCTTTAACCTGCCAATTATTGCGCCGGCCGCTGCCAGATTTTAGCCGTTCTATCAGCATTATGAAATCATAAAAGAAACCGGGAAGGTTACTCTACACCTAAGGTGGAAGCGAATTAAATTAAGGAGAACCCCGGTGATCAGCAGATGAAAAGACCCACTAAAGTGATTCTAATGTTATTATGTCTGGTTATCGTTTTGTCAGGGTGCCGCCTCGGCCGCCAGAAGATCCTTCCCAAGCAGGAAAACAGCCATAAAGAGCAGGTGCTGACGGACAACACGCCGAAAACCGGCGAAGCGGTAAACATGCCGCCTGCAGCATCCCAAACGAAAAGCGGCAATTCAGGCATCATGCCTGCACGCCTGCGCATTCCTTCCCTGAAAATCGACGCCATCGTCGAACCCGTGCACGTATTGGAAAACGGCGCCATGGGGGTGCCTGAGAATTTTGACCGGGTAGGTATTCTGGTGCCGTGGACGAAGCCGGGTGACAAGGGGAACGCGGTGATTTCCGGCCATGTTGATCATAAGACGGGTCCCGCAGTGTTTTTTTATCTGAAAAGGCTGTCCCCAGGCGATAAAATTTTCCTCTCCAACGACGAAGAAAGACAATTGACATTTGTGGTAAAATCCGTTGAGGCTTTCAAAACGGAGGAGTCGCCGCTTGAGCGCATTTTCGGTGCAGCTGAGCAGGTCAATTTGAATTTAATCACCTGTACGGGCAAATTTAATAGAACCACTAAAGAACATGAAAAGCGGTTAGTCGTCTTCACCGAACTGCTCGAAGATACCGCACCGAAATGAACTATCCTGAAATTGGAAATTTTATATGGCGATTAAAGAGCTAATAACTGGATAATCTATAATTGTCTTCTCAGACATATGTAGAGCAATCAACGGCGAAGGAGGTGCATATCAATGAAAAAGATTTTGTCACTGGCTATTGCAACATGCGTACTGTTCTCTGCAGCTTCCTTTGCTTTTGCTGAGCAGCCTACAGGCGGTACATCCGGTGGTGGAACTACTTCTGGAGGAACAACAGGCGGAACTGCAGGCGGTGGTACTACCGGAGGGGCAAAAGGCGGTACTACAGGCGGCGGAGCTACTACACCAGGCATGCCAAAAACAGGAATGGGCGGCGCAAGCAACTAATCCTTAAAAACGATCGGACAGGGAGAGTTTCCATACTTTCCCTGTCTTTTTCATGCCGTGAAATTGTGCGGGCAGTGCGCTATTGCGTGTGAGCGTCTTGACAAGAGATCTGGCTTGACCGATAGCGCGTTTCTGAAGTAATGTATCCACAAATGCCGGATGAGGGAAGAAAGGAGCGGGAAATGGAAGCATATCAAAATCTGATAGGGGTCGTACTGGAAAAGCTCGGCCAAACCTATAAGGAGCTAAAGTTCAATTATGAAGGGCTGCACGGGGTTCTGTGCAATCATTCGGAGGAAGAGATTTCTGAGACGCCGGAGCTGCTCACAATCAAGGAACTGCGCGATTCCTACGCGGAATTCATTCGAACTATGGAAAACCGGTTTCCCGGCATTAAATCGTTATAAAGGTAGCGCTGATCATCTCAAATTTAAAAAGGGAAAGAGAGGCGGTGTGCCTCTGCAATTCCCTGGTTTGCATTATTCGCTGGCTCCGCCCATACCTGTTTTTGGCATGCCTGGTGCAGTAGCTCCGCCGCCTGTAGTGCCGCCAGTTGGGCCGCCTGTAGTGCCCGCACCTGCATCGCCTCGTGCTCTGACGCGAGCTCCGGCTGCACCGGCTCCGGCTCCGCCTTCGACTTTCACGCCAGCTCCGCCGCGGCCGACAGATCCGCTTACGGAACCGCCAATCGAACCCCCGACTTGACCGCCGGAAGGCTGCTCGGCCAAAACGACTGCACTAGTCGACAGCGCCAAAAAACTGCAAATTACTCCTGCAATAATTTTTTTCATCTCGTATCCTCCCTTCTTGATGACATCTCTAGCGGTAAATAATTTTCTCCAAACGGGACAGGATTATGCAGGGCTTCTGGACCGGAAAGTTGGCGGATGAATCGTCATAATTATGCGCGGGAAGCAGGCAAATGAAAGAAGGATTTTTCAAATTCATGAAGAATAGAATTTTGAGATTATCCAAATATAGGGAACGAGAGTGAAAACGGATTTATGAACCATGGGCGGCGGAATTACTGGTTGCTTTTTACCGACACGATTTTATTTATGAATGCAATGACGTTCTTGTCTGTAAACGCAGTCATTACATATTTTTTGGCCAATTTGGGAGCCAGCACGTTTGAGATAGGTTTGGCCAATGCTCTGGTTTCCATCGGTTCGTTTGTGAGCCAGCCGGTCTTTTCCAAAAAAGTAATGAATTTAACGCACAAACTGGCTGCTTTTGTTAAAATTTTATTTATCCAACGCGTCTTTTTTCTTGCCTTCGTGCTGACGATCCCTTTGATTGCCGAGTCGCATCCGCGTCTTATGGTCCTGCTTTTTCTGCTGTGCTGGGCCGTCTTCAGCGTGTTTGTCGGATCGTATGGGCCGTTCTATATGAGTTTGTTTGCCAAATTCGTGGCGGAGCAAAAGCGGGGCAGGCTGCGGGGATACAGCGGAGGAGCGGCCAATGTGCTTTCCCTCGGATCTGCTGCCGCGTGCAGTGTAATCCTGAAGCATGTACCGTATCCTTATAATTATACTGTCATTTTTGCTGTGGGTGTCTTCCTGCTTCTCCTCGATGTAGCGACTTTCATGTCAATGAAAGAGGGGCAGCCTGATGAAGTGACCAGAGTTGATTTTAATTACATACAATATTTTAAAAAAATCCCGGAAATGTTTCGCGAGCACAAGCCTTTCAAGCGTTCAGTCATCGGGTTTTCGTTCATGGTGGCCTCACAGGCCAGTCTGGCTTATTACGCGTTGTATTCAGTTCGGATCTATCATGCCGGCAGCGCTGAGATTGCGTTGTTTACGGCCATTACCGCTTTGGCTAACATCGTCAGCAGCGTTGTATTCGGTATTTTATCCGACCGCATCGGGCATAGGATCATGCTTGTCCTTTCTTCCGTGTGCGGCGGATTGGCGGGAGTTTTAATCCTCGTAATCCCAGGCTTGTGGACGGTTTATGCGGCGTTTGCTTTGACGAATTTCTGTATGAACGGATACAACTTGAGCAGCGGCATTCTGGTTATCGAGCAGATTCCCCGAGCGCGGCTGCCGATGGGCATCAGCATTAACACGATGATTACCCTTATCGTTTCTTCTTTACTGACAATAGGCAGCAGCTTTCTGATAGACCAATTCTCTTTTCTCTATGTATTTGTGATCGCAGGATTGTCAGGCTTCGCGGGAGCAATAATTTTGTACAGCGGCAGCAAAGCTCCTGCCAAGGTATCGGAAGCAGGCCGAACACTCTGACTTTGGCATTCTAAGCAGCTGTCATCATAGTAAAAGAACAGCGGCAAAGCCTGTACGGCCCTGGCGCTGTCCGTTTTACTGTAGGGCTGCCGCTGACAGCAATTATTTCTTTTTGCTCTCTGCCCGGTTGATGTTGCGCATGGCTTTGGCTTCCAGCTTCACAGCCGAAGTGATTTCGTTTTCCGCTGTTTCCAGGCGGTTTTTTTTGATGGAGCGGATTGCCTCATTGAGCTCTTCAATGGCCTGCTTTAATTCCAGGATGGCCTTCATTCTGGAATGATGCTTGCTTACCATACTCTCACACCCTCTCTATTAAGATAATCCATAATATTCATAGAGTGGTGCTTGGTATAGGTGCAAGCTACGCATCTTTTGGCACATTTTTATTCGCTTGCTGTACAGGTGCGGCTGGAGCGTGCGCCGGAATCTCGAGGCTTTGGAACTTCATGAAAATAGCGGTAGCTGCAAGCGCCAGTCCGTTAAGGATGAAAACGATACGGATCGGTATCCACCCGCCAAGGAAGCCTCCAACGATAGGCCCCAGCATCATGGCAAGCTGAGTGGCTGATTGGTTGATAGAGAAAGCGCGTCCCCGGAACTCCGGCTGAGTGACTTTGACGATCATTGCGTTAACCGCAGGGTACACCCCGGCGAAAAAAATGCCGTACAAGAAGCGCAGCAGCCCGAATCCTACCAGATGGACCGCAAAGAATTGCAGAAGGTTGCCGATTCCGCCGCCTAACAAGCCGATGAACAGAATCTTCGGGTATCCGAGCTTCGCGCCGAGCTTGCCCCATCGGGGGGCGGCCAGAATCGCGGCGATGCCGACCGCGGAGAAAATAATGCCCGATTGCAGCGAAGCATCCTGCTTTGAAGCGCCCAGCTGCAGCACGTAAACGGTAATCAGCGGTTCCAGGACCATGACGGAGAAGGTAGCCATCATAACCAAAGACATCAAACCGACGAACGCGCGGTTCGACGCCGCGGTCCTGAGATCCTCGCGGATACTGGAGCGTACGCCCGTCCTGCTCAGCTTGCTTTCTTGTACAAAGAAGGTTGCTGTCAAGGCTGCGATCAGCACAACCGCACCTGAAAAAAGAAACGCCGCCCGGTTTCCGAACCAATGGCTCACCACTCCGCCGATAAGGGGGCCGACAATCCCCCCGGTCGCTCCGGCCGTCGACATGACGCCAAGAGCGTAGCCTACATGCTTGTCCGGCGTATTAGTGGCGACTAGGGCGGTGGAAGCGGGGACATAGCCCGCCAGCAGGCCTTGAAAAATCCGCACCGCAAGGAGCTCGTAGGGATTCTGGACAAAATAATTAAGAAAATAAAGCGCGGCGAGACTGTAGCCGGAACGGATCAGCATCGGCTTCCTGCCGTATTTATCCGCGAGCGATCCCCAATAAGGCGAAATGAGAGCGCTTGCTAAAAAGGTGATGCCGAAAGCGAAACCGGACCACGTTTCCAAATGCCTTTCGACGCCCAGCTCCGTATGGATAAAAATAGGGAGAAAAGGGATGGAAATCGAGTACGCGGTACTGCAGAAAAAGACTCCGATCCATAAGACAGTCAAATTTCTTTTCCATGAAAGCTCCATCCTGCGCGTCACTACCTTCGGTTTGGACTTTTGGGAGTTATTGGTATGTAGCTTCCATTTTATCACCGCGTTCCGGATTTGACTATCCGAATTGTTTAGGCAGTCTTATTTTTCGGATTTGAATCTGCCCGTCGAATAAGGTAAAATCCATAATCAAAAGGACCAATACAACTACAGAAAAGGAAGAATGATGAACTATCAACTGATTGCTCTAGATGTGGACGGTACCCTGCTGAACGACCAATACCGGCTGACGGAACCTGTCAAGGAGACGATCCGCAAAGTGCACGAAGCTGGCTGCACCATCGTCCTGTGCACGGGAAGAAGCCCGATTTCCAGCATTCCGGTGATGGAGGAGCTCGGCCTGAGAGGCAAATTGATCACCCACAACGGAGCCGCGACTGTCTCCTCCGAGGACCGGTCGGTGCTTTACCTTTTTCCTTTCGATATGGAAGAGATTCTGCCGATGGTGGAGTACTGCAGGAAGCATGAAGTCCATTTTGACGTAAATTCGGCGTTTACAATGTATGTGGAGAGTCTGCAATCGGGGACGAAGGAGATGTACGACAAATTTTTTGCGAATCCTGTGCTGGTGCCTGACGCACTGTCAGTGGATGAGCCGATCGTGAAGTTTACAGCCTTCGGCACCGAGGAATTGATGGACAAGGTGGAAGCGGATTGGAGGGTGATGGATATCCCCCACCGCATGATCCGGAGCGGCGTGCATTTCATCGACGTGATGCACTTTGAATCGACGAAGGGCAACGCCCTTAAGGCTCTGGCCGCGCAGATGGGTATCCCACGGGAGCGGGTTCTGGCTATCGGCAATTATTTTAACGATATCGACATGCTCGAATTTGCCGGAATGGGCATTGCTATGGAGAACTCGCCGGAGCTCGTGAAGAAATCCGCTGACGCTGTCACCGGATCGAACAACGAGGACGGTGTGCATCAGGCGTTAACCCGATACTGCCTGGAACAATGATTTCTTTTGGAAGCTGGTCAAAGGCCGCGGACAAAGAACCTTTTTTCCATCCTGATGAAGGGTTCTTTGCCCGCCAAGCTAAACGCCATCCTTGAATTCGATTAAGCAAGTCGTTCCCTTTTGAGGTTTGCTGATGAAGGAGATCTTGCCGTTCATTGATTTCAATAAGGTTTTTACCACCATAAGGCCGAGCCCGGTGCCCATATCCTTCGTCGTGAAGAAGGGCATTCCCAGCAGCTTGATCTGCGCGCCCGTCATCCCCACTCCCGTGTCTATAATCGAGACCCATATCGACCCGTTCGTACGCTCGGTTTCAATCGTCAGCGTTCCGCCGTCTGGCATCGCTTCAATCGCATTCTTCAACAGGTTGAGCAGGCACTGCTTCAGCTTCCTTGATTGTCCCCTGACGAGAAGCGGCCCCTCATACGAATGGCTCACTTTCAGCTCGACATTCCCTATCACCAGCAGAGAGCTGATGAGCGGGATGATGTCCGCTATTTCTTTTTTCAAATCGATTTCTTCAATTCCCTCCGCATCCGGCTTGGCGTAATTTAAATAATCGGTGATGATCGTGTTGGCCTGGTCAATGCCTTCGATGGCAGAACTTATGAAACGATTGCGCTCGTCAGCGCCGAATTTGTCCGCTTTCATCAACTGCAGGTAACCGCGCGTGGTCGTCAGAGGATTACGGATTTCGTGCGAGACGGATGCCGCCATCTGGCCCACCAACTGATATTTCTCTGCTGAAATGAGCCGCTCTTTCATCGCTTCCTGGTGTTTGACGTTGTAGTATAAGCAATTGACGATCCATGTGAACAGATAGCTCCCCGAAGCTGCGTACCCGAAAGCTTGCCAGTTCTCGCGCAGATGCGCTCCTCCCAAACCGCAAAATACGGCCAGATAAAGCGTAAGCATCCCAGAGGCTAAGATCAGCTTGCTGCGGATCGTTTGGCTGCCGCCCTTCCTGAGGTATAAAACCATGCCGAGAGCGAACATGCAGGCTGAAGCCGCAAAACAAGGCAGAAAATAATTGCCGAGGAAGTAATATCCGAACAGATTGAATAAAATCCAAGTGCCCACTCCCGGAGTGAACCCTTCGAACCCAGAGGCAAGCCCCAGGCACACCGGCACGGTGTAGACCATGTAAACCAACGGATCCAGCTCTTCTATCCCGAAGTAAAAGCAGGCTAGAATCAGCAAGATGGCCACGAAAAAAAACTTCTTCCTCAGGCCGGCTCCCACGATGGCCGGTGTCAAAAAGATATACAACAAACAGGCGCAGGCAAGGTAGAGGAATCCGTGGACCTCCTGGGAAATGATCGCCTTAAGCAAAAAGTACCAATCCTTCCTCCCAAGTAAGACTTTTTTCCTATATTATCTCACGAAATTTAACAAAATCAATCAAAAATCACCGATACTAATTTCATTCTTTTGAAATAGGATAATGATAGGGAATGTTGTAGAGGAGGGAAGATGCTATGGACGGGTCAGCGAATATCACCACGGGCGGGGATAACAGCTGCCGCAGCTGCTGCACGCCGGTTGCACAGTTTGCCGAAGGCCACATCGACGTGTGTCCGGAATGTTTGGAAGACGCCGGACAGGGACCGCATTCGGACGAGGGGAAAGGTCCGATGTTGTTTTTAAAACAATGCGGCTTGCTGCCGGAATATTTGCTCTAACATTTGAAGACGCTTAATTATTTTTTAAGATTTAACGTATTTTTTCCAAAAAAAGGTTGCCGACGGTTAATAACCTGCTAAAATTGAAATATACTGAAATTTCGAACTACTCCATTTGCACTCTACATAGAAGGAGAGAACTCACATGGCAACTGCGCTGCCCAAAGTGAACGAGCTTGGTTTTTTTGAAATAAGGCTGGAGTCGATCGGAGGCCTTGGAGCGAATCTGGCCGGCAAGATGTTGGCTGAAGCGGGAGTTGTTGGCGCCGGCATGAACGGCGTCAGTTTTTCTTCCTACGGCTCGGAGAAGAAGGGCTCCGCTGTGAAAGCACACATCCGGTTTTGCGATCCGGATACGAACATCAGGGACACGTCTCCCGTGGAGCGCCCGCATGTGGTAGGGGTATTCCATGAAGCGCTTACCAAGACTGTCAACGTGATCAGCGGTATATATGAAGACAGCCTTGTGCTGGTGAATTCAACTAAGTCGCCGGAACAGTTGAAGCAGAATATGAACCTCATGGGCGGGACGATTGCTGTCATCGACGCCATAGGCATCGCTCTGCAGGAAAAGAACAGAGTGAATATGGCCATGCTGGGCGCTTTATTCCGCCTGTGCCCGTTCCTGGATCCGGATACGATGAGAGAGGTCATCCGGAAATCTCTGGAAAAGAAATATCCCGGGGCGGTACAGCCGGCGTTGAATACGTTTGACCGCGGATACAACGAGGTCGAATTCCAGACCTTTGCCCTGCCGGAGGGCAGCGAGATGCCTTCGTTTGTGCGGATGGATACACCTGTGCTCGGTTATGCCACCCAGCCGATCGGGGGACTCATTACCAACCCGGGCAACAGTATCTTGAAAAATCTCAGCATTTCGCGCGCCGGTATGATGCCCCATTTTGACGATGACAAATGCATCCACTGCGCGGCTTGCGATAACGTGTGCCCCGACTTCTGCTTCGTATGGGACGAGGCCGCGGATAAAAAAGGGCGTCCCCAGATGTTCCTGCAGGGAATCGATTATCAATACTGCAAGGGCTGTTTGAAATGCGTACAAGCCTGTCCTACGGAAGCTTTGTCGAGCGCAAGGGAGGAAGACGGGTATGCCGACCGCTACAGGGTGCCTCACCGGTTTGACCTAGCGGTCAATTGACTGGACCCGAACAAGTGAATCAGGATGCTTCGAGGCTTGCTGCAAGTACTTTTTCGGGACTCCGGAAGCTTTTTTTGCGGGAAGCCTGGAATCAACTAAATATAGAGGAGTGGATTGCTTGAATGGCTATCGAGATTAGTAAAGAAACCGCGCAGGCTAAGATAGAGCAGAGAATCGTCTATGAGTCCGGCAACGAAATGGCCGCTTACGCCGCTCACCAGATCAATTACCATATCATGGGATACTTCCCTATCTCCCCTTCCACAGAGGTCGCCCAGTTCCTGGACCTGATGAAAACGGGCGGCAAGCACGACATTGTGCTGATCCCGGCCGACGGCGAACACGGCTCCGCGGGGGTATGCTACGGCGCTTCCACAGCAGGCGGACGGGTATTTAACGCAACCAGCGCAAACGGTTATTTATATATGCTTGAGCAGATGCCGGTGCAGTCGGGAACGCGTTTTCCGATGGTCATGAACCTCGTCTGCCGTTCCGTGTCCGGACCTTTGGATATCCACGGAGACCACTCCGATCTGTATTACGCTTTGAACACCGGCTGGCCGATCCTGATGTGCCGCGATCCCCAAGCCGTTTACGATATGAACATTATGGCGCTGAAGCTTGCGGAAGATCCTGAAGTGCGGCTGCCTGTGCTGGTCGCATCGGACGGCTATTTCACTTCCCACCAGAAGCGGAGAGTGCAGACGTTTGCCCACCGGGCGGATGTTCACGCATTTATCGGGGAGAAGCCTCCAGCCGGCTATCCGCAGACGCTCGACCGCGATAATCCGATTACCGTAGGGCCTTATATGAACGAGCCGGATTACATCAACAATTGCTATCAGCAGTCGGTTGCGATGTACAACGCCGAGCGCGTATTCGACCGGATCCGCAAGGAATATTACGAGCTGACCGGCAGGGACTATCCTGTCCTGGATCTGTACCTGATGGAGGACGCGGAGGTTGCTGTGTTCCTGATGAACTCCTCTTCGGAAATCATCAAGGACGTGGTCGACCAATTAAGGGCAAAAGGCATCAAAGCCGGCTCCATCGCGCCCAATATGATCCGTCCTTTCCCACAGCAGGCCATTGCAGAGGCATTGAAGAACGTAAAGGCGCTGACGGTCGGCGACCGGGCCGACTCTTACGGCGGCCACGGCGGGAACATGGTGAACGAGATCAAAGCGGCGCTGTTTACGTACGGGAACCACTCCACGATGGTCATCAGCCGCATTTACGGATTGGGGGGCAAAGATTTTTACGCCGAGGACGGCCACAACCTGTTCCAGTTTGCGATTGATGCCGTGGAAAAAGGCAAAGTGGAGGTGCCGTTCGACTACTACGGACATACTCCCGGTGATCCGGCGAAAGCGCCCAAGCGTGTGCTGAACCCGATGAAGTACGAAGATTTGAAAACAGGGCTGATCACCGTCAAGAAGGATGAAGCTTCCGGCAAATTGAATGTGCGCATCCCTCCTTTGAGGTCTTTGACAAAGAAGCCGAAACGCATCGCGCCGGGCCACGGGGCTTGTCCGGGCTGCGGCATTTTCTCCGGACTGGAGCTTTTCTTCAAGGGCATCGAAGGGGATATCGTGGCTCTGTTCCATACCGGCTGCGCAATGGTTGTGACCACCGGCTACCCGTACTCCTCCCACAAGGCGACCTACATCCACAACCTGTTCCAGAACGGGGCGGCCACTCTGTCCGGCGTTGTGGAGATGTTCTGGGAGCGCAAGCGCAGAGGCGAGCTTGACGAGCTCAACCTGAAGGATGACTTTACTTTCGTGATGATCACCGGCGACGGCGGTATGGACATCGGCATGGGCCCCGCAATCGGAGCGGCGCTGCGGAACCATAAAATGATCATTCTCGAGTACGACAACGAAGGATACATGAATACGGGCGCCCAGCTGTCTTATTCCACCCCGCTCGGCCACCGGACGTCCACATCCAACGTGGGCTCGCATCAGGGAGGAAAGTTGTTCCACCATAAGGATACGGCGCAAATTATGGCTGCAACCCACATCCCATACGTGTTCACCGGCTCCGAGGCATTCCCGCAGGACCTGGTCAAAAAGGCGGCGAAAGCCCAATGGTACGCGCAGAATGAAGGCATGGTGTACGGCAAAATCCTGATTGCGTGCCCGCTGAACTGGCTGTCCGAGGATGAGCAGGGCTCCAACATCGTGGGCGCGGCAGTGGATTCCTGCTTCTTCCCGCTGTACGAAGTGGAGCATGGAGTGACTTCTCTGACTTACAATCCGGAAGAGAAGAGCAAGAAGATTGCGGTGGCGGATTGGCTGAAGACTATGGGCAAAACAAAGCATATGACGAAGCCGGAGTATGCCGAGGCGCTGGCTTCTTTCGAGACTGAGGTAGAGCGGCGCTGGGAGATATTGAAAGCGAAACACGAGAGTCCTTATTTGTAATGTTTTAAAAAGCGAGGCGTTTCCCGCAATGACTCCGAAATTACGGGTTAGAGCCCGGGTTCCGGTTTGGGGAATCGCCTTTTTTTTGCGTTGGGGTGCTTCTTCGGAGAACACAATCTTATTTGCGGAAGCACCTAATTTTTTGGTTGACTAATATGTCGGTTGCGCTTTATTATTATCTTCACAGTTGGAATTCGTTAAATGTTGGAAAACATTATTCGAGGTTGGAATAAAGTCGCAGTTTCCTCATCCAAGTCAGGGTTGCCGTCTGGAGGAGAGAAGCTGTATATTTTTATGGATCAACTGTAAAGCATGTTTTCCAAATAAGCATTGACGCTTGATTTTTAATACGAAGTTTCATTATTTGAGTATTGGGTGAC
The DNA here is from genome assembly GCF_055392555.1 of Paenibacillus sp. JCM 18996. Taxonomy (NCBI): domain Bacteria; kingdom Bacillati; phylum Bacillota; class Bacilli; order Caryophanales; family Paenibacillaceae; genus Paenibacillus; species Paenibacillus sp. JCM 18996. The sequence continues at coordinate 267,868 of NZ_AP043884.1, forward strand.
GAACATAACAATGGGGGTTAGAACACATGAAATGGTATATTAATTTGAAGACGACTACAAAACTATTATCTGCTTTTATACTGACCGCAATCCTTGCGGGTATTATCGGGTTCAACGGATTATTAAACATGCAGAGATCCAACGAAAGATTAAACCTCATATACTCCAATAACCTGCTTTCCGTACAGTATATGAATCAGGCGACAGTGAATTATACGAGAATTCGGGTTGCCGTGCGCGATATAGCGATTTATAAAAACGAAGATGACCAAAGTAAAAAGATTAAGGATATAGAGGGCATGGTTAAAGCTGTAGAAGAAAACCTCAATTCGTTCAGAAAGATCGACAGCTCCGCCTCCAGACAATCCGCTCTGCAAAAAATTGATGCAACCTGGGCGTCATATAAAAAAACAATGGACAACGCTCTCCAATTGAAGAAAGCCGGCCAAAACGATGAGTACATTGCTCTCTTGACCGGAGATTTTGCAAAAATAGGGAACGAGTTAAAAGCATCGTTGGATGAACAAATTGCGAGTAACATCAAACAAGCTGAGCAGGTGAACAGGGAAAGCAACAATGACTACCAGAAATCGCGTGTCTTTACGGTCACATTCGTTGTCCTGGTCGTAGCTTTAAGCATCCTTTTTGGAATATGGATATCCATAATCATAAGCCGCCCACTGAACAAAATCGTATCCGTTGTTACCAAGGTGGCCAGCGGCGACTTAACGGAAAAATCAGACATAGCAAGCAAAGACGAGATTGGAATGCTCGCTCACGCCATTAATCACATGGTAGATAATCTGCGCGCAGTGGTTGGAGGGATTATTCAGTCATCTCACAGCGTAGCGGCATCCTCAGAACAAATCTCTGCAAGTACACAGGAAGTGGCAAGCGGCAGCACAAGCCAAGCGCAATCTGCAAGCGACATTACAGAACTCTTTAAGGAGCTTTTAACAGCCATTAATTCAGTTGCCAAAAGCGCCGAACAGGCGGCTGAGCTTTCCGATCAAACGGTCCAAACAGCCACAGAAGGCGGCAAAGTCGTTAAGGCATCCGTAGCGGGCATGAAAAAAGTGAATGACAGTATGACCCAGCTGGAAGAAGATTCCTACAAAATCGGCAACATAATTGAAGTGATCGACGATATCGCCGAACAAACCAATCTGCTTGCCTTAAATGCGGCGATTGAAGCTGCCAGAGCCGGGGACCAAGGCAGGGGATTCGCCGTTGTAGCCGATGAGGTGAGAAAGTTAGCGGAACGCAGCAGCCAAGCAACGAAAGAGATTACTACCATCATAAAAGCCATGCAGGGAAACACGAAACAAAGTGTTGCAGCTGTGATCGACAGCGTCGCTCAATCTACTCAAACAGGAGAAGCGTTTGATGAAATTGTCAGAATGGTAAATCATTCCTCGGAGAAAGTCAATGAGATCGCGGCCGCATGTGAAGAAGAAGCAGCGCAGGCTACGGAGGTTATGATTTCGGTCGAATCCATTGCAGCGGCTAGTGAAGAAGCTGCGGCGGCCTCCGAAGAAACCGCCGCAGCATGCCAATCTCTTGCGCATTTGGCTGAAGATCTGAACAGTTCCGTTTCCAGGTTCAAAGTCTAGTCTGTTGTGGAGCCAGTGTGAACTGAGTGAAGAAACGGAAAGTAAGAAATGGATCACCGCCTGATTAGGCGGTCCTTTTGTTTTACTTTTGGATGGCTATGTTTTGCGTACTATTGGCAGGGATGGTTGCTTCAACTTCCAAATACTGTTTCCCGTCTGCGCCGTAGTTCTGTTTTACCGTTCCGTTGGAAACCTTGTAATTTCCTGCTGCCATATAGAATGGAACGGTCACTTTAACCGGCTTATTAAGACGATTGGTCACGGCCGCGTTCTGAGCTGAAGCTTGTCCATCGTTGGCAGCGGTGTAGTTAGCTTCGAATGACATGATACCGTTCCGTGTTTCGCCGTATTGGTAAACCGGAATGGAATGACCAGGCTCTTCATAGTTGTACGAAGTGGGTTGTCCCTTATTCACCGTAAAATGCCTGAATCCGATCCACGGTTTTCCCGTCAGCTCTATGGCAGTGGTCGTTGTATAGAGAATGCCGTCCTGCTGGGTCACATTATCGATGTGCGTGTGCCCATGCAGGCCAATCTGCACATGATATTGCTTCATCAAATCGACAATTTCCCGCGCGCCTTCTCCGTGCCACAGCTGGTCATATTTTTGCCCGAGCTTCTCGCCCAGAGCGAGATTGGCAGGTGTCTGAGGATTGTGCTGGCGGTCATACTCTTTCCAATACAACTGCACTTCCGGATCGCTCTGCGGCCATTGATCACGGTCACGGAAAATCGGGTTGTTATGGGCAAGCAGTCCGCGCAACTGCCCTGGTTGGGCCGCTGCCGCGTTTTTCGCCAGGTCTTCCTTCAGCCACTGCAGCTGCTCGCTCCGAACTTGTCCGCCCCAAGTTGGTACGGAAACCGTTCCGCTGCCGCTCCGGTCGATTTTGTCCCAATCGAATGAATTAAGGGCGACAAAGTGAGCGTAAGGGCCGTAATTGAACGAAAAATAAAGAGGTCCAAAGTAATTCTTCCAATATTCCAATCCGTCTGTGAGCGTAAGATCTTGCGCGTAACCGTCGTGGTTGCCAGGGATGATATAGACCGGCACGTTGAGCTTTTGCAGAACTTTATAAACTTCCTCATACTCATACAAATACTCTTGCGGGTTCATTTGGCCAAAAATGAGATCGCCGGTAAGAACGACAAAGTCAGGGTTTTTAAGATTCACTTCTTTGATAGCCTTTTGAAGATAGAGCCAGCGTTTATCCGGGTCAGGATTCCATATGCCCGCTTCCGTCGCAAGTGCCGGATCGGCCGCCAACGGGTCTGACGGGTCCCCTAAATTTCTTGGAGAGCCTACGTGAATATCCGTCATATGAAGGAATGTAAAATCCTTTTTGAATTCATCTACCACTTTCACTGAATGGGGTTGTTTATCGGTCACCCGTTTGCCGTTTGCAGTATAGGTCACTTCCAGATCGTACAATTTTTCAGGAACCTGGGCCGGAATCTGGACGGTAATGTCATAGATCGTCGGGCTGTTCCTCCAGTAGGATTTACCGGCTGCAACCGTCTGCACGGGAAGCTCATACTCGCTTGTCAACGAGGATAGGTTGGTTTGCTTTAATTTTATAGTCCAGCCGCCCGCTTCTTTTCCTATGCTGTCCAGCTTGATCGTAAGGGTTTGGCCTTTCTTTTTTATTTCCGGTGAAGCAAAAAGGGGAGAGATGATTTGATTTACTTTCGGACTCAGTGAAATATTGGGCGTCTCGAGCCGGTAATTCGTGCTGTTGCCTATTCCGCCATCCTTATCGCCCGCAGTACTCAATGGGCCGCCGATCGCCTGCGCCGTTGCGGGTACAAATGACACCGCCAGCAGAACGATAGCCGCTTTACTTAACCAGTTTTTCAATGTTTGATTACCTCCTTTTTAAATACTTACCCACCAAGTGTAAACTGAGAGTAACGTGTATATTAATTTTTTGTTTAGCAATGGAAGAGTTGATTGAAGAAGGGATTTACCGACAACTTCAAGAAGTAACTACGTAATTTAGGAGAAGCAGCGGCGGACTTGCCCAGAGTGACGGCTATGTATTTGGAGAGCGGGGAAGAAGAGCTGGCACGACGTTTCTGGCCGTTTATTTGAATGGTTCTGCAACAAAAGAAGCCTTCACAGAACGTTTTAGAGTCCATATGCTTCATCAACGGGTGTTAGACTGGGGATGCGCCAAGGCTATTCATCGCGTGACTTGGGATAACGAGCTTTCTTTTTGTGAGTGGGCGGAAAAATTTACCGAGTCGACGGCCTGCCTGTTAAATTGAGGTCCGGCGATCAAGCATGATACTTGCCAATGGGCTCATTCAAAACCCACTCGAGAAGGAAGATTTGATCCTCAAGCCGGTCGATTTGATCTTGCGGGACGTCGTCTCCTTTTAATTCCAGCGTTTGCTTCTGTACAACCAATTCGTTCAGCTTTCTCTTGATCTGGCTTTCTGTCCTCATCAGCACTGCAGCATCCTTTCAGCGGTTTTCTAACATTGTAACTCACATAAGACAAAATTGTCCAAGAGCGTCTTACACGGGGAGATGAACGATGGAATTCATTTTAGCTGATCTTTTAAAAACCTGCCAAGCTTTAATGGGCCTGAATATCTCAGCCACCGCACCTATAAAACGGGGATGGTTAAACTTAAAATGGAAAATCACCACGGACAAGGGTATCTTTCTGCTGAAGCAGTATAACAAGGAAAGGTACCGATTATATAATCCGGAGGATCTTTTGTACGCATTCTCAGAGCAGATAAGATTACACGGTCACGGCCTGCCTTGCCCTAAGCTCATTGCGTATCAGGGTGACGTTTTGCTTGAATCAGGCAATGGCGAGAAGTTTGTGCTAATGGAGTACTGTGAAGGCAGTATGATTCCTGCGGGTAAATTAAATGGTCATCAAATGTACGACTTGGGACGAGTCACTGGCCGTATGCACCGTTTGTTAAACGACGGAACGTCAGGGAGGAAGAGCAGCCCTCAATTTATTCCGCCGAGCCGCGAGGAACGGTTGGACCATTGGAAATTAGTAGGGAACAAAGCGGATGAGGCGGGTAAAACTTGGCTGCTGCCTGCGATTGAAACTCAATACATAACAACCGAAACGATTAATATGGAAGTGTTTGATTTAAATGCAACCGGTTGGTCGCATCGCGATCTCTGGGCGGACAATCTTTTGTTTACAGAAGACCGTGTAAGCGCTGTACTCGATTTTGACCGGTTGAAGTACGATTATCCGCAGCTTGATGCGGCCCGCGCCGTTCTGTCCGGAGCGTTGGACGGCGATAAAATCAATGCGTCTATTGTTCTGGGTTTCATGGAGGGATATAGAGAGGAGCGTTCTATCGCGCGAGGTTTTTTGACAAGTGCGCTGCGGCTATTGTGGTATATGGAAAGCACTTGGTGGATCAATCCCGACATGGATGAGCACAGTGTGCCTCCTGCCCGTTTTGCGAAGGAAATGATTTGGCTTGCTGAAAATCATCAGGAGTTGGAAGCGCTGTTGGGTGATGTTTAAGGCAGCAAAGCTTGTTGAAAGAGGATGGCCGTTGTGGAAAATGAAGTTAAGGAGTTATTCAACGAAAGGATTCTTCTGGACGGCGCCAATAAATTTGGAGTAAACATAGAAGATTTGTCTTTTATCGGTGGCAGTAAAAAAGTATCGGAGGGGAAAAGCTGTGCCTTTTGTACTTAAACATGGTCTTACGTCGCGAATCTATACCTGCAGGCTGGTAAATCACTACAATTTGGAGTATTACGGGACAAAATATTGGGAGTCGGAAGAAGAAGCTCGAACGGGGAGGGAGAGCTTTCTCACGGAACGGAACGAAGCGGAACCCGACAACTGGGAAATTTGGGAAATTGACGAGAAAGAGCTGAAGCTGTTCAACGTGAGGCTGAAGAACGACCCTTCCAACCAGTTGTTTCTTGATGATGCAGGCAGGCCGGCGGTTAGAAAGAAAAAGCTCGGTTGAACTTGATTGCACGAATTACCGTATTGCTGGAAGTGTTATAGTGTTCGAATTTCCGCCTTCAGGGCATGATCATCCTCCTTTCCTTCCATGGACATAGTATCCTTTTCACAGTCTCACGTCGTTAAAGCTTGCAATATGATGCGACGTATATGCTTTATTCGCGGCTCTAAAGGGTAAATGAGTACATAAATACATCAATCGATGGAGAGAGAAAATGGTGATGCACATGATCGGGTCGACACCGCGGACATTCGATTGGGAGTCTTTCTTTTCCGGCAGTTCACCGGGCACCGACGAGCATCAGGAAGTGAAGGAGAGAAAAGCTGATTTAGGCGAGCTGCGGTGGTTTTTGCAGGAAGTGAATGAGGAGCTGAACGCGTATCGGGAGCAGTTTCCGGACCGCCGGTTTGAAAAAGAGTTAAGCGGCGCTTTCCGGCACCGGGCGGACCAGCTGTTGGCGGAGCTGGCGCACTATGACCTCCATCCGATGGGATGCGGCTTTGACCGGTACATTACGCTAAAATATGAAATCCGCACCTTATTGAAGCAGCTTGGCCCGATGCTGTCCGGGAGCGATTGGCAGACTCCCTGCAAGCTTCTGTCCGACCAAGAACCTGAAGCGTCCGCTGAGGTAGGCTACATGCAAGAGGAGCAGGGGACTTACATGCGAAGCTATGGCAGTGAATTCGTCAAATCGTATGAGCGGCGGTTTGCGGAGCAGTTCTTTCCGATGTCTTACGATTGCCGTCAGCGCAGTGTGGGCTTTCTGACCACCTCAGGGATGAAGGCGCTGGAAGTGGCTTTAATCGCTTATAAAACACATACCGGTGAAGCGTATCCGCTTTATTACCAGAGCGGTTTTTATTGCGAGGGAGCGGACTTGGCAAGAGCTTTGATGAAAGAGCCCAAGGAGCTGACAGCGGATGAAATCTATCGAAAGCTGGACTCGCAGGAACCTGTCGGCTGCTTGCTGGTCGATCCGGCTGTATGCTGGCCTGTGAGGCCTGCCGTCGACCTGGAAATTCTGTTCGTCAAACTGCAGCGGCACCGGCAAAAGGAACCGCTGTATGTCATCGTCGATCGCACGCTCACAAGCTTGGCCAATCCGCTGTTCGAGCGGTACGGGGACAAACTGCCCGCCCACGTGGTGCTGGTTGCCGTCGAAAGCGGCATCAAATATTACCAATACGGCCTGGACTTGGCCAATATAGGGTTTGTGGCCGCAGCAGGGCGGCAGCTGCAGCAGGACGGGGAAGCGGTGAAACGCTGGGTCGACCTAATGGGAATGCTGAGCGCTTCACCGGATCCAACGCTCGTCCGGATGATCCCCGCTCCCCACGAGGGCCGGGTCAAGGCCAGATTAAGACGGCTGAACCGCAACGCCCATTGGTTTTACGCTTTTCTCAATTATATGAAGGAAAGAGGGCATATCCGCCGGTATTACCTTTCTGTCGAGCCGTCGCCCCGGTATGTGATTGATGACCGCCCCTGGATCGGTTCCGTATTTTATATCAGGAAGGATGACGGTTACTCCGAGGCGGACTATCAGCAGTGGATCGACCGTTTGGCGGCTTCCGCGCCGCCTGAACTGCATTTCGTTTCCGGGGGCAGCTTCGGCTTCGATACGTTCCGCCTGAATGCCGTCTCTGCTTCGGGCGGAAGCGACAATGCCTTGCGCTGCTCTGTCGGAAGAGACACTATAGGCCAGCTGCTCGTGAGGCTCCGTTTTTTGCACGATTATCTGGTTGGACATTGAGCGGGAGCCCGTGCATGCTGCAAACGAGAAAAGACCAAAGAAGGAAACGGACTGTATGCTCCGTCCCCGCTTTGGTCTTGTTTTTGTGCGCGGAGCCTGATTACCAGAAGATTGGCCGGTACTGGGAATAAGGATAAGTCCCGCTGTACATTCCTGTTCCTGTATAGCCGCCGCCGTAAACTCCCTGCTGCGGGTAGCCGCCGTACATACCCCCATACGAACCTCCAAACGGATAACCGCCGTACATTCCCGTTCCTGCATAGCCGCCGCCATAAACGCCCTGATGCGGATAACCGCCGTACATTCCCATTCCCGCGTAACCACCGCCGGTCGGATAACCGCCGTAGCCCATGTCGTATCCGCCATAAGCGCTTCCTCCGAACATGCCGTAGGATCGCTCAATGGAAGAAACAAAAGGATTAAAGCCCGCATTACCCGAAATTTCATACGGAGAAACTGCAAGCTCATCTTGTATTGGTGTCATTGTTCTCTCATCTCCTGTCGATTTGTGCTTTTATCACGATGCAGTGTATTCGCCCAACCGCCTGTTGGTGAAAAAATGTCCCAAAATGATATAATATTGAAAAAGCCCCCGAGCAATGGGGTGAATGCAAGAGGTGTATATTTTGCTTCAGGAAGCGTTAAAGCTTTTAAAACAATACTACGGCTATTCCTCATTCAAAAAAGGGCAGGAGGAGCTTGTGGCCGGCATTCTTGAAGGCCGGGATTGTCTGGGGATCATGCCGACCGGGGGCGGGAAATCGATCTGCTACCAGCTTCCTTCCCTGCTGCTGGACGGGGTGACGTTGGTCGTCTCGCCGCTCATTTCGCTGATTAAGGACCAGGTGGATGTGCTCAATTCGATGGGCATTCCGGCCGCTTTTATAAACAGTACAATGACTTCCTCCCAGATCGACAAGCGGTGCGGCCAAATTCTGCATGGCGACTACAAGATCGTCTATATCGCTCCGGAACGTCTGGAGTCCGAACGTTTTCTCGAGCTGATCAGCCGTATCAGGGTTCCTCTCATCGCTGTGGACGAGGCTCACTGCATTTCCCAGTGGGGGCATGATTTCAGGCCGAGCTACATGAACATTTCCCGAATGGTGCAGCATCTTGCCGAGAGGCCGATCATTGCCGCATTCACCGCAACGGCGACGGACAAGGTCATGAACGATATCGCGGCCAATCTGCGTATGAAAAGCCCAAGGATCGTACGCACGGGCTACTCGCGTGATAACCTGGCATTTTCGGTGGTAAAAGGGGAAAGCAAGAAAGAGTTCCTGCATCAGTATATATTCGGCAACAAATCCCAGTCGGGCATACTGTACGCCTCCACCAGGAAAGAGGTCGATCTTTGGCATCAGCAGCTGCTGAAATGGGGCGTGCAGGCGGGCAAATACCACGCGGGTATGCCGGAAGAGGAAAGAAGCCGCAATCAGGAAATGTTTCTGTTCGACGATCTGAAGGTGATGGTTGCGACTAACGCTTTTGGGATGGGGATCGATAAGTCGAATGTACGGTATGTTATCCACCTTAACCTGCCGAAAAATCTCGAAGCCTACTACCAGGAAGCGGGCCGTGCCGGAAGGGACGGGGAAGAGAGCGAGTGCATACTGATGTTTGCGCCGCAGGACATTATGACGCAGAAATTTTTGATCGAGCAGTCGGGCTCGGATCCCGGGCGGCAGAATGCGGAATACGGCAACTTGAAGAAAATGATAGACTACTGCCATACTTCGCTGTGCCTGCAGAAAGTGATCGTGCAATATTTCGGCGATTTTGAATACGGCGAATGCGGCAAGTGCTCCAACTGTACGGATGACAAAGAACGGGTCAATATCACGACGGAGGCCCAGAAGATTTTTTCCTGCGTCTTCCGGATGGGGCAGCGGTTCGGCGTCGGGTTGACGGCCAAGGTGCTGCGGGGCGCCAATGACGCGAAAGTGAAGCAGTTCGGCTTTCAGCAGCTTTCTACCTACGGAGTTATGAAGGCTTACAAGGAAAAAGAAATCGCGAACCTGATCAACGCTTTGGCGGCGGATGGTTTTTTGCAGCTGTCCGAAAGCAAATTCCCCGTGCTCAGCTTAAGTCAGCGTGCGGCAGAGGTGCTGAAAGGAAATGAGTCCGTCTATCACCGGAGGATAGCGGTGAGCGAAACGAGGGAACCGGCGGACGGGCTGTTCGAAGCGCTGCGCACCTTAAGAAAAAGGCTGGCCGACAAGGAGCGGATACCGCCTTTTGCGGTATTTCCCGATAGTACGTTGAAGGAGCTTTGTGTCAAGCTGCCCGCGAATGAAAGCGAATTGATGAACGTTAAGGGAATCGGCGAGGTGAAGCGGAAGAAGTACGGGCTGCTTTTTTTGCAGGAGATTGCGGCGTACAGGGAGGAGTCTTCCGGCGGTGGGGGCAATGGCCGGGAGCGGTCAGTGCCGACGATCGGGGACGGTCGAAATGGAGCGGGATTCGAAGCGCTGGGGCAAGTGGAGCGGGGATCGGCGGGTTTTGACGCGCTGGGGCAAGCCGAGCGAGGATCGTCAAGACACGAAGCGCTGCCTCAACCCGAGCGTAGAGGATCGGCTGCCAAAATGAACCACGGCTCCGCTCAACCGCCCAGCCACCACATTTCCGCACGGCTTTTCCAGGACGGCTTGACCGTGAAAGAAATTGCGAAAGAAAGAAACATGAGTACGTTGACGATCCAGGATCACATCATCCGATATGGCATAGAAGGAAACGACATCGACTGGTCCGTGATTATCCCGATCGAGCAGGAGACGGTCATCTTGGCCAAAGTAAACGAACTGGGAGCCGAGAAACTCAAGCCGCTTAAAGAGGCGCTTCCGGAGGAAATCGATTATTTTACCATTAAAGCGGTCATTGCGAAACGAACCCTGGCTTAAAGTGAAAGACGTAATCGAAATGAAGCTTGGTTTAAAACGAAAGAGTGATCGTGAAACGAAGCTCGGCTTAAGCGAATCGGTCACCGTTCCGCTATGTCTTGCCGGAACAGTGTGAATTCGGGAATAACGGAAAAATAATCCTTTATAAAATAAAAAGGAGCGCGCACTTCCGCGAAGCGGGCTACGCCGCAGCAAGCCGCGCAGTTGCGCCGCTCCAGCGAACAGTTTTGGCTTTAGTCCACGCGAAACTCCGCCGGCTGGCTGCCCCCGCCAACACCGTTGGAGCCGCGAGTACGCATCCATACCAGAAGCCGGGCAGCGGCTTAATCCCATTGCAGCCGCTTGCCTTTGACCCACACGTGCTGCAGTTCCAGATCTTCAGACAGCAGCAGCACATCGGCTTGCTTTCCGGCTTCAAGGGAGCCGGTTGAGCCGCCGAGGCCGATCAGGCGCGCCGGATTGCCGCTGGCCATCAGGCTCGCTTCCTCGACGGACAGCCCGACCTGCCGCACGACGAACCGGAACGCGTCGATCATCGTCAGCGTGCTGCCGGCCAGAGCGCCGCCTTGCTGCAGCCGCGCAACGCCGTCTTTCACGGCGACCGCAAGGCCGCCGAGGTCGTATTCGCCGTCGCCGAGTCCCGCCGCAGACATCGCGTCCGTGATCAGCAGCATGCGGTCCGCAGGCTTCATTCTGGCGAGCAGCTTGATGGCCGCAAAATGCACGTGATGTCCGTCCGCGATCACTTCCGCGCTGATGCGGTCATCCGTAAGTACCGCGCCTGCGGTTCCCGGCTTGCGGTGATGCAGTCCGGTCATAGCGTTAAAGGTATGGACGGCATGCTTCAAGCCTCTCGACACGGCAAGTTCGATATCCTCGTATGAGGCGTCGGTGTGCCCGCAGGAAGCGACAATGCCGTGGGCATCAAGCCATTCGATGCAATCTAGAGCCCCGGGAGTTTCAGGGGCTAACGTCACAATGCGGATAAGCTCGGGAAATCTTTCCGACCAATCTTCCAACCAAGGAATTTGCGCTGGCACGATATAATTGGGGTTTTGTGCTCCCGGCCACTTGGGGCTGATGAACGGCCCTTCCAAATGGACTCCGAGCAGAGTTGCGTAAGGAGACCCCTTATCCATAAAATAATCAGCGGCGACAACGACCCGTTCGATAGCCTCCCGCGAGGCAGTCACCGTAGTCGCCATTATTCCCGTTGTGCCATGCTTCGAGTGATACTTGGTAATCGCCTCGTACGCTTCTTCATTGGCGTTCATAAAATCGTGGCCGAATCCGCCATGCACATGAACATCGATAAAGCCTGGGATGACCCAGCCCTGATGGGCGTCGATCCTGGCCTCGTTATGCAGTTCTTCCTGCGTTCCGCCCAACACCTCATCCCATAGCTCATCGCGCACGCCGCTGGGCCCTTCGCTCTTGAACTCGTCCTGCACCGAGCCAATCTCCGAGATTTTCCCGCCGCGAAGCCGGATATACGCATTCTCAAGCACGCCGGACTCGGTTACGACTTTAGCGTTATAGATGACAGTATTATCGTGGATACTCATTGCTTAAACAACCTCCCTGCACCGGAATCTAGGTAAACGATGAGCTGCGGATGGGTCTGCAGCAGCGAAGCGGGAATCTCCGTCGTAATCCGGCCGGTCAGCGCCCGGTGGACGATTTCCGCTTTGTCTTCCCCGCGGACGATTAATAAAATCGTCTTCGCCTTCAGAATCGTGCCGACTCCCATCGTAAGCGCCTGCTTGGGCACTTCGTCGATGGAAGAGAAGAACCGCGCATTGGCCTTACGGGTCTGCTCCTTCAAATCCACGATGTGCGTGCCGCTGAGCAGCGCGTGGTCGGGTTCATTGAAGCCGATATGACCGTTGTGCCCTATGCCGAGAATCTGCAGGTCAATCTGCCTGGCCGCCTCCAGAAGCTCGTTGTACCGGCGGCATTCCGCTTCCAGGTCAGGCGCGTTGCCGTTAGGAATATGGGTTCTCTCCGGGTCTAAATCCACATGGCGGAACAAATGCTCCCTCATATAAGTGTGGTAGCTCTCGGGATGATCCTCCGGCAGCCCCACATACTCATCCAAATTAAACGTTGTCGTGTTCTTGAAAGAGACGATTCCCCGGTTGCAGCTTTTCACCAGCTCTTCATACAGCCCAACGGGCGAGCTGCCCGTCGCCAACCCAAGAACGCAGTGTCGGCTCAACTGGATGAGGCCCGACACAATGTCCGCGCCAGCCTCATTGAGCTCCTGATTGCTTCGAAAAATCCTTAATTGCATGGATATTACCTGCCCTTCGTGGATTTGCGGTAAAGCTGCACCATCTGGAACGAATCTTCCAGACGGGGGACGAATTGCTCGAATTGACCGCTGAGCATGCCGGTGAACAAAATATCTATCACATAAAGCTGCGCGATTCTCGAAGCCATATCCCCTCTGCGGATCCCTTCCTCCAACGAAGAATTGAAGAGAGCGATATCGGCGATCCCGGCGAGCCTGTTAGCACCGTATTTCGTAAGAGATATGGTGGTGGCTCCGCGCTCCTTTGCACACACCATTGCATCGATGACTTCCGGCGTTTCCCCCGAATACGAGATGACAAAGGCCACATCCTGTTCCGTTAAAGTTGAGGCCGAAGTGATCTGCATGTGAGGGTCGGTGAAAACGGCGGATCTTTTCCCGATGCGCACCAGCTTCAGGTAGAAGTCCCGCGCTGCGATTCCAGAGCCGGAGATGCCGTACAGGTCAATCTGCCGGGCCCTCAGGAGCGCGTCCAAAGCCTGCTGCAGCGTATCCGGATCGAGGTGCACGGTCGTTTCCGTAATGGACCTGAGATGGTTGTCGCGGACTGCGGAAATGATATTCTGCAGCGAATTCCCCGAAACAATATCTTGATAGGACGCAGGGTGCGCGGGAGTCTGAGTCAGCTCGGACGCCAGCTTCATTTTAAAATCGGCGAAGCTCTGAAAATGAAAGTTTTTGCAAAAGCGCGACACTGTAGAGGCACTTGTATCGGAAATCCGGGCCAGATCGGTGATGTTCAGCCTGACAACCTCGCGGGGGTGCTCGATAATCGATGCGGCCAGCTTCCGTTCCTTTTGGGACAGTGTGCCTAATTTTTCTTCAATCGCGTTAATAATGCTGGACACTCTGATCCTCCTGAAAATGATTTTCAAAAAATGCGTTAATATCTAAAAAACAATTTCATCAACATCATAGTAGACAACAGCTTTATTTTCAATAAAAAAAATGATATTCATGCGTCTTGTGAACAAAAAGATCAACAGAATCTAAAATAAAAAGCTGCGCAATGGGGAAACGTTATACTTAACTGCTTCATAATAACATTTTAAGACAATTCGAGGGCGGTGACGCGGAGCAGGTATACTCAATTCAAAAAGTTCCTCGCCGCGCGTGGTGCCAACTAAGAATAAAGGAGAAAAATACGATGCTGGGTAAATTGTTTGGCAAAAAAACGAAAGCTAACGTTATTGAAATTACCGCACCGATCACCGGGGAATCCGTGCAGCTGGAGAAAGTGCCTGACGAAGCTTTTTCCCAAAAATATATGGGGGACGGGGTGGCTATCGAGCCTGCGGAAGGCACGGTTATCGCTCCTTTTGACGCGACAGTGGCACATATGATCCATACGAACCATGCGATTATTATTGAGCACGAAAGCGGGCTTCAGTTGCTCATCCACATCGGAGTGAACACCGTCGCGTTGGACGGAAAAGGCTTCACCGCCCGCGTCGCCACCGGTGAGACCGTGAAAAAAGGGCAGACGCTGATCGAATTCGATATCGAGCTGATCAAGAAAGCGGGCTATCCGGTCATTACCCCCGTATTGATAGCCAGCGAAGATGTCGTGTCCGAACTCGCACATTCTTACGGTACGGTCAAGGCCGGAGACAGTGTGGTTCTGAAGGCGACATTGGCCTAAGCTTGATCCAATCGTCAAAGCTTGTTGCCTAGCTTGATCCAATCGCCAAGTTTGTTCTTCAAATTAGCTTAGAGGGGAATGATGCGAAATGTTGGGCTTTCTTCAGAAAATCGGAAAAGCGCTGATGCTTCCCGTCGCTACGCTGCCGGCCGCATCCATACTGCTGCGGTTCGGAAATATCGACTACGTGAAAGATTTTCATTTAGGGGCTTTTGGCGCTTTTCTGAACCGTTATATCGCTCCGTTTCTGGCCGCGGGCGGATCGGCGATTTTCGATTTTCTGCCGCTCATCTTCGCCGTCGGGGTCGCCATCGGACTGGCGGGCGATGCGGTGGCCGCACTTGCAGCGGTCATCGCCTACCAGGTCCTGGTGAATGTTCTGGCAAAGGTGCCTGCGGCTTTCACAACCTTCGTGGGTAAAGACGCGAAGCTGGATATGGGGGTTCTCGGCGGTATCATTGCCGGTCTGCTCGCCGCTTATCTGTACAAAAAATACCACAATATCCAGCTGCCCGATTGGTTGGGATTTTTCAGCGGCAAAAGGTTCGTGCCCATCATCACCTCTTTGAGCATGGTGGTGTTAGCCGTCATCTTGGGCTTGATCTGGGGACCTATCCAGAATGCGCTGGACGTATTCGGACGCTGGATAGTCGGGCTGGGCGGAATAGGGGCCGCCATTTATACGATCGGCAACAGGCTGCTGCTTCCGTTCGGGCTCCATCATATTCTCAATTCCATCGCCTGGTTCCAGATCGGTTCCTTCACGGACGCCACAGGAAAGACCGTACACGGGGACCTTACCCGTTTCTTCGCCGGAGATAAAACGGCAGGCCTGTTCATGACCGGATTCTTCCAGATCATGATGTTCGCTTTGCCCGGCGCGGCGCTGGCCATAATACATACGGCCAAACCGGACAAAAGAAAAGCCATCGCCTCCGTTTTCCTCGGCACTGCGTTCGCCTCTTTCCTGACCGGAATTACGGAGCCTTTGGAGTTTGCGTTTATGTTTGTCGCTCCGCTGCTGTTCGGTATTCATGCGGTCCTGTCCGGGGTATCGGCGTTTATTATGGCGGCTCTCGGAGTAAGGCACGGATTCGGCTTCTCCGCAGGGCTGATAGACTACTTGCTCAACTATCCCTTGGCGACGAAGCCGCTCTGGATCATCCCTGTCGGCCTTGTTTTCTTCGTCGTCTATTACGCGCTGTTCCGGTTCCTCATTGTAAAGCTGGACATCAAAACTCCGGGCAGGGAAGACGATGAACTGATCGAAGCGCCGCAGGATGATGCGCCGAAAGCAACTGCAGCAACAGGTTCGAAGCGGGCGGCAGGAGCAGCGGGGAAGGCCGGCATGACCGAGAAAGCGGAGCAGGTACTCACGGCGGTCGGAGGACATGATAATATCGTCAGCCTTGACGCCTGCATCACCCGTCTCAGAATGGTGGTCAAGGACGATAAGGCCGTAGATGACGCAAAGCTGAAGAAGCTGGGCGCTTCCGGTGTCATCCGTCTAGGGAACGGAGCGGTCCAAGCGATATTCGGGCCGCAGGCCGAACGGATCAAGGACGAAATGAACAAACTAAAATAAGCTTTTTCCGACAGGAGTGATCTTTTTGAGAAATGAGTATGTGATTGAAAGCAGGCTGGGGATCCACGTGAGACCGGCCAAAAAAATTGTGGAGACCGCGAAGAGCTACCCTTGCAAAGTATATTTCGAAAAGGACGGCAAGCAGCTGAACGCGAAAAGCCTGGTCAGTATTCTGGCGCTGTCCGCCAAATATAAAGATACCGTTGTGCTTGTTACGGAAGGGGAACAGGAAAACGAAGCACAAAAGGCGGTGGGGCAGATCCTGATCTCCCTTGCCGAAGAATCCCCTGAAGGAGTGAATTGATATTGCTGCTGCAGGGAATCGGAGCCGCCGGCGGTTACGCTTTGGGCATTGCGAAGGTGATGCGAAGCGCTGTGCGTACAGAAGAGAAGCAATATATCGATGCGGATCAGGCAGGCGCGGAATCGGAACGGCTTCAGAAGGCGATTAGCAGAAGCGCTGCAGAAATCGGCAGGATCGCTTCGGACCTCACCGCCAAAGGGCTCGGGGATGAGGCAGAAATTATGGAGGGACATCTTCTGCTGTTGGAGGATGACGAGCTTGTGGGCCGGGCCCAGGAGCTTATCGCCGTGGAACATCTGGACGCCGCGTCGGCGATGGCCGCAGCGATGGGCGAGGTAGTCGCAGTGCTCGAAGGGCTCGATGATCCTTACCTGCGCGAGCGGACAGCCGACATTCGGGATGTGAGCCAAAGGATCATCAGGAATCTTGACGGCGGGACGGAGGAGACATTGTCTGCAGGGAACGAGAAAATCATCCTGATCGCCGAGGAATTGACGCCTTCCCAGACCGCCCAGCTGGATCCCGAGGTATTCGGGGGATTTGTGACCAAAGTCGGGGGCAAAACATCGCACTCCGCCATTATGGCCCGCTCCTTGGGAGTGCCGGCGGTCTCGGGAATAGGCGATTCGCTTGCTTCCATTCCGGACGGCCAGATCGTGGCGATTGACGGAAACGAAGGGAAGGTCTATGTAAACCCCGATCAGGAACTGGTCGCCCGCTTCCGGAGCCTGGTTGCGAAAAACAATGCCTCTACCGAGAGATTCCAACCATTTTTTGGTAAGAAAACGGTGTCCGCAGACGGCAAACAGGTAGAGCTGGTATCGAATATCGGTTCTAGTCAGGACGCCCAAACCGCCAAAAAGAACGGGGCGGAAGGGGTAGGCTTGTTCAGGACGGAGTTTCTGTACATGGGCAGGGACACCCTGCCGACCGAAGAGGAGCAGCTGAGCAGCTATGCTGAAGTTGTGAAAGAATTCGGAGCCGAAGCCCCGGTTGTAATCAGGACGATGGATATAGGAGGAGACAAGGAGCTGCCCATTCTTAACCTGGCCAAGGAGGACAACCCTTTTCTGGGCTACAGGGCCATTCGAATCTGCCTGGAAGAGCCGGAGCTGTTCAAGACCCAGCTGCGGGCGATTCTGCGGGCTAGCGCGTTCGGGAATATAAAGATCATGTTTCCGATGGTCGCCACTTTGTCGGAATGGCGCAAAGCCGCCTCTCTGCTGCAGGAGGCCAGGGAGGAGCTAGACCGTGAAGGCATAAAGTACTCTCCCGATATAGAAACCGGCATTATGATCGAAATCCCTGCTGCGGCTTTGCTCGCAGATCAATTTGCCAAAGAGGTCGATTTTTTCTCTATAGGAACCAACGATCTGGTACAGTATACGATGGCGGCGGACCGGATGAACGAGAAGGTGTCGCATTTGAATGATGCTTTGAACCCATCGGTGCTGCGTTTGATTCAAGGGGTCATTCGGGCGGCGCATGACAACGGCAAATGGGTTGGAATGTGCGGCGAAATGGCCGGCCAGCCTCACGCCGTGCCGATTCTGCTAGGGATGGGATTGGATGAATTCAGCATGAGCTCCCGGTCTATCCTCAGGACGAGAGCCTTGATCAGCGGCTTGAAGCAGGAACAAATGAAGGGACTGGCTGCAGCTGTCCTTCAGTTCGGTGATGCGGAGGAAATTAAAAAGCACGTGGAACGGCAGGTGCCCGAAATCCTGGAATATGTTTAGCGCTGCCCAAAAAAACGTGTGGATTTGCTCAACGTGTGGATTGCTCACTGGTTTGGTGACGATAATCCATTCGTTTTTTTTTTTTTGCTTGCCGATATTGCTTTTTTATAAAATAGTGTTATTATTTAATTGTTAAACAATTTAAATATTATACAGTATAACAATAGAGGTGTAAGGCGATGGATGCCAAAGAGGAGCAGAACATTGACAGGTTCCAAAACGCATTGTTTCAAACCGCACGAAAGCTAGGGCATGAATTGATTGAAAGGATGGATGCCGGTTTAACAGGGCCTCAGTTCTATGTCCTTTACCTTATCTCTGAGTACGGAAGCTGCAAAGTATCGAGGCTGGCCGAGAAGATCGAGGTAAAACCCAGCGCCATAACCGTTATGATCGACCGAATGGTCGCCCGCGGATTTGTCGAAAGAAAGAATGACGAGAATGACCGCAGGGTCGTATTGGTGAAGCTTACCAGTGAAGGCAGGGAAGCGCTGGACAAACTGCAGGAAATGAGAAAACAGGCTATCCATCAGCATTTATCCCAATTTAGCCCGGAGCAGATTGAGGAATTTCTTGGGATACTGGAAAAAATTGCCCAATTTCAACTAAAAGAATAAAAGAGGTGCAGAGAGTGGAGAAAATGCAGGAACTTACAAACTTACGGGAAGAGGCGGAAGGGTCCACAAGGCACAGAGGGTTATTGATCACCGGCCTTATTATCGCCATGCTTTTCGCCGCGCTGGACGGGACGATCGTCGGTACGGCGATGCCAAGAATCGTAGGACAGCTGGGCGGACTGAGCTTAATGACCTGGTTGACCACCGCTTATATGCTCGCTTCCACAACGGTCGTCCCCATTGCGGGAAAGCTTGCCGACCTGATAGGGCGTAAAGTCGTTTATGTAACAGGGCTGATCATTTTTATTGCAGGCTCGGCGCTTTGCGGTATGTCGCAGAATATGACGGAATTGATTCTGTTCCGCGGCCTGCAGGGAATTGGCGGCGGCGTCATGATGCCGATGGCCATGATCATCATCGGGGACTTGTTCACCGGAAAAGAACGCGCGAAGTGGCAGGGCGTATTCGGCGGTTTGTACGGCTTGTCCTCCATTATCGGTCCGCAAATCGGAGGCTGGATCGTAGACAGCCTGGACTGGAGATGGGTGTTCTATATTAATCTGCCTGTAGGAATTCTGGCCACCGTTCTGATCGCATTGGGATTGCAATCCCACAAGGCCACAGGTCCGGTGAAATTCGATATCGCAGGTATGCTGACTATGGTCATCGGGGTCGTCACCTTGCTTCTTGCGCTGACTTTCGGCGGAAAGGACTTTCCTTGGGACTCGTGGCAGATCGTCTCTCTTTTTGCCGCAGCCGTTATTTTTCTCACCGCATTTGTGTTTATCGAATCGAAAGCGGAGGAAGCTATTCTGCCCGTACGCTTGTTCAAGAACAGGACGTTCAGCGTTATCAACGGGATCGGATTTCTGATGAGCATCGGTATGTTCGGGGCGATTATGTTCGTGCCTTTCTTCATGCAGGGCATTCTAGGCGTCAGTGCAACCGAATCCGGAACCGTCATGACGCCGCTCATGATTACGATGATCGTTTTCAGTATTGCGGGCGGATTGCTGGTATACAAAGCGGGTGTCCGGCTTCAGCTGCTGGTCGGCATGGCCGTAATGGCCGGCGGTTTCCTGCTTATGCTCACTATGGGAATGGAAACGTCCAAACTGCAGGCCTCCGGGATCATGATGGTGCTCGGTGCGGGAATGGGGCTCGTCATGCCGATCCTGACGCTTGCACTGCAGGAAACTTTCCCCAAATCAGAGCTTGGAATCGTGACTTCGTCCAGCCAATTCTTCCGCCAAATCGGGGGAACCTTCGGGATGACCGTGCTTGGAGCCGTCTTTAACCATAAATCAACGGTCAGCTTGACAGGAGATATAGAGCCGCTGTTAAAGCAAATCCCTGACCAGGGGAGCGGCATCGCGTCCCGGATAACGGACATGATTCATACCAACCCTCAAGCGCTTTACAATTTGCTGTACAATCCGGCTACTCTTTCGCAAATGCCTGCAGCATTTGCCGAGAAGATCGTTCCGATGCTGAAAAATGCCATGATCCTCTCGCTGCACAGCGTGTTCTTTTACGGACTGATCTTTGTGCTGTTGGGTGCGGTACTGTCTTTGTTCTTGGGAAAGATCAAGCTGACCGAACGGAAAAAAGGCCGCGCGAAGGCATCCGACATGGTGTAAACGGCCTAGGCGTAATGTAAACCTTGTTCGATTGCATACTGTACAATGGATGACTGGATACGGAGCTGTCACTCCTTATACCGGTCGTATCTTTGGTCGATTTCCTTTGCCATGGAGCGGTATTTTCTGGTTTCCTCGACAATCGGATCGATTTTGGCCTGGATACGGATTTCCGTTCTGACCGGGAGCTGCCGTCTGGCAGCTTCTCCGGTATCCTGCTTTTCCAGCTCTCCTTCGGTTAAAGATTGCGCAAGCTCCTGCTCAAGATCTTTTGGTTCCATTCTTTCCCCATCCTTTCTTTCTCTTTGCTTTTACTGCTACTATTAGATTACCCATTTTTGCTATCGTTTCCCGTCGTACAACTAAAACTCGCTTATTTTTATTATACATTCGCCCTGATCTACAGCTGTAATGGTTTTAAGCCTAATTCTATACAAATGATCTCCCCAAACTGCTCTCATGTTTTCGTCCTCAAGCGGTATTTTGTTGATCGAAGCCACAAACATTTCTCCGTTGTATCGGATTATTACCTTATGGTGATTCTCATCTTGCAAGACAATGCCTTCCGTTCCTTCGAATTGCGGTGTGTGCGGCGTAATTAAACTCAGTGTGATATCGTGTGTCACGCGTTCCAATTGAAAGTTATCCTTGATTTCAATACATGGGTAAGAATCACGAATGAGACTTATTGAACGCATCCAGCTTTTAATCCCGGCAGAATCAGGGTATGCTCCCGCGATGTTCATCGATAACGATGCTGTCGTATCGGGGAGCCTTCACAATATATGATGAATTGACCGATGTCTTTAAGATTATGGCTTTCATCGTTGTGCCCTCCCTTAGCGGCCAGGTACAACCCCTTGGACGAGCCCTCCTGCTCCCGTGCAACCATCACTTGTATCCCGTCAAGCCATGCATCCCTGATGTAAGGAGATTCTCCGGTATAATTCTCTATTTCGGTATAATTAAATAAAGCCGGCAATAGGCGAGACATTGACGAGAACTCTATATTGGTTGCTTCCTCTCGCTTTTTCTTCAGCACCATTGCTTCCAGTCCGGACAGCCTGGCATCTTCAATACGGCGCCCATATCGGTATGTAAGTTCGGCGGGGATATGTACCTTAGCCGGACTGTCAGCAAAGTTGGCATAAAAGTAATCATCAATAAAAGCTTTATAAATATAACGGCCTGCTTGTTGAATAAGAGGTTCTTGGTATACATCAATCTTTCCGTCGGAGACACCGTAAAGCATTTCAAATCACAACCGCCATCTGAATGGAGCTGCCCAATATAATTATCCAAACTGCACATCGTCTTTGACCACCGCTGCTTCACGTTTTGCCGTGTCGAGTATTCTGCACATCTTGTTTACAGAAATTTTACTATAATTGTTTATCTGCATGATAGTAAGATTAAATATGTACGAAATCCATTTCCGGAGGTAATCTCATGAACCATCAATTTTTCCTCTCCCGTCATGATCACCATTTGGAAAAACACCCTCATTTCGGACACACAATAACCAACGATTCCTACGGTCATCAACTTCATCCATTATCCCTACATGCTCCTGTTGTTCACGTGAAAGCCCAGATCACAAAAGTATTGCCCGACGCCAAAGCCAAGGGTGCCATGCACCATCATCTATTCGTACAGATCACGGACTTACTTCAGATCCGGGGCGCGGATAGCTCTATCATTGATATGCAGAAAGAAACTTTCGTTGCGATTCGGTACGGGGATCATCTTGGAATTAAACAACCAATTCCCGACCTTGCGGTCGGACAACCGATCGAACTGCAAGGTGAATATGTGGACGAGAACCATGTATATCTGACACCGGATAACCGCGAAGGAGATCCCGTTATTCATTTCACTCACAGTCCCGTCGGATACGTAATCTATGAAGGAAAGGAATATCAATGAGCTGCAAAGTAGTGGCTGTATAAGAAACTATCTGCGTTAAGCAAATGGCTGCCATCTTTGGCGGCCTATATGTTGTTATGCTATTGGACATTGGTTGGGGCAGGTTTATTCAAATCAAAATAGGCAGAATCCTTCCTAAACCATCGACTATTGTGCATCCTGCGGCATCTGATATCCTTTTCCATTGCCTTTCAACCTCCCCTGATAACCAATTTTACTTATTATATATTCCATATACTAGAGATAGAAATCAAAAAATGATAAATAGATGAAAGACGCATATAATGAACCCGATGGGGGAAAACGTACAAAATGCACGTGGACTTCAAGCCCGATTTAAAATAGTTCCGGATTAATTGAGGGTGTGAGTCGCAGCGGGCACTCCTAGCTTTTTTTCAAACGGGAAAGGGGCGGTTTGGATGAATGAACGGATAAAACCGCGGCGGTTATATCCCGGGGATACGGTAGGCATTACGGCACCGGCCAGCTGGGGTGACAGGGAGCAGGTGAAAGCGGCTGCAGCTTGTTTGGTAAAGTTGGGGCTGCAGGTGCGGCTGGGCGAGAGCTTGTCGAAGCAGCACGGCTACTTGGCCGGAACGGATGAGGAGAGAGCACGGGAGTTGAACGGCTTGTTTGCCGATCCCGAGATCAAAGCGATCATCTGCGCGCGCGGGGGTTACGGCACAGGGAGAATCGCAGACATGCTTGACTATGGCATGATACGGGCCAACCCGAAAATTTTCTGGGGATATAGCGACATTACCTTTTTGCATGCGTCGATTGGAAAGTACGCGGGATTGGTTACTTTCCACGGTCCGATGATGATCGATCTGGGTCAAGACAGCCCTCATCCGCTCACCGTTCAAAATTACGAAACGCTCATGCAGCCATCCGTTCTGCGCTATACGGAAGAAATATCGCCGCTTGATACTTTAGTGGAAGGAGAAGCCTTTGGCCCCATCGTCGGCGGGAACCTCTCCTTGCTCGTAAGCACTCTCGGAACTCCGTACGAGCTGGATACGAGAGGCAAAATCTTTTTTATAGAGGAAATCGACGAAGAACCTTACCGGCTCGACCGGATGCTGAACCAACTGCGCCTGGCGGGCAAATTTGCCGATGCAGCGGGGATTCTCGTCTGTGATTTTAACAATTGTGAGCCGAACAAACGCAGGGCCTCTCTTACATTGGAGCAAATTATCGGGGACCACATTATTTCCGCGGGGAAGCCGACGCTGGCGGGGTTTAAGATCGGCCACTGCTCCCCGAATATCGCGGTTCCGATGGGTATCAAAGCAAGATTAAGCACGCGTGACAAATTGCTGGAATGTACTGAACCCGGTGTAGAGGCATAAGGAGGCGGCGTATGAAGCGTAGGGAAGCAGTGAGGCAGTTGGCAGCGCTGAACAAGCTGTCGGGCGGTGTCCTGGGCATTCACGTAATGGCACAGCGCCAAAACGCGGGGGTGGGAGCATGAGGGGAATCAAGCGCATGACGGCAGCGGTGTCCGTCGCTACGGTATGGAACCATCCTGAATCGCCTCGGCCTATGGATGTGCCTGCGCTGCTGAATCCGGTGCAGATTGCGGAATGGCTGAAGCGGATGACGGTGGACGACAAGCTGAATTTGTACGAGGAGAACCGGGTTCAGACGCAGATTTTGTACGGCACTTCCGTTATTGCCGCCGAAGAGCGGGAGGATTGGGTTAAAGTGCTTATACCGGAGCAGGGTACCCGGAAAGAGGCTGCAGGCTATCCCGGTTGGGTGCCAAGAAGGCAGCTCGTCGAAGCAGCGGAATATACGCCAGGCTCCAAGCGGACGGAAGCCAACGTTGACCCATCCGCTGCGAAGCGGGTCGAAGTGGTGTCGAAGAAGGCGTGGTTGTACAGCAGCCCGTCGGAGCCGTTGATCGAATTGAGCTTCCTTACCTCGCTGCCGGTCCTGGAAGAAGCGCTTGGCTGGGTGAAGGTGCAAACACCGGATGGCGCAGCTTTTTTGCAAACCGGAGATGTCCGAATCATCGGGGGCGAAGGCCCTCTGGCTTCTATGCCTGCAGAAGGACATAACGACCGCGGAAGCCACGAACTCGAGCTGACCGATGTCCCTCTTGCTCCCACGCCTGCTGTCAGACACATAGGGCATGGAATTGTCGAGCAAGGCACGAGATTTCTGGGCCTGCCTTACCTGTGGGGCGGCGTCTCTTCTTATGGTTACGATTGCTCGGGGTTTGCGTACAGCATGCACAGATATTTCGGTATCTCCATCCCGAGAGACGCTTCAGACCAGGCGAAGCAGGGAGCGCTTATCGAGAAGGAACACCTGCAACCGGGCGATCTGCTTTTTTTTGCTTATGAAGAAGGGAAGGGTTCTATCCACCATGTAGGCATTTACGCCGGGGACAACCGGATGATCCACTCGCCGGAATCGAAGAGCTGCGTAGAGATAGTGGATTTGGCAAGCTACAAACTGGCAAACGAGCACTGTTTGTCGAGACGGTACTGGGGATAGTCAGACAATAGAAAAAAAGCCAGGGAAACGGTTTAACGGGTTCCGTTTTGAGGTGCAAGAGGGAGAAATGGCATCAAAATTGACAACGGGTTTGACAAGATTTTGAATCAAAAAAGGGTGGCAAATGCCACTCTTTTTTATCAACGTAGTTTTCGTTTGAACAAACTATAAAACAGCGGTCGTTTGAGCAATTGCAATCCGATGATGGAACAAGTTGGTTGTGTGAATTATGGGTTACTGAAAGAATGAATTCGGATATCTGAGCTCCCCTTTGATTTCATGAATTTTATTCTCCGATATCGCAAACACCATAAAAACGTTGTCGGGAACATTGAATTGCTTCAGGTCAAATCCATATTCTCTCGCTGGTTTAAATCCAAATTTTGGATAGTACGTTGGATGTCCGATTAAGAACACAAAGTCATACCCCAAATTTGCGCATCTTTTTAAACCCTCTTGAATTAGTTTGCCACCTATCCCTGTTTTCTGATGAGAAGGCTTTACTGCGATAGGAGCAAGGACAATAACCTCGCATTGCTTTTCATTTTCAATAATTTCAGCTTTGCTAAATAAAGCATGACCGACTACTTCCTCGCTTTCTTCTGCGACTAGCGACAATTCAGGAATAAATCCTTCGGATGTTCTGATTCTTTGGACAAGCCTAGACTCATCCTCCCTATTTCCAAAAGCTAAATAATTCAATTCAAACACATCGTCATAGTCACTTAATCTCTCTGTTCTGATTTCCATATTGACTTTCCCATCCTTCTCCTCAGTTTAGATAACTTGATAATACTACGATTTAATTCGTAGGGTGTGGGAATTATCCTATATATTAAAATTTTCCCGAAGTTTGGTTAACTTCGGGCAGAAGCGTTATTGTCCTATTTGAAATAAACAATATCCTTCAGGGTGTATTGCCTGTCTGCAATCCCGATGCGTTGTGCAGGAGTCGCTTCAACGCCGTCATACGATTTGTATGGCATGCAAAAGTTGTAATACGTCCGAAGAATGGTTTCGGCGTAATGAGCATACTTTGGATTGAAATTGGCGTAAATATAGCTTTTGCCGTCACCTCTCGCCGTTACCAACGGTCTTTCCAATACAGAAATCCTTCGACGAATTTGTTGTAAGAAGGCGTTTACAGATTTATCGTTAATCTGAAGCACCATATTCGCAATGTCTTTCGGGTCATAGGAGGACAAATCCGTAGTGCAATCGACTAATCGAATCCCTTGATCAAGCGTCGGCATCGGGTGCTCTATCGGGTTCTTCGCCCATCGCAAATGAAATTTGCCGCCGACGTTGACTTGCTCATGAAACGTATGGGTTTTGAACATTTCTCGGAGCTTCAAGAACGCCATTTTACTGAGCGACATCTTGTGATATCCGTTGCTTTGCCCCCACGCAACCAGGTTACTTCTAGCTTTAAGGCTCTCCCTAAAAGCATCTCGACGACTTTTGCTGCGGTCAATTTTGCAAAGAAAATGATGTGCCGCGAATAGCCTAATCTCTCTTGCGAACACCCGATTAATGGCGGTCATGATGGAGTAATCTTCATCGGTCACAAATCGCCATTCATCAGCTTTTACCATTTGTTTTATCCACCACAAATGGGCGATGGTCGTGTACGTTGAATTCACGTGTAAACCGTCAATGTACTTCTTCCTGCGGTTGAATTCGCCCAACTCTTCGCGGTATTGGGCGTCAGTTTGCGTGTCGTTGCTTGTCGGCGGCTGCGGAGCATAAGAAAATCTGAGCCTTGCGTTTTTTTGAACGAATTCGTTTAAATGGTCGTCCTTATATAACGCTGTGTCCCTCTCGATGTCGTCCATATTGACGAACCAATCATACGCAACGTCAGACCTGAATATATAGCGAGTATGCAAGTCGCTCGTGACGACAATGTGCGTCGCAAACTGTTTTTGCTCCAAATCATCGTATCTAATCGAACCCTGACCCTTTTTGCGGACATTATTCAGAAAATAAATCATCTTGTCTGTGTTCAACCACATTACACCATATTTCTTTGAAGCGAAGGCTTTGGCTTCGTGGCGCTCTAGAAACTCTAAGCACTTCTTGTAAAGCCACTCCAGCTTGGCATAGTACGTTTCGGAACCGATTTGCAAGATTTCACACGTACGCTTGACGGGCGTCCGATTTACAAGGCATTGTGCGAGGGATAAAAGTACATCGTTGCGTTTCTGATGATACGCGAACGATTCACGCTGCGAAGGAAGCACGTTGGTCATCTTTTTGCAGACTTTGCACCGCCATTTTTGGGAATTGCCGCTGCTCTTGCCTTTCTTATGGAACTCATTGGGGTACGTGAAGGGCGTAAGTGAACTGTTCGAGCAGCCAGTCCGATGAAATTCGTAGTTTGGTTCCATGTCCTGCACGTTGTCAATTGTCGCAAGACGAGCTATTTCCTCAGCGACCGACCAATTGGACAAAGGCTGGGTTGTGCAGTCCCATGTCATACCCACCCCAGGGCGAATTGGATCAGGATTACAGACAATGGACTGACTACCGTGTTTAAGACTACCGCTTAGTTTATATCGGCTTGGTTTCATCGGAATTGTCTCAAATTTTTGCTGTGGCAGCCCAATCCACTTACAAAATGGATTTGTACAAGCGTTCATTTGAATTTGATGTGAAACCCCGTTCGAATGAATGGTAACTGGCTTAAACAGCAAATCACGGTATTTATGAGCAAATTTCAGAGGAGGTAGCAGGAGATAATCCTTCGACCGCGAATTTATCTCACTATCCGATAATGGTCGCTCGACAACGATTATGTTGTCCTCTAAAGTTGTGAGCCGTTTTAATTTAGACAACAGTGCTTTCCTCCGAATCAGATTCAGTGAATATTTGTGCCATTGCCCGTTTGTTTCGTCTTTTATCTTTGACCCATTTGATGAACTCAGGGTCGTCCTTTAGTTTTGACAGAACTTTATCGACGACTTCGTCTTCGGTGTAACCCGTATATTGAGCATAATGCTTAACGATAGCCTTTGTTTTTTCAGAAACTATCCAAGTTGATTTAGTACCTAGCCTTGGTTTGGGCTTTAGAAACACGTCCATCGGCTGCACTCCTCCTTTTTCTTACAAATTGACATCTCAAATGACATTCAGATTGACATCTAAATTGACGTTATACATAAATTATTTCCATAATTTTATCAACCTATACATTTGGCTGTCAATTGAAGCGCTAAAATCGCGGAATCCCTTGATATGTAAAGAAAAATGGCGTGTCAAATTGTTTGTCAATTTGCACGCCATTTGGTATGTCATTTAGTGTTTTTGCACCTCAAAACGGAACCCGTTAGAAACGGTTCCCCGGCTTTTTTTGCTGCTCGTTACTGCTCGTTTCCCGTGGTGCCTTTGTAGTAGTGGGTATGCGGACGCATTCCGTTCACAGTTGTGAATCCTTCAAAATAGTGGATATGGCCCCCCTCAGGCAGGTCAATGGCGGGTCCCGTTACCCCTTGGATAACATGCGTATGCCCGTGGTTTACCGAAGTGGCCGTATGATAACGGTGCACATGGGGAACCCCTGTAGGAGCCGCTTCCGTCACCCCCGCATATTCATGGACATGCCCGTCGTCATAGGAAGTAACCCCTCCGAACTGATGGACGTGATAGACCGGCCTGCCGTCCCAGGAAGTAATATATACCCTATGGGTATGCTCATTGTCAGAGTTTTGCGAGTGAAGCACGAAGCCTTTGACATGTATTTTATCCATTATGCTGCCTCCTTTTCCTGCAATAATTCTATGCAGGTAATCCGTCGTGCGACCAGGCAAGTGCATACTCCGCCAACGTAATTTTGCAAGTTCAGACAATTCCAGGCAGTATGGAGTCGATGTTTGCCGATGTAATTCAAATAGTGAACGATGATGAAAGTGCCGAGTTGTTCGACGATTACGAGGAACGTATTAGCGCAATTGTCTCGGATACGGAGGGGATTGGCTGGGGCTTCCACGATAATTTGTATTATTTGCACACTCAATTAAGGTGGATTTAAGATATTACTTATTTGTAGAGAACCGAAATCGCGGATATATAAGACGGAAAAAGGTCAAATCGTCAAAGAATACGCTAATGGTGAGATTAAGCCAGTAAAGATCCAGGGGTGACTCATGAATGAGCCTCCAGATTGATGTATGTATTCGCAGGAAATAGCGGGAGCGCCAAAAGCACAATTCGCAATTTAAAATAGACGCATCCCGCTTACAATCAACCGTCGTGCGACCAGATGAGTGCATATCATGTCAAAGTAATTTTGTAAGTACAGACACTTCTAGGCCCCCGCCCACATAAAATGGTATCAATCACATCATGGGGGTGACCTACAAGTGCCTGGTTTTTTCTCAGCGTTCGCCTTATTCTTCAAAGAACTGTTGCTACTCGTCTCCTATGTCAAGAACAACGCGTTTCCCCAACCTTTAGCCGAGGATGAAGAAGAGAAGCATCTGCATTTGATGGCTCAAGGCAACCAACATTCCCGTAACCTGCTTATAGAGCATAATCTTCGTTTGGTCGCGCATATCGTCAAAAAGTTCGATAACACAGGCGAGGACCTGGAAGACCTGATCTCCATCGGAACGATCGGTTTGATCAAGGCGATAGAGTCGTTCAGCCCCGATAAAGGGACTAAGCTCGCCACTTTCGCCGCCCGTTGTATCGAGAACGAGATTTTGATGCATTTGCGTTCGTTGAAAAAGACCCGCAAGGACGTTTCCCTCCACGATCCCATCGGTACGGACAAAGAGGGCAACGAGATCACATTAATCGATATTCTGGGCACGGAAACCGATGATGTTGTCGATAAAGTGCAGCTTAAAATTGAAAAATCGAAGATCTATAAAAATCTTGATATCCTTGATGACCGCGAAAAAGAAGTCGTTGTCGGCCGGTTCGGCCTCGAAGCCGGGGGCGAGGAGCGTACACAGCGCGAGATTGCAAAGGAGCTTGGCATTTCGCGCTCCTATGTGTCGCGGATCGAGAAGCGGGCGCTGATGAAGCTGTACCATGAGTTTTATAAGGCGAAGCGGTGACTATAGCGGTTTATTGAGCCTGCCTGCCCGGCGGGTTTATTGGAATCTGTCTTGTTTAATAAAGGAGGCTGGATCGAATAAAACGTCTCGATCATCTCATTACTATATTGTTTGGAGAGAGTCCATACCGAGGGGATATGGAATAGGAGTTCTTGGGGTCTTAGTCTTTTTAATTGGTGGACTTGCGGATATGTTGTGGCACTTGTTTTTAGGAATTCAACATATTACGGCGGTTCGATTGTGCTGTCGTCGATCGTGTCGCTCGGATTGTATCAGATGAGCAAACAAAATCAACAACCAACAAATATGTGAATCAGATCAGGTCTCTTTGAACGAACGATTGTTACAACCTAAATAAAAGACAAATGTGTAGTTGAAGCCTCGAATCAGTTTGGCTCGGGGCTTTTTGTTGTTCACGGATAAACACTTGAATGTTCAGGTTAAGGCTTTGCCACAGCGCCGCCTGAGGCGACTCCTGTCGAACTTGCCCCGCTGGCCGCTCCGGCGTGGACCCCTTTATGGCCGCTCAAGGTATGAGTCGAATCCTGGCAGACGTTAATGGGTGCGAATTTACATTTAATTTATACAGAGTTAATACGCAAATAACACTTGACCGTTATTTTAGTTATGTGGGAACGGTCCCATACCAGAAATGGGGTTACAAAAATGAGTTATACAATCAAGGAAATCGCTCTCCGCGCCGGAGTATCCAAGTCGACGGTCTCCAGGGTGATCTCCGGCAAAGGATACACAAGTCCGGAAGCGCGGGAGAAAGTGCTTCATATTATTCATGAACTGCAGTATAAGCCGAACGCGGTGGCAAGGGCAATGGTTTCACATCGGACGCACAATATCGGTGTGCTGATTTACCGGCGGCATCATCCGATCGCTTCCCATCCGTTTTACGGCAAAATTCTCGACGCGATTCTAACCGCGGCCGCAGGGTTGGACTACTCCGTATTCGTGACTACCGACCATGAGATGTCGCTTCGTTCGGCGGATTTCATGCTGGAGAAAAGAGTCGACGGCCTGATCCTGATCAGCCGACTGCAGCAAAATGTCATCGATTATATCAAAAACTTCGGAGTCCCTTATCTGATGGTGAACGGCTCGACAGAAGTTGACGGGGTCGTCCATATCGTCAATAAGGACGAACAGGGGGGACAGACAGCCGCCGGGCATTTGATCGGGTTAGGGCACAGCGGCGTCTTTATTCTCGCCGGTCCGCAGACGCATCGCAGCCATTATCTCAGGCTGAAAGGGTTTAAGCTTTTCATGGAACGGCAAGGGGCGCAGCTTCAGTCCTCGTCCATCGCGTATACTGCCGCATCTACGTTTGATGAAGGCTACGCAATGATGAGCCTGCATTGGGACCATTTTCGAAAGGGTAATTATACCGCCATATTCGCGACCAATGATATGATAGCTCTCGGCGCGATGAAGTTTTTGCTGGAACGGTCCGTGCGGATACCCGCGCAGGTAGCAGTGATGGGCTTTGACAATATTGATTTTGCGGCTATGTTCTCGCCCTCCTTGACGACGGTTAGCGTAAATATGGAGGAAATGGGCAGAAACGCTTTTATGATGTTGGACAAGCTCATCCGGCAGGAATCGGTCACGGACACAGCAATAGAATTTGAGCCTAAATTGATTGTCCGGCAGTCGACCGGAGGCCAATAATCTCTTCTGAAAGGAGCGTATAGTCCGCATGCGATGGTATTTGAAAGCAATAGGTCCCCGAAAAATCGTCGAATTTCTCGTGCTCGTTGTGTTTATTGTATTCTTTTTAGGCCCGCTGCTGAACTTGACCATATTGGCATTCACCGGAAAATGGAACTATCCGGATATGCTGCCGCATGAATGGTCGTTGAAATGGTGGAAATTTGTATTCCAGCAGCAGGATATCGCCAAATCGATCGGATTGTCGTTTCTCATCGCTACGATAGTAACCGCATTGTCGATCGTGCTTTGCATTCCCGCCGCTTACGCGTTTGCACGGATTCGTTTTCCGCTCAGCCGCTTCTTCTTGTTCTCTTTTCTGCTTACGCATGCTTTTCCCAAAATGGGGCTGTATGTCTCGATCGCCGTACTGTTCTATAAGCTCGGATTAATGAACACTTTGGCCGGGGTCGTGTTGATCCATATCATTAACGTGCTTATGTTCATGACCTGGATCCCCACGGCTGCGTTCCGCAACGTCCATACCGCGCAGGAAGAATCTGCCCGTGACGTTGGAGCGAGTCCCTTCCGAGTGTTCCGCAGCATCACGCTGCCGATGGCGATGCCCGGTATCCTTGTGGCTTCCATCTTTACGTTTTTGAATTCGCTGGATGAAGCGCAGGGCACGTTCCTGGTCGGCATTCCGAACTTCAAAACAATGCCGATCGTCATGTACTCGATTATTGCCGACTATCCGGCCTATGCGGGAGCTGTGTTTTCGATTATCTTGACAGCCCCGACCATTATTCTGCTGCTCGCCGCACAGCGCTTTGTCAGCGCGGATATTATGTCGAGCGGGTTCCAAATCAAATGAACACGGTAATCGGTCAGCCAAAAAAGGAGGTCAGCATGGATATTCAACTATCGATTCGACAACTGACTAAACGCTATAAAACGGGGGATGGCGTCTCCGACATCTCTCTCGATGTCCGAAAGGGCGAGCTGATCACATTGCTTGGCCCTTCCGGATGCGGCAAAACAACGGTGCTGCGCAGCATCGGCGGTTTTCTCGACCCGGATTCGGGGGATATCCTGATCGAGGGCAAGAGTGTACTGAAGTCTCCGCCGGAGAAGCGCCCGACCTCGATGGTGTTCCAAGGCTATAATCTATGGCCGCATATGACGGTTTACGAGAACCTGGCGTTCGGCTTGAAAATACGCAAAATGAAGAAACCCGAGATTGATAAAGCCGTTTCCGAAGTATTGGAGCTCGTCCGTCTGCCCGCTGCTGCGCAGAAATACCCGACCGAGCTGTCCGGCGGCCAGCAGCAGCGGATCGCGGTCGCCAGGTCGCTGCTGCTCAAGCCTGCCGTCCTGCTGCTGGATGAACCATTCTCCGCATTGGACGCCAAGCTTCGCCACGAGATGAGGGAAGAACTCCGCGAGATCCAGGCGAATACCGGCCTGACGATGGTGTTCGTTACTCACGACCAGGAGGAAGCGCTGTCGATCTCCGACCGCATCGTGGTTATGAACCATGGGCATATCGAACAGATTGCGTCCCCCCAGGAAATATACGATGAGCCGATATCTCTGTACGTTGCTCAATTTATCGGCAAAATGAACTTTTTAAAGGGGGTGGTGGCAGCCGGGCAGGTGACAGTTGGGCAGCTGGCATTCCCGAATTCCAGGAAGCTTTCCGGCGGAGTGACCGTTGCGGTGCGGCCGGAAGATGTCATTTTGTATGGCGAAGAGGGTCAAGGTCTTGGAGGAACGATCAAGCAAATCATGATTCTTGGGCATTACGCCGAAGTGTCCGTCGATTTGCAGGAGCACGGCACGATCAAGGCATTTCAGCCGCGCGACCAGGTGAAAGATTTGCAACAAGGGCAGCAGCTTAAAGTGAATTTTGCAAAAGCATTAGCATATCAGGAAGTTTAACCAAATTTAAGGAGGAATTTACCCATGTTTCGCAAGAAAACCGCAATTACGCTCATGTCAGTAATGACCATTACAGCAGCTTTCCTGTCAGGCTGCGGCAACTCCGGGAAGAGCGCTGATTCCGCCAATCCCTCCGGAAGCGCGGCTGGCAGTGCTTCATCCGGCAAGCCTGTAGAATTTTCGTTTTATTTTACCGGCTCGCAGAACGTAAAGGATTTGTGGGACACCATCATCCCGATGTTCGAGAAACAAACTCCGGACGTGAAGGTGAAACCGGTGTACATTCCTTCCGGCACAGGCGCCCAGCCGACTTATGACCGCATTTTGGCCGCCAAGCAAGCAGGCAAAGGCTCTGGGGATATCGACCTCTATGAAGATGGGGTATCTACCGTGAGTAAAGGGCAAAAAGATGATATTTGGGCTCCGCTCAGCACCGACAAAATTCCAAATCTGAGCAAAGTAGATCCGAAAACGATGAAGGATATTTCCAATATGGCTGTACCTTACCGTTCTTCCGCCGTAGTACTGGCTTACAACAGCGACAAAGTGAAGGACGTTCCTAACACATTGGACGAGCTGTACGATTGGATCCGCAAGCATCCACAAAAATTTGCATACAATGATCCTTCCACAGGCGGGTCCGGAAATTCGTTCGTAATGACCACTCTTTATAAATCACTGCCCGAAGAGGCGATCCACAATTCCGACCCTGGCATAGAGAAGCAGTGGGACCAAGGCTTCGCGCTTCTGAAGGATCTTGGAAAATCCGTTTACGGCAAAGGTATTTATCCGAAGAAAAACCAAGGAACCCTGGACCTGCTGGCAAGCGGCGAAGTGGATATGATCCCTGCGTGGTCGGATATGGTGCTTGAGCAAACCGATAAAGGGCAGCTGCCTAAGTCAATTAAAATGAAGCAAATACAGCCGGGCTTCAACGGAGGTCCGACGTACTTGATGGTGCCGAAGCTGTCCGAGAAGAAAGATGCGGTAAACAAGTTCCTGAACTTTGTAGTGTCTCCTGAAGCTCAAGCGGTTGTCGTTAATAAAATGCACGGCTTCCCAGGCATCGAGCTGGCTAATATGCCGAAGGAAGTTCAAGATGCATTCAAAGGCGCTGCTCAAGGCTTCCGCTCATTCAATATCGGCGACCTGGACAAAGATATGACCAAACGTTGGCAAAGTGAAGTTGCCGCCCAATGAGCAAGCAGATGAAAATGGGGATACTGGGATTGCTTCTGGTTATCCCCTCTTTTTTAGTACTGTTCGTCATTGTGGTCATTCCGATTGTCATTTCATTTAAAGAAAGTTTGACCAACAAGTCAGGCGGCTATGATTTGTCCAATTACAGGTACTTGTTCACCGATAAGCTGATGCGGTCCAACATTATTTTTACTTTGGAAGTAACCGTCATTTCCGTCATTCTCGTACTGGTCATCAGCTATGCCCTGGCCGTTTACATGAGGTTCAACGACGGACCGGCTGTCCGCTGGATCCGCAGGACATACATGATCCCGATTTTTATTCCGTCTGTTATCGCCACCTACGGCTTGATCCAGCTGCTCGGCAACCATGGTTGGGTATCCCGGTTTTTGGTTGCGGCTAACGCGGGCGAGATGCCCCGCATTATTTTCGATATGAAAGGGATTATTATCGCCAATTTGTGGTTTAATATTCCATTTACGACGATGCTGCTCGGCTCAGCGCTGTCCGCCGTCCCTAATGCGATTATCGAAAGCGCGAAGGACGTAGGCGCCGGAGGACTGAGAATCTTTTTCCGCTTCGTTCTGCCCCTCACTTACAAAACGCTGCTCGTTGCGGTCACTTTTGCATTTATGGGGGTCATCGGCTCGTTTACTGCTCCCTTCCTGATCGGCCCCAACGCACCGCAGATGCTGGGCGTGTCGATGGAGCAAATTTTCAGTGTATTCCAGGACAAGCAGCTGGCCGCGGCGACCGCCTTCTTCACGTTCCTTCTCTGTTCTGTAATGGGTTATTTCTACATCCGGACCATGATTAAAGAGGAGAGCTCGAGGTCGATTTGAAAAAGTATAATATGATGGAGTCCTCATTTGTAAGCAGCCTCATCCTATTGATCTTTCACAGAGACTGCTTCAGCTATAAAGAGAGCACACGGGAGAGTTTCTCGTCTGCTCTCTTTTTTTTACACATTAAAGCATTTAGACTTTAGGAGTTTTTTTATGCATACAATTTAGAATTATTTTGTCTAATAATAGATAGTATAACAATTAAATTGACGATAAAAATTGTCAGATATATAATTGTTATAGCAATTAAAATAAAGGAAGGTGACTCGAATGACTGCTTCGCATGACGCTTCCATCGGCTATCCGACGAGTATAACGAACCGCAATATAATCCGCTTTTTGTCGGCTCACCTCAAACAGTTCGATATTACTCCGGAGCAGTGGACGGTGCTGAAACGGCTGTGCGAGCAAGACGGGATTAGCCAGAAAGAGACAGCTCAAAGAACGGATAAAGACCCCCCTACTGTGACTCGTATTTTAGATATTTTGGAACGTAAAGAGCTGGTCCGCAAACAATTAAACGGTGAAGACAGGAGATCGTTCTTAATCTACATCACAGACAAAGGCAGGAGGCAGTACGATCAAGTCAAGCCTTTTATCCAGGAACTGTTCGAACAAAGTCTGCTTAGGGGGATACCCGGCGAAGAGCTGGAAATTTTTAGAAAGGTTTTGTCCCGGATCAATGAAAATATAGCGGAGGATCTGGAATAGCTATCTCGACATCTTAATATAAGTATTTGTCTCGACAATTATATGCCAACAACTAAATCAGAAAGAAGAGATATGGGTGGAGAATGATTCACTATGGAGCCGCAACTTTTTAACGGTCAGCATAAGCAGCTTTTTTATTTTTATGACGTTCTACATATTGGCGGTTACATTGCCGTCCTTTGTACTGGACAATTTACATGGCAGCAAACAAGAAATCGGGCTGGTCACGACAGTATTTATAATCGCGGCCGTTATATTCCGCCCCTTAACCGGTAAATGGCTGGACGAAGTGAACAGAAAGGCATTGTTGAACATTTCCCTCGTCTTATTTACAGTTTGCAGCGTTTTATATCTGATCATCCATGATTTTTATTTGCTTCTGGCGCTGCGTTTTATCCATGGTATTGCTTTTGGTATCGCGGCCACCGCGACCTCCGCCATTGTGCTTGAAGTCATTCCGGATAATCGTAAAGGGGAAGGCATCGGTTATTTCAGCTTATTCATGAGCCTTGCTATGGTCGTTGGTCCTTTTCTCGGTCTTTCACTTATGGCGCATACCAATTTTAACCTGCTTTTCATGACGGTATCGATATTTTCTTTGCTGTCCTTTATATGCGGTATTTCGACTGAGATCCCCAAGCATGTCCCTAAAAAGAGCAGTCTCAGCCCGTGGGACGTAAAAAGGTATATCGAGCCGAAAGCCGTGCCTATTTCTTTGGCCGGTTTTGTGGTGGCTTTTTCTTACGGGGCGATTTCCACATTTATTTCCGTTTACGCCAAATCGATCGGTTTGGAACAGACCGCAAGCTACTTTTTTATCGTATTCGCGGCTATGATTCTCATATCGCGGCCTTTTACGGGCAGGCTGTTCGATCGCCGGGGAGAGCATATACTCGTGTATCCCGGCATTATTCTGTTCGTCGTCGGTATGATATGGCTCAGCCAGGCTTATACTGCTCCGGTCTTTTTAATTACGGGAGGGATTATCGGACTGGGGTACGGCGCCATTCTTCCCAGCTTCCAGACCCTTGCTGTCCAATCTGCTCCTGCGCATCGGCGGGGCCTTGCCACTGGAACTTATTTTACGTTCTTTGATTCGGGTTACGGGGTAGGCTCATACGTTTTGGGCATCATCGCAGCACTCACAGATTACCATACGATGTATTTTTTCGGAGGAATCGTTGTCGCTCTCTCGCTGGTCATTTATTATCTTCTTCATCACAGGCAAAAGGAAACAAAAAGTGCCACAAAGCCGGAGACTGTGTAAAAGGGAAATGTGAAGAAGCAAGAGGGGGTCTAAATGGCCGGGATCGCCGTAAAAGGGGATCCTGTTTTTGTATTGTAAAACCCAATCTCGTCTGATAAGATAGGGACATATTTAGTTAATATATTAACTATAAGATCGGGTGATCGCACGATGGCAACGATTAAAGATATAGCCCGGCAGGCTAACGTTTCCTCGGCGACGGTCTCGCGGGTATTGAACAATGACGCGACATTATCGGTCAGCGAGGATACGAGAGACAGAATTTTCACGATAGCGGAAGAGCTGCAGTATAAGCCCACCCGGATGAAGAAGCTGAAGAGAGAGAATCATATGTCCCAAAGGCAGATAGGTCTGCTTTTACTGAACTCGCCGGACGAAGAAAAGCTGGATCCATACTTTTTATCTATACGTGAAGGCATTGAAAGGCATTGTCAGGAGCTGGGCATTACGATAGACCATGTGTTCCGGGCCGGCAGAGTGGACCTCTCGGCATTTCGGCAGCTGGACGGTCTTATTATTGTAGGATCCATCGATGTATCGGAAATTGACAATATATTTAGTAAAAAAGAACGTATTGTTTTAGTAAACCATCCGTTGGTTCACCGAGACTACGACTCTGTGAAGATTCATTTTAAACAGGCGGTTGAGGATGTGCTTGAACATCTTTTCCGGTTAGGCCATAAAGAAATAGGATTCATCGGCGCGCAAGAGTATATTCACAAACTTGGTCCCGACAAGAGAGGGCAGGAGATCGTTGAAGCCAGAAAATTTTATTTTGAACGGATCATGCAGGAAAAAGGTTTGTTTCAACCTGAATTCGTTTATTCCGGGGATTGGTCCACGACGAGCGGTTATCTTATGATGAATAAAATGCTGAACCAGACGCATCGCCCTACCGCCTGTTTTATCGGCAGCGACCCGATGGCCATCGGCGCGATACGCGCTCTGCATGAGCATGGGGTGAAGGTCCCGGAAGAGATGGCCATAATCGGTTTTGACGATATTGAAGTATCCGCTTACATGAATCCGCCGCTTACCACTGTGAAAGTCTACACCGAGCATATGGGGAAGATGGCGGTAAACATGCTGCTGGACCGTTTTGAAGGGAGAGAAGTGTCTGTTCATGTCATGATCGATACGAGCCTGGAGATCCGTGAGAGCTGCGGCGGCAGCGCCTCTCCATCTGAGTAACGTGTGTGGGCGAATAAGTAACTTGATCTTGAAAGGGGTTGGCCGATGGTAATACAATTGAAACGCAGTTTACCGGGAATTTCATAATGAAAGGGCATTCAGTTGTCCCTTGAATGAAAGCGCTTCACAACCAAGAGGACATTTTTAAAATAAAAACTTTAAAGGAGCTGCGATTATGGCGATTTACTATGAAGAAGCAGAAGGCTTGTTTCATCTTCAATCAAAAGACATGAGCTACGTAATTCAACTGGTGAGAGGGTTCCCGGCACATGCTTATTGGGGTAAAAAGCTCCGCCATGACGGGAATTTGAGCAGCATCTTGCAATTTATCGAGCGCACCTCCTTTTGCCCCAACCCGCTGCCGGACGTCAAAAGCATCTCCCTGGACACGCTGCCGCAGGAATATCCGCAATATGGCACCAGCGATTTCAGGCACCCGGCTTATCAGGTCCGGTTGGAGGACGGAAGCAGGATCACCGAACTGCAATATACGGGCCACCGAATTATAGACGGGAAACCCGAACTTGAGGGGCTGCCTGCAGTGTACGCTGAATCTGACCGGGAAGCGCAGACATTGGAACTGGAGCTCACGGATGCTTATACCGGTCTTACGGTCATCCTCAGCTACACGGTATTTGAAGATTTCAGCGCTGTCGCCCGTTCGACGCGTTTTGTCCACAAGGGCAAACAGCCTGTCCGTCTGGCGCGTGCGTTAAGCGCGACTGTTGATTTTCCCGATGCGGATTACGAGTTTCTATATCTGTCGGGAGCCTGGGCTAGAGAGAGGCATGTGCAGAGAAGGCCATTAGGACCTGGAGGGACAAGAATAGAAAGCAGAAGGGGCTCCAGCAGCCATCAGCTGAATCCGTTCGCTGCGCTGCTCCGTCCTAACGCGGATGAGGACCAGGGAGAGGTGTATGGATTTAGTCTGGTATACAGCGGCAGCTTCCTGATGGAAGCGGAAGTGGACCAGTTTGATTCCACCCGTCTGTCCGTCGGGATCAATCCTTTTGATTTTTCCTGGCAGCTTGCTCCCGGAGAAAGCTTTCAAACCCCGGAAGCGGTGCTCGTGTACTCCCCGGAAGGACTCGGTGGAATGTCGAGGACTTATCACCGTTTGTACCGCACCCGATTGTGCAGAGGCATTCACCGGGACCGCGAGCGGCCTATCCTGGTCAACAACTGGGAGGCGACTTATTTTCAATTCAATGCGGAAAAAATCGAAGCGATCGCGAAGGCCGCGGCGGATTTGGGCATTGAGTTGTTCGTTTTGGATGACGGCTGGTTTGGAAAAAGGGACGACGACACAAACTCCCTGGGAGATTGGGTGGTTGACCGCAGCAAGCTCCCTGACGGGCTGGAAGATTTGGCGCAGCGGGTCAACCGGCTTGGCCTGCAGTTCGGCCTGTGGGTTGAACCGGAGATGATTTCTCCGGACAGCGATTTATACCGCGAGCATCCGGATTGGTGCCTGCATGTGCCGAACAGGCGCCGCACGGAAGCGCGCAACCAGCTGGTGCTCGATTATTCAAGACAGGATGTCCGCGACTACCTGTTCCGGAAGCTGAGCGACGTGTTTTCCAGCGCACCGATCTCGTATGTGAAGTGGGATATGAACCGCAATATGACGGAAATCGGGTCAGCCGCAACACCGGCGGAGCGTCAATCGGAGACCGCGCACCGTTATATGCTGGGATTATATGAGCTGCTGGAACGCCTGACGGCGAAGTTCCCGCATATTTTGTTCGAAAGCTGCTCCGGCGGCGGCGGGCGGTTTGATCCGGGCATGCTGTACTATATGCCTCAGACCTGGACAAGCGATGATACGGACGCCATCGAACGGCTGAAGATACAGTACGGCACAAGTCTGGTGTATCCGGTCAGCACTATGGGAGCCCATGTCTCGGCTGTGCCCAATCATCAAGTGCATCGCATGACGCCGCTTGCCACGCGCGGGGATGTCGCCATGTCCGGTAACTTCGGCTATGAGCTGGATTTGACCCGTTTCACCGACGAAGAAAAGGAAATCGTCAAGGCGCAGGTCGCCGTGTACAAGGAATTCCGCATGCTGGTGCAGAAGGGCGACCTGTACCGCCTGAAAAGCCCGTTTGACGGGAATGAAACTGCCTGGATGTTTGTTTCTGAGGACAAAGCGGAAGCTCTCGTCTTCTATTTCCGGGTATTGGCAGGGCCCAACGCACCGTTCAGCCGGATTCGCTTGAAAGGATTGAACCCGGACTATGATTACACACTGGGAGATGACGCGGACCGTTTTGGCGGCGACCGTCTCATGTACCTCGGCCTGACGGTTCCTTCCCTGCGCGGCGATTACGCAAGCACCTGGTTCCATTTGAAAGCTGTGAAATAAGAAGGCTAAGAGAGAGCCGGTTGATTTATTCAGTAAGCTGCCTGGATCACAAGTGCCGGGCGGCTTAATTGATTTACGGTACTGGAGCAGATTATCGCCAGAAAACCCGCCGGTATCGCGCTTTCAGCGATTAATCCGAAAGAATTGTCCATTACGATCAACAAAGCGGTCGAAGCGGGGATTCCCGGTTTTTAACCACTATTTGAGCTCAGTGAGGAGATAGGATTTCCACCCGTTTCCGCCCGCGCGCAGAGTCCAGGCTGGCATCGATTACTTTCATATTACGCACTCCGTCCCAAGGGCTGAACGGCTCCGTTTCACCAAAAAGCACCGCCCTTGCGAACCGGTTTAACAGCAGGAGCTGCTGGTTGCCGCGCTCGAACGGCTCGATCCTCGTTTCGCCGCGCACGGTCACCGCTACGTCGGGGCTCAGATCGCCTCGGAGCGAGAATGCCGAAGGCAAGCAGATCGCGCCATGCGTGCCGCGGATTTCCAGCTTATTGGCGAATTCAGCCCACAGGCCGCATTGGAACGTCATCCCCACATCGCCAGGGAATTCCAGGATGCCCGAGGCCATCATATCGACGCCGCCATGCTCTAACGAAAACAAAGCCTGCGTTGTGACGGCAATCGGCTCCTCATCAAGCACATAGCGGGCGGCGCTGAACAAGTAGCAGCCAATGTCATAGAGGCTGCCGCCGCCCATTTCCTGCC
Source organism: Paenibacillus sp. JCM 18996 (assembly GCF_055392555.1). Lineage (NCBI taxonomy): Bacteria > Bacillati > Bacillota > Bacilli > Caryophanales > Paenibacillaceae > Paenibacillus > Paenibacillus sp. JCM 18996. The sequence goes on from NZ_AP043884.1 coordinate 309,337, forward strand.
GGAAGCGGAAGTCCCCCTGCATGACGGAACGGTCAGACGTAAAGACGCCATTGACGGCCCTAACCGTACCGATGTCGCCGGATCGGATAATCTCTTTCACCCGGTCATAGCGTGGATGGTGGCGGTACATAACATTTTCCTGCAGTTTGACACCGGACTGTTCGCAAGCCTGTACCATATGTACCGCTTGACGCTCCGTTAGCGCCATCGGTTTCTCAACAAGCACATGTTTGCCTGCGAAAGCAGCGTGGATCGTCCACTCCTCATGCATGTGGTTCGGCAGCGGAATGTAAACCGCATCGACGCTCGTGTCAGTTAACAGCTCCATATAGCTGCCATAGGCGGCCGGGATGCCATTGGCATCAGCGAACGTCCTGGCTTTCGCTTGATCTCGGCTTGCCACAGCAACGATCTCATTGAGGTCCGATGCACGAACCGACGGAATAAACGCTTTAGCGGCAATCTGCGCGCATCCCAAAATTCCCCAACGCAGCACGGACATGAGCATTCCTCCTACACTAAATGACAAGAGCCTTTCTGATGTAATTGTAGCAGATTTTCTGGAAAAAAGCGGATAAGGAGTATCCTTTTGTCGTACTGAAAATTTTGAAAATTTCAATCATTTTCCAGATTAAGTAAAGAGGAAATATTTGTTAAATGTCGAAAATAACCTCTATGTTGCTTGAAAAAGTGAGGAGGCGGAACACAGGATGGCGAATTTTGATAGTTTGGACATGGGGCTCGGTGCGTTAACAAAGCTTTCAAATGCGAGGTCAAGATCGATCAGCGCAGAAAATTTTACAGGCGAGAAGGGGAAGGCTGCGATGGCGAACGAAGGAACCGGTGCAGCCTGCGCCCGCGACCTCGGCATAGGCTGGAAGGTATCGCCTTCCATAATGATTAAATCCGGCACAAATTTCACGTTAGCCGAGATCGATGGTCCGGGTGTTATTCAGCATATTTGGATGACCACCCAACCCGATAAGTGGAGAAGCTTGATTGTACGTATTTATTGGGATAAGGAATCGGATCCTTCGGTGGAGGTGCCGCTCGGCGACTTCTTCTGTAACGGATGGTGTGAGCGGAGCAATGTAAACTCGCTGCCGATTGCTGTGAATCCCGCGGGCGGCATGAACAGCTATTGGGTGATGCCTTTCCGGCAAGAGGCGAAGGTGACCGTAGAGAATCGTTCTGCTGACGATGCCGTCCTGTATTTCCAAATTGATTATTCACTGACTGATGCAGTAGAAGAAACTGCATATTTCCATGCCCAATGGCGGCGCAGCAATCCTGTGCAGTATAAGGAGGTCCATACTATCCTGGACGGCGTGAAGGGCAAGGGACATTACGTCGGTACATACCTGGCTTGGCAGGTAAACAGCACCGGCTGGTGGGGCGAAGGGGAAATCAAGTTCTACATGGACGGGGATAAGGAATTTCCCACGATTTCCGGCACAGGTACGGAAGACTATTTCGGCGGTGCGTGGAACTTCGAACAGCCTAAAGGTGAATACGGTCTGTATTCTACAGCCTTCCTGGGGTTACACCAGGTGATAAAGCCGGATGGTCTGTACAGGAGCCAGCAGCGCTTTGGCATGTACCGATGGCATATTATGGATCCGATCCGTTTCGGGGAAGATTTACGCGTCACGATTCAGGCGCTCGGCTGGCGCTCAGGGGGAAGATATTTGCCGCTTCAGGATGACATTGCTTCGGTTGCTTATTGGTATCAGGCGGAGCCGCACGCTGTATATCCCGAACTTCCCAAGCAAGACGATCTCGAAGTTATCTAGCGCTGGGTTCACGTAGTTCTTGGCATGGTTATAAACATCTCGAAAGGGCAGCCAGCTTGCTGCCTTTTTTCTCCTGCGCATCACAGTTGCACAAGAATCCGTTTGATCATCTTCAAGAAGTCGTAAATGCCGTTTACCCATTTCTGTGCATATTATCCAAGGAGTTATTATGCCTCCGCGGATAGTGTGTGCTTTTTTTTTTAGAATAATGAGATTGATTTATGTCATAGTTGCAGCTCTATTTTAACGCGAGTTACAGCTCTTCCCATTTTGCCCACATTTCCTTCGGATTCAGTTCATATACTTCCTTCTCACGGTACATGTAATGCTGCATGATGAATTCACGGCGTATCGTTGCAAAATCTTCGTGGTACTGCTTGATAAATTCGTTGATCTCTTTTTCCGTGTACTGCTTTCCCTTTTCCAGCTTTGCGGCCAGCTGTTCCAATACCATCAGCTTTTTCTTATATTGGCTGGGAATGCGCTTCAACTTGCCGTCGGCAGAGAAGAAGGAATTCAATACGGACAGTTTAAGCTTCTCGTTGTTCTCTGTTTGCAGCTGTTCTTCTTTGACACTCGTTTCTTTGAAAATCAGATCGGCTGTCGCTTTAGCATTCTGCTTCAAAAAATAGTCATTAAGAGAGAAATAGATCGTGTTCTTTTCTCTTCTTTCGTTGATTAGACTCGCTTCTCTAAGTTTCATCGCATGATGGGTAATCGTTGGGGGCGACACGCCTAGCTTTTCCGCTAACGCCTGTCCGTGCATTTCTCCGTCGGCAAGCAGAATCAGTATCCGTATGCGTGTCGGATCGGCCAGTGCTTTATGGTAATTTACGATTTTATCGAGTTGGATACAAAACCCTCCGTTGATTACATGAATATATAACAGTCTAATTATAGCTTAATATAAGTTTTCACTTCGGTCAAAATGTGCAGGGAGTGGAGCCAATTGAAGGTTTCAATTTAACTGAATTTTATCTTAGGCTTGCCCAGTCTCTCCATTCATTGCGGGTATTCACTTCATATATTTCCTTGTCTCGGTTGACGAACCGGTGGATAAACAGTTCCCTGCGGATCGTGGCGTAGTCTTCGTGAAAGGCTTTGATAAATTCGTTCATTTCTTTTTCTGCATACGGTTTGTTGGGCTCCAGTTGGTTTGTGAGATGCTCGAGGACGATTAACTTTTTTTTCAATTGTGAAGGAAGGTTCTTCAAACGACCATGCTCTGTGAAAAAATTGCGCAGCACGGATTTCTGCAGCTTTTCGTTTTTGGTCAGCGTGTTTGCGGGATGGTCAGGCATTTTGGTCCTCCTTTAATTAAATTATTGTCTAATTAGATGTTATTAAAATTAGGTATCTTTGTCAACTGTAAATGTTATAATATGGATATTCAATCGAAGGATGTTTTAAACGAGCAATTCTTCTAACAAAGTTTACGACTCGAACGATTTAGATCAAACAATGGAGGTACAGTATATGAAACATGAACAATTCACAACAACAACCCGTTCACTGCGTGAGGATGCTTTGCCTTATCGTTTGTTTCAAAAGGCGAAAAAATTTGGGATCTGGGATCCGAAAGACATAGATTTCAAACAAGATGTTTTGGATTGGACAACGTTGACTGAATCACAGCGTATAGGAACGCTGCGTCTGTTATCCCAGTTCCAAGCAGGAGAAGAAGCAGTCACCATCGATTTATTACCGCTTGTTATGACTATTGCAAAAGAAGGAAGACTCGAGGAAGAACTGTATCTCACTACATTCCTGTTTGAAGAAGCGAAACATACGGAATTTTTCCGCATCGTCTTGAATGTCCTAGGTATTAACGATGAAATTTCTAAGTATCATGTACCTACGTACCGCAAGATTTTTTATGAGATATTGCCTGAAACCATGAACCGATTATTAGTTGACCATACACCAGAAGCTTTAGCCGATGCGTCAGTCTTATACAATATGTTCGTAGAGGGAGTTCTGGCTGAAACTGGGTATTGGTCCTTTTATCAAGGTCTGAATAAGATGGGAAAAATGCCAGGGCTAATGAAGGGAATCGATTATCTTAAGAAAGACGAATCCCGGCATATAGGATATGGAACATTCTTGCTTCAACGGCTGATTTGTGAGCATCCTCACCTTTTTGATCGAATTGCAAATCGTATGCAAGAACTGGCGCCAATGGCTTTATCCATAAACAGGGAAGTTGTCGAGAGCAACGGAACAAGTCCGTTTGATATCCGAAGATGTGGTTGGCGTAATTGATTAGGAGTTCCTGGAAGCCGTGTAAAGTAAATGCGTTAGTTCTAATTCTTATTTCGGAAAACGATAGTTGAGGGGCTTTCTGCGACGGCTCCTTTTTCATTTGTTGAAATAACGAGTTTTGCAGAACGTACCCGAAGGAATACGAAAGAATAACGATTCAGGTTAAAATGGAACAGTTTGAATTTTGTTCAATAATCGGGCAGTAAGGTATCAGATGGATTTGATTGGATTGGATATTAACTTTTATAAAAAGTGTTGTGGCACATAACGATTATAAAAAGGATTATTACCAAATAAAGATCTCTATAGAGAATAATATTTTCAATTATTCCTGTAAATACTAAAAAAAAATCATATAAGGAGAACTAAGCAACAAATGGAACATAACCCAAAACTTATATCATCAGAAATTGCAGCATTATGGAGTGCATATATGCAAAATTCAATGGCTTATTGTATAGTTCAGCATTTTGCCACTGTTAATGAAGATGCAGATTCTACAGAAATTATTCAAACAGCTTTAACAAATTGCAATTTTGTTGTAAACGAAGTAAAACAAATCTTTGAAAAAGAAAATCATGCAATACCTTTTGGATTCACACAAGAAGATGTGAACTTAAAAGCGGGTCGATTATATTCAGATTTGTTTACCATTAGATACATAAAATACATGGCTGCTGCTGGAACTGCGGCTGCGGCAGCTTTGCTCGAAGTATTGGCACGGAAAGATGTAAGAGATTGGATTTCAAAAACTTCAGAAATGTTTATGAAACTTTACAATGATGCTTGTGATTTACTTCTAAAGAAGGGAGCATTTGTCCGTTCACCTACCTTACCTCCAATGGAAAAAGCTGAATACCTTCAAAGTGAATCATTTTTATCAGGATTAATCGGCAAACACCGACCTTTGACTGTTATTGAACTAACTCATATTTCGAAAAATACGGAAACAAACTCCATTGGCAGAACTTTTATCACAGGCTTTTCCCAAACAGCTAAATCATCTGAAGTGAGAAGATATTTGGAGAGAGGTACGGAGATAGCTGCAAAGCATGAGACAGTGTTTAGACAGATTTTAATTGAAGATGGGGTGCCATTGCCAACCACATGGGATTCAACAATTTCACAATCCATTGATGCCCCATTTTCAGATAAGTTAATGATGTTTCAAATCAATAGTTTAAATGCCCTTAGTGTTGCGGGTTATGGGACCGCCATTGGGGCAAGCCTTAGAAAGGATTTAGGAGGACATTACACAAGACTTGTTGCTGAAATACTCCAGTATGCAAATGATGGCGTTAAATTGATGATTGACAACAGGTGGATGGAACAACCGCCACAAAATGTTGACAGGGAAGCATTAAGAAATAGAAGTGTGTAGTGGTAATCGATATGGACGAAAACAGCGTCGGTTAGTTGGTAAATAGCATGCAGGTTCCGGATCCATTGGAGAAGAGAGCGAAATCCGTCCTCGTCATTTGGAAACAAGAGGGGTTCACCAAGCACAATGCCGCGGAAATGCACGGCTCGCGCCACATGGTTTTCTTGGGCGATGTCGATCCCCATTCCTTAACTATTGCCATCCTATGACCTTTGCTCACGACTAATAAATTTCAGATATTTCCATATTTAAGGGAATGAAAAACGAATCAATGTATATTGTTAATATGATCCGCTTGAATGGGAATACTCCCCATAAACAACCTTAATTGGGGGCGGAATCATGGCATATAAAATGCAGCAAGGAAACGGACTGTACTGCGCCACCGAATATCATTCGCTGTACAAAGTACTCTTGTGTGAACCTCAGTATATGGAAATAAGTGAAATTATCAATGAAACGCAAAGGCATTATGCGGAGGACAATATAGATAAAAAGCTGGCGGTAAAGCAGCATCGTGAATTTCGCAAAGCTTTGTCAGACCAGGGCATCGAAGCCCTGCTCCTGCCTCATGTAGAAGAATATCCCGAGCAGGTGTTTACCAGAGATATTGGTTTTACACTGGGACAGAAGTTATTTGTGTCTCACATGGGCCGCGGAATCAGACAAGGCGAAGACAATATATTAATTAAATGGCTCAATGAACATAATTACCCTTTTTATAACTTACAACGGGACAGTATCGAAGGCGGAGACGTGATGATTGACCGGAATACCGTTTTTGTCGGGATCAGCGGCCGAACCTCGCAGAATGCGGTACATAATTTAATGCAATACATACCAGAGTACGAAGTGGTGACTATACCGATTGAACGTTCCTACCTGCATCTGGATTGTGTGTTTAATGTGCTGTCTCCAACGGAAGCGCTCGTCTTCTCGCCGGCTCTCCACCAAGAAGACTTAGACCGATTAGCCGCACGTTATGAACTAATTGAGGTGAATAAGACCGAACAATTTAAAATGGGAACGAATGTATTGTCATTAGGCAGCAAGAAAGTTTTTAGTTTGCCTGTTAATGAAGAGGTAAATAAAGAACTTCACCGTAGAGGCTACGAAGTGATTGAAGTGGATATTTCGGAAATCATTAAATCAGGAGGATCTTTCCGCTGCTGCACACTGCCGCTTATAAGGGGAGAAGAGTAAAGGACATAGACTTGGCAGGATTCCATTTTAATCCACTATACTTGCCATCATTTCGAAACGTCCTATTGATTGGCTTGCCGGTTGAGCTCCGAACGAAGGAACACAGATAGGAAGAATTATTGATCAGTCATGAAATAACATGAATAAAAAAAGCGATAGGAACTAAGTTGTACAAACAAATGATGTATTCCCTCCACGCGTTATGTATAGACTGTTTAAATCGGATTGTAAAAATATCTCTGAAAAAGAAATTTTACCTTTACAGTTTACTCTTATTCGGGTAAACAAAGGTATTCCTAGCCACAAGGAGGTTAAGTAATGACAGGAAATATCCGAACTATGGCGTTGACGGAAGATGAAAACCAAGTCGTTAAAATGGGTTCACGAGGCTTTACACTCAAAGAAGCAGAGATGTATTTGGACGAGGCACCTGAGCCAATCCTACAATTACCCATCACAAGAGAAGAGTGAAGGCATAACCTTCCGCATCGTATGAATAGTAAGTGGCTGACGTGTGGTTGATTGGTAAACGGAAGTAATAGAAGAGAACCGCTGCATGTATAATATAAACTCCAAAAGAAGAAACGCCAAGATTCATGATTGCATTGACGATCTTCGCATGTAGATTTCGATACAATAAGTTTGCTATTTGGTAAGCGTCAAACATCAAGCCCTCAAATATACATGAGAAAATGAGAGCAACCTAATCCAATCGGAGGTTGCCTTATGATTACTAAAGAACAGCATCACCAAGAATGGACAGCCCGTATAGCGGATTACAAAACGAGCGGGTTTACAATGTCAGCGTGGTGCGATGTCCATCATGTTAAAAAAGAGCAGTTGAAGTATTGGCTCCGCAAACTAAAATCAATCCCTTCCGAGGTTGGAACTCTTTTTAATCACTGGATGCCGCTAACGGTTACCGATCCCATCCAATCTACCATTCCCACCTCTTCCCTTGTCGTTAGTATCGGTTCAGTTCATATAGAGATCCATCCTGGCTTTGACCCATGGCTGCTATGAGAAGTCGTGCAAGCTCTGGAAGCGCCATGCTAACATTATCCAGCGTCCAGCACATCTATCTCGCATCTGGATCAACCGATCTGCGCAAGTCCATCGACGGATTAGCTGCCATCGTGCAGGAAGGCTTCGAGCTCAATCCCTATTCGCCGAGCTTGTTCGTGTTTTGCAATCGTGAGTGGAACAAACTCAAGATTTTGTATTGGGAGCACAACGGGTTCTGGCTGTTTTACCGCCGTCTTGAACGCGGTACATTTCAATGGCCGACCACGAGCGCGGGCATAGTAACCATCTCCTCCCGCGAGCTTCGCTGGCTACTCGATGGACTTTCGCTTCGCCAGCGCCAGGCACACCCGAAAGTTACGGCTGAAACGGTCGTTTAAAGCAAATGTTCGCGGTATCGCCATACCTCCTGGCAGGGATAAAGTGACATTCACCGAATCTATATGGTATGGAAAATAGAGCGGATACCTTAACGACAATCCAACAACTGGAATAGCGAAACCAATCAGACGCAGCAAATTGCAGAGCTTACAGCCAAGCTCAAATGGTACGAGGAGCAGTTCCGTCTTGCGCAACAAAAACGCTTCGGTGCATCAAGCGAGAAGACGAGCCCCAATCAATTGGAGCTGAATCTATTCAACGAAGCCGAGGTACTTGCAACGCCTAAAGGGCAAGAGCCGCCGACGGAGCAAGTAACTTACGAACGCAGAAAATCGACCGGCAAGCGCGAAGCGGATCTGGAACGTTTGCCGATCGAGACCGTGACCTATGAGCTCAGTGAGAAGGATCAGGTCTGCTCGTGCTGTGGCGGCGCACTTCATGAGATGAGCACCGAGACTCGAAGCGAGATCGCCATCGTGCCACCTCAAGTCAAGGTCATCCGACATGTGCGGCAGATCTATTCCTGCCGCCATTGTGAGCGTGAAGACATTCAGACACCTATCGTTACGGCTCCGATGCCGAAACCCGTCTATCCGGGAAGCATCGCTTCGCCGTCAGTTCTGGCGCATATCATGTGCCAGAAGTACGTGGACAGCTTGCCGCTTTATCGACAGGAGCAGCAGTTTGCACGTTTGGGCTTTACATTGTCACGGCAAACGATGGCGAACTGGATGATATACGGAGCGGAGCAGTGGCTGTCTCCCATGGTCGATGCCATAAAGGCGTATTTGCTCAAGCAGGAGACGCTGCATGCAGATGAGACGACGCTGCAGGTGCTACGTGAACCGGGAAGATCGGCAGAATCCACATCCTATTTGTGGCTCTACCCGACCGGTCGATGTGTATCGCCGGCGGTGCTTTATGACTACCAGATGACACGGGGCGGCGAACATCCCCGGAAATTCTTAACCGGCTTTAAGGGGTATCTACATGTGGACGGCTATCCAGGCTACCACAAAGTTGCTGGTGTTACACTAGTCGGATGCTGGGCGCATGCTCGGCGCAAGTACGACGAAGCGTTAAAAGCCTCGCCCGAGACGAAAGGGCAATCGGATACGGCGGCGGGTCAGCGGCTGGCGTATTGCAATGCGCTCTTCGCCATTGAACGCGACTTGAAGGATGCCACGCCGGAAGAGCGGCATAAGTCTATTACAGCTCCAGTACAATGATAGGTTTGGGGCTATTAACGTTTACATTGACCCCATACAAACAATAAAGGAGCTGCCGCTGCTGCTCCTTTTACTTCTTCACGAAATTCAGGAATTTTTGAACAGATGCGTTGATCGCTCAACGGGCAGTAATGTGGAACAGTTTATACAACTTAGTCTAAAATTGCTGTAGAGAATGAACAGTCAAGCAAGCCGTGCCATTCAACTCCCACCATTCAATCGCATTCATTTTAAATTTGCTTGCCATCTGTCATACCAGAAAAGGACCAGGTATGGAATTAAATATCTAATAACGGTAAGGGTATGGTTCCATTGGTTGTAGATTAACCAACCTTGACTATAGGAGTAGAAAGCACATAAAAGGGTCAAACAAACTAGCAGTGCAAACGAAATTATTTTAAACGGGGTAGCTATTCTGGATATTACCATTCCTATAATTAGAGCAAGAATGAAGCTGGAACCTAAATCCGTGATTCTATCATCTGAAGAAGGACTTGATAGAAGTCCAGGGCGCCATTGGTGAAGATTGAATAATACATCGGGAATTGCACCAGGCAGCGCTAATGCAGTATAGGCAAAGCAAGTCAATCTAATAAAGTAGGGTACTTTCGAGGGGCTATGGATATACACATTGGCCAAACGTGAGAAGAATGCAAATCCCACTAAATAAAACAAAGCGGAATATACAACAGACCAATTGTAGTATCTCAAGAATTCCAGTCTTAGATAAACCCATTCCAAGAAAGTCATGACGGATGCCCAAGTCAGAGCTGTTTTCCAAGGGTGATTCATAACATGATAACAGAATAATACAGCAGTTAACGGCAAAATGATGGAATCAGTAAATAAAATGCCTAAAAAGTTGTCACGAACGGGGTCGGACAAAAGGCTCGTTGGGAATTTATATAGGCCCAGTAATAAATTAAAAATGATCTCGGTAATATCTACGACCAGCAAAGCGAGAACAAAGATATTTACAAAAGAACTCCATGTTAATCTCTTTGATTTCAATAACCAGCCGACGTAGGCTGATGCTAAAACAATATGAAGGATATAAAGCATGACAAATTCCCCCCCAACTAAGTTTATAGTTTCCATAATAGAAATTAATATTCGGTTAATTGGGGTTTTTGTCCATTTTACTATCGAAATATTGTTAACGGATAACGTTAGCTGAGTAAACACCCAAGTCGGAGGCAACTGACTTGATCGGCAGGGATGGATTATCCCCGTTAAATGCAGACGACGAGCCTATGATTGAGCCTCATGGCTTTCCCGCAAAAAGGGAAAGCCCCTTCCGCTTGGCTTTCAGCGGAAGGGGCTAGGCTTAAAAAATGCTGTTCGGTTGTCTCGTCGAAGACCATCTCGATCTTGTCAATCTGACGCTTGTCGTTCAGGGTGATATTCTGAATGATGAGGTGCAGCAGCGTCTTGCGCTGGTCGAAGGACGAAAATCGAAGTAGGTACTCGAAGCGCCCAATCAATGACTGTACTTGCTCGAAGGAGACGGTTTGCGAATGGTCGATGTTCAGTTCGTATTCCAGTTCGGACTTTCGGCCATAAAGCCGATCAAGTTCGGCTTCAAGTTCTGCAAGCCGATCGGAAAAGAGCTTTCGATCAAAATCGTCCAATTCATATAGTTCCAAGTACTTGAGCTTTTTTGCCTGAATCTCCTGGACTCGGGTCTGGACTGCGCCTAGTTCGTCCATCAACGGCTTGACACGGCTCTCCTTCCGGTCATTGATGCCATTGACGATTGCCCTAAGGACGTGGCTTCGACAGCACCTGCTTTTCTTATTGATGAACCGTTTCTTTCTGCATCTGTGCTTTGACACCGTGTCGCACTTTTTCAAGTTCGCCTTTTCGATTTTTCACCAATTTCGGCTTCAAATGCGATAATTTTCTTTGTTGCTTAATTGGCTGTTCCCACAGTAACAGGTTGCAGCGGCTCCTCTGCCACTGTACGATTTTCTACACTGAGCATTATCCGTTCCGCTATTCGTTTAATTGCTCTCATCTTTATGTCGTCCTCATTACAAATCCATGCTCGAAAATCATCATCTCGTGTTAATTGAATAACGTTATTTACGTCTTTTTTTCCATAAGGTTCCGGTAAATAGTCCTCGATATCACCATACTCCAGAATGAAGATGCGATCCTCTTCCTCTCTTGTTATGAATGATTGAAGTAAGTTTTTTTGTCCCTCTGTCATGTCAGGTTGAAGTTTACGACGGAAGCTCTTAATGTACTCCCAAAGAACCCGAAGTTCTTCTAGTTGACCACTTGTAAGCGCTCGTTCAAGTTTTTCGGTCAGTGTTGCACCATCCACGCTTCTAACATCTTTAAGCACGTTCTCATCAATTTTACGTTCATTTGTGACAAAAAGGCTTTTGAGCGTGTTATCCCCGATCTGATTCACATAATCAGGATCTGTGACGATCCAATTTTCGGTGCCGAGCATATTAAGGAAATCCCGATATTTTTGCAAATTAATTTTACCTGCTACGTCAATCACTTCGATGATTTTATTTATTTTGTACTCTTTCAGCAACACTTTGATCATTTTCTGGAATATCAACCGATCTGAAATTCCTTCAACCAAAACGACCTTATCAGCGAAAAACATTTTTTCATTGTTCGTACTGTTGATGATATGCAACAAATCTTTCGTTCCTACGACAGACTCGGCTTGAAAATGAGCAACATGACTTGCATTCTGATCGTCCCTAAACACTCTGATGACGTCATTTAGCGTTCGTTCATTAATGAATGCCGGAGAATGAGTTGATATGACGAATTGGTTGCCCGTCTCCCTTGCAAGCTCTAAAAACAGTTCAATCAACACCGACTGCCACTTTGGATGCAAATGCACTTCTGGTTCGTCAACAATTTCGTGTTCTGAAGGAAAAAAAACGCTCCCCTTATATCGCTATTGGGAACGATGATATAACCTTTTAACAAGAAATGCCTCATAACGATCGTTACAATATCCAGCAAATTGCTTTTTACCACCGCCATTCGGACCAATCAAAATGTTAAATTGTTCATTAAAGTTAACTACAGTCGATTCTTTGAAGCTTTTGACGTTGTGTAAGGTAATTTGACTAAGTTTCATCACGAAGCCCCCGGCGATAATTATTTGTAGTCTTATGTTATCCTATTTCCTACCATAAGAAAAGCAACTAGGAGTATGCAGTGGTACAAGTGAATGATATTTTGAACACTACTTGGATTTTAGGCATGCGGTTTTGAGTTTAGTCTCCTGCTAAATTAACAAGCTTATCAGCAACAAAGTTTAAAAAGATATACAAGAAGAAACGACGCTCAATTTCGAACGTCGTACCCATTGGATTATTCTTCAGCTTGTCCACCAAGTTCATCACCGGTTTGGAAAAATGATCACCTTCGAATCGTCTGCTCTCTTTTTTGGCTCATGCTTCCCGATGGCGTCATATGCGTCCAACATCTTCACTGCCTTTCTTCGCTCATCCTCACCAATTTGTCGCCAGTCCCCCAGCACCACGTCGTAAATTTCCCATTTGCCGCACTCGCTATTTGAAGCAAAATCAACGGTGAAGTAAATGTATGAAAAAACCAGTAGCACTCGTATGTTAACGAGTTTCCGCTTACATCATTCACACGACTTTGATACCATAGGTTCACATCTCCTAAGCTTGAAGCGATCCATAAGATCCAAAGCGGTATCCAGAGCCGCGCTTTTTGCGAAAACAATTTACTCTACATAACAAAAATCCAATCTTTAAGCGTATGGTAATAGATGCCGACAAATGCGCCCAAAAAGTAATAAGAAATAAAGCTGATGGCCAACTGCCCTTTATCCGAGTAATGCAAGCTGTAATGATTATAGAGTACAAATGCCCACTGCAGCATAACACCGATCCAGAAGAGATGCCTTGTCATGCGAGGGTTTCGTTGTAAGAACCATAATAGAACCGGAAACAGGATATATAGCTGAGCGTTGATGAAAATAAAATATAGATGGTAATACGTTTTGCCATAAAGAACCATCTCGATAAAATCGATCAAGGAAGCATTCTGGAAAAATTGCTCCCACTTTTCTCCAACTGAATAAAGAGCAAAGATGAATCTGTTGATGAACGGATGGGGGTGCTATACGGGTAAAAGAGCATGACAAATAACCGCACCTGAGAAAGGAATAATGGTGTTTTTGTTTTACTGTTGGGATTTCTTGCGTTTAATGGCTTTGATAAAAATATTGTTTTGACTTTGGCTTTGGTTTTGACTTTGGTTTTGATTTTGACTTTGGTTTTGATTTTGACTTTGGTTTTGATTTTGATTTTGGTTTTGACCTTGCGTGGATACATAATCTAAAGTCCAGTCAATCATTCCATTCATCATACCTAGGATTAAATGAATCACATCATCCTCTGTGAGGTTTGAACCGGAAGATTTACCTGTTTGACTTGATTTATACTGCTGCAATTTTTTTTCTAATTCACTCGTTAAACCTTTTAACTTTAAAAAATCATTAGCGATTCCAGAAATTTGGTTGCCGTTATTCCCGCTTTGATTATTATTATTTCCGCTCGATGATTGGTTTTCGTTATCATTGTTGCTTTCTTGGTTCTTAAGAGATTGTTTAATTTGGTCCAACTGATCCGTTATAAATTGGAGTTGCTGCGCTAATTCATCGATCTGTCCTTTCAATTCGCGGGTGCTTATCATCGATAGCTGCTCCTTAAAAAATAAATTGATATCGATATAATTATTCCCATGTCTGTGCATATTATCCAAGGAATTCTTATGTTACTTCTTCGAAAGCAAAGTCTAATCCGATTGGCAAGAACAACTACATGACCAAAAGGAAACGAGCCTCTTTGATTCTAAGGCTCGTTCGGAGGTCAGGGAGACATTTATGTATTCCCTAAATCAGCAGTATTTTTCAAAAATCTTTTTTGCAGTGCTCTCTGCGACTGAGGCCCTTTTTTGTTACGCTTTTCCGTTTGATCCGAATTCCCGAATCTTTCCGGTAACGACTTCTTTAATGGCTTTGTTCCATTTCCTTAAATCCAAGCTTTGGCCCCCCTTTATAGGGTCCGTGCACAGAGCCAAGAGCTGGAGCGAGGCAATCAATGCCTGTGAGCTTGACGAGCCCGTGCGCAATCGCCCGGGTTTGCGCAAATGATGCCTTTTCCTACAACATCATCTTCTTGCCCTCCGACGGTTCCTAGTTCTGCTTCGACGGAAACGCCGTGGTTATGCTCGTATTCCACCACTTTTTTTATAGTATACCACTTTCAAACTTAACGATTTTTCAAAATGGTATATAACAAAGTTACCCACAATTTAGACCTGCAGCCCGTTGAAGTGGGTCTCTTTTTTGTATCCTGAAACGGAAGAGCCATGGAATCAACCATGAGAGAGTATAACTACAATCCCCAGAAATCCGATATTACTTAATGAGCACTAGTCTGGGTATGCTATGTTTATATAAAAAGCGATGAGAGTGGTGGCATATGAAGAATTTTATAATTAAGTTGAAGACAAAGATTGCAAGTAAATGGCACGAATTGCTCAATGACCCTGCAGGACCACATTCAGTAGCAATGAGCTTTGCTATCGGGGTAATTTCGGAAATGTTGACCATACCAACGGCAGGAATTGCTTTTATACTAATGATCGCTGTAGTCAAGTGGTTGAAATTTAGTCTGACCTCAGCATTAGTAGGCTATTTCTTTACTAAGATTGTATACATTCCATTAGCGCCATTGGAATTAAAAATTGGAAAGAGTATGCTCCATGAAAACTTCGATCCGCATGCGCATAAGTGGGCTTGGGCTAGAGGAGTGTTACACAAAGACGCTGAATTGTTGCTAGGAGCAGTTATTATCGGAGGGGTTTTAGCTGTCTTATGTTATTTTGTGATCAGACAAATCCTCGTACTAAGGTTAAAGCGCAAATCAAAAACCTCATCTTCTTAAGGGGTATGGGAAGCAGGGAAGAGTTACCTGCCTTCATTGAAATCTCTTTCATTTAAAAACAGATAAGTTACCTCTGCTTGGCAGTAGTTTGTATGTGTATGAAACGGTTGGATTTGTTTTGGAAGGTACGCTGAGAGATTGTATAAAAAAACGGTGACAAGTACGAGTCTCTAAATGTTATGTCTTTACTCAAAACAGAGTATCCCAACAATCCTGAATAACAATAACATCATATTAAAACAAAATGACGTATCAAATTGCTGCCAATTTGTGCGTCATTTTTGCTGTGAGCTGCCGTTTTGCCGCGGCATTAAGGTAGTGAGGAACCTCTGAGATGGCGGGTTGGAATTATGCGTATTTTTGACGATTTTGTGGCAATTAAAGTGTATATTATAAAATCATATCGATTATATATTGTGTCATAATAAAATATATGGTATGTATTATATGAGAAGAAAATCATCGAAGGAGGTCTTGTATGAGCTGCTCAGTCGGTATAAGCGGGTTGGGAAGGATAGGCAGGCTGCTGATAAGGTCCATTTGTGCAGGCGGAAGTGCCGAAGCGGAGATAAAAGCGGTCAATAGCCCTTACCCCGCGTCTACGATAGCGCACTTGCTGAAATACGACACGATTCACGGAATGTGGGACGCGGATATCGAGGACGGCATCGATTCTCTAACGATAAATGGACGCCGCATCGCCGTATTGGCGGAGCGGGATCCCTCCAGACTGCCGTGGGAGGCACTGGGCGTAGACCTTGTCATTGACGCCACAGGCAAATTCAACAACAAGCAGGGCGCGGAAAAGCATTTGGAGGCCGGAGCTTCCAGCGTCATCATAACGGCGCCGGGCAGCGGGATGGATCTCACGGTCGTGATGGGAGTGAACGACGGCCGTTACGACCCTGAGCGGCACAAGTTGTTGTCCGCCGCTTCTTGTACGACCAACTGTGTGGCGCCGGTGCTGAAAATTATTGACGACGCTTTCACCGTCCGCAGCGGCTGGATGACCACTGTGCACGCTTATACAAACGACCAGAAACATCTCGATAATCCTCATGCCGATTTGCGGAGAGCCCGCTCCTGCACGCAGTCCATCATTCCGACAACGACAGGGGTAGGAAAAGCGCTGCGGGATATCCTTCCGCATTTGGCGCCGGTGATGCAGGGAATATCGCTGCGGGTGCCGACACCGGACGTGTCTTTGGCCGATATGACTCTGCAGCTGGGACGCAGCGTGACGGCCGATGAGGTGAAGGCGGTTTTCCAGGAAGCCGTGACAGGCGAATTTGCCCGCTACGTGGGATACAGCGAGGAACCCCTTGTTTCGTCCGATTATATCGGCCACAGCAAATCGGCCGTTGTGGACGGATTATCGCTGATGGCATCGGGAGACCAGGTGAAAATTTTAGCGTGGTATGACAATGAATGGGCTTATGCTTCCCGGGTTGCGGATTTGATGAACCTGGTCGCGAGTCAAACTCAAAAAGGAGAGAATGCCGCATGGAACAGAGTAGCATTATTCAACTAACGAGTGTGATGAAGGAACAAGACAGCCGTTTACCGAAATTGGGTACCATCCTTTGCCGCGACTGTGGCGGTTTTATAGATGAACTTGATACCAATCGTGTGATCGTTTTTTACAGCAGCTGCGGGCAAGAGAACTGCGGCAAGACTGAGCGGACGGAGGCGGAATAAAATGAGCGTAAAACAATGGGTGGTTCATTTTTCAGAGGGCGATCAAACGATGAAGGAACTGCTGGGCGGAAAAGGGGCCAATCTGGCGGAGATGACCAAAGCCAGGCTGCCTGTGCCGCCGGGTTTTACAGTGACCACGGACGCCTGCCGCGCTTACTACGCCACGGGAGGCAGCTTGCCGGTCGGTCTGTTTGCACAGGTAGAGGACGCGATGCGTAGACTTGAATCCGCCAAGGGACAGCGTTTCGGAGATACAAAGGATCCTCTGCTCGTGTCTGTCCGCTCCGGCTCCGTGACGTCCATGCCCGGTATGATGGATACGATCCTTAACCTGGGGCTGAACGACGAAACGGTGGAGGGTTTGGCGCGGATGACGGGCAACCGCCGGTTTGCTTTTGACTGCTACAGAAGGCTCATCCAAATGTTCGCAAATGTTGTGTTCGGTGTGGATTCGATGCATTACGAACAGCACCTCCATAAAATGAAATCGGAGAACGGTTGGGCGCAGGACAGGGACGTACCGGCGGATGGCTGGGAGGAACTGATCGTTCAATATAAAAGCGTGACACGCAGGCTGGCCGGCAAGGAATTTCCGCAAAAGGTTTCCGAGCAGCTCGAGCTGGCGGTGGAAGCGGTATTCCGTTCCTGGAACAACCAGCGGGCGAAGGTGTACCGCAAGGTTCACCGTATTCCGGATGAGCAGGGCACCGCGGTCAATATCCAGTCGATGGTGTTCGGCAATATGGGTGACGACTGCGGAACGGGGGTCGTATTTACGCGCAATCCTTCCACTGGCGAAAAGAAGCTGTTCGGCGAATATTTGACGAACGCCCAGGGAGAAGATGTCGTAGCGGGAGTCCGTACGCCGCTTCCGGTTTCGGAGCTGGGCGGGGAGATGCCTGAAGTTTACCGCAGCCTGGCCAACACGGCTGAACAGCTTGAGGTCCACTACAAGGATATGCAGGATATCGAATTCACCGTGGAGCGGGGTAAACTGTATATCCTGCAAACGCGCAGCGGCAAACGCACCGCCCAGGCCGCGATGAAAATCGCCGTCGAGCTTGTGCGGGAAGGAGTGATAAGCAGGGAGGAGGCGCTGCAGAGGATGGAGGTGACCCACCTCGACCAGCTGCTGCACCCTGCGATTGACACCGAGGCGGAGCTCGACGTGCTCGCGGCCGGACTGCCGGCTTCGCCGGGCGCAGCCTCGGGGCAGGCTGTGTTCACCGCCGACCTCGCGGAGGAATGGGCCCGCGCGGGCAAACGCGTCATCCTCGTGCGCGCGGAGACGACTCCGGAGGACATCCACGGCGTGTTTGCCGCCGAGGGTGTCCTCACAAGCCGCGGCGGCATGACCAGCCACGCGGCGGTGGTGGCGCGCGGCATGGGAAAGCCGTGCGTCTGCGGCTGCGAGGAGCTGCGCGTCCAGCAGGAGCGCCGCGAATTCAGCGCACGCGGCGAGACTGTGCGCGAAGGCGACTGGATCTCCATCGACGGCGCGACCGGCCGGGTGATCCGCGGCGTCGTGCCGCTTAAGGAGGCCGAGCTGTCGCCTGAGCTGCTGCAGCTGCTGGACTGGGCAGACGGCGTGCGCCGTCTCGGCGTCATGGCGAACGCCGACAATCCGGAGGACGCGCGGAAGGCCCGCGAGCTCGGCGCCCAGGGTATCGGCCTGTGCCGGACGGAGCATATGTTCATGTCGGCCGAGCGGCTGCCGGTGGTGCAGGCGATGATTCTCGCCGAGAACGACACAGACCGTCGGAAGGCCCTGCACAAGCTGCTGCCGATGCAGCAGGCCGACTTCGAGGGCATGTTCAGAGCCATGGACGGGCTGCCGGTGACGATCAGGCTGCTGGATCCTCCTCTGCATGAGTTTCTCCCGAATTTGGAGGAGCTGCAGCAGCGGCATATCCGGTTGGGCCTTAATCCCGAGAGTCCCGTCGAAGAGCGGGAGGCGGTGGGGCAGCTGCTGCGCAAGGCGCGTGCCCTCCATGAGGCGAATCCGATGCTCGGCCAGCGCGGCTGCCGGCTTGGCATCGTCTTCCCCGAGATTTACGAGATGCAGGCGGAAGCGATTTTCAATGCGGCTCTCACCTGCATTCAGGACGGTATCCGGGTATTTGTGGAGATCATGATCCCGCTCGTGGGTCATGAGAACGAGCTGAGGATCATGCGTGAGCTCGTTGACCGGACAGCGGAGAGGGTGCTTGGCAGTATGAAAGGTTCGGTTGCTTACAAGGTTGGGACAATGATAGAGGTGCCGCGGGCGGCTTTGACCGCCGACCGGATCGCGAAGCACGCTGACTTTTTCTCCTTCGGAACCAACGATTTGACGCAGATGACGTACGGGTACAGCCGTGACGACGCGGAGGGCAAATTCCTGAGCCATTATGTGGACAGCAAGCTGCTGCCGTCCAATCCGTTCCAGGTGCTGGACAGCGATGGCGTAGGACTGTTGATTGAGTGGGCGGTTACGCGGGCGCGGCTGGTGAAGCCGGGACTAAAAACCGGCGTGTGCGGCGAGCACGGCGGCGACAGGGAATCGATCTTTTTCTGCCATGTGGCGGGCCTGGATTATGTCAGCTGCTCCCCGTACCGCGTGCCGCTCGCCCGAATCGCTGCGGCACAGGCGCAGCTGGCGATCGGAACGGCAGAGCCGGCCCGATTGGAAGCGGATAAAGCTGCTGTCTGAGCGCCCGAACCTTTTTCAATGTGGCTGTTGCAGGCTGAGCCGGCCTAATCCAAGCAGGATTCTGGCGTTTTTGTCCGAAACATTATATGATAAATGGACAATTATGTTTACGGGAGGGAACGGCTATCGAATTGACACCCCGCCAGATGGAAATCGTGGAATTGGTCAAGCGCCATGCGCCGGTGACAGGCGAGCAGATCGCGGAATTTCTCGGTCTGAGCCGGCCCACCATCCGGTCCGATTTGGCCGTGCTGGTTATGTTGGGTTATATAGACGCCAAGCCGAAGGTCGGTTATTTTCTCGGAAAAGCGGTGGCCTCCCGGGGACAAAGGCTTGACGCGTTAAGGGAGCTTAAGGTGAAGGACTACCAATCTATGCCGGTTGTAATCAGGGAGACGGCGACTGTGAACGATGCGGTCGTCGCTCTTTTTCTTGAGGATGTCGGCAGCTTGACCGTAGCCGATGCGCAAGGCGGATTGGTCGGCGTCGTATCCCGCAAGGATTTGCTTAAGGTTACGCTTGGCAACCCGGCCGCATCTTCGATGCTGGTCAGCTTCGTGATGACCCGCCAACCGAATATTGTCACAGTGACTGCGGACGATCCGGTGCTTGAGGCCGGACGCCGGATGATCCAGCATCAGGTGGACAGTCTTCCCGTCGTGTCGCCATCGGATGACGGGCACCCGGAAGTAGTGGGCCGAATCACGAAGACGACTATGACCAGAATTTTGCTTGAGCTTGGCAACGATGCACAGATTTGAAGGTTTAGGAGGAATCCAGTTGATTGAAGGGCAGCAGCATACGATCACGGTCTGTTCGGACTCCGTCGGCGAAACGGCGGAATCCGTCGTCCGCGCAACGATCCGTCAGTTCGACGCGCAACAGTTCAGGATCAAAAGGATTGCGCATATCAAAAATGAGGATGAGATTCGGCTGATTATGGAAGAGGTGGCAGGGGCGGGAGGTTTTGTCGCTTACACGCTTGTGCAGCCCGAGCTGCGGGAAATGATGAAGGAGGAGTCGGTCCGCCTCGGCGTTCGTGCCGTGGACATCATGGGTCCGATGATGCAGGCGGTCATCGATACGTTCAATAATTTTCCCAAACGGGAGCCGGGCCTTCTCCACCGCATGGACGACGACTATTTCCGCCGGGTCGAGGCGATTGAATTCGCCGTCAAATGCGACGACGGCAGGGAAACCAGCGGGATGCTGCAGGCGCATATCATTCTCATCGGCGTGTCCCGCACCTCCAAGACGCCGCTCAGCATTTTTCTCGCGCACAAAGGCTACAAGGTGGCCAATCTGCCGCTGGTACCGGAAGTAAGGCTCCCCAAGGAGCTGTTTCAGGTATCCCCGCGCAAAATCATCGGCCTGACGATGGACGCCGAGCAGCTGCTCAGAATCCGAACGGAACGCATCAAAGCGGTGGGGCTTCCCTATGGCGCGAAGTATGCGAGACTGGAGCGGATCGTGGAAGAGCTTGAGTATGCGCAGAATCTGATCAAGCAGCTCGGCTGCCCGTCCATCAACGTCACTGACAAAGCGATAGAGGAGACCGCAGGCATCATATTGGACCACTTATAATGTCAGATCTGCAGCGCCCAATAGTCCCAATTGTTCTGGCCGTGGGGCCTGAATATGCCTGTGCGAAAGCTTTTGCGGTACGATTCGACATTACCAAGGAAGCTTCGGAAAGCGCCAAGTTTATTACGGGACAATGCTTTTCAGTGAACGGCTGCAAAACGCTGTTGGAATTTAGGTGCTCAGATAACCGGCCTTCTTTCACAGGCACTGCCAGACTAAAACGCGGCTAATCCGGAGATCGGCAAACAGTTATAAAACAACGCGGCTCGCCAGGAAATCCGGCGTGCCGCGTTTGAATGATTGCAAAGCCGTTATGTGCTCTGCGTTACACTGGTACTTTCACTAACTCTTCTTTTCTCTGTTCGGAATTTATCAATAGAGTTTTATTAGGCAGGTAATGGTTCGTTTTGATAAAACGGATCGTCTTTGTTTTCGCCCGCATGACGATGGAATGCGTCTCCGCTCTCTGGCCGGGCAAATACATCACGCCGTCCAGAAAATCGCCGGGAGTGATGCCGGTTGCCGCGAAGATCACATCTTCGCTGCCGATCATATCCCGCATCGTAAGCACTTTGTGCGGATCGTCGATGCCCATGCCGAGGCAGCGATTGAACTCCGCCTCATCCGTGGGCATCAGACGGCCCTGCAGCTCGCCGCCCAGGCAGCATAAAGCCGCAGCGGCCAGTACGCCTTCCGGGGCCCCGCCGGAACCGACATAGAGATCGATCCCCGATTCGGGGAACGCGGGGGCCATCGCGCCGGCCACATCGCCGTCGCTGAGGAACTTGATGCGGACACCCACGCGGCGGAGTGTTTCGATGGAATTACGGTGCCTTTCCCGGTCTAGGATCATCACGGTAAGGTCGGCGATGTTTTTATTCAAATGTTCTGCTGCTTTATGCAGCGTGGTTTCAAGCCGATCGGTGAGACTGAGCTTGCCTGCCAGCGCAGGACCCACGGCCAGCTTTTCCATATACATATCGGGCGCGTGCAGAAGATTGCCTTTGCCTGCGACAGCGATGACGGCGAGCGCGTTGTTCAGTCCCTTGGCCACCAATTCGGTGCCTTCCAGCGGATCGACGGCGATGTCCACCTCGGGTCCCTGCAGATTGCCGACCTCTTCGCCTATGTAAAGCATGGGTGCTTCGTCCATTTCGCCTTCGCCGATCACGACGGTGCCTTTTACGGACACCGAGTCGAACATGGCTCTCATCGCCGCAGTGGCCGCTCCATCAGCCGAATGCTTGTCCCCTCGGCCCATCCATCTTGCGGATGCGAGAGCAGCTATTTCGGTTACCCGTACGATCTCCAACGCCAATTCTCTTTCCATTCATACATTCCCCCATCCGAAAATAATAGGACCTGCTTTTATAAGTATACAACAAATAGTATGTTTTATAAAATGTTTTTCTCAAAATATTATGTCATAATTAATAAATTTGGTGTGTTATACTGAATTGTTCCAGCAGGAGATAAAATATTTTATAAGAATAAACCATTGATTATATAATTGAATTGTTATATATTTATTTTATGATATTATGGCAAGGAGGTGAATACATATGGAGGACCGCATACCAGACATGGCTGAGGCGTTTAAATTGTTAGCGGACAAAACCAGGCTGTCCATCATTGCTCTATTAAAGGAACAGGAGCTGTGTGTCTGCGACATTACAGAAATCACAGGCATGTCCCAGCCCAATGCCAGCCAGCATCTTCGCAAATTAAAATCAGCCGGGCTGGTCAACGAGAAACGAAAAGGGCAGTGGGTCTATTATTCGCTGAATGTAACGGATAAGCCTTATATCCAATGTATTTATGAGCATTTGCCATCAATGAAAGAACAGATCGGTGCGATAAAAGGAAGCTGCTGCTAAGTTAAGGAGGAAGTATGACAATCATCGCTTTTATCATTTTTCTGATTACACTTACGTTTGTAATCTGGCAGCCAAAAGGGCTGAACATCGGCTGGCCGGCAATGGGCGGAGCCATTCTGGCCCTTATCTTTGGTGTAGTGTCTTTTCAAGACGTTGGAACGGTAACCGGTATTGTATGGAACGCAACGCTCGCGTTTGTAGCCATTATCCTCATTTCTCTGATTCTTGATGAAGTAGGATTTTTTGAATGGGCGGCTTTACATATGGCCCGTCTGGCAAGAGGAAACGGCAGGCTGATGTTTGTGTACGTCGTTTTACTCGGCGCCGCAGTAGCCGCGTTTTTCGCAAACGACGGGGCCGCGTTAATTTTAACGCCGATCGTTCTTGCCATGGTGCGCGCTCTGAAATTTGATGACCGAATGATTTTGCCTTTTATTATGGCAAGCGGCTTTATTGCGGATACCACTTCTCTGCCGCTCATCGTCAGCAACCTGGTTAACATCGTATCGGCCGATTATTTCGGCATCGGATTTGTGCAATACGCCAGCCGGATGATCATTCCAAACCTGTTTTCGCTGGCTGCGAGCTTGCTTGTGCTTTATTTATTTTTCCGCAAAAGCATTCCGGGCCATTATGACTTCTCCCAGCTCAAGAAACCTCACGAAGCGATCAAGGACATCAAATTATTCAATTTGTCTTGGGTGATTTTGGCCGTTCTGCTCGCGGCTTACGTGGTGAGTGAATTTATTCATGTGCCTGTGTCCTTTATTGCCGGTGCTGCAGCAATCGTGTTTATTCTCGCCGCTCGTGGAAGCAATGTCATTGAAACAAGAAAGATTATAAAGGAAGCACCTTGGGCGGTTGTCGTGTTTTCCATCGGGATGTATGTCGTTGTCTATGGGCTTCGTAATGTAGGGCTCACAGATATGTTGGGTACGCTCATCCGGAAGGTCGCCGACCAAGGATTGTTTGCCTCGGCTATCGGCATGGGATATATCGCTGCGATCCTGTCTTCGATCATGAACAATATGCCTACCGTGATGATTGACGCTTTAGCCATAAAAGGGGCACACACCGAAGGCGCCATCCGCGAAGCGCTCGTTTATGCGAATGTCATCGGCAGCGATCTGGGTCCCAAAATAACGCCGATCGGCTCGCTCGCAACGCTGCTGTGGCTTCACGTGCTTTCCCGGAAGAATGTCAAAATCACCTGGGGCAGCTATTTTAAAACCGGAATTTTGCTGACCGTACCGACTTTGTTTATTACGCTAATCGGGCTTTATCTTTGGCTGAAAATGATTTCATAAAATGGAATGGAGAGAGAACATGGAAAAAAAGCCTTTAGTTTATTTTTTGTGCACAGGAAACTCCTGCAGAAGCCAGATTGCGGACGGATTTTTAAAAGCGCTGGGAAGGGGCAAATATAAAGTAAAAAGCGCCGGTCTTGAGGCACACGGCTTAAATCCCCGCGCCGTTCAAGTTATGAAAGAAGTTGGTGTCGATATCAGCAGCCACACGTCCAATGTGATCGATCCGGATATTCTAAACCGTGCCGATTACGTGATTACGCTTTGCGGCCATGCAGATGAGCACTGTCCGGTGATCTCCAGCAAGTATGTAACCAAGTGGCATTGGGGCTTCGATGATCCGGCAAAAGCAACGGGAACGGAAGAGGAAATTATGGCCCGGTTCCGCGCGGTGCGCGACTCGATCAAAAACCGCATCGAACAGTTTGTAAAAGAAGGTAATTAAGGAGCGGCCTCCGGATCCGGATTTCGCTAGGAGATAATGCGGCGCAGGGGGGATTTCTTGAGATTTAAAGGCCGGAAGTGAGCCGCACAAATCTGAGGAATTCGCGCATCGCGTAGGAAACATATCTTTCTTTGTTCCATATTACGGCTAAACTCCAGGGAATAGACGGATCCGTCACCGGCACGATGGTCACATCCGAATTGACGATTTTGGAGCAGATCGACTCCGGCAGGAAGGAAACGCCCAGATTGGCGCTGACCATCTCCACCAGAAGGTCCCATTGAGAGCTTTCATAAGCGATGGCTGGTTCAAAGCCCAATGCGCTGCAGGTCTGCAGGACATGATGGCGGACGGCAAAGCCTTTGGCAAACAAAATAAACGGCTCAGCTTTAAGCTCAAGCAGCGGCACCGACTGCTCATTTGCCAAGCGATGCGATTGATGGACTATGAGAAAAAGCCTTTGATGAAGGAAGGGCAGGGTATCAAAGCAGGGTTGTTCCACAGGAGAAACGACAACACCGAGATCGATGCTGCCGTCCATAATTAATTGCTCAATTTTTTTCGCCCCCTCTTCGATGATTTGAAAATCGATGTGGGGATATTCTTTTTGGAACTTTGCAATCATACGAGGGAAAAAGACCGAACTTATGACCGGGGGAAGCCCGATGGTGATCATTCCTGTTTTTAAATTGGAAATGTCATCGAGAGTTATATACAAGTCATTGACCGCCTGTATGATCTGCTGGATTTGCTGGACGGCGGCCGCACCCGCATCGGTCAGCTTCACCTGTTTTCCCGAACGGTCGAATATGGTGATACCCAGCTCGTCTTCAAGACTTTTGACCATTTTGCTCAGAGTGGGTTGGGTCAGGTGCAGGATTTCGGCCGCTTTAGTGAAATTTTTCTGTTTGGCAACCTCAAGCATGTACTGCAGGTTTCGTAAATCCAAAATATACCACCCCCAGACCATAATATTTTTTCATATCAACTATTCGATGAATGAATTTTACCTCTCTGAGGTCCCGTTGTAAACTGAAAATTGAAAGTGCTTACATTTTTTTCTCGGTTTAACATCTTCCATGGGGAAAAGAGGAGAAGTGTATGATGGTTATTCAAGTGTTAGCCATTGTTATTGCGCTGGGATTGCTCATGTTTTTTGCTTATCGGGGTTTTCCGGTGATTGTGTTTGCTCCTATTTTCACTCTGCTGGCGGTCGTGATCTCAGGGAACGCTTTAATGCCGAGCTATACGGAAACGTACATGGTAAATGCGGCGAATTATATCAAAAGCTTCTTTCCGATCTTCTTGCTCGGAGCGATTTTCGGCAAAGTCATGGAAATGAATGGCGCGGCTTCTTCGATCGCCCAAAGCATCGTCAAGGCGCTTGGATCAAGGCAGGCGATCCTTTCCGTCGTTCTGGCCTGTATGGTGCTCACTTACGGGGGCGTATCGCTGTTTGTGGTAGCGTTTGCGGTGTACCCGTTCGCCGTGGCGATCTTTCGCGAAGCGAATGTGCCCAAACGGTTGATACCCGGCACGATTGCGCTGGGGGCGTTTACCGTTACGATGGATGCCCTGCCCGGGACTCCGCAAATTCAGAATATTATTCCTACCGCTTACTTCGGCACGGACTCCTATGCCGCTCCGATTGTCGGAATCATCAGCAGTATCCTCGTTTTTGGCGGAGGGCTTTGGTGGCTGGAGCGCCGCCGGAGGCAAGCCGAAGCTGAAGGAGAAGGATATGGAACAGGGCACAGGAACGAACCCGAACCACTGGACGGCCAAATGTATCCGAATCTGTGGATATCCGTCCTGCCGCTTCTGTTGGTCCTGGTGTTCAACTATCTGCTCAGCAGGGGCTTCCTGACAGTAAACAATTGGTACAGCGCGGAGCTTTTGAAATCTTTTAACATCGCTAATGTGAAAACGGTCTCCTCGTCTTGGGCGCTGATCATTGCGCTTTGCATCGGGATCGTTGCCGCACTGTGCATTAATGTGCGGCTTGTGCAGAACAAGCTGGCGGCGGGGCTCACGGCTGCTGCGATGGGATCGCTGCTGGCGATTTTCAACACCGCTTCCGAAGTGGGATTCGGTAACGTGGTAAAGACTTTACCCGGATTCAAAGCGATCCAGAACTGGATCCTGGGCTTAAGCTCCCATCCGCTTATCTCGGAAGCCATCTCGGTGAACATTCTCGCGGGAGTGACGGGGTCCGCGTCCGGAGGGCTGTCGATCGCCCTGGAGGTGATGGGGAAGCAGTATTTGGCTGCGGCCCAGGCGGCTGGAATCAGTCCGGAGCTGCTTCACAGGATCGCTTCCATGGCATCCGGAGGAATGGATACGCTTCCGCATAACGGGGCGGTCATCACGCTGCTGGCCATCACCGGATTGACGCATCGCCAGTCTTACAAGGATATTTTCGCTATTACCGTAGTCAAAACTATAACTGTCCTATTGGTGGCTGTCGTACTGTCCTTGTTTTAAGGTGTTGGGGCTCCCCGCAAAGTATCTGAATAAAGATTCGGAGGGCTGTGTCACGTTTTCATCCCCATTGGTGACCGCTAGGCCATGTTAGTTTGTGGGGTGGCTTTAAATTCTGACAACGGAGGTTCTCCTTATGGGCGGATTTTTGGATAACAAAGCAGCTTTGGTGACCGGAGCGGCCAGCGGTATCGGCCTTGCAATGGCCCGCACGTTTGCGCGCGAAGGGGCCAAAGTAGTCATTTCGGATATACAGGAGGAAAAGGCGAAGAGTGCGGCGGAGCAGTTGATACAGGAAGGCTGGCAGGCCTTGGGAGTCAAATGCGATGTGACTGAAGAAAGCCAATTCGCGGGTGCCGTTGAAACGGCGGTGGAGAGATTTGGGAAGCTGGATATATTGGTCAATAACGCGGGGCTGCAGCATGTTTCGCCTATAGAGGATTTTCCGGTCGATAAATTTGAGTTCATGCTGAAGGTGATGCTGACGGGCGCTTTTATCGGCATCAAGCACGCTTTTCCAATTATGAAAAGGCAAAATTACGGGCGGATCATCAATATGGCGTCGATCAACGGAGTGATCGGATTTGCCGGCAAAGCAGCTTACAACAGCGCGAAGCACGGGCTGATCGGCTTGACGAAAGTTGCGGCGCTGGAAAGCGCGGCCCATGGGATCACCGTAAATGCACTGTGCCCGGGGTATGTCGATACGCCTCTAGTCCGAGGCCAATTGGAAGATTTGGCGAAAACACGCAATGTGCCGTTGGAAGGCGTGCTGGAGGAAGTGATTTATCCGATGGTTCCGCAGAAGCGCCTCCTCTCTGTAGAGGAGATCACCGAATTCGCGATGCTGGTAGCAAGCGACAAGCTGAAGGGCGTCACTGGCGCGTCGCTGATGATCGACGGCGGGTACACCGCTCAATAAGCGGGCTCTTGGAAGTATTTGGCGGGACGCGGCTATTGAGGGTGTGCTTGGAGAACAACGGCGTCTGACCACCCGCCGTGCCGCACCACCACGGAGTGTTCCGCTTTTTTAAAAGGGTGAAGGAGGGAAAGAGCATGAGCAAGGTATTTCATTCGATGGAGGAAGCCGTGAGCGATATCCGGGATGGAGCTGATCTTATCGTCGGCGGCTTCGGGCTGTGCGGCATTCCGGAGAATTTGATCGCTGCGCTTAGGAGCCGGGGTACAAAGGAATTGACCGTGGTGAGCAATAATTGCGGCGTCGACGACTGTGGCCTTGGCCTGCTGCTTGCGAATAAACAGATCAGAAAGATGATTTCCTCTTATGTCGGTGAAAACAAAACGTTCGAGAAGCAGTTTCTCAGCGGTGAATTGGAAGTGGAGCTCGTGCCCCAAGGGACGCTGGCGGAAAGGATCCGTGCCGGCGGAGCGGGCATTCCGGCATTTTACACGGCTGCTGGGGTGGGGACTTCGGTAGCTGAAGGAAAGGAACACAAGACGTTTGATGGCCGCAGTTATGTGATGGAAAGAGGGATTGCCGGCGATTTTGCTTTGGTCAAAGCGTGGAAGGCGGACCCGTTCGGCAATCTCGTGTACCGTAAAACTTCGCGAAATTTCAACCCGCTTGCCGCGACCGCAGGCAAAATTACGATTGCGGAAGCGGAGGAAATTGTACAAGCCGGGGAGCTTGATCCGGATGAAATCCACACACCGGGCATCTATGTACAGCGGGTTGTAAAGGGTGTCAGCTACCAGAAGCGGATAGAGCGACGCACGGTGCGCCCCGTCACTGTTTGAGGAGGGATGACAATGAATGATTACAGGACAAAGATCGTCAAACGGGCTGTGAAGGAAATTGGGGACGGCATGTATGTCAACCTGGGCATCGGAATGCCTACCTTGGTAGCGGATGAGATTTCCAATGATATGAACGTCATGCTGCAGTCGGAGAACGGTTTGCTGGGCATCGGCCCTTATCCGTATGAAGGATCGGAGGATCCGGATTTGATCAACGCGGGCAAGGAGACGGTGACGGCTGTGCAAGGAGCCTGCTACTTCGACAGCGCAGAATCGTTTGCCATGATCCGGGGCGGCCATATCGATCTGGCGATTCTCGGCGGCATGGAGGTTGCGGAGAACGGCGACCTGGCCAACTGGATGATCCCCGGCAAAATGGTCAAAGGCATGGGAGGCGCCATGGATTTGGTAAACGGGGCCAAGCGCATTGTCGTGATTATGGAGCATATGAACAAATACGGCGAATCGAAAGTAAAAAAACAGTGCACCCTGCCGCTTACCGGTAAAGGTGTGGTACATCGGCTGATTACCGATTTGTCTGTTTTTGACTTTACAGAAAGCGGAATGGTTTTGATCGAACTGCAGCCTGAGGTTACTGTGGAAGAAGTCCGGGACAAAACAGAGGCCCGGTTCACGGTCAGCAGCGCGTTAAGCATGCCCAAGTAAATTCGCGAAATAAGGAGGTTCCCATGAATAAGGAGGCTGTTATTGTGAGCGGCGCCCGTACCGCCATCGGAAGCTTTCAAGGCTCGCTTTCGGGAGTCTCGGCTGTAGAGCTGGGGAGCATTGTGATTCAAGAAGCTTTGAAGCGGGCTAATGTGAAAGAGGGTCAAGTGGATGAAGTGATTATGGGCAACGTACTGCAGGCGGGCTTGGGCCAAAATCCGGCAAGGCAATCTTGGCTGAAAAGCGGCTTTAGCCACACGGTTCCCGCGATGACCATCAATAAAGTGTGCGGCTCCGGGCTGAAAGCCGTTATGCTCGCGGCGCAGGCCGTACGTTTGGGTGACGCTGATATCGTGGTGGCCGGAGGTATGGAAAACATGAGCCGGGCGCCGTATCTGCTTGAAGGCGCCCGTTCGGGCCTGCGCATGGGAGATACGAAAATGGTGGATTCCATGATCCGCGACGGGTTATGGTGCGCAGAGTGCGGCATCCATATGGGTGTCACGGCAGAGAATGTGGCTGAACGCTGCAATATTGCACGGTCCGAGCAGGATGAATTCGCGGCTTGGAGCCAGCAAAAAGCGGAGCAGGCTGCGGCTTCGAGCCGTTTTAAGGATGAAATCGTTCCGGTGCCCATCCCGCAGAAGAAAGGCGACCCGCTGTTGTTCGACACGGACGAGTTTCCGCGGGCCGGAACAACGGCGGAAGGGTTAGGCACGCTTCGTTCAGCCTTCCGGGGGGACGGAACGGTCACAGCTGGCAACTCCTCCGGCATCAATGACGGGGCGGCGGCGCTTGTTATCATGCAGGCGGAGAAGGCGGACGAGCTTGGGATCAAGCCGCTCGTCCGGATTCGAGGCTACGCCAACTCCGCATTGGATCCGGCGGTTATGGGGCTCGGCCCCGTCGATGCAGTGCGCAAACTGCTGCAGAAAACCGGTGTTTCCCTCGATGAGATTGACTTATTCGAGTTAAACGAAGCGTTTGCGGCGCAATCGCTTGCCGTGGGACGGGACCTCGGCATTCCGCAGCATAAGCTGAATGTCAACGGCGGCGCGATCGCTCTTGGCCATCCCATCGGAGCGAGCGGCGCACGCATTCTCGTTACGCTGCTGCACGAGCTCGCTAAACGGGATGGCAGGTTAGGCGTGGCTGCGCTGTGCATCGGGGGAGGACAAGGAGTCGCTTTGTTGGTCGAACGGGGATAATACATGGTCGTATCGGCAATGGGTGGAATTGTTTTATGCTGCAATAGAGTGCCGCTTAGATGAGTCCCATTGAGTCGAGAGATTGTGAGGGAGGGAAGAGTCACGATTAGTCGAGACAATAATGGGAAGGAACAGCCCCGTTCATCGAGCCGCCAGTTAGGTGGCTTTTTTGTTTGGAGTAAGGTATACCTTGTGCTCGCAAGAGCAGGTATCGCTGGAAAGTTTACCTTCCGCTCATAAGATGAGCTACTCCGCAGGAAGAGCTTGGTGACAACAGCGAGAAATGCAGACCTTCATACGTAGCGGCGGCAGTCTAGGACTTTATTTTATCATCCCAGACTGCCGCTGTTTCTCTTAAGGGATCCAGAATAAAACTTATTTTACGAAGGTTGTTGCCGATTTTGTTATTCAAAAATGGCCTGGGATTAACAAGTTGGCAAAGGGCCGTTGTAGCAGTTTTCACGTATGCTGTATACAAAAAGGAGACATCCTATGAATACGGCTTTTTGCATAAGAGAACAAAATCTAGCACAAACGTAACACTTGACTTGACTGCCGTATAAATGCTATATTTAGCTTACTTAATGTAAGTATATATTATTTTAAAAGGGTGATATAAATTATGATTCCATCGTTATTTCTCGCTCACGGATCTCCTATGATTGCGATCGAAGATACAGAATATACCCGTTTTCTTGCAAAATTCGGAGAACATCTGCATCCCAACGCTATCGTTATTTTTACAGCCCATTGGGAGAGCGACGTGGTTACTATTTCTTCCAGGGACGATATTTATGATACGATCTACGACTTCGGAGGCTTCCCGCCCGAGCTGTATGCTAAGAAATACCCTGTGAAAGGTTCAAAAAGGGTGGCATCGCTGGTGAAAGAGCGGCTCGAGAACAACGGCATTACGGTGAGGGAGGACACTTCCAGAGGTTTGGACCACGGATCCTGGACACTTCTGAGCAGAATTTTCCCCAGTGCTGATATTCCGGTTGTGCAGATTTCGGTGAATCCTTTTCTCGCTCCAAGCGAGCAGTACAAAATCGGGGCCTCCCTGCAGGGGCTGGGCGAAGAGGATATTCTCGTCATCGGCAGCGGTGTGACAGTTCATAATTTGCGTATGCTTAATTGGGGAGAGAGGTCGAAGCCGGAGCCCTGGGCGGAAGGTTTTGACGATTGGCTGATTGAGAAAATCCAAAATAAGGATCTGAATTCCCTGTTCCGTTACGAGGAGCTTGCTCCCGACGCGCGAAAAGCGGTGCCGACCAAGGAGCATTTTGTGCCGCTGTTTATCGCCATGGGGAGCGGGGACCCAAGCAGCACGGCGAAAATTATCCATCGGAGCTACGATTTAGGAACTTTGAGTTATCTGTGCTTTCAGTTTTAAACTCGCCACTTTTGGCGCGCATTGTCACCGTGCACCAATAAGCTTTGCAGCGAAAAGCTCCGGCCCGAAAACAGGCATCCCTGTTTTTGGCCCGGAGTTTTGTTTTCGGCTGGATGGGATGTCGGCAGGGGTTGAGGCAGTTTGGGTATGCAGTGCGTCAGGCATCCAGGCTGCCTCTGAAACGGCCGGGAGGCACCTTTTTTTCGGCGGCGAATACTCGCGTAAAATAATGCACGGTGCCAAACCCTGTGGCTTCGGCGATTTCTTTTATCGAAAGGTCGGTTGTTTGTAACAGAAATGCCGCCTGCCGTACTCGTTCTTTCCGGATAAAAGTGATGAAGCTTTCGTTGATGCCCTCCGAGAACAATCGGGAAAGATGACGCTCCGACACATTAAGGTATTGCGCAATCATGCCCAGCGACAGTTGCTTGTCGAAATTATCCCTTATAAAAGATTTCGCGCGCTGCAGAATCAGGTTGGGGCGCAGCTGGTCAGTAGTAAGGGATTGTTTTTCATTTAAAAATAAACCGAGGAACGAAACCAGCAGCGTATGGGCGAGTACAGGCAAAAATTCCGTGTCCACCGCCCAACCTTCCTGTTCGGGTATAAGCAGTGACCGCCATAGAGAAGCAGTGGAAGAGCCGTCTCCTTCATTGACGCAAACTTTCGAGCGCCCTGCCAGTGACACAAACCGGTCTACATATTCAGGTGAAGACCTCGATTCATCGACCTCAAAATCAACCCACAGCAAAAACAACCCTTCCCCGCTCCTGATTTGGTGAGCAATCCCGGGCCTTGAGCAAAACAGCGTCCCTTTGTGCAAATGGTACACACGTCCATCGTCCAAATAGGTTCCGTCTCCGTCCACCACATAACAAATCTCAAACGATGAATGTTTGTGCACCGGATTGTAAGTCAGCTTGTGCATTCCTCCCCAATAATTGACGCGGAACGTGATTCCGCCGGATTCCAGCAAAACAGCGTGGCGGTTTAATCTCGCTTTGCTTTCTTCCAATCTGTACATCGTCTAGCCTCCTGCTCCATGTGGCGGATTCGGACAAAAACTTGGCCTTCCCGGCCAAAGACGGATCACTCTGTGTACCATTATAATCAAGGCATATGGAGTTGAAAAGAATAATATCGACAGGAGGCTTGGCACATGATTACATCGGAAGATGCGGCTTTTTACAAAGATCAAGGCTATTTGCTGGTAAAAGGGGTCTTTAACCGGCAAGAGGTGGAAGAGATGCGCAATGCGGTCGAAAAAATCATTCAGCGCGCGGCCAGGGCAAAGATGGACCACAATCATACCTGGCAGGGCGACTACCTTCCTCCGGAAGAAATGAAGAAACTAGTGCTCAAAGGCTTCCATGATGTGCATTATCACGATGCGGCATTTACAAGAGCGTTGGCGCATCCTAACATGACAGCGGTGCTCTCTCAAATCATCGGACCCAACGTTCAACTGCATCATTCCAAAATGCTGGTAAAGCCTCCGGAGAATGGGGCGGCGTTCCCGATGCACCAGGATTATCCGTATTTTCCGCATGAGAATCATACGATGCTGGCCGCCAGCGTGCATTTGGACGATGCGGATGAAGAAAACGGCTGCCTCTGCGTAATACCGGAATCCCACAAACAAGGGTCTCTGCCGCATGTGGGAACGCACTACTTAAACCATAAGGAATACCCTATTTCTATGGGCACTCCTTGTCCGGCATCGGCGGGAGACGTGCTGTTCTTTAACTATTTGACGGTGCACGGATCAGCCAGCAACCGAAGCCTCCGCACCCGCAGAAATGTGCTGTTCCAATATCGTGACCCTTCCGATTTTCCAACGGTGAGCACACATATAGATTGGGGAATGGGACTGATGGTTTGCGGTGAAAATCCCCATTTTGACAAAGCGAAGCCGAAATATCAGATTGTTTAGAGACTCGGCACGGCAAAAAACATCCCTGTACACTTTTTGTGTATCAGGATGTTTGCCGTCTGTCTCATTTTTTAGCGCTGGCCGTACTGGTATCCGTAGTGATGACCGTAGTGGTGTCCGTGATGATGGTGAGGGTAATGATGATAGTACGGATGATATCCATATGTGTGGTATCCTCCGTAAGGGTGGTACCCGTATGCGTGATATCCGTAAGGGTGATACCCGTAAGTTTGATATCCGTACTGCGGGTAAGTGTAAATCTGCATCGAGCGGTTAAAGTCGGCAGTCTCCGCGTTTTCCAATATAGAAGTTTGTTGTTGAGTCATTTTTGTTTCTCCTCTCTGTTTCAAACTACACCCCATGTTATGCATGGAAGGGCGGAGAGGGCACTTGACCAAATACAATTAGGCGAGAAAAAGGGGCTCAAGGTTAAGCTGAACGATAACATTGTACGGCAAACAAGCTAAATAAAGGCGGCTCCGCGCAATAAGCGGAACCGCCTTGGTCTGTTTACAGCAGGTCGGGAATGAGGATTTCCACCTCTCGCCGGGCTTCCGAAGACCGGAGAATGCCGTCGATGATCGCCTGGTTGATCAAAATTTGCTCTGCCGGAATCGGAGCGGGCCGGTCTTCCTGAATGGCAATCACAAAAGCTTTGACCTTCTCGAAGAAACGGTCCACCTCATGCTCGATGACCGGAATGCTTCGGTGAGCGTGCTTGTCTTCCTCGTCGTGGAACAGGGTAATCGAACCGACGCCGCCGTCCCAAACCCCGTTCCACGGGCTTCCGGTGTCCGGTGTCGTAACCTTGAGTCCTGCATCCGTACCGAGGAACATAGTTGCGCCGAGTGTGTCCATATGCATGGCCCAGGATATTTTGAAATGAAGAGTAATGTCGCCCTCGAGACGGATCAAAGCCGCCCCAAAATCTTCCACCTCAAATCCTGCCGCTTCCTTATGGTATTTCGGGTTGGTGCCGAAATGGTTGGAGGTGACCGCCGACACGGTCAGAGGC
The DNA here is from genome assembly GCF_055392555.1 of Paenibacillus sp. JCM 18996. Taxonomy (NCBI): domain Bacteria; kingdom Bacillati; phylum Bacillota; class Bacilli; order Caryophanales; family Paenibacillaceae; genus Paenibacillus; species Paenibacillus sp. JCM 18996. Next base: position 344,629 of record NZ_AP043884.1, read on the forward strand.
TTCGGGTAGCCGAGAGCGTTGAGAGCCATGTCCAGCGAATAGCAGCCGATATCGGCAATTGCTCCCGCGCCTGCGAGCTCCTTACGGATGAAGGTGCCTCCCGGCATTCCTCTGCGCCGTCCGCCTCCGGTTTCGACATAGTACACTTTTCCCAGCTGGCCGGATTGGACGATCTCTTTGATGGCGACCATATTCGGGTCATAGCGGGGCTGGAAGCCGACGCTTAGCATTTTTCCCGTACGCTTGGAGGCTTGTACCATTTCGAGTCCCTGGCCCAACGTCACCGCGAGCGGCTTCTCCACCAGCACATGCTTACCCGCCTGGAGCGCGTCAACGCTAGCCCGATGGTGAGCGATATTAGGGGTGCATACGCTTACACCATCCAGATCAAGCTCCAATAATTTGTTATGGTCTTCGAAGGCTTGGGCTCCTGTTAGCTCCTGTTCCGCAATGAACTGCGCCGCTTTACCCGGCACTACATCCGCGACCGCCGCAATCTCCACACCCGGAATCTCCTTGTATGCTTTGGCATGGAAACGGGCGATGCCCCCGCTGCCGATAATACCCACTTTTACAGTTGATTTCATCCGTGTTTACCTCCATCCCGCAAGGGAAAAGATTTTAGTGCCATACGCCCCTATTATATAGTCTTGGGCCAGCCGGCGTAATCAAGAGACACGACGAAAGGAGTGTAAAATTGCGACAATTGAGTAGAAGCGATAGTGGTCAATGATTGATCCGGCCTTCCGGGAAGCTGTTTAAAGAAATGGTAAACGATATTGACAATAGGGTGTCCGGTTCAGCATAATCTGAAAGACACGTCGAAACCGAACTGTATAATAATTTGACGATCAAGAATTCGACGACTTTATCAAGCCGTCAGATGAGGTTTGAGGTGATTGCATGAACACTCTATTGAAGGTAAAGGGCGAGCTGTCTCCGGTCTGCTCAAAAACACATATTACCTACAGCTTCTATATTCCGGAAGGAGTCACGGAGCTGCATGCGCATTTTGCATATTCGCCCAAGGTGCTGGAGGATGCGGAGAAATCGAAGGAGCTTGTGCTCGAAAGTCTTGCGGCCTACGTCGAACCGCATCTTTTGCCGGTTTATCGGGATAAATGGGAGTCCTATCTTCCGCTCAACAATCTGATCACGCTGTCTTTAGATGACCCTCAGGGATTTCGCGGCTCCGGCCATCGCCATAATCCCGATCAGCGCTACATTCTGTCCGAGCAGGAAGCTTCTCCGGGTCTGGAACGTGGACCGGTTATTTCGGGTATGTGGAAAATAACGCTCAGCGTACACTGCATCGTCACCGAGACTTGCGATTATGAGCTGCAGGTGTGGGAAGGGGAGGGAACGCTATGAAATGGCTGCCTTATGAGCTGCATACACATACACCGCACAGCGACGGCCGCCACAGTCTGATGGAGATGGCGCTGGAGGCGAAGAAGCTTGGTTTGCAAGGCATTGCTTTGACCGACCACAATACGATGTCCGGATTGGCCGACCGGGATGAGGTGCAGCAGGAAACCGGCATCGCCATTATCCGAGGTCTGGAATGGACTACATTTTACGGGCATATGGTCACGCTTGGGCTCCGGGAATATGCGGAGTGGCGCGATTTGGGACCTGACGACATACATAAGGGGATTGAACGGGTCCACCGTCAAGGCGGCATTGTCGGAATCGCACATCCATTTAGAATGGGAAGTCCGATCTGCACGGGCTGCCACTGGGAGTATGCCATCTCCGATTGGAACGACATTGACTATATAGAAGTGTGGCATTCGCTGTTTCCGCCGATCCGCAACCATAATGCTCCCACTTTTGCCATGTGGACGGATTTGCTCAATCAAGGCTGCCGCATTCCCGCCTCTTCCGGGAGGGATTGGCATAATTCCAAACCGAACGACGATCCGGCTGCGGCAAGCTTCCTTGGCATCGATGAGGAACTGGCAGCTGTGGATATGGAACAGGCTGCGGTGGACGCCATCCGTAAAGGGAGAGTCAGCCTCAGCATGGGGCCGCTTCTGCTCTGCTCAATTCAAATTTCCGGCGAGACCTACGGCTTGGGCCAAACCGTTCCGGTATCAGGCAAGGAGTTATCCGGCAGCGCCAGCGTCATTATTGAGCTGGATTCGAACGTGAGGAAAGGCAGTTGGACAATGCCCAAGCAGACTCTTCGAGTGGAGCTTGTGAGCAACAAAGGCGTCATAGGAGAATGCAGCCTGTCCGCAGACGACACTGCTATTAGCTGCCTCATCGACACTAAAGGCCTGTTGTGGCTCAGGGCGCAGCTGTATGGTACCTTCCATGAATGCTCTACAATGATCGCTTTTACAAATCCGGTTTATTTTGGGAAGTTTACGGAGTGAAGCCGTGATTGCACAGGCATTTATAAAATCCTGACACCATATTGCAACAAAAAGCATCCTTAACCCTTTATGGGCATAAATGGATGCTTTTTTTATGCTGGCCATTGCGACGCACGGGAAGGATATTGCAGCGCAGGGATAGAATAACTTTGAACTGAAACTGTTGCAGCGGAGGGGATCGTTATGGAGAAGTGCAGTGCGGTCCATGCAGTAATGAACGATTTTGACAGACCTTGGGCAATAGCCGGGGGATGGTCTATAGACCTTTTTATAGGCGAAACCACCAGGACTCACGATGATATCGAAATTGCGGTATTTCGAAAAGACCAGAGTAAACTGCAGGAATATTTAAACGGCTGGAGCTTTGGGAAGGTTATAAACGGAAACGTAGAGCAGTGGCAAAAAGGACAAATATTGCAGCCTCCAATCCATGAAACCTATGCGGAAAAATCGTATGAAAAGTTAGAGATTCTGCTGAACGAATCTGACGGCGAGTATTGGCTGTTCCGGAGAGACCATAGAATCCGCAGGACAGTTGGTCAAATCATCATGAGGTCGGACCAGGGCATCCCCTTTTTAAGTCCGGAAATCGCTTTGCTTTATAAATCCAAAGATTCTCGGCCGAAAGATGAGCTGGATTTCCAAAATACCTACCCGCTGCTCAATCGCGAACAGAAAAGATGGCTTCAGGAGGGTTTGAGATTGCTTTACGCGGAGCACCGTTGGATAGAGTAATTTTGCGTGTGCGCAAGACACTGATGGGGTACTACGAGGCACAATGTATTGTGAAAATAGTGAAATTCGAGATACTTTGTCGAAGGAATTACCTTGACTGGCATCAAAGGGTAGCTTATGTTGTTAGATAATAAAAACCGTATAGGAGTGACGAAAATGAATCTGCAGCAAACTGTATTTGAAGCGCTTCCATTAGGGGGCATCAAGCCCGCCGGATGGCTGAAAAACCAGCTCCGTATCCAGGCGGACGGACTAACCGGGCATTTGGAGGAGCATTGGGCGGATGTAGGGCCGGATAACGGGTGGATCGGCGGCAGCGGAGAAAGCTGGGAAAGAGGGCCCTATTATCTGGACGGGCTGCTGCCTCTCGCGTATTTGCTGGAAGACGAGCGGTTAATCGCCAAGGCGAACCGGTGGATCGAGTGGAGCCTTTCCAGCCAGCAGGAGAACGGAAACTTTGGACCGGTACGGATTGAAACCGTCAACAACGATGTCGACAAGAATCAGGACTGGTGGCATTACATGATCATGCTCAAAGTGCTGATGCAGTACGAGGAAGCTACAGGCGACGAGCGGATTGTTCCGTTCCTGAGCAAATATTTCCGCTTTGTCTCGTCCATGATCGAGGAGCGGCCTCTAACAGGCTGGGCGAAAGCGCGGGGTGCGGAAATGCTGCTGTGCGTAATGTGGCTGTATAACCGCACAAAGGAAAGCTGTTTGCTTGAACTGGCGCAAATTATAGCGGAACAAACGACCGACTGGACCGATATTTTCCATGACTTCCCCTTCTGGCGCAAAGTCGAACAGTGGGATTGGAGGACCCACGTTGTCAATGTGGCGATGGGTTTGAAAACGCCGGGCGTAAAGTTTCAACTGTCCGGCGACCCTAGGGAAAAGGACGCCGTTTATCGCGGCATCGACAGCCTGATGACCTATCATGGGCAGGCCCATGGCATGTTCTCGGGCGACGAATGGCTGTCCGGCACCCATCCGAGCCAAGGGGTCGAACTATGTGCCGTGGTGGAATATATGTTCACAATGGAAAACCTGGTCCGGATCTTCGGCGAAGGACGATTCGGCGATATTTTGGAGAAGGTCGCGTTTAACGCGCTGCCGGCAGCTATCTCCGCGGATTGGACATCCCATCAGTACGACCAGCAGGTCAACCAGATCGTGTGCAATGTCGCACCGCGGAATTGGAGCAACGGACCGGAAGCGAACCTCTTCGGCCTGGAGCCGAACTTCGGCTGCTGTACGGCGAATATGCACCAGGGCTGGCCGAAGCTCGCTTCACACCTGTGGATGAGCGATGGAAAAGGGGGTCTGGCGGCGGTTTCCTACGCTCCTTGCACCGTACGGACGAAGGTCGGTTCCGGCGCAGCGGCAGAGCTGCAGGTAGGCGGCGAGTATCCGTTCCGCGATGAAGTGAACATAAGCGTGTCGCTGAATCGTCAGGAGCGTTTCGCGATTTCGCTGCGGATACCTGAGTGGTGCGCTGCTCCGAGCTTATTGGTAAACGGGGAGACCACGGCTTTGGAAGCGGCGGATGGCTACGCCAAAATCGAGCGCGAGTGGAATAACGGTGACGCCATTCTGCTTAATTTGCCAATGGAAGTGCGCACAAACTCCCATAATTTATTTGCCGTCAGCGTAGAACGGGGCCCGCTGGTTTATGCGCTTCCGGTGAAAGAGAACTGGCAGCTGTTAAAGCAGCGCGACAAATTCCATGACTGGGAGATCTATCCGGCCTCTCCATGGAAATATGGTCTGCTGTCCGATACCGCATTTGAACCGGTAGTGGCGGAAGTGCCTTACCAGCCGTTTGACGCAGTCCATGCGCCCGTTCGCCTGAAGGCAGCCGGCAAGCTGGTTCGAGATTGGAGAATGGAGGGGAACAATGCGGGCACCCCGCCACTTAATCCCAATACGGAAGGACAGCCGGTGACAGAATTGGAACTTGTGCCCTACGGCAGCGCGAAGCTGCGGATAAGCGAATTCCCATTGATAGGAAGTCGTAACCCCGCCGGATTTACAAGCTCCGGCCCGAGCCCTTTCAAGCGCTGGGTTCTTGGGTGAAGTGCTTCCGGCGCGTCATGGAAGACAGATTCGATAATCTGGATGACTACTTGCTGGAACTGCAAAACAAAAAGAAATTACAAGAACATTCAAATGGCTGAAGGAGGAATTACAATGTCAGACAATGCAATGGTTTCGAGGGTAGAGGACGATCGCGTGTTGGTGCTGGAGCGCGTTTTCGATGCCCCACGCGATCTCGTGTTCAAGATGTTTCAAGAGCCTGAGCATCTTAAGCGTTGGTGGGGACCGAGGGGCTGGGAGCTTCCTGTTTGCAGCGTCGATTTCCGGCCTGGCGGTGTTTGGCACTACTGCATGAAGTGCGTCGATCAGAACCAAGGTGAATTTTACGGTATGGAATCTTGGGGCAAAGGCGTTTATAAGGAAATTGTAGAGCCTGAGACGATCGTTTACAGCGATTACTTCTCGGATGCAGAAGGCAATACGAACGAGACCATGCCGTCGACCGGGATCAAGCTGGAATTCATTGATCTGGGCGGCAGGACAAAGCTGGTCAACCGTGCTGAATATGTGTCCGCGGAGGACCTCAAAACCGTCATGGACATGGGCATGCTGCAGGGCATCACCGAAACTTGGGACCGTCTGGAAGAGCGTCTGAACGAGGTCAAGTAAGGAAATATGGGACGGCCGCCGGGCTTCGAAAGCCGGCGGCTGTTTTGATTTTAGCGTTTGTTTGAAAAGGATGACCTTGCCGGTCAGGGAATTAAAGAAGGGCTTGGAGACTTGTCTCAAGAGACCGCGGAATGAGTGTTTTTCACCACTCGGAGTGACAGATTTAACCATATTTTGTTGAAAGGTATGTTATAATTTAACAAAACCTATCACTTTATAGCGAATGGGTTCCGGAAATATCATATTAATGCAATTTTTTGTAATGACGCGTTGAATTTTAAAAAAGCTGACTGGTGTGGGGATTGCATGAAAAAGATGCGGATGTCAAAGCTGGCTGTGCTGTCGCTGTTATCCCTGGGCCTCGGTCTCGGACTGGCGGCAGGCTTTAAAACTTTCAGCGTAAATGATAAGTCTGCCGGTATGGCAGGAAACATCGACGGGAACCAGGAGGGACAAATCAGACTGACCTTTTGGAATACCTGGGTCCACAATGAGCCTTGGCAGGAAGTCATGTACAAACGGATCAAGGAATTTGAGCAGACGCATAAAAATGTCACCATTAATGTCGAAGCCATACCGCATGACCAATACAAGGTGAAGGTGAGGGCAGCGGGTGCCGGGAAGCAGCTGCCCGATTTGTTTGTAGTTTGGCCCGGTGCGGAACTGAGGCCGCTGGCGGATGGAAAAGTCGTGAAGCCTATTGACGATCTTGCCATGGAGTACAGAGATAAGCTGATCCCGGAACAGAATATGACGGATTACGCTGTAAACGGAAATCAGTACGCCATTCCCGAGGTAATAAGCTATACTTCCTTCATCTATTACGACAAAGACATTCTCGAGAAAGCGGGTTACGATCAATTCCCTGCGACATACGACCACTTTATCAAGATGATATCGGCGCTTCACAATATGGGTGTCACCCCTATCGCGCTGGGCAATACAGGGAAATGGGTGCTTCAATCCTGCTATTTGTCGACCATCGCCAGCCGGTATACAGGGGACGACTTCTTGACGAAGATACTGCAAGGCGAAAAGAAGTTCACCGATGCCGATTTTGTGAAAGCGTTATCAACAATTAGGGAGCTGACCGATCTGCAAGCCTTCAACCAGGACATGAACAGTATAAACAATACACAGCAGGAGGAAATTTTCATAAAAGGGAAGGCCGCCATGTTTGTCGAGGGCTCCTGGGCGCTTCCCAAGCTTTTGCAGCATTTTCCCAAAGACCGTCACTTAGGAATCGCCATTTTCCCCTCTGTGAAGGATGGAAAAGGAGATCCGGCGAGCGTTTCGGGAGTGACAGGGCAGGGCATCGCTTTAAATGAGAATCTGACCGGGGAAAAAAAGCAAGCTGCTTATCAATTTATCCGCCACATGGCTAATGAAGAGACTTATAAAGAACTGATCACGAGGAATACTTTGGTGCCTGCCACAATCTCCGTGCCGGAAGACACGAACGAATCTTTTAAAAAAATGATTTCGATAGCCGGCGGCGGAATTTCTCCGGTGTATGACGCTGTCCTTCCTTCCGAGCTCGCGGACGCCATCAATAATGCGCTGCAGGAGATGACCTTGAATCCCGGTGAAACTGCGGAACATGTGGCTGAGAGAATTCAACAAAAACTAGATGGGATGGATATAGTACACCGTCGTTAAGGGGAAAGAAAGCCATGACAAGGTGGTTTCGTTTCAAAGACTGGAGTTTAAAGTGGAAATCCTTCTTTATATTTTTTATCCTGGTAGTCATCCCTGTGCCCGTGCTTGGCGTAACCGTTTTAGTGCAAATCAACAATATTCTGAAGGAACAGGCGGTGGTATCTACAGAAAGAATTTTGGATACGCTTTCACAAAACGTTTCGTCCGTAATACAGAATGTCGAGGATATCTCCTCTTTTATGATTTATGACGAACAGTTCCGTAAATTTTTAACCGCTTCCAATGAATCGAAAGAAAATCCTATGGAAGTTAAAAGCCTGGAAGACCACGTTAACGCCTTCAGCGCGTTCCATGCCGTTTCCAAAAGATACATTAATTCGATCGAGCTGCAGGGAATCAACGGGGTCAGCACCAGCATCGGCGAGCAGATGGAAGGCGACGAAAGCGCATGGAAACAAGCCGCCGGCGAGGCGTACGGAGGGATAGTGTGGAGCGAAGCGTATACGATGAGAAGCTTATGGACCGGAGACCGGAAACATGTGATATCACTGCTCCGCCAGATCAATGACATCAATGAGATATCGAGGAACATAGGGCTGGTCAGGATCCGTCTGAACGAGGATTTTATCGCCTCCACGATCAGTGCGCAGGGCATTCCCCGTTCAAGCGGGTCGGTATTCATAATAAATCGCAAAGGTGTGATCCTGTCGCATAAAGACAAATTTTTACTGGGCACTTACTACAACGATCCTGCTTTACTGCAGAAAGTGGTGTCCAATAACCATTATTTCACTTATGCGGGCAGCAGCGGAGGTTATCTTGCAGTTATTCGCAAAATCGAGCGTCCGGATTGGTTCATAGTGGCAACGGTCGAGGAGAATGCAATCTCCAAAAATCTGGAGAGCATCCGCACCTCCGTCAAGACTATGATCCTTGTTTCGCTGATCCTGGGATTGGCCGCGTTAATCGGATTCTACTATTTTATCATACGTCCTATTCTGGAATTGATAAGGTTGACAAGGCAGGTCGAACGGGGGAATTTTAATATCAAGGTAAACGTATTGAACAAAGATGACATCGGAATACTCGGCATGAGGTTCAACAGCATGCTTGCCACGATCCGGCGGCTGATCGATACGAAGTACACGCTGGAAATCAAACAAAGGGAATCTGAATTGAAAGCGCTGCAAAACCAAATCGATCCCCATTTTCTTTATAACACTTTGGATATGATACGCTGGACCGCCAGGATGGAGAAGGCATCGGAAACCAGCCGGCTGATCGAAGCGTTATCCAGGCTGTTCCGTATCAGCTTAAGCAGAGGAAAGCTGCTCATCCCTTTGAGCGAAGAGCTCAATTACGTAAGGAGCTACTTGATCCTGCAGGAAAAGCGTTTGGGCCACGGCTTAAAGTACACCATATCCATGGATGAAAAAATCGGAGATGCGCTTGTGCTGAAAAAAATACTGCAGCCCATTGTGGAGAACAGTATTCTGCATGGATTTCAGGGAATGGATCAACCGGGCCTCATCGATATCCGTTGCTGCACGGAAGACGGCAACATATGCATCGATGTGACGGACAACGGAAAAGGCATACCGCCGCACACGATTGAAACTGACATAAGCCGCAGCACCCAAAGCGGGTTTGCTTTACGCAATATCCGGGAACGGATAGCTTTGCTGTTCGGGCCTGGATACGGCTTGCAAATCTTCTCACGGGAAGGCGAAGGAGTACGGGTACGGATTACCGTCCCCATTATTCGCTCGGAGCAGGAGCTCAGCCATTTCATCGAAAAGGAGAATGAACTGCATGAACGTTAGGATCCTGATTGTTGACGACGAACCGACCATAACCAGAGGTTTAAGGTTTACTCTCCCTTGGGAAGAGATAGGCGCCGAAATCGTAGGGGAAGCCTACGGCGGGGAGCAGGCACTGCAGCTCATGGAGCAGACTCCGGTAGATATCGTGCTAACCGACGTTCGTATGCCGTCAATGGACGGGCTCCAGTTGGCTGAGGTTCTGGCCCAAAGGAAGCCTCCCGTGAGAATGATTATGATGAGCGGATACGAAGAGTTTGATTATGTCCGGAAGGCGCTTAGGTTCGGAGTCCGGGATTACCTTTTGAAGCCGGTTGAAGTCGATGAATTAATGGAGCTGGTAAGCAAGCTTAGACAGGAGATTGAGAAAGAAAACGAACAGAGAATCATATATGAAATGAAACTGATTTCAAATCAAATGATGGGAATCGACTTAGGCGAAGATATATTCCGGGATTTGCGGTGTATCAGCTGCGCCGCGAACTTTCGAATTGTGCTGAGCGAAATTCTGGAATACGGCCTGCTTATGAAGAATAAAAACCGCACGGATAAGGAGAATATCAGGACATTTTGGAAGCAGCGGATAGAGCAGAATTTACGAACACGCCAAATTTCGGTGCTGTCTTCGTTCATCCACCAGAATATGCTGCTTACGGTCATCTTTCACAAAGACGGCAGCCCTGTTTCAAACGGCCAGATCGGGCTGACAGATGTCAGCAATCCGGTGATCGTGCAGTGCGGATTTTGCTTGAATTGGGTCGTATCCGATACGCTGACTGAGCTCAGGCACATTCGGGAGGCGTTCCCCCGTCTGGTCGGGCTTCTGAAACGGCAATGCCATGCCACAGAAGAAAACTTCATTTTAAAGACAAATATGCAGGCACACGCTGCGGACCGGAAATATCCCAAGGAGCAGGAAAAGAAGCTGCTTGATTGTTTTTTTCAGCAAAAAGCTAACGAATTAAGCCAGGCCGTCGAGGAATTGTTCGCGGTATTCCGATGCAGGAAATTCATGCTGTCCGATGCTTATCAAATCTGTAATGAAATCAAGATGCTGGTATACCGAAGGCTCCGCGACCATATGAAAGACCTGGATGAAAGGGACTCTTATTTTTCCACGATCGATCTGCAGGTTTATAATTCATTCGCTTCTTTGCAGCAGCTGTTTGTGGAGGAACTGCTTGCGCTGCACCAGTTTTCCAAGCAGCTTAATATAGGAAAAAACCGGTGGATTATGGAGAGAGTGAAGAATTATATACACGAGCACTATGACCAGGAACTGAAAGCCTCCGAACTTGCCGAGATGATCAAGGTGACTCCGAATTACTTCAGCCTTATTTTTAAACAGGAGACCGGTAAAACCTATAACGAATATTTAAATGAATACCGGATCGAGAAAGCGAAAGAGCTGCTTGTCACAACGAACGATCTTGTGTATGAAATTGCGGAACGTGTGGGTTACAAAGAGTACAAATATTTTTCGAATCTATTCAAAAAAATTACAGGCACCGTCCCATCGGAATATCGGGATTTCAATAAACTCGTTTAAATTTTTTAGATAACCATTAATTTTACAGTATAGGCAAGAAATATTTTACAAATATAATAAAAAGTAAGCGGTTACAATTAAAAAATTGTTACCGTAAAGTGATAAAAGGAGGGCGGGCATCTCTTTCGCACGGAAAGCGGTTGGCAATCTGTCTGGATCATTTTATAAAAAATGGAGGTCTTGAATTTGACAAGAACGAGAAGAACAGCGGCCTTGATTTTGATGGTGATTTTCACTTTATCGACAGTTTTATATGGTTGTTCCGGCAACAAATCCGGCGGCGGCGTGACAGGTGAGGATAACAAGAGCAAAGGGAAAGTTGAGCTTACGTGGCTTGTCAGGACGGACCCGAACATGGTCGACTGGGAAAAAGAGATGATTAAGGGCTTCCAGGAGGCCAATCCGAATATAACGGTAAAGTTGGAGCAAATTCCTCAGGCCGAGATCGACCAGAGATTGACTACAATGATTTCAAGCGGTAAAGTCCCTGACGTGTGGTCGGCCAACTGGGCTAACTCCGGATTTGCGAGCTACATGAAAATGGGCGCCTTGCTTGATTTGACTTCCTTCGTGCAATCGGATGCGGCTGCGCTTGGAACGATAAATAAACGCATTATGGATATCTATACCATCGAAGGCAAAACTTACGGAATACCAATGCTCAGTATCGGCAGCTTCCTTTACTACAACAAGGAGCTTTTCGATAAAGCGGGCATTCCTTATCCGACGACAGACTGGAACGACCAATCCTGGGATTATCAGAAGATGCTGGGAATCGCCCAGAAATTAACCCACGATGTCGGCGACGCCGATAAACAGGTGTTTGGCGTCCGCAACAGCATGAGCCCTAACCTTCAATCCTGGGGATTCGGCGGTGACTTCTTCAAACCGGAAGCGTATACATCAGCCGTCATGGGCGAGCCGGCCGTGCTCGCCAACCCTGCCAACAAAGAGGCGATTCAATTTAACGCCGATCTGATCAACAAACACAAAGTGTCTCCGAACCAGACTACAGTGGACGCGGTTGCGGCGATCGGAGATCCGTTCCTGACGGGTAAAGTGGCGATGGTAATCAACGGAGGATGGGGCTTCTGGACTTACCAATCGGCGAAGTTCAAATGGGGCGTGGCGCCGATTCCTTATCACGAAGGACGTAAAGTTCCGCTGTTCGTCGACCCTTGGAACATCAGCGCGAAGAGCAAGCATCCGAAGGAATCCTGGGAATTCATCAAATACCTGGTCGATCCGAAAAACGGCGGCAAGAAATTTATGGAAAAAACTTTAGCCACCCCTGCGGACACTACACTCGCCGATCAGTGGTACAAGCAGATGTCGGACAAGACAGGGATGAAGGTTGAAGAAATAAAGAGCCTGAACGAAGGCGCGGTGAAGCTCGGCCGCGAGGCGGACAACCACCTGATCGATAAATTCGCGGTCATCGGCAACACCATCAACCAGACAATAAGCGGCGTATGGAACGGACAGAAATCCGTGGACGATGGGCTTAAGGAGATTGACAAAAACCTTCGGTCCCTGAATCTTAAATAAGTAAACAATATGATACTGCGGACGTTTCCCTTGGTGCATTCCAAGGGAAACCATTTTAAAAAGAGAGGTGAAATAATTGAGTATGGTTAATGTATCCCCAAACACGGCGGCAGCAACGGCAGTTCGGCAGACAAAAAAAAGAAGCAGGGAGACGGTGCGGGAGGAACGCGCGTTCTGGATTTTCATATCGCCATGGGTGATCGGGTTTTTATTGTTTACGGGCGGACCGATACTGGCTTCCCTGTTTTTAAGCTTCACGAATTATAATGTCGTCGACAGCCCTCAGTGGATCGGGTTGGGCAATTACTCCGATTTGTTCCAGGACAAGCTGTTTTACAAATCGCTTTCCGTCACTTCTTATTATGCGGTTCTTACCGTGCCTTTTACCATCGTTACTTCGCTCTTGCTTGCGGTTCTGCTGAACCAGAAAATTAAAGGTCAAGCGCTTTTCAGAACCTTATACTATACTCCTTCCATTATATCCGGTGTCGCCGTTTCCTTCCTGTGGTCCTGGCTGTTGAATCCGGACTTCGGCGTTGTTAACTCGTTATTGTACCAATGGTTCGGTATCAAGGGGCCGGGCTGGTTCACCAAAGCTTCAACGGTTGTCCCTTCGATGACGCTGATGCATCTGACCTCTATCGGCGGAACGATGGTGATCTTCCTTGCCAGTCTCCAGAGCTTGCCGACGGATCTTTATGAGTCCGCATCCATTGACGGGGCGGGCAGGATGAAGAAGTTTTTCAGCATTACCGTTCCGCTGATTTCCCCGGTTATTTTGTTCAATGCGATCATTGGGCTGATTTCTTCATTCCAGGTGTTCACCCAGGCCTACGTTATTACCAAAGGCGGGCCGGATTGGAATTCGTACTTCTATGTCCTTTATCTGTTTAATACGGCCTTCGCCCAGTTCAGGATGGGCTACGCTTCAGCGCAGGCATGGATCCTGTTCATCATCGTGTTTGCTTTAACCCTGTTTTCGTTATGGATTTCCAGAAGGCTGGTTTACTACGAGTACGACAATAAACGTTAGGAGGATTTCGTATGTTTAAAAGTGGCAGGGTTTCTCACGGAGAACTGAGTTCAGTGGGGAAAATCTTCGTATACGCTTTTTTGTTGATCGGATTGCTGCTGTTTGCCTTCCCGCTGTTCTGGATGATAACGACTTCGCTGAAAGATCTCGGCGATGTCCATAAGCTGCCGATGACGTGGATTCCTTCACCATTCAAATGGGCGAACTACGCTCAGGTTTTTCACGATGTTCCGCTCGCAAGCTACATTTGGAATACAGTCAGCTACACTGCCATTACGGTTTTTGCCGTAACTCTCAGCTCGTCCCTCGTGGCCTTCGGTTTTGCAAGGCTGCGAGCCAGAGGAAGTGTTATCCTGTTCGCTCTCGTGCTGAGTACGATGATGATCCCTCCCCAGGTGACGATGATTCCGCAGTACTTGCTTTTCAACAAGTTTGACTGGGTCGATTCTTATTTGCCGCTGATTATTCCCGCTTTTGGGGGCAGCGCATTTATTATTTTTCTGTTAAGGCAGTTTTATATGGGGTTGTCGAAGGATCTGGACGAGGCGGTCAAAATCGACGGAGGAAGTTACTTCACGCTGTTCTTTCGCATCATTCTTCCGCTTTCCATTCCATCTCTCGCAACCGCAGCCATTCTGGAGTTCATGTACCGCTGGAATGACCTGATGGGACCGCTTATTTATCTGAGCACAGGAGAAAAATACCCGCTTTCGCTAGGGTTGTCAAATTTTACCGCAGCTTATTCGGCCACACCCTGGAACCTGCTGATGGCCGCCTCCATTGTAGCCGTGCTGCCTCCGCTGCTGCTGTTCTTCTTTGCGCAGAAGTATTTTATTCAAGGCATCGTAATCACCGGTTCAAAAGGATAAATATTGGGGGGAGCCTGCATTAACTCTCGCAAGCGCTTGGATACAGTTCAAATGACCGCATTATACTGGTCAACGCCGACGATTTTGGAATGTGCCACGCGACGAGTGAAGGAATTCAGCATTATTCGCCGAAAATGTAATCTCATCCGCTACAAATGATGCCCTGCGCATCGGCCAAAGAGTCAGCGGCGTGGGCAGCATCGCACCCGGCGCATGATGTGGGGATCCACCTTACCTTTGCACAATATTTGAAAGATGGTGAATGAAGATGAAGCTCGGAGTCAGTTCTTACAGTTTGTACCAGGCATTGAAAGCAAACGAGATGTCAATTGTCGATGTTGTACAATGGATTGCCGATATTGGCGGCGAACATGTGGAAATCGTTCCGCTTGGTTTCGATCTTGTAGAAAACCCGGAACTGATCGAAGCGATCCGCCAAAAAGCAGCCGATGTGGGCCTTGATATCTCCAATTACGCTATAGGCGCCAATTTTCTTGTGCAGGATGAAGCCGAATACGAGAACGAAATCAGCCGAGTGATGAAGCAAGTGGATATTGCCGCTCAATTGGGTGTAAAGCTGATGCGTCATGACGCGGGCTCCCGGCCCATTGCCGATACCTCGATCCTTCAATTCGAGGCGGACCTGGGACGGATGGCTGAGGCCTGCAGGAGAATCGCCGATTATGCGGCGCAGTACGGGATCACTACGAGCGTGGAGAATCACGGCTACCTCGTACAAGCAAGCGACCGTGTCCAAAGACTCGTCCACATGGTGGACCGGCCAAACTACCGCACTACAATTGATATCGGCAATTTTATGTGCGTCGACGAAGATTCCGTCTCCGCTGTAAAGAAGAATCTGCCGATTGCCTCGATGGTGCATTTTAAAGATTTCTACCTCCGGAAGTCTAACCGGAATCCGGGGCAGGGCTGGTTCCCTACAGCGAGCGGCAATTATTTAAGAGGCGCTATTGTCGGCCAGGGAGACATAGATATATGGGAAGTCGTGAGGCAGGTTAAGCAGTCCGGTTACGACGGATATATCTCCATTGAATTCGAGGGGATGGAAGACTGCAAAACAGGCACAAAAATCAGTCTGGACAATGCAAAGCGGATTTGGAATGAAATCTAGCATGTCGAAAGGCAGCGCGTTATGCGATTAGCAGCGGATATCAAGGTATTCTTGGGAGTGAAGGGAGCGGGCACTCTGCTGCTCGCCATGTTTATCTATGGCATCGGCACGGGCATACTGGCGCCGATGAATGCGGTTTATATGCGGGACCAGCTTGATTTGTCCAAGGGACAAATCGCGTCTATTTTCTCCGTCTCGCTATTCTTGAATATGGTAATTACGTTGTCCGTCGGTATTATAAGTGACAGGATGAAGGACAAGAAAACGCTTCCCATCGCTGCGGCCGCGCTTTGCATCACCGGGCTCATCGTTTATATGCATGCCGGCGATTATGCCGGTGCGCTTATCGGCATGTCAATTGCAACTGCCCCTTCCGGATTGATCATGGGGCAGATTTTCGCCATGGCCCGCAATCATTTCACGAAATGGGCGGAATCCATTCTCGAAATCGCGCTGCTCTGGCTTCGTGCCGGGTTTAGTGTCGGTTTTTTTACAGGACTGCTGCTTGGAGCGAATATTTTTCTGTTAACCGGATTTCATGGCGTCCTTTGGGGGAATCTCATAGGGTACGCGGGATTGATTCTGCTCCTGCTGTTTTACAGGGAAGTGAAGGGAACCGCCGCAGCTGCGGCCGCCAAAAAAGGCGAACCGTTTTCATTGATTATGCTGATCGCGCTCCTCATGCTCTCTTGCGCGGACGCGATTCGCGGATTATATTTGCCTCTTGTGTTCAACGCGATGTTTGGGAAGCCGCAGCTAATGTCCTATCTATGGAGCGCCCAAGCTGTCTTTGAGCTGCTGTTTATGACGCTTTCCGGTTATTGGGCGGCGAAGTACGGCAGTATAAGGGTCATTGTTATAGGAGGCATCTGCGCGCTCGTCACCTATTCGGTTTATGCGGCAGCCTCTCCGATTCCTTTATTTTTTGCGGTGCAGCCCGTATATTCCTTGTCTGTTTCCATCCTTTACGGAGTTGCGATGGGATACGTGCAGCGCATGTTTATCAATTATTCGGGATTCGGAGCCAGTCTGTACGTTTTTATCTCACAAACGGCGGCTTTGATCGGTTATTTGCTGCCGACTTTCATTCAGGGGATTTCCCCTGATATCTTTTTCATCCCTATAGCGCTTGTCATCGCAGCACTATCGGTCATTCTTGCCATACTTTACACGGAAACGAGATTATCCAAGGAAAAAGTTACAGGATGAAAAATTTAAATGTGTATTATTTTTTGTATTACCTGGCGTTATCCTCGTTTTCTCCGTACATGAGCCTATTTTTGACCGAAAAGGGAATAAGCGCTACATCCAGCTTTTTTTCGTATTTAATCATCAATGTATTTGTGCTGATCACGTTGTTTTTTTTTTCGAAAACAGAGGCTTCCCCGCCCAAGCTGACCTTGTTCGACCAGACCCGGCAGGTGCTGTGGAACAAACCGTTCATGATTTTTGTCGGTATTTGTTTTTTTTGCTCACTATGTCGTCGTCCATCAATTTTACGTCCCTGCCCACTCTATTTCAAAGAGTCGGGATTTGAAAAGAGCTGGAGCGGGATCGCTTACTCGGTAGCCGCAATTATCGAGGTGCCGATGTTCTGGATTGCGGCAAAGGTGGGCGATAGAATAGGCAGATTTTACATTTTGTCTGTTTCGGCTCTGTTTTACGCGATCAAATGCCTGGTGATTTATTAGAGCCACAATGTATATGCCGTGCTGGCCATTCAGCTTTTTGACGGGATTTCATTCGCCTTCTTTGCCAGTGTGTGCGTGGAAATGGTTGAAGAGTTCGCCGGAAAGGAGAGCAAAGCTTCCTTCCAAACGATTTTTTATGTTGTTTGTGCTGTGCTTCGCTGCGGCGGTATTTTTCTTGATATATAAAAGCACGGCGCCTGAATCAAAAGATAAGTTTCACAGCAGCCCCGCCGGCGATTCTTTCTATGAGTCCATTTAGTTAACAGGAGGGAATTAAGTGTTATACTTGTCAGCCAAATAGCGGGCGAAACCGGTTGTAAGAGCCGTGACGCGCCTAAGCATAGCGGGTGTCAGCAGATCGCGGCCCGGCACGATGTTTAAATCCAACAGGTAGATTCGTTTCCTGCTGTCTACTGCGACATCGATTCCGAGATGACTGAGTGTAGGCCTGATCTTAGTTAAATACTTGGACGCTATAATAGCCGGCCGCACAAGCTGCGAGGCCGTCGGCAAAGGAGTCCGGGTCTGACGCGCCCAACGCTCAAGCTTCCTCCAGGTTGTCTTTGAACCTCCGGCATGGCTGTTGGTTACTATGGATCCCGCCCTTCCCAGCTTGGGCCTGATTCCGGCAGAATGCCACTTTCCGTCGGCTCCCCTGTGGACAACTACTCGAAAGTCGATTTTGCTGCCTCCTTTTTTCAATAGCATTAAGCCCCGCTGGACGATGTACTTTCTCTTCTTAAGAAGTTTGGCTGTAAAAGAATTAAACTTGGCTCGAGAATAAATCTGCAATAAAGGTTGGTTTGCCTTGAATTTGTCAGATTTCAACCGGATTCGGCCGTGGGAAAGCAGGCGGATTTCCAAGATGCCGCTTCCTTGGTATCCATCAACGGGTTTGAGATATACGACACCGTATTTTTTCAAGAAGCCGGCGACATCCGAAACCTTGGCGGCAATTTTGGTTGCGGGCAGGTAAGGACGTACTGCCGCACTACGGCTCAAAAGAGTCTGCAGGTCCGCTTTATTGAAGAAAACCGGGTTAAACACCGGAATGCCAAGCCGGCTGAACATCCGCTTGACCGCTTTTGCTCCAGCGCCTGACCCTTTCACTCCTACCGGGTAATTCTCATATAACACATGGGGAAGCGGATGCCAGCCGCGTTTCCAGCCAGACATCCCGTTCTTTGAAGAGCAGGACCAAGCATGTACCCTGCGTCTGCTGAAAGCCACATCCTCCGAGCGAAAAAAAATAACCTGTAAACCGCTTTTTCGTCCCGCCAAATGAAACATTCTCCACGTTTTTGCCGGGACATAGGATGAGACTGCGGATAATTTAGATCCGCTTGCGGGAAAAGCCGACTGTAAAATGCCAAATCGCTTCATATAGAAATGAGCTCACCTCCATACCTTTACTATATGAACACGTACTCTCCCCGGACTGCCCATAATTTTGATCGTCTCCGAAATCAACAGCTAACAAATGGCCAATCATGCAACTCAATGCCTCTGAAGTGAGGTATAGCACCTTTCAAATCATCCTGATACGATAAAACAACCGACCCGGAGCCCGCAGCGGTTGTTTATCGTATGAAGTGCGATCTGTGCGGGATGGCTCGACAACTCCCGTTAATGTGTGGGAAATGTCTCCTGCTTGGTGAACGTACCTAAATACAGGGATAATTTCCTGATAAATCCAATATGTAGATATGACCGTTTCCATTTCTAGGATATCCGCTCACCCGAAGGGTGATTCTGTTCCGTTTATATCATCAAGATTTCGCGAAGCTCTTGTTCGGTTAGGGTAGATATCGCCGTCTCCTGATCGGGGCCAATCACTTCGTCGATCAGGTGTTTCTTTTTGTGCTGGAGCTCGTACATTTTTTCCTCCATTGTCCCTTGGGTAATGAGGCGGATCACTTGGACGACGTTTTTTTGCCCCATGCGATGGGCGCGGTCGGCGGCTTGCTGCTCGACTGCAGGGTTCCACCACAAATCATATAGGACAACGGTATCCGCTCCCGTCAAATTCAAACCGGTTCCCCCTGCCTTCAAGGAAATGAGGAAAACATCCATTTCGCCTTCGTTAAACCGGCCACATAACTCGACGCGCTCGCGGGTTGGGGTGGAACCGTCCAGATAAAAAAATGGAATTCCTTGATCGCTCAGTGCTTTACCAATGAGGCGCAGCATCTGCGTGAATTGAGAGAAGATCAGCATGCGTTTCCGGTTGGCCAGGCACTCTTCCACGATTTCCATCAGCTGCGTAAGCTTCGCAGAGCTTCCCTGGTATCCATCGATAAACAGGGCGGGATGACAGCAAATTTGTCTAAGCCGGGTGAGACCGGCCAAGATTTTGATACGGCTCTTTTGATAACCGTCTACGCTTAGATGCTTTAAGGTTTCCTGCTGAAGCTTGGCCAAATAAGCGACATACAATTTCTTTTGTTCCGGAAGCAGCTCGGTAGGCTTGATCGACTCCATTTTGTCCGGCAGATCTTGCAGTACATCGCTCTTCCACCTGCGGAGCATAAAAGGCCGCGCCCGTTTGGACACCTCTTTCCGCGTCAAGTTTCCGAACGTTTTGCGATCCTGGAATAATGCCGGGAAGACGATGTCGAAGATCGACCACAATTCTTCCAGACGATTCTCGACAGGGGTTCCGGTCAAAGCGAATCGGTAACCGGCTTGGATCGATTTGACAGCCTGGGCTGTCTGCGTCGTATGGTTTTTGAAGGCTTGAGCCTCATCAAGGATGAGGGTGTGGAACGAATGCTTGGCATAGAGGCCCACATCCCGCAGCAAGAGCGGGTATGACGTAAGCACAACGTCAGCATCCGCCAGCCTTTGCATTTTCTCTGCACGCTCGGTTTGACTGCCGTCCGCAATCAGTACACGAATGCCCGGTGCAAATTTCCTCAGCTCATTGCGCCAATTGTACACAAGCGACCCCGGCGAGATCACGAGTGCAGGGATGCGCCGCTGCCGAATCTCCGGCAGCACGGAACAGATGAATGCAATGCTTTGCAGGGTCTTTCCCAGTCCCATGTCATCCGCCAAAATGCCGCCGAACCCGTAATGACCAAGCGTCTTCAACCATTGATAGCCAAGCTTTTGATAATCCCGCAGCACATTCGTGAGATGAGCAGGGATCGGAAAGTCGAGATTGTCCGGATTTCGCAGGTTGTCAAGGAGCTGGCGAACTGGCTTGTCGAGCTTCAAAACACTGAAATCGTGATCGACCAAATGAAGCCCGCGGACCAAAGGGATACTGATCTTCGATGCCAAAATATCCGTGTAGAGAAGTCCGGTGTCCTCCAGGAACCTGGACAGGTCCTGAAGCTCGGCGCTGTCGAGCGGCAATAAGGAACCGTTCGGCAGGCGATAATATCTTCGCTTTTCCTCCAACGATTTTATAAGATTGCGAATCTCGGTTTCCGGAATCCAACCCATGTTGAAATGAAATTCGAGCCAGTTCATTTGCTCAGCCGCAGATACCTGCACACTGACCTTCGGCATCGTATCCGATTTTTGCACCCGGAGTTTTACCGCCGTCGTTGCGTAGACCTTCATCAGTTTCTCCAGCTGCGGGAGGGCCGTATATAGGAAGTCGAACTCCGCTTCTTCGTCCCCCATGAAGTATCCTGATTCCGTTTTTGTAAAAGGGTTTTGTTCAATCGCTTCGATGATCCGCTGTTCCTGCTCGAGGTCCCGGATGATAATACAATGAGAGCCCTGCTGCTTCCGTCTGTCCTCCAAAGGATTAATCACGACTTCATCATATTGAAATTCAATGGCGGCGAGAAGACGATTGCCCACCCGGTCCAGATACAGCTTCGCTTCAAGAGGGGATTGCGTGACACGCTCGGTGATGGCCGGGGCGATATTGACGCTGCCCAGCTTCATGAAGCCGGGCACTACTTTTTCTATAAAAGATTCGATTTGACCGCCATGAATTGGAATGTCCTGCGCATCCGATTCGTCGAGGATCGCCTTTAGTTCTGAAAGCCGCTTGGCTTGTTTCTCCGGAAGCGGGAGCAGTCTCCCCTCAAGGAACGCCATTCCATAAGACTCCATAACTGTAATCTGCTCAAGACCGTGAACAAGCAAAGAATAGCCTTCTAAGCTCGTTTCATTGAACTCGAAGCGCAGAGGCAAAGTTTCATCGGATAGGCAAATGCCGTCATATTTATTGTCCCCATCCATAATAGTAACCTTCGGCGCTTGCGTCAGCAAATGAAGCAGACCTGTCCATGCCTGCGGCGGAACCAGCAGCGTGCGGTCGCCGCTCATAATGGAGGCGTAATTCGGCTGCAAGCGATCCGTTTGGCGATAGGCGGCACGGTCCTGAACGATTTCGAATAAAGCTCGGAGGACGGCTTCGTTTTCTCTCGAAAAGCTGTGGAGTTCGGGATCGTAGCTGAACTTCGGTGAGAGAGGGTAGCCTTCCCCCCGTACAAGCTGATCCAAAAAGGAAGCGATATTGCGCACAAAATATAATGCTTTGGGGCCGACCTTAACCTCTATGCCGAACAGGGCGGTCTTTTTGTTGAAGGCCAGGAGTTTAAGAATGAATTCCACTGCAAGAGGCGTTCTCGTTTCCGCAAGTGTCCTATTGTGGATGGGGCGTATGGGCTTATCGTCGAATAGTCCGAGAATGCGCTCGGCGATGGGGACATGTTCAATACTTTCGGGAGTTTCTCCGGGCTGCACGTTGGCAGGATTCAATGGCGCGGGCGATTCGCCGGCTTGTTGTATGTCATATAGACGGATCAGAACAGCGGCAATATGCTGGCAAAAGGTTTCGAATGAACTAAGGCTGGGGCACGTACATTGCGCTTTTGGCTTGCCGTCCCAGTCAAACGTAAGTTGAACCTCATGACCGTCGGTGCCGTTCACTTCGGCTGTATATTCATTTGTTTCGGCATCAAATCGTGTAAAATGAATCTTATTCGTGCGGCATAATCGTTCGCCTTTTTGATAAGCATAGGGGCCGCACCATTGTTTCAACGAATTTTTTGTTAACCTTATGCTCATCAGCGGATACCTTCCTGTATAACGGATATTTGCTGTGTCCATTGTAGCATAAACCATTTTTCAAAGAGAAGAATGATAAGCATCTATGATACGATGAGATCCCTGGAGGGAGCATTAATGCTTTAATAAAGTTACCATAAGCCTGATTTCTAAAAAATGAATGCGTTACCAAAATTAAGATTGACTGGCTGTTTCCATGTTATATATAATGTACTTAGTAATATATAATCATAGGCATCATATATAATACAACAACTCAAGTTGAAAACTGAGAAGGAGAACACAGTGAACATTTTGGAACACACATCCTTATCTTCTTTGAAAGACAAAGTAAAACAAGAGATCCGCAACGCTATTATTTCGAATGAATTGAAACCGGGAGAACGAATCATCGAAACGGAAATCGCCAAAAATTTCGGGACCAGTCAAGTGCCCGTGCGGGAAGCGCTGAGAGGGCTGGAAGAGGAGGGGCTGGTCAAATCCATCAAATACAAAGGAGCCTTTGCAGCGGATATCAATCATTCCGAGATTTTCCACATGTATTCGCTGAGAGCGGAAATTGAAGCCAATGTAGTCGGGATTATTTTACCTACATTAACGAAGCGGCACATTGGTGAGCTGTACGATATAGCGGAAAGAATGAAGACGAACAGCGAGCCGCAGGACTATGCGGCACTCTCCGCTGTTGACGTGGAATTTCACTGGAAAATCATCGAGTGGGGACAAATTTCCGTATACAACAGAATATGGCATATGCTGAATGGGCACATTCGCCGTTTTATCGCTTATATGCATCCAAGCACCACTGAAGACGGAAGACTCGCCTACGGCACCCATGAAAGGCTCATTATCGCGCTTGAAAAAGGGAATGTGGAAGAGGCAAAGGCGGAATTCAGGGACCATATCATGTGGTATTTCAACAAAAACGCTGTAGAATGAAAGCCGGAGGTCAACTCCTCCCAAAGTTATGAAAGCGGTAACATTTTGAAGGAAACAACCATTTTCGAGAGTGAAGAAGGGATGAGTGAATTGAAGAGTTTGGTATGGACGAAACCGGAATGGATGGAAATCCAACAGTCGGCTGAGCCGGAGATTTTGCAGGATGAAGTGCTGCTCAAGGTAGATGCGGCGGGTATTTGCGGCTCAGAGCTTGAGGGTTACCTTGGCCACAACAGCCTTCGATTCCCGCCTCTTGTAATGGGACATGAATTTAGCGGAACCATCGAAGGTGTCGGCTCACAAGTGGAAGGTCTGTTGAAAGGACAAAAGACGGTAGTGAATCCTTTATCTTCATGCGGAATTTGCGCCTTCTGCCGAAAAGGATTGGTTCAGCTTTGCAAGGAACGGTCCATCATCGGCATCCATCGTCCCGGAGCATTCGCTGACTATGTCAGCGTTCCGGCATCCTCCATTCATATCATACCTGACTCGCTCAACCCTTACAGAGCTTCTCTGACAGAGCCGCTGGCCTGTTCTCTAAGAGCCGTCCGACGGGCAATGGCAAACCATCCTTTTTCCAATGTCGTTGTTTTCGGGGCGGGGACTATCGGTCTCTTAAGCTTCCTTGTCGCCCGGATTTTGGGGGCCTCACGGGTGGTAGTGGTAGATTTGAATGAAGAGCGGCTAAAGACGCCGGAGCGTTTGGGAGCTTACGGAACGATCAGTCCGGTGAGGGATGGATACATACAGAAGATCAAAGAATCTATGGGCCCATCGGGCATTGATGTGGTGATCGACGCGGCGGGGTACCAAGCTACACGGCAGGCGGCTTTGGAGCTGGTTAATCCGGGCGGCACGATTATGAATATCGGTCTGGGCATCAACGAAACTCAAATTCCGATTAATGTCTGCATTCGCAGTGAGATCAGTATATTGGGTTCCTTTTGTTATGAGGCTGAAGATTTTCACAGCGCGCTTCAGCTGTTGATCGACGGCAAAATTGACGAAACGGAATGGTCGGAAATCCGCTCTCTCGAGGATGGTCAACAGTCATTTCAGGATCTGGTAAAAGGTAATGTGAACAAGGCGAAAATTTTTCTCACCCCATGAATGAAATTCCCTGTTTTGGAAAACGGTTTTATGGAAAATCCAAATAAAAACAAAAATCAGGAGGTCTTTCAATGAAAAAGTGGTTAAAATGGGCCGTTCCGGCCACATTGGCAGTTGCTCTCACTCTATCAGGTTGTGCGAATTCGTCATCAGGCGGGGGAGGTCCCATCCGTGTCGGTCTTGTGACGGCTTTGACCGGCGAGTATACGATCGTCGGCCAGTATTTGCAGGAAGGGGCAGGCATGGCCGTTGAGGAGATTAACGCAAATGGAGGGATAAATGGACGTAAGATTGAAATTGTGAAGGAAGATTCCGCCAATACCAATCCGACAGCGGTGAATGCCTTCAACAAAATGGTGAACAGTGATAAAGTAGTCGCAATTATGGGCCCGGATCTTTCAACACAGCTTCTTGCAGTCGCATCCATTGTGAACAAGGCCAAAATTCCTGTACTTGTCGAAGGAACCAACCCCAAGCTCACATCGGAATCCTCCTGGTACTTCAGATTGCGTCCCGACGATTCCATAGCCGCCTCGGCAGCGGCAAAATTCGCAGTAGAAAAGCTTAATAAGAAGAAGATCGGGATTACTCATGATACGGACGAGTTCGGAACAGGAGGGACGAAGATTATTCAAGACACGCTCACTTCGCTCGGAGCAACCGTAGTTGGAAATGAAGCCTATAATTCGCAAGATAAAGATTTGTCGGCTCAATTGACCAACTTGAAAAACAAAGGGGCCGAAGCGATTATCGACTGGGGACATCCACAACAATCCGCCACCCTGATGAAGCAAAATCGTCAGCTTGGGCTGAATCTGCCCCTCGTCGGTTCACCGGGAATGGCAGCGCCGGCCACAACCGCCCTTGCCGGGGATGCTGTCAAAGGGGTATATGTCGTCGTTGACACGGTGCCTAATGAAAACCCGGATCCCAAAGCTCAAGAGTGGGTGAAGAAATACAAGAGCAAATTTAACCGTTTACCGGATTTTCACGCAGTGGCTTCATACGATGGAGTGTATATGCTGGCTGAAGCGTTGAAAAAGTCCAAGGATATATCCCCTCAAAGCATTGCCGACGAAATGCATAAGATTACCGGCTATCATGGCGTTGCCAATGATTTCGATTATTCCAAGAGTGGAGACGGCGCACGGCAAGTGGTTATCGTGCAGCTTGAAGACGCCGATCATCTGAAATTGATAGATACCATTAAATCAAAGTAAGGCCACAAGAACAGGAGGAAATCCTATGCTGCCGCAATTATTGATAAACGGGTTGGCCATGGGCGCAATTTATGCGCTAGTGGCCCTCGGTTTCGTGCTTGTTTCCAATGCAGTGAACGTCGTCAATTTTTCGCAAGGGGAATGGGTTATGCTTGGCGCTTACTTTGCCGTTACCGCTTCAGTCGCTTTTCACACTCCGCTCATTTTTGCTTATCTTATTGCCATCGCTGTGATGATTTTGTTTGGCTGGCTTTTTCAACGAACCGTCTTTCATCCGCTGCGCGACAAGCCGTTCATCACTATTGTAATCGCTACCATAGGGATTAGTTTGTTTCTGAAAAATATAGCGCGAATTATTTGGGGGCCGCAGCCTACAACATTTCCGTCACTATTCGGTGAAAATGCTTTGAATATATTTGGAGTTTATGTTCTGCCGCAAAACATTGTGATCCTAACCGTCACCCTGATTTTAGTCGTTCTCCAGGGAATATTTTTTAATCGTAGCATGATTGGGAAAATGATGCGGGCTACAGCGCAGGACCAGGAAGCTTCCTCTTTAATGGGGATCCGGGTTAACCGTATGGTATCGTTCACCTTCATGTATAGTGCGGCTTTAACGGCGATTGCTGGCGTTTTGGTAGCTCCGATTTACTTTGTTTCGGCGGATATGGGAGCCACTTTGTCACTTAAGGCGTTTGCGGCGGCCATCATCGGCGGATTCAACAGTGTGCGGGGAGCGATTCTGGGCGGGTTGATGCTCGGCGTATTGGAAACCGTCGGAGCGGGGTACATTTCTTCGGTGTACAAAGACGCCTTCACATTTTTCATTCTAATTCTATTCCTGGCGTTTCGCCCCGAAGGCATCTTCCGGGAACGGATTGCGGATAAGGTATAGGGGGAGGGGAAGCAATGAATCGTCGAACTGCACTTATTTTGTCAGGGATTGCCGTCTCTCTCTGTTTACCGTGGATCATGCCCAACAGCTACTATATTCAGGTACTGGTATTGGCTGTTATCTATATTATCGCGGCGATGGGCATTAACTTTATCTATGGATTTACAGGTTATATTTCTTTCGCGCAGGCGGCATTTTTAGGCATCGGAGCTTATACAACGGCTATATTGACGGTCGATTACGGCTGGCCGCCTATACTAACATGGATTGCTGTGATCGTCATATCCGCGGTTTTCGGGGTTATTCTGGGAATTCCTTCCCTGAGGCTTAAAGGGCACTATTTGGCTATGGCCACGATCGGATTCACGGTCGTTTTGCAAATGATATTGATGAACTGGAATGCTGTCACCCATGGAGCCGTAGGCATCAATGGAATTCCCGGCATTCAAATCGGATCATGGAAAGCCGATCAGCCCATTTCCTTCTATTATATCGCCATGGCGGTAGCCGGTCTGCTGTTCTTGTTCCAGCGAAATATTTTACGCTCGAAGCTGGGACGCAGCTTTTTGGCCATTCGCGAAGATGAAATCGCGGCAAGCAGCGCCGGGGTGAATTTGACGCGTACGAAGGTGTTTGCGTTTGTGCTGAGCGCAGTTTACGGGGGGCTTGCGGGCGCGTTGTACGCTCAATTTTCCAACTATATCAGCCCTGACACGTTTTCCTTCGATCAATCGATCGTCTTGTTCAGCATGATCTTGATCGGGGGCTCGGGAACTTTGTTAGGTCCTGTGGTGGGCGGCGCTTTGCTGACATTTTTGCCGGAGTGGCTGCGTTTTATCAAGGAATATTATATGGCGATTTACGGTCTCGGAATATTTTTCGCGGTGCTGTTCATGCCTAGAGGCATCGTGCCCATGCTGCAAACCTGGCGAGATAAGAAACGACGCGGTCCCTTTGAAACGAAAAAGGCGAAAACGGTATTGTCTTCGAAAGGGGAGGAGGTTACATGAATTTGTTGGAGACACGAAGCATAACCATGAAATTTGGAGGATTAACCGCGGTCGGTGATGTTTCGATGAAGATAGAGGAGGGCCGCCTCCACGCACTAATCGGACCGAACGGAGCGGGAAAATCAACGCTTATCAATGTCATCAGCGGATTTTACCGGGCAACCTCAGGCAGCTTGATCTTTGAGAACCAAGAGGTGCAGGGGAGAGGTTCCGCGGAATTATCCCAGCTCGGTATCTCCCGGACTTTTCAAAACTTACGGTTATTTCGCGATTTGACCGTGATGGAGAATGTGTTAATCGGATTACACAACCAAATAAATGATTCCTTCCTTGCTTGTTTATTCCGCACATCCGGGCATCGCTCGGCGCAAAAACAGGCTCAAGAAGCGGCGGAACAGATGCTGCAGGAAGTGGGATTATGGGAATTCCGCGACCGGCCGGCTCGAACGCTTCCTTACGGCAAGCAAAAATGGCTTGAGGTTGCCCGTTCTCTTATTGCCAAACCGAAATTACTGCTGCTTGACGAGCCTGCAGCCGGCCTCAACGCCACAGAAAGCGATGAGCTGGAACGGTTTATCAGATCTCTTCCGGGCCGGGGAGTGACAGTGCTGTTAATCGAGCATGACATGCGTCTCATCATGAGTTTGGCGGAGCGGATAACGGTCCTGAACTTTGGGCGCGTAATCGCAGAAGGAACGCCGGACGAAATCAGGAATCATCCGACTGTTATCGAGGCGTATTTAGGGAGGGGGAGAAGCCATGCTGCAGCTCACTGACGTTACGACCTCCTACGGAGCTACGGAAGTTTTACACCGGATTACACTGGAAGTAAAGGAAGGCGAATTGGTCACTCTTCTCGGGAACAATGGGGCCGGTAAGACCACCACGCTCCGCGTGATCTCCGGTCTGCATAAAGCGCATCAAGGATCGGTCAAGCTCAGCAGCAAAGGCCTGGAGAACAATCCTCCGGATGAGATTGTTCGAATGGGGATTGCCCATGTGCCGGAAGGACGGAGAATTTTTCCGGGCCTGACTGTCCGGGAAAATCTCGAGCTGGGAACGGTGGCGTGGCGAAGAAGGAGGGAAAAGTTCGATCAGGACCTTGAACGTGTCTATGAGCTTTTTCCCGTCCTGCGTACAAGAGACCAACAGCTCGGCTGGAGTATGAGCGGCGGAGAACAGCAGATGGTAGCGATCGGCCGGGCTTTAATGGCTCGTCCGACAGTGCTGCTGCTGGATGAACCTTCTCTGGGTTTGTCTCCGCTGCTGGTTGATCAGGTGTTCGCCGCCCTGGAAGAAATTAAACGGCAGGGGACGACGATTCTTCTGGTCGAACAAAATGCGGCAATGGCTCTGGAGATTGCTGACCGCGGCTATGTGCTCGCAAACGGAAGGATTGTACTGGAGGATACTGCCGAACGATTGAGCACCAACCCGGAAGTGAAAGCCGCGTATTTAGGCGGTTAAAGCGGGAACAGCGCAAATGCTTTTATGCCGATATGAATATTTGACACAGGAGGCTTCTTAGATGAAAAAGTGGAAAGTTGTCGTCACCGATTGGGAATATCCGGATTTGCGTTATGAAGAAGAGGTTTTGCGACACGATGAAATCGAGTTCCTACCGGCACAGTGCCGCACTGAAGAGGAAGTCATTGCAGCCTGCCGCAACGCTGACGCCATAATTAACCAGTACGCGCCGCTGAACGGCAAAGTGATTGCCGCACTGGAAAACTGCAAGGTCATTACACGTTATGGAGTAGGCGTCGACACTGTGGATATGGAAGCGGCTACGGAAAAAGGCATTTGCGTGGCCAACGTACCGGATTACTGTAAAGATGAAGTGGCGGATCATGCGCTGGCTTTATTGCTTAGCTGGACCCGTAAAGTCGCGCTGGCCAACAGCTGTGTGAAGAACGGAGGTTGGGATTTCAAGGTGACGCGGCCCATTTATCGTTTGAGAGGACGGGTTCTCGGCTTAGTGGGATTCGGAATGATTCCACAGTCATTGAACGAAAAGGTCAAGCCGTTAGGACTGGAGGTCATCGCCTATGATCCGTTTGTATCTGAAGATACAGCCGAGCAAAAGGGGGTCAAGCTTGTCAGTTTGGAACAATTGTGCATGCAGTCGGACATCATCTCCGTTCACGCCCCGCTGACGAAATCGACCCAGGGAATGATGGGCAGGGATCAATTCGCGCTGATGAAAAAAGAAGCGGTTATCATTAACACCTCCCGTGGACCGGTGATTGACGAGCATGCGTTGGTCGAAGCGCTCACTGACGGAGTTATTGCGGGCGCAGCCCTGGATGTTCTGGAAAAAGAGCCGATCCGGCCGGATCATCCGCTGCTTTCCATGGAAAATGTGATTCTTACTCCGCATGTTGCTTGGTATTCGGAAGAATCCGCCGCAGAAATGCGCTTCAAGGCGGCTATGGGTATTGCCGATGTACTGCTCCACGGAGAGTATCCTAAATATTTGGTCAATAAACAAGTGAAGAACAAAGTGCAGCTGCAGGAGAATGAGCCCGAGAAAAGATATATTGTACCGGCCTATTCTTAAGCCGCATATATACCACGGAGAAACAGACCGGAAATGGAGGTTCGCTGGTGAATATTATTGAAGAATTGCTTCAAGGCGTTCCGCTGCCGCGTATGGTTAAAGTCCACCAGAAATTCGACGCGCCGGAAATACAGGATGTTGCCGGAGCCGTCCATCAGGCCGTCAGAGATGCGGATGTTTTGTCCCGTATTAATGAAGGCGACCGCGTGGCGATTGCCGTAGGAAGCCGCGGTGTTGCCGATATTGCGGTCATAACGAGGGAAGCAGCCGGTCTTGTGAAATCCAGGGGCGGTGCGCCGTTCATTGTGCCGGCCATGGGCAGCCATGGCGGAGCAACGGCGGAAGGGCAGAAGGAAGTATTGGAGCAGCTCGGTGTGACAGAAGCTTTTACAGGGGCTCCGATCCTCTCCAGCATGGAAGTGGCAGAAGTCGGAAGGCTGCCGAACGGTCTTCCCGTTTACACCGACAAACATGCCTATGAAGCGGATAAGGTCATTGTGATCAATCGGATCAAGCCTCATACGGCTTTTCGCGGGCCGGTGGAAAGCGGACTGATGAAAATGATCACCATCGGCCTCGGAAAGCAAAAGGGCGCGGAAGCCGCTCACGCGTACAGCTTCAAATACATGGCTGAACATGTACCGGAGATGGCTAAAGCGGTGTTGTCGAAGGTGCCTGTCATTTTCGGATTGGGGATACTTGAGAACGCTTATGACCGGACGGCGAAAATCGCCGCCGTCCCCGCTGAGAAGCTTGAGGAGGCCGAACCGCAGCTGCTGCTCGAAGCAAAGGCTTTGATGCCCAAATTATTGCTGGATCCCATTGATGTATTGGTTGTCGATGAGATTGGCAAAGACATTTCAGGCGATGGAATGGATCCGAACATTACGGGCCGTTATGCGACGCCTTATGCGAGCGGGGGCCCGGAAATCGCAAGGATCGTTGTCCTGGGATTAACGGATAAAACACATGGGAACGCGAACGGACTGGGCATGGCCGATGTGACGACAAGAGAGGCTTTTGAAGCGATAGATTGGGAAAAAGGCTATGCGAACGCTTTGACCAGCACGGTCATGTCGGTTGTGAAGGTTCCGATGTTTCTTGATACAGCGGAGCTGGCGGTGAAAGCGGCGATCAAAACCTGCAACGCATTCGACCTGCATCATGTCCGTCTGGTCCGCATTCACAATACGCTTCATCTGAAAGAAATTTGGATATCAGAAAGCTTGCTGCCGGAGGCGAAGGACCGGAAGTACATTGAAATTTTGTCGGAACCGTCAAGCGTAGTGAAATGGTAAAAACCGACTTGATTTAAGAGGGGAAAATCGAAAAATGCCAATAAAGTATCCGGCCATTGAAAACAGGGTCAATCCGTACCGGGACAACGTGCAGGGGAAAGCCAATGAACCGATTTGTGTGGCAGGCCTGCTCGATCGTTCCAAGCAAATTTTAGGTCCGGGTTATGAAGGCCCGGCCCCGGACTGGACCCTTGACGAAATATATAACCGTCTGGAAGAGAACGCTCCGCGGATTGCGATTATCGGAGGATCTTCAGACCATCCCGCCCATATTATGGATTTTCAAACTTCGGCCCGGGCGGCCATCCGGATTTGGCAGAACGGCGGAGTCCCGTTCTATTTCTCGACACCTGTCATGTGCGACGGGACGGCGCAAAGCAATCAGGGAATGAGCTATTCCCTGCAGAGCCGCAACGCGGTGGCCGAAATGGCGGTCAACCAGATCGAAGCGCACAGCTACCACGGGGCTTTCGTCATTCAAGGCTGCGACAAGCAGCCGCTTGGCGTCGTCAGCGCCATGGTTCATCTGGACCGCATCCGTCGGTACCGGGGAGAAGCGCCTTTTTTTGCGACATTCGCTCCCGCTCATGTACTTCAGGGCGGAATCATTCCCGCAGCCTTGTTTGCCGAGCTTGAAAATGTGGCTATAAGTGCCGAGCGGCAGGGTGCCGCCGATATCGCCTATGATTTGAGGGATGCGATGGCTTACATTCTGCAGTGCTCTTCCAATACGGCTTTTCAGGGTGTGTTGGAACGGGCGGCGGAAAGGGGAATCATCACGAAGGCGGCACATAAAGACTATGAAAAACGATTGGCGGTTGCCACCTGTGACGGGCAAGGCGGCGTCTGTGCTTTTAACGGTACGGGGAACAGCTCCCGTCATCTGGTCGCCGGGATGGGTTTGGTGCATCCCGCTATGGAGCTTTTGACTTCACCCCCGAACCAGGAGCAGGTCAATCAAGCGCTGGACTGCCTGGTCGGGATGATCAACGATCCGGTCTACGGCGCAGCGAACATAATGGCAGCCAATATCAAAAACGCAATCCGGATTCACAGCGCCTCGGGAGGTTCCACCAACTTAATGATGCACATGGTGGCAGCCATGCTGTATGGGGGTTATAAATTTAGCTTGTGGGACGTGAACCAAATTCAGCGCGAGCATCCGATTCCCGATTTGTTTAATTACAGCCTTACCGAAGGGCGGGACATCTTTGCGCTTGCGATGCAGTGCTGCAATAGCACAAGCAGAGGGATGGAAACCTTGTTTTATGAGCTTATGCAAAATGGAGTTCCGATGGATGTCGACGCGCCCACAGTGACCGGAACGGCCTGGCGTGAACGATTGGTCGATCCGGACCGGCTGTCGGCTGAACTTGTGACGGAAAACCCGATTATTCTTTCGCGGCCTCGCCGGCCCTTCAGTGGAGTGGATGTCATAACAGGCAATTTCTTTGAAAGCGCAGTGGTCAAAATAAGCGGAATGACGTCGCAGCAATTGGATGAATTCGATAAAAAGGCGGCGTTCGTACTCTATTATGACAATGAAGATGACGCCAATCGCGGTTTGCTGGATTCGCAGCTGCTGGAGAAGCTGAAACAGGGGAAAAGCTTCAAGCATGAAAACCTGCTCGCGGTTCTCAAGCAGAATGCGCCGGCCGACTTCGAAGCTTGGAAAGACGCGCAGTATGAAGAGCTGTTCGATCGTATGGCGGAGACGGGCGCGATGAAAATATCGGTGGTTGTATCGGGCCAGGGACCGGCCGCTTTTGGAATGCCCGAGATGTTTACGCCGATGCAGCATATCAACGCCAACCGCAAGCTGAAACGGCTGGCCACCTTGGTCAGCGACGGCCGTTATTCGGGCGTCACCTATGGAGCCGCAGTCGGGCACATGACACCGGAAGCGAGAGAAGGGGGCGGAATTCTCTATTTGCTCACAGGAGACCTCCTTTATCTCAACCTGCGTGAACGGGAGATCCAGTTCCTGGATGAGAGCGCATTTCGCGAAGGGATACTGCAGTTCAGCTTTGACTGTGTCAGGGTGGAAAGACAGAACCTTGGCGAATCAAGACTTCATACGATTCGGCAACGCGTCCGTCTGGTGGCGGCGAGCAACCGTTTGGCGGGACATACGGACGCAGCCAACGGAGTGGTGCCGATGCCAGTCTATGAAGAAGCGGTCCATGATTATAAAACAGATGTAAAATTTTCTCCGGCAGCAAGCAAAATAAATTAGGGGGGAACAGTATGGAAAGTACGCGTGACGCAATAGAAAAATTAGGTTTTCCGCGAGGGGACTGCCATGATCTTCCGACTTCTCACAAAACATTTCCCGATGGAGCCCAGTATCGTGTAGAACTGCCTAGCGTAGAAGGGCCCGCCTCTTTTGAAGCTCTGCTGGAGGCCTGCGGGCAGTACGAGGTTTACATTCACCGCATTTCCCAAGGCAGCGGTATTATGCTGCTGACCGACGAAGAACTGCAGCAGATGGCTGCCATCGGCAGAAGAGAGAATTTGGAGGTCAGCTTATTTGTCGGTCCTCGCGGAACCTGGGATGTCACCGCAATGCCCTGGGCAAGCGCAGGCAAGATTGCCGGTCTAAGGGTTCAGGGTATGGATCAATTGGTTTATTCGATTGAGGATGTCAAGAGAGCCTGCAGCTTTGGGATCCGCAGCATCCTGGTGGCGGATGAAGGTCTGCTGTGGCTTGTGAATGAGTTCAAAAAATCAGGCGAGTTGCCAAACGATTTGGTGGTGAAAATTTCGGTCCAAATGGCTCAGTCCAATCCGGTTTCCATTCGTTTAATGGAGAGCATCGGAGCGGGCACCTATAATGTGCCGACGGATCTCACCCTTTCGCGTCTTGCTGCCATTCGACAGGCGGTGGATATCCCGATTGATATTTATGTGGAAGTTCCCGATGATGTGGGCGGTTTTATCCGTCATTATGAAATTCCGGAAATCATCCGGGTAGCTGCGCCGGTTTACATTAAATTCGGCCTGCGGAATTCCCCCAACATTTATCCGTCGGGAACCCATCTGGAGGCAACCTCAATCGCTTTATGCAAAGAACGCGTACGGCGCGCGCGAATCGGTCTGGATATGATCAAGCGCTATGCTCCGCATCTTAAAACATCTGAAAAAGGGGCGCCGGGTTTAGCCGTTCCGGTCAATCCATCATCAGCCGAAGTACATTCAGCGCTTTAGAAAAGGAGAGCTTCCATTATGCGTATTATTCGATTTTCAAGCGAAGGCACTGCTCCACAGCTTGCGGCTTTAACGGATGACGAGAAGGTTTATCCGCTGCCGCAGCGGGATTTTATGAAGCTCATTGATGAGGCGGAAGAGGAGAAGACCACTCCTTTAGCTTTGGTTGAAGACATCATTGACAAGGCAGCTCCGCTCGAAGCGGCACTGCAGGACCTGAACCTGCTTGCGCCGATTGACGCTCCTGAAGTATGGGCGGCAGGCGTAACCTATGAAAAAAGCAGGGATGCCAGAAATTACGAGGCGACAGAAGGCAAGCTGGACGCGACCACCTTTTACGATAAAGTATACAGCGCCGATCGGCCTGAGATTTTCTTCAAATCTACTGCTGCAAGAACGGTAGGCCCGAATCAGGAGGTTTATTTGCGATCCGATTCAAACTGGCAGATTCCGGAGCCGGAGCTTGGCCTTGTCCTCGGCAAAGACGGGCAAATTGTCGGCTACACCGCCGGCAATGATATGAGCTGCCGCGATATTGAGGGCGAGAATCCGCTTTATCTGCCACAAGCAAAAATGTGGAAAAATTCCTGCTCAATAGGACCGGCTATTCGTTTGGCGGAGTCGGTGGCGGACCCGTACCGGTTCCAAATCGCCTGCCGTATTTACCGCAATGAAGAAAAAGTAGTCGAAGGGACGGCGAGCACAAGCCAGTTAAAAAGAAAATTCGATGAGCTCGTTTCATATCTGACGCGGGATAATGAAATTTTCGATGGCACGGTCCTGCTCACGGGCACATGTATCGTTCCGCCAAACGAGTTTACACTTCTTGACGGCGACCGGATTGAAATTGAGATCTCCGATATCGGAGTGCTGAATAATCCTGTAAGAAAGAGGTTGTAGCCAATGGATTCGGTTTATAAAACGGTGATGATGAAGCCGCAGGATAAAGTGGCCACGGCGCTGATCAATATACCGGCCGGCACAGAGCTCACGGTCGCCTGTCAGGAGCAGGAATTAACAGTTATTTTGCAGGATGCGATTGATTTCGGCCACAAGTTTGCGGTCAGGCCCATACGGCAGGGTGAGGATATTCTCAAGTACGGCGAAGTGATTGGAGTTGCGGTAACGGATATTGCGCCAGGTGAGCATGTCCATGTGCACAACCTTGAAGGAAAAAGAGGAAGAGGTGATCTCGGTGTCCAAGCTAAGTAGCGGCAAGTTCTGGGGATATAGACGGTCCGACGGACGTGTGGGTGTCAGAAATCATGTTTTGATCCTGCCTACCATTATTTGCGCAACCCAGGCGGCCAGGCAAATTACGGAATTGGTGCACGGAACGGTGTCCTTTATACATCAGCATGGCTGTGCACAGGTCGGGGTCGATTATGACCAAACGTTTCGGACCTATGTGGGGCTGGGGAACAATCCGAATGTGTACGGAGTTGTGGTATTGGGGCTGGGCTGCGAAACGCACCAAGGAAGAAGCGTGGCCGCAGAAATCGCAAAATCCGGTAAACCCGTGGAGCTGGTTTCGATTCAGGACCATGGCGGGACGCTGATGGCAATCGCACAGGGAGCCAAAATCGCCGCCCGAATGGTGCAGGACGCTTCAGCAGAGATGAGAGAAATTTGCGATATCAGCGAATTGATCGTTGGTACTGAATGCGGCGGGTCGGACGCTTGTTCAGGCCTGTCGGCCAATCCAGCCGTAGGAGTGGTAAGCGACATGATTGTCGATGCCGGGGGTACGGCAATCCTGGCCGAGACGACCGAGCTGATTGGGGCCGAGCATCTGCTTGCCAACCGTGCCGCCGATGAGAAAGTGGCCAAACGGGTTTACGAGGTCATCCACGCGATGGAAAACCGCGCTTTTTCAATGGGGGTGGATATCCGTACAGGCAATCCGAGTCCAGGCAACATTAAAGGCGGAATCAGCTCTTTGGAGGAAAAATCCCTCGGCGCCGTGGGCAAAGCCGGAAGCAGGCCTCTGCAGGAGTTGATCGATTATTCGCAGCCTCCCACCAAAAAAGGTTTAGTCTGGATGGATACGCCCGGGCACGATATCGAGCAGTTAACCGGAATGGTTGCTGGAGGAGCCCAGGTTGTCCTGTTTACGAGCGGCAGAGGCACCCCTACGGGCTCGCCGATTGCGCCGGTCATCAAGATCGCCACGAATACGGCTATGTTTGAGAAAATGAATGACAATATGGACCTGAACGCCGGAACGATTATACAAGGAGTCGAAACGATTGAGGCGGTGGGCCGGCGTATTTTTGACGAGGTTGCGTTGGTTTCATCAGGCAAGCTCACAAAGGCGGAAATTCTGAAGCAGCACGATTTTGGGATTTGGCGGATTGGCCCAACGTTTTAATCAAAATCAAAACTTACAGAAAAAGGAGCGGATAAACGATGAACCAAACTACAGCGGTAAAAACCTATTTGAACTATATCAATGGAGAATGGATGGCTGCCTCAACGGGTAAAGTGGACGCCAGCATCAATCCGGCGAACAAAAATGAAATTGTCGGCTATATACAGAAATCGGGCAAGGAAGACCTGGACCATGCGGTTGCAGCCGCGAAAAAAGCCCACATGCAGTGGAAAAAATTGTCCGGCGCTGCCAGAGGAGAGTATCTGTATAAAATCGCAAATGTCCTGGAAAAGCGTCTCGATGAAATTGCCGAGTCGATGACTAGGGAAATGGGTAAAACCTTCGCCGAATCGAAAGGAGAGACCGCCCGGGGCGTAGCTATTCTGCGGTATTATGCGGGGGAAGGGCTGCGTAAAACGGGAGATGTCATTCCTTCTTCCGACAGTGAAGCGCTGATGTTTACAGCCCGCGCCCCGCTCGGAGTGGTTGGCGTCATTACTCCCTGGAACTTCCCTGTCGCGATTCCCGTCTGGAAAATGGCTCCTGCCCTCATTTACGGGAACACCGTCGTTTTCAAACCTGCACAGGATACGGCTGTCACCGCTGCAAAAGTAGTGGAATGTATGAATGAGGCGGGACTCCCTGCAGGCGTGGTCAATATGGTAACAGGCAACGGCTCTGTAATCGGCCAAGGCATTATAGACCATCCGGGCATCAACGGAATCACGTTTACCGGATCCGATACGGTAGGCAAGCAGGTCGGACAGGGCGCTCTCGCCCGCGGAGCCAAGTACCAGCTTGAAATGGGAGGGAAAAATCCGGTCATCGTAGCGGCCGACGCCGATCTGGATCTGGCTGTGGAGGCAACGATCAACGGGGGCCTTCGTTCAACGGGCCAGAAATGCACAGCTACAAGCCGTGTCATTGTGCAAAGCGAGGTATATGAACAATTTAAACAAAAATTGCTGGCGAAAGTGAAATCGTTGACAGTGGGCGATGGACTGGGCGGAGATACATGGATGGGGCCATGTGCGAGTGAGAACCAGTTGAACACGGTGCTCTCTTATATCGAAAAGGGACGAAGCGAAGGAGCGACACTGCTTTATGGCGGGGACAGACCTCAGCGCGACGGGTTGGAACATGGATTTTATGTTAACCCTACAGTGTTTGAAGACGTGAAGCCTCATATGGCCATTGCCCAGGAAGAGATTTTCGGCCCTGTGCTGGCACTGATCAAGGTCGATTCGTTTGAGGAAGCCTTAGCCGTAGCCAACGATGTAAAATACGGACTCAGCGCATCCATTTTTACGCGGAATATCGGCCATATGCTTTCCTTTATCAATGAAATGGACGCAGGCCTCGTGCGCGTTAATGCCGAATCCGCCGGTGTGGAACTGCAAGCGCCATTCGGCGGGATGAAGCAATCGAGCTCCCATTCTCGCGAACAGGGACAGGCGGCCATCGAATTCTTCACTTCGATCAAGACTGTGTTTATAAAAGCATAACCGGATCACCTGCTTCTGTTGTCCAAAGGAAGGGTCATTGCCTCTCCTTTGGATAATGGCTTTTCAAAAACCTGTTATGCGCAAAGGAGACAAATTCAGGATGAAACCTAAAGTTTTCCTGGCAAAGCCAATTCCAAAGGAAGTGGAAGACTACATAGGAGAGCATTGTGATTACCGAAAATGGGATTCGGAAGAAGCGATTCCTCGCAGTCAGTTGTTGGCAGAACTTTCAGATGTGGATGGACTTTTAATCTCTGGCGGTAAAATCGATCAAGAACTTTTAGATCTTGCGCCCAAGTTAAAAATCGTCAGCAATGTGTCTGTTGGCTACAATAATTTCGACATAGCCGCCATGAAGGCCAGAGGGGTTATCGGGACGAATACTCCTGCCGTATTGGATGAAACAGTGGCGGATCTCGTCTTTGGACTGATCTTGGCTGCAGCAAGAAGGATACCGGAGCTCGACCGTTATGTGAAGGATGGAAAGTGGCAGACGGGAAGCGACAATCACCTGTTTGGCATGGATGTTCATCATACTAGACTCGGCATTATCGGCATGGGAAGGATCGGGGAGGCGGTAGCAAGGCGCGCAAAATTTGGCTTTAGTATGGATGTCGCTTACTTTAACCGGACAAGAAAAATGGCGGCAGAGCAAAGCCTGGGTGTGAAGTACCGAACCTTGCAGGATCTCCTTCAGGAGTCTGATTTTGTCGTGCTGATGACCCCATTGACAGCGGAAACCGTCCATTTAATTGGCCGAGAGGAACTGGCGCTGATGAAAAAAACAGCGATCTTTATCAATGCTTCCCGGGGTCAAACGGTGGATGAGGAGGCACTCATTGACGCATTGAAAAAAGGGGACATTGGCGGAGCCGGTCTCGATGTTTTCGAGCACGAACCTGTGGAACCGAATAACCCTCTTTTAAAGCTGCCTAACGTTGTGGCCCTCCCGCATATCGGGTCTGCTACGGAGAAGACACGATTTGATATGGCCATGCTCGCGGCGCAAAATTTAGTGAAGGCTGTCAAAGATGAGGTTCCCCCTAATCTGGTAGAAGAATTAAAACGTTAGAGATGAAATAAGTATTAAGTAAGCGTTTCAAATCATAGGCGCAGACGCAGCTTTTGATGAGAGCATCACGGAGATATTGGGTAGAGGCAGCTTTTGATGCGCTCACAGGTATACCTTTTTTCAAACTTAAACTTGTCAAAAAAAGAAAAGGAGACCGGATTTAGAGCCCAATCTCCTTTAAAGAATTGCTATTGCTCCCGTTGTCCGCTTTGATGCTGTGCGCCATATTGAGATGCTCCGCCGTAAGGATATGGAGAATAAGGATAGCCGCCGTAGTAAGGTGGGTATGGATAGTAAGGAGGGTAATACGGATAGTACGGATAATAAGGATACGGATAATAAGGATAATACGGATAATAAGGATAATACGGGTAGTGAGGATAGTGATGATGATGCGGATGGCTGTAACTATAAGACAAGTAAATCATCCCTTCCTTTTGTTTTACCTAAGGATATGATCTCAAAACAGCATTCTTGCCTGTATAAATAACTAAATGCCGGGGATAAGCCAATTATCAAAAATTTCGATCGTATTAAAAAAAGCCAAGCCAGGCACAGCTTGCAGATGTGAGTGAAGAGATTTCTGAAGATTAGAAAAAATTGTTGCTAATTAAGAAATTGTTTTTTATAATTAACAACAAAGCACAACTAAACGTTTCGCTGAAGAAATTTCGATTAGAATCACAGGTTGCTTTTTGAGGAAACTTTACTTTTCGATGCTTCTGATCGATTTTTTTAGCCGTTACAGCTAAACGTTTAGCTAAGCGTTTCACGGAGGAGTCAGCTATGGTAACGATGAAGGATATCTCCAAGAGAGCCGGCACTTCCATCGCCACAGTATCGGCTGTGATCAATAAATCCGCTTATGTCAGCCCGGAGCTCACTGAACGGGTCCGGAAAGCGATTGAGGAATTGAATTACCGGCCCAATGCGGTGGCGAGAAGCCTCAAAATGAAAAGTACCCATACTTTGGGATTGATTATGACAGATATTTTAAATCCGTACTATCCGTCGATGGTCAAAGGTATGGACGATGCCGCCATTAAAAATAACTTCAGCCTTATTCTCTGCAATACTTCAGACGAACATCGGCGCTTTCTCAATTATTTGGACCTAATGGTCGAGAAGCGGGTGGATGGGCTGCTTTTAGCCAATATTTCGAATCAAGAGGATTTACTGCAGGTGGAAAAGACCGGTTTAAAATATGTGCTGCTTAACCGGAAGCCTCCTGCTTACGATAAAAATTACGTCGGCATCAACAATCCGCTTACAACCGAGCTGGCGGTCAAGCATTTAGCTTCGCTGGGACATAAGAGGATAGCCTACTTTGCCGGGGATCAACGTATTTCCACAGCGAAGGAAAGATGGGAAGGCTTCGTCAGCGGAATGAACCAAAACGGGCTGACGATCGACGATTCGTTAGTTTTCCACGGGGATTATTCCCAGGAATCCGGTTATGCGCTTGTGCGGCAGCTGTTGAGCCGAGTGAAGGAGCTGCCGGATGCGATTTGCGCTGCGAGTGACCTCGTGGCGTTCGGCGCGATCAAGGCGTTAAGGGAGTCCGGTGTCCGGGTGCCTGATGAAATCGCCGTGATGGGAAACGATAACAACCCGTTTTCGGAAAATTTTATCGTGCCTTTGTCTACCATTTCACACCCCACTTATGAGATGGGAAAGCATGCGATGGAGTTTCTTTTGCAAATGATCGAGGACAACAATGAGGACCAGCATAAGCAAATTATATTAACTCCGTCGCTGGTAGTACGCGAAAGCTGCGGCAGTCCAACCTGAACCGGTCTGTCGCAGACTGTAAAAAGCGAATTAAACTTTGTGGAGGGAACAAGGATGAAGGATGTTGTGATCGCAGGCGCGGCTCGTACCGCGATAGGCACTTTTGGCGGCGCGTTGAAGGATATTCATGCGGCGGATTTGGGCGCAATCGCCATAAAGGAGGCCGTAAACCGAGCCGCGGTTGCCCCGGAATTGGTTGAGGATGTCATCGTCGGATGTGTCGGACAGATTGCTGAAAGCGCTTTTATCGCCAGGATGTGCGCGCTCCGAGCCGGATTGCCCAGCCACAGCAATGCCTACAGCGTGAACCGCTTATGCGGGTCCGGCCTGCAGGCGATCAATAATGCCGCTCAAGCCATTCGTGCCGGAGAAGCGGATATTATTGTGGCCGCGGGCACGGAAAATATGGATCAACTTCCGTACTACGTCCGGAAAGCGCGATATGGCTACAGATACGGACATTCCCAATTGGAAGACGGACTGTTGACCGCCCTTACCGACCCGTTTGGCAATTATCCCATGGGCATTACGGCAGAAACCGTTAGTAAGCGCTTTAACGTAACCCGGGAAGAACAGGACCGATTCGCCTTTGAAAGCCAGAACAAAGCGATTGCAGCGATAGACGGCGGAAAGTTTAAGTACGAAATCGTTCCGGTTGAAATTCCGCAGCGCAGAGGCGAAACGATTGTGTTTGACACCGATGAACATCCGAGGAGAGGAACCACTTTAGAGAAGCTGGCGGCTCTCAAGCCGGCTTTTCAAGATGGAGGCACGGTGACGGCGGGAAATTCATCCGGGATCAATGATGCCGCCGCAGCCGTCGTCGTGATGAGCGCCGACAAGGCACGGGAGTTAGGCTTAAAGCCGCTGGCCTATGTGCGTGAACAGGCGGTGGCTGGCGTGGACCCTGAAATTATGGGCTTCGCGCCTGCGCCGGCAGTGAAGAAAGTGCTGCAGAAAGCCGGTCTTACTTTGAACGATATCGATTTGATGGAGCTTAACGAGGCGTTTGCTTCTCAGTCGGTGGCTGTAATCAAGGATCTGGATATCGACCCGCTCAAAGTCAATGTGAACGGCGGCGCCATCGCGTTGGGGCACCCGATTGGAGCAACAGGCTGTATCCTTACGGTGAAGCTATTGGCCGAGATGGAGAGACGTGCTTCCAAATACGGGGTTGTTACAATGTGCATTGGCGGCGGGCAAGGGATCGCGACGATTTTTGAAAGGGCTTAAATCAAACCAGTGAAGGAATGAACGCAATGATCAATTTATCCGGGAAGTCAGCCATTGTAACGGGTTCCGGCAGAGGAATAGGAAAAGCGATCGCGACGAAGCTTGCCGAACTCGGTGCCGGGGTAACCATTTGCGATATCAGTGAAGAAATCGCTGCCGCAACGGTGAACGAACTGCGAGAGAAAGGATTGGATGCCGACTATTTCGTCCTTAATGTCGCCGACACCGATGCGGCCCGCAGCTTAATTGAACAAACCGCCGAAAAACGCGGCAGGCTGGACATTCTTGTCAATAACGCCGGAATCAATCGGGATGGTATGCTGCACAAAATGGAGCGCCAGCAGTGGGATGACGTTCTCAGCGTGAATCTGACGGGTACTTTCAATACGATGCAGCCTGCCAGTATAAAAATGAGAGAACAAAAAGGCGGACGGATTATCAACATTTCCTCGGCCAGCTGGCTGGGCAATATCGGGCAGGCAAACTATGCGGCGTCCAAAGCCGGCGTTGTCGGTTTGACGAAGACGGCGGCCCGGGAGCTGGCAAAATATAACGTGACCGTAAACGCCATTTGTCCGGGATTTATCGATACCGATATGACGCGCGGAGTGCCTGAAAAAGTATGGGATTTGATGGTTTCCAAAATTCCTATGGGCCGAGCCGGCGATCCCGAGGATGTGGCCAACCTGATCGCTTTCCTGGCATCGGATTCCGCTTCCTATATCACCGGCGAAGTGATCAATGTTGGAGGTGGCATGGTGCTTTGACTCAAAAGGTAAAAATTTCTACCGCATCGGAAGTGGCGGCCAGCATAAAGGATAACACAAGTCTGCTGACAACCGGCTTTAGTTTGGTCGGCGTGGCGGAGGAAATTTATCAAAAAATCGAA
This sequence comes from Paenibacillus sp. JCM 18996, assembly GCF_055392555.1. Lineage (NCBI taxonomy): Bacteria > Bacillati > Bacillota > Bacilli > Caryophanales > Paenibacillaceae > Paenibacillus > Paenibacillus sp. JCM 18996. Next base: position 387,886 of record NZ_AP043884.1, read on the forward strand.
GAGCGCTTTCTCGAAACCGGTACGCCCAGAGATCTGACTTTCGTGCATTCAGCCGGCCAAAGCGACACTGTGCGCGGGATGGAGCATTTTGCCCATGTTCCGCTGTTAAAGAGAATTATAGGAACCCACTGGGGGCTGTCGCCCAAACTGGAAAATTTAATAAAGCAGAATAAAGTCGAAGCTTTCTGCCTTCCGATGGGCCAGATCCTCTCCATGTACAAGGCAGCCGCTTCCGGGAAGCCGGGAGTTCTCTCCACCATCGGACTTTCGACCTTTGTGGATCCCAGGCTGGAAGGGGGGAAGATGAACCAGAAGGCTATTGACAGCGGTTTCGAAACGGTTCAGTATCATCAACTCAATGGTAAGGACTATCTCTTTTATCCGAGCCTCTCCTTCGATTTATATATAGGCAGAGGAACTGCGGCTGATGAATACGGCAATATCACAATGGAGGACGAATGCGCGAAATTGGAGGTCATGTCCGCTGTCCAGGCTGTGAAAGCATGCGGCGGCAGAGTCATTTTTCAAGTGAAGAGGATTGTGCGGGGGAATTCCTTGCAGGCGAAGGATGTAGCGGTCCCAAGGATCTTCGTCGACGAAGTCGTCGTATGTGAGAATCCGGCGGAAAATCATCGAATGACCTCGTCGGTGTATTATGATCCGCATATTTTGGGAAAAATCAAACAGCCTCAAAGCGTTGTCCGCGAAATGACCGGCCTGGATATGAGGAAGCTGATTGGCAGAAGAGCGGTAATGGAAATGAACACAGGGGATACTGTGAACCTCGGCGTGGGGATTCCGGGGGATGCGATTGGCCCCATCATTGGCGAGGAAAGAATGGACGGCAAGGTGTCGCTGTCGATCGAGGTGGGAGCCATAGGCGGTATTGCAGTCGGAGGCGGGGATTTCGGGGTAACCAGGAATGCCGAGGCGATCATCGACAATGCGTACCAATTTGACTATTACAATGGCTGCGGAGTGGACGCCACTTTTATGGGAGCCGCCGAAATCGACTGTGAAGGAAATGTCAATGTAAGCAAGTTCGGGCATCGCGCCCCGGGCTGCGGAGGCTTTATCGATATTACCCAAACCGCCAAAAAAGTGATTTTTTGCTCGACCTTCACCTCCGGCGGACTCGAAATAGCGGTTGAAAACGGCAGGTTGCGGATCAGGCAGGAGGGCAGATTTAAAAAATTTGTCGGCAACGTCCAGCAGATAACGTTCAATGGAAAATTCGCGGCAGAGCGTAACCAACCGGTTCTTTTTGTAACGGAAAGAGCGGTCCTGCAGTTGACGCATAAAGGCCTGGAATTAATTGAGATCGCACCGGGGATCGACTTGAAGAGGGATGTGCTTGAGCAGATGGAATTCGTTCCGGCGGTTTCTCCCAATCTCAAGCTGATGGATGAACGCATTTATTATTTGGGCCTTATGCATCTTGAGTCCCAATCTAATAAAAATCAAATAGATCACAATTCAGGGAGGGTTCTAAATGAAAGGTTGGGCTAACAAATTTACGGCGGCCGCGCTTTCCGGAGTGCTGGCACTCAGCCTCACGGCATGCAGCGATAAAGGTTCGGCCAAGCAGGGAGCAGGCGAGAAAACGGCCGGAGGAAAAAGCAGTAAAGTGGATGAAGTGGTGGTAGGCGTTCTTTATCCTACGTCGGCCAGCTTGGCGCGTCTGGGCGGCGCAGCTTTGAAAGCGGTTCAATTGGCGGCTGATGACATCAATGCCGCAGGAGGCATCAAATCGCTTGGCGGCGCCAAAATCAAACTGGAAATCGTTGATCCAAGCGACAAGCCGGAAACGGCGAAATCCGCAACGGAGCGTCTGATCCAGAACAAAAAGGTGTCGGCTATAACCGGAGACTACAACAGCTCGCTGTCCCTTGTTACATCCGAGGTGGCCGAGAGAGCTAAAATTCCTTTTGTAACCGCTTCAATTTCAGACAATTTAACCTCCCGTGGAATGAAGTACTTGTTCCAGGTCTCCCCCAAAGGTTCTATGTTCGGACGTACCCAGGTAGAATTCGCCAAGAAATACCTTGTGGAGAGGCTGGGCAAAAAGCCAAAAGTGGCGATTGTATTCGAGGAAACCAGCTACGGCACTTCCACTTCCGAAGGACTGATCAAGACCGCGAAGGAACTCGGGCTTGATGTTGTGCTTTCCGAGCCGTACCAGGCCAACTTCGCAGACGCTTCCCCTCTTGTAAATAAGATCAAATCAACCGGAGCGGAAATTTTGTTCCCGGTATCCTACCTGCAGGACGCGATCCTGATTCAAAAGACGATCAAGCAGCTTGGCGTCAATATTACGACAGTGGGCGGCGGAGCCGGGTATTTGATGCCTGAGTTTTACAATGAATTAGGCAAAAACGCGGAAGGGGTAGTATCCGTGGCCTCCTGGAACCTGGACGTGAACAAGCCGGGGATCGAGGATGTGGCCAAGCGTTATAAGGAAAAGAACGGCGAGTTCATCACTGAACATTCCGGCGAAGCCTATTCGGCGACATGGGTGATCGCACAGGCGATTGAAAAAGCCGCATCGGCGGAGCCTCAGAAAATCCGTGACGCATTGGCTTCCCTTCAATTAAAAGAAGGAGATAAGGGAAATATCATGCCTGGCGGCAATATTGAATTCGACCAAACCGGCTGGAACAAGAATGTGCATCCGGTCATGATTCAGTGGCAGGACGGCATACCTAAAACCGTGTACCCGAAGGAAGACGCCAAGGCGGAATTCAAGTAACCGAAAGCTGGCAACGGGAGTGGAGTTTCTCCGCTCCCTATTACAATCCGAACTAACAATAGGCGGTGAAGTCATGGATTTATTCCTGCAGGTGCTGATTAACGGACTTTTAATCGGCGGGATTTACGCTCTGATCAGTATCGGTTTAACCTTGCTGTTCGGAGTGGTCGATATTGTAAATTTTGCCCATGGCGAGTTTGTCATGCTGGGAATGTACACTTCCTACTGGGCCTGGGTGTTCAGCGGAATGGATCCGCTCATCACGTTATTGGTATCTGTTCCCGCAATGTTCCTGGTCGGGGTAATCATCCAAAAATATTTATTCGCCCATATTATGAAAGCGCCTCCGCTGACGCAAATATTTTTGACCGTAGGAATGCAGCTGGTTCTGCAAAATGGTGCCTTGATGGTATTCGGATCCACGACGCGTTCAATCAATTTTGGCTGGAGAGAAAAAGTATTGAAGCTTGGGCAGTTGGTAATTCCGGTGAATATGCTGGCAGCTTTCGTCCTGTCGATCGTGCTCGCTGCGCTTCTGTTCCTGTTCCTTTCCAGGACGGATTTGGGCAAAGCGATGAAGGCGGCCAGATTGGACCGGGAAACCGCAATGCTGATGGGCATAAATACGAACCGGATCTTTTTGATTGCAGCAGGCATCTCGGCGGCGCTCACGGGCGCAGCGGGTACCGCGATAGCCACTTTCCAGTATGTGCAGCCGCTCGCCGGGGCGCACTTTGGACTTATGGCCTACATTGTTGTCATTCTTGGCGGGCTCGGGAATTTAAAGGGCGCTTTTGTCGGCGGCCTGATCCTGGGTGTCGCCGAATCGTTCGGCGTCCAGTATATTAGCGCAAACTCCGGGCTTCTGGCAGCGTTTATCCTTTTCCTTATTGTACTGATCATCAAGCCTAACGGGTTATTTTCTTCAAAGGGAGCGGCCTGATATGAATGTCCAACAAAAACAGTTAAATGATGCGATGCCGGTGAAACCAGGCGGGACGGTGAAGCTCGCCGAGTCGGCCGGTTTGGGTGCTTTTTCTCTTACTGAGCCCAAGGTGTATGTGCCTGTCTTCGCACTGACTTTATTCGCTTTGGCCCCGCTTGCCGTGAACGAATATTACCAAAATATCCTCAACATGATTCTGCTGTTTTCGATTGCCGGAATTTCGTGGAATATTTTTGGCGGATACGCCAGGCAGGTTTCCATCGGGCACGCTCTCTTCTTCGGGATTGGCGCCTACACTTCAACGCTGCTGCTGACCAAGCTGCATATAAGTCCATGGATCGGGATGTTTGTCGGAGGGATCTTTTCCGTTATTGTCGGTTATGTGATGGGAATGAGTCTGATGAGATTAAGAGGACATTACTTTGCGATCGCTACGATTGTGTTCTCTCAGGTCGCTCTATTGCTGGTTACGAAATTCCGGGGCTTCACCGGCGGGGCGGAAGGCATCTCGGTTCCTTTTGCAGACTCCTTCCTGATGCTCCAGTTTTCCGATAAACTGCCTTATTTTTATATTTTTCTCGCGTTCCTGGTAGGAATGCTCTTTCTTGTGAAAAAAATCGAGCGTTCGCGGCTGGGTTACTATATGGTAGCCATGGGGCAGGACGATCAGGCGGCTATGGCTGTCGGTGTGAATAGCCCGCGTGTGAAGCATATCGCGCTGGCGATCAGCGCTTTTACCATGTCTCTGGCCGGGACACTGTATGCGCAGTACATGTATTTTATTGAACCCAAAGCGGTGTTTGACGTTCCGATGTCCGTGGAGTTTGCCATGGTATCCATCATCGGCGGACTGGGTACTGTGATGGGCCCCGTGATCGGCGCCATTATTATGAAGCCTTTCATTGAGATCGCGATTTCCATAACCGACTTATTGGGATTCGGCTCCGTTCAAGGAATCAATTATATCCTGTACGGCATTATTTTGGTGGTGGTGGTCATTCTTCTACCGAACGGATTAATCGGACCGCTGACAAGACTGTACAATAAGCTTCTTGCTATTCTCCCCGGCGGAAAATCGACAAAAGGAGGCGACCGGTAAATGAGCCAGCCGATTTTGCAGGTGAACAAGTTAACCAAGCGGTTTCGCGGTCTCCTCGCCGTCAACGATTTGACTTTTCATGTGAACAAAGGCGAGATTCTCGGCGTCATCGGACCTAACGGAGCGGGCAAATCCACGACCTTCAACCTCATCACCGGCGTCTACATTCCGGACACAGGGCAAGTCCAGCTAAACGGCAGGAACATCACCGGACTGTCTCCGAACGAGATCTGCAAAAAAGGGCTCAGCCGCACCTTTCAGGTGACACGCCCATTCGGGGAAATGAGTGTGCTGCAGAACGTGATGGTCGGCGCCTTTTTGAACACTTCGAACACCCGTGCCGCCGAGCGGGAAGCGATGGAAATGGTGGATTTTGTCGGCCTGGGCAGTAAGGCTCACTCTGTGGCGCGGACATTGTCCATCATTGACCAGCGGAGACTGGAATTCGCCAGGAGTCTGGCCACGAAGCCGGTTTTGCTATTGCTCGACGAAGCTTTGGCCGGACTAAACTCCATTGAAGTGGAAGAGGCGATCCAATTGATTTGGAAGGTCAAAGATGCAGGGATAACGCTCGTGGTCATAGAGCACGTCATGAAAGTAATCAACGCCATCTCCGACAGAGTCGTCGTCTTGAACTTCGGTTCCAAGCTGGCGGAAGGAGTGCCGAAAGAGGTCATGAGCAATCCTGCCGTAATGGAGGCTTATTTGGGGAAGGGGTTTGCACAGCATGCTTAAAGTTGAAAATCTGCATGTATCTTACGGCGCGATTAAAGCTCTCCAGGGAATCACATTGAATGTAAAACGCGGTGAATGCGTCGCCATTGTAGGCAGCAATGGGGCGGGAAAGACCACGCTGCTCAAAACTATATGCGGTCTGCTGGCCCCGCATCAGGGTAGTATTCAATTTGATGGAAACAGTCTGGCCGGCAGGCATGCATACGAAATTGCCAACATGGCTGTCGCTCATGTACCGGAAGGACGCAGAGTGTTCACGGAAATGACAGTGCTGGATAATTTGGTTCTGGGTTCCTACGGGAAGCAGGCCAAAGCCCACCGCAAAGAGAGCCTCGAATATGTCTTCAGCTTATTCCCGCGTCTTGCGGAACGAAAAGACCAGCTGGCGGGAACGATGTCCGGCGGGGAGCAGCAAATGGTGGCTGTAGCCCGCGGATTAATGCTCAAGCCCAAGCTGCTTATTTTGGATGAGCCTTCGTCAGGCCTTGCGCCCATTATTGTGGAACAGATGTATGAAAAGCTTGGAGAAATTCACAAAACTACAGATATGGCTATGCTGGTCGTCGAGCAGAACGTGCCTGTCGCGTTATCGATTGCCGATCGGGGCTACGTGCTGGAGAACGGATCGATTAACATTTCGGGTTCGAGCAATGAGTTAATGATGGATCCCGAAGTTAAGGCCGCGTATCTAGGCTTTCATTAAAGTGATGGAAGGAGAGTCCGGTTCAGATGCCAGGAATTTTTTTCGATGAATATGAAGTGGGACAAAGCTTTCGCACTCCTTCGCGCACTGTCACGGAAACGGATGTCGTTTATTTTTCCGCTATGTCGGGGGATATGAATGAACTGCATACGAGCGAAGAGTTTGCGAGGAACAGCCCGTTCGGCAAGCGGCTCGCCCAAGGCTTGTTGGGATTGTCTATCTGTCATGGTCTCATGTTTCGCCTGGGATTGTTTGACGGCACCGGAATTGCCTTGCTTAACGTAGATAAATGGAAATTCACCGCCCCTATTTTTTTCGGGGATACGGTGCACGGGATGGTTTCGGTACAGGAGAAAATAGAAAGCAAAAGCAAGCCGGATCGCGGAATCATTCATTTTTTTGTGCAATTGGTCAATCAGGACGGTACGGTCACACAAGAAGGGATTCAAACCATCATGGTAAAAAGAAAAACGGTTCAGCAGGGGTGGTGAGGGCTATGCATAAAGCGGTAAAGGCAAAGGATGTACTTCCGTATTTAAAAGAAGGAGCGACGCTCGCCACCGTAGGATTTACTTTAATGGGAGCCTGCGGGACGATTTTGAATGAAATCGAGCGCAGCTTCCTTGAAACCGGCTACCCGCGGAATTTGACACTGCTTCACGGAGCCGGCCAAAGCGACAGGATAAACGGCATCCAGCGTCTGGCCCGCCCGGGGCTGATCAAGCGGATCATCGGGTCGCACTGGGGGCTGGCTCCGAGGTGGGGCGAGCTTATCCACAGCAATGAAGTGGAAGCTTACTGTCTTCCGCAGGGGCAGCTTGTGCATCTTTTTCGCGCCATGGCGTCAGGCAAACCGGGCAACTTCTCCAAAGTCGGCCTTGGTACGTTTATCGATCCACGAGTGGAGGGCGGCAAGATTAACGAGCGCGCGAGGCAAAGCGGGGATATTGTCGAAGTTTTGCAGCTGCATGGCGAAGAGTATCTGTTTTATAAAAGCCAACCGGTGGATGTAGCGGTCATCCGGGGTACAACGGCAGATGAAAAAGGGAACGTGACGATGGAGGAGGAGGCCGTCAAGCTGGAGGCCATCTCTATGGCCCAAGCGGCAAAGGCGAATGGCGGCAAAGTGTTCGTGCAGGTCAAATATTTGGCGGAAAAGGGTACCTTGCATCCGAAACAAGTTGTCATTCCGGGTATTTATGTGGACGGAATCATTGTGGCGGAAAATGCGGAGGAAGAGCATCGGCAGTCTGCTTCTTACTTTTTCGATCCGGTGTTCTCCGGTGATGCCAGGATCCCTGAATCCGCAAGCAAACCGCTGCCTCTCAGCATCCGCAAGGTCATTGGACGCCGCGCGGTGATGGAGCTGTTCCCGGAGGCGGTGGTGAATTTGGGGACGGGCATCCCCGGGGATGTGGTGGGCCCGATCGCGAACGAAGAGGGGATAAACCAGGCGATCACCTTAACGATCGAATCCGGGGTCATCGGAGGGATCCCCCAAGGGGGCATCGATTTCGGCATTACCAAAAACGCGGAAGCCATCATCGAGCATGGCTGCCAGTTTGACTACTACAACGGCAGCGGAGTTGACGTCACATTTATGGGGCTTGCCGAGGCGGATCAAGAAGGCAATGTGAACGTCAGTAAATTCGGCACGAAGACGGTTGGCTGCGGCGGATTTATCGATATTACGCACCCGGCCAAAAAAGTGGTTTACTGCGCAGCCTTTACTGCGGGCGGGCTGGAAGCGGAGATCGAAAACGGGCGTCTGCGGATTGTGACGGAAGGGAAAGCGAAGAAGTTTCTGAACCGGGTGAACCAGATTACCTTCAGCGGCCGCTATGCGAGGCACAAGGGCCAGCCGGTCATTTTTGTTACGGAGAGGGCCGTATTTGAACTGAGAAAGGAAGGTTTGGTGCTCACCGAAATCGCACCCGGAATCGACCTGGAACAGGATATTTTGCGCTTGATGGACTTTGAACCTGTCATATGCGGCGACTTGAAAACAATGGATTCGAGAATTTTCCGGGACGGGCCGATGGGGATAGCCAATGAATTTTTTCATACACCCATTTCGATTGTAAGCAAATAGAGGGGGAGCTGGCGGGCCGATGTTATCTGTTATCAAGAATGTGACGGAAATTATATGGGGAATTGGCGCTGTTGAGAAGGTTTCCGAGCTTGTGGCCGACAACGGGGCTGCAAATGTATTGGTCATTACCGATAAAGGCATCGTGAACTCCGGAGTGATCCATGCGGTTACAAACCAATTGTCCAAGGTGAATTATGAAGTTTTTGACGAAGTCGAGCCTAATCCGTCCGTTCGGACAGTGGATAAAGCAGTGGAGATATGCCGCAATCTGAACGCGGATCTCATTATCGGCGCAGGCGGCGGAAGCCCGATTGATGTGGCTAAGGCCGTTGGCGTCATTCATGCGAATGGCGGCTCAATCGTGCAGTATGAGGGGATCGACACCTTTTCGAAGCCAGTTACCCCGCTTTTGGCCATTCCCACTACTTCCGGCACTGGGAGCGAAGTGACTTCTTTTACCGTGATAACGGACACGGAACGAAATTACAAGCTGACAGTTGGCGGGGTACGGGTTGCGGCCAAATGGGCCGTGGTCGATCCGAAGCTTACGGTTACGGCTCCGGCAAAAATTACGGCAGCGACAGGTATCGACGCGCTTGTCCATGCGGTCGAATCGTATACGTCGCTTGCGGCCTTCCATTATTCGGAGCTTCTCGCCCTGGATGCGATGAAGCTGATTAGCGGAAACCTGCGGCAGGCTGTTTATCATGGGGAGAACATGGAAGCCAGGGAGAAAATGCTGCTGGCCAGTTTGAACGCCGGACTTGCTTTTAACAATACACGGCTCGGCAACGCCCATGCGATCAGCCATCCGCTGAGCGCCTTTTTTGGGATTGCCCACGGTGTGGCTAACGGCATCTTGCTTCCTGTCATTATGGAATTCAATCTGCTTGCGTGCCCCGATAAATTTGCCCGGATAGCCGAAGCAATGGACCCTTCCGTATCGGGAAATACGCTCGAGAAAGCTTACAAATCTGTGGACCTGGTCAAACAGCTTGCGCATGATATCGGAATTCCGAAGTCGATCTCGGAGCTGGGAATCAATAAGGAAGAGTACGAAAGAGCCATTCCGGACATGGCCGAAGACGCCATGAAGAGCGGGAACGTCAAAGTAAATCCGCGGATGACACGGATCGAGGATATCACTGCTTTGTACCGTCAAATTTATTGAAAAAGGGTGAGGAGCTTATGGCAACGAATACCGGGATTGCGAATTCATTGATGTTTATTGACGGTGCTTGGGTGAAGCCGGATAACGGAGATTATATTGCGGTCCTCAATCCCGCCACAGGAGAGCTTGTGGGCAGTGTGCCGAATGGGGGATTTGCCGAAGCCGAGCGGGCGATTGGAGCTGCGCACAATGCTTTTGCGGAATGGTCCGTATATACTGCGGAGGAACGTTACGGTTATATGATGAGATGGTACCAGTTGATTATGCAAAATTTGGACGAATTGGCGGCAACGCTGACGATGGAGCAGGGGAAGCCGCTGGCCGAAGCCAAAGGAGAGATCAGCTACGGAGCCAAATTTATCGAGTGGTATGCTGAAGAAGCGAAGCGGGTATACGGCGACACGATTCCGGCGTCAGCCAGAAACAAACGAATTGTTGTATTGAGACAGCCTCTTGGGGTTGTGGCCGCGATTACGCCCTGGAACTTTCCGGCGGCGATGGTGACGAGAAAGATTGCTCCGGCGCTTGCGGCAGGCTGTACATGTATTCTGAAGCCTGCGGAGCAAACTCCCTTGACGGCGGTGAAATTATTTGAACTGCTGGAACAAGCCGGTTTTCCTAAAGGCGCAGCCAATCTAGTGACGGGCGACGCGGTTCAAATCGGGCGGGCTTTTATGCAGGATTCCCGGGTCAGAAAGATTACGTTCACGGGTTCGACGGAGGTCGGAAAGCTGCTCATGAAGCAGGCGGCCGACACGGTGAAAAATATATCTCTGGAGCTCGGCGGCCACGCGCCGTTCCTTGTTTTCGATGATGCTGACGTTGAAAGCGCCGTAAAGGGAGTTATCGCCTCCAAATTTCGCAATGCTGGCCAAACCTGCATTTGCGCCAACCGTATTTTCGTGCAGGAAGGCGTGGCTGACCGGTTTGTCAAAGCATTTAATGAGGAAGTTAAGGCATTGAAGCTGGGCAACGGCTTGGAGGCTGGAACGAATGTCGGGCCGCTGATTGACAAGGCCGGTTATGAAAAAGTACACGAGCATGTCCGGGATGCCCTGAACAAAGGAGCTCAGCTCGTCTGCGGGGGAGAAGGGTTCCATCGCTCGGATGAGGAGGATGCCGGCTATTTCTATCAGCCTACGATCCTGGCCGGCGTAACTGCCGAAATGCGCATAATGCGGGAGGAGACCTTCGGTCCGGTTGCGCCGGTAGTTACATTCAAGACAGAAGAAGAAGCCGTTCGATTTGCCAACGATTCAGTTTACGGGTTAGCCGCCTATCTGTTTACCGAATCTCTGTCACGGGCAATAAGGGTCGGGGAAAAGCTTGAATACGGCATTGTCGGTATCAATGATGGAACTCCTTCCACGGCGCAGGCGCCGTTCGGCGGATTCAAGGAAAGCGGCATAGGCCGCGAGGGCGGGAAAGAAGGTATCGAATGCTTCCTGGAAACGAAATTCATGTCGATTACGATCTAGGAGGGGACGTTAGTTGGGTGTTTTACCCCCGGTCTATCGGATTAAGCAAAAGTTTGCCAGGTCGCAGCCGGCAAGTGTGGAAGCCGGGGTCGAGCAGGCTGTTAACCGGCTGCTCCCTCCGGACCGAGCCAATCTTGCGCCCGGCTCAAGGATAGGGATAACGGCAGGAAGCCGCGGCATTACCAACATTGTGCCTATTCTCGCGTCGCTCGTCGCCCAGCTCAAAAGCCGTGAGCTGCAGCCCTTTCTGTTCGCCTGCATGGGGAGCCACGGAAGGGGCGAGCCTGACGGGCAGCAGGAGATATTGGAGAGCCTGGGAATTACCCCTGACCGAGTGGGTGTTCCCGTCTCCTGTTCAGACGAGGTCCGGCTGCTTGGCTGTACAACCAACGGAATTGAAGGACTGCCGGTGTTTTGTGCCGAGGAAGCCATGGCGTCAGATGGGGTCATTGTCGTTAACCGCATTAAACCCCATACTTCTTTTCGCGGGGATTATGAGAGCGGGATCATGAAAATGATGGCCGTAGGCATGGGAAGGGCGAAGGGAGCTTCGATGGTCCACAGCCTGGGAGTCGGGCAAATGGCTGCGGCCATTCCGGCGATTGCCGGCGTCATTCTGGAGCAAGTCCCAATTATCGGCGGTATCGCGATTGTTGAGAATGAATACGAGGAGACCGCCCATATCGAAGGGATACCCAAGCCCGACCTTTGGGAGCGGGAAAAGGAGCTGCTTGCGTTTGCCAAGTCTTACATGCCGAAGCTGCCGGTGAAGAGGCTGCATTTGTGCATCGTGAAGGAAATGGGCAAAAACTACAGCGGCACCGGAATGGACACGAATATCATCGGACGGCTGCGCATACAAGGTGTTCCTGAACCTGCGGAACCTGCCATCCAATATCTGGGTGTCCTCGACCTTTCCGAGCCTTCCCATGGTAACGCGACAGGGGTCGGCCTGGCGGATTTTACAACGAAACGCCTGGTTTCCAGGATCGATCGCGAAGCTACTTATTTAAACTGCATGACCTCCGGGCTGGTTGTCCGTGCAGCGGTTCCCATGACTTTTGATACCGATAAAGAGCTTATCGAGAACGCTGTGGCCACGCTAAGATTAGCCGAACCTTCCTCCCTGGAGCTCATTATCATACACAATACGCTTCATCTCGATGAAATGTGGGTGTCCGAAGCGGTGTTACAGCAGATACGAGACGATTCCAAAATTGAAATCATGGAGGGATCCGTGGAGCTCACATTCGGAGCCGGGGGGCGGCTTGAACTATAAAATGCTTAACGAGAGGAGGGATTACCGTTGCTGGACCAACGGATCATCGAGCAAATCAGCGGGATCTTTGAACCTTCCAGAGTACTGACTGAAGAAAGAGATTTGGCCAGCTATTCTTTTGACGCTTCCTTTGGCACGTATATGCCCGACATTGTGGTGCAGCCGCGTACAACGGAGGAGGTATCCCAAATCGTCAAATTGGCAAACCGCGAGCTTATTCCCGTTTGCCCGCGGGGGCAGTCCACCAGTTTAAGCGGTGGTCCGCTGCCTGTCAAGGGAGGCATTGTGCTCGACCTTTCGAAGATGAACCACAAGCTCGTCATCGATACGGATGATCTCATCGCTATCGTCTCCCCCGGGGTGCTGACTTCTCAAATCCACCGGGAGGCGGAGAAGCGGGGACTGATGTATCCGCCCGATCCGAGCAGTTCCCACGTGTCTACGATTGGCGGCAATTTGGCCGAAAATTCCGGCGGACCGCGCGGATTAAAGTATGGCGTGACCAAGGATTATGTGATTGGCCTTGAGGTCGTAACTCCTGAGGGAGAAATCATCCGGACCGGCGGGCGTACCGTAAAAAATGTGACCGGTTATGATTTGACCAAGCTGATCGTCGGCTCGGAGGGCACATTGGCCGTTATTACGGAGGCCATCCTCAGGTTGATTCCCCTGCCTCCGGCTTCCGAGACGATGATGGCGATTTTCGACGATTTGCTCGACTCGGGCCGGGCCATTTCGAAGGTGCTTACTTCCGGGATTCTGCCTGCCAAAATGGAGCTGATGGATCAAGCCTCTATCGTCGCCGTCGAAAATTACCAGCCTTCGAATCTGCCCGTCGACGCGGAGGCAATCCTGCTGATCGAGGTGGATGGCCATCCCAAGGCGGTCATTGATGAAATTCATCAGATCGGCGAAATCTGCCGCGAGGCGGGGGCCAGGGATATTCGCATCGCGAAATCGCCGGCGGAAAAGGAAGAGTTATGGAAAGCCCGCAAGCTGGTGTCTCCGGCGATTGTCAAGATCAAGCCTACGAAAATATCGGAGGATGCCACGGTGCCGCGAAGCCGGATTCCGGCGATGTTTGAGCGTTTGCGGCAAATCAGGGACAAATACGATGTCCATCTTGTGGTGTTCGGACACGCAGGGGACGGCAATCTGCATCCGAATATTATTGCGGATAAGCGGGATGCGGATGAAATGAAGCGGGTGGAGCAGGCGGTGGCGGAAATTTTCCAGGCCGCCGTAGAGTTGGGAGGAACGTTATCCGGCGAGCATGGGATCGGCACGATGAAGGCGCCGTTCATGGAGATGGAGCTCGGAGCCGCCGGACTGGATATGATGAAGCGGATCAAACAGGCGTGGGATCCCAATAACATTTTAAATCCGGGCAAAATTTTCCCTGAACCCGGCCAAAGGCTGGTGCTGACGGAATGAGCGCCGACCTGAAGCAGCTGCAGAAATCGTTGAATTACGACAAAACATTTAGCTGCGTGCAGTGCGGCTACTGCCTCCCCGTATGCCCCACTTATCTTACGATGGAAAAAGAAACCCACTCGCCCCGGGGAAGAATCAACCTGGTCAAAATGGCTGCCGAAGGAAAGTTAAGCGATCTTTCCCAACTGCAGGAACCGATAGATCTGTGCTTGGGATGCCGCGCCTGCGAGGTGGCCTGTCCGACAGGGGTGGAATACGGCGCGATCCTCGAAGGAGCCAAGCAAACGCTGGAACAGCGCAAAACCTACTCCAAACCTGTGAAATTTATTCGAAAAATGGTATTCGAGCAGCTGTTTCCACAGCCAAAGCGGATGCGGCGCATCGGGAATCTGATGTGGTCTTACCAAAAAAGCGGACTGCGCAGGCTGGCGCGCCAATCCGGAATCATGAAGGCGCTGCCCTGGCATTTGGGCGATTTTGAGGCGGTTCTTCCGGATGTGCCTTCGCCCCGGGAGCGAAAGGCTTCTCCTGCGAGACTTCAGCCGTCCGGAAGGAGAAAATACAAGGTGGCTTTTTTCCAGGGCTGCGTGATGGATGCCTTTTTTCATCGGATCAACAGGCTCTCTGTGGAACTGCTCAGTTTGGCCGGATGCGAGGTTGTCGTTGCCGCGAACCAAACCTGCTGCGGGGCGCTGCACATGCATGCGGGAGAGAAGGAGACGGCGGTCCGCCTGGCCAAACAGAACATTGAAGCGTTTGAGCGGGAACCGTTTGATTTTGTCGTGAACAACGCCGGCGGCTGCGGTGCCATGCTTATGGAATATGCCCACCTGTTCGCGGGCGATCCCGATTGGCACCGCCGGGCGCTCCAATTTGTCGGCAGGTCCAGGGACATCAGCGAGATTTTGGTGTTCGGCGAACGGCTGCAGTGGAAGAAGGAGATGGACTGCACGGTCACTTACCAGCGCTCCTGCCATCTAAGTAATGTTCAGAAGGTGAAACAGCCGCCTCTTCAACTGATCAAGCAAATTGCCGGGATTCAGCTTAGGGAAATGCAAAATGCCGAATTGTGCTGCGGTTCCGCCGGAATCTATAATATCGTCAATTTTGACGAGTCGATGAAAATTCTGGACGGCAAAATGGTCCATGTGAAGGACACCAAAGCCTCTCTGGTGGTTACGACCAACCCGGGCTGTCTGATGCAGATGAACTTGGGGATCCAAAGGGAAGGGCTGCAGGATAAGGTTCGCGCGGTGCATTTGGTGGAATTGCTGGCTGAAGCGGTTGGATTGCAATAAACCGAGTCAGGGGAGCTATTTTATCTATAACGAAGGAGATTGTAAAGATGCAAATACGCAAAGTGGGAGTGGTCGGCGCAGGATTGATGGGTTCGGGAATCGCGCAGGTCGTTGCTGAGGCGGATTATGAAGTAATCTGGGTGGACATTTCCGGTGAACAGCTGGAGAAAGGCCTCGCGAATATCAGACGGTTGCTGGCACGGAGGGTGGAAAAAGGAACAATGACGGTGGACCGGGCGGGCGCGGCATTAGGCAGGATAAGCGCAGCTGACGATATGTATGCCTTGGCTGGCGCCGATCTTGTAATTGAAGCCGTTCCGGAAAATTTGGAGCTGAAGAAGAAGGTTTTCAAGCAGCTGGACGAAGCCGCGGGACCGGAAGCAATACTGGCGTCGAACACCTCAGGCCTGTCGGTTTCCGCATTAGGGGCGGTCACACGCCGGCCCGAGCAGGTGATAGGCGCCCATTTTTTTTATCCCGTGCCGAGGATGAGGCTGCTGGAAGTCACACCGGGACTGCTTACCTCCAACCAGACGTTTGAAACGATGATGGAATTCGCCGCAGCTATAGGAAAGACCCCTGTACAATGCAAGGATTACCCGGGGTTTATCGTGAACCGCGTGCTGGTGCCTATGATGAACGAAGCGATTTTTCTGGTGATGGAAGGCGTGGCGCCTGACGATATTGATACGGCGATGAAAATGGGTTCCAACCATCCGATGGGACCGATCGCTTTAGCCGATTTTGTCGGTCTGGATACGCTTCTCGCCACGATGCATGGGCTCTATGATGGCTTCCACGATTCCAAGTATCGCCCCTGTCCGCTGCTTGTGAAGATGGTAGAGGCCGGCACATTGGGCAGGAAGACGGGCAGGGGCTTTTATTTATACAACGAGGATGGGACCAGAATAGAAGATTAGCACAGGTGAGAGAGAACAGGGAATACTCATTCCCTCCCAGCACAAACTTTAGCACCAAAAAGGACCGTCAGGATGATCTGTTCCTGACGGTCCTTTTTTACCAGCCTTAAGGGGCCGGAGATAACGGTTACTGCCGTAGTCCTCTAATTGAATGTCGAGCGAATCGGATCATGGTCCGAAACGTGGAGAGGCGTGGTTGCATCATTCAAATGTATCATTGGAAAATCCGGATCGATTTTGGCTGAGTCCGTACTGGAATGCTTGGTGGATAATGCCCCTCTTACCAGGATGTGATCAAGGAATTGGGCTTTGCCTTTATAGATATAGCTAAAGTCACGGCCTGCGGGAATATTGGAAACCAGGTTGGTCAGCCCTGCCTGAGTTTGCAGAATGCCCAAGTCCTCTTCATCCTCGAAGGAATTCAGGTCCCCCAGCACGATCACGCTAGGAGATCCCGCACGGGCAGCCTCCTGATTCGCCAGATTTGCAACATAAGAGGCTTGTTCGTTCCGGCAGCCGCGGAATTCGTTATTCAAAGGGTCGGTTCCGCCTCGGGATTTGAAATGGTTGTTGATCAATGAGACTTGTTCCCCATTCGCCCTTTGAACGTGCAGAGTGAGCGGCGGTCTGCTGAAAAGAAGGTCGGTGCCCGAAGGGCCGCAGCCGCTTAAGCCGGTAGTCGCTGTTTTCCCGGATTGTTCGGCGCCAAGCACAGAAAGACCTTGCTTTACAATATAAGCGACGTTGATTCCGCGTGAATCGTTGCCTTCAATCAGATAGCCGCTGTAAGCGGGACCCCCGTCAGCCTTGATTTTAGCGATCAGGGAATTCAGTGCCGTCAAATTTTCAACCTCTTGCAGAGCCACCACATCAGGGCTGCCGAGCGATTGACGGATGGCGAAAGAAAGCTTGGCCGTTTTGGTATCAAACTGCTGCTGTGTTACGACCGAATTCGGATCGTTCGGCGAAACCAGGGAGCCGGCATTGAAATAATTCTCGACATTGAAAGAAGCTGTTGTCAATTGAGCTGCGGTGCCGGCTGCCAGGGAGTTCTGCGTGTTGCCGGTGTCCTTCACCGTGGCCGCTCCGTCCTGCCATAGAACCGCATAGCTGTCGTATGTGTAGCTTAAAGGGCCTGTGGGATTTCCGGTTATTTGGTCGAAGGTGGACGCGTTGTCAATTTTATTGCCGAAAGCATCTTTAAACTTGAACAACGGTGTTGTCGTATCTTTTCGGCTCACCCGGCTCGTCACATTTGTGCCGGCAACTGCAAACGTTTCGCCGTACTGGTTACTGCCTGCGACCACTGTCGCCGACGGCACCAGCACACGCATACCTTCCAAGTGCTCTAAAGAAGCGAGATCCGGCACGGACTGGGGCGTAATTTCAAAAGGCGCAGGCAGCGGCCCGGTTCCCAGCACATTCGGGTTGGAGCCCGTTGCCGACAGCTCGGTCAGACCGTAGTACTCGGTCACTTGTCCGGCTTGAGTGACAATGTCCCCCGGATGTACCCCGGCTGTGCCGGATGTGCCCCGGTAAACGTAAATTCCTTCGGAAGTGCGAGGATCTTGATCCGGATTAGGGTTTTGCATCCAATATCCGTTTTGTTCGATCGCATAGACCGTTCCGCACGTTACGACATTCTGATTCACCACAGGAGAAACATCCCCGGTCCCCTGTATTTCGTAAATCATATGTGAAATTCCGTTAGAGCCCTTCACACAGGAAGCCGTCGGAGCCGGGGTTGGAGCCGGAGCCGGAGTGCCGGAAACCGGTTCTGCCGGGCTGCTGGAGTTTTGCGGATTTGGCGGGCTGACTACAAAGTCGCTTGCGTTATCGTTCGTGTCCCACCCGTTGCCTTTGCCGGCGCCTGCTCCGTTAGGGTCCATGCCTTCATTATTTTTGCGTTCGACGCTTGTGGTATTGCTTGGGGCCTTTGCGGGAGCGGTTCCTTCAAAGGCGCTGGCGGTGCTTCCATACCCGACGAAATCGATAACGCCGGGATCGCTTTTTCCTGATATCGCCGTAGTTTTGTTGACAAGGGCGACCTTTCCGGCGGTCGCCGACAGGTTGGTGGTTCCGGTCGCGTCCGCTTGCGGAAGGCTTGCTGTTCCTCCGCTGCCTGCAGCCAGTTGAACCAAGTAGTAACCGTGGGCGGGGATGTTTCCGCTGAGCTTGGTGACGCTCCATGTCGTTCCTGCCGCAGATGCATACTGGACTGACCAGCCAGCCAATGAAACGGATTGAAGGGTAGGATTATACAGTTCGACAAAGTCATTTTTGAATGTTGCGCCGCTGTTGCCGCCACCGCCGTAAATTTCGCTTACCACTACATAATTCGCTACTTGCGCTTTTGCCGTGGGCGAGATGTACCAGGATTGTGTAAGACCAAGGACGAGAGTGAGCAACAGTATCATGCGTGCGATCTTGTTGTGAATGCCTAACCTCAACAACATGTCTTCTACCTCCTTAGAAATGAGTAATCTCAGACAAGCAGGGCAGCTCGTCTGACGTCATCGTACCATTTGAACCCAAGGAGTGATGTTAATATTATCCAAAGGTATTGTTGAGGTATTGTTAAATTGGTGCCATGGCCTTAGGGCTATCCTACTAAAAGCCGCTGCTTCTGGTAAGATAGCCCTTAATCTTCATCCCGGAAAAATTTTAAAAAAACGAATGGTTTAAAACAGTGTAATCGTGTTTAATACAATCTCAGGAGATTGGTAATACCTTCCTACGCAGGCTCGAATTCAGGGCGGTTAGTCCCTGTTTCAGGATCTGCAGTTACATACATTGGGGAAGAGGGGGAAGGACCTATGTGAGCGGATTAGAAGCCCGGTCCTAGCTGGTAGGCCTGTAAGTGCCGCGACGCCGTCTGCTTTTGCAGTACTGTTCTTTCAAAATAAAATATGATAAACGAGGTGTATGTATGAAAACATCGTACCGGCGTCCCCTCTCGATGCTGCTTGCTTGTATTCTGGCCTTCTTCAGCTTTGCTTCGACCATCTTCGCGGAAAACAAGGGCACGGCATTGGTAAACAAATCCGTAACCGATGCTACTTACGGGGGGCTTGATAACGAATCTTCGATTGAATTCAAGAACTCCAATTACATCGAAGCCGAGAATAAAACGCGTTTCGCCTACTTTGTAAAGCTTGATAAAAGCCGTCCTGCTGGCAAAATCCATCTCGGTTTGTGCTCTGACGCCAAGGTGGTAGCTAAAGGAAGCACTAAAGGAAACGTCATTGTGCTGCCTAAGTCAAGCAAAGCATCCAATGTCGAGGAACAGGAAATCGAATTGGATTACGATGGCCTGGATAACTCGGGCGAGCTGGAATTATGGTATGAAATAGAGGGGAAATGGAAAGCAGGTACAATCGATGCCTTGATCAAGGCGGCAGGTTGGGAGAAAAAATTTGCGGTGGCAGGGCCTTCCTCTAACGGCCAAGTAACAGGAGGACCCAAAGCACCGGCGGTGTGCACCGTTCCCAAGAACGACGGACTCGATCATGTCAACAGTGTCACTATCAGTGTAACAGACAAAGACCAGAGCGGTAAAGCAAAAGTTCATTTTAATGTGGACCAGGGGTCATGTGTGCAGATGAGCTTCACCAGCTATCAGTATCCCGCAGGCACTGAGGTGCAGAAAGACGGGAAGCCTTACGACTTGCAGACGGTTGTTGACAATACGACAGCTTTTTATGGCGAAGGCGAGCATGATGTCTACGTTAAACTCCCTGACTGCGGCCCGTTTCAATTGGACTTCTACAAAGGCGCTGTCATCGAGCATCTGAATAAGGATTATGGACATCCGGGCAATCTGCTAAAAGCATACAAAGTAGATAATATGGAGAAGTGCAAAGTTCCAGCGGCTGCTCCTGTAGAAATCAGTAAAGTATGCTCCGATCTCCCGGCCCTTCACAGAACCTGGAAGCTGAAAAACAACGAGAAGGCTGAAATCACATTGGACTGGATAATCGAAGGAACCGCGCAAAAAGGAACAAGCAAGATTAAAGCCGGTGAAGAGATTCTCGTGACAGCGAATGTTGAAGGAAGCAACATGCTGGTCGCAACCCTGCCGGGAGGCCAAAAGATCTCTTTGGCTAACGAAGAGGTATGCACAACGGCAAACAAACTTGTGGTTCTTGCTTTCCTGAAATTAGACGAGAAAGGTCAGCAAATCTGGCACGTGCAGAATAAAGCCAACGAAAAATTCAGTTTGATATGGAAGGTCAAAGGCACGGAAATGACCGGTAATGTAACTGTAGACGCTAACGGAGAACTGAACTTCCCAACCAAGCTGGCTGCAGGTGCGGTCATTGAACTATATGTGAACGGCGTCCTGATTGAATCGAAGACGGTGGAGAAAGACCAAAACAACGCCGGCAGCAGCACACCTGTAACACCGGCACCGGCTCCAACGCCTGTCACTTCCGTGTCAGCTCCAAGTGACAGCAGCTCTAGTTCCAGCGACAGCGGAAACAGTGGTAACACAGGCAGCATCGGATACACTGTCCTGCCCGCTACGAACAACACTGGCAGCTCAAGCCCTGCACTGGTTAGCGTATTACCCGCAGTGATGGCTCCAAGCAGCACGGCGGGACCTAACCTGGAGACCATCCCTGGACCTGCAACGAATAATGACACCGGTTCCAATAATGGGTCAACGGCTGCAGCTCCAGTGAGCGGAGTCATGGGTCCTCAGGACAACAGCAGCACCCCAACCGAAACGGGAGTCACTCCAGGGGTAGAGACAGCAAGTGCTCCAGTGAGCGCGGTCATGGGCCCGGCCGATATGAACATGAGCCCTTCCGATGCCGCAGCTCCCGCATTGAACGAACAGGTATCCGCGGTCAACTCGCTGCCGCAAACCGGCGAATCCATGCCGGTCGGAACTTATGTATTAGCTCTGCTCTTTATTCTTCTGGGTGCTTCTCTGATGTGGATGCGCCGCAAAATGAACTAATCCTTATGGGGCTGTCTTCGGACAGCCTCTTTTATATGGTAAACACAAACATGCAGCCGAGGAGCGGGCTAATGGATTTTCGGGGCTATGAGCTAAATGGAAGAGGTCCCTTGACTGCAGGCTCATAAAACACGGGCAAAGCTCATATGTATGTTCATGTATCTCTGAAAATGAAGGAGTGATGAGCATAGTGAGTTTGCTTCGAAAGGGTCTGTCTGTCGGATTGGCGGTTTTGCTTGCAGGCACCTGCTTCCTCGCATCCCCCGTTGGCCGCGCGTTGGCCGATGATGATCATGGCTACCGTGACAGGCAGGAAAACCGTAACGAACATGAAGGCAGCCACAAGAACGATGACGATTCTGACAGGTCCGGCAAGTACGACAAATTTGACGTGCAGTGTATTGCCGATCAGGAGGCCGCCACCCCAAAGGGCACCGTCTCGTACCACATTTTATACCACAACGTCAAAAAGAAAAGCTTGAATAAAGCTTGGCTGAAAGTAAAAATTTCCGAGCAGGTTGACATTGAGGAAAGCGGGGGCGGAGTGTGGGACGCTAAAGCGCGGGTGCTGCAGTGGAATTTACAAGAGGTTGCGGCCGGCAGCGCGGGTGTCATTCATTTTAACCTGAAAGTAAAAGGCGACGCAGCATTCGGCAATTGGATCGATGTCTCGTGCGAGGGCGATGACGGCGATAACAATGGCGCAGTCGTGCAAACGCCGGCGGTGCGCGTGAAAGTGGGAACGGAAATTCATCAGCCGGCCTTCAACGGTTATCCTGATGGAGGCTTTCATCCGAACGGGCTGTTGACTCGCGCAGAGACCGCGGCCATCGTATCCCGCCTGGAGCATCTCGCCGAGAAGCCGTCCGACCGATCCTTCACGGATGTTCCGTCAAACCATTGGGCCCGATCTTACATTCAAAAGGTGTCCCAAGCGGGCTGGATGAACGGCAGCAACGGTCAGTTCCGCCCCGATACGCCGATCACCCGCGCCGAGTTGTCCGTGCTGCTGCTGCGGATTCGCGGAATCCACGCGGTTCAGCTGGACAATTTCGAGGATACCAGGTACCACTGGGCGAGGGAGGATATCGCTACCGCGAGAGCCCTCGGCTACCTCGAAGGACGGGAGGACGGCAAATTCTATGCCGACGGTTTTATCCGGCGTGATGAGGCTGCCAAGCTGCTGGATATCGCATTGTACCGCGGACGGCTGATGGACGGCGACACCAAGGTGACTCAGCATTGGCCCGACTTGCCGAAGAACGCTTGGTCGTTCGGATGGGTGGAAGAGCTTTCAATGGTCGCCCACGAGTCCTATCACCAGGGAGCATGGCAGGAACGTTTGGTGCGCTACCTCCCGGATCTAACGCTGCCCTTTTAAAATGGGTTAAAGCCGTCCGTAGTTGTTTCATAAGCGTTTTGTTTGCCAACAAGGATTGCGATTAGCATAAGATTGACGCAGCAAGCTGCCGCCGTTTTCGCCGGCAGCTTGCTGCGTTTCATATCGGCAATGTAACGGCAGAAGATATGGGCGAAATTGCAAGCGAAAAGCCGCAATAAAAAATACTGCGGCTTAAGTGCGCTGCGGACGGCCTTAAGGTGTATTTTATATGAAAGAGCCCTTATTGACTGACAGTGTAAGTTTCCGGGACCTTGATATAATTGCTTCCCTGTATTTGCTTTGCGTGCTTTTTAAATTTGGCGGCTGTTCGTGAAATCTCGGAAAGCTCTATGGTTTTATCTGAGGAAATATTCAAAATCGCCATGGATAAACTTATAAGCGGAAAGTTCCTGATTTTATGGTCCCTGTCCAAAGATTGGATATAATTATTTGAATAATCTTCAGCGGAATAAAAATGCTTTTTCTCGATTTCGAACACTTCAATTACCTTTTTACAATATTGCTCTGAATGATTCGGGGAAACACATGTGACAAAATCATCTCCGCCGATATGTCCAACGAACTGGTCGGAAAAATGAAATGAGGTAAGAATCCTGCCGACCCATTTGAGAACGTCGTCACCGTATTTGAATCCGTATACGTCATTATAAGATTTAAAATGGTCTACATCTGTATAAATGATGGAAAACGGCTCTTTCTGTTCAATTTTGAAAATGAGGTAATCATGAATACGCTCGTTTCCCGGAAGCCCGGTTAAAGGGTTTTGCTGCACTGCTTCTTTAAGCTTATATTCAGTCATGAAAGTCAGCAGTTCATACACGGGTATGACACCGATAAACTGCTCGTCCCGGGTTACTACAATGTCATCATAGATATCTTCATAGGTTCTGGCCATGGCTTGTCTTGACATTTCATCTACCTTCATAGTCCAGTCGACTATGAGAATATTGGAATACATCACCTCGTTTAACCGCTTTTTATAATTCAATGCTACGCCATACAGTGTCCCTAACAAACGAAACATATCCACACTGCGGATAATTCCGACCGGCTTCGTGCCGCTCATGACAACATATGTGCGGTTCGACGATTTTTGCGCTTTTATCTTATCTACAAAATCCCCTAATGATTCTTGCTCATCGACTGTATGACCTGGTTGAATATGAAGTTCTTTCAGGCTAGGAACGGCATTCCATTTTTCCATTTTTCATACACTCCAATGTTTGGAATTGCAAAGCGGGAGGTTTATTTTTTTCTCTGGCAATTACATTCAAAAACACATCTGCAATTTCCGGATCAAACTGGGTTCCCATATTTTCGCTTATTTGATTCACAGCGTACTCCATATCTCTTTCCTTACGGTAAATACGCGGCGTGGTCATGGCGTCAAAGGAATCGGCAATGGCCAATATTCTGGCGGCGAGCGGGATTTGTTCACCCTTGAGTTTCATCGGATAGCCGCTGCCGTCAAATCTTTCATGGTGATAAAGAACTATGTCCAGTATTTGATGATGTTCCTTGAACACGTCGCAGTTCTTTAAAGTGTCATGGCCGCTTTGAGGGTGTTTCTTGATAATGTCATACTCTTCTTCAGTCAGCCTGGACGGTTTGAATAAAATGGATTCCGGTATTCCCAGTTTCCCGACATCGTGCAGCAGGCCCCCCAAATAATATTTGAAGCATTCCTCCGTCGATCCATCCAATTCACAGGAAATCATCATCGCATAATTAGCTACATTGTTTGAATGTGCTAGAAGAGACACATCTTTTTCAGTAAGAGACTCGATAAAAGAGAAAGTAGTATCGTACATTTCTTGTGACATCCAGGCTGGAAAAAAATCTAATAAATTATCTTTTTCATGTCCAGTGGAAATAAGCATGCCAATTTTTGCCTCCCAAAGATGTTTCAACATTTTTTATTATAGACTATAGAACTAGTAAAATAGTCCCTTTTACAAAATAAAAAATATTTTTTTGTGGCAGTTATTCTAATTGTAAGAGGAAAACTAGGTATACAGTATTAGTTGGTTTGGTTACGGCGCTTTGCGGTTGGGCTCATGAATAGGAATTTCACGCACAGCGAGGACCGCCGGGGGCTGGACGGGTGAATGTTACGGGCAGGATGAAAACCAAATTAAAAAGCGCCGTCTCCTTATCGAACTCGGAGAAGATGCGCTTTTTGTGTTTGTTTTGGGCGGCTTTGCCGATCTTTGTTTTTGTCATTCGGGTCAACATGTCAATTTGAAGGTTTTGGCCGCCACGCTTCATTGCATCAATGTTATATCCTTTTTGCCTCGCCTGTTTATCCCGCTTTTTCCGTGAGCCGCTTTTTGCCATTGGAATTCACCCCTTGCATTAAGCATAACCTTTTTAGTTGAAAATGCAAAGTCGTTTTCCATGAACGTTGATAGCCCGAGCTTATCTGTATTCTTTCTTTAAATTCATCATTTTTTCAATTTGCTTCTGCTCTGAGGACTTCTGGTTCACCAGATAGATACTGAACCCGATCAGGAAAAGCCCTATCACCAAGTTGATCGTAAAAGGCTCCTTGAGGAATAAGGTACCGGTAAATACAGCGATCAGCGGAACGAGAAAAGTATAGGATGCAACCTTGCTGGCATCGCCTGAATTGACAAGCTTGAAATAGACTGCCCAGGAAGCCGAAATACCGACGACTATGCCAAAAATAAGGCCGAATAAGTAGGGAGCGTTCCAGACGATGGCTGTCCATTTTTCCGAGAAGGATCCGGCCGCCGTGAGCACCATCCCCCCTAGGAAGCATTGAAACGCCACAAGCCAAAGGGAATCGACGCGGCCGCTTACTTTTTTGACATAGACGGTGCCGAGCGCCCAACTGATGCCGGTGATCAAGGCAAGTATGATTCCCGCAGCGGCAATGTGGCCGGTGAAGCCGCCTGCACTGACCGTTGCGACACCGAGGAAGCCGATGATCAACCCGATAATTTTGGCGGGCGTCATCGGCTCTCCCAGCCACATCCAGGCGAATATGCCGACAAGTACGGGTTGAAGGTAGACCAGAACAGAGAACAAGCCTGAGGGCATGGATATTAAACCGACCGTCTGCAGCCCGTAAAATAATATGACATTGAACACGGAGGAGATCACGTAAACCGGCCAGTTTTGTCTCCAGCGGATAAGGTTTCTTCTCGGAAACAACAAAACAGCGAGCAGCAAGCCCCCCAGCACGGTGCGCATTCCGGCGAACAGAAGAGGCGGTGTGTAATCCAGAGCTATTTTATAAATCGGCCAGCAAGCTCCCCACACTACAACAAGGAAGGATATGAGGCCAAATGATTTTGCCCTTGACAGTTCATTCATGAAGTTTTCAATTCTCCTTTCAAAGAAAAAAACACAATAGATACATCATACTCCTCATGCCGATCGTGATCAATACCTTCATCGTTTATCCCGGCCTCATCCAGACGTTTCCTGTTCATTCCGGCAATCCTTCGAACTGGCAACGTGGCCGATCCTCAAATTGTTTTAAACACACCGGTGCCAATTGAAGTGATATGTGGAAGATTATCCATTTCAAATAAAATTGTATTAGAGGAGAATGTGCCGTATTTGGAAAAAGAGTGTTTGGACACAGAGGATACTGTCTGGGCAGGAAACGTTTTTTCAATGACTGATCTGTACGTCCGTGTGAACGGACATGTTGTTGAACAAAATTTTTCGGAGTGTGACTATTGATTCCCCGTGGCGCGAGTCTCTATCAATTCGAGTGGACCTTTATTATCGCAATGAACAGAGGCCAACGGATTGGGAGACAGGTGAATGGTTAGTGAGAGAAGGAGGCAGGATCAGCGGAGCTGTCATAACGGGAGATTAAACACAATAAAGACCCCATCGGGTCTTTATGCGAGGTGCACGTGGTGCACTCGATGTAGGTGGTCACGTGGTGTACTTAATGTAGGTGGTGCGCGTGGTCTGCGTGTGCACTTGGTGGCGTGGTGCACTTGGCGCCTTTGGTGCACGTCGTACATTTTGTTTCACTTGTTGCACTTTGGCGCCGAAGATCGAGTGTGGTTATTGCTTGTCCTCGGTGGACTCGGTCAAGTTTTCGGAGAGAGTCTGGTCGCTTCCGAATTTGCCGCCGTGGGCCACTGCGTTTGCAGTGTTGGGCTCACCTGTCTCAGCGGCATTCCTTGTAGAATTCGCGGTGTTTTGGGTATTGTTGTTATTCTTTTTCGTCAATTCGATTCCCTCCAAACCTGAAATACGATCCCGATTATTGTCCATAGGGATTAACGAAATATGCCTGTTGCGGGCGTCAATTGTCTCTTAACTGATGCAGCTTGTCCGATACCGACTTCAATTTCTGCTCCATGGAGGAGGATTTGTCCCTTCGGTCGTCGATCTTGATCGAGGTGGAGACGCGGGCGGCGCCGTTTGCGAAGGGAACCTCATGCAGCCTGCGTATGACGGCGAACACGTCGTCCAACGAACCTTCAATTATAGTACTCATGGAGGTCAATTCATATTTGATCGACCCCTTGGCCGATTCGAGTTCTTTGACCAGATCTGCGACATAGCCGCTCAAACTGGTAGTAGCCGTTCCGATGGGAACTACAGTAATTTCAACGATTGCCATATTCCATTCTCCTTTTGCGCCGGCGCTGCCGGTTGGTGAGGAAGCAGATGGTAATTTCTCTCTTATTTTAATCCCGCTGAAGCGGCGGGGCAAGGGTATGCGTTGACAACGAGGAAGGCAGGAATGTCACATGATAGCAACCGGCAGGTGAACGGCTCAGTAATCTTGAACAAACCAGCCGGCTGCATCAAAACCCGAGGGCATGCAGGCGAACCGGCGGTGGACATATGGTGGGCATGCTGCGACCTTCAAAGCTCTTTCTGTCTTGCCTTTTGCTTGATATAATCCGCTGTTCTGGCCGCCAAGGCCATCACGGTGTTGGTTGGATTTCCGCCTCCGGAAGTAACGAAGATGCTGGCGTCGCAGACAAACAAATTGTCAATGTCATGGGTTTGTCCGTACGAGTTGACCACTGACGCCTGCGGATCGCTGCCCATACGGCACCCGCCCATCAGATGGGCGGTGTCCGGCACGGTGAATTCAGGCGTCCCGCCGCCTGCTTTAAGAATCGAACGCATCGATTCGACCGCATGATCGATCAGCTTCAGATCGTTGTCGCCGAAGCTGAAGGTAACCTTCGCACGAGGGAGGCCGAAAGAGTCCTTCTCGTCCGCGAGCGTTACCCGGTTGTTCTCGTTCGGCAGCACTTCCCCGACCATCGTTACCCGCCCATAATGGTTATAGTCGATTAGAGTCTGGCGCAGCTTTGGTCCCCAGACCGGGCCTTCTTTCGCTTTGGAAATGCCTTCCGCAAAAGCGACCGGGCGCGTCCCATGTGCATGAAGCGTATATCCGCGAACGAAGCCGCGATCCTTGGACGTCGCAT
The DNA here is from genome assembly GCF_055392555.1 of Paenibacillus sp. JCM 18996. Classification (NCBI taxonomy): domain Bacteria; kingdom Bacillati; phylum Bacillota; class Bacilli; order Caryophanales; family Paenibacillaceae; genus Paenibacillus; species Paenibacillus sp. JCM 18996. The sequence goes on from NZ_AP043884.1 coordinate 415,599, forward strand.
AAAACTCCTGCGTGGTCGCCAGCACGGGGGTTCCTTTATACAAACGAATTTCTTCGTTGAATTTCGCATAGACATCGTGAGAGCTGTGAGTCATGAATGCTTTGCCTACCCAGCCGCTGGAGTTGGCCAGGCCGTCGGGAAACTGCGCCGTAGCGGAATTGAGCAGCAGCCTTGGAGTCTCTACGCAGTAGGCGGACACGATTACCAGCTTCGCTTGTTGGCTGTAGGTGACGCCTCCATGGATGAATTCCACACCTCGGGCCCGTCCGTCCTTGCCCATCACAATTTGCGTCACCATGCAGTCCGGTAGTACGACCGCTCCCGCTTTTATAGCCTTGGGTATATGGACGATCAGGGAGCTGTACTTGGAGTTTGGCATGCATCCCTGATTGCAAAATCCCCGGTTGATGCAGGGAGGCCGGTCCTCGAAAGGCGCCGACAGAATGGCGAGCGGCGAAGTAACGGAGCGGATGCCGAGCTTCTCGCACGCTTTCTGGAACATATTGGCGTTCGGGCTTAGCGGGTGCCTTTCGGGATACGGATAAGGTCCGTTGAAGCTGCCCCACGGAAAATGTTTTGGCCCGGACACGGCGATATCTTTCTCGATTTTATCGTAGTAAGGTTCAAGGTCCCGGTACGTGATCGGCCAATCTTCGCCTACTCCGTCGACGGTGCGCACACGGAAATCATTTTCGTGAAAACGGAGAAATACGCCCGTGAAATGCAGCGTCCCGCCGCCTATGCCTCGTCCTGAGTTGTTATGCCCCATCGTCAGCGGATCGTTCCCGTCGACAATCCGGGTGTCCAGCCATCCGAGCTCCTTCATACTCAATTCATCGCTGGCAAAATCCTTCTGCGGATCCCGCATCGGGCCCGCGTCCAGAATCACCACACTGAAGCCGGCCTCGCTCAGCTCTTTGGCCAGCACGCCTCCTGCAGCGCCCGCTCCGACGATGACAACGTCGACCTCTTCATCCATGCGTTTCCATCTCATCATTCTTTTTTCGCCTCCCAGGGATCCGGCTCTTTCACCGATTCCCTTATATATCCTCGTGGATAGGCGGGCCCGCCATAGCCAATCTCGGACCAGATTGCAGGGTGGGAGCAGTAGCTCTCCAATGTAAGACTCACCAGCTTGCGGAACAGCTCCTGCTGCGGAACGTTCCATAGGGAAGCGGGCTCCGCCTGGCCCTGGCTCAACTGCTCAAGCAGAAGCTTGCGATGCTCGGGCTCCATGTTTTTGAAATGGCACCCGTGACGGTTCGCCGCCCACAGATCCATACTGCGCAGGCCCGTTCTGATCAGTTCAGCGGCCGGGGGAACACCAGGCTTGCGCTGGCCCTCGCCTGCGGGATTAATGAGCGACCTGTCGATGTGATACAGCACATAATCCAGCACCTCCGGCCTGTCGTCATCCACGAGAAGCTCGCATACGGCCCTTAGAGTCCTCAATTCATCCGAGGTCACAAGCTGCAGTTGAATCTCCTGGCCGCCGATCAGCCTTGAAAGCACAATTCGGCGGGTATGAGGGTCCCACTCGTCCTGCTCTTTTAACACATTGTAGCTGGGATAATGCGTCGAATGGTTCATGGCTGCCTCCAACAGTATGCGATCAATCCCAGCACGCCCATCGCACTAAATATAAGCGGGAGGATCACCGGGGGGCCGATGAGGAAATTCCTCAGCTCGTAGCCTCCGACACGCACTCCGACGCCTTTGAAATGACGGTAAAAACCCACCAGGCCGCTGAACACCCCGACAATAAGCAGTACAAGGGTTGTATAGTACAGCCAGGGGGCATTCGACAACGCTGTCAAAACCGCCGCCAAACAAAAGAGAGGAGCTTCGATCACCGGAACGTACATGATTTTATGGTGAAAATTTTGCCGATAGTGGGAGAACCAAACCTGCAGCCCGATAAAAGCGTAGGCCAATCCTACAAAAAGAATAACGATGCGGTCCAAAGACCAGTTGTGCCAAATCATTCGATCCCTTCCTGACTGAAAAATCATTTTTCCCTAGTATGAGATTTTTTTACAAAAGCTATGAATTTCGTTGGGAACTCCCGCACCCCGCAGGTATGTTTCACTCTGGAAACGGACAGTACTAGGTGAAAAAGCATTTTCCAATTTTTGATAAGCGAAAGGGGAATAAAAGATGGACTCCGTTAACTCTTTATCCGAGCTGTTGTCTCAACAGAAGAGCACGTCTTTCGTAGAGATTCCGGGAGAGATAGCCGACACCTTCGGGCAAAAGACCATTTCCGCCACCCTGCCGATGAGCAAGCTTTTTACCATGTACGAAGTGGACCTGGAGGTGCAGCGTGCGATTATTCCGCGGAATTTATCGAAGCTGATGGATTACATCATGCTGTATCTGGAGCATAAGCAGCCGGTGTTTTTTCCAGGGATCATCCTGTCCGCCAGAGGCGCCGGCGTGTATGACGTGGACAAGGGAACCCTCCGCCTTCAGCCGATCGAGAAATTGTACGTTGTGGACGGACAGCACCGTTTGGCCGCTTTTCAGCGCTTGATGGAAACGTTCCAGAGCCTGATGGCACGAGCCAAAGACCGGAGGGAATACGACAAAATGGAAGAGATCACGGAAAAGCTGCGTATGCTTTATGAGTTTCCGGTGTCCGTCATGATTTATCTGGATATCGATGCGCGCCAGGAGCGGCAGCTGTTCTCCGATATCAATAAACTCCCGAGAAAAATCGGCGGCAACCTGGCGGTACTGCGGGATCAGCGGAGATTCTACCATGTCATGGGCACGCAGCTGGCAGAGAACGACCCTTCCGTCAAACTGCTTTCCGTGGATATGTACTCCGAACGGGGCAAATCGCCTGAATTTCTGTTCTCTTATCATCTGCTTGTGGAAATTCTGGTGGCGCTGTTCGAAGGCAGGATGAAGTCCGCTGCAAGGAACAACGGGTTTCATTTTACCCAGGAGGAAGTGGATGATCATGTGCGGCTGGGTTCCTTTTACTTTGACCAGCTGCTGGCTTATATGCCCGAACCTGCGAAGGGCGAGCTGTGCTGGAGTGAAAATGTGCAGATTGCGCTGGCGCTGTTTTTCCATGAGGAAGCAACCAAGACAGGCAAGTTCAACCGCTACAGCCTCGGCCACACGATGAAAATTTTGCAGCATATCGATTGGGATTCGATTTACACCGGGGACGAGAAGGACAGGCTGCCCAGAAGATCCAGAATCACCAAAGCCTATCAGTTCGTGAAGGAATTTTATAACGAAAATCAAATGCTGCTTATCGGCAATAAGGAGGATGTCGGTTGATGGACGGTTTGGAGTTAAATATGGCCATTCATCCTTTCTGCGGAAAATTCGGCCTGACTACGGTTTCTTTGAGAGTGCAGGACCTGCTCAACTATACGAAAATCGATCCGATGGTTCAGCGCAAATTGAGCTCGGGCCAGCGCAGGAAGATTGCAAAATATTTGCAGGAAAGAGAGCTTGACCATGTGTTCTTCGGGCCGGTTACTCTTTCTCTTCGGGATGTGAGCTCCCTGGGCAGGGATGACGAGCGCCTCTATTTGAGGCATGGTTCCAAGCTCAGCATCCTCGACGGGCAGCACCGCATCCTGGCTCTGGGCTATGTGAACGAGCAGCTGCAGAAGGAAGTGCGCCGGTACGAAAGGACCGCCGCCACGCTGAAGATCAAAAGACGCAAATTTCCGGACAGCATGGCCATTGTCGAAGAGCTGGAGCAGGTGAGCGGCATGTTGGAGCAGCTGGAAAAGCGGCGTCTGAAGGTGATGGAAACGAAGCTCGCGGTGCAAATTTACATCGGCCTAAGCGAAGAGGAAGAGAAGCAGCTGTTCGGCGATATTAATTCGAAGGTGCAGCTGGTGAGTAAAGAGCTGGGCCATTCGTTCGACTCTACCGACCCGCTCAATCTGGTCATTCAGCAGGTGGTTGAGCACAATATTTTCCTGAAAGCGGCCGGCGTCGAAAAACGCAGCAACCTCACGTCGTTCAACCGCAACTTTACATGCTTCAGCTGGCTGTATTCCACGGCGTGCATGCTTTTCTCAGGCAAAATGCAGCCATCCTACGAGCTGATGCGCAAAATCCGCAAAGACCCTTCCATGTATGTGGAAATGCTGCACCAGTTCTTCAACACGGTTCTGCCTTCGATGCCGGAGCAGCCGGGACTGGCACAATACACTTCGGCGAGCCGGGTCATGCAGGAGAGCCTGGCGCTGTATGCGCACGGCTTCCTGTTCATCAACGATATTTACAACGAGGGCTGGACTTCGAGCCTGTGGATGCTGGATAATTTCGATTGGAGCCATGAGGACGAGACGATGGTCTCGCTGTTCGGCGCGATGGAGAACGGCAAGCTGAACCTGATCCATGAAAAATCTCTCCGCAAGCACCTCAAGCTCGTTCAGCTGTTCCATGAGCTGGGCGGCAGCGGTACGGTTGACGCGGCTTCGCCCGCTTGACGTGGGGGCCGCTGAATGCTGTCAGGCTGGATGAAGGGGCGAGGCCCGCTTAATTGAGTTGATTGCAAGAGGGAGCTAGACAGCTTGATGCGCTGTCAAGCTCGGATCTTACCGAATAGCCCCGTTTGTGGTACTTATTCTGTGGATTTCTGGTCGTTATGTTACACCGTTACACCGCTGCACCCTTAGCCGAGCCTGTGGAAACCGCACCTTTCTGTCCTGCTGCTTGCGGCTGCCGCTCTGGATGGAATTCATTTTCCATCTTGGAGATGACGACCGTAGCGACTCCGTTTCCGATCAGGTTCGTGATCGCGCGGGCTTCGGACATGAAACGGTCGACACCCAGCAGAAGTGCTATGCCCGCCACCGGAATCATCGGGAAAGCGGCCAACGTTGCGGCCAGCGTAATGAAACCGGAACCTGTCACGCCTGCAGCGCCTTTGGATGTAAGCATCAGGGCGCCGAGCAGGGTGAGCTGCTGCCCGATCGAAAGGTCGATGCCGAATGCTTGGGCGATGAACATTGCAGCCATGGAAAGATAAATCGATGTGCCGTCCAGGTTGAACGAGTAGCCGGTGGGAACGACCAAGCCGACCACGGATTTCGAACACCCGTATTTTTCCAGCTTCTCCATTAATCTTGGGAGGGCGGATTCGGATGAAGACGTACCCAGCACTAGAAGAATTTCTTCCTTGATGTATTTCAGGAATTTAATAATGCTGAAGCCGTATATCTTGGCAATAGTTCCCAGTACGACGAAGATGAACAAAGCCATGGTCAGGTAAACGGAGCCCATCAGCTTTCCCAACGAGAACAGCGAGCCGATGCCAAATTTTCCGATCGTGTATGACATTGCTCCGAATGCGGCGACAGGAGACACTTTCATGATCATGTTAACGATGCCGAAGAAAGCCTCGGTCAGCTTGTCGAAGAAAGAAACGACCGGCTTGGCGTTTTCCCCCATAGCGGCCATGGACAGGCCGAACAGCACGGCAAAGAAAAGAATCGGCAGAAGCTCGCCCTTGGCCATAGCTCCCACGACGTTGTCCGGTATAATGCCCGACACGAAGTCGATGAACCCGTGGCTGGATTCCGCGGCCGCCTTGGTGAATTTGGTGACGTCGCCTTTGGCTCCCGCTGTGTTGATGCCGTGTCCGGGCCCCACCAGGTTAACGACGATGATTCCGATCGCCAGGGCGAAGGTGGTCACGAGCTCAAAGTAAATGAGAGCTTTTCCGCCGATCCGGCCTACTTTTTTCATATCTCCCATCCCGGAGATCCCGCCCACTACAGTAAAAAATACGATCGGAGCAATGAGCATTTTAATCAGCTTGACGAAAATATCTCCCAGTACCTTGAGCTGCTCTCCGAAAGCCGGAAAAAAATACCCGACGGCTATACCCAGCAGAATGGCGGTGAGGACCTGCACGGTCAGATTTCGAAAATTGATTCTCATAAAGACACCTCTTTCATTTTGTAAACGCTTTAAATCGGATTTAATTGTGTCTATTATATGAAAACGCTTTCGATAGCGCAAGTATAAGGTCATAAAGTTCTTTTAGGTTGTTTTGGTCTTAATTCCTCTCGCTCAGCTGCCGCTGTCCAGATACTTTGCGCGGAGTTCCTTGATTTTCTCCACCAAAGGAGCGCCTATTGCCGATTTATACTGGTCGTACATCGGATCGAGCGACTTCATCCAAGCACGCCGCTCTTCCGGAGTCAGAACGTGAATCTGCAGGCCGGGAATTTTTTTCAGCTCGTTTAATTGGGATTCGTTCATCGAGGTGGCCAGCTCTTTCATCCAGACGGTCGTTTCGTCCATTGCTGCGCGAAGCTCGGCTTGAACATCCGGGGGCAGGCTGAGCCAGAACTTTTTGTTGACGATGACCGCATATCCCAAATAACCGTGGTTGGAGACTGTCATATATTTTTGCACCTGATAGAGCCGCTTCGTATAGATGTTGGATGTCGTATTCTCCTGTCCGTCCCGCAGATATCTGGAGTAATTGGAGAAATCGGACCAGGTGGTACTGGATATTCTGTACGGCGGGGTAGGCAGGCCGGTTAACCGGTACGCATTGCATCGGCATGCGAAAAACTAATATTTGCCAATATTCCTGTGTAAATATCCCGTCACTTTTTGGCAGATACTTTACTTATTGTTTGCACCGTGGGAAGTTGCGGCGATTTGGAATCAAGGTCGGCTTCCCGGCCTCAGCTCGCCGCCAGGCGTGCGCCTTGTGGAAGCTTCTGGATATAAGGCCCGACTGGGAACACGAACAACGCGGCACGTCGTCACCAGTGAGCCACGGTTGTTTATAGTGCGACGCCAATAATTTGCAAAGGAATGGGCAGCATGGCAACGAAAACGAAAAAAATGTCTCCTGTACAGCAGCAATATCAAGAGCTGGCCAAAGAAAGAGAGCCTGCAAGGCCGGTACTGCGCAACTGCGCCATAGCTTTTCTGGTTGGCGGGACGATTTGCCTGGTTGGCCAGGCGCTGATGGAGTTTTTTATGAAGTATTTCAATTTCACTGAAAAAACGGCAGGCAACCCGACAGTGGCGGTACTCGTGTTCGTTTCGGTGCTGTTAACGTCCTTGGGAGTTTACGATAAAATCGCGCAGTGGGCGGGGGCGGGGACGGCCGTTCCGGTTACGGGCTTTGCCAACTCCATGAGTTCCGCGGCGCTTGAGCATCGAAGCGAGGGCCTTGTGCTCGGAGCTGCAAGCAATATGTTTAAGCTGGCGGGTTCGGTCATTGTGTTCGGGACGGTTGCGGCATTTTTCATCGGGATTATTCACCTGATTCTTACGCTTATAGGAGTTTCCTTCGCCGGAGGCGGGCATTAACGTGATTCAGGCAAATGGTGATCAGCAGGGGAAAGCGTACCGTGCACTGCGCATGGGATTGTCGGGCAAGGTGACGGGGGAGAACATGCCATGCACTGCGCATGGGATTGTCCGGCAATGTGATAGGGGAGAGAATGCCCTGCACTGCGCAAGGGATTTATAGGGCAAGGCGATCAGCTGGCGAAGAGTACGCCCGTTGCGCGAACGAGTATAAATTGGCATTGGAGGTGAACTGGGATGATTTTTTTGTGGGCGTTTCTGGTTGGAGGAGTTATCTGTGTGATCGGCCAGCTCATGATGGACGTGGGAAAAATGACGCCGGCCCATACGATGTGCGCTTTGGTTGTGACCGGCGCGGTCCTAGATGGGGTCGGTTTGTACGATCCGTTGGTGAAGTTCGCAGGGGCCGGGGCAACTGTTCCGATTACTAGCTTCGGCAGCTCTTTGGTGCACGGTGCGCTGACGGAGCTGAGGGTGCACGGATGGATCGGAATTATAACCGGCATTTTCGAGGTGACCTCGGCGGGGATATCGGCGGCCATTATTTTCTCTTTTTTGGCTTCGCTGGTTGCTAAGCCGAAGGGCTGAGAGAGCGGCACCCTGTGGCCTTCTCACTCGGTAGGAGGAAGCATGGAATTTATTGAGCTGAAGCCAATCATATTCGTGGCACCTGAGCTTGTACATTCGCAACACCTGAGTTTACTGTATGAGCAGGAAGCTCATACTGGAGGAAAGGTCCAATAATTCGTGTGAAGGCGAAAAAAGTGCCACTTGGTCACTCGTGAACAATTACCGCAAAAGCGCGGTTATTTCCCGACTATTTCGGATTATTTCCCGGGAATAAAGAAAAAAATGCCGCTAATGAGGTATTTCCCGGGAGAGAAGGCTTGTTTGAATGATCTCATTATTGCACGCTAAAGCGTTTTCAAACCGGCGCTCAGGCTCTTTTGTCGCTGTCTCGGGCCCCGCTTCCGCAGGTCACGCTCCCAGTTCCTCCATTTACCACCGTCCCGCCTTATCCACCGCCGCTGCCGGGTTCCGCCACGCAAACATCCCCGCCCAAATCCCCGCCCCGTCCCCGGCCTCGCTTCCCCCCACCGATGCCACTGCCTGGTCTCCTCCATGATCGCTTCCGCGCTCCGCCTCCTCCCCGTCCCTACCGCCGCCGCCCAACCCCACCCGCCCACGGGACCTTTTTACATCCCGGCGAAATTGATCATTCCACCTGTGGAAGTTCACAAACAATTTGATAATTTTTACATCTATACTCCTTTTTTTCATTCTTGTAAAATGGTATTATGTCTATCCAACTTTTTTACAGGTTGAGAGACTTAGCAGGATATACAGGAGGGAACGGAATGACCGCCACCGTAAAACAGGAACTTCAAATGATACAGCTGCTGAAAAATAATTTGCAATCGTGCATTCTGGGCAAATCCGAAGAGATTACCCTGCTTTTAACCGCTCTGCTCGCCGGAGGTCATGTGCTGCTTGAAGATGTACCCGGAACCGGGAAGACCGTCCTGATCAAAGCGCTTGCAAAATCGATCCAAGGCGAATACCGCCGTATACAGTGCAATCCTGACCTGCTTCCTACCGATATCACCGGGGTTTCCATATATCATCCCAAGACGGAGGCCTTTATTTTCCGCCCGGGTCCGGTAATGACCAATATACTGCTCGCCGACGAGATCAATAGGGCCACGACAAAGACGCAATCCGCCCTGCTGGAAGCGATGGAAGAGAGCCATATTACGGTAGACGGAGAGACGCATGTACTGCCGTCTCCGTTTCTGCTTTTGGCGACGCAGAATCCGATAGATTTTGAGGGAACCTACACTCTGCCGGAGGCTCAGCTGGACCGTTTTATGATGAAGATAAGTCTCGGCTACCCCGATGAAGCCACGGAGAAAGAGATGATTTTCTCGCAAAGAAAGGCGCATCCGCTGGAAAGTCTCGAGCCCGTCGCGGATACGCGCGAAATTCTTGCCGCACAGCAAAAAGTGAAGGAAGTTCACCTGGACGACGCTATCGCCTCTTATCTTGTATCCATAGCCCGAAGAACTAGAGAACACACTTCCATCTATCTCGGGGTCAGCCCGCGGGCCACTCTGGCTCTGGTGCACGCCGCAAAAGCCTATGCTTTCATCCAGAACAGGGATTACGTCATTCCGGACGACATCAAATTTTTGGCGCCCAGCGTCTTCGGCCATCGGATGCTGCTTCATTCCGAAGCGCGTATGGAAGGAGCTACCGTTCCTTCTGTTCTGCAATCGATCTTCCAGCAGGTGAAAGTGCCCGTCCGATTGGAGAAGTGATCCTATGAGAAGCTATATATTGGATTCTTTGTCAGAGAGGGAAAAATTCACCCCGCAGTTTTGGATCGTACTGGCTGTATTTTTTAGCTCGCTTTGTTTTTTATTGTTCCAGGGTGGAAAAATGGCGTCCGTTCTGTTTGCGATTGTGACCATCCTCAGCGTCTACCTGCTTCTGGGCAAATGGAGCGGCATCAAAAAGACCCAGGCCGTGAGGGAGATCGCTCTTCCGGATAACGAGATGGCGCTTGAGGCGGGGACTTCGCTGACCGTCAGGATGAGCCTGCAAGTACCCGGCTTTTGGCCGATTCCTTATATTTTTGTAAAAGACCGTCTGGTCCGCAAGAATGGCGAAGCCCGTGTTTTTGAAGCGTCGCTGGTCCCGGATTGGAAGAGAAGGGGCGAGCTGGAGTATACGACTCCTCCGCTTCGCAGGGGATTTTATCATTTTGCGGGGACGGAATGCTCTACGGAGGACGTGTTTGGACTGTTCCAGCACAAAGCGGCCTTGGAGCTGCCTTATTCCGTAGCCGTGCTGCCTCAAACCGTTGCGATCAAGGAATGGAAGCAGCTCCACCAGCTGCTTAATGGAACGAGCCACCATTCCGCCTCGACAAGGGCTTATCGCGAAACGACCCAGCTTAACGGAGTTAGGGAATATATCTATGGCGACCGGTTGTCGAGGATCCATTGGAATGCGACGGCCAAGACGGGTACCTGGAAATCGAAGGAATTCGAAAGGGAATCCCTGCCCAAAACCGTGTTTCTGCTGGACCGCGCCCAATCCTCCTATATGAACGGAGAGATTTTTGAGCTTGCGGTGTCAGTCACTGCATCCATGTTCCAATACAGCACGAACAGGGAGTTAGCGCTCGGGCTGCTGTCGGTGGGCTCTGATCATTTTTATCACGAACCGCGGAGGAACGGATCCCGTCAAATGACGGTAATGAACCACCTTATCGGAGTGGAGGCCGACGGAGCGCGCACCCCGCTGCAAATTTTGAAAGACCGGGCGCCTTTCCTGCAGCCGGGCACGTTCGTCGCCATCGTCTCTCCCCAGCGCGGAGAAGCGATGCTCCAAACGTTAAACTGGATTAAGCAGCGGCAGATGAATCCTTGCCATTTATGGCTGTCGCATGGAAGTTCAAGCGACAAACAGTGGCTGCAGGTGCTCGCCTTAAGAGGCATCGCAGGCTATTCGATACGCTCGCTGCAGGATCTGCCGATAGTGTTGGGGGGACGTTACGCATGAACGAAGGAAATAGTCTGTGGAGCCGGCTGTTTATTTTCGAATGGGAGCGGAGGCTGACCGCCTTGTTCACCGGCATTTTCCTGCTGCAGTTCGTTTATTGGATATCCAAAGAGGATGGACTGTGGCTGCCTGAAACTGTCAGGATCGTAGAGTATACACTCCTCATCACCTTCTTGATTCATATTATCCCTTTTATCCATTACAGCTTGCGAGGGATTCTTCATGTCGCTTCCGTGATCTGGATTTCCGCGGCTCTGCTGAATTTTCACTGGATTTCTCCAAGCGGGCGATCTATCCTGGATTTTGTCACCGCCAATGTGCTCGGCTTGACCCCTTATTTGTGGTTTGGCCTTGTGGCCTGTGTCCTTTATTTGCTGACGATCTGGTGGGTCGGCGTAAAATGGAGAATTTATACCCTTATCCTTGTCAGCGTGCTGGCGTTTGCGGTCCGGGATTCTTTTTCCATTCTTATTCTGTGGCAGCAGATGGCCATGATCCTGTTCTCCGGATTGTTCCTTGTGGCCGTATCCCATTTCCAGGGACTTAAACGCAAGGCGCCGCGGGGCTGGCAGTCCCTCTCGGAATATCCTTTGTCTATTGCCGTGCCTGTAGCCGCGCTGGTCACCTTTACTATTGTGGCAGGATCGCTGGCGCCCGAAATCCGTCCGCTCCTGACCGATCCCTATTCCGCATGGAGGGCGATGAAGGGCCAGGGAGTTGCGTTCACGACGGGAAAAGGCTATGAAGTGGCCCCGCTGTCCAAGCAGGAAACCGGCTCCGGTTACAGCCGCAACGACCAGGCGCTCGGCGGCGGCTTTAATTTTGATTACACACCGGTAATGACGGTAAGCACCTCGGATAAAAGCTATTGGCGGGGTGAAACCCGTTCCAACTACACTGGTAGAGGATGGGAGCCTTCTCTGCTTGACCGCCGGGCGTCTTCCGTGGGCATCATGCCGGATAACGTGCTTCCGGGAGATCACCGCACGCCAGGCTCAAGGCTGAAAACGGTAGAAGTCAAGCAAACATTTATGTTTACCGGGGAGGAGCCTTATCCTTATCCCGTCTTGTTCGGAGCGTCGCCTATAAGCAGGCTGGAAAGTGTGAACAGCACGACGGACAATTTTGACAGCTTTGTGTGGGTACCCCGGCAGGCTGAGATTAGGGTGAGAAAGAAGGAGCCCATCAACCAATATACCCTTGTTTCCAAAGTTCCCGTCATCGACGAAGACATCCTGAAGACGGTGCCGATGGATGCGTTAAACCGCGGTGAGTTCAACGATGCTCTTCAGCTTCCTCAAGACCTGCCCGTCAGGGTAAAACAGCTGGCTGAGGACATCACCTCCCCTTACGATACGCCTTACGAGAAAGCGAAGGCGCTTGAGCAGTATTTGAAAACCAAATTTCCATACAATAACAAGCCTGATTTGTCCAAAGGAGTCTCCAGGGATTTTGTAGACCGTTTCCTGTTTGAAATCAAGGAGGGTTACTGTGATTATTATTCCTCGGCTATGGTCGTCATGGCACGTTCAGTCGGCCTGCCGGCCCGCTGGGTGAAGGGCTACGCGCCTGGGGAGCGGATCCAGGACCAATACTCAAGAGAATTCCAGGATCCGCAGGCGTCCGTGGGCTCAGGTCCGGGTAATTACACGGTACGGAACTCCGATGCGCATTCCTGGGCGGAGGTATATTTCTCAGGCATCGGCTGGCTGCAGTTTGAGCCCACCGCCGGTTTTACGGTTCCGCTCACGACCGCTCCTTCCGAGCCCGCCGCGGACATGAAAACCGAGCCTGTCACTGCCGCTCCCGCTCTCCCGGAGAAGAAGAAAGACGACTACAATGGCTGGATTTATGCGGCTTCGGCGGTAGTGCTTGCGGCGTTTGCGGCAGCGGCAGTGTGGTACTTCGGCTTCACGCACACTGTCGGCGCATGGTTTACCGCGAAAAAAGCTTTCAATTACAGGCAGAAAGTCATTGTGGAATGCGAAAAGATGCTGCGCGTGAGCCGAAGCAGGGGATACATCCGCGAAGAGCATGAGACGGTACGGGAAGCGGTGAAGCGCTGGATTGCCGGGAACAGGCAGCTCAGGGCGGATTTGGAGCAGATGCTCGCTTTGTTCGAAAAAGCTAAATACGGCAATGCTTCCATCACGGAGCAGGACTGGCTCCATGCAGCCCGTATCGTGGATAAATTGAAGACGAACATGTAGCGGAGTTGCACGGCGGGTGGTCAGACCCCATAAGCCCGATCTGCTGCGCCATAAGGCGTTTCTTTCAGGCTTCCTGAGAAAAGCGCTTTGCGTGTTTTTCCGGAGCGTTTTGCAAGGAAGGAGGCAGTATGGTATAGTTTGTCTGAAGTACCATCAGTAGGCAGGGGATTGCGCCAGAGCATGAAGCGCCTTTTTCGGTGAAACTGGAGTTTATAGATTAACCAGAATAGAAGGCTCCGGTTGGGGCTTCTTTTCTTCTATTTATGTCAAAAATGTCCTTACGTACAGGGGTGAACGGTGTGTTCAATAAGCTGATTCCTCGTCAGCAGGTCAATACGGTGTTTGATATCGATTTGCATGCTTTGAAAGCGCAAGGAATCCGCGGCATTATAACGGATCTCGACAACACGCTGGTAGGCGCGAAAGATCCGCACGCCACACCAGAGCTCATCGAATGGCTGAAAGTCGTCCAGCAGCTCGAATACGAAGTCGTGATCGTATCCAACAACAGGCACGGCCGCGTATCCACATTTGCGACGCCTTTATCCATCGCTTTTATCTACAGCGCCAGGAAGCCTACCAACGCGGCTTTTCACAAAGCATTGAAATTAATGAATCTGCAGCCTCATCAAGTCGTCGTTGTAGGAGACCAGATGCTGACGGACGTCCTTGGCGGCAATTTGATGGGGTTGTTTACGATTCTTGTACAGCCGATTTCGCTGGGGGACGAAGGATTTTTGACCAAAATCAACCGCAAAATCGAGAAATTTGCGCTTCAGTGGATGAAACAGAACAAGTGAGCCTGGAGGAATTTATGACGGAACCACAGATACAAGAACAGAACTGCGCGGGCTGCGGCGTCAAGCTGCAAACGGAGCACACGGACCGGCTGGGCTATGTGCCGGCCAAGGCGCTGGAGCGGGATCCCATCATTTGCCAGAGGTGTTTCCGCATCAAAAATTACAACGAGGTGTCCGGCATTATGCTGGACGGAGAGGACTTCGTAAAGCTGCTCACTCATGTGGGGCACACAGACAGCCTAGTGGTCCATATCCTGGATATATTCGATTTCGAAGGGTCCGTGATCGCAGGGCTGTCCAGATTCGTCGGCAGCAATCCCGTCCTGCTCGTTGTCAACAAAATCGACCTTCTGCCGAAATCGACGAACCTCAACCGGTTGAAGAACTGGGCCCAGAAACAGGCCAAAGAGAACGGGCTGAAGCCTGTGGACATCGTGCTGTGCAGCGCAAAGCGAAACATGGGATTCGAGCGGGTGATCGATGACATAGCCCGATACCGCAGGGGCAAAGACGTGTATGTGGTCGGCGCCACGAATGTGGGGAAATCGACGTTAATTAACCGGCTGATCAGCGACTACAGCGACCTTGATTCCGAGCTTACGACCTCACCCTATCCGGGAACGACGCTGGATTTGGTGAAAATTCCGTTGGACGACGGCAAATTTATCATCGATACGCCGGGTATTGTTTATTCCCACAGGATGACGGAGATTGTTCCTAAACGCAGCCTGAACACGATCATGCCGGACCGCGAGATGAAGCCTGTTGTTTTTCAACTGAACGAGGGGCAGACGCTGTTCTTCGGGAGCCTGGCGCGTTTCGATTTCATAAAAGGGGAAAGGCAGTCTTTTACCTGCTACACCGCTACCGCGTTAACCATACACCGCACCAAGCTGGAGCGGGCGGACGAGCTGTATGACGAGCATAAGGGGGAGCTGCTGGCGCCGCCGGGCAAGGAGGAGTTGGAGCTTCTGCCCAAGCTCATAAGAATCGCTTTTACTATCCCGAAAGGACAGAACCGGGATATCCTTATTTCAGGCCTGGGATGGATCAAAATCAACAGCACTGCCGGAGCGGAACTGGCCGTCCATGTGCCGAAAGGCATCAAGGTAGCCGTGAGGGATACGCTGATCTAAGGTAATTGTTTGCTTAGGTTATTCTTAACGTTAAACTTTTTTTATCAGGAATGGTGGCCTTTAAATCGCGGCCGCTCATTTTTTAAAGGGCTCGGGCAGAGGTTTTCTTATGGGGGGAGCCGAGGGAAAATGGGGAAAGTAGACACCCGCACGGTAATGTATGGAGTTTTTGGGGATCCGGTCAAGCATTCGAAATCGCCGGTTATGCTGAATCGGGCTTTTATGGAAACGGGAATCAACGGCCTGTATGCTGCATTCCACGTGCTTCCCGCCAATTTAGAGGCTGCGGTGAAAGGCGTTAGGGCGCTGAATTTCCGCGGAATTAACGTCACGATTCCCCACAAAGAGGAAGTGATGAAGTATTTGGACGAAATCGACGAAGGAGCACGCGTCATTGGAGCCGTCAATACGATTGTCAATGATGGCGGACGGCTGATCGGATATAACACGGACGGCATTGGATATGTGCGTTCGCTGAAGGAAGAGACGGGCATTTCCCTCGCGGGAAAGCATATTCTGGTGATCGGAGCCGGGGGAGCGTCGAGAGGCATCACGTACGCCCTGGCTAAAGAAGGTCCGGCCTGCATCCGGATCGCCAACCGTACCAGGGACAGAGCAGTGGAACTGGCTGACGAGCTGTCATCGTTGAGCGATTGTGCCGGGATGGGGCTGGACCAAATTGCAGACAATATGCAGGGGGTCGACCTTGTCATTAATACAACATCTGCGGGCATGCACCCGGCCGTTGACGAGCTTCCAATGGACACTGCACTTCTGCGCGAAGGCATGGCGGCCAGCGATCTTATCTATAATCCCCCGGTGACCCGATTCCTTAGGGAAGCGCAGGAACGGGGAGCGATGATTCACAGCGGCTTCGGCATGTTCATCTATCAGGGCGCCTACGCATTCGAGTATTGGACCGGTGTACCTGCGCCCGTGGAAGCGATGAGGCAAGCCGTGGAACAATCTTTTACAGAGGAGCAAGCATAATGAGTCTGACAGGCAAGCAAAAAAGGCATCTTCGTTCGCTGGCCCATCATTTGGATCCGATTTTCCAGGTGGGCAAAGGCGGGGTGAACGACAATCTGATCCGGCACATCGAAGAAGCCATTGAAGTGAGAGAGCTGATCAAAGTGTCGATTCTGAGCAATAATGACGATGACCGTTCCGAAGTGGCGGAGCAGCTCGCCGAAGGCTCGGGGTCCGAGCTCGTCCAGATCATCGGCAAGACGATTATTCTGTACAAAGAGTCAAAAGACCATAAACAGATTGAACTCCCCTGATTTACGGGTAATAAGTATTGCCGATGCTAGAGCTTTTCGGGGCTCGGGGGATTTGAGGTGAGGGTAATATGAAGGTTGGGATTATGGGAGGCACATTCGATCCGATCCACTACGGCCACCTGGTGGCCGCGGAGCAGGCGAGAGTCGGAGCGAAGCTGGACGAGGTGTGGTTTATGCCCACTCATGTCCCCCCGCACAAAAGCCATCTGCCGGCTGCATCTGCTGCCCGACGTTGGGAAATGGTGAATAAAGCGATTGAGGACCATCCTTGCTTCCGGGCATGCGATTTGGAACTGCGGCAAGGCGGCACATCCTACACGGTGAATACGGTCAAGCTTCTGTGCAGCCAGGAACCGGGTATCGATTTTGCTTATATAATCGGTGCGGATATGGTGGAGTTTCTGCCGAACTGGTTTAAAATCAATGAAATCATACAATATATTTATTTTATAGGACTGCAGCGGCCCGGGTATTCCATTGATATGACCAACCTCACAGAAGCTATCGAAGAACGGGTGACGATTGTGGGCATGCCGATGATTGACATTTCGTCCACGAAGATCAGAGAGCGGTTAACCCAAGGTCTCTCAATCCGTTATTTAGTTTCGGAACCCGTGAGGCAATATATAAAGGAGCACCGTCTATATGAATCGTGAAAAGCTGATGGAAGCTGTAAAGCGGCACATGCCGGAACGAAGATGGCAGCATACGCTGGGAGTAATGGAGTCGGCGGCCGAGCTGGCTAAACGGTTCGGAGCGGATCCCTCCAAAGCCGATGTCGCCGCGGTACTGCATGATACCTGCAAATACTGGCCGGTCGGCAAACAAGCGGAGGCGGTCAAAAACAGCGGGGCGCAGCTTGACTTGCTTGAATACGATAAGGAGCTTTGGCATGCGCAAGCGGGCGCTTTTGTAGCGGAGCGGGACTTCGGGATCCAGGACCGCGAAGTGCTGGATGCCATCCGCTATCACACCTCCGGACGCGAGAACATGACGCTGCTGGACAAGGTGCTCTGGCTCGCCGATTATATTGAGCCCGGCAGGGACTTTCCAGGAGTGGGCGAGGTCAGACAGCTGGCTGAAGCGGACTTGAACCAGGCTTTGATAGCAGCTTTCGATAATACCATCCGCTTTTTACTGCAGCATGGAAAAAGAATATACCCGCTTACGGTTTTGGCGAGAAACAGCCTTATAATGGAAATCCGGCAGGAAAAGTAAGTGTACGGCTATCATAATTTTTTTATAAGGAGGAATTTGATGAGCATATCTCCCGAACAATTAATGAATGTTGTCGTGAATGCGGTAGAAGACAAGAAAGCGATGAATGTAACGACTCTGAACCTGACTGGAATTTCCCTGGTCTCGGATTATTATATTATTTGCCACGGGAACTCGGAAACCCAGGTTCAGGCAATCGCTTCGGAAGCCAAGAAACAAGCGGAAAAAAACGGGGCCACCGTACGGGGCGTAGAAGGCTTCGATACTGCTAGATGGGTGCTTGTGGATATCGGCGACGTGGTTGTTCATGTATTCCATAGGGATGAAAGGGAATATTACAATATCGAGCGTTTGTGGTCCGACGCGAAGGTTGTGGAGCGGGTATGAAGCTGGAAGCGGGCCGCGTAACACAGCTGACAGTCGACAGGGAAGTTCCTCCAAACGGCTACTTTCTCACTAACGGCAGCCAGGATGTTCTGCTGCACTACAGCGAGGCGGAAGGTTCGGTCAAACCGGGCGACGCGGTTGAAGTTTTTCTGTTCCATGATACGCAGGACCGGCTCGCCGCTACAATGAAAAAGCCACTTCTCACCTTGGGACAGGTTGGGCTGCTGGAAGTGGTCGATGTCAATTCCAGGTTGGGCTGTTTTTTGGAGATGGGGCTGGGACGGAACCTGCTGCTGCCAAAAAATGAAGTTCCGGAGTTCGAGGAATTGCGTCCTGTCATTGGCGACAAAGTATTCGTGACCATGGACCATGACCGTCAAGGCCGCTTGATCGCTAGATGGGCCGGTGAGCGGGAGCTGGTGCCGCTTTGTTTCGAAGCTCCTGCGTCCTGGTTGAACCAATGGGTCGAATGCCGTGTTTATAAGCCGCTGCAAATGGGCAGCTTCGTCGTATGCGACGGAGGAGTGGTCGGGTTCGGGGTGATCGGACTTATTCATTCCACTGAACGTACACGGATGCTCCGTTTGGGTGAGCAGGTGCGGGCCCGGGTTATTTTTATACGTGAAGACGGGAAAGTCAACCTTTCGATGAGGGCGGCCAAACAGCTCAGCATGGGCGAAGACGCGGAAACGCTGCTTGCTTTCCTCAAGGATCGGCCTAACCAGGCGATGCCTTATTCGGACGAAACGCCGGCCGATCTGATCAAGCAGCGGTTCGGCTTCAGCAAGTCCGCTTTCAAGAGAGCTTTAGGCAAGCTGATGAAGGAAGGTCTGGTTACTCAACAAGGAAGCTGGACTTATCTGAAGAAAGAAGAGCGTACGGGCGGAGGCGATGAATGATGTCGTACCGCCAATTCGCCTATGTTTATGACCGTCTGATGGCTGATATGCCTTACAGGGAGTGGCTGAAATTTGCTGAAGAGAGCTTCGCGAAATTCGAAAAGCCCCGCACCATAGTGGATCTGGGATGCGGCACGGGCAGCCTCGCGATCCCTTTGGCGCAAGCCGGGTATCAGGTGATCGGAATCGACCTTTCCGAGGACATGCTGTCGATCGCGCACGATAAGACGGAGCGGCTGCGGGGGCTCACAGGCAAAGCCTTCAAAGGCTCCGTCACCTGGCTGCATCAGGATATGAGAGAATGGGAATGGAGCGAGCCTGCCGACTGCGTTATTTCGTTCTGCGACTGCCTGAACTATTTGCTGGAAGAAGAGGATTGGAAAAGCGCCTTTGAACGAGTCTATGCCGGCTTGAAGCCGGGAGGGCTTTTTTTGTTCGATATGCATGCGGCCGTCCAATTGGAGTCATACTTTGAACAACAGCCTTTCGTCTATGACGAGGATGGACTGGCTTACATATGGACCTGCGATTACGATGAGGATAGGACCGAAATCGAGCACGCACTGACCATTTTCGCGTTGGATAACGCCTCGGCCCCTGAGCGGTACCGCAAATTTGTGGAGTACCATCAGCAAAGAGCTTATCCTCTTGAATGGGTCAAATCGGCTCTGTCGGAAGCAGGGTTTACGGATACCTTCTGCTATTCGGATTTTACATGGGAGCGGCCGACGGAGGATACCAGACGCATCTTTGTAGCGGCGATAAAAAGATGAATGGCTGGCCACAAGCCTGGTACATAAGAAGGCTCACTCTGCTCGTAAGGGCAGGGTTTCCTGTTTTTCTATGAAAGAAGGAGGAATACCGGTGATTGTTAAGGGTGCGGACCTGGAGACGGAACGTCTGATTTTAAAAACGGTTGATGAAAGCGAGACCCGGGTCGTGGTTGAATTTTACCGGCGGAACCGCAAATTTCTGGAGCCCTGGGAACCTTTGAGGGAAGAAAGCTTTTTTAGTGCGGGGGTGCAGGCCGACATTCTGCAGACGGAAATGGAAGCTATGATCCGCGGGCAGATGGTTCGCTGGTGGCTGTTTAAAAAAGCAGAGGGGATGTCCCGAGCGATCGGAAATATAGGACTTTCGAACATCGTCCGCGGCGTCTTTCAATCGTGCCATCTGGGTTACAAAATCGATGAGAACGAAGCCAATCAAGGGTATATGACGGAAGCGCTGCAAGCGGCTATAGATTATGCTTTCCAGGAGCTGAAGCTGCATCGGATTGAAGCGAACATTATTCCGGGCAATGAGCCTTCTATGCGGCTGGTGCAGAAGCTGGGATTCCAGCAGGAGGGGCTGGCGCGCAAATATTTGAAAATCAACGGCAAATGGCAGGACCATATCCACATGGCGCTTTTGAACGAAGCTATGGATTGACACTCTACACGGCTATGTCAGCGGGACTTATTTAGATGCATAGGCTGACAAACTACCACGGGAACGCAGATAGGCGGTTGAGATCATCCCGTTACGCGGCGGACTCCTTAGAAACCGGAAAAGCCGATGCAGCTTGAACAGCCGCACCGGCCGATATTATGGCTCAAGTGAAATAAAGAGTTAATACGTTTGCGGTCAGATCGGACTGGCTCTTACTTCACCGCTGCAGGATCTTCGGATCTGATGATTTCCAAAGGCTTAGCATTGCCATACTTCGGATATTCCCGAGTGCTGGGCGCGGCCCATTGAACAGCATTGCCTATCACGCGGCGAACGCTCTCATTGAAATAAGTCGGATAGGTTTCGTGGCCCGGACGGAAGTAGAAGATCTTGCCTTGGCCTCTGGTGTAGGTGCAGCCGCTGCGGAACACTTCTCCGCCTTCGAACCAGGAAACGAACACAAGCTCGTCCGGCTGCGGAATATCAAAGTGCTCCCCGTACATTTCTTCATGCTCCAGCTCGATATATTCTCCTATGCCTTCCGCGATAGGATGGCCCGGGGATACGACCCACAGCCGTTCCTTCTCGCCGGCTTCCCTCCACTTGAGGTCGCAGGAAGTACCCATCAGTCTTTTGAAAATTTTGGAAAAATGACCCGAATGCAGCACGATCAGTCCCATTCCATGCATGACGCGGTTGAATACTTTCTCCACGATTTCGTCCTGAACTTCGCCGTGGGCCGTGTGGCCCCACCAGACCAGCACATCCGTGCTGTTCAGCACCTCTTCGGTCAGACCGTGTTCGGGCTCGTCCAAAGTGGCGTAGCGGACATTGACATCGCCTGTCAGCCCTTCACCGATCGCTTGGTGGATCCCGTTAGGGTAAACGGCTCTTACTTTTTCGTTCTTCTTTTCATGGCGGTGCTCATTCCATACCGTAACGTTCAATTTATTCAACATTGCGTTGCTCCCCCTGTCCTGATTTCCATTGCACAAGTCTAGTATATGAAACCGCCGTGTTAAAATATATGCACGATCTTGTCGTTTTTCTATTCGAATCTGACATAGGCGGACGGCACTTGACACGGCACCGTTATTTTGCATATAATCGAAACACAAATGAACCACGGCAACGAAAAGGATTAGTAGCTTTTGGAGCGTCTTGCAGAGAGCCGGAAAGGGTGGAAACCGGCAGACGAAAGAAGCGAACTCGCCTTGGAGCCAGAAGGTGACCGTCCGCGAAGGCAGCGGATGCTAGCCGGATCGTAAACCCGCGTTAAGGGAAAGAGTGAACAGGGGCGAAGTACGCCTGCTGTTAACTAGGGTGGTACCACGGGAATAACAAACCTCTCGTCCCTAGCCGTTGCGCTAGCGATGCGGGGTTTTTTTGTTGTCATGGAAATACGAAGATGCGGAGAATGGGCCGCAAGGAGGCTTTTTACATGTCACACGAACAACAAGCGAAAGAAACTCAGGGGTATAACCCGCAAGCATTGGAGCCGAAATGGCAGAAGCATTGGGAAGAGAACAAGACGTTCAAGGTGCTGGATAACGACAGCCTTCCGAAGTTTTACGCTTTGGATATGTTCCCTTATCCATCCGGGGCAGGGCTGCATGTAGGCCATCCGGAAGGGTATACGGCAACGGACATCGTCTCCCGTTACAAAAGGATGAAAGGCTGCAACGTTCTTCATCCGATGGGTTGGGACGCGTTCGGCCTGCCCGCCGAGCAGCATGCGCTGGACACCGGGGAGCATCCGCGGGAAATTACCGTGAAGAACATCAACAACTTCCGCCGGCAGATCAAATCTCTGGGCTTCTCCTACGATTGGGACCGTGAAATCAGCACGACCGATCCCGAATATTACAAATGGACGCAGTGGATTTTTCTGCAGCTGTATAAGCGCGGCCTGGCTTATGTCGACGAAGTGGCGGTCAACTGGTGCCCTGCGCTGGGTACGGTTCTGGCGAATGAAGAGGTCATCGACGGAAAAAGCGAGCGCGGCGGTCATCCCGTCATCCGCAGGCCGATGCGCCAATGGATTCTGAAGATTACGGATTATGCCGAAAGGCTGCTGGAGGATCTGGAAGAGGTGGACTGGTCCGAAAGCATCAAGGATATGCAGCGCAACTGGATCGGCAAGTCGACCGGCGCCGAAGTGAAGTTTGCCTTGGATGGCCACGACGCCCATCTCGCGGTGTTCACTACCCGTCCGGATACGCTGTTCGGAGCGACTTATTGCGTATTGGCCCCGGAGCATGAACTGGTGGCGCAAATAACAACCGCCGGGCAGGAAGCCACAGTCCGGGACTACCAGGAGAAAGCGGCTCGCAAGAGCGACCTGGAGCGCACCGATTTGGCCAAGGACAAAACCGGCGTATTCACCGGAGCATATGCGGTAAACCCTGTGAACGGAAGCCGGATCCCGGTCTGGATCGCGGATTATGTGCTTGCCGGCTACGGCACGGGGGCGATTATGGCGGTTCCGGGACACGACCAGCGGGACTGGGAGTTCGCCAGGCAGTTCGACCTTCCGATTGTGGAAGTTGTACAGGGCGGCAATGTGCAGGAAGAAGCTTATGCAGGCGACGGGGAGCATGTAAACTCCGGACCTGTGAACGGGTTGAATAATGAAGCGGCGATCGCCAGGATGATCGAGTGGCTTGAAGAAACCGGCAAAGGGCACGGTAAAGTCACGTACCGCCTTAGAGATTGGCTGTTCAGCCGCCAGAGATATTGGGGCGAGCCGATTCCGATCCTGCATCTGGAAGACGGCACGATGAAGCCGGTGCCTGAAGATCAGCTGCCGCTTCTGCTGCCGGACGTAGACCACATCAAGCCTTCCGGAACGGGCGAGTCCCCGCTGGCCAATGTGACGGACTGGGTCAACACGGTGGATCCGGAAACCGGCATGAAAGCGCGGCGCGAGACAAACACGATGCCGCAGTGGGCGGGAAGCTGCTGGTACTACCTGCGATTCATCGACCCCCGCAACGAGGAGGAGCTCGTGTCCAGGGAGCTGCAGGAGAAATGGCTGCCTGTCGACCTTTACATCGGCGGCGCCGAGCACGCGGTGCTGCATCTGCTGTACGCGCGTTTCTGGCATAAAGTGCTCTACGATATGGGCATCGTCAAGACGAAGGAGCCGTTCCACAAGCTGGTGAACCAAGGCATGATTCTCGGCGAGAACATGGAGAAAATGAGCAAATCCCGCGGCAACGTCGTGAATCCCGATGAAATCGTAAACGAATACGGAGCGGACACGCTGCGGATGTACGAAATGTTCATGGGGCCGCTGGAGGCGACGAAGCCATGGAATACGAACGGCGTCGAGGGCTCGTACCGTTTCTTGAACCGGATATGGCGGCTGTTCGTCAATGAGGAAGGCTGGCTGAACGAGAAAATCAGTGCCGATGCAAAAGGCGACGATGCTTTCAAGAGGACCTGGCACCGCAGCGTGAAGAAAATTACCGAGGATTTCGAAGCGCAGCGCTTCAATACGGCGATCTCGCAGCTGATGATTTTCGTCAACGACGCCTATAAGCAAAATGAACTGCCGAAGGCGGCAATGGAAAATTTCGTGCAGATGCTGTCCCCGATCGCTCCGCATATTGCTGAGGAGCTTTGGCAGAAGCTCGGCCATAACGAGTCGATCACCTACGAGCCTTGGCCAAACTACGACGAAGCATGGACAGTGGATAATGAAGTGGAAATCGTCGTGCAGGTAAACGGCAAAATCGCAGACCGCGCCATGGTGTCCAAAGAGATGAATGAAGCGGATATGCAGGCGCTGGCCCTGGAGCTGGATAAGGTGCGCGAAGCTATGGGCGGCAAAACGGTGCGCAAAGTGATCGCGGTCAAAGGCAAGCTGGTCAACATTGTAGTCGGATAAACTGACATCAGGAAAGGGCTTAATGTAATAATTAGGCCCTTTTCTGTTGCCGGGCAGGCTTTACTTTGCGGGGTTAGTTTCATGGCCGTACAGCTTAATCCGCACTTTTTCCAGTTCTTCATCATATTTAGCGTGTGTGGCGCGTACGAGCTGGTTAAAAACCCCGTCAAGCTCATGCTCCATCATACGGAGACCTTCCGCTGTAATGCCGCCGGGCACGGCGACACGCCTCATCAGCGCGGCGGGGGTAAAGCCTCCGGTTGTAAGCAGTTTGCCTGTTCCGAGGATCATCTCACTGGCAAGCTGGGTCGCTTCTTCATAGCTTATGCCGGTTTCTTCCACGGCTGCGCTGATGAATTTTTGCAGGAAGAAAGCGAGAAAAGCGGGACCGCAGCTTGACAGGTCGGAACTGATCCTGGTGTTCTGCTCCGCAATTCGGATCGGCGCGCTGATATACCCGAGCAGGTTCTCTACCCGGTCGATATCCTTGGCAGACATCCGGCTGCCGTGGATGCATAAGGTCGCTCCGCTTAATACGAAATTGGTGATGCTTGGGATCATTTTGACAATTTTACAGGGAAGCTGGTCCTCCAGCTGTTCGATCAAGACGGGGCTCGTAATGGAGATGACGATTTGGGACGGCTGCACAACGCTGCGGATTTCGTCCAGCACATTTTTATATTCGACCGGCTTTACGCAAAGGAAAATGATGCCACTCTGGGGCACAATCTCTATATTCGAGGGGGCTGTCCGTAAGCCCGGATAGGCCGCAGCCAGACGCTCCACTTTGCTTGCAGTCCTGTTGCTTGCAATAATGTCCTCGGGGTTCAAAGCCCCGGACTGGATGAAGGCTTCGATCAATATACTGCCCATGCTGCCCGTGCCGATAAATCCGACCTTCATTATGATCCCTCCTTTATACTTTTGCTTGCGGGAAAATCCCGAACTATGTTCTTTCAACTATATGACTGCAGGGGACACTCCATTCCTAACCCTTGCTGAAAAAAGGAGCAAACACAGCACCAGCTTTAACAAACTGAACATATGAGGAGGAGAATAATAATTTGACTTTAAAATGGAAACTGATTCTGCCGGCAGTTGTGCCTGCGGTTGTTTTGGCCGGTTGTGTGGGCTTCAGCGTCTGGGGACATGAGAAACCCGAAAAAGGATGGAAATCCGTCAACCAGGAAATGAAACAGCTGCTGGAGAATTCGAATGGACCGGCAGGGGCCAAGGAGGAAACGCAAGCCGGGACAAATTCGAAAGCCGCCGCAGCAGACGGTCGAGATGCCACTGGCAAGCAGCCGCCCGTGCAACGCGCCCGACAACCGCAGACCGAACAACGCGCAGAAGCAGGGTATCCGCAAGCCGGGCAAGGTGAAGATCGCCAATCTGCCAGCCTGGAAGTCATTGGGGATCCTGTTACCGCAGAAGGAAGCGCAAACCCCCAAGAAACAGAACTCCCGCAGCATTCACAGAAAAATGTGCGTAATCCGCCTTACCTTGGAGATAAGCAAGCTTATCATCCCTTGAGCAAGAACAAAGAGGCGCCAAGGCGCAAGCTGAACCTGAACACGGCGACCGTGGAACAGCTGCAGGAGCTGCCCGGCATCGGCGAAAGCAAAGCGAAAGCGATTGTGGAATACAGGCTTAAAGCCGGCCCGCTCCACAACGTGGAAGACCTGAAAGAAGTGAAAGGCATCGGCGACAAAATGCTGGAAAAGCTGCTCCCTTTTATAACCGTAGCACAGCCTTAAGAAATGAACCATAAACACCTGTCCGGTACCTTTAAATTTTCGGAAAAATGTGCGACAATGGAAATTGTCTGGGTATTCGATACATAAAATTTTTACTTTTGTCAATCTAATATACCGGTTATGGGAGGATTGCAGAATGGGAGAAGATCGCAAATTGTCGTTTGAAACCTTGGCGGTGCACGCCGGACAGGAAATTGATCCGACGACGTTGTCGAGGGCAGTGCCTTTGTACCAGACCACATCTTACGGGTTCCGGGACACGGACCATGCGGCCAATCTGTTTGCTTTAAAAGAGTTCGGCAACATCTACACCCGTTTGATGAATCCCACGACGGACGTGTTCGAGAAAAGGGTCGCCGCTTTGGAAGGCGCTCCGGCAGCGCTCGCTGCCGCCTCGGGCCAGGCTGCCATTACTTATTCCATCCTGAACATAGCCGGTGCCGGAGACGAAATTGTGTCCGCATCCAGCTTGTACGGCGGTACGTATAATTTGTTCTCCACGACGCTGCCCAAGCTTGGGATTACGGTGAGATTCGCGGATTCCAGCAATCCCGAAAATTTCCGCTCAGCCATCAATGAGAAGACGAAAGCGGTATACGCGGAGACGATCGGCAACCCTCGGGGGGATGTTCTCGACATTGCCGCCGTTGCCGCCATCGCGCATGAGAACGGCATCCCGCTCATCGTGGACAACACCTTCCCAAGCCCCTATTTGTGCCGCCCGATTGAGCACGGAGCGGATATTGTGGTCCATTCCGCAACCAAATTTATCGGCGGGCATGGGACCTCCATTGGCGGTGTGATCGTAGACGGAGGCGTTTTTGACTGGAAGGCGTCGGGTAAATTCCCCGGCCTCGTCGAGCCAGATCCGAGCTATCATGGCGTCGTGTATACGGAGGCTGTCGGGCCCATCGCTTATATTATAAAAACCCGCGTGCAGCTGTTAAGGGATATGGGGGCGTCCATTTCGCCTTTTAACTCGTTTCTGCTGCTTCAAGGCCTGGAGACGCTGCATTTAAGAATGGAACGGCACTGCTCCAATGCTCTTGCAACGGCCCGTTTTCTGGAAGGGCACGAAGCCGTGGAATGGGTCAATTATGCCGGGCTGGAAAGCCATCCGAGTTTTGAGCTGGGACAGAAATACATGCCCAAGGGGCAGGGAGCGATCCTGACGTTCGGCATCAAAGGCGGATTGGAAGCGGGACGCAAAGTGATCGACTCCGTGAAGCTGTTCTCGCATTTGGCGAATGTCGGCGATTCCAAATCGCTGATTATCCATCCGGCCAGCACGACGCACCAGCAGCTTTCGGAAGACGAGCAGACCGCAGCCGGTGTATCGCCGGGCATGATCCGTTTATCGATCGGCACGGAAGCTATTGACGATATTATTTTTGATTTGAAGCAAGCGATAGAAGCAAGCCAGCAATGAAATGACTCGACAAAACCTTCCTTACACAAAGGAGACTCGTCATGACACAGCGCAAAGACTGGGACACCTACTTCATGGATATCGCCTATATGGCTTCCACTCGCTCCCAATGCGGCCGAAGGCACGTAGGCGCGGTGCTGGTGCAGGGCAAAAAGCTTCTGGGTTCGGCCTACAACGGAGCTCCAATGGGAGTTCCCGACTGCTTGGAAGCCGGCTGCATGATTGCGGAGGAATTCGAGATCGTACACAGAGGCGGCCATGAGGAGATTGTGAAGAAGCAGAGATGCATCCGTACCATTCATGCCGAGCAGAATCTGCTTCTTTTTACCGACCGAGAGGACCGCGAAGGCTCTGTCGTCTATGTCACCGATCAGCCCTGCTGGACATGCGCCAATATGCTCGCAAACAGCGGGATCCGGGAAATTGTCTACCACCGGCCTTATCTGAAAGACAACGATAAAGTAATGGCCTTGATGGAGCAGAAGGGCATGAAGTTCCGAAGTCTTGTGGGCTACAGCCCGCCTGCTGGCACGGATGTTGTGAATACTATATAATTCCATTAGATGCGGATAAAGAAGGAAGAACCTCTTTTCGTGAAGAAAGGGGGTTCTTTGCATTGCGTAATCTTTCCATCGTAAGCGCTGCGGTTCTTTGGTTGTGCGGTTATGCAGCTGCAGCATATGTTCCCTGGATTTGGGCATGGAGTTTTTTCGCATTCTCGGCTTTGATGGCTGTTATCGGTCACCGTATGAACCGCAGGCTGCTGTTCCTGTCGCTCAGCTTGATGATCATTGCCAGTTCGCTGCTGTACTACCGTTGGTATGACGGCCGCAACTTTTCCCGGCTTACCGCCGTTTTCGGAGCAGCGAACAGTATCAATGAAAGCCCGGTTCAGTTAAAAGGCACAATTGACTCGCCGGTCGGTGTAGACGGCGATAAAGCGTCGTTCGTGATGAAGGTAACATCTGCCGGCGTGGGCGGGACATCGATGCACTCTCTAAACGAAAAAGTACAGGTTTCGGTGCGCCTGCTTATCCAGGATGAGGTTTCCCTAGCTGCGCAGTGGGGAAGAGGTGATCAAGCCGTGGTGGGCGGTACTCTGAAGCTTCCTTCCGAAGCGCGGAATTTTGGCGGTTTTGACTATAGGGGCTACTTGAGGCTGAAGGGCATTCATTGGACGTTATCCGTCAATGGCGCTCAGGAGGTGAAAGCTTCCCAGTCTTCAGACAGCTTCTCCTCTAACCGGCTGCTTAGATGGAATGACGATTTCAGGACCCTTTTGGCGGCGAAAACGGAGCAGGTATTCCCCAAGGAGCAGGGGGGCTTTATGAAGAGCATGCTTCTGGGCATGCAGGATGAAGTGGAGCCCGCGCTGTTTGACCGGTTTTCCCGGTTAGGTCTAACCCATATTCTTGCGGTCTCCGGGCTCAATGTTGCGGTGTTTGTCGGCTCTCTCATGTGGGTGGCACGTCGGCTGGGGGCGACCAAAGAAACCAATATGATGATTGCCATCTGCTCGATACCGTTTTATATTGCGTTGACAGGGGGCTCTCCATCGATCGTCAGGGCTGGCATCATGGCTATGCTCGGGCTTTATTTGGCCAGGCGCGGGTTGATGAAGGATGTGCTCCGTATCGCTGCCGCAGTAGCTTTGCTGATGCTGGTCTGGAATCCTTACTATTGGCTGGACATCTCGTTCCAGCTCTCCTACTTGGTCACCGTCGGCATTATTATCGGCGTCCCCAGGATGAGCAGGCTGCTGCCCGTAGCCAACCGCACGTTGAACGGGGCTTTATCCGTTACGATTGTGGCGCAGCTGCTTTCTTTTCCGATTACGATTTATTATTTTAACTCTTTCTCTCTGCTTTCACTGCCCGCCAATCTGCTGTTTGTGCCCGTTTTCAGCGCGGCTGTTCTGCCTGCCGGAACCGCGGCTCTGCTCACAGGTTTTGTTTCCGTCACCGTTGGCCAATGGCTGGGATGGGCCGTCGCTCAGGTGAATTCCGGCATATTCTACGCCGTGGAGCGGCTGAGCGGCTGGACTGAGTTTACCTCCATTTGGCCTGCACCCACTGTTTTGTGGATCGCGCTGTATTATGTTTTTATATACTTAATCTACGCCGGTTGTGACCGGGAGTCGCGATTTTTCAGTGCCTGGCTGCTGCCGGTTTCTGTGTCGTGCACATTTCTGCTGCTGTTTTACGGCTATACTCCGGACCGGTGGAATACGGATGGAACGGTTGAATTTATTGACGTCGGGCAAGGGGACTGCATACTCATTCGGACGCCGGAAGGCAGGCATATTCTTGTTGACGGCGGCGGCACACAGGTATTCCGCAAGCCCGGCGAGGAGTGGAAGCAAAGGAAGGATCCGTATGAAGCAGGCCGCAAGCTCGTGGTACCTTTGCTGAAAAAGCGCGGCATACACAGGTTGGACACTGTCATTCTCACTCATGAGGACAACGACCATGCGGGAGGGCTGCAGGCTGTACTCCAAACGTTTCCTGTGACCAGGTTCGTCTTTAACGGCACGCTGAAATCTTCTCCCCCCGTTGAAAAACTGTTTACTGCGGCTGTGAACAAGCGGATTCCGCTTCTGCCTGCAGGCAAAGGAATACGGCTTGCTGAAGGCGCGGAGACGGTGCTTGATTTTTATTATCCGTTAGAAGGGAAAGGCGGCATTAAGCCGCTGAATCAACAAAATAATGTTTCGCTCGTGTTTCTGTTGGGAATGAAAGGAAGCAAATTTCTGTTCACTGGTGATATGGAAAAACCTGCGGAGATGGAGCTCTTGAGGGGGTTAGGGGAAAAAGCCGGGGTTACCGCCGATGTGGCTTCTCCTGTACCCGCTGCTGCTAAACACCGTATAGATGTTTTGAAAGTAGCCCACCACGGCTCCAAAACTTCAACTACTGAAGAGTGGCTCCGATATTGGAATCCGGCTGCGGCCGTGATATCCGTCGGGGAAAAAAACTCCTATGGGCACCCAAGTCAGGGAGTGGTGGATCGGCTTCAGAAGCATGGCGCGGCTCTATTTCGGACGGACCGGCAGGGCGGGGTGCAGATGAGGGTGACCGGAAGCGGGATAGAAACAAGAACGAAGCTGGAATGATTTCGGAGGTTATCACAGGGATCCCGGTTTGCTTAGGCAAATGCGGTGACAAGCTCCCGCAGCATTACGTATGTTTAAAGAAACGGGAGGTGTTTCATGGCCAGGTACAGCAGTACTAGATTGAAAAGCAAATGGGTTAAAACCAAATGGCTCATAAAGCACAGGAATTTAAGCAAATATGTGCCCCGAACTATGCTGTTCAACAGAAAGAACTTGAAATCGATGCTTTCCTCTTATTCCACAATCTATTTTAAGCCTTCGGATGGTACTTGCGGTGTTGATATCATCCGTATCAAGAGACAAGCGCGAGGATACCAAACCCAATTGAATTCAACAAAATCTCACTTGTCAACCGTGGTTGGATTATACCAGAAGCTGCATCGTTTTTCCAAAGGAAGATCCTTTCTGCTCCAGCAGGGAATCCAACTGGCCAGAACGGACGGAAAACCGTTCGACACTCGAGTCATGGTACAGAAGACGAATAAGGGAAGATGGGTAAGCACGGCTATTATCACCAAAATCGGAAAGCCAAAGAAGGTCACTACAAACTATCATCAAGGCGGTAAACTTGGCTATTTTCATACAACAATGTCAAAATCAGGATTTAAAGACGCCTTGATCAAACGTAGGGAAAGAACACTGAAGCGGCTGGGAGTCACCATTGGGCAAAATTTTGACCGTCATAAAAAGGGATTCAGGGAGCTGGGTGTGGACGTGGCTTTGGATAGGAATGGAAGAACATGGATTCTGGAAGTGAATACGAGACCGCAAATTTATCCGATAAAGTGGATGAAGGATAAAAGAGTGTACAAACGAATTCTTTCCATTGCCAAGCAATACGGGAGATACAAATAGGGTTAGACCAGTTTAAACCTGCGCAGCTGCTCCCACAATTGTTCTTTGATGAGGATTTCCTTTTGTTTTGGACCGATCAGGTCAAAATGGGGGAATGGACGGCGGTTGTGGATGTACTTGGGGTCCAGGCCATTTGAGACACACCACTGGGAAAGCCTTCCCAGGTCCGAGCAGCCGACTTTTGTCACAGTGTTGATGCCGGGAAACCTTTTGTCCAGCCAATAGTGTGTCAAAAACGCGATTTCCCCCTTTGTCACTGTGTCCTTCCACTGCGTCAGTTCTTCTCTGTCGATCCCGAATGCCATTTGGTTTTCTTCCATCCCTATCGTCTATAGTCATATTAAGTCATTATAGCAAAGTTGCATGAGAAATTGTAAACAATGAATATATTATGAAATAAAAATAAATCCACTTTTTATCAGGTGGATTTATTTTCCTGCGAGGCAGTTGATAGAATTCGGTTTAACGGTCTGTGTCTTCAGATTCGCATGTCTGCTCAGCTGCCGAAAGAAATTCCTCTTCATTCCGGGAAGCAAGCCGGTCTCCGAATTGATCCAACCGAGACGGGTTGCTGGCGGAACCGTCATTATCAGGTTTGTTGTCTCGTCCTGTCATTATTGTCACCTCCTGTGGTTAGAATTGCCTGGAAACGGAACGGTATGCGTGCGTAAGAAGAACCCAAGGGAACGTTGTCCCTTGGGTTCTTAGATTTCAATCGATTACCAAGCATAGGCCTCAGGAGCGGGTTTTCCAGGTCCGGGAAAAATCTCGTCCAGCTGCTTCAGCGTATCTTCGCTAAGCGTGACTTCCGGTACGCGGAGCGAATCCTGCAGCTGCTCGATCGTTCTCGGTCCGATGATCGGCGCAGTGACGGCCGGATGGGAGAGTACCCATGCCAAGGCGACGACGTCTTCTTTCTCGCCGATTTCCTTGCACACTCCAGCGAATCTCTCCAATTGGCTGCGGTGCTTCTCGATCCGCTCGGCGGAACGTGCACTCCGGGCGCCCGAACCGGCCAAGGCGTTGCGGCCGAGCAGCCCTCCCGCCAGCGGACTCCACGGAATGACGCCAAGGCCGAGTTTTTCCGCGGCAGGCAGCACTTCCAGTTCAGGCAGCCTTGCCGTCAAATTATACAGATGCTGCTCGGATACAAGGCCAAGGAAATGACGGGCTTTGGCTTCCGCTTGGGCAACAGCAATATGCCAGCCCGCAAAGTTGCTGGAGCCGATATAGCCGACTTTGCCCTGATTCACCATGGACTCGAACGCGCCCCACAGCTCGTCCCAGCTCACGTTACGGTCTACGTGATGCATTTGATACAGCTCGATATGGTCTGTTTGCAGCCGTTTGAGCGAAGCTTCGAGATGCCTCCTGATTTTATAAGCGGACAATCCTCTTTCGGCATTCGGACCGTCACTCGCGTCATTCATATCTCCATACACTTTCGTAGCCAGGACAACCTTCTCCCTGCGGCCTCCGCCCTGCTGGAACCAACGTCCGATAATTTCTTCCGTGCGTCCGTTTTGCTCTTTTCCGCCATAGACGTTTGCCGTATCAAAAAAATTGATCCCCGCATCCAGTGCGGCATCCATAATTCTAAACGCTTCCTTTTCCTCGGTCTCCGGTCCGAAATTCATCGTTCCCAAACATAACCGGCTTACCTTAAGCCCGGATTTTCCCAAATAAGTAGACTTCATGTTCCATCCTCCCGATTTCCTATTGGATTTGGTCTGCACCTGTTCTCTATGAGGATTCGCTTTGTGATGAACATATTAAATTGTATAGCAGTTTCTGGAATAAAAAAAGTAGTGAAATCCTTTTCATTATATCACCGGAAGGCAACCTGCTATAGTGGAAGTAAGCAGCTTGTGAGGACAAAAGCGAAGAAGTATGGTATTAATAGAAATGGATTGCGGCGACGTCATTTGGGGGATAATTCCATAGAGAGAAGAGTTGATCAAGCGTGAAGCTAAGCGTGTTGGATCTTGTTCCGGTGCTCGAGGGAGCGGGCTCTTCCGCCGCTTTGCAGCAAGCGGTCCGGCTGGCGCAAGTGGCTGAAAGATTGGGCTATACCCGCTATTGGGTGGCGGAACATCACGATATGCCGGGACTGGCCTGCACTTCACCGGAGGTGCTGCTTGCCCACATCGGCGCGCACACGGAGCGGATCCGCCTCGGGTCGGGTGCGGTGCTGCTGCCGCATTACAAGCCGGTCAAGGTTGCGGAATCGTTTCATCTGCTGGCCTCCCTGTATCCCGGGCGGATCGATTTGGGGATGGGCCGCGCCCCTGGCGGGTCGGCCCATATTAGTATGGCACTCAGCGGCAATTTTCTGGAAAATGTGAAAAACCTGCCGGATTCGCTTCAGGCTCTGTTGAAGTTATTGGCCAATAGCTACGAGCTGGAGGGCCAGCCTGTCTTGGCGCGGCCGATTCCTCCGATCCCTCCGGAAGTGTGGATGCTTGGGACCAATCTCAAAAGCGCCGCTTACGCGTCGCAGTTCGGGACGGGCTATGTGTTCGGGCATTTTATGAGCGACAAGAATGGAGAGGAGGTACTGGACTCCTACAGAAGCGGGTTCGCGCCCTCGCCTCTTACCGCCGAGCCGCGTATGATGATTGCTGTAAGCATTGTGTGCGCAGAAACAGAGGAAGAGGCGGTCCGGCTGGCTTCCTCCGGAAATCCGTTTTTCAAGCCGGAAGAGCGGGAAGAAGATAATAGCCCCTTTTCCGGCAAAAAGACCATTATTGGCGATCCGCAGCAGGTGAAGTAAAGACTGGAGGAATTCAGCAGTGCTTTTGGCGTCGAAGAGTTTCTTGCGGTCACCCTGCTTGGCGATTACGAGAGCCGGGTGCGGTCTTACGAGCTGCTGGCACAGGCGATTATTTAATAAGGTTAAGGAGAAATCCCCTATGACGAACATCGATACGGCTTCATTAATCCTGCTTCTGTTCGCGGCGCTTGGCGTATTGAGCCACAACGCGTCCATTACCATAGCCGTGGTCTTTCTGCTGCTGCTAAGATCCGCCAATCTGCATCAATTTTTTCCTTGGCTGGAAAAGCACGGTCTTACGCTGGGGATCATCATCCTGACCGTCGGCATTATGGCTCCGCTCGCCAGCGGCAAAATCAGTGTGCACGAGTTAGGCCAATCCTTTCTTCAGTGGAAATCGCTGCTTGCCGTTCTGATCGGCATTTTGGTCGCTTATCTGGGCGGCCGCGGAGCTTCACTCATGTCGAGTCAGCCTACGGTGACTACGGGCTTGCTCATCGGGACGATACTGGGAGTGGCTCTATTCCGCGGGGTTCCCGTCGGTCCGCTGATTGCCGCAGGTCTTCTGTCGTTGTTGATAGGAAGAATGTGAAAAAGCCCCTCCTTGCCGATGGCGCGCGAAGGAGGGGCCTTTTGGCTCGTTTATCCGGTTTTTTAATCCCTTTTCAGGTTCAACCCGAACAGCCTCAAAATAAACAAGAACAGATTCACGAAATTTAAATACAAAGACAATACGATAAAAGGAATTTCTTCTTCCGAAACGCCATGCCGGGTGACACGAGATATGTCAAATAACGTATAGCCTATAAAAATCAAAATCCCGAGCAATGTGTAAACCCACTGGGCTCCCGTGGAGAACGGTACAAACAGATTGACGATTCCCATACCGAGTAACGCCAGCATCCCAATAAAAAGGAAACCGCCCAGATAGCTGAAATCCGCTTTGGAGAAGGTCGCGTACAGAGCCGCTCCGCCATAGGCGATCACGGTGACGATAAACGCCTGCAGCACCAAGGAAGCGCCCATAGCAGACACATAATGCGAGATGGCCGGGTATAAGGTTATGCCGGAGATCACCGTGAATGCATACAAAAAACCGTAACCTACCCTCCTGCTGCGGCGGATGAAGGCGGCGGCGATGATCATCACCAGTTCGACGACCACGAGCGGTAAAAATAACGCCGGGGGTACATATTGACCGGCATACAGTCCTGCGGCAGCGAACATCAAGCTAAAAAACAGGGCTGGAAAGATGCGTCCCATCGTAATTCTCGAACCGGAATAACTGTGCGGGTACATGGTTTTTTACCTCCTTTTCGCTTTTGTTTCTATTATACTCCTTTTTTATTTAAATTTTACGTCTTTCAATAAAGAAATAGTACAGGTCCATGACTGCTCAGTGCTTCCTTTCAGATTGTCCGTCCTGGGTGCCGGTTTTTTTGATATAGTAGAGCAGTAACGGTTGACAAATTTTGCAAGGGGGATGGATGATGTCAAAGGTTAGAAACGGCCGCCAGCCTTGAATGCCGCAGGTTTATCGCACGTATGTACCGTCGCTCTTATTTTTGGTATTCTATTAACACTATTAAATTTTAAAAAGATTACATAAAACAGCAACATTTTTCGCCTGAAGGCCGTCTATGAGTGTGCAAGAGAGGGGGATCCCAGTGGTAGCGCAAGAACTGATCAGAGCTGCTCAAAAGGGCGATCGCGACGCTCTAATTACCCTTTTGCGGGAAATTGAAACGGACGTCTATAGAACGGCATACTATTTTCTTGGCCACGAGCAAGATGCGATGGATGCCGCCCAGGAGGCTTTAATAAAAGTATATACAAAGATCAACTCTTACGAGGAAAAAGCTCTCTTTAAGACCTGGGTGCAGCGCATTGTGACCAATCTGTGCATAGATAAATTCCGCAAGAATAAGCCGGCGGTTTCTTTGGATCAGCATGATATATTTGCCGCGCCGAGGGATGTCGAGGATGAGATCATGTCCTCTTTTTTGGCTAAAGATATAAAAGAAGCGATACAAGGCCTGCCTGACCATCACCGAGCTGTGGTTGTTCTCCGTTATCTTCAGGATTTTTCATATACGGAGATTGCTGAATCGCTGAATCTGCCCATTAACACCGTGAAGTCTTATTTGTTCAGAGGGAGGCAGCAGTTACAGTTGAAGCTGCAAGATCATCAGAAAGGTGGGGTGAGGGGATGACTTGTGAAGAGGTGATAGAGCTGATGAACAGAAATCTGGATCAGGATATTCAGGATTCAGAGCATCTGGCCATGATCCGGCATATGCAGCAGTGCCCCGAATGCACGGAGCTGTATGAACGGCTTCAGCGACTGTCCCGGGATATGGAGGAACTTCCGAAAGTAGTGCCGCCATTCAGTATAGTAGACTCGATTATGCCTCAATTAGAGGCTTTGGATAGCATTTCCGGCCAAAATGCGTACAGCGCGACCGCATCGCTGCCGTGGCACCAAAGATGGATGGGATCCATTTCCTGGAAAATAGCGGGCGCAGTCGTGGCCGCCGGAATCGTATTCGGTATCTTTATTATCGGACGGGCGGGGCCGGACGGTTTTAGTGCCCAAGAAGCTTCGAAACTGACGGGTTCCGCCAACAGCGCAGCGAGCGGGTCGGCCGACTCCCATAGTAAGGACAAACCGGATGACGGGGTCCGGATAAACTCTGAATCCAATCAAGCAGCAGGTGCCGGAGCACCGGCAGCGCAGAGCAATGAGCAGGAAAATGCGGTTGCCGCCGAGTCAGGCATCGGTTCGGCACCGAACGACCCTCCTGCAGCGGATAAGTCCGCAGCTGCCGAGGGCGGCAGGACGCCGGCTGCGGATAGCGGCAAACGGGACGCCAAGGGCACTGCGAAACCGGCCGACCAAGGAGCTGCCGGGAGAACAGGGGCGTCGAGGCCGCTGACGCAATCGGCGGGAGATTCGGGCGATGCCGCGGCGGGACCGGCACAAGGGCTGCAGGAGCCGGCAACCGCCCAAGGCAGGCCTTCCGCGGGCTCCAAGGAAATCGCGCCTAAGACTCTCAATAATTTGGACGAACCGCAGTCATTGAAGGCAGCACCGCCGGAGCCTAACAGCGTGAAGGATCTGGCCTCGCCGGCCTACCGTTCGCAGCTCCAGGCCAATTCGCAGTCCGAACCGGCAAAGCCGGTACTGATCTCTCCATACGGCTTTTATGTAGGTGCGGTGGAGAACCAGAAGGTATTGATCAAAAACAAGGATGGTTTCGTACTGTACTCTTCCAAATTTCAATGGTCGGCCGGCGAAAAAGTATCTTTATCCCTGTGGACGGACGATTTTAAGCTGTACTATATTATAACTTCGGATTCCGCGACCCGGATTTTCATGATCGACATGCAAAAGCATACCGAAGCGAGAATTTCCTGATTTTTTTCAAACGCCAAGCACACTTCGCAGCCGTCCGCCGTATAGTAAAGTAAAGGGAACGCTGGTCGCCGCCCCGCGGTGATGCCGTAAGACCACTGGGCAAGAAGGTTTCTAGAGCCTTTCTCCCGGTGTTAATATAGATGGATGTCTCGCTGAGAGGCAAACTTCGATCAAATTGCAGCAAAGGGGCCTTATCTTAAAGATAAGGTCCCTTTGCTTTGCCGAATAGAGTTTATTTGGAATATTCCACGCTGAGAGGCGAACAGACATGCTTGTGCTTTCCGCGGCTGAAGCTCGACCGCCTGAAATCAACGATTGCAAACATCCGCTGCAGCCAGCGGTCGCTCCCGTCAAACTGGGGCTTGAACAAGGTTCTGGCATGCGCTGCCATCCTGTTGTCCATGATCAGCATATCGCCGGGCAGTATATGGAAAGCCGCTACATTCTTGAGCAGCGCCTGTTTCAAGGTGTTCAAAGCCCATAGGGCGTCGACTGTCTCCGCTTCCATCGAGGTAAAATGGATGCACATATCCGGTTCCAGTAAACTGCCATACAGAACGGGCATTTGGACCGAATAATCCCCTTCCTTGTTGATCTGAAAAGATGAAGAAGGGCGGAGGCGGTACAATGGCTGCCTTAACAAGGAAATGCAGGTGCCCGGGAGATGGTGCAAAGCGGTACGGATAGAAGTCGTCAGCGTCTTGGCCGCTTTCTCATGGTCCGGCCGCAGTCCCGTCAACGCAAGATAATCCGGAGGGTACGGGTGAAACCCGTCTTCTGTGTGGAAGTTCAAAAAATTGGAGCTTGTATTTTCCTGACGGCTTTCATGGCCTTTCACCGGACAGATGTTCTGGATGAGCAGTCCTTCCTTCTCATCTTCATAAGAGATAGGGTCGCCCAAATACAGCATCAACAGAAGCAGACAATATTCACTGAAAAAAGAATGCTTTTCAGCGCAAAACCTGC
Source organism: Paenibacillus sp. JCM 18996 (assembly GCF_055392555.1). NCBI lineage: Bacteria > Bacillati > Bacillota > Bacilli > Caryophanales > Paenibacillaceae > Paenibacillus > Paenibacillus sp. JCM 18996. Next base: position 454,049 of record NZ_AP043884.1, read on the forward strand.
CGTCCAAGGGGGTGGGAGGCAATTGCGGATCAGTGGGCAAGTTTCGGATTAACAAGGTGCCATAGGGATTGGGGGTCCGGCGGAAACTGATCAACGCCTTCACAAGCCGCTCGGTCAGCTGCTGCCCGGCTAACTGAATCAACGTTAGCGTATCATCGTCAATGGATCGCACATCCAACAGTGGGAGCCGGGAAATAATCCGGCCAATCCCGTCTCTCTCCTCGTCGGTCAACACGATGACCCATTCCTGGAGCGGCCTGATATTCTCGGCGTCAATGATGGAAATGTTCATAACGGTCTTCTGCACCTCCGTTGGATTTTTTTCTTTGCTTCTTGCTCACCGGTATTTGGAACGGATATACCGAAACCTTTTCAGAATGCGATGGTACATGGTTTTGTTCTTTAGGTGTTTAAACGTCAAGAAGGCCGGACTTGTATTGGCTTCGATAATCCAGATGCGCCCGTCCGTATCCACTGCAATATCAATGCCCAATTGGCGGATTCCCGGAAAATTTCGATCCAGCACCTTCGCTGTGATGGTGGAAGTGTTATCAATGGAACGAATGATGGTTTTCACCGTATCAGGTTGATCTTTATAAATGGAACCCAGCACGGTCTTCAGGGTTTTCGGCTTTCCTCCTTGATGGTAATTGGTGACAAACCTCCGTGCGGCCCCAACCCGGACAACTTTACCAGAAATCAGCCAGTCGGAATTCGGTTTCTGCATGTATACTCGGATATCGATAAGCCGATCTTTATATTTGGCTAAATGGAGGCCTTGTTGGATCAGATAGTTGCCTTTGGGACGGAGTATTTTTTGCAAAGTCTGCCTCACGGATTGTTTGTGGACGATTCTGTGCCGCAAGTCCCATGAAAGTTCCACTTTTCGTTTGTGAAGCTTTCTCAACCTGACGATCCCGTAGCCTTGTTTTCCTTTGTCAGGCTTGATAAACAACAGGCGATAACGCTTCATCATCTTTGCCAGAACTGCCGTGTTGAATGGGTGGGTTTCGGGCAAGTGGCGCCGGAGAACCCGATGCTTCTGCATAGCTTTTTCTTTTATTAATTTCCCTCGTACTAATCGTGCCCGCATGTTATACCGTCACCTCAATTCAGGTTTATTCGTAGCTAATATATGCCGCCCCGGAAAGGGTCGTCAGATACATAAGCCTCCTTTGCCTGACGCTAACTTAAAATCCGCTAATCTTTTCCAAGCCTGCTTCATTGACGGCAGCTTGTTCTTTGACGAATTCTCTTCATCCTTGGTAAGATAGAAGTTGGCAGCATGGTAATTGGCAAGATTGAAATCGGTCAGATTGAAATCGGTAAATTGAAATCGGGAAGACAGGAATCGGTGAGTCGAAATTGACAGGATACAAATTGGCAAAGTAGATATATGGAATTTGTATAGTACAAGGGTTAGTTCACATAAAGGGGTTTGAAGCTGCGGATGGATTACAAGAGCGTATTGAAGGAGATTGGGAAGGGGAAGGTTGCCCCGGTTTATTTGTGCTACGGGCCCGAAAAATATACCATGCGGCAGTTTGTCGAATCGGTATGCGGGGCGCTGGTTGAGCCGGAGCAGAAGGATATGGCCGTGGTCCGATATGATTTGGCGGAGACCTCACTGGAAGGTGTCATCGAGGATGCGGAGACGCTGCCTTTTCTGGTATCGCGCAAAATCGTAATCGCGAGCGGGGCAGCGTTTTTCACGGGATCCAAGGATACCAGCAAGGTCGAGCACCGGATCGACAAACTGGCTGAGTATCTTAAAGCCCCTGTCGACTATTCCGTCATCATTTTCACGGTGGATGCGGAGAAGCTGGACGAGCGCAAAAAAATCGTGAAATCGCTGAAGGAAGCTGATGCCACCGTTCCTTTTCTGTCACTGACTCCGAACCAGCTCACCCATTGGGTCAAAGTGCAAGCCGATCAGGCACACGTCGAGATGACGGATGAAGCTGTCGAACAAATCATTCTGTATACTGGGGGCAGTCTGCAGATTTTGGCCGGCGAGCTTGATAAATGCTTTCTATATGTGGGAGAAAACGGCCGTCTTACGCCCGGGCTGATCGATGATCTGGTCGTTCGCAGCACGGAGCAGAATGTGTTTATTCTCATCGAGGATATCGTGCAGATGAACCTAACCCGGGCGTTCGGTATATTCCACGACCTGCTGAAGCAGAAGGAAGAACCGATCAAAATCGTCAGCCTCATAGCTCGGCAGTTCCGCATCATTCTGCAGGTGAAGGAGCTGCTGTCGCAGAGCTATTCGCACCAGCAGATCGCATCCCAACTGGGAGTGCATCCTTATGGGGTAAAGGTGGCCGCGGCGCAGGGCGGTAGGTATACAATGGACAAGCTTTATACGATTCTGAGCCAGATTGCGGATCTCGATTACGGAATGAAAACCGGACAGACCGATAAGGTGGCCGGCCTCGAGATGTTCCTTCTTCGACTGGCAGGTTGAATAATGCTCACTGTGTGAAGAAGCTTTGTGTGGGGCGCGCTTCAGCGTTCCTGCTTCGTCTGGCAGGTTGAGTAATACCCACCGTGTGAAGAAGCTTTGTCTGCGGTGCGCTTCTCAGGAGCGCTTTGCGGTGTTTCACCAGAGGTGGCCACACCCCGTCGAAACGAGTGTAAGAAGCTGCTGTAAACACAAAAATCCACCGCAGCCAGATTTCGCCTGCGCCGAGAAAAATAAAGGAACGGTATTCCGCTAAGTTCATCGGAAGCAGCTTTTTCATGCTGTTTACCTACAATGAGCATGATATAGCGGAACGCTACTCCTTTATACATGGCAAATTTCCGGGAAATATAGCTTTAGCGGAAAAAAGTACGTTATGCCTATGTAGCCCGTCACGTTTCAGCTCGGCAATCCGATGAAATATGGGCACAAAAAGAAGAAACTGCCGTCAATTTCTCGGCAGTTTCCAGTTACCTCCAACGAACATCAGTGTCCTCGTCAAGGACTCATCGATTCTATCCGTTAAGTATTAAGCGTTCAATGTGTTGAGCTGTTTAGCCAGACGGGATTTTTTGCGGGCAGCCGCATTTTTATGAATTAATCCTTTGGTTGCAGCTTTGTCCAGCTTCTTGCTTGCAGCGATGAGGGCCGCTTTGGCGGTTTCCACATCATTGCCTGCTGCAGCAGTCTCGAAAGATTTTACAGCTGTACGAAGAGCAGACTTTTGGGAAGCGTTGCGCAGACGACGCTTTTCGCTGACTTTCACTCTCTTGATCGCGGATTTAATGTTTGGCATGAAGTTCACCTCCTAAACATGGAACGTACACAGAAGACGTTGTTTGCATAAACGCAGGTAAAAAGGTCATTCCCGTTCAACGTTTCTTTTTTCACAACTTTATGTATTCTACCATGCGAATATGCAAAAATCAATAGCACACCCATTGTCCCTCTTTGAATAAGGAATTCCTTTCCTTCGCACAATAAGTAAATAAGTGGAGAAAGGGGTTTTTTCGATGGAACTGGATTTAAGCCGCTACTCCGTGAGGACCGACCTTGCGCTCGAAGCGCGGGAACTGGCGTCGCCTAATGGAGAAGAGATTCCCGGCGTACATACGGACGTTGACGAGCAAGAGGGCATTAAAGTCACCAAAATATCGATCAGGAGCGACGAAGGCGCGAGAAGAATAGGCAAAATGCCGGGCAGCTATCTTACTTTTGAGGTTCCCGGAATACGGACTAAGGACACCGGGCTGCAGAACAAAGTGGCTACAAGGTTCGCGCAGGAATTTGAAAAGTTTCTTATTCAGCTGAACATTCCTCCAGAAGCCAAGGCGCTGGTGATTGGTCTGGGCAACTGGAACGTAACTCCCGATGCGCTGGGGCCGATTGTTGTCGAGAATATTATGGTCACCCGCCATTATTTCGAGCTGATGCCGGAACGGGTGGCGCCCGGCTACCGCCCGGTCAGCGCAGTAGCCCCAGGCGTTCTCGGCATCACAGGAATCGAGAGCAGCGAAATCGTACAGGGGATTGTTGAGAAGTCCAGACCTGACTTTATTATTGCGGTGGATGCGCTGGCTTCGAAGGCGCTCGAAAGAGTGAATACGACCATCCAAATTGCCGATACAGGCATTCATCCCGGTTCGGGCATCGGCAATAAGCGCAAAGGGATAACGAAAGAAATTTTCGGCATCCCCGTGATAGCTATCGGCGTGCCGACGGTGGTATATGCATCCACGATCGTCAGCAACAGCTTTGAAATGATGCAAAACCACTTCCGGCAGGAAACCAGGCACACGGACCGTATCCTTGGCCTGCTCGATTCGATGCGGGAAGAAGAGCGGCTCGCGCTGGTCAAAGAAGTGTTGGACCCGTTGGGCCACGATCTGCTCGTGACGCCCAAGGAAATCGACCAGTTCATCGAAGACATCTCGAATATTATCGCCAGCGGTCTGAATGCCGCACTGCATGAAGCGGTCGACGTCGACAACGTCTCCGCATATACGCATTAAGCGGAGCTGTCCTTTGCGGCAGCTTTTTTGGTGGGCGGGAAAATTGCAGCATCCTAGCCCCAGCGTTACCCCAGAAGTTATGTCATGCAGCATCGAGTCAGTTCCAGGGATGTCCCCCAATTCCAGCGATATTTTTGCGTACCAGGGATCTTCTCGATTTATATAGATAGGAAGGCAATCAAACTGAGCAAATATCAGCATATTTTCCCGGTATTTCCAGTGCTCTAACATGCTCACTGTGTCGATGCCCTGTCTCCAACGGCCAACGGAGCATCCCAGTCCTGCGTTGAGTGGCGTATCCCCTGCTCACCCCGCCGTCAGTCCCTGCTTCTATCGATGGGAAAAGAAATCTATCAGAAAGTTTCAATATACTGTTCTAGCTAATGCCGAAAGTTCATAGATTGATTACTAGATGAGAGCCGGACCAACCCGCCGGGATCTCCATCCTGCCAGAATTCGCGCCCGCCGAAGGAGGAAATCGTAATCATGAAATGGACGGCAGTAACCATTAATGTCAGCCGCATCACACGCGTAGCCAATGCCTTGCGCTCCCTTAGCCGGACCTTTGTCGTGCTTTCGATAAGCACCTTTCTCTTTATTCTCGCACTCGGCCTCATAGGATACATCCAAGGCCATAGTTCCCGCAGCGCTCCCGTCTCTTCGATGAAAGGGCTCGCCGCTTCGGTATCGAACCAGTTTTTTTTCGACATGATGAGCATGGAAATGCCTCACCTGCAGTCGGACAAGAAGAGCTTCACTTTCTCCCAGCGCAATGTGTTCAATTTGGCTTTTCGGATGCTTACCGACACGAACCCGAAAGACCCTAGGACACTGGTGGCCCGCGAGCTCCCGGGAAGCGAGAAAACGACGGTGCTGCTTCAGCCCAAAAACTCCGGCAACGACACTCCGGAAGACTACTACATCCCAAAAAAGCAGTCCGTCACCGGCGGTTCACAGACTACCACTCCTGCAACGGCACCGGCCGAACCGCCAAAACCCGTACCCGCGCCAGACACGCAGACCCAGGCGCAGCCTCCCAAATCCGCGGGAAAGAACATCGCTTTTATTTATTCGACACATAACCGGGAATCTTTTCTGCCCGAGCTCAAAGGAATCAAAGACCCGGACAGCGCCTACTCCTCCGATGTAAATGTGACCGACGTAGGACTCCGGCTTGCCCAATCGCTGGAAAAAGAAGGGATAGGTACCGTCCAGTCCAAAACGAATTACGCCGCAATCGAAAATTTCAAATACCCGCTGTCTTACAGCTACTCCAAAAAAACGCTGCAGGAGGCTGTCGCTGCCCACCCGGATTTGAAGTTTTATTTTGATATCCACCGAGATTCGCAGGAAAGGAGCAAAACCACAGTCACTATAGACGGCAAAGATTATGCGCAGGTCTATTTCATTGTGGGGGGCAAGAATCCGAACTGGAAAAAGAACGAAGCGTTCGCCAGCCAGATTCATGAAGCTCTGGAAGCGAAGCATAGCGGAATTTCCAAAGGCATATACGCTAAAACGTCCCAAGGAAATGGGGAGTACAACCAGTCGTTCTCGCCCAACAGCATCCTTATTGAGATTGGTGGGCCGTACAATTCGTTGGAGGAATGCTACCGCACGGCAGATGTGCTGGCTTCCGCAGTGGCCAAGGTGATCATGAACGCCGAGAAAGTCGACGCCGGGCAGGGAACCGTGAAGTCGGCGAATTAGCCGGAGAAAGCGGATGCCGTGCGACGAGATGCGAAGCCGGCTGAGCTGCCGGAAAGTGAACAACTAGGCAGTCAGCCGAGCGAGTGCAGGCAGACAACAAGCCCGGCCAATGGTTGGAAAATAATGCGGCTTGCTCTACCCGAGCTTGGGCCGCCTGAAGGAGAGTAGGAAGATGCCGCGCTTTTACGTTCATGGGATCCTGTTGATTCTGCTCGTCAGTTTCTGTATTTTCTTTGGAGTGGATATTGCGACCAAGGGGATGGAAAATGTCCAGGGCCCATTCGCCGCTGTGGAGAGGGCCAAAGCCCGGTCGCAGTCTGTTTTTGCCGGCCCAAATGCGGACGCAGCCTCCAAAGGCTCCAGCCAGGCTGCCGCGGCCGTCAAGGCCGAAGCCGCAATAGCTGAAGCCGCGAAAGCCGAGGCTGCAAAAGCCGAAGCCGCGAAAGCCGAAGCGGCCAAAAAGCCCGAGCCGCAGCGCGCGGAGGATCCGGGCGAATCGGCGGTGAACCGCACGGGCAACAAGATCGGGGATCTGTTGCAGATTTTGTCCTACCACGTCATCCGTATCGTCGTATCGCTGTTCGACGCCCTAATCAATTGACCGCGCCTCCAGGCGCGTGTCGCGGCGCTGCACGGCGGTGCTCGGACACCATGCAGGAAAAAGGGAATATCCTTGCAGGAATTGAAGCCTTGCCATCCAACTGTTATAATTAAAATTATGCTATTTTGCACGAGCTGGCTGTATAACAGTGTGATTCAAGCTTTCAGGGGGTAATCCATAAGCATGGCGGATATTCGTGAACGTCAAAAGAAAATAAGAAACTTCTGCATCATCGCCCATATCGACCATGGGAAGTCCACTCTGGCGGACCGGATCCTGGAATTTACCGGCGCTTTGACGTCGCGCGAAATGCAGGACCAGGTGCTCGACCAGATGGATCTGGAGCGGGAACGCGGCATTACGATCAAGCTGCAGGCGGTGCGTTTGAACTATAAGGCCGATAACGGCGAGGAATATATTCTCAACCTGATCGATACCCCGGGGCACGTCGACTTCACCTATGAAGTATCGCGAAGCCTTGCGGCCTGCGAAGGCGCGCTGCTGGTTGTCGATGCGGCGCAGGGAATCGAAGCCCAGACGCTGGCGAATGTATATCTGGCACTCGACAACAACCTCGAGATTCTGCCGGTCATCAACAAGATCGACCTTCCGAGCGCGGATCCGGAAAGAGTCAAGCAGGAGATCGAGGAGGTCATCGGCCTCGACGCCAGTGAAGCGGTGCTCGCCTCCGCAAAGGCCGGCATCGGGATCAAGGAAATTCTCGAGCAGGTCTGCGCTAAAGTGCCCGCTCCGCAGGGAGATCCGGACCAACCTTTGAAAGCGCTGATTTTCGATTCGCATTACGACCCGTATAAGGGTGTTATCGTATACGTACGGGTAGTGGACGGATCGATCAAAGCGGGCTCCAAGATCAAGTTTATGGCGACCGGTGCTGTTTTTGAAGTGATTGAGGTCGGAGCGTTCAAGCCTAGAATGGGCATCGTCGATGCGCTTGAGGTCGGTGACGTCGGTTTTATCGTGGCCGGGGTGAAGAATGTGGGAGACACACGGGTCGGAGATACGGTGACGGACGCGAAGAATCCGGCTGCCGAAGCTTTGCCCGGTTACCGCAAAATCAATCCGATGGTCTTCTGCGGACTGTACCCGATTGAAACGTCGGATTACAACGATTTGCGGGAGGCGCTGGAGAAGTTGGAGCTGAACGACGCGTCTCTGACTTACGAGCCGGAGACCTCGACAGCGCTGGGATTCGGTTTCCGCTGCGGGTTCCTCGGACTGCTCCATATGGAGATTATCCAGGAACGGATCGAACGGGAATTCAACATTCCGTTGATCACGACTGCGCCGAGCGTTATTTTCAAGGTCAAGCTGACTAACGGCGAGGAGCTGCTTATCGACAACCCGTCGAACATGCCGGACGTACAGAAGATCGAGTACATTGAGGAGCCTTACGTGAAAGCTGCCATTATTGTGCCGAACGATTTTGTGGGCACGATTATGGAGCTCTGCCAAGGCAAGCGCGGCGAATTTATCAACATGGAATATCTGGATGCAAACCGCGTCACTTTGACTTACGACATTCCGCTTTCCGAGATCGTCTACGACTTTTTCGACCAGCTGAAATCGAGCACCAAAGGCTACGCTTCGTTCGATTACGAGCTGTCCGGCTACAAACGGTCCAATCTGGTCAAAATGGACATTTTGCTGAACGGCGAACAGGTCGACGCCTTGTCCTTCATCGTGCACAGGGACCGTGCTTACAACCGGGGCCGCTTGATTTGCGAGAAGCTGAAGGACCTGATTCCGCGCCAAATGTTCGAAGTGCCTGTCCAGGCCTCCATCGGGCAGAAAGTCGTGGCAAGGGAAACCGTAAAAGCGATGCGCAAGAACGTCCTGGCCAAATGCTACGGCGGCGACATATCCCGGAAGCGGAAGCTGCTGGATAAGCAAAAGGAAGGAAAGAAGCGGATGAAGCAGGTCGGCAGCGTGGAAGTGCCTCAGGAAGCTTTTATGGCTGTACTGAGAATTGACGATAAATAGTGAATGAAGGCAGGGGCCGCGTGCTCCTGCTTTTGACATACGGGGCCAACACAAGCACCGGGAAGTCCATGCGGGAAAGAAGGAATAGGCAATGACAAAAAAAGATTTTACGAATACAGTACTGAGTGATGCGAAAGCGGAACGGGCGCATATTCACCGGGTGAAGCCGAGCGCCGTGTACATTCACATCCCTTTTTGCACGAACAAATGCCATTACTGCGATTTTAACTCTTTTGTGCTGAAAGGCCAGCCGGTGATGGATTATCTCTTCGCTCTGGAAAAAGAGATGGAGAATACGGTGAAGCAGCTTCCTCCCGCTCATGTGGAAACGATTTTTGTCGGAGGAGGTACGCCTACTGTTCTGCTCCCGGACCAGATGGAGATTTTTCTGAAAATGGTGAGGACCTACTTCCCGTCAAGCGACCCGAACCTTGAATTTTCGATGGAAGCGAACCCGGGCACAACAGACCAGGAAAAGCTCGCTGCGATGAGGGAAGGCGGAGTAAACCGGATTTCGTTCGGGGTCCAGTCTTTTGACAACGGGCTGCTCGAGCGGATCGGCCGGATCCATAATACGGATGATGTGTACCGTTCCCTGGAAAACGCGCGCAAGGCAGGCTTTGACAATATGTCGATCGACCTGATGTTCGGGCTGCCTGGGCAGACGGTGGAGATTATGCGCGACACTTTGGACAAAGCGCTGGCGCTCGGCCTGAAGCACTATTCGATCTACTCGCTGAAAGTTGAGGAGAACACGCTGTTCCATACGCTGTACCATAAGAATCAGCTTCCGCTGCCGGACGAGGAAGAGGAAGTGAACATGTTCCACCTTATAATGAATACTTTGCGGGCCGCAGGCTGCGGGCAGTATGAAATCAGCAACTTTGCCAGGCCCGGCTATGAAAGCCGCCATAACATGATGTACTGGCGCAATCAGCCGTACTACGGCCTCGGCGCGGGTGCGCACGGGTATATGCTTGGACGCCGCCATGTAAACGTCAAGGGAGTAGGGGCCTTCATCGAAGCGGCCGGAAAAGGGCTGCCCCGGATGGAGAGCTTTGAGGTTACCCGTCAGGAAGCGATGGAGGATTTTATGATGGTAGGCCTTCGGATGCTGCGGGGCGTGCGAAGGAGCGATTTTGCCTCTCAGTTCGGGATGTCTTTGGAGGAAGCATTTGGCAATGTGCTGAAGAGGCAGTTGAACATGGGGCTGCTAGAGGAAACGGCGGAAGGGTACAGGCTGTCGGAGCGGGGAGTGCTTTTCGGCAATGAGGTGTTCGGGGCGTTCCTTGATGCGGAATAGGAAAGATTTGCGAGAACCTATTGCATTTTATACAAATTGATGTATATTTATACATGAATCCTTTTTTGGACAGCTCCGCTGCCGGCGGATTCGATTTTGCAGTGAACGGTGGGAGTGCGATCATGACGGTTACTTGCCGCAAGGCGACGCGGGAAGATGTGGAAACTTTATATGACATTATTCAGGGCTATGCAGCCCAAGGGATTATGCTGCCACGCAGCAGGTCCATGCTGAACGAGCAGATTGACGATTTTGTCGTTGCCGAGGTCGACGAACGGCTGGTCGGCTGCGGGTCGCTCACCCGGTTAGGAGAGGATTTGGTCGAGATTCGATCTCTGGGCGTGACAGAGGGATATAAAGGGTTAGGCATCGGCAAATCGATTGTGGCACACCTGGTGGACGAAGCGAAGAACAGGAATATTCCCAAGGTGATGGCGTTGACATATGAAGTGAAATTTTTCCAGAAAAACGGGTTTCATGTGGTGCCGAAGGAGATTTTTCCGGAGAAGGTCTGGAAGGATTGCGTGAACTGTCCGAAGCAGCTCTGCTGCGATGAAATCGCCGTCCTGAAGCGGCTGGATTGACTTGACAACAGACCTTAGGGTCTGTTATTTTTGTATTATGGTTTAGCACTCATAAGACAGGAGTGCTAACGACCGGACGAGAGAGGACAAATTCAGCCAAAGGAGCGGAGGGCAGGCCATGTTAACTGAACGCCAGCAGATGATTTTGAACGCTATCATTGATGATTATATTCGTTCGGCGGAACCGGTAGGCTCCCGAAGCATTTCCAAAAAAGCGAATGTCGGGTTCTCTCCCGCAACGATCCGCAACGAAATGTCCGACCTGGAGGAGATGGGCTTTCTCGAGCAGCCCCATACTTCCGCCGGCCGCGTCCCTTCCAATAAAGGGTACCGTTATTATGTGGACCATTTGATGCCTTTCAGCAAGCTGACGGGTCATGAAATGGATGTGATCAAGCTTTTTCTGGCCCAAAAAATGCAGGAGATCGAGGAAGTGTTCCAGCAGGCGTCGACCATCATGTCCAATCTCACCAACTATACTTCAATCGTCCTGGGTCCCGAAGTGTTCACGACGACTTTGAAGCATCTGCAGATTGTGCCTTTGAACGAGCGCAGCGCCGTTGCCATTCTGGTGACGAACACCGGGCGGGTCGAGAACAAGACGGTTGAAATCCCCGACAACGTCTCGGTGGATGAGATCCAGAAGGTGGTCAATATTTTAAATTCCCGGCTTGCGAATGTGTCTTTGCTGCATTTCAAGTCGAAGCTATATAATGAAATTTCACAGGAGCTAAGCAAATACGTGCAGGGCTACGAGCAGATGCTTTCGCTTATCGAGAGCGTGCTTGAGCCGGACGACGCCCACGACCGCATTTATGTGAGCGGAGCTACGAACATGATGATCCAGCCGGAATTCCGGGACGTCGATAAGGTGAAAAGCATTCTTGACATCTTTAATGAAACGACGCAGCTCCTGCAGCTGGTCTCGGGCGAAAGCGAGGGGCTGCAGGTGAAAATCGGCGCAGAGAACAGTGTGCAAGCCATCCGGGACTGCTCGCTCATTACAGCTACGTATTCGATTGGCGGCCAGCCTTTGGGGTCGATTGGAATTCTGGGTCCTACCCGGATGGAATACGGAAAAGTCATTTCATTGATGAACCATTTGACCAAGGATTTGGAGATCATTCTGGGCCGGTGGTATAAGTAGGGAAGGCGGCTTACAGGTGGTGAGGACTGTCGCGGGAGGAGATAGACCGCTGGCAGGCGGTGAGGACCGTAGCGGGAGGATAGGACGTGTGCACATGTTTTTGACAGTGTGATTTGCGATCAGCTGCCGTTAGGACCGTTACGCAAGGATTGGCCGCAAGCACGTGAAGCACACGATACTCATAGGGAAAGGATAATGCCTTTCATGAACGGAAAGCAGGGGAATCAGGAGGCGGACGAACGCTATTCCACTTTAATGAATAACGCCAATGCGATCCGTGCGATCTGTTCGGCTGTGGAAAGCACGCTGGGGCCCAAGGGGCTCGATACGATGCTTGTCGGGGCCGGGGGTGACGTCATTATCACCAACGACGGGGTGACGATCCTCGAGATGATGGACGTTACCCATCCGGCTGCGCGGCTGCTCATCCAGGTGGCGCGCTCCCAGCAGGAGCAGGTCGGCGACGGTACGACGACGGCGACCGTGCTCGCCGGCGCCCTCGTCGCCGAAGGCGCGGCGATGGTCGCGAAAGGCGTGCCGGCCGCGAAGGTGGTGCGCGGCATGCAGGAGGGCATTGCCCGCGCGATGGCCGAGCTGCAGCGGCGGTCCCGCCCGATCGACGGGCTGGACGACGCGATGCTGCACCGCCTGGCGTACATCGCCGGGCGGGAGCACGCGGATATCGCCCGGCTCGTTGTCGAGGCCGCCGGGCGCGTCGGCACCGGAAAGCTCCTCGAAGAGAGCTTCCGGTTTGCCGATATGGTCGTCGCCCATGAGCGGGCGGTTAGCGAGGTTTGGCCCGGGCTTCTGCTGGAGCAGAAGCCCGTGAACGAGCAGATGGAGCGGTCCCTCGGGGACGCTCCGGTGCTCGTGCTCGTCGACGCGCTGAAGCCGGAGGGCGTCGACGAGGAAGCGCTGACGACGGAGGCGGGCTTCCGCCGGCAGCTGGAGCTGCGCGAGCAGTTCCGCCGGCAGCTGGCGCTGCTGGCGTCGCTCGGGGTCGGCCTGATCGCGGCCGACAGGGGCGTCGACGCCGAGGCGGAGCAGTTCTGCGCCGACCAAGGCATCATGGTGCTGCAGCGGGTATCCCGCAGGCAGCTTAAGCAGCTCGCGGAGTTCACCGGCGCGACGCCCGTCAAGCGCACGGCGCTGAGCAAGTCCGCGCCGGAGCTGTCGGCTTACCTCGGCCTGGCGGGCCGTGTCGCCTACGACGACAAGATCCGGCGCGTCCGCCTGAGCGGCGGGCGCGGCAGGCCGACGGTCACGGTGCTGGTCGGAGCCAGCACCAGCGAGGTCGTCGGCGAGCGGGCGCGGATCGCCAAGGATGCGGCTTCCGCGCTGCAGGCCGGCGTGCGCGGCGGCTACCTGCCCGGCGGGGGCACCGTGGAGATCACGGTGGCCCAGGAGCTCGAGCGGTTCCGCGACACGTTCAAAGGCATGGAGGGCTTCGGCGTCGCGGCCGTCGCCCAGGCTTTGCGCAAGCCGCTGTCGCAGATTGTGGTCAACGCGGGCTACAATCCGCTGGAGAAGCTGGAGGAGATCCGCGCGGCACAGCTCGCGGAGGGCTCCGACAGCATCGGAATGGATTGCGACACGGGGGCGCTTGCCGATTACATGGGGCTTGGCGTGATCGATCCGACCCTGGTGAAGCTGTACGCCCTGCGGGCCGCCGGAGAGGTAGCTGCCGCGGTGCTGAGAATCCATACGGTGATCAAAATGAAGGGCACCGCGGGCGAGGGTGATTTTTGACGGAAATTAGGTTAAATTGTTATATAGGTGTTCGAAAGTCTACCGATATAAGGAGGTGAATTGCAAGTGAGCGTTGAGGATAAGGAAAAGGAAAAGGTTCAATCCGCAGCGGGCAGCGTGGAGCAGGATGCCGAGGCTACATATGAGGCAGGTGAAAACCACGCCCAGCAAGGACAGCAGACGGACGAAGACGCCGATTTCGATGACGTGGACTCCAAATGGGAGGAGCTTCGCCAGCAAGCAGAGGAAAATTATCAGCGTTATGTGAGAGCACAAGCTGATTTCGATAATTTCCGCCGCCGCACCCGCCTGGAGAAGGAGGAGTTCGCCAAATACGCTTCTTTGAAGCTGATCGAGCAGCTGCTTCCTGTGGTGGACAACTTTGAAAGAGCGCTGAGTTCCAGCAAAGACAACAAGGATTTCGATGCGTTGATCAAAGGTCTGGAAATGACATTCCGCCAGTTGGACGGAGTGCTAGAACAGGAAGGCCTGAAGCCGATCGAGGCGGTAGGTCAGCCTTTCAACCCGGAATTCCATCAGGCAATCATGCAGGTGGAATCCGAGGAGCATGAAGAAGGCATCGTAGTCGAGGAAGTCCAGAAGGGCTATCTGCTGAAGGACAAAGTAATCCGTCCGGCCATGGTGAAAGTCAGCGTTTAACGGATTTATGCCGAATTAAGAATATACCGCACCAAACATTTTTCTCTCAATCAAAAGGAGGCCATCTCGGTCATGAGTAAAGTAATTGGGATTGACTTAGGAACAACAAACTCCTGTGTAGCCGTAATGGAGGGCGGGGAAGCTGTCGTCATTCCGAACCCGGAGGGCAACCGCACGACTCCTTCCGTTGTGGGCTTTAAGAAGGACGGCGAGCGTGTAGTCGGGGAGACGGCGAAGCGCCAGGCGATTACCAACCCCGAGCGCACGATCATTTCCATCAAGCGCCACATGGGCACCAACCACAAAGAAAAAATCGACAACAACGAATACAGCCCGCAGGAAATTTCCGCTATGATTCTGCAAAAGCTGAAATCCGACGCGGAAGCTTACCTTGGATCTCCCGTAACCCAGGCGGTCATTACCGTACCTGCGTATTTCAACGACAGCCAGCGCCAAGCTACCAAGGATGCCGGTAAAATCGCGGGACTTGAAGTGCTTCGTATCATCAACGAGCCTACAGCTGCGGCTTTGGCATACGGCCTGGAAAAATCCGAAGACCAGACGATCCTCGTCTATGACTTGGGCGGCGGTACATTCGACGTATCGATTCTTGAGCTGGGAGACGGCTTCTTTGAAGTAAAAGCGACTTCCGGCGACAACAAGCTGGGCGGAGACGACTTCGACCAGGCGATTATCGACTATCTGGCAGCCGAGTTCAAAAAAGAGCACGGCATCGACCTGTCCAAAGATAAAGCGGCGGTTCAGCGTTTGAAGGATGCCGCGGAAAAAGCGAAAAAAGAACTGTCCGGGGTAGTGAGCACAACGATTTCCCTGCCGTTTATCACCGTGGTGGACGGAGTTCCCCAGCACTTGGAAGTCAACCTGAGCCGTTCCAAATTTGATGAATTGACAGCGAGCCTGGTGGAAAGAACGCTCGGACCTACCCGCCAAGCGCTGAGCGATGCCGGCATGACTGCGGCCGATATCGATAAAGTGGTTCTCGTCGGGGGATCTACGCGTATTCCTGCGGTGCAGGAAGCGATCAAGAAGCTGATCGGCAAAGAGCCTCACAAAGGCGTTAACCCTGACGAAGTCGTTGCCCTTGGCGCAGCGGTCCAAGCGGGCGTGCTAACCGGTGACGTGAAGGACGTCGTGCTTCTGGACGTTACTCCGTTGTCCCTGGGCATTGAAACAGCGGGCGGCGTATTCACCAAAATGATCGAGCGCAACACGACCATCCCTACAACGAAGTCTCAGGTGTTCACCACTTACGCGGATAACCAGCCGAGCGTTGAAATCCACGTGCTGCAAGGGGAGCGCTCGATGGCGGGCGACAACAAAACGCTCGGCCGCTTTATGCTGGGAGACATTCCTCCGGCCCCTCGCGGTATCCCTCAAATCGAAGTTACCTTCGATATTGACGCCAACGGTATCGTTAACGTATCCGCTCTGGATAAGGGAACAGGCAAGAGCCAGAAAATCACCATTACTTCCTCCAGCGGCCTCAGCGACGAGGAAATCGATAAAATGATGAAGGACGCGGAAGCCCACGCCGAAGAAGACCGGAAGCGCAAAGAGCTGGTTGAAGCGCGCAACAACGCGGATCAGCTGATCTACTCCGTGGACAAAACAATCAAGGACCTGGGCGATAAAGCCGAGCAAGCCGAAGTCGACAAAGCGAACGAGGCGAAAGAAGCGTTGAAAAAAGCTTTGGAAGGCGACAACCTGGACGAAATCAAAGCCGCTACCGAGAAGCTGTCCGAGTCGGTGCAGCAGCTGTCCGTGAAGCTTTACGAGCAGGCGGCCCAGCAGGCCGGGGCGGCTCAAGGCGGAGCTGAAGGCGGCGCGGAAGGACCTAAGAAGGAAAATGTCGTTGACGCGGACTACGAAGTGGTAGACGACAAAGAAAAGAAGAAATAAGACAACTTTAGCGTTGATGTAAGCAAGCGGAAAGTATAGGCTGCTGCGGCGCGTCGCGCAAGTCCCGGCAGGTAAATTTAATCTGCGTGGACGGGCGGCCGCAGACTGCGGAGAACCGGAGCTGGCGGGCGGATATAATGCCGCAGCAGCGGTTCTCCGGCCTGCACTTTCTTTTGTGTTAGAAAAGGCAATCAAATGGGAGTGGAACGATGAGTAAACGGGATTATTACGAGGTGCTCGGGGTTTCCAAGGACGCATCTCAAGAGGAAATTAAAAAAGCTTATCGTCAAATGGCCCGCAAATTTCATCCCGATGTCAATAAAGCAGCCGACGCCGAAGAGAAATTTAAAGAAGCGAAGGAAGCTTACGACGTATTGAGCGACGACCAGAAGAAGGCGACGTACGACCGTTTCGGCCATGTCGATCCGAATCAGGGAATGGGCGGCGGCGGTTTTGGCGGAGCCCAGGATTTCGGCGGATTTGGCGATTTGTTTGACATGTTCTTCGGCGGAAGCGGGGGAAGCAGGCGGAATCCGAATGCTCCCCAGCGGGGAAACGATCTGCAGTACACGCTAACGATCGAATTTAAGGAAGCTGTATTCGGCAAGGAAATGGACATTACGATTCCCCGCACGGAAACCTGCGATACTTGTCACGGTTCGGGTGCGAAGCCGGGTACGAGACCCGAAACCTGTTCCGTTTGCCACGGCAGCGGACAGCAGGAAGCGGTGCAGAACACGCCTTTCGGGAGGATTGTAAACCGCAGGGCTTGTACGAACTGCGGCGGCACCGGACAGTTTATCAAAGAAAAATGCTCTGACTGCCGCGGTGCGGGCAAAGTGAAAAAGCAGCGCAAAATTCACGTCAAAATTCCCGCGGGAGTCGATGAGGGTGCGCAGCTGCGGATCTCGGGCGAAGGGGAAACGGGAACGCGCGGAGGCCCGTCGGGCGACCTGTACGTCGTCCTTCGCGTGAAGCCGCATGAATTTTTCGACCGTGAAGGCGAAGACATCTACTGCGAGGTCCCGCTTACTTTTACGCAGGCGGCTTTGGGCGATGAAATCGAGATCCCGACTTTGACGGAAAAAGTAAAGCTGAAGATTCCCGCCGGAACCCAGACGGACACTTACTTCCGGTTGAGAGGCAAAGGAGTTCCGCGCTTGCGCGGCACCGGCCAGGGGGACCAGCACGTGAAAGTCGTGATTGTCACCCCGACCTCTATGACCGACGAGCAGAAGGAGCTGCTGCGTCAGTTCGCCGGACTCAGCGGCGAGCATACGCACGAGCAGCAGCAGTCGGTTTTTGAAAGAATGAAGAGAGCCTTTCTCGGCGACTGAATTCGTTAAAAGCACATCGCGTGCAGTCTTAAGACGCGGTGTGCTTTTTGTTTCGTAAAGGAGTCTGCCTATATCGTTTTATTACACTGCCGCCAATTCCTTTTCCAAAGCTTTTTCCACCGGAACATAATTGTATCCGAGGTCTTTAGCGACGGCCACATAAGTTACCGAACCGTCCGCCGTGTTCACTCCCAACTGCAGAGCAAATTCAAAGGCCTATTTTTTGGTGATTTGACAATATCACAATGTATTAGATATGGTAATATCGTTATGGAAACAATAAGTAAACGCTTTCAATGTATAGTGTTATAAAAGTAAGAGGAGGCAGCTAATATGAGTAGGAATCAGCAGTCAATGGAATTACGGAGAGGCTTGGAAGAACGCCATATTACTTTAATGTCTTTAGGCGCTGCTATTGGGGTGGGCCTGTTTCTGGGCTCCGCTTCGGCAATCAAGTTAGCCGGCCCCGGAATCCTTTTGGCTTATGGGCTTGGCGGTTTGGTCATGTTTTTCATCATGAGGGCGCTTGGGGAAATGGCAATCCACAATCCGGTGGCAGGCTCGTTTTCCCGTTATGCCCGCGATTATATAAGTCCCGTATTCGGTTATTTAACCGGCTGGAATTATTGGTTTTTATGGATTGTCACCTGTATGGCGGAGATTACGGCTGTAGGAGTATATATGGAACACTGGTTCCCGGGAACCCCGCGGTGGATTTGGGCTTTCGCCGCACTTATTGTCATGAGCATCGTCAACCTGGTTGCCGTTAAAGCGTATGGGGAATTTGAATTCTGGTTTGCCCTGATCAAAATCGTTACGATTCTGGCGATGATCGTTTCCGGCTTGGGCATGATTATTTTTGGCTTTGGAAACGGCGGAGCCTCTGTCGGCATTAGCAATTTGTGGAGTCACGGCGGATTTTTCCCTAACGGTTTTCAAGGGGTGCTTATGTCGCTGCAGATGGTGTTTTTCGCTTACCTCGGGATAGAAATGATCGGTGTAACCGCCGGTGAGGCGAAGAATCCGAAAAAATCGTTGGCTAAAGCGATCGATTCCGTATTTTGGAGAATCCTGATTTTCTATGTGGGCGCATTGTTTGTCATCATTTCCATTTATCCATGGAACGAGATCGGCCAGAACGGAAGCCCTTTTGTCATGATGTTCGACAACTTCGGCATTCCGGCCGCTGCGGGAATTATCAATTTTGTCGTGCTGACCGCGGCTTTGTCTTCCTGCAACAGCGGTATTTTCAGCACCGGGCGGATGCTGTTTAACTTGGCCCAGCAGGGGGAAGCTTCTCCCCGATTCGCCAAGCTGGGCAAAACCGGTGTGCCAAGCTCAGCAATCGTAGCTTCCTCACTTGCCTTGTTGATAGGAGTACTGCTGAACTATATCGTTCCGGAAAAAGTGTTCATGTGGGTCACCAGCATTGCGACATTTGGAGCCATTTGGACATGGGTGATGATCTTGGTGGCCCAAATCCGTTTCCGCAAAAGCTTGACTCCGCAGGAACGCGGGAGGTTAACGTATAAAATGCCTTTGGCTCCTGCAGCAGGCTATATTTGTTTGGCCTTCCTGGCTTTTGTAGTGGGGATCATGGCTTATTTCCCGGATACGAGAATCGCATTGGTGATTGGACCCCTGTTCCTGATCCTCATGGCAGCCGTTTATTACAGGAAAGGTTTTCATATTAAAAAGCAGATGAACGGACAAGTGGAAATGAACTAAACGGGATGTCCCGTGGCATAGTTTCCATCTTCCTGGCCAACAATAAGGGGAGCAGGAAAAAGGAGGGAAGACTATGCCTGACTTGAAGCAGGTTTACGAGGACCGGGACCCGAGGGAAGGCCGGTACGAGAATGTGGAGTTCAGCGAAAGGCTGGCCGACGAGGAAGATATGGAAGCACTCCACCGGGCGGAACAGGCTGATGCGCGCCAAGCGGATCAAGCATACCGGGAGGACTGATTCTATGGTTGAAAAAAATATATTGGCTTATTTCAAAAGCCCCGAAGAAGCGGAGAATGCCGCAGCCAAGCTGAAGTCGCTGAGTGTGGCGGATATGCAGATCGACCGTTTCAGCCGTTATCCGGACGGTGAAATGAACAGCTATTTCAATCCGGCGGCCGGCGACATCCGCAGCTTGGCCAGCATGACGTTGAACGCCGATATTTCAAACCGCAGCGCGGGAATTCTGGCTTCTGCGGACGTCAATGCTAGCGGATTAAGCGACGGCGGGCAGGGCGGCCCTACAGGCCGGGACGTGCTGCTCACGGTAGTTGTGGGAGAAGCGGAGGAAGCCGCGGCCAGGCAGATCATTGCCGACGGCGGCGGAATGATGTAGGAGAACCAGACCAGGGACAAGAGAGTTCCCTGGTTTTTTTTTTCGCTTAACCTTCTTTTTTTCGCAGCGGCCGTCTCAGACGTAAAATCGCGTTCATCTTTTTGACGGTCCGGTAATACTTTTTGCCAGGCAGACTGGCAAACACTTTCAGGCCCGGGTAAGTAAAATTGACTTCAATGAGCCAAATGTTCCCGTTTTTATCCATGGCAAAGTCATTGCCGATTTTTTGATAGTATTTAATTTTCCCGGCCCTTTGGCATATTCTATGGCTTAAGCGGATCAGCTGCTGTTTGACGTTTTCGGCTTGCTCCGCAGAATAACCAAGCGATTGCTCCAGCGAATCTTCAAAGGTGGTCACGTAGCCCTTCGACCTGACAATATTGGTTATTACGCTTTGCGGTCCCGCCACTTTGGACAGGATACCGAAGAACTGCCACCGGTCCTGCCGGTTGCGCATCATCAGGACCCTTATATCGAAAATACGGTTATCGATTTGTGCCAAAGGAATCGCTTTTTGAATGATGTATGGCTGAGGAAGGGAGCGGTTTTTTATTTCTCTAAACAGCTCATCCAGGGAAAAGCATTGTATCGGTTCCCCCCTTAAAATGACAAAAGCGTATCCTTCGTGCGTTTTCCACGCTTTAATGATTCCCTTACCCATATGCTCTTTGTCGGGTTTAATGTAGACGGTACCGTATCGTTCCATAAAATCTTGCAGGGTGTCTTCGTTAAATAACGAGGTTGGGGGCAAGAAGCTGCGGATTTCGGTGTCTTTCGAATAAAACTGGTGAAGAAACCATTTTCCCATTGTCAACCAATTCCTCTCTCAAGCCGGCTTTTTACCTGTTTGAATATATTATGCTTTGCCGCGAGCCCGGGAGTGGTCTTTTGCCGTCCCATCCCAAGTGTAGTACAATGGAAATGTTTTGTATGTGTGAATTTTTTGGGAACGTTTGGAAAAAATGTTTACCGATTGGCGATAATGAGAGATAAATAATGAGGGGGGCTTCCATGCGCTGGTATGAAATAACGGTACATACGACGGAAGAAGCGATTGAGGCGATTTCGAATTTTATGAACGAGCTGGGTGCCGGCGGCGTCTCGATCGAGGAGTCGGGCACGCTGAACAAGGAGAGGGACACTTCCTTCGGCCAGTGGTACGAGATGCCCTTGAACGATATCCCGGAAGGCCGCGCGATTATTAAAGGCTATTATCCGGAGGAAACGAAAATGGACGAAATTATGGCAAGCTTGAAATGCTCCATCGAAGAGCTTGAAGTGATCGGCATCGATTCGGGTGAACCGTCGCTGGATCTTCAGATTGTGAACGATGAGGATTGGGCGGACGCCTGGAAGCAGTATTTCAAGCCTTTGCGCGTGTCCAACCGGTTAACCGTGAAGCCCACATGGGAGGAGTATACTCCGGCGGAGGAAGAAATTATTCTCGAGCTGGATCCGGGGATGGCCTTCGGCACCGGTACGCACGCAACGACCGCCCTGTGCCTTCAGACGCTTGAAGATGTCATCCGGGCCGGAGATGACGTGATCGATGTGGGCACCGGCTCCGGCATTCTCGCCATCGCCGCGGCAAAGCTGGGCGCGAAGCATGTGCTGGCGCTCGATCTTGACCCTGTGTCGGTTTCCAGTGCCAAGGAGAACACCAGGCTGAACGCACTGCAGGATTCCATCACGATCCAGCTCAGCGACCTGCTTGGAGTGCTCCAGTCGGATGAAGCGAACCGCAGCGGGCTGGGCGTAGAGATTCCTGTGCAGGCGGTGGTGGCGAATATTTTGGCCGAGATCATCCTGCTCTTTCTCGATGACGTATACAATGTGCTGCAGAGCGGCGGACACTACATCGCCTCCGGCATCATCAAAAGCAAAGAGGAAGATGTTGCGCAAGGATTGACCAATGCCGGATTCACAATTACGGACCGCCGTTACGAAGGCGAATGGGTTGTGTTTGTGGCTAGAAAAGGATAGGTGCGGACGGATGAGTTCATTTTTAGCTTTTCCTTTGGATCAACTGCCGTTTATTTTTCTCGCCTTGATGATAGCCTTTACGCTCCATGAATTTGCCCATGCGTACACGGCATACTTATTCGGAGATACTACTGCGAAAGAGGCCGGGCGGGTCACCCTCAATCCGATGGCGCATCTGGACCTGCTCGGCACCATTCTTATCTTTATCGCAGGCTTCGGGTGGGCAAGGCCCGTGCCGGTCAACCGCTCTTATTTTAAATATCCGCGGCTTATGGGGGTCATCGTCTCTCTTGCAGGCCCTGTGAGCAACTTGCTGATCGCATTTGTCTGGCTTGGAATCTTCTACGCGCTGGATGTCTCCGGAGTTATGCGTTCCTTTTCCAAAGGGGGCGTGGACGCATTGCTGGTATTCACCAACCATATGGTGGGCCTCAACATCCTGCTCTTTATTTTTAATCTCATACCGCTTCCCCCTTTGGACGGCTACCGCATTCTTGAAGATTTGCTGCCTCGCCGTATGATGGCCAAACTGAGGCAGATTGAGCAGTGGGCGGTTTTTCTGTTTCTCATTATGGTGTTTATCCCGCCGGTTTCGCGCGTCACGATCGGGCCGATCCTGTCTCTTAGAAGCGACATTTTTCACGCGATGAGGTCGTTTTATGCGCATCTGTTCGGTTAGAGGGATTTGTTGTAAAAGGTAGCATTTTGGTTGTAAACGAGGTATGATGGAATGTGATTATTTTAAGAAAAAGTAAATGAGGTCAGCATGCAAAGATACTTTATTCCGGCCCCGCAATTTTTCGGAAATACAGTTACCGTGACGGGGGAAGATGCCCACCACATCGTGCGGGTTATGCGCTCCGAGGTTGGGGACACGTTCATCTGCAGCGATGGCGTGGAACGCGAAGCCGTGGTACGGATCACCGCGCTCTCCAAGGACAGCGTAACAGCGGACATCGTAGAGATGCTTCCCTGGACGCAGGAACCTGCCGTCGATGTGTGGATCGCCCAGAGCTTGCCCAAAGGGGACAAGCTGGAGACGGTCATCCAGAAAGGAACGGAGGTCGGAGCGGCCCGGTTTCTGCCTTTTATCTCGGAAAGGACGGTCGTCCAGTACGACGGGAAAAAGGAAGCGAAGCGTCTCGAACGCTGGCAGAAGATCGCCAAAGAAGCGGCGGAGCAGGCGCACCGCAACCGGATACCCGAGGTCGATTCGCCGGTTGGCTGGAAAGCGCTGCTGCAGGCTGCGAAGGAAGCGGATGAGGCCTGGATTTGCTATGAAAAAGAAAGCGGCGGAGCCTTCAGGGAGCTTGTCAAGGACATCGCATCCAGGCTCGAAGGCCGCGAATCCCGGACGAAGCTGCAAATCATGCTGATCGTAGGGCCGGAAGGCGGGTTCAGCGAACAAGAAATTACGGAAGCCGTCGAAGCGGGCTGCCATTCCGTGTCTTTGGGAAGACGAATCCTTAGGACGGAGACGGCGGCTTTAGTCGGGCTTTCTTGCATATTGTATGAAATCGGTGAGATTGGAGGATGAACGATGGCAACTGTTGCTTTTCATACATTGGGATGTAAAGTCAATTTTTACGATACGGAAGCGATCTGGCAGAAGTTCAAGGGCGAAGGCTATGAACAGGTTGATTTTGAACAGACGGCCGATATCTATGTGATTAATACCTGTACGGTTACGAACACCGGAGACAAAAAATCGAGGCAGATGATCCGCAGGGCGATCCGCCGGAACCCGGAAGCGATTGTGGCCGTAACCGGCTGCTACGCGCAAACTTCGCCAGCGCAAATTTTGGCCATTCCGGGTGTCGATCTCGTCATAGGGACGCAGGACCGCGATAAGATTATGGACTACGTGAAGCAGCTCGAAGCCGAGCGCCAGCCGATCAACGCGGTGCGCAACATCATGAAGACAAGGGCGTTCGAAGAGCTCGACGTGCCTGACTTTGCGGACCGGACCCGGGCATTCCTGAAAATCCAGGAGGGCTGCAACAATTTCTGCACGTTCTGCATTATCCCGTGGTCGAGAGGGTTAATGCGCAGCCGGGAGCCGGAAAGCGTCATTCGCCAGGCGGGAATGCTGGTGGACGCCGGTTACCAGGAGATCGTGCTGACCGGCATTCATACCGGAGGCTACGGCGAGGATATGGAAAACTATTCGCTGGCCAAGCTGCTTTGGGATTTGGACAAGGTGGAGGGACTGAAGCGCATCCGCATTTCTTCCATTGAAGCGAGCCAAATTACGGACGAAGTGCTGGAAGTGCTCCAGGCGTCGGACAAAATGTGCCGTCATCTGCATATCCCGCTGCAGGCGGGAGACGATTCCGTGCTGAAGCGGATGAGAAGGAAATACACGACAGCCGAGTTCGGCAGCAAAGTCGAGAAAATTCACAAGATCATGCCGGGTGTGGCGATTACGACGGACGTGATTGTGGGCTTCCCGGGCGAAACCGAAGAGATGTTCCGCCGCGGCTACAAGTTCATGGAACAGATGAAATTCTCGGAAATGCATGTGTTCCCATACTCTAAGCGCACTGGCACGCCTGCGGCGCGGATGGAAGATCAGATCGACGAAGAAGTGAAGAACGAGCGCGTCCATCAGCTGATCGATTTGTCCGAAAGAATGCAGCTGGACTACTCCAAACAATTTGTCGGCCAGGTGCTTGAGGTTATTCCCGAGCGTTCTTACAAAGATCAGCCGGGCAGCGGCTTGATGATGGGCTACTCTGACAATTACATTCAGCTTGTGTTTGACGGCAGCGAGGATATGATCGGGCAGGTTTGCTCCGTACGGCTGACCGAGGCCGGGGTGAACGAGAGCAAAGGCTCTTTAATGCCGGCGGCGCAGCCATTAAAAGTGGTCAACGCATAATAAAAGTTTTTAGCCCGCTGCTTCCTTGAGGCTTCCCTGTACCCCGGGGAAGCTGCTGCGGTGCAGTGGTTACATACAACGCCAAAAAATTGAAAAAAAGGCGGTTGGGGGAAACATGGGAGAGAAGGTCCGTTTTGGAATTGCAGGCTGCGGGGTTATCGGAAAGCTGCATGCGCAGCAGCTGAAGCTGGTCCCGGATGCCGAAATTTCAGGTTTTGCCGACGAGGTTGGTTCTAAAGCTGAGAACTATGCGGCGGAGTTCGGGGGTAAAGCCTATGACAGCTATGAGGAGATGCTGAAGGATGAGCGGGTCCAGGTTGTATCGATCTGCACTCCCAGCGGAATCCACGGGGAAATGGCCATTCAGGCCGCACGGTACGGCAAGCATGTCGTGGTAGAGAAGCCAATTGACGTTTCGCTGGCGGTAGCGGACCGGATGGTGGCAGCCTGCCGGGAGTCGGGTGTGCTGCTCAGCTGTATTTTTCAGCACCGTTTCGATGAGGCGACCGTGCGGGTGAAGCGCCAGCTTGAAGCCGGGGCTTTCGGGAAAGTGGTGCTTGTCAACGGCCACGTGCATTGGTATCGCTCAGATTCTTATTATGCCAGCGGAGATTGGCGCGGCACATGGGCGTTGGACGGAGGCGGGGTATTGATGAACCAGGCGATCCATACGCTGGATCTTGTCCGCTACTTTGGCGGCGCGATCTCATCGATCCGCGCTAACGCCGGCAACCTTCTTCATCCGCGGATTGAAGTGGAGGACGTCCTTACGGCCGCCATTCAATTCGAGAGCGGCGCACTTGGCGTATTCTCCGCCACCACCTGCGCTTATCCGGGCCTTTCCACCAGGGTAGAGGTGATCGGGGAAAAAGGCTCCTGCATTATCGAGAACAACAAGCTCGTTTATGAGCATTTTCAGCAGGGAGACGGAGTAGGGACTCATGGACTTGATTACTCCCAGTCCAACCTGGTCAGCAAATCAGCCGAAACCGAATCGACGGGTGTCGAGCATCGCGTTTATGGAAACGCTCATTATTATCAGTTTATGGATATTGTTGACGCGGTGCAGCGAAGAAGAGAGCCTTTTGTTACCGGGGAAGAGGGAAGAGACTCGCTTCAGGCGGTACTTGCCGTATACGAATCTGCGGCTTCAGGCGAGACGGTCGCGTTGAGTTAAGCGTACTTAAAGAAGGAAAGGATTTCATTCTGGGCTTGATCTTGCGGGAACAGAATCCTTTTTCTTCTACACAATGCAGGGAAAGGAGACGAGGGTTATGAAAGAAATTTCCGCCGGCGGCGTTGTATACCGCAAGCTGGGAGATCAGCTGCAGGTGCAGATGATCCAGGACAGATACGGGAAAATTACGCTGCCCAAAGGTAAAATGGAGCCAGGCGAGACGGTTGAACAGACCGCGCTGCGGGAGATCGACGAGGAAACCGGGATAAAAGGCCGGATTGAGGAGAAACTGGAAATAATCGCTTACCAATACTCGCTGCCCAATGTGGGCCTGATAGATAAAGAAGTGCATTATTATTTGGTGGAAGCGGTAGGAGGGCATCTTCAGGCGCAGGTCGAGGAAATTCGCGGCGTCGAATGGATGCATCCTTTGGAGGCGTGGAACCGGCAGTCCCATTCCGGCTATGCAAACAACGATTCCGTGCTCAAGAAAGCTCTGCATAAACTTGGATTTGAGGTGAATGAGAATGGGTAATGACGGTTTGGACCCGCACACTTTAGCCCGATACATAGACCATACTTATTTAAAGCCCGACGCCCGCAGAAGCACGATTGAAGGGCTATGCGAAGAAGCGCGCAAATATAATTTTTACAGCGTATGCGTTAACAGCGTATGGGCGGCCTTGTGCAAGGAGCTGCTTCAGGGCTCCGGCACGAAAGTTTGCGTGGTGACCGGATTCTCGTTAGGCGCGGGCCTTAGCTCGGCAAAAGCTTTCGAAGCTGCTGAAGCAGTCGAGCGCGGGGCATCCGAGATCGACATGGTCATTTCGGTGGGACACCTGCTGGACGGGGACCATTCATTCGTTCAGGCGGATATCGCTGAAGTAGTGAAGGCTGTCGAGGGACAAGCGATCGTGAAAGTGATTCTGGAGACAGGACTGTTGAACGACGAGCAGAAGCGGATCGGCTGCCGGTTGTCCGAAGCGGCCGGTGCCCATTTTGTCAAAACCTCCACGGGCTTTAACTACGGCGGAGCGACGGTGGAAGATATCCGCCTCATGAGAGCATCCGTTTCCGATTCGGTCGGAGTGAAGGCTTCAGGCGGAGTACGCGATCTGGACACCGCCCTTAGGATGATTGAAGCGGGGGCGACGCGGCTTGGGACAAGCTCCGGCGTGGCTCTTGTAACAACAGGTTCGGCGGGCAGCTCCTCTTATTAAGAGGACTGCTTTTTCGTTTGGTGATGGCATTGTGTATTTTTCTATTTTATTTCGGGGGGAACGCATGGCTTCCGTATACTTAAACCGCAACCGTAAAAAAAGGCTGGAAGAGGGACACCCTTGGGTATTCCATAACGAAATTGAAAGGACAGACGGAGAAATTGTCCCCGGCGGTATCGTCGACGTGCATAATCACAAGGGCCAGTATCTGGCCAGCGGCTATATCAATCCGAAATCCCAGATCACGGTGCGGATAGTCGGCTACCGTCCTATCGAAGAGATGACGCCGGAATTTTTCGCAGAGCGTATTTCCGCCTGTTGGCAGCACCGCCAGCGTTTTCTGAAAGACGCGGATTCCTGCAGAATCGTCTACGGCGAAGCGGATTTTCTTCCTGGCTTGATCGTGGATAAATTCGCGGATATCCTGGTCGTACAGATTCTGACGCTCGGTATGGACAGATGCCGGGACCAGATCATAAATGCTTTGGTCAGAATATTGAAGCCTGCCGGTATTTATGAACGCAGCGATGTTGCCGTGAGAGAGCTGGAAGGGCTGGAGCAGATGACAGGGCTGCTTTATGGAGAGTGCCGGCGTCATGTAAAGGTGCGCGAGAACGGGCTGACAATAGAGGTCGATATTTACGAAGGCCAGAAAACGGGATATTTCTTCGACCAACGGGAAAACCGGGCCTCTATCGAACCGCTCATGACAGGCTGGGGACGGCGCAGCGGTATTGAAATAAAAGAAGTCGAGACAGAGGACGGGATTGTTAAAGCTCCAGTGAACGCGAACGGGAAAGTGGTAACTTTTCCTTACTGGGATGGTGCTGCGGTGTTGGAATGCTTCTCCCACACGGGCAGCTTCACACTCCATGCTTGCAAATACGGTGCCAAGAAAGTGACATGCCTCGATATTTCCGCGCACGCGATTGAAAACGCCAAAACGAACGTGGCCTTGAACGGTTTTGAAGACCGGGTGGAGTTTGTCGTAGCCGACGCGTTCGATTATTTGCGGAGCCAGGTGAAAGGCGCGGAAGAAAGAGTACAGCGCGCGGCCTCCGCCTCCGGGAAGGTCGATACTTCCAAGAAGTTGACTGCCGAAGGCCGCACCTGGGATGTGGTCATTCTGGACCCGCCCGCGTTCGCCAAAACGCGAAATGCCATCAAGGGAGCCTGCAGAGGCTACAAGGACATCAATCTGCACGGGATGAAGCTGGTCAATGAAGGCGGATTTCTGGTCACAGCGAGCTGCTCGTACCACATACGGCCGGAATTGTTTCTGGAGACGATTCACGATGCGGCAATGGATGCAGGCAAGATTTTGCGCTTGGTGGAATTCCGAGGGGCCGGTAAAGATCACCCTCAAATCCTCGGTGTGGACGAAGGCCACTATTTGAAGTATGCCATTTTTGAAGTGAGAAGCCGATAGGAAGATGCTGAACAGCCGGGGGGGGTGCCCGGCTTTTTTCGAGCCCAGACTTCCGCCCATTACCAGAATAACCTTCTTGCTACCGGGAAATCCGCACTGCAATCGTCCCCTGGCCGCATCACCGCGAGACATCTCCTCCCGTACCGGCAGACCTGTAACGCTCACTTTTTCATTGGGGAATAAAAACGCCGTTTCCGGAAACGTGACGCACACATGACTGGCAAAAGGTGCGGATAATTTGTTCGCCAAGCCAGGTGTCAAGTCCGATTGAGTGAATGTTTTGTCCGCTCTTATATTCGGATTCGCATGATAAAAACAGTCGGCGTCAGCATTTGATTTCAGGTGGGGGAACATTGTATTTTTAAAGAAGCAATCCAACTTGTAACGACTACGCTTAGGGAGGAATAATAAATGACGGTTCAATCGGGAAGTTTGCTTGTTTTTGTAGGTTCGTATGCGGAAGCCTCCGATAACGGGGTGTATGTGTATTCGTTTGATGAGAACAGCGGGCAGCTTTCTCTTGTGGATCAGGCTTCGGGACTGAGGAATCCGACCTTTTTGAATTTGGACATGCCGCGTCTCAAGCTTTATTCCATTGCGGAAGGTGTGTCGGATCAGGGGAAAAAGACGGCAGAGGCTGTCTGTTTCTCCATCGATCCGGGTAAAGGCAGTTTGACGGAGCTGAACCGTACGGTCACTGTCGATGCTCCTTCCTGCCACATCCAAAGGGATGCGGAAGACCGCTATCTTATCCAGGCGAGCTACCATGGAGGGAAAGTAGGATTGGTTTCCTTAACGGAGGAGGGCCTGGTCGGCGGGCCGCTTGATGTCAAACAGCATGAAGGGACAGGACCGAACCCTTCCCGGCAGGATCAGCCTCATCCGCATTCGGCCTTTTTCAGTCCCGATCAGCGCTATCTTTTTGTGCCTGATCTGGGTATTGACCGAATTCGCGCCTACACGATTGATCGCGTCCGCAACACTCTGGAGTTCCACGGAGACACTGAAACCCATCCGGGAGCGGGGCCGCGGCATCTGGTATTCCATCCCAATGGAAGGTTTGCTTTTGTCATTAATGAGATCGACTCGACCATTACCTCCTACCGCTATGACGCCGAAGCGGGGGAACTGCTTTCGATTGAGGTGGTGCCGACGCTGCCGCAGGACTTCAATGGGGAGAATACATGTGCGGAAATTGCTGTTTCCGAGGATGGAAGGTTTGTGTACGGGTCTAACCGGGGGCATGACAGCATAGTGGTGTATGCGGTGGACGCGGACTCCGGCCGCTTGACTCTGGTGGAGCATGTATCCACAGAGGGAGCTCATCCCCGCCATTTTGCTTTGACGCCTGGAGGCCGATATCTTATCGCCGCAAACCGCGATACCAACAATCTTGTCGTGTTCCGGGTTGACGGAGCTACTGGGAAGCTGAAGACTACAGGCCACTCGGTGGCATGTTCGAGACCCGTTTGCGTGAAGCCGGCTTTGTTTTAATTGAAGAAAGTACCTTGCAAGTCCTCGAAAAAGGCTTCTACATATTATGCAAAAACGGTCGTTCTACCAGCGGACAGGCCGTTTTTGCATACTGCTTAAGCAGCAGGAGAAGGATCAACAGGAGGAAACTTATGTCTGGAGAAAATAAATGTCAGATTCAACGAACAGGGACGGTGTACAGTTTAGAGGATCACCATTTCATCATTGAGGTCGACGGCAGGAAAACGAAGGTTCCGGCAGCGAAAGTGAATTCTGATTGTAAACCCGGTGACAAAGTGAAATGGACAGGCAGCCAGTGGTCCAATATCGAGTGAGGCATACACCCTGCTTGACGGAACCCAGGGCATACAGCCGTAATTTCAGGATTAGTACAAGAAAGCGATACATAAAAATAAGAAGGCTTTATCAAATACGCTGCTTCACGGGAGGTGGAACGTTTGCGCCCGGTTTGGTTAGGGATTTGTGCTGCCTTCTTTTTTGCCGTTACTTTTATTCTTAACCGGTCGATGTCGTTATCAGGCGGAAGTTGGATGTGGAGCGCTTCGCTTAGGTATACTTTTATGGTTCCTTTTCTTCTTGTCATTGTCGTGGGAAGGGGGAATTTACGGCCTCTGCTGCAAGAAATGGGGAAAAATAAAAAAGCATGGTTACTTTGGAGCTTTGTCGGGTTCGGATTATTTTACGCGCCTTTGACGTTTGCAGCTGCATTCGGCCCGGGCTGGCTGGTTGCGGGAACTTGGCAGGCGACGATTGTATGTGGTTCTTTGCTGGCTCCGCTGTTTTATGAGACGTTGGAGACATCCGGCGGGGCAGTGAGATTGAGGAGAAAAATACCTTTCAAGGGACTGTCCATGTCCCTTCTTATCCTGGTGGGCATCGCTGTGATGCAGATTCAGCAAGCTCAGCAGCTGCCTGTAAGGCAAATTCTGATCGGCATGCTTCCTGTCCTTATCGCTTGCTTTGCCTATCCGCTGGGCAACCGTAAAATGATGGAAGTATGCGGCGGCCGCTTGGACACCTATCAACGGGTACTGGGCATGACCGCGGCCAGCATGCCGCTGTGGCTTCTGCTTTCGCTAATCGGATGGATTTGGGAGGGGCCGCCTTCATCTGCCCAAACGATCCAGTCGCTAATCGTGGCGATTTCCTCAGGTGTCATTGCCACCGTCCTATTTTTCATGGCGACAGATGCCGTGAAACACGATATCCCAAAGCTTGCCGCCGTAGAAGCTACCCAATCCGTCGCCGTCCTGTTTACCGCCATCGGGGAGGTCGTCCTTTTAGGGATGCCTGTGCCCTCTCTTTTGTCGTGCTGTGGAATTGCGTTGGTGATCATGGGTATGGTTCTGCACAGCTTTTTTTCGTCAAGATAACCAGCGGCTCCAGCCATTCATAAGTTGCTTCTCGCATATCACTTCTAAAGGCGAGAAGGCAAGAAATTTTTGTTTATCTATCATTCCTCTATCCTCGCTTTAACGTAACCGTTATTCTTCAACCTGGCGACGGATTCGGTCAATGATTCGCTGGTTTTAGTTTCAATGACAACAGACAAATTATTGTTCCGGGCCAAATCCAATCTGTTATTGATCGGCACGACACCCGTGTATAGAGGTTGGGGGAGCCAGTGCGGAGGAGTTGAAGAAAGGGTACTTTTTTGATGCGGCGGAGGAGCTGTTCATTTGTTTGATCTGCGGGATCGACCGGGCGGGTCGGCGTGTGGAAGGCCGTTTTTTGTGCTTGCCGGCAAAACGCGAAATTATGTTCTCGTTTTTTGGTCACAATGGCCATAAATTATGATAGAATAGTAGGCACACCAGATGAAATGAGGCCGAAATTATGCCTATCGAATTTGTCATCGGAAGGGCCGGAACCGGCAAAAGCGAGTTCTGTCTGAATCAAATACGCCGTCGCCTTTTGGACAGCCCGCAGGGACATCCGCTCATTCTGCTTGTGCCGGAGCAGGCGACGTTCCAGGCAGAGCATGCGCTCGTATCGACGCCGGGGATCGGCGGGATGATCCGGGCTCAGGTGCTGAGCTTCCGAAGGCTGGCTTGGCGCGTTATGCAGGAAGCGGGCGGCACGGCGCGTCTGCCGATGAGCGATATAGGGAAGAAGATGCTGCTTTACCGCATTGTACATAGACATGAGACCGAGCTTCGCAGCTTTCAGCCGAATACGGGCGGGTTCGGGTTTATCGACCGGCTGCATTCGTTGTTCAGCGAGTTCAAGAGGTACTGCTTGACCTCCGGCGGTTTACAGGATTACGGCAAGCAGCTGTACGGAGTTCCGTCAGACCGCCGCGAAGCGCTGCAGGATAAGCTGCATGACCTGGTACTGATTTACGGAAGCTTTGAGAAGGAACTTTCGCAGCAGTATCTGGACGGCGAGGATTACGTCACTCTGCTTGCCGAGCAATTTCAAAAGTCTTCTTACGCGCGATCGGCCGCTTTCTGGATCGACGGCTTTCACGGATTTACTCCGCAGGAGTTTACGGCTTTGGGACAAATCATGCAGTGGTCCCGGAGCATGACGCTTACGCTCACGCTGGACAGGGAATATAGTGCGGGAGAGAAGCCGCATGAACTGGATTTATTCCATCCTACAGCGAGAACGATGATCCGGCTCCGGGAAATGATCGATGAGCTGGGGCTGGAGAGCAGCCCGGTCATCGTGCTGACCAATCAGGATACCCCAAGATACAGGCAGGCGGAAGCGCTCCGCTACATGGAGAATGCTCTGGCAGGCAGAAGCAATGCGCCATACAGCGGAAAACTTTCGTCAGATGAGGTTGCCCGCCAGGTCTCCGTTCATGCCGCCGTCCACCGCCGTGCCGAGGTGGAGGGGCTTGCCCGGGAAATCACCTCTTTGGTCAGGGAGGGCAAAGCCCGCTGGAGGGATCTGTCCGTCCGGGCGCGCAATATGGAGCCATACAGCGACCTTGTGGCGACCGTATTCAACGATTACGGCATCCCTCATTTTCTCGATCAAAAGCGTTCCATCATGCATCATCCGCTCGTTGAATTTATCCGTTCGGCGCTGGAGGTTGTCCAGCACTATTGGAAATATGATGCATTGTTCCGCTGTGTCAAAACCGATCTGTTCCTGCCTCTGCCCGATTCATCTGAAACGGGTGAAGAGGCGGCAATTGACCGCAGAGCGATGGACCGGCTGGAGAATTACGTGCTTGCCTTCGGCATTCAGGGGTCGCGCTGGACGGACGGGAAACCGTGGAATTACCGGTTCAGGGCCGTATCTGATGATGAGGAACAGGAGATGGCGGGCGGGGAACAGCAGGAACTGGAGCTCATCAACCGCTGCCGCCGGCTGGTCGCCGAGCCTCTGCACAATTTGCAGAAAGGCTTGAAGCAGTCACGTAATGCGGCGGAAATGACGGCTGCCTTGTTCCGCCTGCTGGAGGAAGTTTCCGCCGCAGACAAGCTGGAGAGCTGGAGCGAGGGAGCGATCAGGGAAGGCCGCCCCCAAAAGTCGAGGGAGCATACCCAGGTATGGGGCTATGTGCTCGATGCGCTCGATCAGCTCGTGGAGCTGGCCGGCGAGGAGAAAATGCCGCTCGATATCTATGCGAAGATGCTGGAAACGGGTTTTGAAAGCCTTGAACTGAGCCAGGTTCCCCCGTCTCTCGATGGGGTGCTGATCGGTTCCCTGGACAGAACCCGTTCGGGGCAGGTGAAATACGCCTTTGTTCTCGGAGTCAACGATGGCGTGCTGCCGGCAAGGCCGAATGAAGACGGGGTGTTATCCGAAAATGAGCGTGATTGGCTGCTGCAGTCGGGTATGAGCCTGGCGGAGGGCTCGCGGAGGAAGCTGCTTGACGAGCAGTTTATCGTATACAACGCGCTGAGCATGGCTTCGGAGCATCTGTGGATTTCTTATCCGCTGGCCGACGAAGAGGGGAAGTCGCTGCTTCCGTCGGAAATCATCCGCAGGGTACAGAGATGGTTTCCGATGATTCGGCAGCGGCAGCTGATGAGCGAACCTTCCCCGACCGTTTCGGAGGAAGATCAGCTCGATTATTTGATGCACCCTGCCCGTTCATTGTCTTACCTGGCGGTCAGGCTGAAGCAGTGGATGAAGGGCGCTCCCATGTCTGATATGTGGTGGGAGGTTTACAATTGGTTCGCCGAACGTCCGGAATGGAATCATCGTCTTGGAGTTATGACCGCTTCACTCTTTTATTCAAATTTGGAGCTTTTATTGCGCGGAGGGACGAGCACAAAGCTCTACGGCAGCACTTTGAGGGCCAGCGTTTCCCGGATGGAAAGGTTCGTGGCTTGCCCGTTCTCGCAGTTTGTTTCACACGGTTTGAGGCTGAAGGAACGCAAGATATACCGTCTGGAAGCGCCGGACATCGGACAGCTGTTCCACGAAGCGCTTCGCCGGTTCTCAGATCAGCTGCAGGAGGAGCGGATCCATTGGGGTACGCTTTCGGCGGACGACTGTCTGCGGAGGGCCTCTTTGGTGGTCGACCAGCTGACTCCAAGGCTGCAGGGAGAAATTCTGCTCAGCTCGAAGCGTTACCATTATATCGCGCGCAAGCTGAAGCAAATTGTCGGGAAAGCGTCGATGATGCTTGGAGAACACGCGCGCAGGGCGCAGTTTACGCCTGTGGGGCTGGAGCTGCCTTTTGGCACGGGGGAATTGATTCCTCCTCTGCGTTTTCAGCTGGACAACGGCTCCTCTATGGAAATTATAGGGCGGATCGACCGTGTGGACCAGGCGCAGGGCGAACAAGGAACACTGCTCAGGGTGATCGACTATAAATCGAGCGAAACCCATCTTCAGCTTGCTGAAGTTTACTACGGCCTGGCGCTGCAAATGCTCACGTATCTGGATGTCGTCGTCACCAATGCAAGCAAGTGGCTGGGACATGGAGCTCATCCGGCCGGGGTACTTTATTTTCATGTGCATAATCCTCTGCTCCACACGAAGAACGGACTATCGTCGGATATGGTCCAGAAGGAATTGAAAAAAAGGTTCAAGATGAAAGGACTGCTCATTGAAGATACGGGCATCGTCAAAATGATGGACAGCTCGCTGGAGAATGAATACGGAACTTCGGAGCTGCTGCCTGTGGAGATAAAAAAGGACGGTACTTTCGGCAAACGTTCATCCGTCGCGTCGCCTGCCCGTTGGGAACAGCTGCGCAGCTTGGTAAGGAACCGCATACGGACGATAGGAACGGAAATAACCAATGGGGTAGTGGATATTTCTCCTTACCGGCTGGGCAATAAATCGGCGTGCCAGCATTGTTCGTTCAAATCGGTGTGCCAATTCGACCCTCTTTTTGAAGGCAATGAATACAAGCAGTGGAAGAGGCATGGCAAGGATGAAATCTGGCAGGCTTTGGAGGGAAAGGGTACGTGGAAGAAAGATTGAGGAAGCCCGAAGGCAGCACATGGACGGACGACCAATGGGAGGCGATTGCCCGCCGGGGGCAGAATCTTCTGGTGGCCGCTGCGGCAGGGTCCGGCAAGACAGCGGTGCTGGTGGAGCGGATCATCCGCAGAGTAGCCGATGAACGGGATCCGGTTGATGTCGACCGTCTGCTGGTCGCGACATTTACAAAGGCGGCAGCAGCGGAAATGCGTCATCGTATTCGCGATGCGTTGGAGAAAGCACTGTCCGCAGCGCCGGAATCCGAGCATCTGCGGAGGCAGCTCGCCCTGATCAATCGGGCATCGATCACGACGCTGCATTCATTCTGTATGGAAGTGATCCAGCGCCATATTCAATCGATCCGGCTGGATCCGGGGTTCCGGATCGCGAATGAAACCGAGGCGGAGCTGATTCGGCAGGATGTGCTGGAAGAGCTGTTCGAAGAGCAGTATGGAGCGGCCGACGAGGGCGGACCGTTCTGGCAGCTGGTGGACAGGTTCAGCGGGGAGCGAAGCGACGACGCGTTATATAGGTTGGTGCAGCGGATATATGACGAATCGCGCAGCCATCCCTGGCCCGGGCACTGGCTGGAGAACATGGCGTCGCTGTTTGATACGGGCGATCCCGGCCTGTGGACGGAGAGTCTCAAGAAGGACGTGCTGCTGGAGCTGCACGGAGCGGGCAGCCTGATCCGGAAGGCGGCCGCACTCGCTGAACGGCCCGACGGACCGGCCGCCTATCTTGACAATTTACGCGAGGATGCTGATCTGATCGAGCATTTAACGCAGATGTGCGGCGTTTCCTGGGAGCATATGTACCATGCTTTTCAAGGGGGCGGCTTCGGGCGGCTGAAGACAATCAAGGGCGATGAAACGGATATAGAGCTAAAGGAGCAGGCCAAGGAGCTCCGCAATGCAGCCAAGGACAAAATACAAAAGCTGAAAGATGAGCTGTTCGGCCGGCCACCGGAGCAGTTTCTCGAGGAGCTGCGGGAAATGGCTCCGGTCATCCGTACGTTGGTCGGTTTGGTTAACGAATTTTCCGCCAGATACAGCAAAGCAAAGCAGGGAAAAGGGCTGCTGGATTTTGCCGATCTGGAGCATTACTGCCTGCAGATTCTGTGCGGGGACGAATCCGAACCGGGGAAGCTCGTTCCTTCTGCCGCCGCTCTTGAATACCGCGAGCAGTTCGTGGAGGTGCTGCTTGACGAATATCAGGACACCAACAGAGTGCAGGAAGCGATGATCGAGATGATCTCCAGGCCTCTGCCGGGGAACCGTTTCATGGTCGGGGACGTCAAGCAGAGCATCTACCGTTTTCGGCTGGCGGAGCCGGGGCTTTTTCTGGAAAAATATAAAGCTTACGGTGAAGTAGACGCTGAAGCCGGCAAAAGAATCGACCTCGCCCGTAACTTTCGCAGTCGCAGCCAGGTTGTCGACGGAGTCAATTTTCTGTTCAAACAGCTGATGAATGAGCGGGTAGGGGAGATCGACTACGACGAGCGCGCGCAGCTCGTGTGCGGAGCGGCATTTCCCCCTGCGGGACACGGGGACAACGACCTGATGAACATTGAAGTGCTGCTCATTGACCGGGAGAAAGCGGAAGCAGTGGAAGACGACGGTTCGGAAGAAGAACAGAGCACGGATGCGCAGGAAAAAGCGGAAGGTGATGGACAAGGAGCCGCATTGCTGGACGCGGAGCTGGAGATGGAAACCGCCCGATTGGAAGCGAGGCGCATAGGGCTTGAGATTATGCGGCTTATGGGGCAAGCGGCGGAAGAAGCGGGGCACGCTGCCAATACAGGAGCAGCTGAACCTGATGCAGGCGTGACTTTAGGGGAAGCAAATACTCCCGGACAGGGGACTGCATCCGCACAGCCGGCGCCTTTTCAAGTGTTTGATAAGCGGACTGGCGGAATGCGCAGCGTATCTTATCGGGACATCGTTGTGCTGCTTCGAGCGACATCTCAATGGGCGCCTGTTTTTATCGAAGAATTCCGCTTGATGGGCATTCCCGGATACGCCGACCTGAACACCGGATATTTTACCGCCACGGAAGTGGAAGTAATGATGTCGCTGCTCAAAATCATCGACAATCCATATCAGGATATTCCTTTTGCCGCCGTGCTTCGTTCTCCTATTCTGGGGCTGTCCGCAGATGATATGGCGCAAATCCGGATCCACGGTGAAGGTGAGGCATATTATGATGCAATGCGAACTTTTGTGGAAAAATATACCTCTATGCCAGCGGACGAAACCGCCGAACAGCCCGTCCTGGAGGAAGTGCCTGCTTTATCGCAGATTTTGGGAGTTACGGGGTTGGCGGGCCCTTCATACAGTTCACTGTGGAGTGCAAGTTCCCCGAGCCATCCTCTGATTCTTCCTTTCGGCTCCAATGAAGCGGCTGCGGTGCGCGAGACCGGCACAGAGGAGGCTGGGGAGGAACAGTCCTTCATGGAGGAACGGGAGCGGCTTACCGCATTAGCGGCCAAGCTCGGCCTGTTCTTGTCCGCAATGGAAGCCTGGCGCACGGAAGCGAGGCAGGGCTGTCTGTCGGATTTGATCTGGAGCATTTTCCGCGAGACCGGTTTTTATGATTTTGTGGCGGGGATGCCTGGCGGCCTGCAGCGGCAGGCGAATCTGCGCGCTCTCTATGACCGGGCCAAACAGTATGAAGCGACCTCGCTAAGGGGCTTGTTCCGTTTTCTCCGTTTTATTGAGCGGATGAAAGACAGCGGGGGCGACCTTGGAACAGCCAGGGCTCTGGGCGAACAGGAAGATGTGGTAAGGATCATGTCGATCCATAAAAGCAAGGGTCTGGAGTTTCCGGTCGTATTTACTGCGGGATTGGCCAAAATGTTCAACCAGCAGGACCTGAACGGCTCCTTCCTGCTTCATAAGGAGCTCGGGTTCGGTCCGAAATTTGTCGACCCCGAGCTGCGGGTCTCCTACCCGATGCTGCCCATGCTGGCCATCCGCAGAAGGATGAGAATGGAAATGCTCGCCGAGGAAATGCGGATTTTATATGTAGCCTTGACCAGGGCCAGGGAAAAGCTGTACCTCACCGCGACGCTGTCCTCTCTGGGCAAGCAGCTCCGAAACTGGCAGATGGCGATGGGGGGCGATTCGTTTGCTCTGCCTGACGCGCAGCTTGCGGGTGCCCGTTCTTACCTCGATTGGGTGGGTCCCGCTCTGATCCGTCACCCCGATGCGGGTTGCCTCCGGGAACTCGTCGGTTATGAAAGCTCACCGACCCCGGCGATCATGTCTGACGAACCGTCGCGCTGGGTGATCCGGGTGATTAAAGCAGGCGATATCGCCGCGTTTTCCACGCAGGCAAGCGAGTCGACAGTGCAAGAAGAAAGGCTGGAGTCGCTGAGGAAGCTGCAAAAAGCGGAGCTTCCGCAAGAGCCCTGGAAGAAGGCGATTGCGGAGCGGCTGGATTGGAGCTATCCATTTGAGTCGGCGCCGAAATTTTTCTCAAAGACTACCGTATCCGAGATGAAGCGGCTGGAGGAGCGCGTGTTGGAACGCATCTCGGACGAGCCTGTGGGTGTTGAGTCATTTATAGTTCCTCTTGGTGAAGGAGCATCGGTCCAAGGACCGGCGAAGCTGACCAGAAGGCCCCGTTTTATGGAGCAGAGGAAGATGAATGCGGCGGAGCGGGGGACGATCTACCATGCGGTGATGCAGCAGCTGCCATTGGACAGGCTGCTCAGTCTGGAGGAAATAGACTTCGTTATGGACGAGATGGTACAGCGTTTGCTGCTGATGAAGGAACAAAGAGAAGCGGTAGACGCGGCCACGATCCGGCAATTTTTTGACAGTGAGCTTGGGGGCGTGCTGCTGAGCGGCGGGAATGTGCACCGTGAGGTGCCTTTCAGCTACGGGCTTTCGGCCGAAGAGGCCTATGGGGCGGGTGCGGAAGGCTTGGAAGACGTCGTATTGATCCAAGGGGTGATCGACTGTCTGGTGGAAGCGCCGGAAGGTCTGGTGCTGATCGATTACAAGACGGATGCCGTTTACGGGGAGCGGCTGGATTTGTTGAAGGAACGCTACCGGGTTCAGTTAAGTCTCTACTCTAGGGCCGTGGAAGAAATATGGAAAAAGCCGATCGTCGGAAAATATCTGTACTTTTTTGACGGGGGACATGTGCTGTCCATGGAGTAAGAAAGCATGAGGTCTGGACCACCCGGGAATTTTGATGATAAAAGGAGGGATCGTTTATGCGGATTCTGCATACGGCGGATTGGCACTTCGGCCGGTCTTTGGAAGGACGGAGCAGGCTTCCCGAACAGGAAGCTTTTATGGACGAGCTTGTGCAGCTTGTGCGGGATCAATCGATAGATATCGTGCTGATGGCAGGCGACGCTTACGACTCCGTCAATCCTCCCGCATCCGCCGAGATGCTGTTCTACGAAGGGCTTGCCCGGCTGGCGGACGGAGGAAAGAGGCAGGTAGCGGTGATTTCAGGCAATCATGACCACCCTGAGCGGCTGTCCGCTTCGGCTCCTTTGGCTGCGGGACAGAGCATTACGCTCGTCGGCCTTCCGACGGCGGAGCTGCAGGTGATCGATATTACCCGCACAGGGGAAAGAGCGCATTTGTACGCGCTGCCCTACCCTTCCGAGTCCAGGCTGAAGGAGCTCCTGACGGAAGAGGTGGAGGAAGAAAAGCTGCGAAGCGCTTATTCGGACAGGATTGCGCGTTTGGTGGCGGGGCAGGGGAAAGCTTTTCGCAGGGATACGGTGAATCTGCTGATGAGCCATCTTTATGTGCTGGGCGGGATGGAGACGGAATCCGAACGGCCGATCCAGGTAGGCGGAGCCTATACGGTGGACACAGCCGCTTTATGCGCCGAGCATTTGCAGTACGCGGCGCTCGGACACCTGCACCGTCCGCAAAACCTGAAGGCGCCGCTGCCCATCCGCTATTCCGGTTCGCCTTTGGCTTACAGCTTCTCGGAAGCGGGCCAGGCCA
Source organism: Paenibacillus sp. JCM 18996 (assembly GCF_055392555.1). Taxonomy (NCBI): domain Bacteria; kingdom Bacillati; phylum Bacillota; class Bacilli; order Caryophanales; family Paenibacillaceae; genus Paenibacillus; species Paenibacillus sp. JCM 18996. The sequence continues at coordinate 494,442 of NZ_AP043884.1, forward strand.
AATCGGTCACTTTGATCGAGGCAGAGCCAGGCAAACCTGCGGCCATAAGCGAATTGTTCCTGAGCTCGGGCAGGCCGCTCGTCAGGTGGCAGGCTAAAGAAGGGCTTGCCGAAGTACACAGTTGGCTCGATCAAGGAAAAGACGCAAGCGCATGGATCGATCTGCAAATTCATATGACTGAAGCGATGTCCATGGAACAGATCCAGAATTTGAGGCGGGCGCGTGACGGTTTTATCGGCATCCGGCCGGTCTATCCGGAGATGGAGCAGGCTATGAGCGAGCAGATCAGGGTGTCGAGCCTTCCTGTCGACGAGCTGTTCCGCAGGTTCTATACAAAGCAGACCGGCGGCGCCGAGCCGGAGGAAGAACTGGTCAGGCTGTTCCTTGAGTTGGTCCGGGATGCGGATGAGGACGCTGCCGGAACGGGAAGGGAGGAAACGGCATGAAGCCGATCTCTTTACATATCGCGGGGCTGCAGAGCTACCGGGAGCTTCAAAAAATCGATTTTGCAAGCTTGTGCGACGCCGGGGTGTTCGGAATATTCGGTCCTACGGGCAGCGGAAAATCGTCCATTCTCGACGCCATGACTTTAGCCTTGTACGGAAAGGTCGAAAGAGCCTCCGCCGGGACCCAAGGGATCATGAACGCTGCGGAAAATGCGCTGACGGTGTCGTTTGTTTTTGAACTGGCCGGCGCGGATGGCGGAGAGCGCTACAGGGTGGACCGCCAATACAAGCGGGGAAGCGATATTTCCGTGAATTCCACGGTTATCCGGATCCTTAGGCTGAGTGAAGCCGGAGAGTCTGTGGTGCTTGCCGATAAAGCAAGGGACGTTGACCAAAAGGTTCTGGAAATTCTTGGTTTATCGATGGAGGATTTTACGAGGGCGGTGGTGCTGCCCCAAGGCAAGTTCGCTGAATTTCTTTCATTGAAAGGAAGCGACCGCCGTAAAATGCTTCAACGGTTGTTCCATTTGGAAGCGTATGGAGACGGCTTGAACAAAAAGCTGAAGAGCCGCTGGGAAGCGGCGGATATGGGACTGAAGCAGCTGCAGGCCGAACAGCAGGGATTGGGGGCCGCCTCCAAGGAAGCGCTGGACGAAGCCAAAGACGGGCTTGTCCTGGCGCAGGAACAGGCGCAGCGAATCCGAAAACAGCTGCAGGAGTGCCAGCGCGAGTATGAGGAGCGCAAGACGGTAATGCGGCTGCAGGAGGAGAAGGCGCAGCACGAACGGCAGCAGGCGCAGCTGGCTGAGCGGGAGCCCCACATCCGCTTGCAGGAAGAGAGACTTCGGCGCGCAGAGCAGGCGGAACGGCTGCGGCCGTACAGTGAGGCTCTGGAGTCTGCGCGGAAGAGCCTGGCGGAGCACAGCGCCCGGCTTGAGACCGCGGTGGCCCAGGCTGCCGCGGCCCGCGAGAGCTGTGAAGCGGCTCGCGCAGCCAACGAGGCCGCTTACAGCGAGCTGGCGGCGAACGAAGCGCCCCTGCTCGTTCGATTGGAGCAGTTGCAGCAGGCGCTCGGGCTGCAGCAGGAGCAGCGGCGGCTGGCGGACGAAGCCGCCGGGCTGCAGGCGGAAGCCGGGCAGGTCGAGGCCAGGCTGCAGCAGGCCCGCGCCGAGCTGCGCGCGGAGAGCGGCCGCAAGGAAGCCGCCCTGCGTAAGCAGGCGGCGCTGAAGGAGCAGCTCAAGGCGGTGGAGGCGCCCGCAGAGCTGCGGCAGAAGCTGCAGGCGGCGTATAACGACGCCCGCAGCCTTGCGGCGTACGTGCAGCAGGGCGCCGAGCTCGCGCACGAGCTCGAGGCGCAGCGCGAAGCGGCCGCGCGGCTCGGCGCCGCCGAGGCCGCGGGCCTGCAGGCGCAGCGCGCGCTGCAAGAGCGGCTCGCAGCCGCGCTGCTGCAGGCTCGTGCGCAGCACGGCGCGCTGGGCGCGGCCGAGCGGCTCGCCGCGCAGGCGCAGGCGGCGCTGCCGCGGCTGCTCGAGCGCGAGCGCGGGCTGCGCCTCGCGCGGCACAGCGCCGAGCTGGCCGCGCAGCTGGCGCAGCAGCTCGCCGCCGGCGAGCCGTGCCCGGTGTGCGGCTCCGCCGAGCACCCGGCTCCGGCGCGGCCAGGCGCCGCCGGGGCTGACGCGCCGGACGACGCTCCGGCGCGGCTTGAGGCTCTCGCGGAGGAGACGCGAGAGCTGGCTTACGCCGCGCGGCATAAGCGCGAGCGCCTGGACCGCCTGCAGCGGGAGCTGCAGGCTGCCCTACCGGAGTTCGCGGCGCAGGAGGCAGCTGCCGCCGCGGAGCCCGATGCGCCGCTCGCTGCCACGCCCGAGCAGCTGGACACTCGAGCGTCAACTCTCGCTCCCGCGGATGCACACGCCTCTGCTGCCGAGCCCGACGCGCCGCTGGCTCCCGCCCCCGCCGCTCTGCCGGACGCGGCCAACCTTGTGGAGCAAGCCAAAACCATGCTCCACAAGGTGGAATCGCCGCTCGGCGAACTCGAGCGCGGGCTCGCAGAGCTCCTCAAGCAGCTCGCTCAGCTCGAACGGCAGCACCATAAGAATGCCGCCCACAGAGAAGCGGCACAGGCAGCGCTGGCGGCAGTCGAGCAAAAGCACGCAGGGCTCATGCATACCATCGACTCCCTGCAGACCCAGTGGAGACGCAGCTATGAACCGATCGCCTCGCTTGATACGATTGAGGCTCTATATATACAACAGCGGCAGAGCGAAGAACAGGCCGAGGACCTGCGCAAACGCATCGATATTTCGGTGCCGTACATAGAGAAGATTGCGGCAGCCATCGAAGAGCGCCAGAAAACCATCTCCGAAGAAGAAAAACGGGAGATCGCCCTGCAGTCCGACCTGAAGGGGAAAGGAGATCAGCTTGATGCAGCCACCGAGCTGCTGAAGCAAAGGATCGGCAACAGTTCGGCCGAATCGCTCATCTCCGAGGCCCAGAACCGGCTTGACCTGCTGAAATCGGGCGAAAGGCAGGCCAGAGCCGCTTTTGAGGAAGCAGGGCACAAGCTGCACCAACTCGAACAGCAGGTGAGCGGCGAGAAGCAGGCGGTAGCGTCCTGCCGTAAACAGCTCTCCGAGAACAGCGGCAAGTGGGAGGAAGCCTTAGCTTCCACCTCATTCGCCGCACTGGAAGAAGTAAAGGCCGCAATGCTTCCCAAACACGAAGCCAAGGCTGCAGCGGAAGAGACCGCCGATCACCGCAGTAGGGAGAAAGAAATCAATATCAAACTGCTCCGGGTAAACGAACAGTTGAACGGCAGAGCAATTACACCGGAAGAATGGGCTGCGGCAGAGGCCCGGCTGGCTGAAGCCAAGCAGTTGGATGAAGCTAATCTGCAAACGAAGGCAAAGGCCGAAAGAGACCTGGAGGATGTTGAAGCGAGGCATGGGCAGTGGAACCGGCTGGAGGAGAAGAAAACGGCTCTGCTTGTGCTCCATGAGCGGCTGGGCAAGCTGCAGACCGTGTTCAGGGGCAGCGCTTTTGTGGAATTTATGGCGGAAGAACAGCTTATGCAGGTTTCACGGGCCGCTTCCGAACGTTTGGGACAGCTGACCCGGCAGCGCTACGCTTTGGAGGTCGACTCCGGAGGCGGATTTGTCATAAGGGATGACGCGAACGGCGGGGTCAGACGGCCGGTCACCACTCTTTCGGGCGGAGAAACCTTCCTCACTTCCTTGGCGCTCGCGCTCGCTCTCTCCGCACAGATTCAATTGAAGGGAATCTATCCCCTCCAATTTTTCTTCCTGGACGAGGGCTTTGGAACGCTGGACCAGGATTTGCTGGAAACAGTCATTACGGCGTTGGAGAAGCTGCATATGGATAAGCTTACGGTGGGTGTCATCAGCCATGTGCCCGAACTCAAGGCAAGGCTTCCCCGGAAGCTGATCGTTCACCCGGCGGAACCGTCCGGAAGCGGCAGCAGAATCGTGATGGAAGGCATGTAGCCAATAAAGGCAGCCAAGGTGAAGCGACTTCCCGGCACTTTGCGGCGCTGGATGGCGGCTGTAAGACCGGCATGGATCTTTCACTCGCTCGCTGAATGGTCCAGCCCTGCTTCACTGAACTCATCTTGCTTCTGCAATGCAGCCCGGAAGGCTCCCCAGCCATGGCTGCCTTCTCCGCCGCAGCAAGCGCATTTGCCTGCCGCGGAAAGCAACTTTATTGTCACGGAGACGTATAACTCCGTGATTCGATTTTTGGAGGAGAAGGAATGAACTATAGAAATAAATTTTGGCGGGTATTTGCTTTTTCGCTTTGCCTGGCCGTCAGTATCGAATCCGTTTCGCCCAAAGCCCGCGCAGATGCGATATGGGATCATTGGAAAGCCGCGGACGCTGCGGTCACCAAAGGAAATGAAACGGGTGCCGTCCCTCATTGGCAATTTCTGGTGAACTATTATGACAGCGTCGGCGACTGGGAGAGCGCAGCGCTTTTTTCGGGCAAGCTGGATACCTATTTCGATAAAATCAAGGACTATGCAAATGCCATCAAATATTATGAGCTTGAGAACCAGTACTGGCTGAAAAACGGCAAAGACTGGGGAGCGGTGGACCTCCAGCGCGCGGAGCAGATTAGGACAACGATTGAGCTGTACATGACTGGGGCTGCCCCCGAAGCAGTACGGGCCGGCGCGGCCCCGGCTAACGGTACCCTCGCGAAGTTCGAGCCGGTCAACGGAACGTACATCGGCCTCTATTCGGAGCAGGATCCGTTTATGGGGAACGTTTTCAGCAAAGCGGAAAAAGTATACGGCAAGAAGCATGCGATCTTCCTTGCCTATGATCGAGTCGGCAGGCCTTTTCCCGCAGGATACGCGAATCAGGCCAAAGCGGCCGGCGGTGCGCTGCAGATTGCCTGGGAGCCATCCAATGGGCTGGATTCGGTCAATGACGGGGACTATTTACGCAAATGGGCCAAGGACGCCAAGGCGTCGGGTATTCCCATTTTTCTAAGGTACGCCAGCGAAATGAACGGCAATTGGACGGTATGGAGCGGCAATCCGAAGCTATATATCGAAAAATTTCGCCTCGTTGCCAAGGTAATGAAGGAAGAGGCTCCCAATGTCGCTATGGTGTGGAGCCCCGGGGATGTGCCGCGATACTCCATGCACGCGTACTATCCCGGTGACGATGCGGTGGATTGGGTTGGCGTGTCCCTTTATACCGAGCCTTACGACAATGGGGATCTGAAGCAGCCGATGTTGATGACAAGCCCGGTGGAACGGTTGGATGAACTGTACAGGACCTATTCGGACCGCAAGCCTCTAATGATCAGTGAAACGGGAGTTTCCCATTACTCCAAAGCGAATGGCCAGAAACTCACCGATTGGGCGGTTCTCAATTTAAGCCGGCTTTACGATGTGATGCCATACAAATATCCTCGGCTGAAAGCGATCACCTATTTCAATGTGGATCTGACCTCTTCGTCCACACAACCAGGCAATAATAACTATAGGCTGAGCGCCAATGAAGAGGTCAAGGCAGCCTATATGAAGCTGATCGCGAACCCGAATTTGCTGAGCAAGGTGGAGGACGGGGCAAAGCCGGCAGGCGGGATTGGATATGTGAAAGCGGACGGTTTAAGACCGTTCAACAAAATGACGAGACTCGTTCCCTTTGTCAAAATACCCGACATTTACATCGGCAGGCTCGATTATATTTTGAACGGCAAAGTGATCGCTTCCCAGACCGAGCCTCCTTATGGGATCGAGCTCGACGCCGGGTCCCTTCCGGCTCCGTCCGCGTTGGAAATCGCCTTGTACAACAGGGAGGGCGGGTGGGCCGGCTCCAAAACCTTCCCGTTGTCTTCCGGCGTTTCCATTGAAATTGATGGGGCGGCGCTATCTATGGAGCAGCCTCCGGTCATCCGCGACGGCAATACTTTGGCTCCTTTCCGGGCAGTGATGGAAGCTTTGGGGGCGCAGATTCAATGGGAAGGGCCCACTCAAACCGTGACTGCGACAAAGGGAGACACCACCCTTAAGCTCGCGATCGGAAAATCCTCCATGACCCGCAACAATCAGACAATAGCTCTTGAAACACCGGCTCAGCTGGTAAACGGTTTTACGATGATCCCGGCCAGGGCGGTCGGCGAGGCTTTCGGCGGCAAAGTGAGCTGGAATGCTAACTCCAGAACCGTGCAGATAGCAACCGGCGGCGCCAAAAGCACATCGGCGTTGCCGCCAACCCACCAGCCTGAAACCGGAAATGCCGCTAATGACAGCTTTTTCTCCAAAATGACCGCGTTCATTATCCGCATAAAAAATTCATTGTTAACGGCATAAAACAAACTCCTTCGGGAACATTACAGTCAGCCTTTGCGGCTGGCTTTTTTGCATTCTTTCAGCTCTCCGCTTCTTACGTGTTAAATGATATAAACTATCTATTAACCATAAACTTTACATAAGTAAGTGAATGATGTTATAATCGGTTCATCAAGAAGAATAAGGAGTGCAAAGAAATGAGCCAGACTGAAGTTGTGTTATCCGCAACGGATGCGATGAAAGACCGTCATTCTGTCCGCAAATATAAAAAAGACATGAAAATTCCGCAGGAAACTTTAAATGAAATTTTGGAGCTCGCAGCGACCGCTCCGTCCGCCTGGAACCTGCAGCATTGGCGTTTCCTGGTTGTGCAGGAGCAGGCGGGCAAAGAGCGTCTGCTGCCGATAGCATACGGCCAGCAGCAGGTCGTTGACGCTCCTGTCGTGATTATCGTTCTCGGCGATCTGCAGGCGAACCTGTCGGCGCCTGAGGTTTACGCAAACGCACCGGCACAAGTCCAGGATTCGATGATCTCACAGATCGACGGTGCTTACCGGAATACCCGGCTTGCCCGCGACGAAGCGATTCGCAACAGTTCTCTGGCCGCGATGCAGCTGATGCTGGCCGCGAAGGCCAAAGGGTACGACACCGTCCCTATGGGCGGCTTCGACCACAGCGCGCTGGTGCAGGCATTGCACATTCCTGACCGGTATATTCCCGTTCTTATGTTGGCAATGGGTGAAGCAGAGGCCCCTGGACGGGCAACAAAGCGTTTCCCGCTAAGCAAATCGGTTATTAACGAAAGCTTCTAACCGGTAATGAGCGGCTCCGCCTGTGCTCATGATGTTACAATAGGAGTAATTACAGCCCGCTGACCGCGACAGGTTAGTCGGGTTTCTTTATGTTCATACGTGCAACTTGGAAAAACTTCCTGATTCGACAAAGTCCTACCATCGGTAGGGCTACAGATTGATTTATAAATCAGTAAGACACGCCTATTAAAAAAGCTGACAGCTATTGTTTAAATTAGAAATAACTCGGGTTTTAGGAATTAACAAGATTTTCTGATATTGGGGTGGCCGGAGCATTCTTGCTTGGGGCGGTCTCCCTGCTTGTTACCATCTTGAGCAAAAATCAGCTTGGAGGCGGGGGTATCAAGTTGTTCGCGGTCATTGGCTGCGCTTTAGGAGCGCTGGACGGATTTGCAGCCATGCTTCTTACCTTTATCGCGGCCGGCTTAGTGGCGTGGCCGATTCTGTTGGTTCAGAAATTCCGCAAAGAGCGGGCGGGAAAGATAACCGAACTGGCGATGGCGCCTTTTATGGCAGTCAGCACGGGCATCGTATTGATTTTACTATTATAGCAGTGGTGCACAAGGTATGTTTGAGTAGAGACGGCGCGCAGTTATTTTTACGAGTATATCCATAGTGATGGCATTGATAGCCACCATCCTGTTCTCCAACTACATACAAGCGGCAAAAGAAAGCATGGGAGAGTTAGCGCAGGTCGTCGTTACCAAAGCCGACATTACGGCAGGAAAGCCGATTCCCACAGGGGCTTTAACTACACAAGAGGTTCCGAGCAATATTTGCTCCCGTCCGTTATTCAATCCGCGGATCAGTTGAAAGATAAAGTTAATCAATCAGGAGGGCACAGCGCTCCCGCCCAACTGAATGAACAACCGCTTGGTACAGACAAATTTAAAATCGACGTGAGCAAATGTTCTAAAGACGAAATTAATTTCACTATAAAATGAACGAAAAAATTATGCCGGTCGGTACCCCTTTGCCCATAGGCGAATATCCTGTTGTATATTCAATAGGAGGTTAGACCGATGGCTCACGAACAAATCAAAGACATTTGCGCGCAGCATATGCACCGTTATGTTCTGGTGCGGACCCACGACGGTATGGAATACGACGGCATCATTTCCGAAATGGACGGCGATCATTTGTATATTGCGGAACCGGTGGGTACCGTAACGGACGACAGGGAAGAGGAGAGCAGGGGGTTCGGCTACGGCTACGGTTATCCTTATTACCCCTACTATCCGTATTACCCTTATTATCCGTATCCATTCTATCGCCGCAGATTCCGCCGCCGTTTCTTTCCGTTCGCCGCGCTTGCCGCTTTGTCCCTGCTGCCTTACTATTGATTGGTACGGTCAGGTCCGTTAATAACTAACAAACAACCTCCTCATCAGCCGGGCTTTTGAGGGGGTTGTTCATCTGAACAACTCTTTTCGTACAGCACTCATTTTCTTTCTTTCCGGAATTAAGCTATGATAGAAAAATAAACCATAATGCGAAAGGAGCGCTACTGGAGAATGGACTGCATTTTCTGCAAAATCGTCGAAGGATCGATACCTTCCAGCAAAATTTACGAGAACGAGAATGTTCTTGTATTCCATGACATTCAGCCGGCGGCGCCAGTTCACGCTCTGGTCATCCCCAAGAAGCATATCGCGACCATGAACGATGCCGGGGAAGAGGATTGGGCATTGATCGGCGAGGTGCATAAAGCCGCGCAGCTGGCGGCCCGCGAGCTTGGAATCGCGGAATCCGGCTATCGTCTGATCAACAATTGCGGAGCGGACGGAGGCCAGGTGGTTTTCCATATTCATTACCACATTTTGGGCGGTGAAAAGCTCGGAGCTTTGAATTATCAAGGGAAGTGAATAGCTTGGATCAGGCCTGTCATCGCAGCATACATACTACGTTCATTTTGGGTTGACACCTTTCTGTATTTTCATCTATAATGAGGTTTGATTAGCTGCTTTATTCGTCTTGGACGGTCTGTTCGGAGGGAGGGAAAACTGGTGTCAGAAACTCGAGTTCGCAAAAACGAAACCATAGATGCTGCACTTCGTCGCTTCAAGCGTTCCATCGCTAAAGACGGCGTTCTAGCAGAGGTAAAGAAACGTAAGCATTATGAGAAGCCTAGCGTTAAGAAGAAGAAGAAGTCTGAGGCTGCTCGTAAGAGAAAGTTCTAGGAGGCTTAATCAGAATCATGAGCTTAAGCGAGCGATTGAACGAAGATATGAAGCAAGCGATGAAGAGTCAGGACAAGTTTAAACTCTCCGTAATCCGTATGGTTCGCGCGTCGATCAAGAATCTTGAAATAGATCAGCGTAAAACCTTAGATGACAATGAAGTGCTTGACATTCTGAGTCGCGAGATCAAACAACGTAAAGATTCCCTCCAAGAATTTGAAAAAGCCGGCCGTCAGGACTTAGCCGAACCTTTGAAACAAGAAATTGCCATCATAGCCGAGTACTTGCCGCAACAGTTAACTGAGGATGAAATTAAAGCAGTTGTACAAGAGACTATCCAAGAAGTCGGTGCGACATCCAAAGCGGATATGGGAAAAGTAATGGCCGCCTTAATGCCTAAGGTTAAAGGGCGGGCTGACGGCAAGATCGTCAATCAGTTTGTTACACAATTATTGCAATAAATACGAAAGCCGGGATCATCTTTGATCTCGGCTTTTATTCTGTAAATATACGAATTTTTTGAAACACAATCTTCATACATAACGTATACATTTTCAAAAGGTCCGTGCAATACATTGAGAAGTGAAAAAGCAGAAAAGAGGGGGGCCTTATGATACAAAGAGGAACCGTTAGACGGTCGCACGTCGCCCTGGTCATGCTTGTGGCTGTGTTAGCTCTATGGTTCTACCCCGCGCAGGAAGCCGTATACGCTGAGGAGCGTTCCCCCATCTATGTGATCCCGGTCCATGAAACGATCGATCAAGATTTGCAAAAATTTGTCCAGAGGTGGTTCGCCGCAGCGGAGAAGAAAAAGGCCGCAGGGATCATTCTTGATATGGATACTTACGGGGGAAGTGTGGATGCGGCCGAGAAAATCAGTGAAATCGTCAGAGCCAGCGCCATTCCGACTGCCGCTTACGTTCACCGCAAAGCCGCGTCGGCAGGCAGTTACATCGCGCTGAGCGCAGGCAAAATCTTCATGGAGCCGGGAAGCTCGATCGGTGCCGCGGCCGTTGTCGACGGGAGCGGCAAAGAAGTGGAGAATCCCAAAATCGTCGCCTACTGGACGAGCAGGATGAGGGCCGCCGCGGAGCTCCATGGAAGGGACTCGCTGATTGCGGCAGGCATGGCGGACAAGAATCTGGTCGTGCCTATGCCGAAGATCGACCGTACGAAGCAGAAAGGAGAAATTATCGCTTTAACCGCCGATGAAGCCGTGAAAGTAGGATATGCCGAGGGGACGGCTGATTCTTTGCAGGCGATTTTGCCCGCTCTGGGTCTGCCCCAGGATTACCCAATGCAGTGGGCGAGCGCGTCCTTGGCGGACAAAATAGCGGGGTTTGTGACGAATCCTTTCCTCATGACCTTGCTGCTTCTGATAGGGATTGCAGGAGTTGGGGTGGAGATGCTGGTTCCGGGCTTCGGGTTGCCGGGAATACTGGGTATTGCCGGCTTTGCGCTTTATTTTTTCGGGCATTATGTGTCAGGCTTTGCGGGTGCCCAGGATATCGTGCTGTTCGTGGCGGGCGTCCTCATGCTCATTTCGGAAATCTTCGTTCCGAGCTTCGGGATTTTGGGCATTCTGGGTATAATCAGCTTGGGGAGCGGCATAGTCCTGGCGGCGCAGAACACAGGGCAGGGTCTGCTTACATTGACAATCGCGCTGGTCATTGGGGCCGTCATTATAGCGATCGTGGTGAAATATTTCAGCCATAGAGGCATTTGGCACCGTTTTATTCTTAAAGACGCTTTGACGGAAGAAAAAGGCTACTCCTCCACTTCTCCCAAGCAGCGTTTTCTGCATCAGAGGGGGGCCTCACTGACGCCGCTGAGACCTGCAGGCACAGCCCGCATCGGAGAGGAACGGGTAGACGTGGTGACGAGGGGCGAGTTTATTCCTTCCGGTTCAGAGATAGAAGTGATCGAGGTGGAAGGTGCAAGGGTGGTTGTAAAAGCAATCTAAATTAGAGTTTTGGGAGGAAAAAGGCAATGTATGTAGCTTATCTTGTTTTGGCAGCGGTCATTTTAATTGCGGTTGTTATGTTTCTTAACTTTGTGCCGGTTCTGCTGTGGATTTCCGCGCTGGCATCAGGCGTCCGGGTGTCCATCGCAACGCTTATCGCGATGAGGATCCGCCGCGTCATTCCGAGCCGGATCGTCAATCCGCTGATCAAGGCGACCAAAGCGGGCCTCGGCCTGACGATTAATCAGCTGGAGAGCCACTTCCTTGCCGGCGGTAATGTCGACAGGGTGGTGAACGCGCTGATCGCGGCCCATCGTGCCGACATCCATCTGCCCTTCGAGAGGGCCGCAGCCATTGATTTGGCCGGTCGTGACGTGCTGATGGCCGTGCAAATGAGCGTCAATCCGAAAGTGATAGAAACGCCTACGGTATCGGCGGTTGCCAAGAACGGCATCGAAGTGCGGGTTATTGCCCGGGTCACCGTACGCGCGAATATCGACCGCCTGGTAGGGGGAGCCGGAGAAGAGACGATCATCGCACGCGTAGGGGAAGGAATTGTCACTACGGTCGGTTCGAGCGAATCCCATAAGGATGTGCTGGAGAATCCCGATATGATCTCGCGCGTCGTATTAAGCAAAGGCTTGGACGCGGGAACCGCGTTTGAAATCCTCTCCATTGACATCGCGGATGTCGATGTGGGCAAAAACATCGGAGCGCACCTCCAAACGGAGCAGGCGGAAGCGGATAAGCGGATTGCCCAGGCCAAAGCGGAGGAACGCCGCGCCATGGCAGTGGCCCACGAGCAAGAAATGAAAGCCAGAGTAGTGGAGATGAAGGCCAAGGTGGTAGAGGCGGAATCGCAGGTGCCCCAGGCGATGGCGGACGCGCTGAGAGGCGGCAAGCTTGGAGTTATGGACTACATTAACATGAAGAACATCGAATCCGACACGCAGATGCGCAGCTCACTGGGCAAAATGACAGACCAAGGCAAAGAGGATAAATAGGGTTGAAGCCTGAACGGAGGCGTAAAGCATGGATCAGCTGTTAGATTTAGCCGGCGCTCTTGCTAAGTTGATACCGGCGGCGATCATTTTCCTGTTCTTTCTGCTGGGCAGCTTTTTGAAAAATAGAGCCAAAGGCCAGTCCCCGAACCGGATGCCCGAGTTCGGCGGCGCTCCCGTTTTTAAGCCGGCCGCCACCCGCCCGGCAGCGCCGCAACGAGCGCCGGGAGAACCACACGCCCGGAAGCCGCGGCAGTCTGAGCCGCCAATGCAGCGTGTTCCGGGCAGCGACCCGTCAGCACCCGCAAGCTTCCCGGTCTGGACGGACGTTAGAATGCCGGAGACGACAAGAGAAAACCAGCCTGTTTACAGGGAATCGGTAAAACGCAGCTTTGAGGGGGATGCCGGTGAATCCGGCAGCGACACCCGGAGAAGATCGGAGGCCGCGCCGCTCAGTCCGCAGACGATCGACAGAGCCTCCTCCTTCCAGGAGCCCGGCAATTCATCGTCGTCGCGGGCTGGTGCTGGTGCCCCTGCCCTTTGCTTACTCGATCAGGACGAAGCGCTTAAGGGACTGGTATGGGCGGAAATATTGGGACCTCCCAAAGCAAGGAAATTTCAACGAAACCAAAACCGATAAGTCAAACGAGCAAGGGATAGATTACATTAAAGTGGACCTAGTGGTGATTTTTCGCTAGGTTTTCTTTGATGTATAAGAGTAGCATGCCGCTTACGCGGCACCACTGATCTTTCCCTTTCTAAGAAGATAAGCAGATTTCCCGCTCCCGGCCTGACTATAGCGGAATGCAATTCCTCTATTTTTGGGCAAACAGGCTTTTTACCCACCCGTGCCAGCGTTTTGGCCACAATAACGGAAGCGCAGTGCGTTAATTCCGGGCAATAACCGGGAAATACAGCTTTAGCGGTTTAAAATTCCTTTAATTCGGGAAATATCCGGGAAATATCCAGGAAACGGAATCCATCTTGGAATAGATCAAAAAAAGGTTATGAAGCAGAAAGTTCACGGGCCGCCTTTTTATGTCGTGTTCCCGCGGCTTAACCACAACAACGTTACATGACTTGGGCAGCGGTTGGAATCCCATACTCATTCCCTGCCCGCGCACAAACGTATAGATTAGCACCAAAAAGGACCGTCTGGAAACGGATCATCCTGACGGTTTTTTACGAAGACTGCTTTACAGCAGGAAGCTGAGCGATACGACAGCGACGGATGCATGGAACAAAATGTCCAGCCAGTCCTTTTTGGCGGGCATGCTGATCAATTGCATGCAAACATAACCCGATCGCGCCACCATAATAATCAGAGCAATTTGAAATAAGAGATGCGGAATCACGGTCCAACCTCCTTCGCTTAGCATAATAATATTGTATTTACCCGCTTCTCAGGCGGTAACAGCTCTCCCGGAAAATGGTCAACTGTCTTCTACTCATGCTCACCCCCCTGCGCAGCCGGCAAAGTCTCCCGCTCTCTCCAGACCTCGGACGGAGGTTATTTGTTTTTCATAAACACCTAATCTGGAGCATATTTTTAATTGATAAGAATGTACAGCAGCAGGCCCCATGGTTTGCCGGCACCGGCGGGCCATGCCTTCGGGGGGAAGGAGTTGACGGATGCGCAGCCTGACCAAATATTTGAATAAGCTCACCGCACGGATTCTGGACCTTCCTCAAGATGTCATTCTGGACCTGCCGCGAATTACGATGATCGGCAATCTCCAGCTCTATATCGAAAACCATCAGGGAGTGCAGCATTTTTCACCCGAAATGCTCCGCTTGGCGCTGACGAAAGGGCAGCTTGAAGTGAGGGGCAGGGACCTGGTGATCCGGGCTATTTTGTCCGAGGAAGTGCTGATTGAAGGGGTCATTGACGATATCAAATACATCCCGTAGTAACCGTCAGGCTCCATTCAAGTAAACGACGTTCCGGAGGGGAATGAACGATGAATAGATTCGTTTCATATCTTAGAGGCTATGTGCGGCTGGAAATCCACGGTAAAGGGATCGAGAAGTTCATTAATCTCGCCAATAGAAAAGGAATACAGTTCTGGAATATCCGGCTCCTGGACTTTCAGGTGCTGGAAATTTACGCGCAGCTGCCCCATTTCTTCAAACTGCGTCCGATTTTACGGGGGACAGGCTGCCGGCTTCGGGTCAAGGAGCGTTTTGGGATTCCCTTTTTTTTGGACAGACTGGGTAAAAGGAAATTTTTTGCCGTGGGCATAGTCGGGTTTGTGGCCGGGATTTATCTTCTTTCCTCTGTCGTATGGTCCATCAAAGTGGAAGGCAACGAGAAGCTGAAAACGGCTGATATTCTGCAGGCGGCGCAGCAGCAGGGCCTTCGTGTACACCAATGGAAGTGGAGGCTGAAGGATCCCGACACGATGTCGAAAGAGCTGCACGGCAAGCTGCCGGGAACTGCCTGGGTGGGCGTGCAGGTGAGGGGTACCCAGCTTATTATCAAAGTCGTGGAATCAAGGCTGCCGGAGGATCGCCCGCTGATGAATCCCCGCCACCTTGTGGCATCCAAGAACGCGTTAGTGACGCAAATTATTGCGGAAAAGGGAAAGCCCATGGTGAGGCCCAACACCTACGTGCGTAAAGGAGACATCCTGATCTCGGGCATTATCGGAGACGAGGCGAATTCCAGCACGGTGGTTTCGCAGGGTACGGTGAAAGGGCTTGTATGGTACTCCCCAAAGATTGAAGTTCCCTTGACGCAAAAGTATAAAGTGTACACCGGTGAAACCTACGAGAAAAAATATATTGTGTTCGGGCAAAGGGCGCTCCAGCTCACGGGTTACCGCAAACCGGTTTTTGAGCAAAAAGAAGTGATAGCGGACCGCAAGTCCGTATCCTGGCGGGATTTCGTTCTCCCTGTAGGATGGCTGAACGAGAAAATTATGGAAGTGAGGATGGAGGAAAATCCTCTTACTCTGGCTGAGGCCAAAGCGAACGGCTTGGAGCAGGCGAGGTCCGAAATTGTTGCTGCCGCAGGCAAGGAAGCCCGGGTGACGTCCGAAAAAATTTTGCATGAAAAGGCGGAGAATGGTAAAGTTTATATGGAAGCACTTTTCGAGGTGGAGGAACTCATCGCGCAGGAGCAACCTATAATTCAGTAAGGAGAATGAGGCCTGTTGGCAGAAAAAGCACAAACCGTCAAGATTTCGCTTAACAACACGGAAGAAGGGCTCGCCTTATTTGGTCCGCAAGACAAATTTCTGCACCTGATCGAGCAGGACACGGAAGCGCAGATTTTTACCCGCGAGGAAGAAATAACGATCCAGGGCGGATCAGCCGAAGTAGACCAGCTTCAGCAGCTGTTCGAAGTGCTTTTGGAGTTAATCCGCAATAATTATAATTTAACTGAACGAGATATTACGTACGCGCTGGAATTGGCCAGGCAGATGAAGGCTGACGAGCTGCTGGAGCTGTTTAAAGGCGTCATCGCCACTACCCACAAAGGCAAACCGATCAGGGTAAAGACCATCGGCCAGCGGCAGTACGTTTCGATGATAAAAAAGAAAGATATCGTTTTCGGTATCGGCCCTGCGGGAACCGGTAAAACTTACCTCGCCGTCGTCCTCGCCGTAAGCGCCCTCAAGGAGGGCAAAGTCAAGCGGATCGTGCTGACACGCCCGGCAGTGGAAGCCGGGGAAAGCCTCGGATTTCTGCCGGGGGACCTTCAGGAGAAGGTTGACCCTTACCTGAGGCCGTTGTATGATGCACTTAACGATGTTTTGGGACTTGAGCAGGTGGCGAAAGCTCTCGAACGGGGAACGATCGAGATCGCGCCGCTGGCGTACATGCGCGGAAGGACGCTCGACGATTCGTTCATCATACTGGACGAGGCCCAGAATACGACGCCCGAACAGATGAAGATGTTCCTGACCCGTCTTGGCTTCGGTTCCAAGATGGTCATCACGGGCGACGTTACGCAGATCGACCTGCCCAGAGGCAAGAACTCGGGGCTGGTGGAGGCGGAAAGGATTCTCCGTTCTGTGGAGGAAATCGGATTTATCCATTTTGACGACCAGGACGTTGTCCGCCATTCTCTGGTCCAGAAGATCATTGTGGCCTACAACGTCGATAAGGAGCTTGAGCCTTAGGTCTTTCATCGTCTTGATTAGAGAGGAATGACTTTTCAATGATCAAGAAGCAAGAGATTATACAACACCAGTGGATGAATCAGCTTTTGGGATGGAAGCATAGCGCCGTCGTGCGCTTTCTTCTGTTTTTTGCGCTTGGTCTGATTTTCTACATCTCTTTATACAATCCTATGATTCCCAGAACCTATAATATTTCGGTAGGATCGATAGCGGGGACGACGATTACGGCGCCTACCCAGGTGGAGAATAAAACGGCAACCCTGAAAGCGCAGGAGGAAGCGGCCCAGAGGCAGCTGCCATTGTACAAGATTTTGGATTTGAAGAACGATGCGATGGTGGATGCCGTATTCGAGAAGCTCAATCAGCTGAATGCCGACAACGAAGTCGCCTACTCGGACAAGGTCAATATTTACCGCACCGTGCTTCCCGCTATGGTTCAGGATTACGAGGACCGGTATATAAGAGGTTTGTCCGATAGAGGGCAGTACCCGGAGCAATTGATCGACGAAGTCAGGAAAAAGCTGACAGATCAGCAGTACAAAATACCCGAGGAAGCGTTCTATAAATTCCCCCGGCTGTCGAAGGAAGATTTGATTGCGATGGCCCCTGTGGCCCGCGATATCGTCAGCAGGCTGATGAACGACCAGATTGCCGAGGCGCAGACGGTGCGGGCCAAAGTGGCCGAACAGGTGAGCACCTCATCTTTGACCAAGAACACGACCCGCGAGCTGGTGCAGGAAATTATCCGTTTAGCGATCACGCCGAACAAATTCTATGACCAGAAAGCGACGGAAGCGGCCAAAACGGCCGCCAGGGAAAACACCAAGCCGGTGTACTTCAACAAGAACGATGTATTGGTCAATGAAGGGCAGGTCATCACCGAAGAAATCTACGACAAACTGAAAGCGCTCGACCTGTTGAAAGGCAAAAACAACGGCATGGCCCAGTCAGGCCTGGCGGTTCTGTGCGGGCTGCTGACTCTGTTTATCTACCTGGTGGTGCGCCAAAGCCAGCTTTCCATCCAGCACAATAATTCCCAGCTCGTTATGCTTGTCCTTGTTTTTCTGCTTAACATCGCCGGAATGAAGATTGTGGCTTTAGGACAAAATTTAGACTATCCATACATTGGATATCTTGCCCCGACGGCGATGGGGGCTATGCTGATTGCCGTTCTGTTGGACGCGCAGCTTGCGTTTGTCTCTTCTGTCGTTTTCTGTATTTTGTCCAGCGCCATTTTCAATTCGGGCTATAATCATCTGTTTGATTTCCGGTTTGGCCTGGTCCACTTGACGATCTGCTTTGCGGCGATCTTTACGATTCGCAAAACAAGCCAGCGTTCCACCGTTCTGAGAGCGGGAGTCATGGTGGCTCTGTCCGCTCTGGCGGCGATTTCTTCCATCATGCTGCTGCAGGAAGCCTTCTCGAAACGGGAGGTTCTGTTCTCCTCTGCGTTTGCCGTGGCGGGCGGGCTGCTTACCGCAGTATTGGTGATCGGGCTGCTGCCTTTTTTTGAAGTGGCGTTCGGGATTCTGTCCCCTCTCAAGCTGGTGGAGCTGTCGAATCCGAACCATCCGCTGCTGCGCAAGCTGCTGACGGAGACTCCCGGCACCTATCATCACAGCATCATGGTCGGCAATTTGTCGGAAGCGGCCGCGGAGGCGATCGGGGCGAACGGGCTGCTGTGCAGGGTCGGTTCTTATTACCATGATATAGGCAAGACGAAACGGCCCATGTATTTTATCGAAAACCAGAACGGGATGGAAAATCCGCACGATAAAATCGATCCCGCCTTGAGCAAATCCATCATTGTGGCTCACGCCCGGGACGGAGTGGAGATGCTGAAGGAATATCAGATACCGAAGCCGATCCGCGACATCGCGGAGCAGCATCACGGCACGACGCTGCTTCAGTTTTTTTACCACAAAGCCTTGCAGCAGCAGGAGGTGGAAAAGGCCAAGGACGCCGACAGGCCCGTGCCTATGGACGATTTTCGCTACCCGGGGCCGAAAGCGCAGTCCAAGGAAGCGGCTGTCGTCGGGATTGCCGACTGTGTGGAGGCCGCCGTACGCTCGCTGCGGAGCCCGACAATGGAGCAAATCAACACGATGGTACGCAAAATCATCAAGATCAGGCTTGACGACGGACAGTTTGACGAATGCGATATCACGTTGAAAGAACTGGATATCGTCGCCAAAATTTTGAATGAAACGCTGCTTGGCATTTTTCATTCGCGTATCGAGTACCCGAATGAGCTGCCCGCGTCCAAAAACCAGGTTTGAAGGAGAATCCGAGCATGAGCTTAACATTGGCATGGAGCGATGAACAGGAAACGTATCCGGTAAAAGAAACGCTGATCGAGAAGCTGGAGATGATTCTGCAGCTTGCCGGCGAAGAGGAACAGCTCACCGAGGGAGACGTATCCCTTACTTTTGTGGACGATGAGAGGATACACCAACTGAACAAGCAGTACAGGGGCATCGACCGGCCGACGGATGTGCTTTCTTTTGCCATGCAGGAAACCGGTGAAGGAGAGATGGATATCCGCTACGACGAGGAAGATTTTGTGGTGGAGGAACTCACGGACGAGGATTCCGAAGAAGCTGCGGATACGGATGAAGCCGATGAGCTTGATGAAGATTACCCGGAGCCGTTGGGCGACATTATCATTTCAGTGCCGAGAGCCGTCGCCCAGGCGCAGGATTACGGCCATTCGCTGGAACGCGAACTGTGCTTCCTGTTCGTGCACGGATTCCTTCATCTGCTGGGTTACGACCATGAAGACGAAGAAAGCGAGAAAGCGATGTTCACAAAGCAGGAGATGATCCTGCAAAAGGCGGGGATTACGCGTTGAACGATGCGCAAAAGTGGCTCAGGAGCTTCCGCTATGCTTACGAAGGAGTCAAGTACGCTCTGTTCACCCAGCATAATATGAGGTTCCATTTTCTGGCCTCGTTTGGAGTGCTGCTCGCCGCCTTGCTGCTGAGCCTGTCCAAGCTGGAGGTGCTGTTCCTCCTCTTGGCCATTACACTGATGATCGTGACCGAATTGATCAATACGGCTGTGGAGAAGACGGTGGATTTAGCCATGCCGGACCGGCATCCTCTGGCCAAGATCGCAAAGGATGTGGCCGCGGCGGCTGTGCTCGTTTCCGCGGTTTTTGCCGTGGCGGTGGGCATGATCGTATTCTTCGATCCGATTGACCGGCTCCTTCATCACGCGAGGGAGTCGGGGAATCTGGTTACAGCCGGAATGATCTGGGTGCTGCTTGCGTTAATTATGCTTTCGGTCATCGTAATGGACACCCGGTTCTCCCGGAGAAATGGCGGTATAAGGCCCAGCCTTCTGGCCGCGGTCGCATTCGGAATATCCACCGTCATTACCTTGAACGTAGGGCAAACCATCGTCTGCCTGCTGACTTATGCTTTATCTTTTCTTGTCCTGTTTGTCCTCTACGAGAAAAAAAGAAGGTCGCTCTCTTCCCTAATATTAGGCGCATTTATAGGCAGTTCGATCACGGTGTTTGTTTATTTGATCTATTAGTCCGTGCAATGATTTGCATTGTTTGGCAAAAATAAGGGAGATGCTGAAATGGACGTGAAGCAACTGCTTAAGGAGGCGCAAAATGCGAGAGAGAAAGCGTATACGCCGTATTCGCGTTTCAAGGTCGGAGCCGCGCTGGTCGATTCCGAAGGCCATATCCACCATGGCTGCAATATCGAGAATGCCGCTTACGGACCTACCAATTGCGCGGAACGTACCGCAATGTTCAGGGCTATAGCGGACGGGCACGCGCCGAGATCGTTCCGGGCGATCGCCGTCATTGGAGACACGAATGGCCCCGTCTCCCCCTGCGGCGTCTGCCGCCAGGTGATGGTCGAGCTGTGCGGGCCTGATATGCCCGTTATTCTCGGCAACCTGCAAGGCATGTTTGTGGAAACTACCGTGGGAGCGCTGCTGCCGGGGGCATTTTCATTGTTTGAGGATCAGGTGAAGAACGAGGAGGAAAACTAGTTACAT
Organism: Paenibacillus sp. JCM 18996; assembly: GCF_055392555.1. Lineage (NCBI taxonomy): Bacteria > Bacillati > Bacillota > Bacilli > Caryophanales > Paenibacillaceae > Paenibacillus > Paenibacillus sp. JCM 18996. The sequence continues at coordinate 514,809 of NZ_AP043884.1, forward strand.
GAGCAAACAAGCATACAAATCCGGCTTCGTGTCCATCGTCGGGCGGCCGAATGTCGGCAAATCCACTCTCTTGAACCAGGTAGTGGGCCAAAAGGTCGCGATCATGTCCGACAAGCCTCAGACGACGCGAAACAAAATCCACGGCGTGTACACAACGGATACGGCGCAGATTGTATTCCTGGACACGCCGGGAATCCATAAACCGAAGTCCAAGCTAGGCGATTTCATGAACCGCGAGGCGCAAAGCTCGCTCAGTGAAGTCGATGCGGTGCTCTTTCTTGTAGACGTGGCCGAAGGCCTTGGCGGAGGCGACCGATACATCATAGAGCAGCTTAAAAACGTGAAAACTCCGGTCATTCTCGTGCTCAACAAGATCGATAAAGTGGAACCGGAAGCGCTGCTGCCGATTATAACCGAGTATAATTCGCTACATGAGTTTGCGGAGATCGTTCCAATTTCTGCCAGGAACGGCAATAACGTGGGCACGCTTTTGGCGCAAGTCGTCAAGTATTTGGAGGAAGGGCCGCAGTATTACCCTGAAGATCAAGTGACCGATCACCCCGAGCAGTTTGTCTGCGCGGAGCTGATCCGGGAGAAAATCCTGCATCTCACCCACGAGGAAATCCCGCATTCCATAGCGGTAACCATAGAGGATATGAGGGTGGAGGAGAACGGGGTCGTCCACATTTCGGCAGTCATTTTTGTGGAAAGAGATTCCCAGAAAGGCATCATTATCGGAAAAAAGGGAGCGCTGCTAAAGGAAGTGGGCGAGAAGGCCCGCAGGGATATCGAAGCGCTTCTCGGCTCCAAAATTTTTCTCACGCTGTGGGTGAAAGTAAAGAAGGATTGGCGCAATCAGGAGCGCGTGCTTAAAGACTTGGGCTTCCGGAGCGAGTAGCTGACGGTCATTTCCAGTCTCCCATTTTTTGCAAAGCATACTTCCGCCCCATATGATCATCCTAGAAGTATCCAGGCAATCTGTCAGGCGTTAATCAGCCGGATAGACTCCAGGCATCATAGAGAGTCGCATTCATTGGGAGGATGATACACATGAAAGATTTTTCGTGGAAGTATTTTGCAATGACTGGAGATGTGGATGCCTACATGCTGTACAAGCAGGTTTCGGAGGGCTCACCCGCAGCCGCCTCGGAAGAGGAAGCGGAGGAGACCGCCGAGCCGTCCGAAATGACGCGTTGAAGGAAAGCGCCGGAGCAGTGATCGCGGGGGAAAAGATATGTTGAAAACGGCGGAGGGCATTGTCATCCGCAGCATAGATTACGGGGAAGGCAACAAGATCATTACGTTATTTACCAAGGAAAACGGTAAGGTCGGCCTGATGGTGAGGGGAGCGAAGAAGGTCAGGAGCCGTCATGCGGCCGTCACTCAGCTGTTTACGCACGCGCAGTTTGATTTCTATAAATCCGGTCAGATGGGCAGTTTGAACGCTGCCGAAATTATAAACGCATTTCAAAGCATACGCGAAGATTTGTACACCGCAGCTTACACCTCTTATATGGCGGAAATGGTCGACCGAATGGTCGGAGATTCCGAGGGCAGCGCCTTTCTGTTCGGACAATTCAGCGGCGGCCTGGCCGCGTTGGACGAAGGCAAGGACATGCAGATTGTCACTCATGTGTTTGAGCTCAAAATGCTTGCTTTCGGCGGGTATATGCCGGTTCTGGAAGTATGCGTATCCTGCGGTAGAACGGAGGGCGGCATGGCTTTCAGCGCTGCGATGGGCGGCATTGTCTGCCCCCTTTGCAGAGGGAAGGACCTGTCGGCGATTCCGCTGGCCGAGGGCAGCTGGAAGCTGCTGAAGCTGCTGGCTCAGGTAGATATAAGGCGTTTGGGCAGGATTGAAGTGAAAGAGTCGACCCGGCAGCAGCTGAAGCAGTGTATCCAGGGGTGCATCGACCATTATATCGGCATTCGCTGGAAATCGCGTTCCGTCCTGGATCAGCTGGAAAAGTACAAGCCTTGAACAAGCCCAAGAGGCTCGTTTGACTTCCAAATGGAAATTTGCTATTATTTTTTTCTAGTTAGCAGTATTCGTACGGTGACGGAAAAAAGTAGCTGAAATGAGCGAAAGGCCAGCGATTCGGGAACAGTGAGAGCCCGATCTTTCCCTTCAGTGAACAGGCATTCCCGAGTACATTGGCCAAAAGTGGATGGAACGGGAAGCCGTTCATCAAGTAGGGTGGAACCGCGGGATACAACTCTCGTCCCTATGTCTGGAGCGCAGGCATAGAGACGGGAGTTTTTTGGCTGTGCCGGAAGTTATATTACATATAAAGGAGTGTCGATCAATGAATTTTCAAGGGATGATCCTGACTCTGCAGAGTTTCTGGGCGGAGCAGAACTGTGTCCTCGTACAGCCCTATGACGTGGAGAAGGGCGCCGGGACGCTCAACCCGATGACCTTTCTGCGCAGCATCGGCCCTGAGCCATGGAACGTCGCTTATGTCGAGCCTTCCCGCCGTCCTGCCGATGGACGCTACGGCGAGAATCCGAACCGGGTTTACCAGCATCACCAGTTTCAGGTCGTCATGAAGCCGTCCCCCGACAACATCCAGGAGCTTTATCTGGAAAGCCTTCGCCGCCTCGGTATCGAACCTCTCGATCACGATATCCGGTTTGTCGAAGACAACTGGGAGCATCCGGGCCTCGGAGCGTGGGGTTTGGGCTGGGAGGTGTGGCTTGACGGCATGGAAATTACGCAGTTCACCTATTTCCAACAGGTGGGCGGCATCGACGCGAATCCGGTAGCGGTAGAAATTACGTATGGACTGGAACGGCTGGCTTTGTATATCCAGGACAAAGAAAATGTGTTCGAGCTGGAGTGGGTGGACGGCGTGACCTACGGCGACGTCTTCCGCCAGCAGGAATTCGAGCATTCCAAATATACTTTCGAAATATCCGACGCCAGAATGCTGTTTACCCTGTTCTCCACCTATGAGGATGAAGCGAAGAAAGTGCTGGAGCAGAATCTCGTTTATCCTGCTTACGATTATGTGCTCAAATGCTCCCATACATTCAACCTGCTTGACGCCAGAGGGGCAATCAGCGTAACGGAGCGGCAGGGTTATATTACCCGCATCCGGAATATGGCCCGCCAATGCGCGGCCACTTACCTGGAAGAACGGGAACGTCTTGGCTTCCCGATGCTGGCGAAGAAAGGAGAGGGTGTACATGAGTAAGGATCTGCTGCTCGAAATCGGGATGGAAGAAGTGCCCGCAAGGTTCCTGCGCTCGGCTATGCTGCAATTGAAGGATAAAGTGGAAGCATGGCTCAAGGACTCCCATGTCGGCTTTCAGGAAATAAAAGCGTTCGCCACTCCACGACGCATTGCGGTGCAGGTCAAAGCGCTGGCGGAACAGCAGGCGGACATCACCGAAGAGGCCAAAGGCCCTTCCAGGAAAATCGCGCTGGATGACAACGGCGGATGGAGCAAGGCCGCGTTGGGCTTCGCGAGAGGCCAGGGAGTGGACCCGGAGCAGATGTATTTTAAAGAGCTGAACGGCGTGGAGTACGTCTATGCCACCAAGAACAGCAAGGGAGTCGAGACTGCCGGGCTTTTAAGCGCGGGACTCGTGCCGATCATAACGGGCATGACCTTCCCGAAAAATATGCGCTGGGGAAGCAGCGAATTAAGGTTTGTCCGCCCGATCCGTTGGCTCGTGGCCCTGTTCGGTTCCGACGTCATCCCGATGGAAGTCGCTGGAATCCAATCCGGGCGCAAATCCAAAGGGCACCGGTTTCTGGCCGGCGGTTTGGAATTCTCCGATGCGTCAAGCTATGTGGACCAGCTGCGGGAGGTTTTTGTGTATGCCGACGTTGAAGAACGCGAAGCTCTGATCGTGAAAGGGCTTGAGTCTTTGGCCCGGGAAAAAGGCTGGAACATACCCGTCAAGGATGACCTGCTTGAAGAGGTGCTGTTCCTGGTGGAATACCCTACCGTGCTGTTCGGGACCTTCAACGAAGATTTCCTGAATATTCCTCAGGAAGTGCTGGTTACTTCGATGAGAGAGCATCAGCGTTACTTCCCTGTGCTGGACGCTTCCGGCCAGCTGCTGCCTTTCTTCGTGACCGTGCGCAATGGGGACGGCCGTTCTCTGGACCTGGTAGCCAAAGGGAATGAAAAGGTGCTGCGCGCAAGATTGTCGGATGCGAAATTCTTTTATGAGGAGGACCAGAGAAACTCCATCGATTCGTATTTGGAGCGTCTGGAGACGATTGTGTTCCATGAGGAGCTGGGCACCGTGGGCGACAAGGTCAGGCGGATCCGGGCGATTTCGGAAAAGCTCGCCGATGCCGTGCATGCCGACACAATCACCATGGAGGCGGTCAAGAGGGCAGCCGCAATCTGCAAATTCGACCTGGTGACAGGGATGGTTTATGAATTCCCCGAGCTTCAGGGTGTCATGGGGGAAGACTACGCACGCAAAGCCGGGGAGCGAGAGGAAGTTGCCAAAGCGATTTTCGAGCATTACCAGCCCAGATTTTCCGGGGACGACAGCCCGGCTTCGCTGACCGGGGCTTTAGTCAGCGTTGCCGATAAAATAGACACGATCGTCGGCTGCTTTTCCATCGGCATTATCCCGACGGGCTCGCAGGATCCTTATGCGCTTCGCCGCCAGGCGGCCGGAGTGGTGCAGATCATACTGGATCTGGGCCTGGCTGTGACATTGTCCGATGTGTTCGGCATCGCGCTGCAGGCCCATGAACAAGCCGGCCTGCTCAAGCGCAGCAAGGAGGAGATCAGGCGGGACCTGTACGATTTCTTCGCGCTGCGGATAAAGAATGTGCTGCAGGAGCAGGACATCCGCTATGATGTGATCGATGCCGTAATGGCTGCCGGATTGGACCATGTAGGTTCGGTGGTAAGAAGGGGCAAGGCACTGATGGAGAAATCGGCCGCGCCGGAATTCAAGGCTGCGGTGGAATCGTTCAACCGTGTGAACAACCTGGCCGCCAAAGCAGAGCAATCGGAAATTCGTCCCGAGCTGTTTGCCGAGGCGGTGGAGAAGGAACTGCATGAATCCTGGCTTAAAGTGAGTGACGCCTTTACCCGTCACATGCATCAGGGCGCGGAAGACGAAGCCCTTCAGGAGCTTACCGAAATGCAGACGCCGATTACCGCCTTTTTCGATAAAGTGATGGTCATGGCGGAAGACCATAAGATACGCAGCAACCGCCTGGCGCTCCTGCTGGCCGTTTCCTGCACATTGAAACAGTTTGCGGATTTCAATAAGCTCGTTTACTAACCCTTTGGAAGGTGGCTTGCCCTATGACGGATTCCAAAAGGATCCAGACCGTATACGTTGTTTCGGACTCGGCAGGGGACACGGGAGAATCCGTCGTCAGGGCGGCGGCCGTGCAGTTTTACCCGCACACGATCGATATCCGCAGGTCGCCGTTCATCATTGATCCTTCGGATATCGATCATGTGATCCGCGAAGTGATCAAGACCGGTGCGGTTATCGCCTTTACCTTGGTGATACCGGAACTGCGGACTCACCTGATCAGGGAAGCGCGCAAGCACAGCATTACCTATATCGATCTGTTGGGACCTATGATAGCTGTTCTGGGAGAAGCCATACATGAGGAACCCCGTCATCTGCCGGGAAAGATCCACCCTCTGGACGAGGATTATTTCAAGAAGGTGGAGGCCGTAGAGTTTGCGGTGAAATATGATGACGGCAGAGACTTCAGCGGCATCACCCAGGCCGATGTGGTGTTGGTGGGAGTGTCGCGGACCTCCAAGACGCCGCTTTCGATGTATCTGGCTCATAAAAAATACAAAGTGGCCAACGTACCGCTTGTGCCCGAGCTGGCTCCGCCGGAATCCCTGTTCACCGTGCCGAGGCATAAGGTGTTCGGCCTCAGGATCAATCCGGACAAGCTGAATATGATCCGCAAGGAACGGTTGAAGACTCTGGGCTTGGCGGACAACGCGATTTATGCGGATTCCGAGCGCATTCACCAGGAGCTTAAATACGCGGACGGCATTATGTCCAGGATCGGCTGCGTGGTCATCGATGTGTCCAACAAAGCGGTGGAGGAAACAGCCAGCCTGATTCAGGATTTTATCAGAAATGTGTGAAGGATGTCACAGTTTATTCAAGCTTTATTTCCCGGTTGGGATTTATTGCTTACAGAAGCAGGATTTTTTGCTTTCCCATCGTATATAATATTACGGCAGGACTTTAGTTGGAAAACGGTGGTTTCATGCAATCCAGAATAATGGTAGATGCGGACGCTTGTCCGGTGAAAAAAGAGATCATCCAGGCCGGGGCCCAGTACGGAGCGGCAGTTTGGATGATCGCTTCTTATGATCACCGTTTGTCGGAGCATGCGGGTGTACAGGTGGTCCAGGTCGACAGCTCCGACCAATCGGTGGATTTGTATATTGCCAACCGCATCCATCCCCGGGATGTGCTTGTTACGCAGGATTTCGGGCTTGCGGCTATCGGTCTCGGCAAAGGAGCCGTTGCCATCTCCAACCGGGGGCAGATTTACGACAACGCAACAATTGAGTTTCTGCTCGACACCAGGCACAACCAGGCAAGGAAGCGCCGAAGCGGCAAGCATACGAAAGGTCCGAAGCCTTTCACGGAAGAGGACCGCAAACATTTTCTACAAAACCTGACAAAAGTTTTAACAACGTTGCAGGAGAATGAAACGCTGTAGCGAATAGTTATAAGTGTTAATTTGAACGAAGGTGGATAGGATGAGTAACGGGCGAATTCCCGATGAAGTTATTGAAGCTGTCCTAAAGCACCACGATATTATTGATGTCGTCGGCAAATACGTTCATCTCACCAAGCAGGGCCATACGATGAAAGGGCTGTGTCCTTTTCACTCCGAGAAAACCCCTTCTTTTACGGTTACGCCCGAGAAACAGATTTTCAAGTGTTTCGGCTGCGGCGCCGGCGGCAACGCCATTCATTTTATCAGGGAAATCGAAGGGCTGACCTTCACCGAAGCGGTACGCCAGCTGGCGGAGGAAGCCAATGTCACCTACGGCTTCGAAAGCGTCAGCGAGGAACAGTCCGGGCAGCAGCGTGAGAAGAACGCGCTTTATGAGGCGTATGAACGGGCAGCCAGATTGTATCAGTACATTCTTATGAATACGGACCAAGGCAGGAAAGCAATGGAGTATTTGAAGGAAAGGGGTTTTTCCGACAAGCTCATTGGAACCTTCGGGATAGGCTACGCTCCTCCCATGTGGGATACGCTGGCTCAGGCTTTGGCCAAGAACCGGTTTGACATGAAGCTGATGGAGCAGGGCGGCTTGACTTTATCCAAAAATGACGGCAGCGGTTATATCGACCGATTTCGGGAACGCGTCATGTTTCCGATTTGGGACGACAAAGGCAGGGTGATCGCTTTTGGCGGACGCGCATTGGCCGATATCCAGCCCAAATACCTGAACAGCCCGGAAACCGTGCTTTTTAACAAGAGCGCGAGCCTGTACAACTTTCATCAAGCCAGGCCCCAGATCCGTAAGACGGAGCAGGCCGTATTATTTGAAGGCTATGTGGATACGATGAAAGCGTGGGAGGCGGGAGTGCACAACGGGGTAGCGACTATGGGCACGGCGCTGACCGAATCGCATGCGCTCAGGCTCCGCAGAAACGCTTCCCGGGTTGTCGTGTGCTATGACGGCGATAATGCGGGGCAGACGGCGGCCTTCAAAAGTATTGCAATCCTGGAAAAGTCGGGCTGCGAGGTCCGGATCGCCCTTTTGCCGGGCGGGCAGGATCCTGATGAATATATCGCCAAATATGGCTCTGAGCGATTCGTACGGGAGATAATTGATCATGCCGTACCGTCGATTAAATATAAACTTCTTTTTTTGCGCCGTAATTATAATCTGCAGGAGGATGGCGACCGGCTCCGTTATATCCGGGAAGCGTTAAAGATCGTAGCGAATCTTAATTCGCCGACCGAGAGGGAGCATTATTTGAAGGACATCTCCTCGGATTTCGATTATTCCTATGAAAATATGAAGCAGGAATTGAGCGAAATCAGGCTCGGCTTCCAAAAAAAAGAAAGATTCAGGGATAATAAAGACAATGCGTGGAATAATGTTATGAATAATGAGGGAAGAGCGGAAAAAACTCCGTCTTTGCTTCCGGCTTTTCATAACGCGGAGATCCGGCTGCTGGCCGTGATGATGCACGACAGCGAAGTGGCGCGGCAAGTCGAACAAGAGCTTGGCGCCGCGTTCAATGTGGAAGCTCACGCTGCGCTCGCCGCCTATTTATACGCTTTCTACGCACAAGGGAACGAGCCCAACACAAGCAAATATTTAGCCGCCTTGGAAGACAGGGCTCTGGAAAGCCTGGCGAGCTCGATTGCGCTGATGGGTTCGGATCATGGTGCGAATGATAAAGTCATCGCGGATTATATTAGGGAAATCAAGAAATATCCTCAGCAAAGAGCGATTGACATGAAAAAAGAAGAAATGGTCAGGGCAGAGCGGTCAGGAGATGTTTTGCTTGCCGCGCAAATAGGTAATGAGATAATAGCCCTGGAAAAGCGGTTGAAATCATTTTGACTTTATAATGATTTGTGACTTTCCAGGGAGGAGGGGGTTGAAAGAATGGCGAACGACCAACATACTGAACTTGACAGTGAATTGACCTTGGAACAGGTGAAAGAACAGCTGATAGAGTTCGGTAAAAAACGTTCATCGTTGACTTACAAAGATATTATGGAGAAGCTTGCTCCGTTTGAACAGGACGCTGAGCAGATAGACGAATTTTTTGAACAGCTCTCCGAGATGGGAATAGATGTAGGCAACGATTCGGATGAGGAATTAACAATGGGGCAGGATGAACAGGAGCCGGATGAATTCCGGTTTGACGACGACCTTTCCCTGCCGCCGGGCATCAAGATCAACGATCCGGTGCGGATGTATCTGAAAGAAATCGGCCGTGTGCCTCTTCTTTCCGCAGATGACGAAGTGGATTTGGCGAAGCGCATCGAGCAGGGGGACGAGGAAGCGAAGCGCCGCCTCGCGGAAGCCAACCTTAGGTTGGTCGTTTCGATCGCCAAACGCTACGTCGGCCGCGGAATGCTGTTCCTCGACCTCATCCAGGAAGGGAATATGGGTCTGATCAAGGCGGTGGAGAAATTCGACCACACCAAAGGATACAAGTTCAGCACCTATGCTACCTGGTGGATTCGGCAGGCCATTACCCGCGCGATCGCCGACCAAGCAAGAACGATCCGGATTCCGGTGCATATGGTCGAAACGATCAACAAGCTGATCCGGGTTTCCCGCCAGCTGCTGCAGGAATTGGGGCGTGAACCGACGCCGGAAGAAATCGCCAAAGAGATGGATCTTTCCACGGACAAGGTGAGAGAGATTATGAAGATAGCGCAGGAACCTGTTTCTTTGGAAACTCCGATCGGAGAAGAGGACGACTCTCATCTGGGGGATTTTATAGAGGATCAGGAGGCTCTCGCTCCGGCGGACGCGGCTGCTTACGAGCTGCTGAAGGAACAGTTGGAGGATGTGCTGGACACACTGACGGAGAGAGAAGAGAATGTGCTTCGGCTTCGTTTCGGCCTCGATGACGGGCGCACCCGCACGCTTGAGGAAGTGGGCAAGGTGTTCGGCGTCACCCGCGAACGGATTCGCCAGATTGAAGCGAAGGCTCTTAGAAAGCTGAGGCATCCAAGCCGCAGTAAAAGATTGAAGGATTTTCTGGAATAAAAGCCCTTAGAACCTTGCTTGTTCATCCGGCAGGGTTCTTTTTTATGTAAAAAAGATGTCCGGTTTAGCCGATATACTGGTTATGTGAAGAACCATCTCTCACAGGATAAGAGGTGATCCAATGGAACCGGAGAAGCGAAAGATCATTGTAAATGAGATCGACAATTGGCGTAAAAGCAAGCTGCTGCCTGAGCAGTACTGCGATTTCTTGTTAAATCTGTATTTGGAGGATCCTGCTGAACGGCCCAAAAAGCTGTTAGGCATATCCACCGTATCCATAATGAACAGCGGTTGGAAAAGTTGGATCCTAGTAATTTCCAGTATTGCACTTATTTTCTTATACGTTCTCAATTTTACCTCTTTTGGTCTTCCTTTGCAAATCGCTTCGGGAGCGCTGCTTCTCATTATTTTATATTGGGCCGGTGCAAGGCTGCAGGCGGCACGCCCTGTGTTCTCGCTTACGATCTTCGGCATTGCTTGTGTTCTGCTGCTGTTCCTCGGAATTTATTTAATGGATCTGCATGGAGTGCGTGAAGCGGGTTATTACCAAATCTTGCTTGCCATATGCTCGATCATCTGGATTGCTACCGGTTTCGCGGCCAGACAATTTGCATTGCATCTTTGCGGTTGGTTCGGCCTGCTGCTGATCTATGTTTGGGTGCTGCATGAGCAGCCCGGAATGAACCTGCTCATGGTCCAGGCCGCGCTGTCGCCGCTGAGTTTTGTGTTCGGGTGGTTAGGATGGCTGATCCAGAGGAAAATTAAAGCTGCGGGTGGAGCTCTTTTCGTTGCAGGATGCTTTGCTTGGTTTATGCCTGAAATTTATGGTATGTTATATGCTGCGGAGATGTTGAAGCCATACCTACAGATCATGTGGTTGGGCAAAATCGTAACCGCCGGGCTGGTGCTGTTCTTTTTGCGAAAAAAATGGATAGAATGGGTTGCATAAATGGTAAAATTATCTGAAAGGCTTTATCGAATAGCTGAGCAAGTCCCGCCTGGAAGCGTTCTTGCGGACATAGGGTCGGACCATGCGTTGCTGCCCACTTTTTTGGTGCAGCAGGGGCGGGTTGAGAAAGCGGTCGCGGGAGAATTGAATCCCGGCCCTTACGAGGCGGCTGTGAAGCAAGTGAAGGAAGCCGGGCTGGAGGCCCAAATCGACGTTCGCCGCGGTGACGGGTTGTCCGTTATTTTGCCCGGCGAAGCCACCTGCGTCTCGATCGCGGGCATGGGCGGAAGCCTGATCGCTTCGATCCTGCAGGCTGGTGCGGACCGGCTGCACGGGGTGCACACGCTTGTGCTGCAGCCGAACGTGGGTGAAGAAGCGGTCAGGAAGTGGCTGCTGGAACAGCGGTGGCTGCTTGTGAAAGAAGAGATCCTTGAGGAAGACGGCAAGATTTATGAGATCCTGACCGCAGAGCGTTCGGATGACGCGGAGCAAGCCAATAAAGAGCTTTATTCAACATGCAACATTGGGTCCGGCAAAGCCTGCCTTGTTTCGGAAGAGCGGCTTCTCGGCATGGGCCCTTATTTGATCCGGCAAAGCTCGCCGGTTTGGATGCGCAAATGGGAGCTTGAAATAAGGAAGCTGGAATTCATTCGGGCAAGGTTGGCTTTGTCGCAGCTCGAAAGCTCCAAGATGAAGGAACGGGAGCTAGAGCGGGAGATTGAAGAATTAAGGGGGATACTCGCTTGCTTGCAAACGGACAAACGGTAATCCAGCTGTTCGAGGAACTGGCTCCCAAGCATTTGGCGGTGCCTGACGATAAAATCGGCCTTCAGCTGGGTACCCTCCGGAAGGAAATCCGCAAGGTGCTCGTCACTTTGGACGTGACCGAAGCTGTGGCGGAAGAAGCGATACGTGTCGGCGCGGATTTGATCATTGCCCATCATGCCATTATTTTTCGTCCGCTGCGGAATCTGCAGACAGACTCTCCCGCCGGGCGTCTGTATGAAAAGCTGATCAAGCATGATATTGCGGTTTACATAGCACATACGAATCTGGATGTTGCCGAGGGCGGCGTGAATGACCTTATGGCTGGTGCCCTCGGCCTGGAGTCCACGAGCGCCCTGGAGAACATCCATACGGAAAAGCTGAAGAAGCTGGTCGTTTTTGTCCCGGAGGAGCACCACGAGAAAGTGCTTGACGCTTTGTTCCAGGCGGGGGCGGGGTGGATCGGCAATTACAGCGATTGTTCTTTTAATATCGCCGGTACGGGTACCTTTAAGCCGATGGAAGGAACAGATCCGTTTATCGGAAAACAAGGAAAGCTTGAGAAGGTGCCGGAGATCCGCATCGAGATAGTTGTTCCTGAAAGCATGGAGCGCAAAGCGGTGCAGGCCATGCTCAAAGCGCACCCTTATGAGGAAGTGGCTTACGACTTGTATCCGATGGACCTTAAAGGCAGGAACTTCGGATTAGGGCGTGTGGGCAAGCTTCCGGAAGCGGTAGAACTGCGAACGCTGGCGGGCGATGTAAAGAGAGCTTTTGAGGTTTCCCATGTCCGCGTAGTCGGTAATTTAAACCGTTCCGTGCGTAAAATCGCTGTGCTCGGCGGCTCCGGACGCGATTACGTCAGACACGCTTTATTCGCCGGAGCTGATGTGCTTGTCACTGGCGATATTGATTTTCATACCGCGCAGGACGCACTGGCCGCGGGACTGTCAATTATCGATCCGGGCCACCATGCCGAGAAAATCATGAAGAAAGCCTCGGCTGAGTTTTTGCAAAAAAAGCTCGCAGAGCGAAAGTACGAAACCGACGTTCAAGTGTCCGCTGTGGACACGGAGCCGTTCCAGTTTTTGTAATGGCAAAGCTGGTATGAAGCTGCAGTTGTTTTCTGCATGGATTCACTGTATACTAGCAATTGTGTGTTAGGGAAGTTTAACAGACAATCGCTGGCGGCGATAAGCCGCGAGAGGAAAGTCCGGGCTCCATAGGGCAGGATGCTGGATAACGTCCAGTCAGCGCGAGCTGAAGGATAGTGCCACAGAAATGGACCGCCGATGGCGCGCACCGCATGGTGCCGCACAGGCAAGGATGGAACCGTGGTGTAAGAGACCACGAGGAATACTGGTGACAATATTCCTGGTAAACCCCATCTGGAGCAAGACCTAAGAGGGACGCAGCCGTCTGCGCGGCGGCAGCCTTAGCCCGAGGCGCGTCCGGGTTGGTCGCTTGAGCCTGCTGGCAATAGCAGGCCTAGATAGATGATTGTCGCTTCAACGGTGGGAGGGAAGAGCCCGTTTGGACCACTGGAAGTACAGAACCCGGCTTACGGAAAACTTCTTTTACTCAAGCACACCTTTTATAATATGGGAAAACCGCCGTTGATCGGCGGTTTTTTCTTTATGTCTAATTTTCAAAGTTTCCGTTACTTGGACGCCGTTTTATCCAAACCAGCGGCGAAGCCATGCAGGCAGCCAGGAGTCGGGCCGCGGCGGGTTCGTTTCATTGTTGACGGCCGGTGATACGCTTTGTTTGGTGGCCAGCTGCAGCGCACTTGCCACGTCAATCTCACCGAATCCGTAGTACGGATCCCTTCCCTTTGGCCCCAGGTCTTTGGCCGATTGCCTGATGACCTCCATTACTTCGGTGTTCTTGAGGTCCGGGTTGGCCGCGCGGATTAAGGCGGCCAGAGCCGTCACATGCGGGCTGGCCATCGAGGTGCCGGACAGCGCTGCGTACTGGTTATGCGGATAAGTGCTCGCGATATTCACTCCCGGAGCGCTCACGCCGATGTAATCGCCATAGTTGGAGAAGCTCGCCTTCTTTTTCTGCGAGTCGGTAGCGGCCACAGCCAGTACTTCCGGATAGGCCGCAGGATACCCCGGCTCGGAGGAATTGTCGTTACCGCTGGCGGCGATCAGCACGACATCCTTGTCAAACGCGTAGCGGATCGCGTCATGCAGGAACTGCGCATTGGCGTAGTTGCCCAGGCTCATATTGATGACTTTCGCTCCATGGTCTGCCGCCCATATAATTCCTTCCGCAACCGAGTAAGTATTTCCGGTTCCCGAGGAGTCCAGTACCTTAACGGGCATGATTTTACCGAACCAGTTCATGCCGGCTATGCCTATGCCGTTGTTCACGTTCGCTGAGATCACACCCGACACGTGGGTGCCGTGGCCGACATCGTCCATAGGCCTGCTTCCCCGGTCGATGAAGTTATAGCCTGGCGCTAGCCTGCCCTGCAGGTCGGCGTGGTCCATGTCTACGCCCGTGTCGACGACACCCACAATAACGTCCGACGCCCCCTTGTTCAGCGCCCACCCCCGTTCCGTATCAATATTGGGAAGGTTCCATTGATATCTGCTGTACAGCGTATCGTTCGGAGTGATCACTTTCGGATCCACCGGTGTGAGCGGCGACGCCGTTTCGTTGGTTAAATAAAGAAAGTGCGGCTCGGAGTAATGGACATTCCAATTGTTAAAATATTGCATCAGCTGGCGGGCTTCCATAGTCTTGGAACGGAACACGTAATTATGGCCAAGCTTGCGCATATGCTCCGACTGGATCTCCGACTGGATCTGTTTTAACTGCTCATCCGTCGGCGGAGTACGGAATTTGACGACCACCTCGTTCTTATGATAATGCGAAACACCTTGGTTATCCTCCGGATGGTTCACTTTCACGTCCTGAAGCGTATGAGGCTCCACTGTCTTGATTTTATAATTCCCGCTGTTCGGAAAAGTAGCGATCCTCAGATTTTTCACCTGATGGTCTTTGACTTGCTTCAAAATCTGCTGATGCACGACGGCAATCAAGGATGCCTTCCCGTCTGCGGTCGGGACTTCGGCTACCATGTAAGGCTCGCCGTCTTTTTCAATCGTCTTTGACAGAAAAGTCTCGCCGCGTTTGGCGTTTTCCTTGGCCTTCGCCAAATCGGCTGAAGCCAATTGGTTGACCGCGCCGTTCGGCTCGCCTGCCACAATCGCCTGGGTGAGGTCCTGGTTGTTGTCCGACCAATAGATCGTCTTCATATGGGGATGTTCCTTTTGAAGCTTCTTCAGAGCCTGCGCAACCTGCTGCTTTCCACCCCCCAAATCCCGGGCCGTCTGCTGCAATGACAAAATACATTGGGATCTGCACAAGTCGTCTGTCGCCTGGATATCTTTGGACAAAAGGGTATGCTTCGCCTTCATCTCCGTTTCCGGATCCGGTGTCACCCGCCGATTGCGCTCTACCGCCCCTCTAGGGAGCAAAAGGACTCCGCACAGCATAATTAAAAGTAAGGTCATCGTATAGCGCCACATTAGTAAACTCCTCCTTCAGCCCAATCAGGGCAAAGATGTTATGGTTTAGAGTTTACCGCGCAGACAGATTTATGCTTTTCTCGTTTTGGTGACTTTTTCAAGATAAAAACCGCTCGCCTCTTATTACTTTTCCCTCGTTTTTATGGTAGGATATAAAGAGTATGCTTAATCACACTTCTGCACTTATACGCTTTTATTTTGAAGGAGATGTCTTATCCAGATGCCTGTTAATAATGTCAAAAATCTTTCAGAATCTACCAGAACCAAATTGAAAGTGGCCATCGCCAAAATGGAGCTGTTTCTCAATAACCATTCCTTAGCCGGTTTGAATAAAGAAAATGACAGCGCCATGGATGATTTTTACCGGGGGTATTTATCCGATACAAGACATTTGCTTGTCTTTTGCGAAGTGGCTTACGAGAAATTGGGAGTGAGCCTGCGGCGCCCGAATTTCAATGTCGATTATGCCGAAAAAATGCTGTATGAGGTTTATCACAGCTGTGTCAACAGTTTTTTCTATCCCAGGAACGAGTGTTACTCCGAAGACGGCCGGTATGCCTATACGGGACAGGACGCGATCCGTTTCCGCAAAAAGCCGGTGCGCGAGGTAAGGGATTTAACGATTGAGCTGTCCAAAGTGTTTGAGGTGCTGCGGGAAGACCTGTCTTACTACGAGACGGATTATATCACCCAGAAACGCATGCAGGGCGAGAAGGTTTAAGCGTAACTATGCAGGTGCCGAGGAGGCATCTTTTTTTTTGTCGCAGCAAATTATGCAAGCGATTTCTGCGGAGAAAGGAGGCTTGCTAAAAAGAATGGGTTTGCGCTGAGAAGATTTGCTTTTGCAGGATTGCTTGCGGTGTCCGGGTGGTTACTGCCTGCCAGGATGTGGAGCGCAATCCACGAAATGCACGGCAGGCCGGGCTGTCGTAAAGCATAACGCCTCTGCGAAACGGGAACATTGTAAAAGGGGTGATGATAATGACAAAGCCAATTGTAAAGTGCAGCGTACAGAACTGTAACTATTGGGCACAGGGGAACAACTGTAACGCCGATTCCATTATGATTGAGATCGACCAGCATGCGAATATGAATTTCAACGAGGAGTTTGGCGGAGAAGCTTATGACACGGCTCATCAGGATCATGCGTCTTCCGCCCGCAGCACGTGCTGCCATACTTTTGAACCGAAGAAGTCTTAAGAAGGAATGGCGGAGCCCCGAAAGGGGCTTTTTTAAGTTTCTGCTGCTGTCCCGAATTTCTCATATTCGCCGAAAGCCGCACTCCAATTAAGGGCCTAAATAAACGTGTAAAGGGCTTATCAGCGCGCGCGGGTCGATCGCAAGACCAATTGCAGGATACCAAGCACAGCTGTATCTACGGACGCTGCAACTAGGGCGACTGCAAACCAATTGCCCGTGCCCAATGAGTAGTAAAGCAGAAAATGAGCGGCAAGGAGAACCACGAATGTCAGAAGCAGGTTTAATCTGGACAGCGAATCCAGCAGAGATCTCATATCGATGGGGTCCCCCTTAAAACTTAGTAAAAATAGCATTTGCAGCATTGGGAAAAGTTATACGATTCTTTGTGAAAAAAGAATAGGACAATTTTCACTGGATTCGTACAGGCTCTATGGTACAATAAGGTTATTTGACAGATAAGGAGCGACAGCAGACTGATGAATATCGATCCCCGTACGGTGAAAGAAGTGCTGCGGCTGCAGTTTTTGAATAAAATGGACTATTTTTCCGGCCAAAATACAGCGGAGTACAGCTCCGGCCCAGACACCGATTTTATATCCTTACTTGAGAGCATGATGTCCGACCAGAATCATTCTGCGTCTGCCGCGGGGGCCGCGAACGAGCTTAAGCAGACATCGGCTCTCCCGGTCCAACTGCTGGCCAAGGGATATGTGCCTGTGCAGGTTGCCGAAGTGAAGAGTTCGCCGACGGACTACAACTCGATCATCGAAAGGGCCAGCCGCAAATTCGGCGTTGAACCCAGCCTCGTAAAGGCTGTCATCCGCACGGAGTCCGATTTTAATCCGGAGACGGTGTCGCGCGCGGGAGCCAAGGGTCTGATGCAGCTCATGGACGAAACGGGCCGCGGCCTTGGGGTAACGGATCCGCTTGATCCCGAGCAAAACATCACAGGCGGAACCAAGTTCCTCTCGGCGCTGCTCAAAAAATATAACGGTAATACCGCTATGGCTTTGGCGGCGTATAACGCGGGACCCGGCAGGGTAGACGCTCTCAGCGCGGCCAATGACAATGAGCTCATGTCCAAGCTCCATCTGCTGCCTAAGGAGACGCAACATTATATCCCCAAGGTGCTCGGTTTTAAAAAGCAATTCGAAGCGGTATGATATAATAAAACAAGATCGCAATGAGAAGAAGAGACGGAGGCGTCTTTTCTTTTTGTCTGTATAAATGCTGGTCAGACATACTAAGGAGACAAGCTATGAAATATTGGGATTACGCAGCAACCACTCCTCCCTTTGAACAAGTGATCAAGTCGATGGAGCAGGTGATGAGAGAATACTACGGCAACCCGTCCTCTCTGCACAAGCAGGGGGTGCTGGCTGAGCGGCTTTTGCAAAAATCGCGTGAAACCATAGCCGGCGCTTTGGGAGTAAGGCCAAAGGAGATCGTGTTTACTTCGGGAGGCAGTGAAAGCAGCAATCTGGCGATTAGAGGGCTGGCAGAGAGGATGCAGAATAAGGGCAAACATATTATCACCTCGATCGTGGAGCATGCATCGGTCTATGAATGCTGCAAAAGGTTGGAGAATGAAGGATATGAGGTGACATATCTTCCGGTGGACCACACGGGTGCTGTGCGCCTGGAGGATTTGCAGTCGGCGCTCACGGAAGACACCTTTCTTGTGAGCATTATGTATGTAAACAACGAAACGGGCAGGATACAGCCAGTGGAACGAATAGGCAAGCTACTCAAGGACCACCCTCGCATAACGTTTCATGTTGACGCGGTGCAGGCGTTCACCAAGCTGCCGCTGGAACCGGCGGAATGGGGAATCGATATGCTGAGCGTTTCGGCGCACAAATTGAACGGGCCCAAAGGCGCGGGGTTTCTTTACAGGAGAGAGGGAGTCCGGCTGGAACCGCTTATTCTGGGCGGAGGCCAGGAGCATGGGCTGCGCTCCGGCACGGAGAATGTGCCGGGCATAGTCGGCATGGCCAAGTCCATACGAATGGCAATGGAGAATAGGGAGCGCACGGCGGCCCGCACCTCCGAAATCCGTGAAATGCTGGAACAAACGATCCAGTCGCTGCCTGAGCTCGCTTTGACAGGCCCCGCGCACTCCCCGCTTATGGCCCCCCATATTGTCCATTTTCGCTTTCCCGGCATGAAGTCCGAAGTGGTCGTCCATGCGCTGGAGAAGCACGGAATGTTCATTTCCACTCGCTCAGCTTGCTCCTCGGAGGAGGAGCAGCCGAGCAGAGTGCTGGTTGCGATGGGATTGGACCGCGCCCACTCCATTAGCGGATTGCGCATCAGCTATTCAGGCGCACACACTTTGGAGGAAGCCGAACAGCTCTGCGGAGCATTGCGCGCCGTAGTCCGGGAGTTGGCTCCGATAGCCGCGCAAAGCGGCAGGAGGGCGAAATGATTCCGGATTTGATCATGCTGAGGCTGGGAGAATTGAATTTGAAAGGCAGGAACCGTTCCCGTTTCGAAAACACAGTGTTAAGGCATATTAAAAAAGCGGCGGCGCGCTTTACGAAGCTTACGTTTATCACGGAGTTCGGGCGGATTTACATTCGTTTGAGCGGTGAGCCCTATGAAGAAGTGGCTGCCGTACTTAAGCGTATTTTCGGGTTGGAGTCGTTTAGCCCGGTGTTCACCGCTCCGCTCGACCTGCAGCTTATCCGTGAAACCGCGCTGCGCGTGATGAAATCGGTTAGTCCTGCGCCCAAAACTTTTAAAGTTGCCGTTAAAAGAGTAAACAAGCGCTTTCCATACGACACGCCCGAAATGAATGACCTTGTCGGAGGCTATATTCTTCATGCGATGGAAGAGCTGCAGGTAGATGTGCGCCGGCCTGACTCCGAGCTCCGAATCGAGCTGCGCGAAGAGCAGGCCTTGATCTTTTCCGAGGTGGTAGAGGGGGCGGGCGGATTTCCTTACGGCAGCAACGGAAAAGCGATGCTGATGCTGTCCGGAGGAATCGATTCCCCGGTTGCCGGATGGCTGGCGATGAGAAAGGGGCTGGAGATCGAAGCGGTCCATTTTCACAGCTATCCCTATACGAGCGAAAGAGCCAAACAGAAAGTTGCGGACCTTACTGAGAAGCTTTCCCTGTACGGCGGGGAGCTCAAGCTGCATTTTGTTCCTTTCACGGAGCTGCAGACCAGGCTTCATCAAGCCTACCAGGACAACTTGTCGATTACAATTATGCGCAGGATGATGTTCAGGATTACCGAAAAGCTTGCCGAAAGGCAGGAAGCGTTGGCCATTGTGACAGGAGAAAGCCTGGGCCAGGTGGCAAGCCAAACGCTGCCAAGCATGAATGCGATCGGAAGAGTAGTGAATATTCCTGTCCTTCAGCCGCTGATCATGTCCGACAAGCAAACGATCATTAATATTGCCAGAAAAATCGATACTTACGAACTCTCCATTCTCCCGTATGAAGATTGCTGCACGATCTTTTTGCCGCCATCCCCAAGCACTAATCCGAATCTCAAGGTGATCGAAAATATAGAGGGGCGGCTGGAATGGCTGGAACGTCTGATCGAAGAGACGGTTCAAAACACGGAAACGGTGGTAATAGGTCCGCACCTCGAGGACGAAAGCTTGCAGGAGTTGTTCTAAATAAAAGGAAAGTTCTTTCCTCATCAAGCGTAATATGTAAGGATGTCCACATGCCACTGAAATAAATTCAACGATTAGGGGGCTTCCGATCATGCTGGAATGGCTGCTGCTTTTTCTGCAAATTATGTTAATTAATATTGTGCTTAGTGGAGATAACGCTGTAGTCATAGCCTTGGCGAGCAAAAATCTTCCATCCAGCCAGCGGAAGCAGGCCATTTGGTGGGGGACCTTCGGAGCGATCGGCCTGAGGCTGCTTTTGACTATTGCCGCTGTACATATTCTCAACGTTCCATACATACAGGCCGCCGGTGCTATCCTGTTAATGTGGATTGCCCTGAAGCTGCTGGTTGACGAGGAAGGGCACTCTGATGTAAGGCAGGCGTCCACGCTCGGCGGCGCCGTATGGACGATTATCCTGGCGGATTTCGTCATGAGCCTGGATAACGTGCTTGCGATCGCGGCCAAAGCGAACAATGACACTGCCGTCATTATACTTGGTATAGGGCTCAGCATTCCGATTATTGTCTGGGGAAGCACGCTGGTAATGAAGCTGCTCAACCGGTATCCGGTATTTGTCTATCTTGGCGCGGCAATTCTCGGATATACAGCCGGAGAAATGTTCGTGAACGACCAGAAAATGCATGAGCTCGTACTCGCGGGCCTTCCGAACGCGCACCATGTCATCCCTGCCGCCGCAACTATCGTGGTCGTTGTTGCCGGCATACTCAAGAAGATGCTCTTTTCTTCAGGAAACACACATAAACGCGTATAATATCGTTAGGCTGCCGGAAAACGGGACTACCTTATTCCTCGAAGGATTTTGAGCAGGGGAGGAGTTCAGCCTTCGCTTAAGGGGATGGCGGCGTTCGTACGCAGGTGTGATTCAGGTGGGATCGGGAGCTTTGCCGCACTGATTCTAGGCCGGAACTGGAATTTTGTCGCAATGTGTACTAAACTGTAGGAAGCGTCAACATTTGGGTCAGACCTTGTAATTGGCTCAATCGGCTCATTAAAAGGGGATGCGCGTATGGCCAGGAACAATGCTTCCATCGGGATTCTGTTTATCGTAATCGCTATTTTTCTTTTACTGGGTAAGACCGGAGTATTCGCGCAGATAGGCTATGTGCTGTGGCCGATTTTGATTCTGGGCGCCGGGCTGCTGCTTCATTTCCTTTATTTCGGAAATATCGCTCCGGCATGGATTCTCGTACCGGGAGGTGCTCTCGTCACCATCTCGCTGATGTTCTTTTTCTGCAACATTTTCGGTTGGCACACGATGAAATATATTTGGCCGGGATTTATTCTCGCCGCAGCCGTCGGTTTATTCGAGCTTCATCTGTACAGCCGTTATCCGCTGAGAGGAGCGCTGCCTGCAGCGATCATTCTTGCCGCAGTCTCGGCCGTTTTCTTCGCCTTTATGATGCTGTTCACCATGGGAATTTACGTGATTGCCTTTGCGTTATTGGCAGCCGGTGTCGTATTATTGCTTAGAAAGAGGAGGCTTTGATAACCGTCGCAGGTATTAATATTCAGTAAAGAAACGACAACTTTCTTGCTTTTTGGCGTGTTTTAACATATAATAAATGAAAAAGCGGAGCGTCGGCGTTCAAAGTCGGCGCTTATTTTGTGGATTGAGAGGATATGAACCATGCACTCAAGAGAAAAACTTAGAAATATTGCTATTATCGCGCACGTAGACCACGGTAAAACCACTCTGGTGGATAAGCTGCTTCAACAGTCAGGCGCTTTCAGGGACAACGAAGCCGTCCAGGATCGGGCTATGGATTCCAACGACCTGGAGCGGGAGCGCGGAATTACCATTCTTGCCAAGAATACAGCCATTCATTACAAGGATTTCCTGATAAATATTGTTGATACTCCGGGACACGCCGATTTCGGCGGCGAAGTGGAACGCATCATGAAAATGGTCGACGGAGTGCTGCTTGTGGTTGACGCCTTCGAAGGCACAATGCCGCAGACCAAGTTTGTCCTTCGTAAAGCTTTGGAGCAGAATTTGACCCCTATCGTCGTCGTCAACAAAATTGACCGCCCTAACGCCCGTCCGGCTGAAGTGGTGGATGAAGTATTGGATCTGTTTATCGAATTGGGAGCTAACGACGAGCAGCTGGATTTCCCGGTTGTATACGCGTCGGCTTTACAGGGAACCTCGAGTCTGAATGCGGAACAGCAGGACGATAATATGATGGCTCTGTACGACACCATCATCGAGCATATCCCTCATCCTACCGAAAATGTCGATCAGCCGCTCCAATTCCTTGTAACACTGATGGATTACAACGAATATTTGGGACGGATCGGGGTGGGACGCGTTAACCGCGGAATCATTAAACAGGGCCAACCTGTCGCGGTAATGACTCGGGAAGGCGCTGTGAAGCAGGCGCGCATCGAGAAGCTGTTCGGGTTCCAAGGCTTGAAACGGGTGGAAATCGCTGAAGCAGGAGCGGGCGACATCATCGCTATCGCCGGAATTAAGGAAATCAATATCGGCGAAACGATTGCAGATCCGGCGAACCCGGAAGCTCTGCCGGTGCTCAAAATTGATGAGCCTACACTGCAGATGACTTTCTTGGTTAACAACTCCCCGTTTGCTGGACGTGAAGGCAAATGGGTCACTTCCAGAAAACTGCGCGAACGTTTGTTCAAAGAGCTGGAAACCGACGTTTCCCTGCGCGTGGAAGAGACCGATTCTCCTGATGCTTTTATCGTATCCGGACGCGGCGAGCTCCACCTGGGCATCCTTATCGAGAATATGCGCCGCGAAGGCTTCGAGCTGCAGGTATCCAAGCCTGAGGTCATCATCAAGGAGATTGACGGACAGAAGAGCGAACCGTTGGAGCGTCTCATTATCGACGTGCCTGAAGAAAGCATGGGGGCTGTCATGGAAAGCCTGGGATCGCGCAAAGCCGAAATGGTGAACATGATCAACAACGGCACAGGCCAAGTCCGTCTGGAGTTCCTGATCCCTGCCCGCGGCCTGATAGGCTACCGTACTCACTTCCTGACTCTGACACGCGGTTACGGGGTTATGAACCACGCTTTTGACAGCTACGGCCCTTATCTGGGTTCCGGAATCGGCGGACGCCACCAAGGCGTACTTGTTTCCAGCGAGAACGGCACGTCCACTTTGTACGGTATTCTTTCAATCGAAGACCGCGGTATTCTGTTCCTGGAACCCGGAACCGAGGTATATGAGGGAATGATCGTGGGCGAGCATACCCGCGACAACGATATTATCGTCAACATATGCAAAGAGAAGCAGCTGACCAACGTCCGCTCTTCCGGTAAAGACGACACCGTGAAGATGAAAACACCTCGCTTGTACTCCCTGGAGCAGGCGCTGGAATACTTGAACGACGACGAATATTGCGAAATCACTCCGAAATCCATTCGTCTTCGCAAAAAAATCCTAAACAAGAACGAACGCGAAAGAGCGGAAAAACACCGCAAAACCGCGGAAGCTAACGTTTAATTTACTATACGGCTGTCCAATAGGAGGAAGGTCCGGCTTAGGCCAGGGCTTTCCTTTTCATAAATTCAGGAAAGGGATGAAGCGATGACCGCCTGGTTAAGTGAACATCCATCGATTGCTTTTGTTGCCATTTATGTCTGCCTGGCTTACATTTATAACAAAGTGTTCCGTGTACGCAAGCTGCCCGTTCTGAAAGCTGCCATTGTTTATTTACTGCTGGGCGTTGGCGCGCTGATCCTGCTGTTCTTTCAATTGGTGCCGCCGCAGATCCCCATCGTGCCAAGCATGCTCGTTGCGATCGGGTTAATGCTGCTTGTCAGGGTAAGATATTTTGTGGAAGGCAGGACCCGGAAAAAAAACGGTTAGCACTGTACGCATTTTCATGTGGAAAGGGTGATCCGGATGCGCCTTCGGGACGCTTTGTTCAATTGGCTGCAGATGACAATCGTATGCGAGGGAAGGCCTGACGATGAGGCGGCCAAAGAGACGCTTCATTTTTTTGAGGCCATGCTGAGAGAAGACCATCTTTTGACTGATTTTGCGGTAGCGGGGAGCGACAGCGCCTCGATTGAGCTGCAGTACACCCTGGAGGGCGCTACCCATAGCCATCTGTTCGACCGCGAGGCTGCGGAGCAACTGCTGTTCGATATCGAATCCAATCCGGTTTACAACAACACCGTTCAGTCTGCCAAGCCCCGCTCCAAGTAAAACTGCCTTTGGCAGGATCGTCCTTTATCTCACAGGCCCGAGTATTGTAAAAAAGCAGGGGACGGCGGGACATATAATCGTGCCTCAGGCGATACAATAGGACTATACTCTTTAAGCAGCAGGCCTTTGTAGATGCCGCTCTTCAAGAGGTTCGCTGCTGGAAGAGAGCGGCGCACAACTTATAGAAAGCGCGCTCGCTGCTGTGTTATACTAAAGCTAGAACGACAGCGATGATCTGCAGATTGAGCTTAAGCGAATGATGTTTTGTAAGCATAGGAGGACTCGGATTTATGGCTGAAACTGTCACCGTACTAACTGACCCATTGCTTCACAGCCTTCAGCAGGAGAAGCTGATCCTGCTCAGCACCATTGACCTCGAAACAGGATCCCCTACCATGAACGCCATTTCTTGGATTTATCCGGTAGATTCCGAAACCTTGCGGTTTGCCGTGGACCAGAGGTCAAGATTGATTGCGAATATGCAGAACAATGCTTTGGTAACGTTGACTTTAATAGGTTCCGGCTCGGTCCATGCCATTTATGGCCATGCCCAAGTGGCCGCCGACACATTGGAAGGAGTGCCTTTCAAGCTGACTTGTTTCGAGGTGAAAATCACCGCGGTTAGGGACGCCATGTTTTATGGCGCTCGCATTTCCGTCGAACCAGAGTTTGAGAAAACTTACGATAAGCGCGCGGCGGAGAAGCTGGACAACCAGGTGTTTGCAGCCATGAAAAAAGCCTAGGCATTATGCCTATGGCTTTTTGTACTCAATGGGACATTACATGTTATCTTTGAGGGGCTGCTGCTGGTTGCTGTTCGCCGCCGGGCCTCGGGTATCCCTCGGCAGCTGGGGAACGATCCGGCCGATAATGTTGGACATTTCCTCGGTAAGGCCGTATACCGGCTGACCAGACTGGATCCTGTCCCTTAAAGATTTGATCCTCTGGCCGAGGTCAATATCCGCAGTCACCACCGCGTTAGCTCCTTGAGGATCCTTTTTCAGAGCCTGCGCTACGGCGTACTTCACGGTGCCCACTTTGGATCTGTCGAGTTCTGGGATTACGTCGATTCCTACGACCGCATAGTTTCCCACTCTGACACAATTAGCGCCTTTTACCTGAGGTATTCCTGTAGCCAGCCTCTCGAGATGATCGCATGATGTCTGATCAGGAGCCGTCTGCTGCCGGGTTGCATCCTGATTGTCTTTCAAGCCGCTGGTGCTTTGAGTCAGGTAGCTGTTAGATTGGGGCTGTCTGTCACGCACTGCGTCTCCACTTGGAGTGGAATTCTGGGCCCTGCTTAACTGATTGGCGTTCTGGTTCTGGCTTTGTTTGCTGGAGACGTTATGCCGGGCACAGCCTGTTGCCAACATTACCAACAGCAATACGATAAGAGCATGCTTCATAAGGATCGCTTCCTTTCGGATAATATCGGAAATACTGCTGTTAGTGTATCCTTATAAGCCTTTTCTATGTACCGCCGCAACCTATACCACTGCTGGAGAGGGGCTACAATAGATGAAAAAAGTTTTTGTGCTGGATACCAACGTATTGCTGCAGGACCCTAATGCGATGTTTTCTTTCGAAGAAAACGATGTCATCATCCCGGCCATAGTTTTGGAAGAAATTGACTCCAAGAAAAGGAATGCCGACGAAATAGGCCGCAACGCAAGGCATGTCTCACGGCTTTTGGATGAATTGAGGGAAAAAGGCACGCTGCACGACGGAATTGAACTCGACAACGGAGGAATGCTAAAGGTCGAATTGAACCATAAAAGCTTCTTAAAGCTCCAGGACGTTTTTGCCGACATAAACAACGATAACAGGATTCTGGCTGTCGCATTGAATTACCATTTGGAGGAGCAGGATAAGCAGCATCCTAAACCTGTCATTATGGTGAGTAAGGATACGTTGGTTCGAATAAAAGCGGATGTGTTGGGACTCGCTGCCCAGGATTACTTGACGGACAGTATTGTGCCCATCTCCGATATGTATACAGGCTATTTATCCATTCATGTGCATCCCTCGGTCATCGACGAATTTTACTCTTTCCGGTTTCTGAGCGTAAATTCGCTGAATCTCGCCTACCCGCTTCGTCCGCATGAATTTATTATTTTGAAAGATGAACTGGGGACTTCAAAGTCAGCCCTGCTCAAGGTAAATGCGGACGGTAAAAGACTCGAGCCGCTTTATCTCAGCAATGAGCCTATCTGGGGGATAGGGGCGCGCAATGCGCAGCAGCGTATGGCCCTCGAGCTTCTGCTCAACGATGATATTCCGTTGGTTACCTTAAGCGGAAAAGCGGGAACCGGGAAGACCTTGCTCGCGCTGGCGGCGGGATTGCTGAAGATTGAAGACGAGCGCAAATACAAAAAGCTGCTGATTGCCCGGCCGGTAGTGCCCATGGGCAAAGATATCGGGTATCTGCCAGGGGAAAAAGAAGAAAAGCTGCGTCCATGGATGCAGCCTATTTACGACAATCTGGAATTTTTGTTCGATACGAAAAAATCAGGGGACATCGATAAAATCCTGGCCGGATTGGGCAGTATACAGGTTGAGGCATTAACTTATATCCGCGGGCGGTCCATACCCGGACAGTTTATCATTATCGACGAAGCGCAGAATTTATCCAAGCATGAAGTGAAAACGATCGTATCCCGCGTGGGAGAAGGCAGCAAGATAGTGCTGATGGGCGACCCGGAGCAGATCGACCATCCTTACCTGGACGGCTCGAGCAACGGGCTGACCTACGTAATCGAGAGATTCAAGAACCAGAGCATCGCCGGCCACATTATGCTGGAAAAAGGGGAGCGTTCTCCGCTCGCTCAGTTGGCGGCCGATTTATTATAGCGAGCGCAGCGAAAGTAAACCGCCGAGGACAATCAGGGTCCACGGCGGTTTTCCTTTTTAAGCGGATTTGATTTACGCCAACCATTCGATCTCGCAGCGGTACGCCTTCGCTATGCCTGTCATCAGTTCCCGCAAATGGCCTTCCACCACATAGATCTCCTCGCGCCCGCGAGTGAATTTGGCGATCATATGCTCAGCGATTTGTTCTCCGGCTTGATCAGACTCCGCAAGCTCCCGATGATCGGATTGCAAACGGAAAACGGCGGCTTTCTCCTGGAAAATATAACGGTTCCCGCTTCGGCTCTCAAATCCGTAATCCGTAAATATTCCCGTCAGCAGGGCATCATCCGGCAGCAGAAAAAGTCTCGCGGTGTCGAACGGGACACGATAGCGCTCCATTATCCGCTCCACCGCCTGCAGCTCTTCGGGATCGCTGACGATCAGCGTTTCTTTTTCCCTGTCAAATAGGGAGACGCCGCCTGCCAACGCTTTTACGATTTGGGCGTAGTATCCGGGCAGCTTGCCCTCAGGCAAGTCCATAATTACAGCCAGCTTGATCATTTCTCATCCCCTGTCAAAGCTTGATTTTCATCGTTAAAGTCAGTTTGCCTTCATTCATTGTAATATCGACGGGAATCAAAAAAGCCGCGATTTTCTGAGGTTCTATCCCCATCTTGACTTCCTGTTCCAAAGCATGGCTTGTGGTCGCGGGAAGAGTAAACCCGTTGAATTTGAGCTCATCCACGTAGAATTGAACGATCGTTTTGGGACCGGTATTATTTAATGCGTAATGTCCCCGGATGGACAGGTTCATATCCTCATACCTGCCGTCCGCCTGGACGTGTCCATCAATGAAACGGAAGGTAAGGGTATTGAACAAAGGGTCCTTTTTCCTGAGAAAATCGTTTAAATCCGTGTCCGACATTTGGAAAACATAGTTGACGCCATTGACGGAAAGGCTAGTTGTTTTGCTTGCGTTACTGCTCAGCAGCTCGGAAATATTCTGCATCTGCTCGGAGAGCGACATTAAGTATTTGCGGTACGCCGGGATTCCCTTAGTCTGCCATAGGGACGTCAGGTTCCGGATGTCGTCAAGTACCTGCCTGGAGTCGTTTTTTCCCGCCAGCTTCGCGTTGAGTTCCTGCTGCAAGGACACCATTCGGGCTCTCATCGCCGTGTAGTTTTCTTTTGCGGCTTTGAGCTGGTTCTGGTCCTCTTTCTGCTTGGACTGCAGCTCTTTCATCTGTTGATACGCGGTCAAGTAATCCTTCAGCTTGCGGTCATCGCTATTTAACACCATCGTCATGTAATCAGCAATAAACAAGGCGTCGCTGATGGATTTGGCCGATAAGATAAGCAGCCCGATGGAATCGCGTTCCCCCGCGTAATAAGCTCTCAGCACCTTTTCCGCGTTCTTTCGCGTATCCGAGACGCTCTGGCTTTGCCAGTTGATCTTCGTATCGGTTTCCCCGATCGCCGCCGTGAGCTTCTTGTCCTCGAGAGCGATACGCGCCAGCTCTTGGTCAATCTCGTACAAAGTCAGGCCCTTCTGCACCAAATCCTTGTTCTGCGCGTCTTTGCCCAGCGTGCTCCCGGTTTCGGCGAGCACGTCCGCGACTGCCGTAGTATACAGGAGAAAAGCGCAGCATAAGCCGCCAACCGCAAGTCTCCACCTCATCCGGCCACCCCCTCCGCAAGGCAGTTAATCCTTGTTTAAAGATTATCATAAGGAGTGGACAAACATGACAAAAACTTCTCCGGCGAGAAGTTTTGGATTGCAGCAGGGGGGTTGTTAAACATGACAGAAAGTTTTAAGTTTGTTAAAGGATTAAAGCGAAATGAAACTTCTTACTTGGCCGCTGGCTTGAGCAGCTGAAGGACTTCGTCGAAAGACCGCGTCTTTTTCGGTATTTCTTTGGCAAATTTGGGCGGCTGGTTGATCGCGTCGAAGCTTTCAGTCAAGCTCACCGTATTGGCTTGTCCGGCGCCTTCCGGAGCATAGTTAAGCTGCAGGTCCAACTGGCGAACGAAGCCTTGGTCGTCCGCGGCAAGCTGAATGAAACCCGGGGCCAACAGCTGAACAGGCTTGTTCGGGCCAGCTTTCATTTTGGCGGCCTGATCTGCGGAAATCATTCCATTCTTATTCAGGATATCGATCATCTCGGGAAGCTTCGCGTTCAGCGCGGAGGAAAGCTCCTTCTCGTTTTTTTTGGTCACTTCCAGCCTATAGGCTTTGGCTGCAGTTCCATCCTTCAGTTTAACGGATTCTTTTGCGGTTTGGAACCATTTGGCGTCTATGGCATTAAACAAGGTGCTGGATAAGTCCGTAGTCATCTGGGCCGTATTTTTCAGCTGGTCCGGGGATAAAGCCGAAGGCTGCTTATTCACTTTGGTCAAATCCTCGACAAAGAATTCATCTGGTTTATTTATCATTGGCAGCTGGAAGTACATTTTGTTATCCTTAATCAGGAAAGGAAGCTGCAGAGGGGCACCTGCGCTCTTGGGGGTGATCTTCACATCCGCTTCCATTTGTACGGGATCCGTGCTGGTAAGCCCTTGAAATTCTGTCTTGCTGTCCTGAAAAAAGCTCCACATTCCCATAGTCAGCGGATTCGCGGTTCCCGTCAGGGGGATCAGCTTCACATCGGCGGTTCCGGAGAAAGCGGCCTGCTTTATTTCCTTTTGCTTGGCGAGCGCTTGCATGGCCCCATCCTTGGCCTTCGTGTCTGAGGTGCAGGCGGTCAAAGCGATGCTGAAGACGACGGTGAGCAGGATTGTAGCTGCTTTTTTTCTTGTCAACATGGTATAATTTCTCCCTCCGATGCTTGTGCATAGTCTATTATATCGATTGGAAGCCTGTTTGTCTTGTGTTAAAAAGCGCTAATGCCTGGAAGGAGGCAGAGTGATGAACGTTCAACGTTCGGGGGACCCACTGCTGGTCCAAGACATTATAGAAAGGATTCAAAGCTCTCCGCGAAGAGCGATCGCATTTAAGGAATATATGAAGCTATGTCTGTATCATCCGTTGCACGGATACTATCGGACCGAAAGGCCGAAGATTGGAATACAAGGCGATTTCTATACAAGCTCATTCGTCGGATCGGTTATGGGCGAGATGCTGGCCGTTTGCTTTCTTCAGCACGCCGATCCGGATTCCGGGGAATTGTGGAACCTCGTTGAATGGGGAGGAGGGACAGGGCGTCTGGCCCGCCAGATTCTGGACGAGATCCGTAGGCTTTCTCCCGAACGGTACAGCCGACTGCAGTATGTATTGATCGAATCTTCCCCTTATCACAGATCGCTTCAGGCTGCCGAACTGCGCCAGCACAAAGAGCGGATCCGGTTTCTCAGCGAGGAGGAGTGGTTTGAAGGCAGTATGGCTAAAGCTGTCCTTTTCTCTAATGAGTTATTAGACGCATTCCCCGTGGAACGAATCGTTTTCAGCAAAAAAATATGGCAGGAAATTTATGTGGCGTGGGATGCAGGGAGGCAGTGTTTCTTTGAAGTTTTTTTTCCGGTGGAAAGGGACAGCGGGACTATGCGGGAATTGGAAGGGATAGAGCCGCTGGAGGGCCAGCGCTTTGAAGTGCACACCGAAGGCTTGGAATGGCTGAAAAGAGTATTAAGCTCGTTGAAGGAAGGCGCCGTTATCTCGATCGACTACGGGGACACGGCACAAGAATTGTACACTCCCCACAGAATGAACGGCACCTTGCTGTGCTATCGGGAGCACCGGGCAGCGGACAACCCGTACGAGTTTCAGGGACTGCAGGACATGACCTCCCACGTTAACTTTTCTTCGTGCATTAGAGTTGGAGAGGAGCTCGGATGGAACGAAGCGGAGCTTTTGACGCAAAGGGAGTTTCTGGTGCGGCAGGGGATATTGGAGCGGCTTCAGGCGCATGACGGCAGGGACCCTTTCTCCGCCGGGGCCAAAAGGAACCGTTCGATCCGGCAGCTTCTTCTGAGCGACGGAATGAGCGAGCTGTTCAAGGTATTGATCCAGATGAAAAAGACCGGACAGTGAAAGGAGCTTTAAACCTTGATCCTGCTGCTTTGAGAGGCCTCGGACATCCACCGCAAATGACTAAACCTGCTATCAAGGGCCATTCGAAAATGGTGACCTCGACAGCAGGTTTTTCAAGTCGACAAAGCTCATTGCGAATGAATGTTGTATCGAACTAAACTTCGTTCCATGTTCATTTGAGGATCCGCCCTCGTGCAAGTGCCACTTACGGGACAGCGGCTTGCTGCTGTCAGACACGAATCTTGCTGCCTGTCAGACACTCATTTTGAAGAAAGACCAGTAAGTAAATCCGCCGAAGGCGATCACCATGTATCCCCAGAAAAGCAATATGTACGTACGTTCAGACAAATTCATATACCCCAGGACCATAAAGATGACCGTTTGAAAAAAGAAAACCAAAGCCATCGGAATCATTCCGCCGGCCAAAGCCATCAAAGCAATTACCAAGGTCCAAAAGCCCAGAACTCGAAACATGCGCGGCATAATCTGCATCCCCCTCTCTGTTCTCGCGATCAATTTCTGACATTTTTAACTACCCTTCATTATACATACTGCCCTTGGCAGTGTAAACGGTTAATGAGTGGCGAAATATGAACTTTTCCATAAATTATATCATTCCCGTTCCGTTATGCAACTACACGTATGGTGCACGTATGAGGCGCTGAAAAAATGGCAATACCGGATAGTATGAAATAGATTCTATGAATTCTTCTATGGGCATAGAGTTAAATTAGCGGGTTCAATAACAGGATACACCCTATTGCGATCATTTAAAGCTTTAATGCTATACTTGATTACTATCGTTAGGAGGAAGCGTATGACAGCTGTAAGGCAAGATGCTTGGAGCGAGGAAGATGACCTGATCTTGGCGGAGGTCACGCTGCGTCAAATTAGAGAAGGCGGCACCCAATTGGCCGCGTTTGAAGAGGTTGGCGAAAGGATCGGCAGGACGGCGGCCGCCTGCGGTTTTCGCTGGAACAGCTTTGTCCGTAAAAAATACGAGGCAGCGATCGGCATCGCCAAAGCCCAGCGCCAAAAGAGAAACCAGGTCAAACGCCATTCTGCCGTGGCTACGGTAAACAGCCACTCCGTCTCGTCCGGAGTCGGAGTGATGGACATAGGCGAAGCCTTTTCCAGAACCGAAGCATACACGGAAGAAGCGATCTCGATTGATGCGGTCATCCGGTTTTTGAAGCAGTGGAAGACCACCTATCAGGAGATGGCGCGCCAGATCAAGAGTGCAGAAAAGGACTTGAATGAGAAAGAGGAAGAATTGTTTTTCTTAAGAAAAGAAAATGAGAGATTGAGCAAACAGGTAAATGAGGTAGAAACCGATTATAGAGTGGTGAACGACGATTACAAAGCGCTGATACAAATTATGGACAGAGCGAGAAAAATGGCGTTCCTGGTGGAAGAGGAAGATGAGAACAAACCGAGGTTCAAGATGGATGCCAACGGAAATTTGGAACGCATCGATTAATGGATAAACGCTACTTTAACGAGAAGACTTTCGGGCAGATAGGCCGGGAGTCTTTTTTCATGTATCATGTATTATGAACAAAACCGGAACGGAGGGCTCGGACTATGAGAATTGAAGTAATCGGAGCGGGCTCGTTGGGACTTTTGTATGCGGGAAAGCTGCTGCGCTGCATTCCGGATCTCCGGTTGGTGACCCGTACCCGGGACCAGGCGGAAGAGCTGAGGCGAGGCGGTCTTACAATAGTTGAGGCGGAAGGCGAAGAAACTTACAAGGTCCCCGGCGCCTGTTCGCAGCAAGAACTGATTGAACAAGTCAGGCAGCAGGGCTATCCGGATTGGATCCTTCTTATGGTGAAGCAAACCTCCATTAATGAAGACCTCCTCAAGCTGCTCAAATTAAGGGCCGGACCGCTTACAGCCGTCGTCTGCTTCCAGAATGGGATCGGACATATGGAAAAACTGCCGAAGAAGCTGCCCGGGACTGTCATTTATGCGGCGGTGACAACGGAAGGGGCGCGCAGGACAGCGGGCTGCCGGATAGAGCACACCGGGAATGGCATGACCTGGTTCGGCCGATGGCCGGAAGCTGCCGTCGGACAGGCCCGGACGGGTGCCGGAGAGCCGAGTGAAAAAAAGCTGGAATCCCTGTTAGTTGAGGCAGGATTTTCTGCAAGTTTATCGAATGTTATGAACCAGATTGTATGGAATAAACTAGTGATGAATTCCGTAATCAATCCCGTTACCGCAATTCTGCGGGTTCGCAACGGGGAGCTGCTGCAATCCAACCATTTAACCCGGCTGATGCGTTCGTTATATGAAGAGGCGGCCCAAGTGGCGGAGGCTGAAGGAGTCCCGCTGTCCGGTGGCTTATGGGAACAGATAGCGGAGGTCTGCGCCAAGACGGCACAGAACCATTCTTCTATGCTGCAGGATGTTCTACACGGCCGCCAAACCGAGGTAGATTGGATTAATGGCAGTATAATCAGGATAGGCCGCAGCCATGGTATTCATGCTCGGGCTCACGATACGGTACACCGGTTGGTTCGGGGCATAGAGCAACTCAATGGCCGGCAGGGGAAGCGGTGAAAATGGTTATTCATTGGTTCATACAAATATATCAGGTGCTGGCTTTGTTTCCTTTTGCCGTTTTCCTGGCGGTCTTAATCACGGGTTATGTGTGGACTAGGGACAAGCAGAAATCGATCCGGCTCGCAATGGATGCAACGACTCTTTTTCTCGTCGGTTCTGTTTCTTATACGTTCAACAAAGTGTTTCACACCAATTTCGGATTCTGGATCCTGCTTCTCATCTCCCTTATCAGCATAGGACTGCTCGGAGGCTATCAAACCCGGATTAAGGGAAGGGTGCAGATTGTCAAAATAGCCAAGTTCCAGTTTCGCGTCGGTTTCCTGCTTTTATCCGTCATTTATGTGATATTAGTTGCCGTAGGGATAGGACAGACTATCGCGAACAGTTAGCCATTCAGACAGGGCGGATGAGAAAATGCATGGAAGCACGCAATGGAGCGAAAGAAATCGTATGCAGCTGCCTGAACGACCTTTTTTGTGTCCGTTTCGACACTGGTGCGGGCAAAAGAAAAAAGGAGGAGCCTGACTACGGGCTCTTTTTAATATGTTATAATATCTTACATTCTAGTTGAAAATTTTATAACTTAGCCATTGTTCAATGCAAATATTTCTGTTATTATACACACATACCGGTTGTTTGCGTTATGTAAATTAACATGTAATATTTCGAGCTAAGCGAATCTTCAAATCTGACAAATTTTCCAGAAAAACATAGTAGATTTTATTGACCGATGGTTGTATAATGATTATCTGATAACGGTTACAATTTACATAATTTTAATTTTTGACTGTGAAAGAGTCCTGGATGATGAGGTAAATTAGTATGCCGTTAAGATAGGTGCGGAATCAGTATATACAAAGCACCTGACTATTTATGTTTGTTTTTATAAAAAAGGGAGGTCAAGGGATGAAAGCATCAAAATGGGTATCGTCGGCGCTTGCGCTTACTTTGGCAGGTTCAATGGCAGCCGGCTGCTCCGGCAGCAAGACGGGGGACAGCCCCAAGCCTGGAGCGGAAGGCGGAAACGCTTCCAATGCGAAGCAGGAGATTAAAATCAATCTTGCCGCCGAGCCCCCCGCGCTAGACAGCTCCAAATCGACCGCCAACGCGGCCTTTACTATGCTGAACGCGTTGAACGAAGGCTTGTACCGCATCGACAAGGATGGCAAAGTGCAGCCGGGTTTGGCCAAAGCGGCGCCTGAGGTTTCCACAGACGGATTGACTTATAAGATTACATTGCGCGACAATCTGGTGTGGGCGGATGGAACTCCTTTGAAAGCGAACGATTTCGTTTCAGCATTCAAGCGTACCTTAGACCCTGCTACGAAGGCCCAATACAGCTTCATGCTGGCCTGGATTCAAGGCGGCGCGGAGCTGAACAAAGCGAAGCCGGAAGAAGTGCAGGCGAAGAAAGACGCTGTCGGGGTAAAAGCTCTGGATGACAAAACTCTTGAAATCAAATTGAGCAAGCCTGTGGGCTTCTTTACCTCCTTGCTGGCCTTTCCGATCTTCTTCCCTCAAAAAGAGGACATGGTCAAAGCTCAAGGCGAGAAGTACGGATCGGACGCTGACAAAATCATCGGCGCAGGCCCGTACAAATTGGAAAGCTGGACTCATGACCAAACTTTGACATTTGTAAAGAACGACAAATATTGGGATGCGGCTAACGTGAAGCTGGCCAAGATTACAGTAAACATCGTCAAAGACACCAACTCGGGCCTCAACCTGTTTGAAACGAACCAGGCGGACCTTACTGAAATAAAAGGGGACCAGGTTAAGCTGTATGAAGGGAAGCCTGAACTGACTCCCAAGCCGGAGCTGACAACCTCTTACATCATGTTCCAGGAAAAGAAGCAGCCAGCTTTCGCCAATACGAAAATCCGCCAGGCATTGGCAATGGCCATTGACCGTAAAGCGTTCGTAGACTCCGTACTCGCTAACGGCTCCGTACCGTCCCGCGGATACCTGCCAACCGGTATTCTGGATGGAAACAACAAAGAGTACACTAAAGAGGCAGGCGACGTTCAGCCTAAGTTTGACAAGGACAAGGCGAAGCAGCTTCTTGCAGAGGGCATGAAAGAATTGAACATGACCGCACTTCCTAAATTCAAATTAATGGCCGATGATACCGAAACCGCCAAAAAATCCCTTGAATTTCTCGTTTCCCAATGGAAAACGAATCTGGGAGTGGAAGCCGTTGCCGAGCCTGTACCGCACAAATTGCGTTTGGACAGATCCAAAAACCATGATTACGACGCTGTAGTTTCCCTGTGGGGCGCAGATTACAACGATCCGATGACATTCATGGATATGTGGGTTTCCGGCGGCGAATTCAACGAGGTGGAATGGTCCAACAAGCAGTACGACGACTTGATCAAAGCGGCAGACATAGAAAAAGATCCCGCAAAGCGCGGTCAAAAATTTGTCGAGGCAGAGAAGCTGCTCATGCAGGAAATGCCGATCTTTCCTTTATACCACCGCACCAGGATGTATGTGAAGAAAACAAACATTGAAGGCTTGTTCCTTCCTTCCTTCGGTTTGGAATGGGAATTGAGATGGGCCGGCGTGAAGTAAATTACTGTGTCTGCTGTTACAAATAGTATGCTGTCTACGAAGGGGCCGTTCTTGCACCTGAAGAACGGCCCTTTTCTTTAATAGGGCTCCCCGCAAAGTAACAGGAATACGCTTCGAAGCTTCACGTCACTTTGCGGGGTGATTTTTGGAATGTGCCGAAGAGAGGAGAGCGGTCATGTTAAAATATGCAAGCAGGCGTCTCATATACATGCTCATTACGCTGTGGGTGATTATTACCTTTACTTTTATCCTGATGAAGAACCTTCCTGGTGACCCGTTCGGAGAAGGGTCCGAGAAAATACCCGCGGAGAACAGAAAAATGCTGCTGGCCCAGTACGGATTGGATAAGCCGCTGTCGGAGCAGTACTTCCTTTATCTGAACAAAATCATGCACGGCGATTTCGGGGTATCCTTCCAATATCCGGCGCGAAGTGTGAGCGAAGTGATCAGAAAGGCTTTTCCCGCTTCCCTGGAGCTGGGCTTGATAGCTTTTGCCATCGCGGTAGTTGTCGGTTTATTTCTAGGTATAGTGGCCGCGCTCAACCACAACAAAGCTTTAGACTATATGGCAATGTTTACCGCGGTTTTGGGCATATCCATCCCTTCCTTTGTGCTTGGGCCTCTTTTATCTTACTACGTAGGCAACAAATGGGGACTGCTTCCGCCGGCTTTGTGGAATGGCCCGACCTACAAAATCTTGCCATCTATCGCTCTTTCATTCGGTACTCTTGCGATTATGGCGCGTTTGATGCGCACTTCCATGATCGATGTGTTGAACCAGGATTACATGAAAACGGCCAAATCCAAAGGATTATCGCAGTCCAGCATTATTTCCAGGCACACGATCAGAAACGCCATCCTGCCGATAGTGACGATTTCCGGTCCTATTTTTGTCAACATCATCACGGGCACTCTTGTCATTGAAAGGATTTTTTCCGTTCCGGGACTCGGGACCCAGTTCGTAAATGCCATAGTTTCCAACGATTATACGATGATTTGCGGGTTGACTATTTTTTATTCCGTCATTTTGATGGCTGTACTCTTTATTACCGATGTTATTTATGGACTTGTTGATCCCCGTATTCGTCTAGGGAAGGGTGGAAAATAGAATGCAGCCTGTGACTAAAAGCCAATTTCAACCTGTCGCCCGAGAAAAATTGGGGAAAGAAAGCATCGTCCGGCCCTCGATGAATTATTGGCAGGACGCATGGCGCCGACTGAAGAAAAACAGACTGGCGATGGCCGGCTTAATCATATTGATCGCCCTTATCGTTCTTTCGATATTCGCACCTATGTTTTCTCAGTATACTTACGACCAGCAAATGCTGGATATCAAAAATCAAAAGCCGAGCGGGCAGCATTTATTCGGGACGGACGATTTTGGCCGGGATTTATGGGTCCGCGTATGGATGGGGACAAGAATTTCCCTGTTTATCGGGGTTACGGCAGCGCTGCTCGATCTGGTCTTCGGTGTGATTTACGGCGGGGTCTCCGCATATTACGGCGGCCGTGTCGATGACGTTATGCAGCGGATTATCGAAGTGGTCTACTCCATTCCGTTCCTGCTGATTACCATTCTTATGATCATGGTGCTTGAGCCGGGCGTCTCGACGATTATTATCGCTTATGCGATAACGGGTTGGGTGCCGATGGCACGCTTGGTTCGCGGACAGGTCCTTACCCTCAAAGAGCAGGAGTTCGTCCTGGCCGCCCGTACTTTGGGAGCTTCTCCAAGCCGGATCATTACAAGGCATTTGATTCCTAACGCGCTGGGCATCATTATTGTGCAGCTGACTTTTGTTATCCCGAGCGCGATTTTCGTTGAAGCCTTCCTCAGCTTTATCGGTTTGGGCATCCGCGTACCTATGGCATCGCTGGGGTATCTGCTAAACGACGGGGTGACATATATGCGCTTGTATCCTCACCGCATCCTGTTCCCGACATTGGTGTTCTCATTCATATTATTGTGCTTTAACTTATTGGGAGACGGCCTGCGCGACGCTCTCGATCCAAAAATGCGTAAGTGAGGGGGGAATCCTGTGAGCAAAACTATACTTGAAGTAAAAGACCTGAAAGTTTCTTTCAACACTTATGCGGGGGAAGTCCAGGCCGTGCGGGGAGTCAATTTTCATCTGCAAAAAGGAGAGGTGCTCGCCATCGTAGGGGAATCCGGCTGCGGCAAGTCCGTGACGGCCCAAACGATCATGCGGCTCATCCCTTCTCCGCCCAGCGTGATTAAAAGCGGATCTATCCGATTCGACGGCAAAATGGACATCGTCAAGCTCTCGGACCGCCAAATGGAAAAAATCCGCGGTTCGGAGATCGGCATGATCTTTCAGGATCCTATGACATCATTGAATCCTACAATGGTAATCGGCGACCAGATAACGGAAGGAATTCTGAAGCACCAGAAAGTAAGCAAGGCCCAGGCTAACGCAAGGGCGATAGAAATTCTGAAGCTTGTCGGAATCAACAATCCGCAAGGCCGGATGAAGCAGTATCCGCACGAATTTTCCGGCGGGATGAGGCAGCGTGTGGTTATCGCCATAGCGCTCGCATGCAACCCGAAGCTGCTCATTGCGGACGAGCCGACCACCGCACTGGATGTGACGATACAAGCCCAAATTATCGAATTGATGAAGAAGCTGTCCCGGGAGACTGAATCTTCGACCATCCTTATTACCCACGATTTGGGCGTCGTTGCGGAAATGGCGCAGCGCGTCATTGTCATGTATGCGGGCAAAGTCGTCGAGCAGGGAACGGTGGATGAGATTTTCTACGCTCCCAAGCATCCTTATACGTGGGGATTGCTGCGCTCGATGCCCCGTTTGGATAATAAAGCAAAGAGGGACCTGGTGCCTATTCCGGGAACGCCTCCGGATTTGTTCGCTCCGCCTAAAGGGTGCGCTTTTGCAGCCAGATGTCCCTACGCTATGGAAGTTTGTCTTGAGCTGGATCCCGAGCATATGAAGGTTACTCAAACACATACCGCCGCCTGCTGGCTGCTGCATCCAGATGCGCCCAAGGTAGTGCGGCCGGCAGATATTGAGGTGATAACGAATGTCCGATAATATTCTTGAAGTCCGTAATTTGAAAAAGCATTTTCAACTGAGCGGAGGCAAGGTTCTCAAGGCGGTTGACGGAGTCAATTTCCATATCAAACGCGGTGAAACGTTCGGATTGGTAGGCGAGTCCGGCTGCGGCAAATCCACCGCTGGCCGCACGATTATCAACCTCTACAGCGCAACGGACGGCAAAGTGATTTTTAACGGCGAGAATGTCCATGAGCTGAAAGGCAGGAAGCTGAAGGCATTCAACCGCAGCATGCAGATGGTGTTTCAGGACCCTTACGCTTCTTTGAACCCGAGAATGACTGTCGGGAATATCATCGCCGAAGGGATCGATATCCACGGTTTATATACTGGTGCGAAGAGAAAACAGCGTGTGTCCGAGCTGCTTGGCGCCGTAGGCTTGAATGAAGAACATGCGGGACGGTTCCCTCATGAGTTCTCCGGCGGCCAAAGACAGCGGATCGGCATTGCCAGGGCTCTGGCGATCGAGCCGCAGCTAATTATCGCGGATGAACCGATTTCCGCGCTGGACGTTTCGGTACAAGCCCAGGTTGTGAACTTGTTCAAGAAGCTGCAGAAGGAGCATGGCTTGACTTACTTGTTCATCGCGCATGACCTGGCTATGGTGAAGCATATTTCCGACAGGATCGGCGTTATGTATTTGGGCAAGCTGGTCGAGGTGACCGGCTCGGAGGATTTGTATGCCAAGCCGCTTCATCCCTACACGCAAGCTCTGCTCTCCGCCATTCCGATCCCCGATCCTGAAGTGGAAAGAAGAAGAGAGCGGATCGTGCTGGAAGGCGAGGTTCCGAGCCCTCTCAACCCTCCCAGCGGATGCCCCTTCCGCACTCGCTGTCCCAAAGCAATGGCGGAATGCGCGGTTGCGATGCCTGAATTCAAGGAAATCGAACCGAACCACTGGGTCGCCTGCCACCTTTACTAGGAAACCGCCTCCTTGGAGGCGGTTTTTCCCATTCCATATTGATAATAATGTGGTAATCAAGTATTATTTAACCAGTTGAGATGAGAACAGGTTAGCTGAGCTGAGCAGAGTTTGGAATAGTCGAGAGTATTGCAGTGTTTTATTTGAACAAAACAAATATCTCTCCGCGGTGCTTATTGACCATGAGGACTCTTTTGTCCATACGCTTTCCAATTTGATTGAAAATGTGTTGGCCCGGACGCAGCGCGGATGAAGATGATCGTTCATGGGGTCATTTTTCCGCTTTGACGATAACTAAATGTAAGTGTACAATCATACTTGTAAATTATACATAGATGGAGGAAGGGGCTGGTTATCATAGAAGCCATCCATTGGAAATCAAATCAGCCTTTGACAGAGGATTATTTGCACCATTTCGAACGGGTTGAACCGTTCTTCGATTATAACCCGCGGGATCCGCAAGCATGGGAAGAGCGCGCCCGGTGGCTTGACCACCATCAGGGGATGAGGGCCGACCGCGCACGTCTGGCAGAGGCCCTGCTTCATTTTAATGAAGAGATCCAGAACGCTCCCCAAGCGATAGAAGCGATTCACCGGCTGCGCAGCCAGGAAACACTCGCGGTTGTGGGCGGACAGCAGGCGGGACTGTTCGGCGGCCCTTTACTCGTTCTGTATAAAGCGGCTACTCTGATTCAGCTGGCGCGCTCCGCCTCTGCAACATTGAACAGGCCTGTAGTGCCGGTTTTCTGGATTGCCGGCGAGGACCACGACTTCGAAGAAGTGAACCATATTCACTATATGACGGGCGAGAACAAGGTTCTCAGATTAAAGATCGATCATCCTACAGGCCTGAAGACCTCAGTGTCTTCAACCATCCTGCCTGGAGAAGTCTTTAAAGATGCTGTCAGCCAATTGGACAACGCACTGGCGGACAGCGAGTTTAAGCAGGACTTGATGCGAAGATTGAGAGAACACGCGGAACAAACGAATACTTTGGTCGGAAGCTTCGCCAGACTTCTAAGCGACCTGTTCGGATCATACGGACTAGTCCTGATGGATTCGGACCACCCTGATCTGCGAAAAGTGGAGGCGCCGATGTTCAAGGCTTTGATCGAGGACAGCGAAGGCGTTAATCAATCTGTTTTGGCCAGGATGGCTGAAGTACGGCAGGCGGGGTACCCGCTTCAGGTGGAGCTGCAGGAGAATAACGCCAATCTTTTTGTTTATGATGAAAAGGAACGGATTTTGCTTTACCATGACGGGAATGATTATACGGACAGACGCGGTGAAAGGAAATATAGCCGCAGCAGGCTGTTAGATTGGGCTGTAAGCGCTCCAGAAAGGCTTAGCAACAACGTGATGACCAGGCCGCTCATGCAGGAATTTTTATTTCCCGTGCTAGCGACCGTATTGGGGCCCGGCGAAATCGCCTATTGGGCGTTAACCGGCGAAGCTTTTGAACAAGTGGGGTTCCTGATGCCGATTATCGTGCCGAGAACCGAATACACCTTGATGGATAGAACGGTCCAAAAGTATATGGAGAAATATGGCCTTGACATCGAAGATGTCATCCACCGGTTCGAGGAGAAGAAAGCGGAGTGGCTGAAAGAGCAGGATGAGCTTCATCTCGAAGAGCGTTTCGCGGAGGCTAAGGCCGAGTTCCAAAGGCTGTACCAGCCGCTGCTGGAGACGGTTGCAGGAATCAATCCGGCGCTTGAGAAGCTGGGGCAGACCAATTTCACACGGATTATCAGGGAAATGGAATACCTTGAGACGCGTGCTGCCGATGTGTATCAAGGCCGGTTCGACGCGGCTTTAAGTCAGCTGGAGCGAGTCCGTGTTTCATTGCTTCCGTTTGGCAGGCCTCAAGAGAGAGTGTACAACGCATACGCGTATTTAAACCGATACGGGCGGAAATGGCTGGATGATTTAGTGAAGGAACCGCTTTCCCTGGATGGATTGCATAAACTGTATCATTTTTAATCGAAGGAGGAAGAAGACCATGACCACTTTGCAGAAGCAAAGCATTATCGCCGATATCGGCCTGGCCCCGGAAGGCCATCTGAAGATCGACTGGGTACAAGCTCACATGCCGGTGCTGAACAGGGTACGCGAACAGTTCGAGCAAGAGCAGCCTTTTAAAGGATTAAAAGTGGCGATTTCCCTGCATCTGGAGGCAAAAACGGCATACTTGGCGAAAGTCGTCAAAGCCGGCGGCGCCGAGGTGACGATCACGGGAAGCAATCCTCTTTCCACCCAGGATGATGTGTGCGCGGCATTGGTGGAAGATGGCGTGCGCGTATTCGCCAAGTATAATCCGGATCCTAAGGAATATAAGGGTTTGCTTATTAAAACGTTGGAAACGAAACCGGATCTGATTATCGACGACGGAGGGGATCTGGTCACGATCCTCCACTCCGAGAGAACGGACCTGCTGGCAGGCATCCGCGGGGGCGCGGAAGAAACGACGACAGGCATTCTGCGCTTGAAGTCGCTGGAAAAAGAAGGGAATCTGAAATTCCCGATGGTAGCGGTTAACGACGCCTATTGTAAATACTTGTTCGACAACCGCTACGGTACAGGCCAATCGGTATGGGACGGCATCAACCGCACTACGAACTTGGTCGTGGCAGGCAAAACCGTGGTAGTCGCCGGATACGGCTGGTGCGGCAAAGGTGTGGCCATGAGGGCCAAAGGGCTCGGCGCCAATGTTGTGGTCACGGAAATCGATGCGATTCGGGCGGTTGAAGCTTATATGGACGGCTTTGCGGTCATGTCCATGAAAGAGGCGGCCAAAGCAGGCGACTTTTTCGTTACGGTGACCGGAAACCGCGATGTCATCCGCGGGGAACACTATGAGGTGATGAAGGACGGAGCGATTTTGTCCAATGCGGGACATTTTGACGTGGAGGTGAACAAGCCTGAGCTTGAAGCGCTTTCCTCCTCCAAGCGTACTGTCCGCCGCAATATCGAAGAGTACCTGCTCAAAGACGGACGCAAGATCTATGTTCTGGCAGAAGGCCGTTTGGTGAACCTTGCAGCGGGTGACGGACATCCGGCGGAAATTATGGATATGACGTTCGCTCTTCAAGCGATGTCTTTAAAATATGTGAATGAGCAGCATCAAAGCATCGGCAGCAAGGTGGTCAACGTGCCGTATGAACTGGATGAGCAGGTGGCCCGTATTAAGCTGGAATCTCTCGGCATCTCCATGGATTCCCTAACGAGCGATCAGAAAGCTTACCTGGACAGTTGGACCGAGCATTGATTCGGTAGAACTGCATATAAAAGTAACCCCTGAATCCCGGGATGAGCGACTCCTCAGCCTGGCCTTCAGGGGTTTTTGCTGTATAGGAAACAGGATTCCAAGAAGGATTAGTTTAGCGGTATGGGGAGTAGCTTGAACAAGGAAACAGGAATGAGCATTAGCGGCATTGTAAATGAAGGCTCACGACTGCCCAAACCTAACACAGTTAACGCTGTAAAATACATTATAAAATAATTTACATTTAATCCTGTTAAATTTAGCAGGATTTTTTGTTATTATAGAGAATATGAAAATAAAGTGGTTTAAAGTGGGGAAAAGTGGGGGAAAAGGGAGGGGGTACGGCCGATGTTCATGGGAGAGTATCAACACAGCATCGACGAAAAAGGCCGTATGATCATACCCGTCAAATTCCGTGAAGCGCTTGGAACCACATTCGTCATCACCCGTGGGCTCGATCAATGCTTGTTTGTGTATCCAATGAGTGAATGGTCGGCTCTGGAAAGCAAGCTCAAGGCACTGCCGCTTATGAAATCGGACGCTCGTGCATTCAGCCGGTTTTTCTTCTCCGGGGCTACCGAGTGCGAGCTGGACAAGCAGGGGCGGGCCAATATCCCGGGCACTCTGGTAGACCATGCGAAGCTGGATAAAGACTGCGTTGTCATTGGCGTTTCCAACCGGGTAGAGATTTGGAGCAAGCAAATTTGGGAAAGCTATTTCCAGGAATCAGAGCAATCTTTTAACGAAATTGCGGAGAAACTTGTGGACTTTAATTTTTAATCGCATTAAATTTCGCCGCCTATTGGAGGACCTCACTTCGTGTTTCATCATATTACGGTTTTGCTTGAACAATCTGTTGACGCCTTGAACATCAAGCCAGACGGGATTTACGTGGATTGCACCTTGGGGGGAGCGGGACACAGTTCATTGATCGCCTCCCGGCTAAGCGGCAATGGCATGCTGATCGCCTTCGACCAGGACGACTCCGCGTTAAGGAGCGCTTCCGAGAAGCTTTCCCCTTATATGGACCGTGTAAAACTCGTCAAAAGCAATTTCCGCCACCTGGAGAAGGAGCTGTCCGCGCTGTCCATTCCCACAATAGACGGAGTCCCGCAGGTCGAAGGCATTTTGTTCGATCTGGGCGTGTCCTCACCGCAGCTTGATGAAGCTGAACGAGGATTCAGCTATCACCAGGATGCGGAGCTGGATATGAGAATGGACCGTTCGGCGGAGCTTACCGCCAAGGTGATCGTCAACGAATGGCCGGAAGAAGAGATCACCAGGATTTTATTCGAATACGGGGAAGAAAAATTCGCCAGAAGGATCGCATCGCAGATTATCCAGGCCCGAAGCCAAGGTCCGATCGAAACGACAGGCCAGCTGGTGGAATTGATCAAAGCCGGCATCCCGGCGGCTGCCCGCAGAACCGGTCCACACCCGGCCAAAAGAAGCTTTC
Source organism: Paenibacillus sp. JCM 18996 (assembly GCF_055392555.1). Lineage (NCBI taxonomy): Bacteria > Bacillati > Bacillota > Bacilli > Caryophanales > Paenibacillaceae > Paenibacillus > Paenibacillus sp. JCM 18996. The sequence continues at coordinate 559,575 of NZ_AP043884.1, forward strand.
AGGCTTTCCGCATTGCAGTGAACGACGAACTCAGAGCTTTTGAAGACGCATTGGAGCAGTCGGTACGCTGTTTGGCGCCGGGAGGCAGGCTCGCGGTCATCACGTTCCACTCTTTGGAGGACCGCATCTGCAAGAAGACCTTCGCAGGCTATGTGGGCAAATGTACATGCCCTCCCGATTTCCCGATGTGCGTGTGCAGCAATGAAGGAGTTCTGAAGTTGGTAAACCGGAAGCCGATTGTAGCGAGAGAAGATGAGTTGGAAGCCAATAACAGGGCTCGTTCGGCAAAATTGAGAATAGCGGAAAAGCTGTAAATAGGGAAAGGGGAATAAGAAATGCCTGCTTATATGCACGGAAATCTGGCTGTGGAACAAAGAGCCAAAGAACAGGTTCGGGTCAAGGAAGTCATTACCACAAAAAAGGTATACCGCCAATCGCAAATTACTATGGGAGAAAAGATTTTCCTTGTGCTTGGAGCCGTTGTGTGCGGTATTATTGCCAGCGTGATCATTTACCGTTATGCCCTGATCTATCAAATGCACTCCCAAATGAAAGCGACGAATGATAAAATCATGGAAATTGATTCCAAAATAAGCGCCTCCAAGCATGAGCTCGAACAGCAGCAAAGTCCCAAGCGGCTCAAGGCGGAAGCGGCCAAGCGCGGCTATGTCCCCGCTAATTTTTAAAGATGACCCCCTACTTCCCGCGAAGAAAGCCATTGTGTAAGAATAAGAGCCTGGTGGCAATCCATCCGTAAATGAGGTAGAATGTATGACTAGATTGGTGAAAATTCGCTCGCTGCTGCTCGGAGGGTTATTTACCCTCCTTTTTGTCGGTTTGATGAGCCGTGTTTATTGGATTCAAGTCGTCCACGGAGCCGAGCGTCTGCAGGAAGCGAAGCAGATGTGGGAAACGGACCGGGTTCTGCAGCCCCAGAGGGGGTCCATTTTGGACCGAAACGGGAGGTCTTTGGCTGAAGATGCTCCCGCTTATAACGTTTCTCTTAATCCGCAAAAGATTTTCAAAAATAATACTCTGGACGAGGTAGTGAAAGGTTTGTCGGGTCTGCTGAAAGATTCGGAGGACCCTGCCATAGGGGGGGACCTGCAGAAGAAGATCGAAGCCTTGGCGACCAAGAAGCGCACCGACTATACGCCGAAGCCGAACGCAAAGCCGGAAGAAGCTTACAGCGTAAGTGTGGACATCCGCAACGAAGGCTGGAAGGTCGACGCGCAGATGAAAGAAAAGATAGACAATTTGAAAGAATATATTAAACAGAAGGCTAAATTGAAAGATGCGGATGATGTCGGCATTTATTTGAAAAGGGACCAAAAGCGGTACTATCCGGGAGAAAATCTGGCCTCGCAGCTGCTCGGATATTTGAACAAGGAGGGTCAGGTCGTCACCGGGCTGGAGGCCTATCTTAACAAGTACCTGGAAGGCAAGAAGGGCTCGCTTACCTACGAGAGCGACAGAAAGGGAGTCGAGCTTCCGAACGGCACGAAGTTTTCCCAACCGGCCAAAGACGGAAGCAATGTCCAATTGACGATCGACAAGAATATCCAATTTTACATAGACAGCGCACTGGATAAAGTGTACCAGAAGTACCATCCGAAGAGTGTGACGGCTATAGCGGTGGATCCGAAAACAATGGAAGTTTTGGGTATGTCGAGCCGTCCGGATTTTAACCCTAACAAGTATTGGCAGGCGGAGAAAGGCTCGGAGGTCAATCAGGCGATTTCATCCCAATATGAACCGGGATCGACATTCAAGCTGGTGACCTTGGCAGCTACAGTGGAGGAAGGGTTGTTCAATCCGAACGCTTACTACCCCTCGGGTACGATCCAGGTTCCGGGTAGAACGCTCCATGACTACTATGTCGGCTGGGGAAGCATCAATTACCTGAAAGGTCTGGTCCGGTCCTCCAACGTGGCTTTCGTAAAGCTTGGATACGAGATGCTGGGACAGGACAAGCTGAAAGGCTGGATCGACAAGTTTGGTTTCGGACAAAAGACAGGTATCGATCTGCCGGGAGAAGTGCCCGGCTCCATCAATATGAAATATCCTTCGGAGTTTGCGACAGCCACCTACGGACAGGGCTTGACGGCGACGGCGATGCAGCAGGTAGCGGCTTACGCGGCCATGGCAAACGGCGGCAAGCTGATGAAGCCGTATGTCATCAAGCAAATTACCGACCCTAATACGAATGAAGTGGTGCTGCAGCACCAACCTGAAGTCGTCCGCCAGGTCGTATCGGAGAAGACCGCCAAGACCGTCACGGGCTACCTCGAGCAGGTCGTAACCGATCCCGACGGAACAGGGAAAAAGATGGCCGTCGACGGCTACCGGGTAGCCGGGAAGACGGGTACAGCCAATGTTGTCGTGAGTGGAAAATATTCGGATCTCACCTGGGTGGTTTCCTTCATCGGATACGCTCCAGCGGAAGATCCGCGCATAGTGGTTGCAGTCATTGCGGATCAGCCGGACCTCGGCGGAGATTTCCACCGCGGCAGCGACGTCACCGCGCCCGCTTTTAAAGAAATCATGTCGCAAAGCTTGCGATATATGGGAGTGGCGGCGAGCGACCAGCAAACTGCGACGAAGGAGAAGGAAGCGGCAGTCAAGGTGCCGGATTTGTCGGGAATGAACGGCGAAGGTGCGAGGAACGCCGCCGCCAAAGCCGGATTGGCGCTTGAAGTGGTAGGCAATGGCAACCAGGTCATCAGCCAATTTCCTGCGGCAGGTACAGAAATGACGGCAGGGCAGCGAATGTATATAGTGACGCAGCAGGGCGCATCACGCCAAGTGCCCGATATGACGGGCAAATCGCTGCGTGAAGCTTTGGAGCTGTGTACGTTCCTTGGCGTCAAATGCCAGCCCGCAGGGGAGGGCTATGTCTCTTCCCAAAGCTTGGCCGGAGAAGGGGACAATGCCATATTGAACCTGCAGCTTGCTCCTTCCGCCAGTGCGCAGGCTGCTACGCCGGATTCTGGCGCCGGCACACCGGCCAGCCCGGCGGACAAAGGCGCCCCGCCCAAAAAGGACGATCCTTCGGCCAAGAAGGATAATCAGCCTGCAAAGAAAAGCGCGGAATCCGCAGCCAGGAAACCGGCGTCGGCCGACGCCAAGCAGGCTGGGCGATAGCCGCCGAAGTGAGCAGATAAATCGGACGGCTTGTTCTATCCCCCGGTTGTCCCGAATAGTCTTGATATGAACAGGCTTGACTTATCGGGATTCGAGGGGAGGAACAGTCGGTTATGAAAATTTCCGGCGTTACGGTTCGGCGCAGGCTGTACATCTCGTTAATGATCGGGACGGTTCTGTTTGTAGCGTTAATGGTCAGGCTGGGCTATGTACAGCTGTGGATGGGATCCGAACTCGCACAGCGGGCGGAGGATTCCTGGCGCAGGGAGGTCCCTTTCGCGTCCCGCAGGGGAGAAATTCTCGATCGCAACGGAGTGAAGCTGACCTACAATGTCAGTTCGCCATCGGTCATGGCGGTTCCGGCCCAGATCAAGGATCCCGAGACGACGTCCCGGACGATCGGCGGAATTTTGCAGATGACGCCGGAGTCCGTGTACAACACGATTACAAAGAAACAGAGTCTCGTGGACATCAAACCGGGCGGCCGTAAAATCACCCAGGAGAAGGCGCAGCAAATTCGCGCTCTGAATCTTCCGGGAATTGTCGTTGCCGAGGATAATAAAAGATTCTACCCGTTCGGCTCTTTGGCTTCCCACATCCTGGGCTTCACGGGAGCCTATAACAACGGGTTGACCGGGGTGGAAGCGAAATATGACAAGCAGTTGACCGGCCTCAAGGGCAACATTTCTTATTTGGCCGACGCGGGCGGCAGGAAAATGCCGAACTCAACGGACCAGTATGAGAAGCCCAAAGACGGCTTGAATCTGCAGCTGACGATCGACAACCACCTGCAGTCCATCCTCGAACGGGAGCTCGACCAAACGATGCTGCAATACCAAGCCAAGGATGTCATCGCGATTATGATGGATCCGAATAATGGAGAAATCCTGGCAATGGGCAGCAGGCCGAATTACGAGCCGGGAAATTACAAGGAATACCCTGTCGAGACGTATAACCGCAACCTGCCGATCTGGATGACTTATGAGCCGGGCTCCACTTTTAAAATTATTACGCTCGCCGCCGCCCTGGAAGAAAAAAAGGTGGATTTGCAAAATGAGAGCTTTTACGATCCGGGTTCAATTGAAGTCGGCGGAGCCAGGCTCCGCTGCTGGAAACGGGGCGGCCACGGAAGCGAGACGTTCCTTAATGTGGTGGAAAACTCCTGCAACCCGGGATTTGTCGAAATGGGCCGGAGGCTCGGCAAAGAGAAGCTGTTCGATTACATCGGCCGCTTCGGTTTTGGCAAGAAGACGGGAATCGACCTGGGAGGGGAAGAGAACGGGATTATGTTCAAGCCTTCCCGCGTCGGTCCTGTCGAGCTCGCCACCACTTCTTTCGGCCAAGGCGTGTCGGTGACTCCGATACAGCAAATCTCGGCCGTGTCCGCGGCCATCAACGGCGGCAAGCTGTATAAGCCGCACGTCGCCAAAGCTTTCTACGATCCGGACACAGGCGGGCTTGTGGAAACGGTGAAGCCGGAAGTGGTGCGCAATGTGATCTCGGAAGCCACCTCCAAACAGGTGAGGGAAACTTTGGAAAGCGTAGTGGCGAAAGGTACAGGTAAAAACGCTTTTCTGGACGGCTACCGGGTCGGAGGGAAAACGGGTACCGCCCAGAAGGTAATCAACGGACGTTATTCTCCTGACGAACACATCGTTTCCTTCATCGGGTTCGCGCCGGCGGACAATCCGAAGGTGATCGTATACGGCGCCGTGGATGATCCCAAAGGGATTCAGTTCGGAGGTTTGATCGCCGCGCCGATGGTTAAAAATATTTTGGCAGACGCTCTGCAGTATATGAAAGTGGAGCCAAGCAAGAATCAGCTGGAGAAGAAATATATTTATGGAGACGTGAAGCAGGTGGAGGTGCCCAACCTGCTCGGCGCCAGAGTGGAAGATATATACGAGGATTTGAATTCCGACTTTCTTTTGGAAAAATCAGGATCCGGCACCGTGGTCGTGAACCAGGTCCCCAAGCCTGGAACGCGGTTGAACCAAGGCTCGACGATACGCGTCTATCTGGCCGACGATCCTGCCGATCAGAAGCAGGACAAAGGGACGCCGTAAGCCACTCTTGTCCTTGCCGGTCTGAAAGCCAAAGAAACGCGTTCCGCCACGTTTTACTCTTCGGTATCCTGTCGATAATGAATCATAATCCGGACTACAGAAATCGGTTTGATCTGGGAGGAAATGCAGCATGCAGCTTAAGGAACTGGCCTCTTTATTGACGATAAGCTATATTATCGGCCACGGGGAAACTTCATTTAACGGGATACAAACGGACAGCAGGAAGGTCACGCCCGGGTCGCTGTTCATCTGCGTGCCGGGCCTCACCGTCGACGGCCATGAATTTGCCGAAGCGGCCGCAAAGCTCGGGGCATCCGCTTTAGTTGTGGAACACGATGTGGATGTGGACCTTCCCAAGCTGGTGGTGAAGGATTCACGCTATGCAATGGCATTGATCGCCAATCATTTTTACGGAAGTCCCAGCGCGGAAATGAAAGTGATCGGGATTACCGGCACGAACGGCAAAACGACAACGTCTTATTTGATAGAGAAAATACTCGGCGACCAAGGGTTTAAAACCGGATTAATGGGCACCATCCAAGCCAAAATCGGACATACGGCGATCCCTATGGAAAGAACGACGCAGGAAGCGCCCGACCTGCAGAGGACTTTTCGCCAAATGAGGGACGTAGGAACCCAGATCTGCATCATGGAAGTCTCCAGCCATGCGCTTTCTTTGGGCAGAGTGAAGGGTGTCAGCTTCCGGACGGCCGTTTTTACGAACCTGACTCAGGACCACCTTGATTTCCACGGTTCGATGGAAGCCTACAAAGCAGCCAAAGGGCTGCTGTTCTCCCGTCTGGGCAACACGTTCGGCGGCCATCCCGCGCTGCAGAAGTATGCGGTGCTGAACGCCGACGACCCTGTTTCGGAAGACTATGCGCAGGCCACATCGGCCCAGGTGATTACTTACGGCATCGAGCGTGACGCGGATGTGAAAGCGGCGGAGATCTATCTCACCTCAAAAGGAACCCAGTTCACTCTGCTTACTTTTGCGGGAAATACGACCGTCCGCACGAAGCTGATCGGCAAGTTTAACGTTTATAACGCGCTGGCGGCGGCGGCGGCCTGTCTAGCGGAAGGTATTCCGGTGGAAAGCGTGAAACGCAGCCTGGAAGTAGTGCGGAGCGTCGACGGACGGATGGAAGTGGTCGACGAAGGCCAGGATTTTCTGGTGCTGGTCGACTACGCGCACACGCCGGACGGTCTGGAGAACGCGCTGGCTACGGTCAGCCAATTCGCCGAAGGCAGGATCATCAGCGTCTTCGGCTGCGGAGGCGACCGCGACCGTACCAAGAGGCCGGTGATGGGGGGGATCGCCGCCAAATACAGCGATTATATGATCGTCACCTCCGACAATCCCCGCAGCGAGGACCCAGATGCCATCCTTCGGGATATCGAACCGGGCATAGCTAAGGCGGGAATGGCCCCGGACAGCTACGAAATGATCACGGACCGGAGAACGGCGATACAAAAATCTATTGAAATGGCAAGCTCCAAAGATGTAGTATTGATAGCGGGAAAAGGACATGAAACTTACCAGGACATCATGGGTGTAAAGCACGACTTTGATGACCGGGAGGTTGCCAGACAAGCGATAAGGAGCAGAGTAAAGTGATAGAAAAAGCCGGGTTTATTCATGCAGCGTCTGACGCAGGGGGGCAAATACGTGGATAATCAAACGATACTGTTCACATTGGGTGTGGCTTTCTTGCTGGCGGTCATTCTGGGGCCGATTCTGATCCCCTTCCTGCGCCGATTGAAATTCGGCCAGCAGATCCGCTCCGACGGTCCACAAGGCCATTTGAAAAAGGCGGGAACACCAACGATGGGCGGAGTGATTATTCTGCTTGCCCTGCTTCTTGCTGTGCTGAAATTCGCCGATAAAAATATGGATTTCGTCATTCTGGTGGTCGCCTCGATGGGGTATGGATTGGTGGGCTTCCTGGATGATTACACGAAGATAGTTTTTAAACGTTCTTTGGGGCTGACGGCCAAGCAAAAGCTGTTCGGACAGCTGCTGGTCTCCGCCGTGGTCTGTTACCTGCTTGCGGCCAGCGGACACAGCACCGATGTTTTCATTCCTTTTGCGAACATGATGGTCCCTCTCGGCTGGTTCTATTACGTGCTGGTTGCGATCATCATGCTGGGCACTTCGAACGCCGTGAACTTCACGGACGGCCTGGACGGCCTGCTCGCGGGCACCAGCGCTATCGCCTTCGGGGCTTTCGCGATCATCGCTATGAACCACACGCAGCCTGAAGCCGCCGTGTTCTCGGCGGCCATGGTCGGCGCCGTGCTTGGCTTCCTTGTATTCAACGCTCATCCGGCCAAGGTGTTCATGGGAGACACCGGCTCTTTGGGCATTGGAGGAGGCCTTGCGGCTGCGGCGATCCTGACCAAAGCGGAGCTGCTTCTGGTCGTTGTCGGCGGCGTGTTCGTAGTGGAAATGCTGTCGGTTATCATTCAGGTCGTTTCGTTTAAGACAAGAGGGAAAAGGGTATTCAAGATGAGCCCTATCCATCACCACTTTGAACTGGTCGGCTGGTCGGAGTGGCGGGTTGTCGTCAGCTTTTGGCTGGCCGGCCTGCTGCTTGCCGGTTTGGGACTTTATATTAATGAGGTGTTGTAATCCATGGAGCATCCAGGCTCTTATCAGAATCAGGAAGTTGTAATTCTCGGCTTGGCCAGAAGCGGACTTGCCGCCGCCAAGCTGTTTCATGACATGGGAGCTAAAGTGGTCGCAAACGATAAGAAAGCGCGTGAACTATGCCCTGAGGCCGACGAACTTACGGCTCTGGGTATTTCTGTTATTTGCGGGCACCATCCCGCTAACCTCATCCATGAGGGCGTAAAGCTCATTGTGAAAAACCCGGGCATTCCCTACACCATCGACCCGGTCCGTAAAGCGGTAAGCCTGGGTATCGAGGTTGTGACCGAGGTTGAGGTTGCTTACCGTCTGTGCGAAGCGCCAATCATCGGCATCACCGGCTCCAACGGCAAGACGACCACGACAACATGGATCGGCCTTATGCTCGAGCAGGGCGGGCTGCGTCCGATTGTTGCGGGAAATATCGGAACGCCTTTGACGGAAGCCGCCCTGGAGGCCGGCAAGGAGAACGTCATGGTTGTGGAATTGAGTTCTTTCCAGCTGAAAGGAACACAGACGTTTAGGCCGGCAATCGCCTGTTTATTAAACGTATATGAGACGCATTTGGACTATCACGGGTCGATGGAGGACTACATCCAGTCCAAAGCGAAGCTGTTCGCCAACCAGACGGAGGAAGACACCGCCGTTCTAAATTGGGACGATGAGGTCTGCAGGAAGGTGGCACAAGGGGCGGCCGCGCAAATATTGCCTTTTTCCCTGGAGCAGCAGTTGGATTACGGAGTGTATGTGGAAGGGGGCGTCGACTCCGGCGTGGAACCGCAGGCGGTCTATCGCGACCGGGCAGGACGCAAGCATATCATTGCCAAGACGCGGGAAATCGGGATCCCCGGTTCGTTTAACGTCGAGAACGCCCTGGCGGCTTCCGCCGTGGCCATAGCCGCAGGCGTCCCGATTGAGGCCATTGCCAAATGCCTGAAGGACTTCCGCGGAGTGGAGCACCGTCTGGAATATGTGGCGCAGAAGAACGGCATGACGTTTTACAACAACTCCAAGGCGACGAATCCGGCAGCCACGATCAAAGCGGTAGAATCCTTTGAAGCGCCGGTCGTGCTGATCGCAGGGGGGCTGGACAGAGGCTCCGATTACATGGAGCTGCTGCCCTTGTTCCGGGAACGCGTCAAGGCTGTCGTCGCCTTGGGGCAGACAAGGGATAAAATCAAATGCGTAGCGGAGCTCGCGGGGTTGGCCTCGGTGAAAACCGTCGATACTGCTAACAATGCAGAGGACACCCTGAAACAAGCGGTAAGCGCCGCTTACGAACTCGGAGAAGAAGGGGACATCGTACTGCTCTCTCCGGCCTGCGCGAGTTGGGATATGTTTGCCTCTTATGAGGAAAGGGGACGCATTTTTAAAGAGTCCGTGCATAACCTTTAACTAAGGGGGCAGGCCAGTCCGCCTCCTACATTGGATGTAAGAGGTGTGCCGCATGGGTAAATCACGTACCGCTCCCGACCTGTTCCTTCTGGTCTCAACCTTGGCGATTCTGTGCATCGGCGTTGTTATGGTGTACAGCGCAAGCGCCGTTCTTTCGTACCATGAATTCGGCGACTGGTATTATTATCTGAAAAGGCAGCTGTTGTTTGCCGCGCTTGGAGTAGCTGCGATGCTGTTTATGATGAACGTGGATTACTGGGTGTGGAAAAAATACGGTAAGGTTGCGCTTATAGTATGTTTTGCGCTTTTGCTGATTGTGCTTGTCCCGGGCATCGGCGTCGTACGAGGAGGAGCCCGCAGCTGGCTCGGCATCGGCGCCTTCGGCATCCAGCCGTCGGAATTTATGAAAATCGGCATGATCATGTTCCTCGCCAAAATGCTTTCCGACCACCGGTACAAAATCACCGAGTTGCGGACAGGCCTGCTGCCCCCGCTCGGACTGATGGGGCTTGCCTTCGGGCTCATCATGCTGCAGCCCGACCTCGGCACCGGGGCCGTACTCGTCGGCGCGTCGTTGCTGATCATCTACACGGCCGGAGCCCGGCTGTTCCACCTGGCCTGTCTGGCCATGGTGGGAGCCGCGGGGCTGGCCGGGCTGATCATCGCGGCGCCCTATCGGCTTAAGCGCATCACAGCCTTCCTGGATCCCTGGCAGGACCCTCTTGGCGCGGGCTACCAGATCATCCAGTCGCTGTATGCGATCGGCCCCGGCGGCCTCGTCGGGCTGGGCCTCGGGATGAGCCGCCAGAAATACAGCTACCTGCCCGAGCCGCAGACCGATTTCATCTTTTCCATCATCGCTGAGGAATTGGGCTTTATCGGCGGCTCCATCGTGCTTCTGCTGTTTCTTCTGCTGCTTTGGCGGGGCATGCGCACGGCGATAACGGCGCCGGATATGTTCGGCAGCCTGCTGGCCGTGGGCATCGTGGGAATGATCGCCGTCCAGGTGGTCATCAACATCGGTGTCGTCATAGGGATGTTTCCGGTGACGGGCATTACTCTTCCGCTGATCAGCGCGGGAGGATCGTCACTGACGCTGATGCTGACATCCATCGGAGTATTGTTAAATATATCGCGTTACGCGAGGTGAAATGCATTGCGAATTATACTTAGCGGCGGGGGAACCGGCGGCCACGTGTATCCTGCTTTGGCGATTGCCGAGCAGTGCATGCAGGAGCTGCCGGATTCCCGGTTTTTGTACATAGGAACAAATTCCGGCCTGGAGAGGGACATAGTGGCCAAATCCGCGCCGAACATGCCGTTCGAGTCGATTGAAATCAGCGGGTTCAGAAGGAAGCTTTCGCTGCAAAATGTGAAAACCGTTATCCGGTTTTTTCAAGGGGTGTCGCGCGCCAATGCGCTGATCAAGCAATTTCGGCCTGACGCGGTGGTCGGTACCGGCGGCTATGTATGCGGGCCGGTGCTTTATGCTGCCGCCAGGCTGGGACTGCCTACGCTCGTCCACGAGCAGAACGTGATCGCGGGCCTGACGAACAAATTTTTGAGCCGCTACGCGAGTACAATGGCAGTGTCTTTTCCGGGAACGGAAAAAGAATTTCCGAAAGCCCGGCGGGTGATTTATACCGGAAACCCGAGAGCCACCACCGTCTTCCGGGCCGACGCCCAGGAGGGCTACCGGATACTGGGGCTGCCTGACCGTTCCAGGGTTGTCGTCATCGTCGGGGGAAGCAGAGGCGCCAAAGCTTTGAACGAGGCCATGGTGGGAATGGCCCCCCTGCTCCGACAGCTGCCGCATATTCGTTTTGTCTATATTACAGGCCAGCCTTATTACGAGAATACATTGGAGCAAATCTGCGGCACGTCGGCCGGGCTCCCTGACAACCTGCAGGTGCTGCCTTACGTCCACAACATGCCGGAGGTGCTGGCGGCGACATCGCTGATCATTTCGAGAGCGGGCGCGTCCTTCCTGTCGGAAATTACATCCTTGGGAATTCCTTCCATACTTATTCCTTCTCCAAATGTCACCAACAACCATCAAGAGGCTAACGCTAGGTCACTCCAGCAGGAAGGAGCTTCCGAAATGGTCCTGGAGAAGGAGCTTCGTCCCGCCGAGCTTTTTGCCAAAGCCGCCGCGATTATGGAAGATCCCATCCGCTGGGAATCGATGTCGAAGCACGCCCGCCGGTTGGGAAAGCAGGATTCCGCCGAGATGATTCTGAGAGAACTGCGCAAATTGACCAAAAGGTAATCTCATTTCTCCGAAAAAAACGTTCCTGGCATCCGCGAGGTCTGTTCTGGGCTTTTGTCACACTCTTGCCGGTTCGACATAAACTACATTATAACCGTGACAGATCAGGTGACGACAGCCGATACGGGAATACCGGGGAAATGGCCGTTTTTTCGGAGATTCAAGTATAAGCCGGTGTGGATGCCGCTGAAAGCAACAGGCAATTGCTAACGGCGGCTTCCCTGCCTATCCCGATGTTCTGTGAAGGAGGCATTTATCAATGCAACAGGTTATATCTGAACTGCAGGCCGCCCAAATCGGCGAAATTCGTTTCAACGAATCATTGGCCGCACACACCACCTGGAAAATCGGAGGCCCTGCCGATGTGCTGCTGATTCCGCAAACGAAGGATCTTTTGGTGGAGACGGTAAAAATTTTGCGTAAGCACGGAGTACCTTGGACGGTGATCGGAAGAGGCTCCAACCTGCTGGTGACCGACAAAGGGATCCGGGGCATTACGCTGAAGCTCGGGGAGGCGCTGGAAACGCTCCGCTTCGAAGGGACCGCCGTTTGCGCGGGGGGCTCCTACTCTTTTATCAAGCTCTCCGTGATGGCCGGAAAGCAGGGATTAACCGGGCTTGAATTTGCCGGAGGAATTCCGGGAACCGTCGGAGGCGCCGTATACATGAATGCGGGAGCCCACGGATCTGATGTGTCACGCATACTCAAAAGTGCTGAAGTGCTGACGGAGACAGGTGATTTGATCGTTATGCAGAACGAGGATTTACAATACGCTTACCGTCATTCTGTGCTTCAAAACAAGCCCGGGATTGTAACCGAGGCGGTGTTTGAGCTCGAATACGGCGACCGGAAGGAAATAGCGGCAGCCATGGCGGCTTACAAAGACAGGCGTTTGCGGACCCAGCCTTTACATCAGCCGTCCTGTGGAAGCGTATTTCGCAATCCGGAAGGCCATCATGCGGCGAAGCTGATTGAATCGGCGGGACTGAAAGGTTTGACCGTCGGAGGAGCGCAAGTCTCCACTCTGCATGCCAATTTCATCGTGAACACCGGCCAGGCTGCAGCCGAAGACGTTCTCACCCTCATTGGGCAGGTGAAGCATGCCGTTCAGCAAAAATACGGCGTTGCGCTTGTATCCGAAGTATTGGTGGTGGGTGAACGGTAAATCGGAGGTGGGACATTGGAGAAGTTGGTTATCGAAGGTGGGCGGCCTCTCTCGGGAACCATTAAAATTCATGGCGCGAAAAATGCCGCTTTGCCGATACTTGCTGCCAGCATGATGGCAAGCGGAACGCATACCCTGCACAATATACCGGACTTGCTGGATATTCAGGTTATGCTTAACATCCTGCGCGCACTTGGTTGCCGGGTAGCTCATCAAGGGCAGACGGTCACGATAGACACATCGACCGCGGACAGCTTTCACATTCCGGAAGAATTGATGAAGCAAATGAGGTCCTCGATCTTTCTGATGGGTCCGCTGCTTGCCAGATTTGGCGAGGTGCAGGTTTATCAACCCGGAGGCTGCGCCATCGGGGAGCGCAAAATCGACCTTCACCTGAAAGGCCTCGAGGCGCTGGGCGCCAGGATCGTGGAGTCGCCCGATACGATAGTTTGCAACGCTTCCGAGCTGCAGGGCACTGAGATCGTGCTCGATTTCCCCAGTGTGGGGGCCACGGAAAACATTATGATGGCCGCAGCCATGGCCGATGGCATTACGATCCTTCAAAATGCGGCCAGAGAGCCGGAAATTCAGGACCTGCAAAATTATTTGAACGCCATGGGGGCAGAGATCATCGGGGCCGGCACTGGCACAATAACAATTAAGGGCGTAAAGCATCTGACTCCCTGCACCTATAAGGTCATTCCCGACCGTATAGTCGCGGGAACGTTCATGGTGGCGGCTGCGGCTACAAGAGGAAGCATCACGCTTGAGAATGTGCATCCGGGCCATTTGACCTCCGTGATTCACGTGCTGAGAAGGACCGGTGTTCAAATCTCTGTCGACGATGATATAATGGTGGTGAACTGTAAAACCCGGCCCAAGGCCGTGGAGAAGATTGTCACTTCCCCTTATCCCGCGTTTCCGACGGACCTGCAGTCGCAGATTATGGTTCTTCTTTCTTTAGCCGACGGGGCAAGCATCATTAAAGAGACGGTTTTTGAGGGCCGGTTCAAGCATGTCGATGAACTGTCCCGCATGGGAGCGGATATCCGCGTCGATCTGACGACCGCATTCGTCCGCGGGGTGACCCGGCTGTACGGAGCGACCGTGGAGGCCACCGACCTTAGGGCGGGAGCCGCACTGGTCATTGCCGGACTGGCGGCGAACGGTACGACGATCGTCGAACAGATTCATCATATAGACCGCGGATATGACCGGATCGAGCAGATGCTCACCCGCTTGGGGGCGAGTATCCACCGGATCGCGCCGGTTCCGAAGAAACGTGGTAGCAAGTAACTAGCGTATGATCATCACCGCCCGAGATCCCTTCCTGAGTCCAGGAGGGGATGCAGGCGTTATGCCGTTATTGCAGCAGCAGAATTTAGTCCCATAGGTGGTGCCGAAGTTGCCTTCCAACCAAAAGATACCCGTAATGCCGCAAGAAAAGAAGAAGCCGCATTCTAACCGTAAGCTGCTGACCCTGCTGGTGTTATTTTTCGTTATCGTGCTGGTTATTCTCTTCTTTCAATCTTCGCTCAGCAAAATCTCGCAAATTACCGTCTCCGGCAACGAAGCCGCAAGTGCCGACGACATTTTGAGAGCCTCCCGGATCAAGCAAGGGGATCATTATTTTGCCCTCCGTAAGGATCAGGTGGAGCAGCGGCTGAAAGCTTTGAAAATGATCGAATCGGCTGTGGTGACGAAGCAGTTTCCGGGATCAGTCAAGATTACCGTAAAAGAATTTCCGAGAGTTGCGTTTCAAATGGCGGCAGACGGCGGCAAGGAAGTGCTGCTCGCCGACGGCAGCCCGGTCAAAGTCGACCCCGGCGTAATTTTGGACAAGCCGGTGCTGACGGGCTGGGAGCCTGACAATCCGCTCAAAGTCCAGCTGTGCCAAACACTGGCGCTGTTATCCGCCGATACCCTGAAGAATATTTCCGAGATCAGGCCTGAGCCTTCAGAAGCATATCCGGACAAAATCAAAATGTATACGCGCTACCCTTTTGAGGTCTATACCACGATCGGTTATCTGCCCGACAAAATGAAAGTGCTGGGCACCCATTTGGCTGCGCTCCGCGATGCGGGCATCACCTCGGGAGTCCTGACCCTGCTTGAAGCCGATAAATACGCCCCGTACGGCAATGACCAGCAAAAAACAGGCAAGGAGCTTCCCAAAGATAAAGGAGACAAGAAGCAGCCGCCGGCGTCCGCCACGGACCCAAAGAATGACCCGGCCAAAGATATTCCCAAGCCGGCAGCGCGGTAAGTTGCAACCGCTTGGCGGGGGATTTTATCATTAGAAATCTATCAGAAATTACGATTCTCCAAAAATGCACTAGCAAATGAGCCTCAAAAGATGGTAAAATTAATCGTATGCATGATTCTATGGCTCTTCTGCGTTTTTTCCCTCTCTATTAGTCTTTTTTTTCGGCTGATTTCCGTATAGTTTTTCAATAAATTATACAAAAAAAAGAGGGAAACCCAGATGAATGTTGAATATGTTAATTCGATCGTGCAAAGAAACAAGTTAATCCCATTAATTATGAAATCCATGAAATGAACGGCCACTGTGCCAATCCCGACTAAACTTAAAATTTAATAGGAGGTGCCACGGGTTGAGCAGCAATGACATCATTGTTAGTTTGGACATCGGTACATCCAAAGTTCGCGTTATTATTGGGGAAGTTATGGGCGGAACCATTAATATAATTGGAGTTGGATCTGCCGACTCGGAAGGTATTCGCAAAGGAGCTATCGTGGATATTGACAAGACCGTCCAATCCATCCGCAGCGCGGCTGACCATGCGGAGAGGATGGTCGGAATCCAGATATCCGAGGTGCACGTGGGGATTTCCGGGAATCATATCGCCCTGCAGTCGAGCCATGGCGTGGTCGCCGTCTCCAACGAGAACCGTGAGATCGGCGAAGAGGATATCGAACGCGTGCTGCAGGCCGCCAAAGTGATCGCACTGCCTCCGGAACGGGAAATTATCGGGGTGGTAGCCAATCAGTATCTGGTTGACGGCCTGGAAGGGATTCAGGACCCGCGCGGGATGATCGGCGTTCGTCTGGAAGTTGAAGCTACCATTGTCACAGGTGCCAAAACCGCAGTACATAATTTGATCCGTGTCGTCGAGAAAGCGGGGTTGAAGGTAGCCAGACTGCATCTGATGAGCTTTGCCGCAGGCCATTTGGCTTTGTCGAAAGACGAGAAAGCGATAGGAACGGTGCTGGTGGATATCGGTGCCGGCGCAACTACGATAGCCGTTTTTGAGCAAGGCAATCTGGTTGCGACGTCCACCATACCGGTCGGCGGAGATTTTATCACCAGCGACATCATGATCGGACTGCACACCGTACAGGATACGGCTGAGAGGATCAAGCTGAAATACGGCTGCGCCATTATCGACGACGCGGATCCGAATCTGCTGTTTAAAGTAACCCGTATGGGGAGCAACATTGAAAAGGAATTCTCCCAGGCGGACCTTGCGAATATAATCGAACCCCGTGTGCAAGAAATATTTCACCTTATCCGCGGCGAAGTAAACCGGTTAGGCTTTTCTCAAGTGAACGGCGGTTATGTGCTCGCGGGCGGAACGGTGAATTTGCCCGGAACTCTGGCCGTCGCCCAAGCGGAACTGAACAATGCCGTCCGGATCGGCGTGCCCGATTTCATCGGCGTCCGCGATCCTTCCTTTACAAGCGGAGTAGGCATCATCTGCTACTTGAACAAGTACGTGCGCAACCGCCAGCCGGGGGCCGTAAGGAAGACGACAGCCGCTGCAGCCAAGCAGACTGCCGCCGCCGCGGAAGAGAAACCGGGCACTTTTGAACGCTTCAAAAATTGGTTGAGCGAATTCATATAAGTGTACCCGCTTCAGCTTTGAGGGACACGGCAATAAGGCTTCGGCTGACGAATGATAAGTTAGGGGGACATTGGACTGATATGTTTGAATTTGACATGGATATGGACCAGTTTGCTCAAATAAAAGTAATCGGTGTGGGTGGCGGCGGAAGCAACGCGGTCAACCGGATGATAGAAAACGGTGTGAAGGGCGTGGAGTTTATTACGGTAAATACCGACGCTCAAGCCCTTCACCTGGCAAAGTCAGAGCACAGGCTGCAGATCGGCGATAAGCTGACCCGCGGTCTTGGCGCGGGCGCCAATCCCGAGGTCGGCAAGAAAGCCGCCGAGGAATCCAGGGATGTGATCATGAACACTCTGAAAGGCGCCGATATGGTATTCGTCACCGCCGGGATGGGTGGAGGCACAGGTACCGGAGCCGCAGCCGTTATTGCAGAGATAGCCAAAGAGTGCGGCGCGCTTACCGTAG
Organism: Paenibacillus sp. JCM 18996; assembly: GCF_055392555.1. Classification (NCBI taxonomy): domain Bacteria; kingdom Bacillati; phylum Bacillota; class Bacilli; order Caryophanales; family Paenibacillaceae; genus Paenibacillus; species Paenibacillus sp. JCM 18996. The sequence continues at coordinate 576,598 of NZ_AP043884.1, forward strand.
GCGTCGTCACGCGCCCTTTCACTTTCGAAGGCCGCAAACGGGCATCTCAAGCCGAACAAGGCATTATGGCATTAAAGGAAAAGGTTGATACGCTGATCGTCATTCCGAATGACCGTTTGTTGGAAATTGTGGACAAGAAGACTCCAATGCTGGAAGCTTTCCGGGAAGCGGATAACGTGCTTCGCCAAGGCGTGCAGGGGATTTCCGATTTGATTGCCGTTCCCGGCTTGATCAACCTGGATTTCGCGGATGTCAAGACGATAATGACCGAGCGCGGTTCGGCTTTAATGGGAATCGGCGAAGCTACAGGGGAAAACCGCGCTGCCGAGGCAGCCAAGAAAGCGATTATGAGCCCGCTGCTTGAAACGTCTATTGACGGAGCCAGAGGCGTGCTTATGAATATCAGAGGGGGCTCCAGCCTCAGCCTGTATGAAGTGAACGAGGCGGCTGACATTGTCGCATCCGCATCCGACGTGGAAGTGAACATGATCTTCGGTGCGGTGATCGATGAGAGCCTGAAGGATGAGATTATCGTTACCGTGATCGCCACCGGGTTTGAGCACAAGCCTCATGTTCCTGCCGCTCCTTCGCGCCGTCCGGGTTCGCCGGTTCAGGAAACACAGGAAAGCAAACCGAGCCATATCAAGTCTTTTGGCAACGCCCAAACATCCGGCGACCAGCTGGATATCCCGACCTTCCTGCGCAACCGCAACCGCAATAACCACGAATAATTTTATACAAGTATTCAAGGCCCGCAAGAGAATCGAGAGATTCTATTGCGGGCTTTTTGTGCGGTTCCGGTGAGACAGGGCCTTGATGTACGGAAACAGCCAACAGGAAGCGACAAAAAAAGTGAGTCTCTGCCGGCATGATTAGACAGACATTGAATACACATTTTTATATACTAGTCTCAGTCTATCAGACCCGGGAGGAAGGACAGTGGTTGTATACGCGGATGTCATTTTTTTGAACAACCTGCTGATCGATGGAGCGGTCTTAATGACGACAGCGTGGACCCGGAGAGTCAGGGCGGCATGGTGGAGAATCGGGGCTGCGGCACTGATAGGCGCCTCCTACGTAGCCATGATGTTTCTGCCGGAGACGAAGTTTCTTTTTACGTTCGCTGTAAAATGTATATTTTCCATTGTGATGATTATGACTGCGTTCGGTTTCGGAAGCCTTCAACACTTCCTTCGCAATATGGGAGCATTTTACGTCGTTAATTTTGCGGCGGCCGGCGGGATTTTCGGAGCACACTATTTTTTTCAGTCGGCGGATGAAATTTTTCAGGGAATCTGGTTTACGCAGACAGGCAGCCTTCAAGTGGGAGTACCTTTTATATTGATTGTATTCGGCTGTGCTGTGGCGTTGTTCAGAAGTGTGCACCGCAGCGGTCGGGAAAAGGAACAGTTAACCGTTTTTCTGGCGGAGATCACGATTGTAATGGATACCTACGAGACCAAATGTACGGGCTTGATCGATACGGGCAACCAGCTGTACGATCCTTTAACGCGAACGCCGGTGATGGTGATGGAGGTTCTTTTTTGGAAAGACGTTCTGCCTGAAGCCTGGGTGAAAAGAATCCAGCAGTCGGATGTCGAACAGATCGTGACGGCGATGGGAAAGGAGGATTTCGCTTGGCAGGATCGCTTGAGGCTGATCCCATACAGGGGAGTCAACCGCGGGACGCAGTTCATGCTGGCGCTTAAACCGGATAAGGTGGTGATTGCCTATGACGGTAAACAGGTGGAAGCGACGAAGGTGCTGATCGGTCTGGACGGAGGAAAACTAAGCTCGGAAGGGGCATATCAGGCGATTATTCACCCGGCTTTAGTCGAGTAGCAAGCTCTGCACATTACAGTTAGGAGGAACGAGTGATGTTCTTGAAATGGAGACTCCGCCTGCAGATATGGTATTATCGTTTCTTGTTTTTGCTCGGATTAAAAGGGGAAGAGATCTACTATATCGGAGGAAGCGAAGCACTGCCGCCGCCGCTCACGAGGGAAGAGGAGGAGTATCTGCTCGAGAAGCTCCCGTCCGGCGACGCGGCGATTCGCGCCATGCTGATTGAACGCAATCTCCGTCTGGTCGTCTACATCGCCAGAAAGTTCGAGAACACCGGAATTAACATAGAAGACCTGGTGTCCATCGGAGCCATTGGCCTTATCAAAGCGGTAAATACGTTCGATCCCGAGAAGAAAATCAAGCTCGCCACCTACGCTTCCCGCTGTATCGAGAATGAGATTCTGATGTATTTGCGGCGCAACAGCAAGATCCGAACGGAAGTATCCTTCGACGAGCCGCTGAATATCGATTGGGACGGGAACGAACTGCTGCTTTCCGATGTGCTCGGCACAGAGAATGACACAATTTATCGCAATATCGAGGAACAGGTGGACCGGAAGCTGCTGCATAAAGCTTTGGATAAGCTGAGCGAAAGAGAACGGATTATTATGGAGCTTCGTTTTGGGCTGCAGGACGGCGAGGAGAAGACGCAGAAGGATGTGGCCGATATGCTGGGAATCTCCCAGTCGTACATATCCAGGCTTGAGAAAAGGATAATCAAACGGCTTCGCAAGGAATTCAATAAAATGGTGTAGGCGGCAAAAAAAGTTTTTATTTTGTGTAAGCGTCAACTTCCATGCGGAATGCGATAGAGCAATTCAACAGTAAAAGTCAAGTCGGCGGCAACGCGTCCGGAAACGCATAAAATGGATTCCCGCGGAGATAATTTACAGTAATGTTTCTCCTTGGGAGGTAATCACGATGACCCGGAATAAAGTCGAGATTTGTGGAGTTGATACCGCCAAACTGCCTGTTCTCACCAATGTGGAAATGCGCGAGTTGTTCGACCGGCTTCAAACGAAAAATGAACTGGCGGCAAGAGAGAAATTGGTTAACGGCAACCTGAGGCTTGTGCTGAGCGTGATACAAAGGTTCAATAACCGCGGCGAATTCGTCGACGATCTGTTCCAGGTCGGCTGCATCGGCTTGATGAAGGCGATCGACAATTTTGATCTGGGCCAGAATGTTAAGTTTTCAACCTATGCCGTGCCTATGATTATCGGCGAGATTCGCCGTTATTTAAGGGATAACAATCCGATTCGCGTGTCGCGTTCCCTTAGGGATATCGCCTACAAGGCGCTTCAGGTGCGGGACAGCCTGACAAATGTCAATTCGCGGGAACCCACCATCTATGAAATTTCCGAAGCGTTGAATGTGCCGAAGGAAGATGTGGTCTTCGCCCTCGACGCTATCCAGGATCCGGTGTCGCTGTTCGAGCCGATTTACCATGACGGCGGAGATCCCATCTATGTGATGGATCAAATCAGCGACGAGCGCAATAAAGACGTCTCGTGGATTGAGGGCATTGCCCTGCGGGAAGCGATGAGAAGGCTCAATGAACGCGAGAAAATGATTCTGTCGATGCGGTTCTTTGAAGGCAAGACGCAGATGGAAGTCGCCGATGAGATCGGCATTTCCCAAGCCCAGGTGTCCAGGCTGGAGAAGTCGGCCATATCGCAAATGCAAAAATACGTGAAAAATTAACCCCGAAAACCTGTCGGCGCCGCCGAACAGGTTTTTTTATGTTAAAGAAAGATTCAATCCGAGGCCAAAGGACTCCCTGCCTTGGCAGAACTATTGTGAACGGTGCATTTACGGCGGTAACGGATTCTTATTCCGTTATTCCCGGATTTCCCGCTCCCCGCCCCGCCTGACATTAACGGAATTTAATTCCTTAATGCAAGGAAATAATCGGGAAATACCGCATTAGCGGAATTACATTCCGTAATCCCGGGAAATTTCCGGGAAATAGTGCGGGAAACGTGAAGACGTCTCGGAGTAGATCTAACAAAGAAAAAGGCTATGAGGCGAAAAGTACAGGATCCGTCTTTGGTGTCCGTGTTCCCGCCGCTTAACCTCATCAAGGAACACGGCACCAACAGCGGCTGGAGCCCTAGTACCCTTTTCTTCCTAAGCACAATAGTTTGGTTCACTGCAAAAGTCGAATGGATGCCTTCACCCGCGCGGTGATTTTGTGAGTAAATTAGGACATTTCGGGCTGCTGCCACATATAGTAATAGGGAGAAGCGTTTTGAAAATTCATGGAGATCGTGGTGGTCGCATCGTGAAAATATCCGATTTTCAAACAAAAGACGTTATTAATATTGTCGACGGGAAAAAGCTGGGCCAAATCAGCGATCTCGAGCTGGACCTGCGCCAGGGAAGGATCGATTCCATCGTAGTGCCAAATCAGGGCCGTTTCTTCGGTTTGTTCGGAGGGTCGACGGATGTAATCATCCCTTGGAAGAACATCGTGAAGATCGGCATGGACGTCGTGCTCGTTAAGCTGGATGACGTCAAAATCACACGTGGGACAGAGGATAAAGAAGAGACCTACGATTTCAACCGTCAATATAACGCATAATGCAAAATGAGGCACAACAGCCGACCCATATTGTGCTGGCAGCTCTCCGGCGGATATGCGGAATTTAGCGAAAAGGCAAGGGGCACAACAGGCCGTCCCGTATGAAGCGGGCAGCACTATTGTGCCTTGTCTTTTGGGCTCCATTCGAACTGCGGGGATTAAGCTGCGGAGCTTCGTTTCACTTTTGCAGGACTATTGCTGGCGGCCTAATTCTGTGTCAAAATTTGTAGGGCGTCGGCTGCAGGTTGTGTTACACTAGAAAAATAAAGCTTTGGCATGCGCCAAAGTTTGTGGACACGGGAGGAGACGCATGGAACCTTTTGTAAAAGAACCGGGACAGCCTGTTTTATATCGTTTGGAGAAATGGACCGACCGTTTCAGCTTCCTTACTGCGGGGGTCACCTCCCGGGAAGGCGGAGTCAGCCAAGGGGACTTTTCATCGCTGAACTGCGGGCTTCATGTGGCGGACCGTCCGGATGCGGTCATTGCCAATCGCAGGAAGGTGGCCGCGAGGCTGGGAGTCTCTTTTGAAGCGCTCACTTTCGCCGATCAGGTGCACGGGAATGATATTGCCATTATCACGGAGCGGGAACGTGGCATGGGAAGAGAGTCGATGGAAACCGCCCTGCAGAAAACCGACGGGTTTGTATCGAATGTTGCCGGAGTCGTCCTGTGCGCGATGTTTGCGGACTGCGTTCCGCTTTATTTTGTCGATCCCGTGCGTAAAGCCGTCGGCCTGGCCCATGCGGGCTGGAAAGGCACAGTGCTGCGCATTGCGGAGAAAACAGTCCGGGCTATGACGGAATCGTTCGGTAGCCGTCCGGAGGATATCCTGGGTGCTGTAGGGCCTTCGATCGGCGTGTGCTGCTACGAGGTGGATCAAATGGTAATCGACCGGGTAAAGGAAGCGTTAGGGCCAGACAACTTCGGCGATGCCGGGAATCATGATTCCATGCCTTTTTACGAAAGAAAACCGGGCGGAAAATACATGCTGAACTTGCAACACACTAATCGACACATTATGATAAAAGCAGGAATTTTGCCGTCTCATATCGAAATAAGCAATTTATGCACCAGCTGTCAAAACGAAATTTTTTTCTCCCATCGTAAAGAAGGCGGGAAAACAGGCAGGATCATGGCTTATTTAGGGATTCTACAGGAAAGGCATCAGGCGGGAAAGTGAGATAGTTTATGGACTTTTTAAAACGTGTAAAAGAGATAGAGGACAGAATCGCAAACGCATGCGAAAGAAGCGGAAGAAGACGGAGCGACGTGCAGGTGGTCGCAGTTACGAAGTACGTCTCACTGGAAACGACCCGTATGGTGATGGAGAACGGATTCACCCATATCGGCGAGAACCGCTGGCAGGATGCGCAGCCCAAATGGGAAGCGCTTGACGGCGCCGGCACCTGGCATTTTATCGGCCATCTGCAGACGAACAAGGTGAAGGAAGTGGCAGGCAGATTCTCTTATATCCATTCGCTGGACAGGCTCTCTCTGGCGAAAGAGATCGAGAAGAAAGCCGCCTCTCTCGGGATTACGGCCCGATGTTTCATACAGCTCAACATATCGGGCGAAGATACGAAATTCGGCATGGGACCGGAAGCGTTATTTTCCTTTGTGAAAGAAATTCGGAACATGGAGCATATACATATCGCCGGTTTAATGACTATGGCGCCCTATGAAGCGGAGCCCGAGGCAACCCGGCCGGTGTTCAGGCGGCTGCGTGAGCTGCGGGATGAGCTGAACGGCACAGGAATGCTCCGCTACGAGGTCGAAGGGCTGTCGATGGGGATGTCGGGCGATTTTGAGGTGGCCGTGGAAGAGGGCGCTACCTGGATCAGGCTGGGCACCGTCTTGGTCGGAAAGGAACTGTAAACCGGTTCCGCAAATATATCTCTTAGAAATGGAGTGACGGCAATGGGTATAATGAATAAGTTCATGCATTTTATCGGAATGCAGGAAGAGGAAGAGATCATACAGCGCGAGCGTGTGGTGGAAGCCCCGGCGGAAGAGCATGAAACCAATACGCCCGATGCGCGTAAGAATAAGAATAATATCGTGAGCATACATTCCCAGAAGAATGTGCGGGTGGTGCTGAACGAACCCCATTCTTTCGAAGAGACTCAGGATATTGCGGACCATTTGCGCTCCAGAAGGCCTGTCATCGTCAACCTTCACAGGGTCAGGCCGGAAATCGCAATGCGGATCGTGGATTTTCTAAGCGGTACCGTGTATGCCCTGAACGGCAACATGTCCAAACTCGGCACCAATATTTTTCTGTGCACACCGGACTCCATCGAGATTCAAGGATCCATTAAGGACATACTACACGAAGAAACTTAAGTCATAATAACTTTATGAGGTGAACGGATTGTATAACAGTGTTAACTCGACGATTGATTTATTAGGCTCCATCTATTCCTATATGATTATAGGATATGTTTTATTATCATGGCTCCCGAATGTCCGGGACAGCTTTATCGGCGAATGGCTGGGAAAATTAGTCGAGCCATACCTTTCGGTTTTCCGCCGGTTTATTCCCCCGATCGGTGGCATGATCGACCTTTCTCCGATTATTGCGCTGATCGCTTTGAGATTCGTTATTCTCGGCATTAAAGTGGTTGTCGGCTTCTTTATTTAACCTTTTATCTTCAACAATGTGAGGGATTATGGATATATATTCGCATTTTCATCCGGATGAGCAGCCATTTATCGACAAAGCGGCCGAGTGGGTGGACAAAGCCGCCCGGAATCACGCAGTCAAAAGAACTGATTTTCTGGATCCGAGACAGGCGTTTATTCTCAGTACACTTGTCAACCGCGAACCGGATGTGCACATCCGCCTTGACGGAGGATATGGCGAAGCGGAACGCAAGAGGGCGATTACAGCCCCGGACTACAGGCCGCTTGATGAAGAGGACATGGGCATCAGGGTGCTCTCTATCACTTCCGGAGACAATAAGTTTCTTACTTTGGAGCATGGAGATTACATGGGCGCCATCCTCGGCTTAGGGATGAAAAGGGACAAGATCGGTGACATACACGTCCATGAAGACGGCTGCCACTGCCTGATCGCGGAGGAAGTGAGCGATTTCATGCGGCTTGAGCTGAGACAGGTGCATAAAGTGAATGTGCTGACCGAGATTTTGCCGGTGGACGAGCTCCGAACGTCGGCTGCTTCCCTGGAGGAAGCCCATATCTCGGTCGCTTCCCTGCGTCTCGACGGGATTGCGAGCGACGTGTTCCATCTGAGCAGAGCCAAAATTCTTCTCCCGATCAAAGCCGGACGCTGCCGCGTCAACTGGAAGGCCGAGGATGACCCGAGCACGCCGCTGAAAGCGGGGGACATGGTATCGATTCAGGGCTTTGGCCGGTTTAAAATGCTGGAAGTCGAAGGCGTAACGAAAAAAGGCAGATGGCGGGTCAAAATCGGAAAGTATGTGTAAGTCCAGGCAGGAATATCTTTTTTCATGTCGAATAATAAGCTGTAATGTCCTTTCCTTTATCGTCGGACGGAACGGTTTTAAAATATGTAGGAGGTGCAGCAATGCCGTTAACACCATTAGATATACATAATAAGGAGTTCGGCCGTTCTTTCCGCGGCTATGACGAGGATGAAGTGAATGAGTTTCTTGATCAGGTCATTAAAGATTATGAGGCGCTGATCCGCGAAAACAAGGAGCTGCAGAACCGACTGACGACGATTCAAGAGCGTTTGGACCATTTCAGCACCATCGAGGAAACGTTGAGCAAAACGATTATTGTGGCGCAGGAAGCAGCCGACGAGGTCAAGACCAACGCCAAGAAAGAAGCGCAGCTGATCGTTAAAGAGGCGGAGAAGAACGCTGACCGCATCATTAACGAATCGTTGGTCAAATCCCGCCAGATTGCTATAGAGATTGAAGAGTTACGCAAACAGGCTTCCGTTTACAGAACGCGTTTCCGTACGCTTCTGGAAGCGCAGCTGGAGATATTGGGCAAAGAGGAATGGGAAGCTCTGGACCGCAGCGAGCGCATGGATCGACTGGAGCGCAACGAGCTGGAGAAGCTGGGCTGAGAGAATACGCACGGTTCGCCCGGCGCGGATGAAGCTGAGAGACTGCCGCTGAAGTTCTTGATCCTGCTCTTTTAGCATTTCGTCGTCCTCCTCGTATGCGGTATTGCACGCGGGTGGTCAGACCCCATGCCGCCCAGGTTGGTTGACGGAGCCCGGGAAATCCGATATACTTCATCGTAACGTTATATTTTTCGTCAAAGCGATGAATAGGAAGAGTAGTCCGCTCCATTCGGAGCCAGCGAGTTAGGGATACGGTGTGAGCCTAACCTTCGACAGCGGCCGAAAATCACCTATGAGCGTCTCTTGAACGCCAGACCAGTAAAGAGAATCGGGTAATTCCGTTATCAATTGGCGAGTGACAGCTTGCAGAAGGGCGATCGGTTCTTTTGCTGCTTTCAATAAGGGTGGTACCGCGGGTAACTTCTCGTCCCTTCTGGGATGAGAAGTTTTTTTGCTTTTTTACCGTCAAATTAGATGTCCAGGTTTATTAAAGAAAAAGGAGAGATTGGCAATGGATTATGGCAAGACTTTAAATCTGCTGAAGACCGATTTCCCAATGCGCGGAAACCTGCCTGCGGCTGAGCCGAAAATGCAGGAATGGTGGGAAGAGATCGATATTTACAAGCAGGTACAGGAGAGCCGCAAAGGCAAACCGAAGTTTATCCTGCACGACGGGCCTCCGTATGCGAATGGCGATATTCATATCGGGCATGCTTTGAACAAAATTTTGAAGGATTTTATCGTCCGGTTCAAAACGATGCAGGGCTTTGACGCGCCCTATGTACCGGGTTGGGATACGCACGGTTTGCCGATCGAGCAGGCCATTTCCAACAGCGGCAAGGTGGACCGCAAAAAAATGGGGGTACCTGAATTCCGTGAATACTGCAAAGAGTACGCTTTGCAGTGGGTGGAAAAGCAGAAAAGCCAATTCAAGCGCCTGTCAGTCAGGGGAGATTGGAACAATCCCTATATTACGCTGATGCCTGAATATGAAGCGGAGCAAATCCGCCTCTTCGGAACGATGGTGCAGCGCGGATACATTTATAAAGGGCTCAAGCCGGTGTACTGGTCTCCTTCTTCCGAAAGCGCTCTTGCCGAAGCGGAAATCGAGTATAAGGAGAAAACTTCCCCGTCCATCTATGTGGCTTTCGAGGTTAAGGACGGCAAAGGCAAGCTGCCTGAAGATGCTTCCATTGTCATCTGGACGACAACTCCATGGACGCTTCCTGCGAACCTTGGAATCAGCGTGCATCCGGATTTCGACTATGTGGTGGTCGAGGTGGAGGGCAAAAAATACGTCCTGGCCGAAGGCATGCTGGAAGCGGCGGCCAAAGAAATCGGCTGGACGGATTGGACGGTCCTGTCGAAACTGAAAGGATCGGAAATGGAGTATGTGCTGTGCCAGCATCCGTTCTATGACCGAGCCTCCCTTGTTATGGTCGGAGACCATGTAACCCTGGATGCCGGTACCGGATGCGTTCACACCGCTCCGGGACACGGGGAGGAAGACTTTGCGGTCGGCCAGCGGTACGGCATCGGCGTGCTCAGCCCAATTGACGATGCGGGGCATCTGACGGCTGAAGCGCCCGGCTTTGAAGGAGTGTTCTACGATAAAGCGAACAAGCTGATCACCGAGAAGCTGCAGGAATCGGGCCATCTGCTTAAGCTCAGTTTCATTACTCATCAATACGCGCATGACTGGAGAACGAAGAAGCCGGTTATCTATCGCGCAACCGAGCAGTGGTTTGCGTCGATCGACAAGTTCCGGCAGGAAATGCTGGAGGAAATCAAGGAGATCAAATGGACGCCGGAGTGGGGAGAAGTAAGGCTGCACAATATGATCGCAGACCGTGGAGATTGGTGTATTTCCAGGCAGCGCGCGTGGGGCGTGCCGATTCCGATGTTCTATTGCCGCAGCTGCAGCCATCCTTTTGTGAATGAAGCGACAATCGAGCATGTGGCGCAAATTTTTGCCAAGGAAGGCTCCAACGCATGGTTCATTAGAGATGAGAAGGATCTGCTGCCGGAAGGTATGGTTTGTCCGGAGTGCGGGGGAGAACACTTCCGTAAGGAAACGGACATTATGGATGTCTGGTTTGATTCCGGCTCCAGCCATGCGGCCGTGCTGCAAGCGCGTCCGGAGCTGCAGTGGCCTGCGGACTTGTATCTGGAAGGTTCCGACCAATACCGCGGCTGGTACAACTCGTCCTTGATTACAGGCGTCGCGACCAAAGGCGAAGCGCCGTATGAAGGCATCCTCAGCCATGGATTTACTCTGGACGGAGAAGGACGCAAAATGTCCAAGTCGCTCGGCAATACGGTTGATCCCAACCAGGTGAGCAACAAGCTCGGGGCGGATATCCTGCGTTTGTGGGTATCATCTGTCGATTACCAATCGGACGTCAGGATCTCGGATAACATCCTTACCCAAATTTCCGAAAATTACCGCAAAATCCGCAATACGTTAAGATTCCTGCTTGGCAACTTGAATGGCTTCAATCCGTATGAAGACCAAGTGGAATTCGGGCAATTGAATGAGCTCGACCAATTTGCGTTGATCCGGCTGAACCGGATGGCTGAACGCGTGCTCAAGGCTTACGAGAAGTACGAATTCCATGTGGTGTATCAATCGATCCATCATTTCTGCGCTGTTGAACTGAGCGCATTCTATCTGGATATCATCAAAGACCGTTTATACGCGAGCGCTCCGAACGATGCGGGCAGGAAAGCCGCCCAATCGGTGCTGTATGACGCATTGATGTCAATTACCAAACTGATGGCACCGATTCTGCCTTATACTGCGGATGAGGTATGGAAATTCATCCCGGGAACTGAGCTTCCAAGCGTACAGATGAGCGAGTTTCCGGCAATCCGCACTGCGTATTATAACGATACTCTGGAAAGCAAGTGGAACCGGTTTATCGATATCCGCGATGAAGCGCTCAAAGCGTTGGAGGAGGCCCGGCAGGGGAAAGTCATCGGCAACTCTTTAAGCGCCGCGCTGCATCTGTACCCGACGGCGGAAACAAGGGAAGTGCTGTCACAGCTGAGTGAGCTGGATCAATTGTTTATCGTTTCCGCGGTGTACGTTCACGGAGAAGAGGAATCCGCTCCGGACTCCGCGAACAAGCATATGGCTGTTGAAGTAGAGGTTGCGGATGGGGAGAAATGCGAAAGATGCTGGATCGTAACTCCTGAAGTGGGGCAAAGCCAAGAGCATCCGACTCTGTGCAAACGATGCGCTGCCGTAGTGGAAACATTGGAACTCTGAATGAGGGTGCAGCAGCAGAACGCTGAGCATCGCATCGGTTCTGCTGCCGTTTTACGAATGTCAGCTATAGAGGTGATCGTCGTTTTCTTCTTCATAAAGGTCGTCGGGCTCGAGCAGACCCTGGCCTTCTCGGCCTGACATATATTTCCGGTAAGCTTCATTGCGAACCACCGAAACGTTCTGGCCGTACATGTCGGTGGCTATGAAACTTTCGTACAGTTCGACATATCCGTCGTTCTCGTCCGCTTCGATGTACATTTCGTCGTAATCGTCAATGTCCCGTCCTTCCTGCATGGCAGGACTGTTGGAGGAGCCGTACCTTTCAACGATCTGCCAGGCGTCTTCACCGTCAAACTGGTTCTGCTCCGGCAGCTCGTCCAGGCTGGTCCGTCCGAACGGAGGCGCCAGCACTTCTTCTTCTACTGGTCTGTCGTCGGAGGAATACCGGTTAGGGACGTGCTTGATGCAGTACAATGTGGTCGGTACAGCCTGCAGCCGTTCGAACGGAATGGGCTGTCGGCAGACCGAACAGGAGCCGTATGTGCCGTGCCTTAACGCGTCAAGGGCCACAAGCACATCCTCCAGATGGTGTGTGGCATTTTCATTGAGCGCAATATCCTTTTCACGTTCGAATGTTTCGGTGCCGATGTCGGCAGGATGATTATCGTAGGTGGAAAGTTCACTCATATTATCCCGCAAAGAGCCGTTCAAGTTAAAATGGTCGTTGAGTTGGAATTGTTTTTCAGAATCCCGCTTTTCGTCCAAAAGAGTGTTCCATAATTGCTTGAGCTGGTCCTGTGTCAAGTGGCTCATCAGTGTAACTTCTCCCTTCCCAAACAGTTTGGCCTTGCCTATAGCTTGGTCAGAATCCGGTTTTTCTAGTGAGGGAATTGCATGAACAGATAGGAATTCGTTAGGAGGACTCGGCTTGAAATTGTTAAAATTTTATGGGTTGGCACTGGTTGTCTTTCTTTTGGACCAAGCGACGAAATGGTACATTGTCAATCATTTGGCGCTTTACGAATCCAGATCGGTGATCGGAGAATTTTTTCAAATCGTATCGCATCGCAACCGCGGGGCGGCTTTCGGTATACTGCAGAACCAGAGATGGTTTTTCATCGCAATTACGATAGCGGTCGTGATCGGGATTATATGGTACCTTCACCGTACAGTGGCCGAGCGGAAAAAGCTTCTGCCGTTTGCGTTAAGCCTTTTGCTTGGAGGAGCTTTAGGGAATTTCGTGGACCGCGCGCTGTTCGGCGAGGTTGTGGATTTTTTCCAGTTCACTTTCCGGTTTAACTTTCTGGGCAAGGACATAGACTATACGTATCCTATATTCAATGTCGCGGATTCGGCGATCGTGGCCGGAGTGGTCCTTATTTTCGTGGACTCGCTTCTGGCTTGGAGAAAAGAAAGACGGGGTTTGACCAATGACGGCAACTGAGCGTGACAGCGCGGAAAGCTTGGAATGGACGGTGGAGCAGGACGCGGTGTCCGAGCGCATCGACAAATTCATAACGGACTCGATCGAAGAAGAAGTCTCACGGACCCAGGTGCAGATGTGGGTAAAAAACGGCAATGTGACCGTGAACGGAAGCCCCGTAAAACCTAATTATAAACTTTCGCTGAATGATTCAGTCGTGTTGACCATTCCGGAACCCGAATCTGTTGAAATCGAAGCTGAACCGATACCGATTGAAGTGGTGTATGAAGACTCCGATGTGATAGTGGTGAACAAACCGAGAGGAATGGTCGTTCATCCGGCGGTAGGCCACTACAACGGGACATTGGTCAATGCGCTCATGTATCACTGCACAGATCTGTCGGGCATTAATGGCGAGCTGCGCCCCGGCATCGTACACCGCATCGACAAGGACACTTCCGGATTGATTATGGCAGCCAAAAATGACCTCGCACACGCCGGATTGGCCGAACAGCTCAAGGAACACAGTGTAAGCCGCAAATACGTCGCACTCGTGCACGGAAATGTGCCTCATGATCACGGCACCATCGACGCGCCCATCGGCAGGGACCCGAAAGACCGCAAGCTGTATACGGTCAGGCAGGACAACAGCAAGCAGGCGGTAACACATTTTCTGGTGCTCGAACGTTTTGGAGATTACACTTTGGTTGAATTAAAGCTGGAGACCGGCAGGACTCATCAAATCCGCGTGCACATGAAGTTCATCGGCCATCCATTAGTCGGCGACCCGTCGTACGGCAAGACGAAGGAAAAGGGGCCGACCATTGCAGGTCAGGCTCTCCACGCGAAGGTCCTTGGCTTCGTCCACCCGAGGTCGGGAGAAACTTTGGAGTTCGAAGCGCCGATGCCGCAGGATATGGAGGAACTGCTCGCGATACTGCGAAACAGATAATGGGGGAAACCAGAATGGAACACCTTATCAACGAACGAGTAAAAGATATTCAAATATCCGGAATACGACGGATCGCGAATCTGGTCAGCGGGTACAGGGATGTCGTTTCCTTGACGATCGGCCAGCCGGACTTTGCCACACCCAACCATATTCTTGAAGCCGGCAAGAAAGCGATTGATGCCCATAAGACAACTTACACGCCTAACCATGGTCTTTTGGAGCTGAGACAAGCCGCAAGCGATTTCGTGCGGATTAAGTACGGTTTGGACTATCGTCCGGAAGATGAGGTTATTGTCACCACCGGGGCCAGCCAGGCTTTGGATATAACGCTGCGCACGATTCTGGCGGAAGGCTCTGAGGTCATTCTTCCCGCTCCGGTCTATCCGGGTTATGAGCCTCTTATCCGGTTGTGCGGAGCAACGCCGGTCTACGTCGATACAACGGATCACGGCTTTATAATGACAGCAGATCTGATTGCCTCTAAAATAACGGAGAAGACTCGCTGCATCATTTTGTGCTATCCCTCCAACCCTACCGGACGCTTGATGAACCGCCGGGAGCTTAAGGAAATTGCGGACCTGCTTGAGGGAAAAGAAATTTTTGTCATTTCTGATGAAATCTACAGCGAGCTCATTTACGAAGACAGGCACCACTCTATCGCGGCGCTGCCCGGTATGAGAGAAAAGACGATTGTCATCAACGGCTTGTCCAAATCCCACTCAATGACGGGCTGGAGGATAGGCTTCACCTTTGCCCCGGCGGCGCTCACTCAACATATGGTGAAGGTTCACCAGTATAATGTGACTTGTGCCAGCTCTATTTCTCAATATGCGGCTCTGGAAGCTTTGACGAACGGTGTGGACGACGCGGAGCCGATGAAGCGGGAATATAAGAAAAGAAGAGACTTCGTTTATTCGCGGTTGGCGGAAATGGGGTTTGATGTGATTTTGCCGGAAGGTGCCTTTTATATTTTTCCGTCTGTAAAATCCTTTGGATTGGAATCTATGGTTTTTACGATGAGGCTGTTGGAAGAGCAGAGGGTGGCTGTAGTCCCCGGTGACGCGTTTACCTCTTATGGGGAAGGGTATGTGCGTATTTCCTATGCTTATTCTATGGAAGTGTTGCAAGAAGGGATGATCAGATTGGAAAGATTCATAGAAAGCCTGAAGTAAAGAAGCGGACTTAAAATTTTGTGGGGGGACGGAAGTGACTCCCTTTCTGTATTTATGGGTAAGTTTTTCTTCCCGTTCATTATTGTGAAATTTTGGGCGGAGAGCTTCAAGATATGGACGAGGAGGGTTTGGAACAGCGCTATTTTGAGGCAGAGGAAAGGTCGCCCTCAGCGCGCCCCTACCCTCCCATCCGTTGGACGTTTTACGCGGGTACTCAGCAGGTGCCGATTCCCGGGGCTCCCTGCAAAGTAATCGGATTTCGCTTCGAAGCTTCACTTCACTTTGTGGGGTTTCTTCAAGTGTAAAACTAGCGGTTCGACTTCCATTCCAGGTATGAAGTGACCAGCTGCACCGCTACTCCGATGGCGCTATCGTCCGGCTCGATCTTCGCATGATGAAGGCCGTAGGGGGTGTCCACCCCGAGCCAGAACATGAATCCGGGAATCTCCTCAAGAAAATAGCCGAAATCTTCCCCGGTCATTGCTTCTTTGCTGCGGACCAGTTGTACAAGGCCGGAGCCTGCGGCCCAGTCCATGAATTCCGCAGTTGTCTCCTCATGATTGTAAACCTGACGGTAATTGGAACCGTAGTCGATTTCGGCCCGGCACTGGAAACCGGCTTCGATTCCTTTTACCAGAGCTTCTATCCTTGACTTCACCTTAGCCATCGTATCGGCGGAGAAAGTTCGGATTGTCCCTTCCAGCCGGGCTTTCTCCGCTATGATGTTCTGTTTGGTACCGCCTTCGATTTTACCGACGGTGATGACCGAGGAGTCCAGCGGATCGATATTGCGGGAAATGACCGATTGCAGCTGGGTCACCAGATGGGAGGCCGCAACGACCATATCGTTGGCCAGGTGGGGGAATGCGGCATGACCGCCTTTGCCGACGAGATCGATGAACAGCTCGGAGGTATTCGCGAACAGAATGCCCGGCTTTGTCGCGACGGTTCCCACTTTATATTCCGGCGCAATATGAAGCGCAAAGATATAATCCGGTTTCCACTCGCGGAATTCTTCGCTTTCAAGCATCGGCTGGGCACCTCCCGGGCCTTCTTCGGCGGGCTGGAAGATTAGAAGCAGGTCGTCTTTCAGCGGATGTTTCGCAAAATGGGCCAATATCCCCAGTCCGATCGTCATATGCACGTCATGTCCGCAGGCGTGCATATATCCTTCGTGGGTGGAACGGAAATCGTACGAGGTGTCTTCCGGAATCGGCAGGCCGTCCATGTCTGCGCGAAACCCGTAGCGGACGGCAGGCTGCTCGCCGCGGACGAGTACCAGCACTCCGGTGCGCCAGGTTTTCACTTCGAGCCGGTTTTGGGGAAGCCCTGCGATGTAATCCAGAAGAAACTGCTGGGTTTTAAACTCTTGGAAACCCGGCTCGGGTATTTGATGGAGCTGACGGCGGATGCCGATTAAAGAACTGGCTGTCATGATAAGCCTCCTTAAGTGAAAAAGCATAAGCTAAGGCTTATGCTTGCAAACGAATATAGCATTGCACAGATATCTTCGAGTAGAGTCATAGTGCAGTTTCTTAACGTGCTAGAAAAAATTCAAGTTCGTTAAAGGATTGAAGCGATAGAAAACTTTCTTTACCAAAAATTCTGCTTTTAAAGAGCGGTCCTTCATCCTTGAATGGCCTCAGGCAGAGGTTTTTCTTACAAGGTGCGGAGCTCTTTCAGAATTTCGGTTTTGGATTTGGTTTTGTCGTCCACTTTCTTGATCACACGGGCCGGGGTGCCAGCGACGACGGTCATTTCCGGTACGTCTTCAACGACGACAGCTCCAGCAGCAACAACGGATCCTTGCCCGATGCGCACGCCTTCCAAAATCACAGCATTGGCTCCCACAAGCACATTGTCTTCAATGATGACCGGCTGTGCGGAAGGAGGCTCGATCACACCCGCGACTACGGAGCCTGCGCCTATGTGGCACATTTTGCCGATTTTTGCGCGTCCGCCCACGACAACGTTCATGTCAATCATCGTGCCTTCTCCGATGGATGCGCCGATGTTGATTACTGCGCCCATCATGATTACTGCGTTGTTCTCGATTCCAACCATATCGCGGATGATGGCGCCCGGTTCGATTCTCGCATTAATGTTCTTCAAATCGATCAGCGGCACTCCGGAATTGCGGCGGTCGTTTTCCACCACATAATCCTCGATTGCGCTTTGATTGGCGTCAATTACAGCCTGTACATCCTTCCAATCGCCAAAAATGACGCCGCTGCCGCCGGAAACGAATGTCTGGATCGATTCGCCGAAATCGATTCCTTCCAGTTGTCCTTTCAGATATACTTTCACAGGGGTCTTTTTGACGCTGTTTTTAAGAAAATTGATAACTTCCTGAGTGTTCATTTCAGCCATTCGAGTCAACTCCATTTGTTATTATATGTACTGGTCAGTTGAAAACAGCAGCCAATACCTTCTTTTATAGCATAAAAAATCGACCCAGGCAATCCTGCATACCCACAGCTGACAGACAAACGATAAGATACTCGGGAAAAAGCAACGGAAGCCCCATATGGGGTTTGACCACCCGTCGTGCAACGACCAACATGCCGGGCGAGGCACGGGTTGGGAAAACGCGGCGAATCTTTACCGGTAAATTCCAATTGCCGATGCTCAATGCCCAAGGGAAAAAGATCGGCAAATTGGGAAGGATAAGCTGTTGACATTTTTTGTCGAAGGTGGGATAATACTTTTCAAGTAAATAGCACCTTTAAAGACAGTCCCGTGAGGCTGGCAAGGTAGACGTTGATAAAAGAGTTTGAGCGGAATTAAACAGAAGAGGTATGTGCATGGCGGCAAAATGACCGTCCGAATTCGCATAGCCTTGGCTGGTTCTATCTGCTCGCCTACCTGCTCCTTGCCTTCGGGCGAGGAGTTTTTTAGTATTCTGCACCAAACCGGGAGGGCAACTGCATTGAGCCAGGAACATGTCATTATGGATGAAGCGGCGGTACGCCGGGCATTGACCCGGATCACCCATGAAATTCTGGAACGCAATAAAGGCGTGGACAACTGCGTTCTGATCGGCATCCGTACCAGAGGGATCTACTTGGCCCAGCGGGTTGCCCAAAAAATCAGGGAAATCGAGAACGCGGCTGTGCCCGTCAGCGAGCTGGACATTACCTCCTACCGGGACGACCGCATCCAGCTGAGCAATATGAACGCGCAGTCTCAGGGAACTTCACTGCATACCCAGGACAGAAAGATCATTTTGTTCGACGATGTCCTCTTTACAGGACGGACGGTGAGGGCTGCGATGGACGCGCTGATCGATTTCGGCAGGCCGCAAATGATTCAGCTCGCCGTCCTGGTGGACCGGGGGCACAGGGAATTCCCGATCCGCCCGGATTATGTAGGCAAGAACGTGCCCACCGCCAAAGCGGAAAAAATCGACGTCATGCTGACCGAAGTCGACGGCCGGGACGGTGTCGTCATAACTACTAACTGAGGGGGAAGCAAGCGATGGCAGCAATACACACACTACCGGGCAGGCAATTGATCGGATTAAAGGGACTTCCCAAAGAAGAGATCGTCAGCATCTTGAACCGGGCCGCCCAATGGGACTGCGCGAAGGAAAAGCTGACTCCAGTGCTGCAGGGAAAGTTTGTCGCCAATATGTTTTTCGAGAACAGCACGAGGACGCGGTTTTCTTTTGAAGTGGCGGAAAAAAGGCTGGGGGCCGAAGTGCTCAATTTCTCGGCCGCCGTGTCAAGTGTGCAAAAGGGTGAATCCATCTACGACACGGTGCGGACGCTGGAATCGATGGGAATCGAAGCGGGAGTCATCAGGATGAAGCCGAACGGCCTCCTGCAGGACCTCGTGAGGAAGATTAAAGTGCCTTTGATCAACGCGGGAGACGGAAACAACGAGCACCCGACCCAGGCGCTGCTCGATTTATATACGATGAGGAAGCATTTTGGCGAGATCAAGGGGCTTAAGGTCGCGATCATAGGCGATATCCTGCACAGCAGGGTGGCCCGTTCCAACCTGTGGGGACTGCACAAGCTCGGAGCGGAAGTCGTGTTCTGCGCGCCGGACTCGATGCAGGCTCCCGAGCTGAGCGAGTACGCCTCGTATGTAAGCATGGAGGAAGCTTTGCGGGCGGACGTCGTCATGATGCTGAGAGTGCAGCTGGAGCGCCACGAAAGCGGGCTGTTCAAATCGGCCGGCCAATACAGGGAGCAGTACGGCCTGACCGCCGAGCGTGCGGCGGAAATGAAAGAACACGCGATCATCATGCATCCGGGGCCTTTTAACAGGAATGTGGAAATCGATGACGAGCTGGTAGAAGGGCCCAAATCCAAAATATTCACGCAGATGAGCCACGGAGTGCCGGTTCGAATGGCGGTCCTGGAGAGAGCGCTGATCTAGCACAACGACAAAAGACAATGCAGGAGGGCGCCATGGGAATTTGGATTATTAACGGACAAATAGTTGACGCTTATAACAATTTGGAAACGAAGCATATCTTTATCGAAAACGGACGGATCGGCAAAATCATATACGCGACCGCGAAGCCGGAAACCGAAGGACACCAAGTAATTGACGCAAGCGGCAAGCTGGTGTCGGCAGGTTTCATAGATATGCACGTACATCTCCGCGAGCCGGGGTTCGAGCATAAAGAAACGATTGCGACTGGCACGGCATCGGCAGCCAGAGGAGGCTTCACAACGATCGCCTGCATGCCGAATACCAGGCCGGTTGTCGATACGGCGGATAAGGTGCGATACATTCTGGACAAAGCGGAAACCGAAGGCAGAGGCATTAGCGTACTGCCATACGGCTGCATTACAAAGAACCAGCTGGGCAGGGAGCTGACCGATTTCACAGAGCTGAAAAAGGCAGGGGCGATCGGCTTCACTGACGACGGAGTCGGAGTGCAGAGCGCGCAGATGATGAAAGATGCGATGGCTCTGGCGGCTTCGATGAATATGCCGGTTATCGCCCACTGCGAAGACAACACATTGGTGGAAGGGGCTCCCGTGAATGAAGGAAGCTTCGCGGGCAAGAATGGCTTGAAGGGCATACCGAACGAATCGGAGGCGATTCACGTAGGCCGCGACATACTGCTGGCGGAAGCCACGGGGGTACATTATCACGTGTGCCACGTATCCGCAGAGCAGTCGGTCAGGCTGATCCGGCTGGGGAAGCAGATCGGCGTTAAAGTGACCGCGGAGGTCTGTCCGCACCATCTGCTGCTGTCCGAGGAAGATATCCCGGGTATGGACGCGAACTGGAAAATGAACCCGCCGCTCCGCTCGGCCAGAGACGTGGAAGCGGTCATCGAGGCGCTGGAGGACGGGACGATCGACATGATTGTGACGGACCACGCTCCCCACAGCCAGGAGGAGAAAGCGAGAGGCATGCAGCTCGCACCTTTTGGGATCGTAGGCTTTGAAACGGCATTCCCTCTGCTCTACACCAAATTTGTGGCGACAGGGCGCTGGAAGCTGCAGTTCCTGCTTGACAAAATGACGGCTAAGCCGGCAGAGGTGTTCGGACTGGAGACCGGCAGACTTCAGGCGGGCGCGGCCGCGGATATTGCCATCATCGATCTGGAGAAGGAAAAAGAAGTGAATCCGGACGAATTCCTGTCGAAGGGACGAAATACCCCTTTCGCCGGCTGGAAGCTGAGAGGCTGGCCGGTGCTTACGATGGCCGGCGGCAAAGTGGTGTGGTCGGAATAGTAAAACCCTTCCCCGAATGGACGTGAGTGGTCTGACCGCCTCCGTGCAGAGTTGCAGCTCGCGTCTCTTTTGGCGCATAATCCCGGTGCTGTTTGGGCGGATCAGCACTTTCATGGGCACAGGGGAATAGGATGCTGGGGAAAAGGCATACCTGGCCCCGCAGGCAGCAGTAAAATCGGCTCGGCGGCACAGATGAAGCGAGGAAGCGCGAAATCGGCGCGGAATGCACGGATGGAGCGAGCGGGAAAGTGCAAAACCGGTCACACAGCACAACACACGACGTGTTCACATAAATGCTAAGGAGTTGAAGACAATGCAGGCAAGGTTGTTGTTGGAAGACGGAACGATTTTTACTGGAAAAGCATTCGGAAGCGAAGGGGATTCCGTGGGCGAGGTGGTTTTTAACACCGGGATCACAGGCTACCAAGAGGTGCTGTCGGACCCGTCCTACTGCGGGCAGATTGTGACGATGACCTACCCTCTCATCGGAAATTACGGGATAACCCGCGACGATTTCGAATCGGTGAGACCTTATATCCACGGCTTCGTCGTCCGCCAGCATGAAGAGGTCCCGAGCAACTGGCGCGCACAGTACACTTTGGACCGCCTGCTGAAGGAATACGGAATTATCGGCATCAGCGAGATCGATACGCGCATGCTCACCCGCAGAATTCGTCACCTCGGCGTGATGAAAGGGATGCTGACCACTTCCGGCAAATCCGCCGCCGAACTGCTGGAGCAGCTCAAGGAAACTCCTTTGATGACTGACCAGGTGTCCCGCGTTTCCACCAAGAGCGTCTTCAGCTGCCCTGGCGACAAGGAACGGATTGTGGTCGTCGACTTCGGCGCCAAAAGCGGAATTCTGCGCGATCTCGGCAAGCGGGGCTGCGACATCGTCGTGGTTCCTCAAGATGTAACAGCCCAAGAAATCCGAAGAATGGACCCGGACGGAATCATGCTGTCCAACGGACCCGGAGATCCGAAGGATGTGCCCCATGCGGCGGGAATGATTGCAGACCTGTTGGGCGAATATCCGATCTTCGGCATCTGCCTGGGTCACCAGCTGCTTGCCCTGGCGTGCGGCGCCGACACCGAAAAGCTGAAGTTCGGGCACCGCGGCGGAAACCATCCCGTGAAGGATCTGCACACGAACCGCTGCTATATCACGTCCCAAAACCACGGCTATACCGTAAAAGAAGAATCCATCGGCTCAACCGATTTGATTATAACGCACATCAACAACAATGACGGCACGATCGAAGGATTAAAGCATAAGGCTCATCCGGCGTTTTCCGTGCAATATCATCCGGAGGCGGCCCCGGGGCCTTTTGATTCCAGCTACTTGTTCGATGATTTCATCGCGACGATCCGCCAGTTCAAGAAGGACCGTCCGCAGCGGCCCAGACAGGAGCAAATGATCGCAAACCGCACATCGGCTGCAACGGCGGAAAACGCATCGAGGGGAGAACTGGAATATGCCAAAAAATAACAACTTGAAAAAAATTCTGGTCATCGGCTCAGGCCCGATCGTAATCGGACAGGCGGCTGAATTTGACTATGCGGGGACTCAGGCGTGCCAGGCTTTGAAAGAAGAAGGGATGGAAGTCATCCTTATCAATTCCAACCCGGCTACGATTATGACGGACACCAACATGGCCGACAAAGTTTACATCGAACCGATTACACTCGAGTTCGTCACGCAAATTATCCGCCAGGAAAGGCCGGACGGCCTGCTGCCTACATTAGGCGGGCAAACCGGGCTGAATATGGCTGTTGAGCTGGCGCGGGCCGGAGTGCTGGAGCGCGAGAATGTGAAGCTGCTCGGAACGCAGCTGACAGCGATCGAGAAAGCGGAAGACCGCGACTTGTTCCGCGAGCTGATGAGAGAGCTGGAGCAGCCCGTGCCGGACAGTGTCATCGTGACTGCCGTGGCGGAAGCCGTGGATTTTGCAAACGAAATCGGTTATCCGATCATCGTGCGCCCCGCCTACACATTGGGCGGAACGGGAGGCGGAATCTGCCAGAATGAAGAAGAACTAGTGGAGATCGTTGCATCCGGGATCCGGTACAGCCCGATCGGCCAGTGCCTGGTGGAGAAGAGCATTGCCGGCATGAAGGAAGTAGAATACGAAGTAATGCGCGACGCCAACGACAACTGTATTGTAGTGTGCAATATGGAGAATTTTGACCCGGTCGGCGTCCATACCGGAGACAGCATCGTCGTGGCTCCAAGCCAGACGTTATCGGACCGTGAATACCAGATGCTGCGCTCGGCTTCATTGAAAATTATTCGCGCTTTGAACATCGAAGGCGGATGCAACGTGCAGTTCGCCCTGGATCCGCACAGTTACCAATATTATGTCATTGAAGTCAATCCACGCGTGAGCCGCTCTTCGGCGCTGGCCTCCAAAGCGACAGGCTATCCGATCGCCAAAATGGCCGCCAAAATTTCCATTGGCTACACTCTGGACGAACTGAAGAACCCGGTCACCGGCCAGACCTATGCGTGTTTCGAGCCGACTCTGGACTACATCGTGTCGAAGATTCCGCGTTGGCCTTTCGATAAGTTCACCTCCGCCAACCGCAAGCTGGGGACGCAGATGAAAGCTACCGGAGAAGTGATGGCGATAGGGCGGACTTTTGAGGAGTCTTTCCATAAAGCGGTCCGTTCGCTGGAGATCGGCGTGCACAGATTGCACCTCAAGGAAGCCGAGCTGCTGGACGGGAATGTTTTGGAGCAGCGGCTTCAGAAGCCGGATGACGAAAGATTGTTCCTGCTGGCGGAAGCTTACCGCAGAGGCTACACTCTGGAAAGTCTGCAGGAGCTTACGAAGATTGACTGGTGGTTCCTGAGCAAGCTGGAAGGCTTGGTGGCTTTTGAAACCGTGCTGCAGAAGCAGCAGTTGACACCTGAGCTGCTCCGGGAAGCGAAGCGCAAAGGCTTCACGGACCGCGCCATCGCCGAGCTTCGGGAGCTCGGCGAACAGAGTTCATTTACCGCAGAGGCGGAAGTAAGGGATTACCGTTTAAGCATGAACCTCAAGCCGGTGTATAAGATGGTCGACACGTGCGCCGCAGAATTTGAGGCGACAACGCCATACTATTACTCGACGTATGAAACCGAAGACGAAGTGATGGAAACCGCCAAGCAGAAAGTGATCGTGCTGGGCTCCGGGCCGATCCGCATCGGGCAGGGGGTCGAGTTCGACTACTCCACAGTCCACGCGGTATGGGCCATCCAGGACGCAGGCTATGAGGCGGTGATTATCAACAACAATCCGGAGACGGTGTCCACTGACTTCAATACCTCGGACCGGCTGTACTTCGAGCCGTTGTTCTTCGAGGATGTGATGAACGTAATTGAACGCGAGCAGCCGGTCGGCGTAATCGTCCAGTTCGGCGGGCAGACGGCGATCAACCTGGCCGCGCCGCTGGCCAAGGCGGGAGTGCGCATTCTCGGTACGGATCTCGAGAGCATCGACGCCGCGGAAGACCGCAAAAAATTCGAGGCGCTGCTGAACTCGCTCGAAATCGCCCAACCGCCCGGCGGCACGGTAACTTCGGTGGATCAGGCGGTAGACACCGCCGCGCAGTTCGGGTATCCGGTTCTTGTCCGGCCATCCTATGTACTTGGCGGACGAGCGATGGAGATTGTTTACTCCGATGCGGAGCTGCTCAGCTACATGGAATATGCGGTAAAAATCAATCCGGAGCATCCGGTGCTGATCGACCGCTACATGCTTGGCAAGGAAGTGGAAGTCGACGCGATCTGCGACAAGGAAACGGTGCTCATTCCGGGCATTATGGAGCATGTAGAGAGAGCGGGAGTGCACTCCGGCGACTCCATCGCGGTGTATCCTCCGCAAACTTTGAGCGACGAGATCAAACGGCAAATTGTCGGGATCACCACGAAAATCGCCAGAGGCCTTCAGGTAGTGGGCCTGGTCAACATCCAGTTCGTCATATATAAAGAGAAGGTGTATGTGATCGAGGTGAATCCGCGCTCCTCCAGGACGGTTCCGTTCCTGAGCAAGGTCACGGGCATCCCGATGGCCAATGTGGCAACGCAGGCGATTATGGGCAAAAAGCTGGCCGACCTCGGTTATACCACCGGCTTGTGGCCTGAAGACGACCATGTTTCCGTCAAAGTGCCGGTGTTCTCCTTTGCCAAGCTGCGCAGGGTAGATACCACGCTCGGACCCGAAATGAAATCGACCGGGGAAGTGATGGGCCGGGACATCAACTTTGCCAAGGCGCTGTACAAAGGCCTGCTCGGTTCCGGAATGAAAATTCCGGCTACAGGAGCGATTATCGCCACGGTAGCGGATAAAGATAAGGACGAGGCGGTGGAAATCCTGAAGGGCTTCTACCAGCTGGGGTACAAGATCATTGCTACCGGCGGCACCGCCAAAGCTTTGGAGAACGCCGGCATTCTGGTGACGACGGTGAACAAGCTGAGCGAGGGCTGTCCGAACATTCTCGATCTGATCCGCACGGGGCAAGCGCACTTCGTAGTCAACACTTTGACCAAAGGCAAGGCTCCGGAGCGCGACGGCTTCCGGATCCGCCGCGAGGCGGTAGAGAACGGGGTCGTGTGCATGACTTCTCTGGATACGGTCGGAGCGCTGCTGCATATGCTCGAAGCGATCAACTTCTGCTCGAGGCCAATGCCGGTCCAAGCGTAAAAGAGCTGGAAGGAGAGCGAGCTATGACGAGAGTGACTTCGGAGCTGAAAGCTGTGGAGCGGATTATGGTCGCACTGGATACCCCTTCTACCGGGGAAGCGGAGAAGCTGGTGGCCGCCCTGAAAGGGATTCCCTGTTATTTGAAAGTGGGAATGCAGCTGTTCTACGCCGCCGGGCCGCAATTTGTCCTGAAACTAAAGGAACAGGGATACTTCGTATTCCTGGACCTGAAGCTGCACGACATCCCCAACACGGTGAAAGGCGGCGCGGGCAGCATTACCCGCCTCGGCGTGGACATGTTCAATGTCCACGCCGCGGGCGGCAGCGCGATGATGCAGGCGGCGCTTGAAGGGGTGGACAAGGCTTTGTCCACCGGCATGAAGCGCCCCGTCACCATCGCGGTGACGCAGCTGACCAGCACCAGCCAGGCGGTGCTGAACGGCGAGATCGGCCTCCACGGAACGGTGGAGGAGGCCGTGGTCCGTTACGCCCGGATGGCGCGGAGCGCCGGGCTGCATGGGGTTGTCGCATCGCCGCTGGAAGTGGCGGCGGTGAAGGCGGCGTGCGGTGACGGATTCGTCACCGTGACGCCGGGCATCCGGCCGGCGGGAGCGGAGCTCGCCGACCAGATGCGGGTGATGACCCCGGCCGAAGCTTTCGGCCAGGGGACCGACTTTATCGTGATCGGGCGCCCGATCACGGCCAGCCCGGACCCTCGGGCGGCGCTGGAAGCGATTATCGCTTCTATCGAGTCCGGGCTGCGGTAGCACCGTTTGGCCAAATGATGGCTAAAACCCAAAAAGACTGCACAGATTTAAGGAGTGAATTTTTTGAACCCGACATCAGCACAAGCTGAACAAATCGCAGTGGCGCTTTTACAAATCGGTGCTATCGCTCTAAGGCCGCATCAGCCTTTTACCTGGACTTCCGGCATCAGATCGCCGATCTACTGCGATAACCGACTGACCATGTCCTATCCGGAAATCCGCGAGCTGATAGCGGACGGTTTCGCGCAGCTGATCAGAGACAAGTATCCCGACGCGGATGTAATTGCGGGAACGGCTACTGCTGGCATTCCCCATGCGGCTTGGGTATCCCAAAAGCTGAATCTGCCGATGATTTATATACGCGACAAAGCCAAGGGCCACGGCAAGGAGAATTTGATCGAGGGCAGCCTTCGCCCCGGACAAAAGGTGATCGTGATCGAAGATTTGATCTCCACCGGCGGAAGCTCATTAAAGTCGGCTTTGGCCGTAAATGAAGCGGGAGGCCGGGCACTCGCCGTTCTCGCCATATTCTCCTACGAACTGGCCAAATCGGAGGAGGCCTTCGGCAGCGCGGGAGTTCCTTTGGATACGCTGTCCAACTACAGCACACTGCTGAAAGTAGCCGTAGAGCGTGGAGCTATTGCACCGGAGGATCTTCAACTGCTGCGGTCATGGAGGGAAAATCCTACAGAGTTCGGAAAATAATGCTGGTCTAAGCAAAACGAAGACCCGGATGTCAGACGACATGCCGGGTCTTGTTCTATGTATTTTTATATATGGCTTTGGAAGCTTCCGTCTTGTACCTGAGAGCGTTTTTCATCATTCTCACAAGAGGCTTTTCGATAAATTTGTAGAAAAGGCAGCACAGCGCAGCCGCAGCGGCAAAGCAGATCAGGATTGTCGCCAACACGCCGAACGCGTTAACGAGATGAAGACCCCTGCTTAATTTGAGCGTAATAGACAGAAAGGGGAGGCTTGTCAGCAGGACGGAATACGACGCGTCTCCAACGAAGCTGAGCGGTTCGAACCATTGGACATTTTTCGGATTGATCGTGGAAACCCCAAACAAGGCGAGGCTTGAGCCGATCGTATAGTATACGTTGGAATAGTTCAGTGAAGGAGCGTCGTAACGGATAAGCCAGGCAAAAGGGAACATCAGCGCGCCGAGCGCAATCCATGCGCCTCCATGCTGCCAGTTCCTCTTTCTCACCACATACGCCAGGACCGCGCCAAGCATAAATTCGGCATACACCGGGTCAAACAGAAAGCGCGTGAGCAGATCTTCCTTCAAATGGATCCATCCGTACGCATGCATTGCTATAATGGAGAGCCACACGGCAAACACGGCGGTCACCGTCCGGAAATTCATTATAAAAGCGAGCGAAAACATTAAATAGAAAAACAGGATGTAGCTCAAAGACCAAGCCACGCCCAGCACCGGCGCGTTCGATTGGGGCCAGAGCAGCAGCGATTTAATGATGACGGCCGGTTTGGTTTCATCTCCTAAACCAAAAGAAGGGAACAGAAAATAAATCGGTATGACCGCTGCATTTACGATCCAGTAAACCGGATAAATTCGGATGATCCTTTTCATAAGGAAGGTACCGAGCATCTGGGGACGGCCGAAATGACAGTGATAGATGGTATACATCAGATATCCGGTCAGGACGAAGAAAAAAGCGTAGCCGCCGGATCTTCCCATATCGCTCACACCCAGAAAGTTGTAATGGAAATATTTGTTCGACATTTGGGAGGCATGGAAAAGCATAACCAGCAGGACGGCAATTCCGCGCATCGCTTGTATGATTGGAATACTGCTCTTGGTGATGGGTAAGGTGCTGTTATCGTTCATGCACGGTTTCTCTCCATCCTGAAGTTTTCTGTTTTGTAAATTTTTATCAAGGAACTTAAATTTAAGGCAAAATATTTAATGCAGCATGAAAATTACCTTAAAATAACCTTAAATTTATCCGAAGACGAGAATTATCCTCTGCCGCGGTAAAGTGCAATAAGCTGCTGCGCTGTCCGGCTCCAGCTGAATTTAAGTTTCATATCTTTTCTTGCCTGCAGACCCAGCTTCCGGCCGAAAGAACGGCTGCGGGCCACGGCCAGGATCGCTGAGGCAAAAGAAGCTGGCCTGCGGTAGCCGTCCACCAGCAGGCCGTTGCGCTTATGGCGGATAATTTCAGGGATTCCTCCATTCCTGGAAGCGACTGGGGGCAGGCCGCAGGCCATCGCTTCGACATTGACCAAACCGAACGCTTCATGCTTTTGGGAAGGGCATACAAAACAATCGGCAGCCCAGTAAGCTTGCCGCACCCTGCGGTGGGGAAGCGTGCCGATGAACTTGGCGGGCACCTTGTGGACTGCGGCGGTTTTGCGCAAATATGAGCCGTAGGAACCGGACGCGTTTCCCCCTGCGATGAGCAGCCTGGCATTCGGCACGTTCATCCTCACCTGGCGCATAGCCTTGATCAGCAGCGGAATTCCTTTGCGCGGAATCAAGCGGCCGGCATAAGCTACGGTAAATGAGCCCTCTACGCCATACACACGCCTCCACTTTGCCCTTTCCAAAGGTGTGGGAGGACGGAAAAGAACCATATCCACACCGAGATGTACATGTCTCGTTTTATGGCTTACACCCGGATACCGCTGCTTGACTTTGTTTGCCACGGAAGCGGAATTGGCCACTACGAGGTCGGCTTTGGACAAGCAGAAGGCAGCCGTTTTTTGCGAAATCACAGGCTGGGAGATGAACGTAAGCGAGTGGAGAAAGATAGAAACTGGCGTAGCCCGAAAAGCGGCTTTGACCGCGGGAATGAATTTTGGCCGGTTGTCGATCTGGATCCAGTCGTAATGCCGGCCTTTGGCATAACGCATAACGGACTGTAGGTACTTTCTTTGACTTCCGGCCGCAACGCGTATGATCTTGAGGTTGCCCAGGACCGTATTGTTCGGATAACCGGCGGCCTTCCTCGATATAACGGTCACCTGATGATGAACCGCCAATTGACGCGCGATAGCCCATATACATATTTCAACCGAGCCTCCACGCGGCGGGGGGACGGGAATCGCTTCCGGAGCAATGAGCAGCAAATGCATGACGCACGGCACCTCCTTATGATTTCTTTCGGCATTGTTCCATCTTCAATAGTGTATGTACATTCGATACGGTGCTCCCCGACTAAAGTCCAGTTTATAAAACCATCTCCAGTCTGTTTAACCTGCTCTGCTTTCCTAATAAGATGGTGTCATTAGAACAATTTCCCAGAAAAAAGGAGGACGGATGAGAGATAAAATTTGGATAGATTTTTCATGGAATATATTGACACTTTTCCCCTGCGGCTTTATGTTTATATCGTTAACATCATTCTTAACGATATAAACTTATTAATTAAGGAGATCCGATGAGTTCTTTTCATGACTTTAAAATCGGTGTGACTAACAGAATATCCATACTATTTGAGAGCAGCGGGCTGAGCCCATTGGTGGGAAAAATATTCGGGCTACTGCTATTTGCCCCGCAGCCGCTTGGCCTTCAGGAGATGGCCGACGAGCTCGGTGTGTCCAAAGCCGCCGTAAGCGTACAGGTGAGGGCATTGGAACAGCTCTCCCTTTGCTACAAGTGGGCCACTGCGAATGACCGGAAGGACTACTATTATGTTGCTGAAGATTTTAATTTGACCGTCCTCAGGTCGTCTTTTTCCAAACTAAAGGGACAGCTTACGGGCATGAAAGCCACATTGGAAGCTTATCCGCCGGAAGAGGGATTACGGGAGGAGGAGGTATCGTCTTATCACATTTCAATCAAGCGGTTCGCGGAAATGTACGCTTTGCAAAGCTTGGTATTGGAACGGATGAAAGGTCTGGATGAAGAATGGAACAACCGGAGGGAAGAGCTGATTAACGACGCACTGAGCTTTTATCATAATCAACGAAGCAGCAATACATAACCGTAACCCGTACAGAAAGAAGAAGTTTAAGAGGAGTCGAGGGAATGAACAAGTTAACAAATTTTTCAATGAAGAACATTTCGGCCGTGGTGATTATCATTCTGCTGCTGTTTGCCGGAGGAGCCTACTCAACGACCAAGCTGAAAGTAGAGAGCATGCCGGATATCTCCTTTCCTGTCGTTTTCATCACGACCCAGTACCTGGCGGCGCCCAAGGATGTTATGGAGGACATCACCAAGCCTTTGGAAAAGTCCGTCGCAAGCATCGAAGGCCTTAAAACTTTAACCTCGACCTCCAACGATAATTTCTCGCAGATCGTTCTCGAGCTCAATCAAGAGAAGAAACCCGAGGATGTGAAAAAGGATGTCGAGAGCCTTGTGGCCAACGTGAAGCTGCCGCAGTCTGCCGAGAAGCCGAAGGTGTCGACATTGGGCTTCGCTTCGCAGCCGGTTTACTATCTGTCCATTTACGGCCAGAACGGGATGAACCAAACCGAGTTGGATAAAATTTACAACGATGTCATCCTGCCCGGTTTCAATTCACTGAACGGCGTGGACCATGTGGAGTCCGTCGGCAACCAGGAAGCGGTGCTTAACATGAAGCTGGATGCGGGCGCCATCAACAACTATGGCATGACACCAGGCCAAGTCTCCCAGCTGATCAGAGCCAATCTGATGTCAAGCCCGGCGGGTTCCGTCGATTTCAACGGGAACACGGAGATGGTGCGGGTCAAAGGAGAATTCAACACCATCTACAGCCTCGACAATATGAAGATTAACACTCCCAAAGGGGACATGGTGCTGCTCAGCCAGATCGCCAAGGTCGAAGCGATCAGCGAATCGAAGTTTATCGCCCGCCTGGACGGCAAACCGGCTATCGGCGTTCATCTTTACAAGACGAAAGACGCCAACGCAGTCGAATTCGCGGATGCCGCTGACGCAATGATCAAGAAGTGGGAGAAGACCGAGCCGAACATCAAGTTTTACAGCATATTCAACGGGGCCGTTTCAATTAAAGAATCGATCCGGGGCATGGTGCAGGAAGGCTCGATGGGTGCGGTGCTCGCATCTCTGATGATCCTCCTGTTCTTGAGAAATATAAGAATGACCCTGATCGTACTGGTATCCATACCATTATCCATTGTCATTACCCTGCTCTGTATGGCGCCGCTCGGCATTTCTCTGAACATTATGACTCTCGGAGGCATGGCCATCGCCATTGGCCGGGTCGTGGACGACAGTATCGTAGTGATCGAGAATATTTACAGCCAACTGGTCAAAACGCACGAGCGCAACGAGTCGGTCATCAAATTGGCGACAAAGCAGGTATCGGGGGCGATAACCTCTTCCACTTTAACCACTGTCGGCGTGTTCGGTCCGATCGGCCTGGTGAGCGGTGTCGTCGGCGAGGTCTTCAGACCTTTTGCAATTACATTGGCCTGTGCGCTGCTTTCCTCTTTG
The DNA here is from genome assembly GCF_055392555.1 of Paenibacillus sp. JCM 18996. Taxonomy (NCBI): domain Bacteria; kingdom Bacillati; phylum Bacillota; class Bacilli; order Caryophanales; family Paenibacillaceae; genus Paenibacillus; species Paenibacillus sp. JCM 18996. The sequence goes on from NZ_AP043884.1 coordinate 608,472, forward strand.
CTGGTGGCGTTGACCGTCATTCCGATGCTGGCCAAAGTAATGGTCCTCAGATCGAAGAAAATTCCTCACCATGACGAAACCCGCGTTTCAAGAGTGGGGGGCCTTTATAAAAAGGCTCTGCTGTGGTCTCTCAGAAACCGGATTAAAACGCTGCTCCTTTCGGGGCTTGTGTTCGTGCTTGCGATGGTGCTGATTATTCCCAAGCTGGCCATGAGCTTCATGCCGGACTCAAACGAAGACAAATCGATGCTCATCGATATCAAGATGCCGCGGGAAACATCGATTGAATCGATGAACATTAAAACGAAAGAAATTGAAGCGCTGATCAAGGAACAAAAGGATGGCGGCGGAGCGCCTTTGTTCACTTATACGGAATCCATGGTCGGATATAATTTCGGCAGCACGGAGAAAGTCCCTTACCACGCAAGCATCTTTACCGCAGTAGGCGAAAAGACGGATGCGAAGCAGGCAATGAATGACATCAAAAAGAAGATCGAATATGAGCTTCCCGCCAAATCCAAGGTCACCGCGCAGATCATAGCTTTTTCCGGCGGCGGAGGGGGCAGCACGGACTTTTCTTACTCTATGAAAGGAGACGATCTGCTGACGCTGCAGCAGGCTTCTCAATTGGTGCAGGAGAAGATGAAGGAATTCCCTGAACTGAGCGATATCAAAGATTCGCTTAGCGAATCAAAGAAAGAAATCGAAATCTCGGTAGACCAGAATAAGGCAAGGATTTACGGTTTGTCTTCGGCGCAGGTTCTGGAGACGGTACGCAGCTGGATTACAGAGGATAAACTGGGTGATCTGCGTTTTGACAACATCCTGTTCAAGGCGAAAGTTACAGTGGACCCAAGCTTCAAAAACTCGGTAGCTAAGATCAGCGCCTTCACCATAAAGACGCAGACCGGCGTAACGGTGGCAATCAGCGATATTGCAAAAGTAAGGGAGCTGGACGCCCCGGTAGCGATCAGCAGGGAGAGCCAGAACCAGGTGCTGAAAGTGAATGCGAAGATCAATGCCGTCGATAAAGGCGGGGTGAGCAAGAAGGTATCCGCAGCACTTAACGCGCTTGAACTGCCCTCAGGCATCAGCCGGGAAGTAAAAGGCGTAAGCGACGATATTAACAAAAGCTTTATGGAAATGTTCATAGCCATGGGAGCTTCCATCTTTATCGTTTACCTGATCATGGTTCTGGCCTTCGGAAACGCGAGCGCGCCGTTCGCCATCCTTTTCTCCCTGCCGCTTGCGGCGATCGGAGGGCTTCTGGGACTTCTGGTGACAGGCGAATCGGTTAACATCACTTCTCTGATCGGCTTCCTGATGCTGATCGGGATTGTCGTCACCAACGCCATCGTGCTCGTTGACAGAGTGCAGCAGCTGCGGGAGACCGGTTGCTCCATCAAGGATGCGTTGGTAGAAGCAGGCATAACACGTCTCAGACCGATCATCATGACAGCGGCAGCCACAATCATTGCGCTGTTGCCGCTTGGGCTCGGTTTATCGAAAGGAACGATCATTTCCAAAGGTTTGGCAGTTGTCGTCATCGGCGGTCTGACCACTTCCACAATTCTTACATTGGTTGTAGTACCCGTAGTATACAGCCTCATCGGTTCGGTCATGTCCCGCCTGTCGCGGCTGTTCAAGAAGAGGCACAATCCGGCTGCAGACACTGCTTTACCCGCTGTACAATAAGATTTGAGGGAAAAAGGAGAATCGTACAAAATGAATCCATTTCTGTCAGCAAACGCAGACCGCCATTTTAAATTATTCGGAGCTGTCGTCCTTACTGCCGCCGTGCTGTCGGGCTGCACCGCGCAGGCCGCCGGAAACGCCAAAGACCCGAAGCCGGCAGCTCAGGCTGAGCAGATCAAGACCGTAAAAGTCACCGGTGTAACGAAGCAAAAAATCGGCGACCCGCTGGAGCAAATCGCGGACGTGGTATCCTCCATCCAAATGGATATTGTCGCCAAGTCCGGAGGGGATGTGCAGCAAATTTTGAAAAAACGCGGAGATTCCGTGCAGAAAGGCGAGGTCATCCTCCGGCTGGATACGACCGATGCTTCGTTGCAGAAGGAGAAGGCCCAACTGGGGATGAAGAGTGCTCAGGAGCAGCTGAGAAAAGCCCAGGAGGATTTTAACAATAACAAAACGAAAATGCAGAACGGCATTACGAAAACCGAGCAGGCCCTGAAGGATCAGCAGAAAAGCTACAATAAAATGAGAAACGATTACGACCAAGGGTTAGTCACCAAATTCCAGCTTGATCAACTTGAAACGCAACTGAATAACACCAAGCTGGATCTCGATATGGCGCAGAAAGAGCTGAAGACGCTGGAAAGCACAAATCCGCTCGTGCAGCTGCAGGTCGGAGTGGAATCTTCGGCACTGTCCATCAGGGAAGTGGACCGTTCCATCAGCAATATGGAGATTAAAGCGCCGACGAGCGGAATTATTACAGATCTCCCCATTGAAACGGGAATGACACTGTCTCCGGGATTTAAAGCAGGGCAGATTCAAATGATGGACCCGATCAAAATCCGTGCGGATTTAACGGAAGTATCGGCAGCTCTTGTCCGGGGGAAGCAGGAAATCAGCTTCTACCTTCCAGGCTCCGCCGAGAAAACAAAGGGAACCGTCACCTATTTGTCCGATGTGATCGGAGCTCAATCGAAGGCGTACCAATTGGAACTGGAAGTCGCAAACAGTGACAACAAATTGAAGCCGGGCATGAAAGTGCAGCTGCTGCTGACTGAGGACAACGACCAGATCGTGACGTCTGTCCCGACATCCAGCATTGTAAGGGAAGCGGGAGACACCTTCGTTTTTATTTATAACAGCGATAATACCGTCGAGAAAAGAAAAGTACAGTTAGGCCGCTTGAACGATCTTTACCAGGAAGTGCTCTCCGGCGTGAAAGAGAATGAGCAGCTCGTCATCTCCGGGCAGCATCAACTGAAAGATAAAGAGAAAGTGCAGCTCGCCAAACAGTAATCGTTCCAATTCATCATTCACGATTTTATGGAGGGAAACAACTTGATAATCCAGTGGAAAAAATCAGCTTTAACCGTCATCCTGTCATCGACCCTTTTGACTCAAGGCTACGCCGCCTTCGCCGACGAAGCTCCCGCCGCTGCCGATTCCGTACATACCCAGGCTTCCTATAAATTGACCGACCAGCTTGATGTGGAGATCAAATCTGTACTCAATGAGAAAGTGACTGACGGGACCCGCCTCGGGGTGGTCATTCGCTTGAAAAACAACGCTTCGAAACCCGTCAGGGTCCCGGACTACGAGCTTCGGTTCCGTACCGACGAAGGAGTGGAGTACACGCTGAAGCCCAGCGCATCCAACCCTAAATCGGTACAGCCCAAGACCAAGCAGGAATTAAGCTATATGGCAACCATTGACCGGATCGATACCGTTACTATTAAAGAAATCGGCTGGGTCGACGTCGATTTGTATGTGTACCCCAAGCAGGAGACCCCGGTGCTGAACGTTCCGGTCACGGCTGAGGCTTGGCAGGGCAGCGGTACGGTTTTTAAAGACGCCTCCGCTTTGAAAAAGTGGGGAGAAAGCTTTGCGATCCCGTCCCTGCAATCTCCGCTCAAGTATACGCCGGTGAGCATTACAAACGATGTTTCGGGGCAGATTCCGACGGCTTTGATCCAATTATTGGTTGAGAATGGAACGGCTTCAAGGGAAACCGTACCTGATTTTGTTATCGACGGTAAGAGCGACAAAAAGGTGTTCAGTGGAAAAAGGGTGGAGCAAGGGCCTGTGACGGTTGAGCCGGGAGACAAAAAATACATCCATTATGCTATCCCTACCGAGCTTGACACACAATTGATTTCCCTGAATTTGCTGACTCAGGAAAAATTCAACCTTGGGGAAAGCCCGGCGGCTGCACCGGTACAATATACCGTTGGCCGGCTGAATGTCATCCTGCCTTCTTCCAATCCAATAGAATCTATGGCTGCTGCGATCTATCAGATAGGCAATCCTTTGAAATTCGATCCGATGAACCCGATTGTATCTCCGGATATGGATGTGTCGCTGGTGGAGCTCAATGTGCATGAAAACGAAGGAGAGGGCTATAAAACGGCGATCGCCAAATTCAAGCTTATGAACAAAGGCGATAGTCCGCTGGCGATTCCTGCCTTCCAGGCCGAGCTTGCCAGCAAAGACGGATTCGCTTATACGGGAGCCCGCCAGAACATTACGACTCAGAAAGTAATGCCGAATACCGCTTTTTCCTTAAGCTATTCTTTTATCCTTCCGCCTTCGGAAACGAAAGAAAGCCTGATTCTGAAGCTGCAGGATACTGTCAGCGCTGCGCCGTACAAAACGACGATTTCCGCAAGCCGGGTCGCTTTGAAGGAAGCCCTGCCTGAGCCCGACCAGATTTCGATGTATCCTTTCAGTATGAAAATTATGGATTGGAGAATCAGCTCCAATTTCACAATTCAAAGGACTTACGGCTACAAATTGAAGCTGTGGCTTGACATTAAACGTCCGGACCAGGTAATTGTCGACAGCAATTTCTCTAAGCTGCAATTCGAGCTTCTGGATACGGCAGGCAGAGTCATTTCGACTAAAGCTTTGAATTTCACCGGTCCGAACCGGATCATCTCCGGGGAGAACAATATTATGTTCGACTCTACCACGGAGCAAATGGAGTATCCGGTGACTGTCAATGTGTACGAGTCGATCACCACGCCGAACGGCGAAGCCAAGCGGTTGGTCGCAACCTTCAAACAATAAGGCAAAGCATATACTAAACAAAGGATCGTCAGGATGATACCCTGCCGGTCCTTTTAAATGCAGGTGACCTAACCTCGTAACAGGAACGTTTGATATACGCTCCATACGCCGTTCTCGGCCTGCTGCAGCAGATCCAGCCGTTCTACCTTGCAGGCCAGGTGGATCTTGATATTTTTCAAACTCGCGAGCACATCGTTCAATTCGTCCGGGCCCATCTGCTGTCCGACTGTCAAATGAGGAGTGAAGGTATAAGCAGCCTTATTCGGCTCCGCCAGGACTCCGGCACAAACTTGACCGTATAACCGGTTCATTTCCTGCGTCTCGTCCAGAGCAAGATAGATCACGGGAGATTGGGGCTGAAAAGAACTAAAGCGGTTGAAGCAAATGGAGAATGGAGCCAGCTTTTCCGTAACCTGTTCCAAATGCGCCAGCGCCTGGCTCAAACGGGCCTCGTCCCAATTTTCCGCCTCACGAACGGTGATGTGCGGAGCGATCAAGTTGTAATGGGGGTCATAACGTTTGCGATAGCTGTCAGCTATGTCCTGCACTTCTTTGGATGGAAACCACACGGTACCGAAATTCATGGAAACCCCACCTTTCCTCAAAATAAAGCGGCAGCTTTTCTATTTATTATATTCCGAGAACGATTTAAAAGAAATCCACTGCAGAAGCACCACAATAAAGCGCATATAAAATGGTTATACTACATTTACCAGATAAATGTTCAACAGGAGAGATGGGCGATGAAATGGGTCTATTGGTCCCGATTATACGACAATAAATTTCAGGCCGGCTGTCTGGCAAAACGGATGGAAGAGGATTGGTGGATTTACGGCTACGAGTGTCCTCAGGAGGTGGAAATTTTCCGCTCGAAAAAGGGGCGTTTCGGCGTTCGGTACATCCATTAACTTATCCTTAAAAAAACAGTTGACTACTGGTCGGGATATAGTGTATATTTATTTTTGTCGCTATTACAGCTACTGTCGCGGGGTGGAGCAGCCCGGTAGCTCGTCGGGCTCATAACCCGAAGGCCGCAGGTTCAAATCCTGCCCCCGCAACCAATTTACTTATTAAAACCGTCATATAAGGCAATAAGGGCCCTTAGCTCAGTTGGTTAGAGCGGTCGGCTCATAACCGATTGGTCGGGGGTTCGAGTCCCTCAGGGCCCACTTAATCAAACCCTTGCTGTACAAGGATTTAATCGAAAAGATACCAATCAAGCCCATTGTTTTGCTCCCGAAAATAGAGCGATTCAGCGGGCTTGCTAACGTTTTGGTCACGAAACCGTTGTTACGGCACCTCATTGCCCCATTCGAGGACTTATGGCTATGCGAGGACGGTGCAGCCAACTCAGCTCTATTATTGCCCGTTTCCTCTGTAATGGTTGATCCATTTTAACATCACCGGATAAAATTTTTTGTATAAAATTAACCATACAGTGATGATAGCCGCTATTTTTAATTCGATCATGCTCATAATTGTATGCCACCTAATCATTTCGTGATATTCCCATCTTAGCACTAACTGACGACAGCCACAAATGAAGCCGGCGGTGATAGATAAAACCAGCATTACATTGAGGCTCCACGCACCTGATGTATACAGCGTGCATCCTGTGCCGAACACTTGATTTAATAGGTGGATTGGAATAAAATAATCTTTACCGAACATCATATCAACGCTTTTCCGTTGACATCCTAAGCCGGGGTGGCGGAATTGGCAGACGCACAGGACTTAAAATCCTGCGGTAGGTGACTACCGTACCGGTTCGAGTCCGGTCCTCGGCACCAAAAAACTCCTTTACATTAATCCGAATCTCTCGGGTTAAGGTAAAGGGGTTTTTCTTTTTGCTGAAGGTGTCAGGTCCATTGTACGACCGTAAGCCTTGGCATAGCGGACGATTCTGCGGATGGTCTGTTTGTTGTCCAGCCTGTTGAATAATCGGGGATCAGGCTTCGTATTCACTTCAAGGATCCACAGCTTCATGCTGCGGTCTATGGCGACATCAATCCCAATTTCCTTCATGCGGGGAAAGCTTTGCTCAAAATGCGCCGCTACTTCAAGCCCGAGCCGCTTCAATTTGTCCTTGACCGTCTTGCTTTGGCCATATGGAGCCAGCAGCTCCGCTACTTCCAAAATATCGCCTCCGCCGGATATATTGGTGACCGCGGAGCCCGGAGGCCCCATCCGACCGAGGATGCCCGTGGTCTCCCATTGGCCCTCAAGATTCTTCTGCACCATCACCCGAATATCCACATTCCGTTTCTGGTATTTTAGCAGGCGGATGCCTTTTTGGATTAAATAATGCTTCTCTCCGATTCGATTTTCCAAAGCTGCTTCCAGGTCTTCCAGTCTCTGAAACTGACGAATTCTACGCGCAGTATGATAGGAATAGGTCGCATCCGCTTTCGGACCGGCCAGCTTTTCCACCTTCATGACGCCTACACCGCACGATCCCCTGTCCGGCTTAAGGTACACCATGATATACCGGTCCAGCATTTCCCTCAATGTTTGCGTACTCCATTTTTTCGTTTCCGGAATATACTTTCTCAGTTCACCGCTCTTCATGAGCACCTCGGTTTTCCTCCACTTGCTGCTGACGCATTGGCTTTTTTTGTCCATAGGCAGGCCCCTTTGTTTTGACCGGATGATGTCATGATTGTCCTTCTATACGATACGGGAATGGGACCTTTTCTGATTGAGGCACCCGACTATTTTGTTAAGGGAATGTTCTGTGTTGAAAGAACGCGGTCAGACCCGCCTACATATATATGACAAGAGGGTATTTTGCAACTACCGGGAGGTCGTCGATTGATAACGAACGCGGGTTTGGCGGATAAGCTGGAGAAAATGACATCTTTGTTCCCTTGGTACAGCAGCCTGTTACAGCAAAAGGATACTGCGGACATAGCCCGTTTGCCGCTGATGACCGCGGAGCTTCTGGAGAAGCATTACTATAATGAGCCTATGCATGGGCACGGGTTGAGCGTGTACCGCACCTCCGGAACGAGCTCAGGACGAAGAAAATCGATTTTCTATTCAAAAGAAGACGATCAGCGGTACATTCAAATGAAGGTAAAATTGTTCGGCGACTTCCTTACGGGCAGCGGGATCAGGAAAGCCGCGTCGGATATGGGCACCGGCCATGCGGCGGGCACCGCTTCGGAAATTTGCCGGCAGCTGGGTATTTCCAGCCTGGACATCGCCTTTGACAGCCCGATCGGAGAGCATGTGAAGAAGCTGGAGTATTTTCAGCCGGGGCTGCTGTATACGATGCCATCCATTCTTGACAGTCTCCTCTACACGGCACAGGAACCTTCCGCTCTAGGCATCCGCAAAGTGATTCTGGTGGGCGAGCCCGCGCCGCTTGAATGGCAAAAAAAAGCCGCATCCTTATTAAATATCCGTCCGGAGGATATCCTGGACACTTTGGGATCGATCGAGATCGGCACGGTCGCTTATTTTGACCATTCGATTCAGAAGTACGTGCTGGTTGACGGGCTGTTCGCGGAAGGCGTTCAGCCGAAGGCAGTGGGATTGGATATCGAGCCATTGGGCGGCAGGGAAGATATTTTGGTGGTAACTTCTCTGACACGGCAATATTTTCCCGCCATCCGGTTCGTCACCTACGATGTAGTCCGTGATTTGTGTACGATGACGGTGGGAGGCAGGGAGCGGCAGACGTTCCAGGCCATTGTTAAACGAGTCGGCACTGAAGTCAAGCATGGAGAGAAAATTTCGATATACGATATCGAGGAAGTTATATATAAAGAATTAAACGAGGCCAGCGTACGGGTCCGGGTGAAGGATAATCGGCTCATCGTTTATATACGCAGCCGTTCGATGGATGAAGAGGCAAGATTACGCATCAGACAGGGAATCCAGAACCAGATCCCGGAAATCGGCGAAATGATCGCAAACGGAATTCTGCAGGAAATCAAAATAGAACGGATGGAGAAGGATGAGCTCTGGAGCCGGGGAAATGTGAAATCCAAGAAGCTGTACAGTTAAAGCTTTTGAAAGAAGGGAAGCTATGTACGAACAAGAGGGGATTTTGTCGGCAGTCGGCCGCACACCTTTAGTTAGGCTCAGCCGAATTGGACGGGAAAATGACATCAGAGTGTACGCGAAGCTGGAATTTATGAATCCCGGAGGAAGCTCCAAGGATCGTCCCGGAGCGGCTATTCTGGCGGAAGCGCTGCGATCCGGCATCATTCGGCCTGGCAGCACGGTGATAGAATCGAGCTCGGGCAATATGGCTATTTCGCTCGCTCAGGTATGCGCTTATCACGGACTGGGGCTGATTGTGGTGGTGGATCCGAAGACAACGAAGCAAAATCTGCGGATTATGCAAGCTCTGAATTCCAGGATCGAATATGTATCCGAGCCCGATCCGGATACAGGGGAATTTTTGACCGCCAGATTGAAGCGTGTGCAGGAGCTGCTCACTGAAGTGAAGGACAGCTATTGGCCTAATCAATACGCTAATACGCAGAATGCGCTGGTCCACTACAATACGACGATGAAAGAGATCGTCGAACTGCTGCCGCAGATCGATTACTTGTTCTGTGGTGTTAGCACATGCGGGACGTTGAACGGCTGCGCCCGGTATGTGAAGGACTATGGCATGCGCACCAAGCTGATTGCTGTGGACGCGGCAGGAAGCGCTATTTTCGGCGGGCCGCCCTCGAAACGGCTGCTGCCGGGACTTGGCGCGGTAATAACGCCTGAGCTTTGCCCGAAAGAGCTCGTCGAAGAAGTAGTGTACGTATCGGATATCGAATCCATTCAAGGCTGCCGTAAGCTGGTCCGGGAAGAAGCGATTCTCGCGGGAGGTTCCTCCGGAGGAGTTTTCTCGGCGTTCGAGAAGCTAAAGGACAGAATTCCGGCCGGATCCACCTGTGTAATGATTTTTCCGGACCGGGGAGAAAGATATCTGGATACAGTGTACTCGGATACTTGGGTGCTTGACAATTTTGGCTGGCAGCCGGAATGAAAAGGGGAGCACAATGATCTATCTGAACGAGGAGGATATCCTTCAAATCGGCATCGACTGGCCGGAAATCATCGGGGTGATTGAAACATCGCTAAATGCCATGCGCAAGGGCGAGTTTGTCCAGCCGGTCAAGCCTTACTTGCGGTATAAGCAGCCGGAGAACCGGATTATTGCAATGCCGGCTTACGTGGGGGGAAGCTTTCACCAGGCCGGTATCAAATGGATAGCGAGCTTCCCGGGCAATTTGCGCAAAGGGCTGCCTAGAGCGCACAGCGTGGTGGTGTTGAATGACGCGGACACAGGGGTGCCGGAGGCCATCATTCAATCTTCCCTGGTAAGCGCAATCAGGACAGCGGGTGTCAGCGGCACCGTGTTGAAATGGTTTACGAACAGCCGCGGCCTGTCCACAGCGCAGGTTGGCATTATCGGCTGGGGGCCGATCGGCCGTTTCCACTATAGCATGTGCATTGAAATGTTCGGGGACAGAATAGAAAGAGTAAAAGTCCACGACATACGACCGGATAATAAGGAACCGGTTTTGCTTCATCCGGAGAAAATCGAGTGGGTAGAAGGCTGGCAGCAAGCTTATCTCAGCTCAAATGTGGTCATGACTTGTACGGTTTCTCCTGAGCGCTACATTGACTGTAAGCCTAAGCCAGGCAGCCTGCTGCTGAACGTTTCTTTAAGGGATTTTACAGCTGAAGCTGTGGAAGGGATCAAAGCGGTGGTTGTCGACGATTGGGAAGAAGTGTGCCGCGAAAATACGGATATTGAGATGCTTCACAAAGAAAAAGGATTAACCGCCAGCGATGTGTTTTCCCTGCAGGAGCTGATTTGCGGGGATCGTGAAACAATGCCTTCAGCCTTCCTGGACAGCAGCGAGCCGGTTTTTTTCAATCCTATGGGAATGGCCGTATTTGATATCGCAATCGCGTCTTATTATTTACAGAAAGCCAGGGGGCGGGGGTTAGGCCTGTTATTAAAATAATCGGTTTCCGCTTAAGCGGGCAGCGCATACTGCGTCACTTAAACGCATATATATGGAAGCAGATTTTCTGATACTGTTCGTGATGAAAGTTAATACGGAAGGTCTGAACGCTTACACTTCTTGCGGTAAAGGAGCGCTGCCCATGCTGGTTAAAAAGGATACTGGACTGGCTGTCCCCGTGTTCACAGTCCATTCGCTGCCGCACAAATATGAGTTAATTAAAGCAATACTGACGGTCCGGAGCGGTGAGAAGATGGAAGATTACGAAGCGGCATTGGAGGAGCTGGCTATAATTGCAGTTCAACATAACGCGGACGCGGTCATAGGCGTTACGATCATGCCCATAGCAAGCTCAGCTGCGAGATTTCTCGCCATGGGTACTGCGGTTAGGTATGTTATCCCGAATGGATAGCCAGCTTTAAGTGTTAATAAATGGTGTTCAAATATAAAGCCCAGTGTTTAAAACAACTGGGCTGATTTCCCGTACTTTACTTCGAAATTAATAAACCCATACTGAACGAATTATGATTACCAGCAGAATAAACAAAACCAGTACAGCTCCAACGCTTCTCATATCACATAACTCCCTTCGTCAAAAAGTGGAAATTGTATTACGTTGGTACTATATGAATTTCTATCATTCAATGCTTGGACTAATATATGTACTTAGAAAAACCGGCATATGTTGATAGCACAAAAAAGCTCCTTTAACTCCATTATTGTTGTGCGTTATGACTGGGGATATTAATCAAATGAGCTGGACAAAAAATAAACACTCCGATCCATCGGAATGTTTATTTTTTCGCAATAGGTTTCATGTGACCAGAAGTCTATTGTTCACCCTCATTGTCCATAACTCTGCCTGGACCGTCGGTTTCCTGGATCAAAACCGGTTTGTCCGTTTTTATTGTTTTGTGCATGTTCACGGCTGCGTTGGCAGTTGTTTTTAAATCTCGCAGTTCGGCGTTCTCGGTTTTGTTTTGCATCTATGGTTCGTCCTTTCTGTCATTGTTGTAAACCGCTATAGGATTGTTTCTTCGCTCCGGAGTTATACAGCACTATGTTAAACCTTCTTCCGATGCCGTCGGTTGTTCTTCGTTGGTGCTGTCCTCTTTGTTTTTCACATGCCTCATGGTTGCTCCCTCGACTTGTTCAAGCAGTTCTTCTACAGATAGAGAGGTTCTGCCATTGTTCCGATTGTATTCATTCACTTCTCCGCTGCCTCCTTGGTTTATCCATATGGTCCCTCCTTATGATTCAGAAATGCCTGCAAAAATTATGCGAAGATCACACTATAAATCAAACTCGCTGGACAAAAAGATCATAAAAACGGCTGTGATGGTCAGTTACTGCTATCTACAGCCATTTTTTCCTCAATTTGCTTAAAAGAAAAATGGGGAGAAGAACGGACGCTCCGAAATTGCAAGCAAATCGAATAATACAAGTGGAGTGAACGGGTTGAAGAATGGGAAAAAACCAAAACCACTTGTGCTCACAGGCTTCGGATTTATAGAGATTCAAAATATAAGCAGGCACATAAGACCTCTTTCAAGTAGGTAATAGAAAAAAGGCTATGCAGTAAGTGTGTGCTGATATTCAATTGGAGGGTTGTTTTTTCGTTGATTAACGCATTCAAAAACGTGGAAGCGGGAAATGTGTATCGACGAATTCGGCCCGCTATCGCTTCAGCCCTACCGCGGCAAAGGGTGGTTCCAACAGCGTCGGCCCAAGCGTCTTCGAGCTACTTATACGCGGCCTCATGGCGTCAAGCATTTACTGGCGGCGCTCGACCTAAAGACGAACCGGCTTTACGGCCACCATCCCAAAGCAAGAAGCATGCGGATATTCTCCGGTTTTTTAAGGAAGTGGAAGAGCGGGTGGCGACACTGGATATTTCGGAAATTGTGGAGCGTGCTCTTTAATTCTATTTGTTAAGGAAGTTCTTTAAACAGCCTAGGCTTTGATAGAGAAATGAAGAGAACAATTTACTCCTAACCTAAGTGAAGATGAAACTAGCGCTTCCTAAAATCATAAAAATCTCTGATCAGTCGTCCTTGAGACAGGCTGTTTTTTTACTGATGGCCTTTACTAATTCTTATTATGCAGTTTACTTTGCGATGATAGTTTTATAATAATCTTTAATTAAGTTATACGTATAACTTAATTAATTTATTGGAGGTCTTTAGTGTGGATAATCAATCCGGTATTCAAACAGCCCCTTCGGAGCTGAAAGGTGGAGCGGCCACCCGGGTAGTTGCTGTAGTTGTATCCGCGTTAGTTTTTGCTGCCTTAGTCTATATTTCAAGGTTTGCTCCGAAAATTTTCGGAATGCAGATCACGTATCCGGCAGCCGGAGTTGCACCCGCGTTTGGTATCTGGTTTCAAGGTTGGGGAGCGCTAGGTTTGGTCCTAGGGGTTAATATCTCACAGCTTCCTGCAGGCATGAATCCTTTGGTATGGATTCCGGCGAACCTTTCCCAAGTCATCACCGCCATGCTGCCTGCTCTATTGTACAGAAAAGATACAGTAGACAATTTCAAAGATTGGCTGCGTTTTTCCATCATCTGCTTGTTTACCGCCGCCGTGCAATTGCTGGTTGTATTATGGAATATCAGTATGAACGGCATGGTCCCATTCTCGCTTGGATTAAAAACTTTGTATCCGATCCAAATTCTTGGCAACATTATCTGGATGGTTACGCTCGGTCCTATTTTGCTGAATGTCGTATCTCCTTATATTCGCAAGGCGGGGCTAAAATTCAAAAGTATGTTTTAAGTCAGCTATGTTTTAGAAAGGGCGTGCGCTAAATGGGGGAATTAGGTTTTTATTCGCCTGGAAATTCCTTTTTTCATAAGCTTCATCCTGTCTCCAAAATTATTACGTTCGCCGTTTTGTTAGCGATTGTCCCCCTCTTGACCAAGCAGATGATCACCAATTTAATATTGGTGATTCTGCTGTTCTTTTTCATATTGCTCGCCAGAATTGGAAAGAAACAATTATTTTATTTTTTCCCGGCCTGGGGCATTGTACTGCTTACCGCCGTTTCCTGGCTTTTTGTCGACCTTGGGGGTCATGTGCTTTGGCAGACAACGATGTTTGGCTTTACTTACCGGCTGAAGGAATTTTCCGTCATCAAAGCCGTGACTATGTCTTTGAGATCTATCATCTGGGTGTTCGGTTATATTCTGCTGCTGACCACGACTACTAACAGAGAGCTCGTGGTCGGACTGCAAAAGTTGGGAGTTCCCCATAAGGTGTCCGTTGCTGTTGGAATGACGCTCAAGTTCTGGGGAAACATTCTGGAGGATATCAAAAAGATTGTTGAAGCTCAAAAAGCGAGGGGTATTGATTTTGATGGTGCTTCCAGGCTCGCTAAACTTAAAAATGGGATTATGCTCACAAGCATACCAGCCATTTTTTTGATGCTGAAACGTTTTCGGACGATGAGCTTCGCTCTTTCATTGCGAGCTTTTGGCATTCCGGGGAAAAAAACAAGAATTTTTTGTCCGGCATTCAGGAAAACGGATTGGGGATTTATCGTTGTTTTCTTTGTTATCATTCTGGTCGTTCTATTAGCTGATTGGAAGTGAGGTGAATTGTCATGGAGCGCACTGTTGTTGAAATCAAGGATTACAGCTGCCGTTACGGCAAAGAGGAAAGCTTGAACCTTAAGGGGATTTCTTTGGAGGTGAAAGAAGGCGAGTTTTTAGCGGTTATGGGTCCGAGCGGCGGAGGCAAGTCCACTTTGGCATTTTCTATCAACGGCATTATCCCTCATGAAATTGAGGGAAGTGAAACCGCAGGGCAGATCAAGGTTTTAGACTTTCTGATAAGAGACAATCATCCGAACAAACTGATCAAGACCATAGGAACTGTTTTGCAGGACCCGGAATGGCAGATTGTAAATTTTTCTGTCGAAGATGAGCTCGCTTTCGGACTTGAAAATCTGGGTACTCCGACGGCCCAAATTAAACAGCGGATTCAAGCAGTGGCGGAAATCATGAATTTATCGCATTTGCTGCAAACCTCCCCGGACAAACTTTCCGGCGGTCAAAAACAGCGAATATCCATTGCTGCCTGTTTGGCGTTGGAGGCACCGATTCTTCTGCTGGATGAGCCGATTGCGGAGCTGGATCCGATCGGAAAAGCGACTGTACTTGAGAAGGTTTCTGAGTTAAATAAACAGCTCGGACTCACTGTCATATTCATCGATCATAACATTGATATGCTGTCTCCCTATGCGGATCGGGTGGCGATCGTTTCACAAGGAGAGCTGCAGGCGGTAGGAACTCCTAAAGAGATTTTTGGTAATCAGGAGCTTATTATAAAAGCGGGACTGCGGCCTCCTCAAATTGTTGAACTGGATTCAATGCTGGCTGCTGTCACGCCTCATTCCGGGGGAATACCATTGACAGTGGATGAATTAATAAATAAATATGCACTTACGTGCGGCAAACAGCCAATTCAACATCAAGATGAAAATGAAAACTTCAGGCAGCCCTTGCTTTCCATGCATCAGGTGGATTTTGGTTACTACAAAGGGCAAAACATCATCAGCAATCTCAATCTTACTGTGAACGCAGGGGATTTTATTGGTCTGGTAGGGCAAAACGGCGCGGGAAAAACTACGACTGCCAAGCTGTTAACCGGATTAATGGCGCCGAGCAAAGGGGACGTTTTACTGGGCGAGGAGCGTCTGCGGAATATGCGGCGGATTGAAGTGGCCCAGAAAATCGGTTACGTTTTTCAAAACCCGGATTTTCAGTTCTTTAATAAAACTTGTTATGACGAGATTGCTTATGGTCTAAGACTGAGAAAAGTTGCTGAGCAGGAAATAAAAGCGAAAGTTGATGAGGTTATGGAGGTTCTCGGAATTTCGTCGTACCGTGACCAGCATCCTCATTTTTTGAGCAGGGGAGAGAGACGAAGAGTTGCGATTGCTTCTGTTGTTATCCTTAAGCCGGAAGTCATTATACTAGATGAACCAACGACAGGACTCGATCCAAAGACATCCACGCAGATGCTCGAATATATAAAGAAACTTCACAGTCAAGGACATACGATTATTATGCTCACTCATGAAATGAGAGCGGTGCTTGAGTACTGCAATCGCATGATTCTTATTGAGGGCGGTGCAGTAATTTTAGATGAACATCCTGCGATCGCGTTTAAGAAAAAGGACTTGCTTGAATCTTATCAAATCAAACTGCCTGTACTCGCTGAACTGTTTTATAAGCTGCGCAAAGAGCAAAATTTCATCCTCCCGAGAAATAATGAGGAATGCGCTAAGCTGCTGTTGGAACAATTGAATGATCAGGAGGTGGCTTTAGGATGAAGCTGCATGTATTAGGCAGATATGCCGGGTTCCCGGCGGCTGGAGGCGGAGCCTCCTCCGGGTATTTGATCGAGACGGATGAAACCAAAATCATGATCGATTGCGGCAGCGGAGCGCTGAGCAACGCAATGAAAATTTGTGCGATAGATGAAATTGATGCCATCGTATTAAGCCATGTGCATGCGGATCACATTCTGGATCTCGTGCCTTTAGGTTATTTGTTATTGGAAAGATGCATGACAGTCAGCACGGAGCGCAAGCTCAGACGAATACCCGTTTATGTGCCGGATGGCTCACAGGCGGTGTTGGAGGGCATTTCCGAAGTGTTGGGCCATCCAAAGTTTGTATTCGGAAAACCGGATGAGTACGGTCCGATTTATGAAGAATTTCGAAGCCTTGTCGCAGGCGAAAAAGATTTTTTCTCAGCTCTGCTGCCTAAAATCGGCTATGTTGAACAGCAGGTTTTAGGCTTTGGCGGGTTACGCGTATCTTTTGCGGCAGTGAACCACGGCTTTCCGGCGTTTGCCATGAAATTTGAATATAAAGGAATAAAAATCGTGTTTTCGGCGGATACAGCACCTTGCGACACACTTGCAGATTTTGCACGAGGGGCCGATCTGTTCTTATGCGAGGCAACCGGAAATGCGGATAACGGGCGTTTTTACAAAACGCATCTGAATCCTGTGCAAGCCGGGGAAATCGCTGCCGAGGCCCAAGTTAAATCGTTGCTTATCACGCACATTACACCTAACACAGATGAAAACTGGATTATTCAAGAGGCGAAAAAAACATTCGCTGGAGAGGTAAAAGTAGCGCAGGAACTGCAAACTTACCTTGTGTAACAGAATCTGTTGTATAGGTGCTGAATCCGGAGGACCGCATGCGCCAAACTAACGGGAGTTACCCCACGAGTAAAGACGTTGCGAAAAAAGCAGGCGTCTCACAATCTATAGTGTCCCTTGTCATGAACGGCAAAGAAAAGGGCCGGGTGTCGCAGGAAACGAGAGACAGAGTCATCCGTTCGGCCGAGGAATTAGGGTATACGATCAATACAACCGCAAGAAATCTAAGAATGGGTTCTACTATGACGATCGGTTTTGTGGTGCCTAATATCGAGAACCCGGTCTATATTCCTGCCATTAAAAAGGCGACAGAAATGTTGAGGCAATATGGCTACACTCTGTTATTACTCGACGTCGGGCATGACCTGGACTGGCTTAAACTGATCCTGAACACCCAGGCGAGTCAGGCGGTGGACGGTTTTATTTTATTTTCGCTCGATCTGAAAAACGAAGAAATACCTGATTTTATTAAAGGGAAATTTATTTCCATTGATTCAGATATTGATGACAAAATCAACATCTCATTAGATTTTTATAACAACGTTACAAATGGGCTGCGTTATTTAATAGAACTTGGACATCGCAATATTGCGCATATTACGATAGACGTAGACAGAAGAACATTGGTTGATAGAAGACGGGCTTATTTAGATGTGATGGCAGAATACAAAATATGTGTCAAACCACAGTACTACCTGAAAAGTCTTTTTTCTTTGGATGATGTAACTTCAGCCGTTGAACAATTGATCAAACAGCATCCTGAAGTTAGCGCCATTTTTTGCGACGATGATTTTTTTGCCGTTGGCGTTTATAAGGCGGCTCGAAATTTGGGAATAAAAATACCTTCTGAATTATCAGTGTTAAGTATAAACGATACGGATATTGCCCGAGTGCTTACACCTGAATTGACGGTTTTATCCATTCCATCCGCCAAGTTGGGGGAACTGGGTGTCTTACAACTAATGAATTTATTGAAAGGCGAAAAGATAATCAAAGAAGGCGTAATGGAACTCCCTCTCATTATCCGAGGATCCACTGCGCCCGCAGTAAAGAGGGGTTAATTCATGATAATGGATCAAGGGCTGCAAATTATTCATACCCGAGTGCATGAAAAATTAAGTCAAGACTCAACAGGCCATGATTATTATCATGTCGTTAGAGTAGCCAATCTGGCCAGAGCATTTGCAAAGGCGGAAGGGGCAAATTTGAACATATGCTTTGTTGCCGGGCTTT
This sequence comes from Paenibacillus sp. JCM 18996, assembly GCF_055392555.1. Taxonomy (NCBI): domain Bacteria; kingdom Bacillati; phylum Bacillota; class Bacilli; order Caryophanales; family Paenibacillaceae; genus Paenibacillus; species Paenibacillus sp. JCM 18996. The sequence continues at coordinate 626,630 of NZ_AP043884.1, forward strand.
TGCACGATTATTGTCATCCGGAAGAAAAACAATTCGGCATTCCCCACTGGGGGCCCGAGGCATTAAAAATGATCGAAGAGGTTCTTGACGAAGCTGAAATGGCAGATCAAGAAAAACAGGCAGTATTACAGTGCATCGCGGAACATGAGTCCTATCGATTCCTGGGTCATCAAGCCGACATGACGCTGGAAAGCAAAATTTTGCAGGATGCGGACCGGATTGAAGCTTTGGGCGCTATCGGTATTGCCCGGACATTCATGTACGCGGGAGCCTATGGCAATCCTATGTTTACACCTGATGAAAGCTTGGGAAATTGGAGTCCGCTTCCCAGTGTAAGACAATCCGCCGTGACTCATTTCTATGAAAAACTGCTGAAGCTTAACGAGGAAATGCATACGGAGTCAGGCAGAACGATTGCAAATGAACGTACGGAGTATATGAAGCAATTTTTAGAGCAATTCAAAAAAGAGTGGAGCACTAATTCAAGAGAATTATAGGCTCCTGCTATAAATGAACACTCCCAATCTATGGGGGTGTTTATTGATATGCAGTGTATGAATGGGTAGCCCATTGCTCAACTTAAGCTGTAGAATGATAGTTTGTTTGCTCTTGGCATCTGTTTTATCCATAACGTTTGCATTTACCGGCAGTAAGGATATAACAGCAAGTAATTCGATGGCAGGTTCGATTGTTTTTACGGTAGGAAGCCCGGATGTTATTATAGACGGAAGCAAAAAGACGGTTGAGGCGCCTCCTGTGTTGGACGGAAATTATACTATGGTTCCTTTCCGGTTCATTGGCGAAGCATTGGGGGCCAAGGTGGATTGGAACTGCGACGATCAAAGCGTTACGCTGACGGTGAACGCCCAAACCATTGTGCTTGCTATAAACAGCAGGACGGCTGCCGTGGACGGAAATAAGGTGGTACTTGACAAGCCGTCAAAAATAATCAATGGTTATACAATGGTGCCGCTTCGTTTTGTAGGCGAGGCTCTAAATCAAAGGTCCATTGGGACGGCGCAACGAAACGGATTATGCTCCAAGCGGACTCCGAAGATTTGAAAAAAGCTGCTGCGGAACTTCTTTTATACGACCAACCTCGACTTGCTGCGTACAGGAACTCCATGCCGCCCAATCTTTCGTCCAGTCTGAAGGCTGTTCAAAATTCGGCGGCCAAATACGACCGAACGCTTTCGGAATAACGTTTATGTAGAGCCGCGTATTCGTGTCCGCGTGAAATTGCTGAATAGGTACGGAACGGAATTATGCGCACGCCAGCGTTTATGGAATTTGTGTATTTGACAGGGACAGCTATATTTTTAAGAAAAAATGTTACTCCAATGTTACTCAAGGGCTAAAACTCGCGCTCTGTCCAGTTTGAAAATTCTGCAGAAAAAGCAAAAACCCTTGCTGTGCAAGGGTTTTTCTTTATGACCTGAGCCGGGCTCGAACCGACGACCCCCACCCTGTCAAGATGGTGCTCTCCCAGCTGAGCTATCAAGTCATGTGTTATAGCGACAAGAAGTATCATAACAAATCTTTAATAACTTGTCAACGCTAATGCACACCGCTATTATTTTGTTTGCAAAAGTTGTTGAGTTATAGTCGTCGCGTATTTAATACCATCCGGATTTGTCTTGGTATTGCTCATGGCTGCCAGAATCTGAGATCTTGAGCTGGCATCCATTGCCGCAAAAATACTGACAGCTTTATTCTGATCTGCTTTCATTAACTCGGATAACAGCAAAGCCGCGCTGGATGCAGGCATCTGGCTGTATGTTTTTACCAGGTCATCGACCGGCTTCTGCGTACTTGGGAGAAGATCCAATTGTTTTTGTACCGAAGCGGGATCGGCAGTACTGTCAGGGGGGAAATCCGCCAAAGTTTTGGAAATATCCGCCGCCTTTTTTGGATCCATCTTTGCCAATATAGCTGACCGCTGCTGAGCTTTCATACCCAACATGGTAAAAGCACTGTCTTTTAGCGACATATTCCCAATAATTGCGCTGGCTTGCGCAGGCGACATTTTGGTAAACGCGGAAGCAACTTCATCAGTTTTTTTCTTGAAATCCGCATTCATGTCTGCAGGTGCCGCACTCGTCCCGGAATTCGGGTCTTGCACTGCTGTACCCGAACCTGAGGCTGTGCCGGAAGAGTTGGATTGACCACTGTTCTGCTGGGCACTGTCGGCAGTTCCAGGTGCAGTCGTTTTAGCCGGCTGCGTCTTGCTGTTCGCTGTGTCTGCCGGTGATTTACTACTTGCCAACTTGGAAATAGTATTCACGCCGGACGCAGCGCTTTTTCCGACGTTCATCAAAGCTCCAGAAAAGCTCTTGCTTCCTGCTTGCTGCAGCAATCCAATTTCCACCACGGCAAGCACAGAAGCGAACACAAGAGGAATAACTACCAGATAAATTATTTTCTGAAACTTGCTTAAAGACTGCTCTGATTTCTCCACGTTATCCATGCATGACTCCTAGTCTAGAGGTTTTATTACATTTAACGGTTTCCGGCTTTGGATTTGTTATAATTAGAGAAAATAAATTTATTCCGGCGATAGACCACCCCAAAATCTGTCCACCGGTCTGCGCAAATCTCTCTAAATAATTACCAATTGAAGACCGATATCTACAATATAATGATTTTTTGGAAAAAGGCGGGAAGAGATATCTTGGATTACAATCAGAGAAGACAGCATAAGCGGTCAAAAGGAATTTTGCATGTTTCTCTATCCATCCACTGCATTAAAAAGACAGAGATAACCACACGTAAAATTTTAGTGCGTGTAGAGGACATCAGTCTTGGGGGGCTGTGCTTTGAAAGCGATTTAAATTTTCCGTCGGAAGGCGAGTTCATCCTTAAATTGGAACACATTCTTTTTGGTCCGATGTACGGCTTTATTGTGTGGAAAACAAAAGGGAATAATAATTATCGGTACGGGGTACAATTCTCATCAGTTACAAACGCTTTGTTCCGATTTTTGAATTAATAAAAAAGTAAGAGGCGTTCATCCGGAAGCGAGGGTGCTGTTTCAGGACGCGAGATTGCTGCTTCCCTGGCAAAAGCTTCTGGCTAACTTGCAGATCGAGTGAGAAATGGCAGTGAGGAATGGGCCAGGGAAGGCTCTCGGTTTAGTTGGTCTGGAATCACGCGCGAATGAATGGCCGAATGGGGGCTACTTTATCACTTCTGTGCTTACCACATTATGAAAGTGCGAAACTTCATCAAGAGAGAACACTCTTAGAATAGAAACTTGGCCATTGCCATAGGTCACTTTTACGATAAACGTCTTCATATTGATATCCTCCTAAATCGCGTTGGCTGAATCCACTTTTGATATGCATACGGAACCAGTGTCTTGAGCCTCATTTGAATAAATGTAAAATAACATACGTTCGTGCTCTATTCCGAGAGAGTGAGCAACTTTTAGAATATCTAATTCACAAGATGTGTTTACATTTTGATTTGAATTCACGGACATCGCTTGCACTCTTCTCTCTAGTATTTTTTATCTCATTATGGGGGAACCAAGCGAAAAATACAGTCGTTTATTGTCTGGAGAAAATACGAATTTTTGTAAAAAAATGACGTCTATTGAAATAAAAAATCATCTGCTGAAATCGGCGGTGATTTTTTTATGCTCCCAGAAGATGAAACTATATTTTGACCGGAAAATTGTTTATAATTATATTTTATTCAAGCGTTCGAAAGAGAGGCCTTTTATGAGTGATTCTTCCATCACACGTCCCGCACAGCTGCGTAAGATTGCAGACAAGCTGTTTGAGGACGCGGGTTATACGAGCCGGGAGCTGCTTGATTTTATCACTGCGTTCGAAGAGCTTCACTTGGAGAACGAACGGCTGAAGCAGGAACTGGCCAAGGCGCGCGGACAGCAGTTGAAGAAAGTGACGCGGGAAATGTCGGATCGGTTGAGAGATGCTCTAAGAGAGTAGTCTTGCCTAGAGCAAACAGAAGGAGCGGACGGGAAAATGTTAGAGATCAGACCGGCGGTAAAAGAAGATGTGCCGCAAATACTGGATATTTATAACTACGCTGTTTGTGAAACGGCAGCCACTTTCGATTTGCAGGAACAGAACCTGGCAGAGAGGCTGGAATGGTTCTCTCATTATGGCGGCGCCTATCCGCTGATTGTCGGTGTCAAGGATGGCAAGGTTGTGGGCTACAGCAGCCTGTCGATGTTCCGAACGAAGCCTGCGTATTCCAAGACGGTGGAGCTTTCCGTGTATATAGACCCGAATCATTGGGGCCAAGGCATCGCCAAGCAGCTCATGACCGAAATCCTCAGGCAGGCGAAGCAGCTTGGCCATCACACAGTCATTTCCGCGATAACGGGAAACAACCAGGCCAGCATCAGGCTGCATGAGATTTTCGGCTTCACAAATGTGGGCTGCCTGCAGGAGGTCGGCTACAAATTCGACGCGTGGCAGGATGTCATTTTTTATCAGCTTATTTTGTAGAGGTTTTGGTAAATCGCACCTGCCGGCCTCGCTGTCTTGCCAAATGAAGCGCTCCCGCGATATCATTACTTGCACTCAATCTTACTTAAGGAGCGTTTTTACATATGATTACAGTCGAGCAAGCATGGGTTCCGGATGAGGCGGCTGTCACTCCTTCGGGAATTTGTCATAGAGGTCACTATTATACCTGTTCTTTTTGCATTCGCATGAATTGGTTTCAAAAAAGTTCGAACGAAGGAAGCTGGAATATTCCCATATTGTATTTGGAAGGGGATTCTTCCTCTATATCAATGGTTTTGGAAAACGGCGAGCTGGCTGCAGCGTATCGAATCCCCTGCCATAAGCCCGATCCTGCGGCTGAAGCTTATTTTGCCAGAATCGTGGAACTGAGACAGGCTTACGCCGATCGCAAGAAACGCGGCAAACACAGCCTGAGAGGGCTGATGAAATAGGTTGGAGGTGGAGTGAGATTTGCACAGAGACGACTTTTTCATGAGGTATATCGAACAGCTGACCAGAGGAGTAGCCCGGATTCTTGGGTTAAAACGCGAAAATAAGCTGCAGGAGGCAGGCCAGCAGGCCGACGATTTGCTCAAAGAGCTGCTCGGGATCAACGCAAAAACGGTTGACGCGCTTTCGTATAAGGAACTCGCGAAGCTTGTGAGCTACGGGGACACGTGGAATCCGGACAAATGCTTCATACTGGCCCGTTTGTTAAAGGAAAAAGCGGATCTGGGCGAGGCTCAAGGCAGGACGCAACAAAGCTATAACGACAATCTCAAAGCCCTGAATCTCTTCCTTGGAGTCGCCCTGCTTGAAAACAAGAATTTTACCGCAAAATACCGGTACTCTCTGGACAACCTCATTCACCAAATGAAATCTTTCTCGCTGCCGGAGGAGACTTTATACAGCTTGTTTCTGTACAATGAACAGCAGGGTCAATTCGCCAAAGCCGAGGATTTGCTGTACGAGCTGAAAGAGAGGAAAGCGGACCGGACACTAAATATCCAATGGACCGATGAAGCGGAATGCTTCTATAAAAGGCTGCTGGAGAAAACCGAGGAAGAACTGGAAGCGGGAAACCTGCCCAGGCCTGAGATCGAGGATGCGCTCCGCAAGCTGTGTTAGCTTCGGCAGGCAATTTTAAAAAAAGCCGACCCTGGAGGGCCGGTCAAAGCTGCATTCTCGATCAGATTTCCGGGCGATCCGCATACGGCCCTTTGAAAAAGCCTGGCAGGCAGGGCGCTAGCTAGTTTGGGTCGATTGTGTGTGAAAAAGCTTTTTGGCGCAGTAATCGATAATGTCGCTTCTGCGGACAATGCCGATGAAATTATCGGAGTCGTCAACTACAGGCACAAAGTTCTGGACCTTGGCGAGCTCAATCAGATCCTCCATGTCAGCCTGAACAGAGACGGGCGTGTTGTGTCTTTTAAACGGGACTTCCGCAAGCGTATGTCTGTGTGCATTCTCAAAAGTGATATTTTCGGTATTTTTCAGAAACCAAAGAAGGTCTCCTTCAGTCACAGTTCCTACATATTTGCCGTCTTCCGACAAGATCGGAACCGAAGTGTAGCGGTGATATTCCATTCTTTCCAAAGTTTGTCGCAATGTGGAATGAAGGGTTGTGGTAATGACCTCCCGCTTAGGCAGTAAGAAAAAAGCGATATTCACGTTAAAAACTCCCTTCAATAAAAGCGGATTCTCTATTCCATTACCCATCATATCAAAGAACTCGCCGCGTTTGAAGTGAAGTCTGCCGGCTCTGCCCTTAGCAGCAAAGCGGGCTGGCGATTCGCTGAGATACAGAGAGCAGTCGAGAAAGAGAAGTTCAAAATATTTTAGAGTAAAGAGAGGGCTGGCCGTGGACGTTATTCATGTCGCTGGGCAAGAAGAACTGGACAAGTGCCTTAAAATCCGTATGGAAGTTTTCGTTGATGAGCAGGGAGTTCCCGCGGAGGAGGAAGTAGACGAATTCGATGAGCTGGGCGGAAGCTGCCGTCACTTCCTTATTATGCTGGACGGCGAGGAAGCCGCTGCTGCCCGATGGCGGCCTTACGGCGAAGGCCAGGCGAAGATGCAAAGAATCGCCGTGCGGCAACGGTACAGAGGGCTTGGAATAGGCGCCAAGCTGCTGCTTGCTCTCGAGGAAGACGCCCGGCTATGCGGAAAGCGGGAATCCGTCCTTGATGCCCAGTGCCAGGCTGAAAATTTCTACCGGAAGCTGGGCTACATGACGGTTTCCGCAGAGCCCTTCGACGACGCCGGCATTCCGCATGTCAGGATGGTGAAATCCATTCTCTAGGAAGCGGATGTTGCCTGTATGACAGCCTGTTCTTCAACTTGTTCCGCGGACCCGTAGATCGGGAGGGAGATCACGAAAGTGGTCCCTTCGTTGACTGTGCTGTGGACTTCCATCGTCCCGTTGTGGTCCTGCACGATCTTATGGCAGATGGAAAGCCCCAACCCCGTTCCGGACTCTTTGGTCGTATAAAAGGGATGGAAGATTTTATCGAGCTGATCTTGGGGGATTCCAAGCCCGGTATCCGTCAGCTTGATGATCCCTTGGGTCTGGCTCGTGTATAACTGAATGCTCACAGTGCCTTCCTGTTTCATCGCTTCGATGGCATTTTTGATCAAATTCAGAAACAGCTGGACCATTTTATCCCCGTCCATCAAAATTCTGACCGGTTCTTCGGGCTGCTCCAGGATGATTTGATGGCCCAGCCGGGCGGCCTCCGTTTCCATCAAGGAGACAACTCTTTGTGTGATCTGCTGCAGCGGCTGCTCCTTGAAATGCGTTACATGCGGCTTTGAGAACTGCAGAAATTCCGCTGTAAGCTCGCTCATCCTCTGGATTTCCAGCATGATCAGCTGGTACCAATTCTCCACATTGTACCCGTTCACTTTGGAAAGCTGGAGGAAGCCCTTGATCGTCGTCAGGGGATTGCGGATTTCATGGGCCATTCCCGACGCAAGCTCGCCCACAACCCTAAGCTTCTCCGACCGGTGCAGATGCTCCTTTTCTTTCAGCTGCAGCTCGCGCTTTTGGTCATACAACTTTTTCTCCGCAACCAGCAGCAGTTCATCCTTGCCATACCCGTCGATGCCATATACGGCCATCCCGTAGGTAAGCTGAATCCCGGTCAGATTGGGGAACGCCGAATCCAGCTGCCTATGAATGGAGGACAGTTCATTAACAGGCAGCGCAAGCAGGAATTCGTCTCCTCCGTACCGAGCTATAAGCAGCGCGTCAGGGAACATCACCTTTAACAGTTGGGCAATTTGCTGAAGCAAGCGGTTTCCGCCCTGAAAACCTTTGGAACTGTTCATCGATTTCAGGTCATTGCAGTCCATCAGGACAACGGCTAACTTCATTTTCTTGTTGAGCAGCGTCTCCAGCTGTCTGTGGCATTCCTCGTAGTTATATAAACCCGTCAAAGTATCGTACGAAGCTAAACGCATATTTTCCACGCTGGCCAGCCTTGTATATTGGTCGGTAGAGGTCTTAAGTTGAAAGATAAAGGCAATGAACATGAAGCAAAGAATCTCGAACACAGTGAATAAAAGCTCCGAAGCGGAAAATTGACGGTCTTCCAATCGAAACGTGCAGGCAATAATCGTGTAACACGCACAGTATACGATGAATGTACTTATCCTGCCCCGTGTGGTCTTTGTTTCAAACAAATGCTCCCCCGCCATTAAATAATACAACGGTGCGCACCAGTTCAGATAGGAAACCCAGTGAAACAACGCGAGAACAGGAAGCTTGGTCCAATAATAGGCCTTCGATTTTGTGCCTCTTGCGAAGTGCATGGCGATATATAATGCCGCAAGGATAACCAACCATATTGGATTTTGTGATTTGTGCAACACAAGGGAGCTGAATAGAACGTAAACGATAAAAACCGGGCTCGCCCACTGAAAGAACATTAAGACCACTCCAGTAAAAAAATTTCCGATTCCTTAGCTATACTTTACTTTGTATAGGATTCTAGACAGACCCCCTGAATCCTTTTACTCGCAAAAATATCCTCACAAAGTGACGGGAAGCTCCGCGGCTTATTGCCGAATTTGAAGGGGGAGCCGCCGTACCGGAGGATTTGGCACAGTCTCGCATGATGGGTCGGTCACTCGGCCGCCGCATCTTTCAGGTGGTTGCTTCGGAGCAAGAGGAGCCGCTGAAACGGTCAGTTAAGGAGATCGTCATTCCTGCGCTTCATGGCCTCGACGATGAGCTCGTCCAATCTTTCGCTGATCTGGAGTACGCTCGGATGGTGGAAGTTATATTTGTGCTGTACCGCCGCATTCTCAAGAGACTCTTTGAGCTGTTCGATTTGCAGTTCCAGAGTGAGTACCGGGGACATCGTGGCGGCCGCCTTTCACATAGATTTTTACAGTGATACATGATATATAACATAATTGGTATAAAAATACAATTCGACTTTGTTAAAAAAATACTTTCTCAGGCGCAACTCTTTGTCGATTACGGAGTATAAACTAGCAATAAAAGCTACATCAACGCTGGAGGTTTTTTGCATGAAGGTCAAAAGATTAATTGTAATATCCGGGTTGTTTTTCACGCTGAGCGGAGTGACGGTGTTTGCAAGTTCCTTATGGGGAGATTATCAGGGATTTGAAAAGATCAGAGTGATGGTCAACAACGCGGAAAAACAGTTTTCCGAATCCGATGTCCCCGCGATTATGGTGAAAGGCAAAGCCATGGTACCCGTGGATGCGTTATCCGAATCTTTGCATTCGCTTGTCAAATGGGAGCCGTCCACACAGACGGTGTCCGTGTACAAACCGAACGTTTCGATATTTACAGCGTTGGAGGTCAGCAAGGATTATTCCATCAAGCAGCTGTTCGGCAAGGTAAAGACCGGTGATACTCTGGATTTCGTGGTGTTCGCGCAGGTCGACAACATGAAGACGAGCTTCCATTCGTTCAAAATATCTATAGAATCACCCAGCGGCAAAGAAGTGGTTGAGCCTCACGTGAAGGTTATAGCAGGGGAAAAGGAAAGCTTCTGGTACCCCTGGCCGTTCTATAAAGTAAACTTTGCGGAAAGCGGCAAGTACACCATCAAGTTCTCGATCAAGCCGGATCAGAACAGCGATTATACCGTCATTGCGGAGAAAACGATCGTTTCCCAATAAGCGATTGGGCCGTCCGCGTGTTCATTGATTTGTTTTGAAGGATTTGGTACGATAAGGGATGTTGACGGCCGCTCTCAGCAGCTCCGGTTGTCAACGAAGAATCAATCCATTCGAAATGAGGTCTTTCCGATGAGCGATCACGTACATGATGAGAACTGCGACCACGAGCACGAAGAAGAGGTATTCCTGGTTACCGACGATAACGGGGTAGAGCGCGAGATGGTCATTGTGTACACTTTTGAATCCAATGACAACGCCTATGCGGTGCTGTTGGACCGCAACGATCCTGAAGCGGACGGCGTCATTTTTCGCATTGAAGAAGAGAATGATGAAGCTTACCTGGTCAGCATTGAGGACGAAGAGGAATGGAACCGCGTTTCTCAAGTGTATGAAGAGATTATTAACGACGAGAATCAATAAAGCACGAGAAAAGCCTTCCCTCATAGGGGAGGCTTTTTTATTTCCGCGGGTTGAAATACATCGTCCTGCCGTTAAAAAGTTTCAGCTCGGCTTTGTTCTTCCGGGCCAAATATTTGCACAATTCGTTTCCTTTGCTTTTGTCCCCATGGGTGCAGCCGTCGGGAAGGACCACCTGAATTTCCCTCGCGCCGGTGCCCTCTGCCGCCTGGGAGTCCGCCATTCCCAGAACAATGTACTTATATAAGGAGTTCGTTCCCTTCAAATAAAACCAGCGGCCCCCGCTGTCCGGCTTGGTTTCGATCGTATAAGGGAATCCGGCCTCCGCATAATCCCAGCCCAGTTGTTTCCCAGTCCGCTCCAGCTGTTCTTTGAACTGCAGAAGCTGCTGCTTTAGTTCGTCCATTGTCATGGAAGCGACGGCGGAGCCTTCAACAAAATGAATGTAAGCGCTTTGAGCCATATGTATACACTCCCTAACCCATATTGGAATCATCATAGCATGGAAGCATGGGGTTGACAATGCTGTCCGGCGTCCGGGCAATCTTTCATAAAGCGGATCATGCGATAGTATAATGAAAGGAGAGAGGGAGCAGCCTCCATATAAAGGATAGTCGCAGATGTGGTGCGGTGGATTGACCGGAATAAAATGTAAAGTCGTGGTTTAATTGTTTGATTTGGCGGGTAAATAGCTTTAAGCCTGTTTGATGCTTCATTAGACAGGATTACCGTTGGAATTTAAGCCTGGAGGGAAAAGCGATGGTCATGACGCTTTATGATGAGACGGAAACGCCCAAGGTGGATTTTGTCGGCTTCATAACGGACAATGAGAGGTTCGACTTTGGCATTATCCATACGAATCAGTTCTTCGGGAAGCCTTTGGTTGTATGCCTGCAGACCGGCAACGCGGCATTGCTGGATCTCCAGGATTTGAAGTTCGTTGAATATTTGATGCAAACCTTTCAAATCCGGTCTCACCATGATGCCGAACAGCTCGCAGAGTTTCTTCAAACCCGCTTATCCTCTCTGCCGACGGGGCAGGAGTATTAACCGCAATGAATGGGCAAGCAGAAAGGAAGACGGACCGGTTTGCATCGCACCCCATGTGTGCTGTACGGTCGTTCTTCCTTTTTTTAATGGCTATGATAAATCTTATTGTTGATATTTGAAGTTTTCGAACATTTGTTCTATTATTAGGATAATCATATGGCTCGGAGCTGATTACCCTATGGATTTGAAGGAACTGATTAAACTTGCTAAGGGCTTGGAAAATAAGGATAAGCAACAGCTTATTCTCTTTTTGCAGTCAGAAACCAAGGGTAGTATGGGACCTATTCGAGTGATTGATGAAATTCAAGAGCAAAAACATAAAGAGGGACTGGTCTGTCCGCATTGTCAAAATAGAGCAGTCGTGCGTTTCGGCAAGTACGTTATTAAAACACGCGCGGGAGCAGTCAAACGCCAGCGTTACCGTTGCAAAACATGCCTCCAAACGTTCAATGACCTTACGAATACTCCTATCCAGCGGACACGGCGACCTCATTTATGGGTTCGATTATCGAACTCATGATTGAAGGATTTTCGCTGCGCAAATGCGCCGAATTGATAACAAACGCCCCAGTTTGTTGGATAAAGAGGAAAATCTATTAGCAATCGAGAAGAAATCTTTAGAATACATGTGTGTTAATTTTAGGTACTAGGAGGTATGGGATATGAAGATCAATAGAATAGATCATGTGAGTGTAAACGTAAATGATCTTTCAGCAGCTAAAGCGTTTTTTCTCGATTTGGGACTTGAAGTGCAAGGGGAATGGGAAATGGAAGGAGAGTGGTTGGGTGAGGTAGTTGGGCTTACTGACGTTAAAACAGCATGTGTAGGATTGCGAACGCCAGACGATCAGGCATGGATAGAGCTAGTCAAATTTTATACGCCGTCAGATGAACAAGATATTCAGAAACCCTTTGCAAATACGCTGGGTATCCGACATATTGCATTTGCTGTTGAAGATATTGAAGCCATTGTTGCCAAATTGAAAAAGAAGGGCACGGAAATCTTTAGTGAGATACAACAATATGAAGAAAGTTATAAGTTATGCTACGTTCGTGGACCAGAGGGGATTATTTTGGAATTGGCTGAGAAAATCAAATAACTATTGAAGGTTAAGCGGATACGATAGCTTAATAAACCGCCCTCTACAGGGCGGTTATATTTTTGGTTGAAAATCAACATGAGAATTAACGTAGCCTTTTTAATAAGGCTTTGATAAGCCGCTCCACTGCAGATGACTGATTTCCGCTTCAGCTGCTAGAATATGGCCTTGGTCTCCACGATCACCTTTACGTTCTGGACGCTCCTGTCCTCAGGACCTTTCACCGGCAGGCCGATGTCGACATGATCCACGATATAATCGATCAGTTCCTGGGAGATCACTTCTCCTGGCAGCAGAATTGGAATGCCCGGAGGATACACATAGATGAATTCGGCAATGATCCGGTCCGCCGACTCTTTGAAAGGGATCACTTCGGTGTCGCCGTAGAAGGCGTCTCTCGGTGTTAACGTAAGCTGCGGAATCGAGGGGATCTCGACGACGACCAGATCCTTCTCGGCTTTAATGCTATAGTTTTCCTTGGACAGCTCTCTTAGCGCGGTAAGGAGCGTCTCGATATTGTCCTGCGTGTCGCCCGGCGTAACAAGGCAGAGGATATTGTACATATCGCTTAGTTCCACTTCGATGTTATAGCGGTCCCTTAACCAGTTCTCGGCTTCGTAACCTGTGATTCCAAGCTTGCGGATATGGATGCAAACCTTGGTACGATCCAGGTCGTAAGTGGCTTCCTCGCCCAGAATTTCCTTCCCGAAACAGTATAAGCCCGGAATCTCGTTAATCGATTTGCGCGCGTAGTCTGCGAGGGCCAGAGTTCTTTCCGCCAGCTCGCGGCCGTTCAGCGCCAGATGCCTGCGGGCAGCATCCAGCGAGGCCAGCAGAATGTAAGACGTAGAGGTGGTCGTCAGCATGCTCATAATGGTCTGGATCCGCTTGGTGTTGACGCGGGGTCCTTTCACGTTGAGTACGGAGCTCTGGGTCAAGGAGCCGCCCAGCTTGTGGACACTCGTCGCGGCCATATCGGCTCCGGCCTGCATAGCGGACATGGGAAGCCGATCGTGAAAATGAATGAGCACTCCGTGCGCCTCGTCCACAAGAACCGGAATATTGTAGCTGTGCACGAGGTCCACAATTTCTTTGAGATTGGTGCAAACGCCGAAATAAGTCGGATTGATGACAAGCACCGCTTTGGCGTCCGGATGCATTTCCAATGCCCTTTTAACCGATTTCTTTGTGATTCCGTGGTCGATTCCAAACTGCTGGTCCCGCACGGGGGAGAGGAAGATCGGTTTGGCCCCGGCAAAAATAATCGCAGCCATCACTGATTTATGTACGTTGCGCGGCACGATGATTTTGTCTCCCTGCGAGCAGACGCTCATAATCATCGTGATGATGGCTCCGCTTGTACCCTGCACGGAGAAAAACGTATAGTCCGCGCCAAAAGCGTCGGCGGCCAGCTTATGCGCCTCTTCGATGACTCCCATAGGCTGGTGCAGGTCGTCCAGCGGTGCGATATTGATCAAATCTATGGAAAGGGCGTTGTCTCCTATAAAGTGTTTAAATTCTGGATCCATGCCTACCCCTTTTTTATGGCCTGGAATGTGAAATTGTACGGGATTGGCTTCCGCGTGGCGGCGCAGCGCTGTGAAGAGGGGCGTGCGTTGGTGGTCCATTTTAAACATCTTCCCTTCTGTCGTTAAAGTTGAACATCCATTTGCGAACAAAATTGAGTATAACAAATTAAGGTTTGGATGCAACTAGAAATTATAAATTAGTTTGTCCGATCTTGGAAACCATACAATTTAATCTTTATTCTGCACAGGCGGTGGACAATGGATACGATTCCGGTAAACAAAAAGAATTTGCGCGAGGTGTTTACCCCCTTTGTGATGAAGCTGCTCGTGATCATGTTTTTGGTGGAGTTTGTAAAGGGGGCCCTGCTCTTGTCGGTGCTGCCGGTCTATCTAGGTTCGGTGCTCGGCGCCTCCGCCTTCATCATAGGATGGTCGCTGTCCGTTCAATATTTGGGAGATAATCTGATGCGCACGCCTTCAGGCTGGCTGATCGACAAGCTGGGATACCGGGTCTGTATGCTTTCCGGCGTCGCGGTAACTTTTGTATCCGTGTTCCTTATCTCATTCAGCGCCAATTATTATCTGGTTGTGCTAGCGTGCGCGTTGCTGGGGATCGGGACTGCGCCTTTATGGCCAGGCGTTATCTCCGGAACGACAGCAACTGCCGGGGACAATTCAAGAGGCACTATCATGAGCGTAGTCTATATGGCGTGGTTAATCGGAACCGGGTCTGGTCCGGTCTTGATCAATTTATTTATAAAAGGCAACAATTACTCGCTGGCGCTGCGCATCCTTATGGGCATGATGGCGGTCGTGGTGATGGTTGCGCTTTTTCTGCCAAGACGTTCCGTTAATGCTGCCGGGCCTCGGGCCGCAATCAGTGCTCTGCATGATATGAAGGGAGCCGAGATCAGGGTGCCGGTGAAACAGCGGATAACCGCCTATTTAACGGAGCTGAAAGCTTCCCTGAATTACAGCAGATGGCTGTATCCCGCGCTGTTTGCCCAAACTTTCGCTCTGGGGCTGCTGACTCCAATCCTGACGCTGTATGCGCGAACCGTGATGCATCTCACTCCGAACGAGTACAGCCTGTTTCTCATTGCGGGAGGAGGAGTGACCGTAGGTCTGATGGTTCCTGTAGGAAAAATGGTGGACAAGCGCGGGACCGGAGTGACCCTTACCCTAGGCTGCGCGATCAGCGCGCTGTCGATGCTGGTGTTTCCATGGGTGCATAACCGGCTCGGGGCTTTCCTGCTCGTGGTCATCCTGGGCTTCGGATACGCTCTTCTCATTCCTTCCTGGAACGCTTTAATTGCCAGCCTGGTTCCTCCCGAGAAGAAAGGCTCGATTTGGGGTTTTTTTCTTACCATTGAGGGCGCGGGTATGATTATAGGACCGATCGCGGCGGGAATATTATGGGAGAGGATAGGCAGCCATGCGCCTTTTATGGCGAGCGGGGCGGTACTGATGCTGCTGCTGATCATGACGAGGCTGGTTTCCAACAAGCGGGAAAATATGATACGATAACAGTAAAAATTACACAGGAGAGCCTATCCGTTATGAACAAACAAATCGGCATCGTCATGCTGCTGCTCATGACCACCTTCATCGGATTCGGGGTCGTCATTCCCGTGCTGCCGGCGGTTGTGGACGCAGTGCATCTGGGCTTATTGCTATCCGTTTATTCCGCAGCATCGTTCTTTATGTCCCCGGTGTGGGGACGGCTCTCGGACCGGGTCGGCCGCAGGCCCGTCATCATGCTCGGTACGCTTGGTTTCAGCGCCAGCTTCCTCATTTTCGGACTCGCAGGCGGCAATCTCGTCCTTATGTACATATCCCGTATCCTAGGCGGGTTATTCTCAGGGGCCGTGACTTCCTGCGCTGTCGCTTATGTGGCGGATATCACTACCGTGGAGAACCGCACCAAGGGAATGGGAATGGCAGGCATGTCCATCGGGCTTGGCTTTATATTTGGTCCGGCGCTTGGCGGCATTCTGAGCGTCTCCTCGTATGAGCTGCCTTTTTTCGTTTCCTCCGGACTTGCTTTGGCGACCTTTCTTTTCGCGTTTCTTTATTTGAAAGAATCGCTGCCGCTGAACAGACGGACGAATGCCGGCGAGCAGCGCCTTTCACGCTGGACTGCATTTACCGGACTGATGAAATATTTGTATATCCTTTCTTTTTTCGTGTCTTTTACGCTGGCAGGGCTCGAGACGACGCTGCAGCTTTTTGAAACGGTGAAGATCGGAGTAACACCCTATCAAATCGGGATCATGTTCGCCGTTAACGGAGTGATCGGGGCATTGATCCAGGGGGTCGTCATCCGAAAATATGTAAAAAAAGGCGGGGAGACGACATTCATCCGCATCGGACTTGTATTGTCCGCTTTGGGATTTATTCTTCTGCTGTTTTCCACGAATGTATTTACAGCCGGGCTCTATCTTGCCGTATTCGGTGCGGGAAACGGGCTGATCCGGCCCTGTGTGACTTCCCTGATTACCCAGAAAACGACGGTGGGGCAAGGGGTGGCCACAGGATTGAGCTCTTCGATGGACAGCCTCGGAAGGATTCTAGGGCCTTTGCTCGGCGCGTTCCTGTACGGGTACAATATTTCGCTTCCGTTCCTCAGCGGAGCCGTCCTGTGCATCGCCGCCCTGATTCTGCTCTACTTGTACAGCGCTGCCGACTATCGCAGCCAAATCACGCAAAAAGCTTCTGCCACCTAGAGTGGACAGAAGCTTTTTTTGGAAGATAAATCTGAGGGCAGCCGGGTTCCCTTCAGTCAGTTTAAGGGTTCCCCCCTTATTTAATTGTCTGCTGCCGCGGAGTCAGTCCATATAAAATAAACTGAATCGTATTTTCGATTTCCTTCTCGTCATCCCACGCATAATCGGGCGCAAGCAGAAATCTTGCCAGCAGGAATCCGACCATAGTCGAAACCGTCAGCCTTATCACCGTGGCCGGAGGCATTTCGATCAGCTGGCCCTGCTTTTGAAAATACTCCACCACCAGGGTCACCCGGCTGAATACGATCTCCATGACCAATTCCTTGAATGGGTCTCTGATTTCCGGTTGGAAAGGGACTTCATGGAGCAGGATTTTAATCATCGGCATATGCGTCCGGGCGAATTCCATCCGGTTCAGGATTATGGCTCTCAGGAAATCTTCGTAGGTTGAATAAGGAAGGTCGATCACCTTGCCGAAATCCTTCATCAGCACAGGAGCAATGAGCTTGCCGACGATCGGAGTAACGATGGATAGGAGCAGATCTTTCTTCGTTTTGTAATGGCGAAATATCGTGCCCTCCGCTACCCCCGCTTTTTGCGCGATTTCGCTTGTCGACGTGGCGGAGTAGCCTTTTTCCGAGAAGATTTCCACGGCGGCTTGCACGATCTTGGCTTGTTTGTCAGTCATTTTCACAGTTTCATCATTAACCTTCAGCAACTCCTCCAACCATGGCTCTTTCTCCGGCATCCGCATCACCCCCTTCGCTAAATTTTGCGGTGTTTACGTAAAGCTAACACATTGAGCAGCATAAACACAATTGAGAAGGCCGCGAGAACATAGACGTCGAAGGAAATATCCGCCCAGCCTTTGCCGCGGACCATTACGTTTCTTAGCGCATCGGCGCCATAGTAAAGAGGCATCAATTTGCTCAGCCACTGCAGCCAGCCGGCCATATTTTCCAGACGAAACAGCCCGCTGAAAAAGATTTGCGGCACGATCACAATCGGAATGAACTGGATCATTTGAAATTCGTTGTTTGCAAAAGCCGAAATTAACGTTCCTAACGTCAAGGCCGTCAAGGAAAGCAGCAAAGTGACCAGCAGCACATAACCGATGGAGCCGCTCATCATCATTCCTAATACATAAATAGTATACCAGGTGATAAGAGCAGCTTGAATCATCGTGAACAGCCCGAAGCCGACGACATAACCGAGAACGAGCTCCCATCTGCGGATCGGTGAGGCCAGCAATCTTTCTAGCGTGCCGTTCGTTCTTTCTCTAAGGAAGGAGACGCCGGCAATAAGGAAAACGAAAAAGAAGCAAAAAAATCCGATCAGGACGGGGCCTAAGGAATCGAACAGTTCCATTTTCTCCGAGCCGTGCAAATAAGTGACCGACAGGGCTGGAGCATTCGCCGGCTGAGGCCCAGCCATAGTTTTGTTCAGCAGCATCAGCACTGCTTTGTTCACTGTGGGATCGCTGCCTTCCAGAGTCAGGCTAGGCTTCATACCTTCGAATTCAAGCACGGCATCGATGCCGCCCCGCTGCAGTTCCTGTGCGGCCTGCTCTCTGGTAAAGGAGGAGACCTTTGCGCGCTGCTCCGACAGCTTTTGCACGACAGCTTCAGGAGCATTGACGGCTCCGATTCTCGGCTCCGTCGAATTCGAGTTAAAGACGTAGGACATCAGAGTCAGAACGAGCAGAGGCGCAGCAAAGAGCAAAGCGATCGTTCGTTTGTCTTTCAGAAACTGGCGGATAATTCGAAGGATGACTGCGGACGTTCTCATGCTTGAACACCTCCGTAATGAAGAAAAGCTTCTTCTATCGTATGCGTGCCGGTTTTCTGCTTCAGGTCGCCGGGAGTTCCGACGGCGATAAGCTTTCCGTCCCGAATCATTCCCAGTCTGTGGCATTTGTCCGCCTCATCCATAACATGGGTGGTAAGGAGGATCGTAGTGCCGCTTGCGCACAAATGTCCAAGCTCCTGCCAAATGGATTTACGTAATACGGGATCGATCCCGACAGTAGGTTCATCGAGGAGAAGGATCTTCGGCTCATGAAGAAGAGCGACGGCAAGCGAGAGTCGGCGCTTCATACCTCCGGAATATTGCGACACAGGCTTCTTGAGGTGTTCGCTTAAATTAACAAGCTCCATCACTTCGCCGATTCTGGCCTTCAGCTTTTGGCCTCGTATCCCGTAAAGACCGGCAAAGAACTCCAAATTTTCTTGAGCGGTAAGCTCCGAATAGAGAGCATCGGCTTGAGCCATGTAGCCAATCTCCGACATTACACTAAGCTGCGGCATGCGATACCCAAGAACACTCACATAGCCCGAAGAAGGCTCATCAATACCGGCTATCATCCTAACCAGCGTTGTTTTGCCTGAACCGGAGGGACCGAGCAGCCCGAAAATTTCAGCCTCCCGCACCTGAAGGGAAATCTCCGAGAGCACGGTTTTACTTCCAAAACGCTGCGAAACCTGTTCTACCTGCACAGCTGTTGACATGGTTAGTAACTCCTTTCCGTTTTCTGTGATTGTGGATGAATTAATCATAACTCAAGTGCGGAAATTATTGAAGTGAGTAATCACTCATTTATGTAAAATATTTTATAATAATCGCTATACGGTGGACCCGTGGATAACTTTGTTCCAGATAAAGTATTTGATCTGATTATTTTTGATATTTACCATAAGATATAAAAAATGACATTCGAACTGTTACATTCGAATGTCATTTTCACATTAGGCACTTACCGCACGGTTTGCTAGAACAAGCTTATTAGTTTGCTTGCGTCTTCTGTTTACCGTCCACTTTTTTGTAGTCCACCATTTTTTCAATGCGCGGCGTCATCTGCTCTTTGATTTTGTCGATCAGCTGCTGCTTAGTCATACCCTTGGACTGAGCGATCTCGGTCAAGGATTTGCCCGCTTTCAGCTGGGTCTCCAGCTCGGCTTTGGTGATTCCGAGGATTTCCGCCAGCTTCTCATGGGAAAATACGGTTTCGTGCTTTCCATGCGCTTTGCCTTCCCGTTCGAGCATACCTTTATGATTCAGGATCTTGGTCAGATGCTTGGACATATGCTGCTTGATCTTGTCCGCTTTGACCGCGTCCAGCGTGCCGGCTTTGACGGCTTCGTCGATCTTCTTCATCCTGAGGTCAAGCAGCTTGGCGGTCAGATCCGCTTCGCTGACGCCTTTCGCCTTGGCGACGTCGACAATGCTCTTGCCGGAGTTGAGCTCTTTCTTCAGATCGGCTTCTTTCATGCCAAGGACTGAAGCGGCTTCTTCCGTGATAGGCAGATCCTTCACGCGGTCGATTGTTCCGCTCTTGCCGGTATTTCCGGCGTGGTTCTCGCTGCCGACAGCGGCTTTGGTTGCATCAAGCTTGGCTATATTCGTTTGAGTCTCAGCATGCGCTTCGCTTCGGGAAGCGTACAGCCAACCCCCGCCTAACGCGACGGAGGCGATCAGCGAGCTGACCAGTATTTTTCTGGCGCTTTCCTTGTTCATCGGTGATCCTCCTTCTGGAAATTTATGTACAGCATCGCTAGTTTACCCTCCGCCGCTTAAAACAAACTTAATGAAAGATTAAATTCATATTAATTCATTAACCGCGGAGCCGGACGCCATCCGATAAAGGGGGGCAAGGGAGCGAAAGGTTTCTGCGGCGCTTTGCATGAAGGCGGGCGGATCGCTCAGCAGCCGGTCACGCGGCTCGATATGCTGTCCGATCAGCAGCTCCGCTTTTTTGACGTCGCGAAAACGGATTAACGCTTCTTCCAGCTGTTCCCCGCTCAAATTCCCGGCCCGCACTGCCTCCTTGTTCATGTGGTCGAAGGAGAGGACATAGTCCGGCGGAATTAGCCCGCGCACCTCGTCCAAATGGTCCAGATAGGTTTGCGCGATGCTCTTTTTAAGAGGAAGTTCATAAATGAGCGCTAGCCAAAAAAACAAATGGTCGTCAAACAGGCCAATCTGAAAGTGGGGGTGCATTTTATAGCCTTTTTTGCTGGGGGAGAACGCCATCCACGTATCTTTAGGCGCATTAATGGTACGACGGGCGTGCTTTGCGATATGGACATGCATCTCCGTCCCCGCCATCATCGCCACATCATCGACTAACGCTTCTCCAAGCGCCTGGAATTTAGGCTGGATCCGTTCACGTATCGCTTCCATACGGGCCTCCAGGCCTTCAATTTGAAAGGTATCAAAATCGCGCGGTGTAAATCCGATAAAATTCATAGCTGTACCATCCTTTTGTATGAAAAAAAGTCTATTAAGTTGAAAGTTTGAAATGGATACGGTTACCGCATCAAGTATCAGGAAAGCTCCCTCTAATCTGCTTTCTTAGACATATGTATGGGATTTAACGGGAATTTCTGCCTGTAATTCGGCACGCTGACCATGCAGGAGACATTTTCTACAACATTAACGGGAGCTTTTCCAGCAAAAGGAGACTATAGAGTGCATCCGGGCAAGATTAGCTGCAGCTTTTCCAGTAAAAGGAGCCTATAGAGTGCATTCGTGCAAGTTAGCCGGAGCTTCTCCTGCTGGTCTTGTCGGGTGCTTTACGCTGAAGCGGGTGGCGTACCTTGTCGCGCCGATGGCTGCAGAGTAATGAAGTAACACGTCTGGTTCAAATAGCAGTTCAACTAATATAGATGATATCACAGTTGCTGCTGGGAAATCATCCGGCGGGCGTGCAGGGTGGGGAGCATAGGCTGAAGTGGCAGTCATGGAGTAGGTGGGGTCTGACCACCCGCCGTGCAACGCCACAACCCCTTTTTTTCAGCAGCCGCCACGTTGTCCGATGCGGGAGCATTGGCAGAATCATATATCACGGAGAAGGAGCGAGGATGCAGGCATGAAATCTCGATGGAAAAAGGGCGGAATGCTGGCGGCTTTGATGGCCCTCAGTTTTACGGCGGGCGTTTATGCTCAGGATTCGGTCATCAAAGTAACGGCCTATTTGCGGCCCGATTTTAAGGTGGTGGTGGACGGCAAACCGGCTGCGCTGGAATTCCCTCCTCTGATTTATAACGACAAGAGCTATATGCCTTTCACCGCTATTGCCTCCTTATTGGGAGCGACGGTAAGCTGGAAGGACGATACCAAAACGATCTATGTGAACAGGATCATTTATCCGGACAAGCAGGCACAGCAGCCTCAGAAAGGATTGTATGAAGAGGTCCAGATGTCGAATCCCCAGCCGGTCCAGGTGCAGTACTTGGGGAGGAACTACATCATTTTGCAGTTTGGCGGGCCTGGCGGGTTGTATTACCGGGTTTCCGACGTCGAGAAAATGGGCATCGATGCCAGGGGCCTGCAGAAGGCGAAGGAGATCTACACCGGCGCGCTTTACGTAACGGAAAATGAACTGCAGAAAGTGTGGAAGGAAAGGCCGGGCTACGCTTACACGGAATTTGACGCGATCAACCCTGTGCTTGTGGCGGGCGAGACGGATAAAAAGAAGATCGAAGCGTTGAATAAATACGCCCGAATGACGGGACAGTTCACATTGGGGAAAATCGAGTATTACTCGCGTCCGGTTTTTTTCGAACGGCTTGACGCCGAGAACGAGTATGAATATTTGCATACGATCAACGGCAAGCTGGCCAGGTCCAGGATCGTTCTCAAACCTCAAAAAGAGGAGGCGCCCGGGGACCCCGTCGTCAGCTATGAAGTGACCTCATATAACAACGAATTGATCGAACCCCTCACTCCCCCGGCTGCCGCCAAAACAGCGCACTAGGAAAAGGCTTCAATAGTTTCGCTTCACTCTGCCAAGTTGACGTCCCCTTATGCCGTGCACAGCGCGCTGAGGGGATTTTTGCCATGGAAACAGGTTTCTATTTCCGCGAATGGGGATAAAATACAATAAAGGGTATAAGCTTGTCAAAAAAATATCGTTCCATTGAAAAAATCGTCAATAATCCAAGTTGCTAAAACATATTTATCATAATAAGATAAGAACAAGAACTATTTAATTGTCAGAACATTCTGCCAAAAAGAGGATTAATTCCATCATTCATCCTTAAACAGATAAAAAAGGAGGGATTGCCGTGAGCAAAAGTCATGAAGTGGAATACTGCAACCTAGAGTTAAGATTTGACCGCCGGCAAATCCGCATCTTCATCAAGGCACTGATCCAGGAAGGGTATTCATTGTACTGGAACGAAAGCGAACAATATTTTATCATCTCCATCCGCACGGGAAGGAAGCTGGTAAAACTGAAGTTCCAAAGGATCGGGGAGCGTTTCAAAATCGTCGGCGACTACTCTTTCAAGGACGAGAAGCTCGCGGAGCTGATGGAACGGATGATCGGCGATACACGGGGCCATGCGATAGTGAAGCGGTTCAGGGACCGGCAGATTCTGATTGAAAACATTATGTTCGGCGAAATTATCAGGACGGTGGAAATATCCGGAGTCGAGCATAAGGTGCTGTATGAGAAGGATTCGACGGTTACGGTGGAGGAAATGCTTCAGGCGTTCCGCTCCAAAAGGGCGGAGGAGAGAATTCCGCTGCTGCGGATGGAGCTGGATTACGAGCTGGCCCTACTGTTTGACGCGCTTGAAGCCGGTGACGCGGAGCAGGTGGACGGCAGCAAGGAAAAGCTTGCCCTGCTGAGGCAGGAAATGCTGCTGCTGGAGATGTAAAGGCTTGAACCGGAAGAAGAGGAGCTGCCTTTGGTGAAAATGGATCCGGAATGAAAATCGTCGCTTCCCGGGGGAGTGGCGATTTTGCGTTGTCCGGTTTCGCTTATTGTTAACGTGTGCATCCTATGGTATGATGGTGCCGGGGTGGTAAGATTGACCGCAACGATAAAAGACATCGCCAAACTGGCAAACGTATCCCACACGACGGTGTCCAGAGCTTTGAACGACAGCCCTCTGATCAACGAAGAAACGAAGCAACGGATTAAAACGATCGCCGAGCAGCTGAGTTATACGCCGAATTACAGCGCCAAGAGCCTGGTGCTTAACCGCTCCTACAACATGGGATTGTTTTTTTCCACCCTCTATTCAGGCACGTCCCCGGTGTTTTTTCATGAAACCGTACGAGGAGCAAGCAGTGTCATAAAAGACCGCTACAACCTGGTTGTCAAAGGGATCGACGATTACACCCACTACCAGGGTCTGACCAAGAAGTCGTTCGACGGGATACTGGTAATGAGCCAAAGCGACGCGGACCAGCCGTTTATCGAGGAGCTTCTGGCGAAGGAAATTCCTCTGGTGGTCATAAACCGCGACGTGGGGAATGAGCGCATTACCAATATTGTATCCGACGACCTTGCGGGCGCTTTTCAGCTGGTGGAACACATGATCGGCCAAGGGCACCGGAGAATAGGGATTATAGAAGGCAAGCGGGGGTTCCGCTCTTCGGAAGCGCGCAAAGCGGGCTATATCAAGGCGATGCGGCAGCACGGCCTGACCAGCCGGGAGTCGTGGCGCAAGCAAGGCGAATACGACGCGGAAAGCGGCTATGCGGCAATGAAGGAGATGCTGGCCTCGCCGGAGCTGCCGACAGCAGTGTTCTGCTTTAACGACGATATGGCGCTGGGTGCGGTGAAAGCCGTAACGGAGGCCGGGCTGAGGGTGCCTGACGACCTGTCGGTCGCCGGGTTTGACGACAACCTGGTTTCCGGGTATATCAGTCCGGCACTGACAACGGTGAAGCGTCCTATAGAATCAATGAGCAAGGAAGGCGCGGCAAGGCTTCTGGAGCTATTGGAAAACAAGGGAGCCGGCCCGCAAAAGGTATCGCTCCGCACTGAACTGCTGATCAGGCAGTCGGTGAAGAAGCTTGGACCATAACTTTTTTTGGGGAGTGGGGAAACACGATGAGTATACTTGTTGAGCTGGTCCGCGATATTCCGGTGCCGCAGATGGTGCGCGTCCGCCAGCATTTTGACCGCGCGAAGCTGGAGGATCCAGCCGCCGAGCTGCGGGAGCAGCTGCGCAGGCCGGGCGGCGTCGACCGCATCCGGCCGGGCCAATCCGTGGCCGTGGCGGTCGGAAGCCGCGGCATAGCCAACCTCGCGGCGCTCGTCCGCGAGACGGTGTCTGCGATAACGGCTGCCGGGGCGCAGCCGTTCATCGTGCCGTGCATGGGCAGCCACGGCGGGGCTACCGCTGACGGGCAGCGGGAGGTGCTGCATCATCTGGGCGTCACGGAAGAGGCGATGGGTTGCCCCATCCGCTCTTCCATGGACGTCGTCCAGATCGATCAGCTGCCGAACGGCCTGCCCGTGTATGTGGACAAGATCGCGAGCCAGGCGGACGCGATCGTGGTCATTAACCGTGTGAAGCCCCACACGGCATTCCGCGGGCCGATCGAGAGCGGGATCATGAAGATGATCGCGATCGGCCTCGGCAAGCAGAAGGGCGCGGAAGCCTGCCATCAGCTGGGCTTCAAGCACATGGCCGGGAACGTCCCGGCCATGGCGCGCATCATGATCGGCAGGCTGCCGATCGTGTTCGGCGTGGCGCTGGTCGAGAACGCGTACGACGAGACGTGCCGCGTCGAAGTGCTGCCCGCCGAGCGGATCGAAGAGCGCGAAACGGCTCTGCTGGAAGAAGCCAAGGCCAGATTGCCGAAGCTTCTGTTCGACCAGCTCGATGTGCTGGTGATCGATTACATCGGCAAGAACATCAGCGGCGACGGCATGGATCCGAATATCACCGGAAGATACCCGACTCCTTATGCACACGGCGGCCCTGAGGTGTCCAAGATGGTCGTGCTCGACCTCACTCCCGAGACGATGGGCAACGCCAACGGAGTCGGCACCGCCGACTTTACGACCCAAAGGCTGGTCGACAAGATGGACAGGGACGCCACATCCGCCAACGGCTTGACTTCCACAGTCTGCGCGCCGACGAAGATCGCGACGACGCTGCCGGACGATTTGAGAGCCATTCAGGCTGCGGTCAAGACGTGCAACATTCTGGATTACGCCAAATGCCGGCTCGTCCGGATTAAAGATACGCTTCACCTCGGCGAAATCGAAATCTCGGTCAATCTGCTTGAGGAGGCGAAGCGGCATCCTCAGATCGAGGTTCTGTCGGAGCCGTATGAACTGCCATTTGATAACGAGGGGAACTTGTCCAAATGAGTTATGTTGTAGCCGTTGACATCGGGACGACCAGCACGAAGACGATGGTAATCCATCGCAGCGGCCGTATTATGGCTTCCCACGATGTCGAATACCCTTTGCACACCCCTCGTCCGGATATGGCCGTCCAGGACCCTTTGGAGCTGTTCCGGGCCGTGGTAATCGGCACTAAAGCGGTTATGGACAAGTCCGGCGTCCGGCCGGAGGAGGTATTGTGCGTTTCGTTCAGCTCCGCCATGCACAGCCTGATCGCGGTTGACCGGGAATTGAGCCCTCTGACAGACTGTATCACTTTTGCCGACAACCGCAGCGCGGCTTATGCCGAGCGGCTCAAGGCCGACGGCACTGGACATGCGATATACCTGAACACGGGGACCCCGATCCACCCGATGTCCCCGCTGCTGAAGCTGATGTGGCTCAAGGATAACGAGCCGGGCATCTTCGAAAGAGCGTACAAGTTTATCGGCATGAAGGAGTTTGTGTTCGCGAAGCTGTTCGGAACGTACGTGGCCGATCATTCTCTCGCTTCCGCGACCGGTTTGCTCAACCTGAACCGGCTGGATTGGGACGAGCAGGCGCTGCGGACGGCGGGAATCTCCCGCGGCAAGCTGTCTGAGCCTGTGCCGACGACTTACCAGGTCAAAGGCCTCCCTGCGTCTTATGCGGCGGCCATGGGTTTGCACCCCGACACTCCATTCGTCGTAGGCGCATCGGACGGCGTACTGGCCAACCTGGGCACAGGCGCCAGCGAGCCCGGCGTGCTGGCGGTCACCATCGGAACCAGCGGGGCGGTTCGCGGAGTGGTGGACAAACCGATAACCGATCCCAAAGGGCGGTTGTTCTGCTATGCGCTGGATCCGGATTATTGGGTCATCGGCGGATCTATCAACAACGGAGGCATTATGCTTCGCTGGGTGAGGGATCAGCTTGCCACTCTGGAGGCGGAAAGCGGGAGAAAGCGCGGGGAGGATCCGTATCTATACTTGACGGAACTCGCTTCGCAGGTTGCCCCAGGCTCGGACGGCTTGATTTTCCTGCCTTTTCTCTCAGGAGAACGCGCTCCTTACTGGAACGCCAACGCCCGCGGCATGTTTTTCGGATTGTCGCTTTACCATGAGAAGAAGCATATGATCCGTGCCGTTATGGAAGGGGTCGCCTACCGGATACACTCGGTGATGAAAGCTTTGGAGGAGATTGGCGGTCCAGCCAGAGAAATCCGGGCCTCCGGCGGCTTTGCCAGGTCCGAATTATGGACACGGATCATGGCGGATGTGTTGGAAACGCCTGTGGCGGTCCCGCAATCGATTCAAAGCTCGGCGGTGGGAGCGGCCCAATTGGGCCTAAAGGCTATGGGGGAAATCCGTTCCTATTCCGAAGTCAAGGATTGGCTGAACATTCAAATCGAATACCGGCCGGACCCTGCCAATTTCGGGGCTTACCGCCGCTTGACGGATATTTACACAAGGGTTTACCATCAATTAAAGAATGAATTCGACTCCATCGCGGAATATCAGAATCAGATGTACAAGCATTCATAATTCTTTTTCACGATCACAGGGGGATGGACAATGAATTTATTTGATCTTTCGGGCACAACTGCCGTCGTTATCGGCGGGAACAGCACGCTGGGCGGAACGATGGCGGTCGCTTTGGGGGGACATGGAGCAGAAGTGGCGGTAGTCGGCCGCAACCAGGAGAAATGCGAGAAAGTCTGCAGACGGATTGAAGAGGCGGGCGGCAAAGCCAAAAGCTTCTATGCGGACGCAATCAGCGCGGACGATCTGCGCGAGGTTCTTCGCGGCGTTTTAGACTGGACAGGCCGTGTCGACACGCTGATGAACTGCCCCGGCAAGAACAGCACGACACCTTTCTTTGACATTTCCATGGAAGAATGGGATTCTATTATGGAGGTCAATTTAAAGAGCGTTGTACTAGCCTGCCAAATCTTTGGGAAGCATATGGTTGAAAAAGGAGAAGGCGGAAGCATTATCAACATTTCCTCCGTATCTTCAGAACCGCCGCTGTCCAAAGTATTTACTTATTCCGCTTCCAAAGCTGCCGTCAACAACGTGACGAAATTTTTGGCGCGCGAATTTGCTCCGAGCCGCGTACGGGTCAATGCCATTATTCCAGGTTTCTTCCCGGCGGAGCAGAACCGCAAGATTCTGTCTCCCGAACGGACCGCGTCCATACTGACGCACACTCCGATGGGGCGCTTCGGAGAATCGGAAGAACTGCAGGGTGCGGCTGTTTATTTGGCTTCAGATAAGGCTTCAAGCTTTGTGACCGGCACGCTCCTCCGTGTTGACGGCGGATTCGGCGCCATGACGATTTAAGCGAAGAAAGCCAAGACGGACAGGAAAGGATGACGAGAATGTCAAAACAGCAAATTGGGGTAGTCGGTTTGGCGGTAATGGGCAAGAATCTGGCCCTGAACATCGAGAGCAGAGGATTTACGGTTTCCGTGTTCAACCGGTCCCGCGAGAAAACGGATGAGCTGATTAAGGAAGCTAAAGGAAAGAATCTGGCAGGCACATATTCCATGGAGGAATTTGTCCAATCCCTGGAGACTCCAAGAAAGATTCTGATCATGGTCAAAGCGGGCGCTCCCACTGACGCGACGATTGAACAGCTGGTTCCGCTGCTCGACGAGGGAGATATCCTGATTGACGGGGGTAACGCCTTCTTCCCGGATACTCAAAGACGTAACAAAGAGCTGCAGGCCAAAGGCTTCCGTTTCATCGGCACCGGGGTTTCCGGCGGGGAAGAAGGGGCATTGAAAGGGCCTGCGATAATGCCCGGCGGACAAAAAGACGCTTACGAGCTGGTGGAGCCGATTCTCACCGCCATTTCGGCCAAGGTGAACGGGGATCCTTGCTGCACTTACATCGGACCGGACGGCGCCGGACATTACGTGAAGATGGTACATAACGGGATCGAATACGGCGATATGCAGCTGATCTGCGAAGCCTACCACCTGCTGAAAGATGTGCTGAACGTCGGTCCGGACGAGCTGCATGAAATTTTCACGGAGTGGAACAACGGCGAGCTGGACAGCTACTTGATCGAGATTACAGCCGATATTTTCTCCAAAAAAGATCTGGAAACGGGCAAAGCGATGGTGGACGTCATTCTTGATTCCGCAGGCCAGAAAGGCACCGGCAAATGGACAAGCCAAAGCGCGCTCGATCTTGGCGTGCCTCTGTCGATCATAACAGAATCCGTGTTCTCCCGCTTCCTTTCCGCTATGAAGTCGGAGCGCGTGGAAGCAAGCAAAGTTCTCAGCGGACCCAAGAAGCCGGATTTCGGCGCCGACCGCAAGGAATTTATCGAGAATGTGCGCAAAGCGCTGTTCGCGTCCAAGATCTGCTCTTACGCTCAGGGCTTCGCCCAAATGAGAGCCGCGTCAGACGAGTACGGCTGGGATCTGCAGTACGGCAATATCGCCATGATTTTCCGCGGAGGCTGCATTATCCGCGCCCGTTTCCTGCAGAATATCAAGGATGCTTACGACCGCAACCCGGGGCTGAAAAACCTGCTGCTTGACGAATATTTCCAAGGAGTCGTGGAGAAATACCAGGACGCTTGGAGAAAAGTGGTATCGACCGCGGTTACGTTTGGCGTTCCGGTACCAGGTTTCACCTCCGCCCTGGCCTACTATGACAGCTACCGCACGGAAAGATTGCCGGCGAACCTTCTGCAGGCACAGAGGGATTATTTCGGAGCGCACACCTTCCAACGTGTGGACAAAGAGGGAACTTTCCATTTCCAATGGATGGGAAATTAAGTTTCTTTTAAAGAAGCGCTGTTCAGCCCGAAGGAAGCCTCTGCGATCCATCTCTTCAAGCTTTGCGGGTCAGCTGCAACGCCGCCGGATTGATGGATAAGCAGCCTGGCGATTTCGGCGAAATAATGAAAGTTTTTCAGCAAACGTGGTTGAGACAGATCCAGCAGCACCGGATCTTCCTCAGCCACTTTTTTTGTGATATAATCCAGGACCCAGACGACATCTTCTTTGCATAAGGGCTTGGATGGGTCAAGAATCTGCTCGATTCTGTTTGCTGCGCTGCTGCGGGCAAGAGGGGGACAGTTCAACGGGAATCTCTCCTTTAATAGGATTGGGAAGCTTGTACTCTTATTCATACGGTGCGGTTTCGAAGATATGACTATTTTGGGAGCGGTTCAATTTGTGTGCTATTCAGCGATTTTATGCAGCGGCGGGATATGATATGATAGCAGGAATAAAGCAGAGGCATAACTATGAAGGGAAATGCGGGTATGGGGAAAAATATTATTCTTGTCGGGATGATGTGCACCGGCAAATCAACCGTCGGCCGGTCTTTGGCGGAATATTTGAATATGCGGTTTATCGATGTCGATCATGCCATTGAGGCTAAAGCGGGCAGGACGATTCGCGATCTATTCAAAGATGGAGGGGAAACCTGCTTTCGGCAACTGGAAACCCGTACTTTGGAAGAAGTTCTGCAGGGAGAAAACCAGGTCGTTGCGACAGGAGGAGGAGCGGTGCTGGCGGAAGCCAACCGGGAGTGCATGCGGCGAAGCGGTCTTGTAATCGCTTTGACCTCCCCTGCGGAAGTTATTATCCAGAGAGCCAAAGGTGACGGGGACCGTCCGCTGCTGCAGGGCCACCTGGAAGAAAGGGTACGCCGCATCATGGAGGAGCGCAGGGACGCTTACCGTTTTGCGGACGTCACAATCGATTCTTCCAGTGCTTCCGTGCCTGATGTAGTACTCATGGCGGCGTCAGAGTGGGAAAAACATTGCGGGCGGGGTATCTGAGCCAGCGGTATTCGGATGATGATTGAGAGGCGTTCGTCCGGCGGAAAAGCGGCTACAGGTTGTGCCACTCGAGCATGCCGCCGGTCATATTTTTCAGGCCCTTGTATCCAAGAGATTCCAGGTATCCGTAGGCTTTGCTGCTGCGGTTTCCGCTTCGGCACACAAGGATGATCTCCTCGGCTTGCGGAATCTCGCCGTGCCTGTCGGGAAGCTCGCCGAGCGGAATGTGTTTGGCTCCCGGGATCATCCCTTGCGCCACCTCATCTTCCTCACGCACATCGATAAGGACAAGCTTCTCTCCTTGCTGCAGACGCTGTTGTATTTCGGCAGGTTGTATCGTATTCATATTGTACTATCCTCCGTAAAGTCTTTGTAATCCAGTCTCTTCCATAATAAAAATAAAAGAATATAGTGTCAAATAAACTGCTGACGCCGATTGGAGTGGGTCTGCTTGAACGCTATTTTTGCCGGTGCGGGAGGGGTTCTGGGTTCATTGACCCGTTTCCTGCTCTCCGCTTTATATAATGCATCCTCTCCGGGATTTCCATGGGGCACACTGCTGTGCAATCTGATTGGCTGTCTTTTGATCGGATGGCTGTCGGGCTGGAAACGGCTCGCGCTGCGTTTTCCGAGATTGCGGCTGGCATTGACCACCGGGTTCCTCGGCGGCTTGACGACGTTCTCGGCCTTGAGCCTGGAGACCGTCCAGATGCTCAGGCACCGGCACGCCGCAGAGGCCGTTCTGTATGCAGCTTTGAGCTGCTTGGGCGGGCTGATGGCGGCGCGGGCCGGTCACGGCGTGAGCCTCAGGTTAAACGGGAGAAGAAGGGGATAGCGCGTTGAACATAACATTACAGGCGGCTGGGTTGGTCGCCGCAGGCGGGTTTGCCGGGGCCGTGTGCCGGTACAAGCTTTCCTCCGCAATAGCAAAAAGGTTCCCAACCGTAATCCCATATGGTACACTGACAGTAAATTTGACGGGCTGTTTCCTGATAGGCTTGCTGCTCGGAAACGTGCAGGACGAATCGCTGCTGCTTTTGGCGGGAACCGGGTTTCTGGGGGCTTTTACAACATTCTCGACGTTTCAGCTGGAAAATATGCATATGCTCCTGGAAAAAGACTGGAGAAGTCTGTTCCTCTACTCCGGGGCAAGTTATTTTATTGGTATTTTGCTGGCCTTTGCCGGCTATTTGCTGTAATCCGAGTTTCGTAAAAAAGGTACGGGTCCGTGCCGGAATATAGGGAGAGAATGATTCGTTATGGAAGCAATCGTTAAGCCAACCGCACGCCTTGAGGGCGAAATTCAAGCATTATCCTCCAAAAATTACACGACAAGATACCTGCTTATCGCCGCTCTTGCTGAAGGCACATCCACCATTTATTACCCGGCCCGCAGCGAGGACAGCGACGCCATGAGAAGGTGCATCCGGGATTTGGGGGCGGTTGTGGAGGAAGATGACGAGAAGATCGTCATTACGGGGTTCGGAAAGCATCCCAGGCCTGTCGAAGAGTTGAATGTGGGGAATGCCGGAGCGGTGCTGCGGTTTTTGATGTCGGTTGCCTCTTTTTGCCCTGATGTCACTTTCGTGAACGCTTACCCGGAATCGCTCGGGAAAAGGCCGCATTACGACCTTATACGCTCTCTGGAACAATTGGGAGCAGTGGTGCAACATAATGAGGGACGCCTGCCGATAAATATAAAAGGGGGACATCCGCGAGGCGGCAAAATCACCGTGTCGGGCAGCGTTTCTTCCCAGTTTTTGAGCTCGCTGCTGTTTACGGTTCCTTTGCTGTCTGAAGACAGCGAAATTGCAGTGCTCCACGACCTCAAATCCCAAATTATCGTGGGACAAACTTTGGAAGTGTTGGAGCAGGCGGGAATTATCGTCCACGCAAGCGAAGATTTGATGCATTACAGAATTCCCGGCAATCAAAAATACAGGGCTGGCGAATATACCGTACAGGGTGATTATCCCGGCTCCGCCGCGATCCTTGCCGCAGCCGCCGTCACGGACTCGGACGTCCGTGTGCACCGGCTTTCGGAAACGAGCAAGCAGGGGGAAAGAGCGGTGGTCGACGTGCTGCGCGCTATGGGTGTGCCGCTCACTCACGATAAAGGCACCGTCCATGTCAGAGGCAACCGGCAGCTTAAGGCGGGGGAGTTCGACGGCGATCATTTCACTGACGCTGTACTTGCGATGGTTGCGGCCGCGGTATTTGCCGAAGGCACTTCCCGTTTCTATAATGTCGAGAATTTGCGGTATAAAGAATGCGATCGGATTACCGATTTTCTGAATGAGCTTCGCAAAGCCGGAGCCGATGTCGAGGAACGGCAAAGCGAGATTATTATCCACGGCCGTCCCGGCGGGGTGAAAGGCGGAGTCGAGATCAACGCGCACTTCGACCATCGGGTCATTATGGCTTTGACGGTCGTCGGGCTGCGCTCGGCACAGGGGCTAACGATTAAAGACGCTCACCATGTGGCCAAATCGTACCCGCAATATTTTAAGCATTTACACAGTCTGGGGGCCGAAATTCAGCTCCTCGAAAAGTAATACTTTATTGATGAATGGATGGTCAGCATGAGAATTCTTTGGGCAGGCACGAAAGTGACCATAGGCCTTTTCCTGATCGCCGGCCTTGCGTTTACTTGCGCGCTGCTTGGTCTGCTTCTTTATGAGAAGGCCACGCATCAGGAAGGTATGGTGCTGAGCAGAGCCAATAAAGTGCTGGCTGCCGGCAAATCCGCGGCAACGATGCCGGCAGCGCCGCAAGCGCCTGCCCAAGCGGCGTCCAAGCCGGCGAAGAAGCCCTGGGCATTGTTGACGGCTCCGGTCATCAACCAATACCCGGAGCTTCCTTCCGGCTGTGAAGTGACCAGTTTGGCGATGCTGCTGCAGTTTAACGGGATTAACAAGAACAAGATAGAGCTGGCGGAGGAGATGCCCATAGACCCCACTCCAATTCAATGGCGCTCCGACGGCTCGATCGCCTATTGGGGGAATCCCAATACCGGCTTCGTCGGAAACGCCGCCGGGGAATCGAGAGGGTATGGTATTTACCACGGCGCCCTGCTGCCTCTGCTGCAGAAATATATCCCTTCGGGATTCGATCTGACCGGGGCGCCGTTCTCGGACATCGAGCAGCAGATTTCCGACGGGATGCCGGCGATCGTATGGACGACGATAGATTACGCCGTACCGGATAAATGGGTGCAATTCGATACTCCGCTCGGACCGATTTCAATCACCTTTATGGAGCACGCTGTGCTGCTGGTGGGTTATGACGAACAGAATGTATACGTCAACGATCCGATCACCATGAAGAAGCAGCAAAAGATCGACAAAGCCCGCTTCCTTGCAACCTGGGAAGCTATGGGCAAGCAAGCGTTATCCTATCGCAAATAAGGAGGAATACTCGATGGCATTTCAAAATCCGCCCAGAGACCGGATCAAGGAAATTTTAGGCTCGGCCGTCAATATCGCCGTCGTCGGCTTGTCCGAAAATCCTGACAAAACTTCCCACATGGTTGCGGCAGCTCTTCAGGCCAAAGGCTACCGCATCATCCCCGTCAACCCTAACGCGGAGAACGTTCTAGGGGAGAAGAGCTATGCCTCACTTAAAGATATTCCGGATTCCATCGATATCATCGATGTGTTCAGGCGGCCGGAGCATACGCCCGACGTTGCCAGAGACGCTTCCGGTACCGGAGCGAAGGTATTCTGGCTGCAGACCGGCATCATCAACGAGGAAGCCGCCGCGATTGCCGCCGACAACGGCATGGAGGTCATCATGGACCGCTGTATTAAAGTCGAAGACTCGATCCTGTTTCCGAACGGCAGATAACAGCAATCTCTGTTCCTAAAGTCCAAACGCTTGGAGCCGTCCACCTCGGGCGGTTTTTTTGCTTATTTTTTCATGCCAAAATTTTTTTGACAAACAGGCGGTTTAAGCCTTACCATCGGTATAAGAGAGGGGCTGAGGCTGCATTGAATTGGATGGGAAATCTTCAACAATTGGGACGCGCATTAATGATGCCTACTATCGTGCTTCCCTTTGCGGCAATTCTGTTAAGCGCCTCCAAGCTCCCCTGGCATTGGTTCGGCTTGGACTGGATGCACAATCTGCTTGATAACGCCGGAAGTACGGTCTTTCTATATTTGCCAATTATTTTTGCCGTAGGCGTCGCGCTCGGATTGACTGAAGGGGCTGGAATCGCCGGCATGTCCGCGCTGGTGTCCTATTTTATATTTACTCGCTTGACCCAAATGTATTTGGGCGGCCAATTTCAGCTTGGAGTATCCGGAGGCATTCTGATCGGTCTGCTGGCAGCGGTTTCTTTCCACCGGTTCAAAAATTTAAAGCTGCCTGAAGTGATCCAGTTCTTCGGCGGGCCCCGGTTTGTTCCTCTCGTAATGGGTGTGTTCACACTGCTGCTGTCCGGCCTGTTTATAGCGATCGGCCCTTTTTTGCAAAATATGATGGACTTGATCACTAAGGTGCTGCTCGGTCTCGGAGGCTTCGGCACGTTTATCTATGGGATTTTGCACCGGCTTCTCGTTCCGTCAGGGCTCCATCATATACTGAATAACTTTTTCTGGTTTCAGCTGGGGGCTTATCAGACGGGTGAAGGCCAAATGGTGTACGGCGACCTTCCGCGTTATTTTGCCGGAGATCCGACTGCGGGCTTCTATATGGCGGGATTATATCCCATTATGATGTTCGCTCTGCCTGCTATCGCTTTGGCTATCATCCAGGAAGCGAGGGAGGATTTGAAGCCGAAAGTGACCTCCACTTTCCTGGTAGCCGCGCTTGCGTCTTTCCTGACGGGCGTGTCCGAGCCGATTGAATTCGCTTTCCTGTTTGTGGCTCCTTATTTGTTCGTTGTGCATGCGATTCTGTCCGGGCTCGCCATGTGGATCTGCCAGGCATTGGATATTCATCAAGGCTTCTCCTATTCGGCCGGAATGATCGATTATTTGATCAACTTCCATCTGTCCAAGAACGGCATTCTGCTGCTGCCCATCGGCCTTGCGTTCGGCTTGGCTTATTATTTCCTTTTCCGGTGGGCGATACGGCGGTTCCGTATTCCGACTCCGGGCAGGGAAGAAGGCTCTTCCTTGGAGGAGTGGGCCGGGGATATCCCTTATCGCGCTCCGCTCATACTGCAGGCCTTGGGAGGCAAGGACAACATCAAGCAGATCGAGGCCTGCATCACCAGGCTGAGGTTGACTTTGGGGAGCGAACGGTTGATGGACATCGCGGCACTGAGGCACCTGGGCGCCGCCGGCGTCATTTCGCTTGGAGGAGGGAACGTGCAGGTGGTCTTTGGAACCTACTCCGAGCTGATCCGCGAGGAGATTATGAAGACGCTGCGAAGGGACATCCAGCAGGTGCTGTTCTGTTCTCCGATGCAGGGCCGTATGATTTCTCTGGAGGAGGTCCCGGACGCCGTTTTCGCCAAAAAAATCGTGGGAGACGGAGTAGCCTTTATTCCGGACAAAGGGGAGCTGGTTTCACCTGTAGCCGGGACGGTAGCTCATATTTATCCGACTCTGCATGCTATTGGCATAGTGACTCCGGACGGACTCGAAGTGCTTCTGCATATAGGGATAGATACGGCGAGTCTGCAAGGAAAATGGTTTACCGCGTTTGTCAAGCAGGGAGATACGGTTGAACCAGGGCAGCTGCTGATCCGGTTCAATTTGCAGAAAGTGAAGGTCAAAAGCAAATCGCTCGCCACTCCAATGCTGATTACCAATTCGGAGAAGGTTCGCTCTTGGAGCTTCGCTCCTTACAAAGCGGTGAAAAAGGGCCAGAAATCTGTAATGTCGGTAGTTTTAAAATCTACGTAAAGAAGGAGGAGAACGCTCGTGGTGGAAGGTGTGGGAGCTTCGTCAGGCATCGCGATGGGTAAAGCTTTTGTTCTCCCCGCTTGGGAGTTGGAAATGCCGGATAATCTGAGAGATACGGTGGACGCGTCCTATGAATTCGAAAGGCTGTATGACAGCATCCGGACCTCCAAAAGCGAATTGGAGCAGATCAAGCAGGAAATAGAAGAACTGATAGGAAGCGACCAGGCATATATATTTGACGCCCATCTGGCGATCCTGGACGACCCGATTTTTATGAACGAAATCCAGACGATCATTCAAAGGCAGAGCAAGCCTGCCGAGAAGGCCGTCAAAGAAGTGATAGAGAAGTTCGTAGATATGTTCGACCTTCTGGATGACACGTACATGAAAGAGCGCGCGCTCGATATCAAGGACGTGGGAAACAGGCTGCTGAAGCATCTGCTGGGAGGGTTTGAGGATCCGATGCCCCCGCAGGACGGGCAGTATATCCTTGTGGCCAAGGAGGTCTCACCGTCGCAGATGGCCCATCTGGAGCGCTCCCAGCTGCAGGGAATAGTCACCATGATGGGAGGGACCACTTCGCACACCGCGATTATGGCCCGGGCGATGGGCATCCCGCTGGTCATGGGTTTTGACGGCAAGCTGAAGCGCCCGATCCAGAATGGAGACAATCTGATTGTCGACGGGGACGGGGGCCTGGTGTTTATCAACCCTAACGAATCCATTTTGGAAAAATACCGCGCTATGAAGCAAAAATGGGAGGCCCGCCGGATCGCGCTGCAGAACATAGCCGGGCTTCCATCGAAGACAACGGACGGGTATGAAGTCAGGCTGGACGCGAATATTTCTTCGCTCAAGGAACTCGACCAGGCCTTGAAGAACGGTGCGGGAGGAGTCGGCCTGTTCCGCACGGAATTTTTATATATGGACCGCAGCACTCTTCCCGATGAAGAGGAGCAGTTCGCGGTTTACCGGGAAGCCGCCGAGAAGCTTGGGGACAAGCATCTGGTTATCCGCACCCTGGACATAGGCGGCGATAAGCAGCTGGACTATTTCTCCCTGCCCAAGGAGGATAATCCGGTGCTGGGTTATAGAGCGATACGCATCCTTTTTGACCGGGTCGATCTTTTTAAAACCCAGCTTAAAGCCATCCTTCGTGCCAGCCGTTACGGAAAAGTGAAGATTCTGTATCCGATGATCTCCTCCCTGGAGGAAATTCGCAAAGCGCACAGCATTCTTAAAGAGGTGAAAAGGGAGCTCGATGCTGCCGGAAAAGAATATGATCGGGGCATTGAGGCAGGCATTATGATCGAAGTCCCGGCTGCTGCAGTGATCGCGGATCAGCTGGCAAAGGAAGTGGATTTCTTTTCCATCGGCACCAATGACCTCGTCCAGTACTTGATCGCCGTCGACCGGATGAACGAGCAGATCGCCCATATGTATAACCCGTATCAGCCTTCCGTGTTCCGCATGCTTAGGTATACCATTGAATCGGCCAAAGCAGCCGGCATACCGGTCACGGTGTGCGGCGAGCTTGCGGGGGATCCAAGGGCGCTCCCGCTGTGGCTGGGTCTGGGCATTGAGGAGCTGAGCATGTCCGCCCATTCGATCCTGACGGTCAAGGAACGCTTGCTGGGTTCCGATGCGAGGAGCTGCGTCCGGCTGCTGCCGGAAGTCCTTTCCTGCCGCACAAGCGAGGAGATTGTAGCTTTATTGGACTCCGTCAAATGCCAATAGCCTGCCGAGATAAAGCAAAAATGCCCGCCTCCTGCAATAGGCTACGGACATTTTTGCATTCAAATACGGGGTAAGGCGCGGTGAACTCCAAAGTGGTTGCACACGGGGGCTAAGCGTCCTGCAGCCTCGCCTGTACATGACGGGAAGCGTCAGTTCATTTGATTGATGCTGCCGCGAGCGCGTCACAGTAAGCCTTGGCGTATTGCGGCAGGTCGGGTGGGCGCCGAGAGGAAATGATATGCCCGTCCACAACGACAGGCTCGTTGTGCCATATGGCACCGGCATTTTCCATATCGTCGCGGATGCCCGGGGTGGAAGTGACCTGCCTTCCTTGCAGAATCTTCGCCGAGATGAGCACCCAGCCAGCATGGCAGATTTGGCCGATCGGCTTGCCTGCCCGGTCCATTTCCCTTATGAGCTCAAGCACCATGCCGTAGCGGCGCAGCTTGTCGGGGGCCCAGCCTCCGGGTACCAGGACTCCGTCATAATCGGCCCCGTTTACGTCATCGAAGGATAGGCTCGCTGTCGCGGGAACGCCGTATTTTCCGACGTAGGTTTTATTTTTCTCCGCTCCGGCTAAATCTACTATGGCTCCTTCTTCTCTTGCCCGGTACACGGGATACCACAGCTCCAGGTCCTCGAACTGCTCGTCAACGAGACAAATGACTTTTTTTCCCTCTAATCTCAAAAGTTTTCCCCCTCCGGCATATTGATTAATGGCTGCTTCGATATTATAATTTTAAAATCTCAAAGACTATCTCTATTTTATCATGTTCCAAACGGATATTCATTTCCTCCTGCGCCGTGCTTTCCGATGATTGCAAGCATGACGGGTTGCCCGGTCCGGAGCGATAACGTCAAAGAACTGTAAAAAAATACTAGGCTCGATCCGGCAGGAGTTTGACCTTAAAAGTAGAATTTTATCATTAAAAGAACCGTAATCGCTGTTGAAATGAAGGAGTGGTCGTTTGTGCAAAAGCTGTGTAATTGTGGGCAATCTATGGAGATTAGACTCCGCACAGTGGTATACCAGAATTCGGTGGAAATTGAAAGCGTCCCTATATATTCGTGCGACAGCTGCAATAGCTGCGAAGTATTTACCGAGGTGAAGAGCCAGTTGAAGGAATTGATTCACTCCTTGGGGGAAGCTCCGGAAAAACAGCGGGTCCTTTTCAGCGAGATCAGCGAATTCGCATATTTATTGAAAAAAGCGTCCAAGCGCGAACATTTCCAGGAATCCTTGAGCGTGCTGGCGGAAGAGCGCGTGAACGAGCTGCTTGACCTGCTTCTTCTGGCCCAATCTTTGAAAGAGAAAGAATGGATGGAGGACCTGCGCAACAGGCTGACGCAAATAACAAAACAGACTCCCACCAACGCTTAGCGGACCCTATTCATAACCTCACAAAGCGAAGCCGGGCATCGATGCTCAGGCCGCGCTGCGTTTATTTATGCGCCAACTATTTGCGAAAATAGAGAATATATCGTATCATATCTTTAATTAGTGAGGTAGGATCGCTTAAACTTTGGACATATTGGAGAGAGTCGCCGTGACTGTAACTATTTATGATGTAGCTAGAGAAGCCGGGGTTTCCATGGCAACGGTTTCCCGCGTAGTCAATAACAACCCCAACGTGAAGCCGCAGACACGCAAGAAGGTGTTTGAAGCGATTGAGCGCCTGGGTTATCGCCCGAATGCTGTAGCCAGAGGACTGGCAAGCAAGAAAACAACTACCGTCGGAGTGGTCATCCCCGACATTTCCAACTCGATTTTTGCGGAAGTGGCGCGCGGGATAGAAGATATCGCGAACATGTATCACTATAACATTATCCTTTGCAACGCGGACAAGAGAAAGGAAAAGGAAATCCGTGTCATCAACACACTGCTCGAAAAGCAGGTGGACGGGCTCCTCTTTATGGGCGGCGTGGTGACGGAAGACCATATTCAGGCGTTCCGTACTTCTTCGGTGCCTATCGTGCTGTGCGCGACAACGGACGAGAACAACGAGATGCCGTCGGTCGATATCGACCATGAAGGAGCGGCATATGACGCGGTTAAACTGTTGTTGGACCGGGGCCACCGGGATATCGCCATGATATCAGGAACCTTGCAGGACCCTGCCAACGGTTACGCGAGGTATCAAGGCTACAAGAAGGCTCTTGAAGAGGCTGGTATTCCGCTGCAAGAGGAGTATGTGCGCGTAGGCAACTACCGGTACGAGTCGGGCATTGAAGCGGCGAACTATTTCCTGCAGCTGCCGAACCGGCCTACGGCCATTTTTGCAGCAACGGACGAAATGGCAATCGGAGCGATACATACGGTACAGGACGCGGGCCACAAGGTACCGGACGATATGTCTATCATCAGTGTGGATAACATTCGGATGGCTTCCATGGTGCGTCCGCAATTGACGACGGTAGCGCAGCCTATGTACGATATCGGAGCGGTGTCGATGCGCTTGCTGACGAAGCTGATGAACAAGGAAACGATCACCCAGACCAGGGTAGTGCTTCCTCACGAAACCATCCAAAGAAACACAGTGGCTCAAAAATAGTTGAGCCGCTTTTTTCTGTGTGCAGCCTTTGTATCCAGTAGTTTGAAGGGCGGGTGTATCATTTGAAAAATATTGGAATCATCGGAGCGATGGATGAAGAAATCGAGCTGCTTCTCGCCGACATGGAGCAGGTGCAGAATACGGTTAAAGCGGGCATCACCTTCAGGACGGGCCAGCTGAACGGGAAACAAATCGTAGTGTGCAAGTCCGGAGTGGGCAAAGTAAACGCGGCCGTATGCTCGCAAATTCTTATCGACCGTTTTGCAGTGGAAGGAATTCTTTTTACAGGGGTGGCGGGAGCTTTGGATCCCGGTTTGGATATCGGAGATATCGTTATTTCCACAGAGTGTATGCAGCATGATATGGACGTAAGGCCTTTAGGCTATGACAGAGGAATCATTCCTTACGCGGAAACCTCGGTGTTTCCGGCCGATCCGAGGCTGGTCTCCTTGGCTGAAGAAGCGTCCAACGCTTTATTTCCGGGACGGGCCCAAAAAGGACGGGTTCTCTCGGGCGACCAGTTCGTGGCAAGCCGCAATACCGTCCGTGAGCTGTACCAGGAGCTGCAGGGAGCTTGCACGGAAATGGAGGGCGCTGCTGTCGCCCAGGTGTGCGCTATGAACAGCATTCCTTATGTAGTGATCCGCTCTATGTCCGATAAAGCTGACGGATCGGCGCATGTGAATTTTCAAGAATTTACGGTTCAGGCTTCCCAAAATTCACATAAGATGATCGATGAGATTTTGAAGCGAATATAGCCAGCAGGTCGAGAATGCAGTCCCAGTCTCTTTCCCTACCGGTGCACAAACGTATGGGCTAGCAGCAAAAAGAACCGTCAGGATGATCTGTTTCCTGACGGTTTCTTAACGTACTGTTGATCAAACTGGAGACAAGAGGATCCACCTTTGGAGGGATAGTCGAATAGCCGGAATTATGGTATAATTTTTTGAAAACGTTTAAAAGTATGAATATTATGTTAACTTTCATTATGACATTATTTTACTCAGGAGGTAGGTTGCTTATGATTTCAAACCCGAATGAAATCATCGTCCCGTCTGCATCAAACCCTAACATGAAGAATTATGAACAGGAGCGCGCGAACTTCAGCTGGGAGGAAGTCGAGAAAGCCTTCTCCTGGCATCAAACCGGTAAAGTGAATGCTGCCTACGAAGCCATAGACCGTCATGCGGAAGGGTTCAGGGGCAACAAGGTAGCGCTGTATTACAGCGACGACGAGAGGGATGAACAGTACACTTACGAGCAGATGAAGCGGAAGTCCAATCAGTTTGGCAACGTCTTGAGGAAACTCGGCGTGGCCAAAGGAGACCGCGTCTTTATATTTATGCCTAGAACTCCTGAACTGTATTTTTCGATGATTGGCGCCATCAAGATTGGTGCTGTCGCAGGCCCGCTGTTCGAAGCGTTCATGGAATCCGCGGTCAAGGACCGTCTGGAGGACAGCGGTGCGTCAGTTATTATTACCACACCTGCGCTTTTGGGACGGGTGCCTGTGAGCCAGCTACCTGAATTAAAGCATATTATATTAGTAGGGGAGAATATTGAACTGGAAGAAGGCCAGAGCGATTTTTATAAAGAAATGGCTCAAGCGTCCGAGACTCTCGATATCGAATGGGTTGACCGAGAAGACGGGCTGCTGATCCATTACACATCGGGATCGACAGGGAAGCCCAAAGGCGTATATCACGTGCATAACGCGATGATCCAGCATTATTATTCCGGGAAAGCGGTATTGGATCTTCAAGAGGACGACATTTACTGGTGTACGGCCGATCCGGGCTGGGTAACCGGAACGTCCTACGGGATTTTTGCTCCATGGCTGAATGGAGCTACGAATGTGATACGCGGAGGAAGATTCAGTCCGCAAAGTTGGTACCGCACCATCCAACGGTTCGGTATTACCGTATGGTACAGCGCGCCAACCGCACTGCGGATGCTTATGTCGGCCGGAGACGACCAGATAAAGAATTTCGATCTTTCCTCGCTCCGTCATGTACTCAGCGTAGGCGAGCCTCTCAACCCGGAGGTCATCCGCTGGGGGATGAAAGTATATAATCAAAGAATCCATGACACCTGGTGGATGACTGAAACGGGAGCTCACCTGATCTGCAATTATCCGTGCATGGAGATCCGTCCGGGTTCAATGGGACGTCCCCTGCCGGGTATCGAGGCCGCCATTATAGACGATCAAGGCAACGTTCTGCCGCCGCTGCAGATGGGCAACCTGGCAATCAAGACACCATGGCCTTCCATGATGCGAAAAATTTGGAACAATCCTGCCAAGTATAATGAGTATATGCGTATCCCAGGCTGGTATATCTCCGGCGATTCAGCGTACTGCGACGAAGACGGCTACTTTTGGTTCCAGGGACGTGTCGACGACGTAATTAACACCTCCGGGGAAAGGATCGGGCCATTTGAAGTGGAAAGCCATCTAATCGAGCACCCGGCAGTCGCTGAAGCTGGCGTCATCGGGAAGCCGGACCCGGTGAGGGGAGAGATTATCAAAGCGTTCATTGCTTTGAGAGAAGGATTTTTACCATCGGAAGAGCTCAAAGAAGATATCGCCAAGTTCGTAAAGGTCGGACTGTCGGCGCATGCCGCTCCTCGAGAGATCGAATTTAAAGATAAGCTTCCCAAGACAAGAAGCGGCAAGATCATGCGCCGTGTCCTGAAAGCATGGGAGCTTAACCTGCCAACGGGCGATTTGTCGACAATCGAAGATTAATCGTTCATCGCCCGTCAAGCCATGGCTGCGGAGGTGTTAGATAAAGAAAGGCCGAACGATCAGGCTGCGTGAAGCTGCCTGATCGTTCGGCCTTATATGTTATGGCTTATCGCCTGGAGGTGTATCGGAAGGAAGCGGTCTTCTTGGACTCTCCGGCTTCATTGACGGCTGAAACCTGATAATATCCGTTTTTGATCATAGCCAAATGATATAACTCCGTATCAGGAGTTGAAGCCAATAAAGAGTATGGCCCGTTCGGATTATCGCTGAAGTAAATATAGTACATCTTTACTTTATCCGCTGCCGTATTGGCTTTCCAACTGAGAATAATTCCGGCATCCTTCTGCTTCACCGTTAAGCCTGCGGGAGCAGCCGGTACCTTGTCGACACTCCCCGGATTGCGCTGAGCGGGGATCGGAACCGGATCGATGGACGGTGGTCCTTTATGGTCACCTGTTCCGACCGAGCCGTTGTCCTTGGGCCCAGGCTCGGCGGGAGGCCGGCTTCCGTCGGAGTACACTTCCTTGCTTCTGATGGACTCTTTGCCGGCGACATCTACTGCCGTCACAAAATAACCATACAGAGCGCCAGGCGCCGCCTGCTCTTCCATACGGGTCTGTGCACCTGCCGGGATCGAACGAACGACCTCAAACGGACCTTTGTTGATGGAGCGGTAAACCCGATGGCCGACAACGTCCGATGAAGAACTGCC
This sequence comes from Paenibacillus sp. JCM 18996, assembly GCF_055392555.1. Taxonomy (NCBI): domain Bacteria; kingdom Bacillati; phylum Bacillota; class Bacilli; order Caryophanales; family Paenibacillaceae; genus Paenibacillus; species Paenibacillus sp. JCM 18996. Next base: position 670,607 of record NZ_AP043884.1, read on the forward strand.
CTGGAAAGTGAGCACATTCGAGCCGTTTCCTTGACTTAACGCGACCATTGAAGCGGCCTCCGGTTCCTTGCCGTCGTCTATCCTGGGGTCGGTCTCCGACGGAGCGTCAAGCTGATAGTCCAGAGGGTAATAATTGACGATCGGCTGTCTCTTGTCTTCAGGAAGCTTCAGAAGGGCGCTGCTGACCTCGCCTATCACCTGGTTGATCGATTTTTCCCTCTTCACCACGATCTTTTCCATTAAGAATTCAGGCGGCGTTCCGGGCCTTGGAATGTAATTCCGGCCTTGGTAGGAAATGACCTTCATCCGGACCATCACGTTGTCCGCCTCCTTCGGCGCGAAATCCGCGTTAAACAAATCCGTGACCAGTTTGCCGGACTGCGCAGTAAGCTCGTTTGGCAGCATGCCGGATAAACTGGACACAGTCATTTGCACAATCTTGTCAGGCTTGACGAACTGCTGAGCAGGGAAAAGCTCGGGCTTGCTGTCGATAGTCTGATCCATTACCTTGGCCCAGATGTCCTTGGCCCGGTTCGTGCCGCCCGTTGCTTTGCTCAATTTGTTGATCGGCTGGTCATAACCGGCCCATACGCCGACCGTAATATCGGGTGTATAACCCATAAACCAGGCGTCGGCGTCGTCCTGTGTGGAGCCTGTCTTGCCCACGAAAGGTACCTTGCCGTAATGCAAGAATTTACTTTTCAGATCGCTCGCCGTGCCGGATTCTATCACGCTGTTCATCATATCCGTCATCAGGTAAGCCGTCTCCGCGGAGAAGACCGGTGTCGGCGAATTTTTGTGATCGAACAGAATTTTCCCTTCGGAATCGACGATTTTACGTATTAAATAGGCATCATTAAACATTCCCTTGTTGCCTATGGCGGAATAAGCGTTTGTTAATTCTTCGACGGAAACGCCATATTTGAGACCTCCGATGACACCGGTCTGAGAGGAGTAATCTTCCTTGGCAATCGTGGTGATGCCGAGCTTTTTGACAAATCCCCAGGCATTGTCGATGCCGACAGTGTCCAGGAACAGCTTGATCGCCGGAATGTTATAAGACCATTTCAAAGCTGTTCTCGCGCTTACCAATCCATGGTAATCGGTGTCCCAGTTCCGCGGAATATGAATACCGCCGCTGTTCTTCGTCCCGTCCTTCAATACGACTGGCACGTCGTCAATGACGCTGGCCGGCTGAATGGCGCCTGTTTCCAAAGCTGGAAGATAAGCCGCCAAAGGCTTCATCGTGGAGCCGGGCTGCCTCAGAGTCTGGGTGGCATGATTCGACTGTTCCGCGTTAAAGTCCCTTCCTTCTATCATGCCAAGGATCGCGCCCGTCCTGTTCTGGATCATAATGGAACCGATTTGCTCGATCTTCTTCGGGTCTTTGGGATCGGTTTTGGTAAAATTGTTATCGTTCCTGGCAATTTCCTGCATTTTATCGTAAATGGTTTTGTCGATGGTTGTGTAAATCCGGTAACCGCCTCTAAGCAGCTGGGCCCGCGCAGCTTTTATCGCGTCATTGTAGACTGCAGCCTGTGTCTGCGGATTGATCTCCGGATGAAGCTGTTTGACCAATTCGGCAGCCGCTACCCTTTCCACCTCAAGCATGAGGAAAGGGTAGGTCGCATATGCCTTCTTTTGAGGTTGGGCGAGCGAGCCCTTGAGGTCGAATTTCAACGCTTCCTGGTGCTGCTGCTCCGTGATTTTGCCTTCCTCCAGCATCCGTTTCAGGACAAGCTGTTGTCTGGCCGCCGCTTTGTTAAATCCCGCTTCATCGAAGCTGCCTCTGCTCGTAAAAGCCGAGTAAGCGCTGGGAAGCTGGGGCAAGCCGGCTAAGTACGCCGCCTGGGCAATGTTCAAATCGTAGAGGTTGTCGATATTGAAAATACCCTTGGCCGCCGCTTTGATCCCGAACAGGTTATAACCGCTGGAACCGTTTCCGTAAGGGATCTTGTTTAAGTACGCGAGCAGGATTTCGTCCTTGGAAAGGATTCTTTCGAGCCGAAGGGAGAGAAACAGCTCTTTCGCCTTGCGGCTGTCTTCTTTGTCCAGGGATAGAAACACTCTTCTTGCAAGCTGCTGGGTAATTGTGCTTCCCCCGGTCTGGACATCCTCGTGAAGCATTTTCTGTTTGACCGCTCTCACCAGTCCGTTTAAATCTACACCATAGTGGTTATAAAATTGATTATCCTCAATAGCGACGACAGCATCCGTCATTATTTTCGGAATGTCTTTGAGCTCCGCCATCCTGCGGTCCTCTTCGGAACGAAGCTGCCCGATCTCCGCGTCGTCGTTAAAGTAAGCAAAGCTTGTCATGGCATTGGCGCGCATCTGCTTGGTAATGAAGCTCGCGCTGCGCACTTCGTCGTCTTTGACCAGTGCCGCCACATATCCGACTCCGGTTCCAAACGCCAAAAAACCGGCCGCCACACCGGCTATGACGAACCATTTGGTACAGAGCAAAGCAATGAATCCGGCTTTCTTCCAAGCTGATTTGGACGTGTGTGCCATCTGTTAACCGAGACCCCCCTTACAACAGATTTATTATAGCACAAAAATGAGAATTTGAAGGCAATCAGGCGATTTTTGGAAGATGCCCGTGTTAGTTATTTGACATTTTCCCGGTTGATATGATATAAAAAGAGAAAATTGATACTTGATCGCGTTGATGGAGGAGTTGCCCCGCAATTCCGAGTAGAGTGCCCGCATGAGCTTCAAGAGAGTCGGTGGTTGGTGTGAATCGACAGCGGCAGGCATTTCGAAGTACGCTCCGGAGCAGAAGAAGAGAACCTAAAGCCTTTGCCGGCTTTATTAGTAGCTTTTTCCGGGTAAATCCCGTTATTCATTTGTAAAGTGAGAGCAGCGGCCGCGTTCAGCGCGCACTGCTTTAATTAGGGTGGTACCGCGAGCCGAAGCCTTCTCGTCCCTTACGGATAAGAGGGCTTTTTGTGCTGCAAAGGGTTTGTTTACTTAGGATGAGAGAATGGATCGACCTGTAACGAGAATAGAGGAGGACATCATTTATGGCAAAATGGGAAGAGTTATCGATCGCGCAGCAGCAGGAGGTGGACCGCCAGCTGAATTGGATCCGCCGGGGAGTAGTGGAAATCGTACCGGAGGATGAGCTGAGGCAAAAGGTGATCGATTCGGTAGCGACGGGCACTCCGCTCAAAGTGAAGCTGGGGCTGGATCCATCGGCTCCGGATATTCATGTGGGCCACACCGTAGTCATGCAGAAGCTGAGACAATTCCAACAGCTCGGACATCAGGTGCAGCTTATTATAGGCGATTTTACAGGACGTGTCGGCGATCCCACAGGCAAATCCGAGACCCGGAAACAGCTGACGGAAGAAGACGTGAAGCGCAATGCGGAAACGTACCGGAAGCAGATTTTTAAAATTCTCGATCCTGAGAAAACTCAGGTACATTTCAACTCCGAGTGGCTGGGCAAAATGAATTTCGCGGACGTCGTCGGTCTTTCCGCCAAGGTGACTGTGGCCAGAATGCTGGAAAGGGACGATTTTTCCAAACGGTTCAGCACCGGCCAGCCAATTCACATTCATGAATTTTTCTATCCGCTGATGCAGGGAATGGACTCGGTCGCTTTGAAAAGCGACGTGGAATTGGGCGGAACGGACCAGAAGTTTAACCTGCTGATGGGGCGGACACTGCAAAAGGAATACGACGTGCCGGCGCAGGTGGCGATTATGACACCGCTGATCGAAGGGTTGGACGGCGTCAACAAGATGAGCAAGAGCTTGGGCAACTACATTGGGATCGATGAAGAGCCGAATGAAATCTATGGCAAGTCGATGTCGGTTCCGGATGAGCTGATGCTGAAATACTATGAGCTTGCGACGGACTTGACGCTGGACGAATTCGAGGCATTGAAAGCCGGTCTGTCGGACGGCAGCGTCCATCCGAGAGACGCAAAAATGCGTCTGGCCAAAACGTTCGTGCGCATGTACCACGGGGAAGAAGCGGCGGGCGAGGCGGAGCAGCATTTTATTACGGTGTTTCAGCAAAGAGCGCTGCCTGACGATATTGAAGAGGTGGAGCTCAGCAGCTCAGAGCTGGAGGAAGGCGGAATCCGCCTGATTAAGCTGCTGGTGGATCTTGGCCTGCAGGCGTCGAACGGAGAAGCGAGAAGAAGCATCCAGGGCGGCGCGGTGAAGATCAATGAACAGAAGCTGGACGACATTAATGCTGTCATCTCCATTGCGACAGGAGATATCGTGCAGGTAGGTAAACGCAAGTTTGCAAAGGTTAAGCTGGTATAAATCGACGGGAGCCCAGTGGGAGCTGTTAACAGCCATTTCGCAAAGCGGAGTGGCTGTTTTTAACGTTAAGTTTTCGATACAAAGAAATGCGCCCCATGGAAAAGCGATCAATTAAAATCTCGTTTTCCAGTTAGTTCCATCCAGAATCGCTTATTCAATTTCCGCCTCATAAAATGCTGTTGGAAAAATGCCAAACATGACTCTTTCACTTACTTTTCTAAACCCTTGCATTTCATAAAAGCTGCACAATTTGGGTCTATCGGCAGCACAATCGAGCCTCAAATATGTCTTTTTTAGACTCTTTGCTCGTTCCTTTGCCCAATGAACCATGTCTTTAGATAACCCTTTGCTTGCATATTTCCTGCGTACGGCCAATTTGTGCAGAAAAAGAGAATCATTTCCGGAATCAGGCCAAAATGTCCTGTCTTCTTCCTGAAGGATCATCACTGCCGCCGCCTCTTTGTCTATATAAGCGATAAACAATTCCTCGATTGTATTATACTTCAGCAGATTTGCAGGGGAGAATTCACGGTCATTCCACATTTCCTTGCCTGCGTTTTTTAGCCATAATGCGGCTTCCCTGAGAATTGCAAGAAAGTCCTCCAACTCATTTTCTGCAATATTCTTTATCGTCAGCTCCATGGGAAACTCCCTCTAAGCACCACTATAATTATAGAACAAGTGTTCGTAAATATCAAGTGTGTAATTTGGTCTTACAAAAGGGGACCTTAAATCTCCCGATTAGTACTTTCTATCACAATAAGAAAACCTCTATGGAGGCTATTCAAGGAGGAGCGACCGCGTTTTAAAGGCAGGTTTTCTTGGTAACACCATTTCGCTTTAATCCTTTAACAAACTTAAACTTTCTTTAACGTTAAAAAAGAGCGGCCCGCAAGGGTCGCTCTCTTAGTTGAAAGATTAACGGCTGTAGAACTCGACGATTTGCTTTTCGTCAATTTCAGCTGGAAGCTCAGCGCGCTCCGGAAGGCGCACGTATCTGCCTTCGACGGCGTTTTCGTTGAACTCAAGGTATGCAGGAAGGTAGTTGCGGTTAGCTATAGCTTCTTTGACCACGGAAAGGTTTCTGCTTCTTTCGCGTAGGCCGATTACGTCGCCTGTGTTCACGATGTAGGAAGCGATGTCCACTTTCTTGCCGTTGACGGTAACGTGTCCGTGAGATACCAATTGACGAGCGCCCGAACGGGAGTTGGACAATCCAAGACGGTACACCAGGTTGTCCAGACGGCTTTCCAGCAGCACCATGAAGTTCTCACCGGAAATACCTTGCATATGGGATGCTTTGGTGTACAGGTTGCGGAACTGCTTCTCGTTCAAACCGTACATGTGGCGAAGCTTTTGCTTCTCTTGAAGCTGGATGCCGTAGTTGCTCATTTTCTTGCGCTGTCCCTGACCGTGTTGGCCCGGAGGGAAAGGACGCTTCAATTCTTTGCCTGTGCCGCTTAGTGAAATTCCAAGACGACGGCTTAGTTTAAATTTAGGACCAGTGTAACGTGACATGTATGAGTTACTCCTTTTGCAATGTAATGTTGTATTTGTTGTTTTCAATCGAATAGGTTGTGTGGTTATATGCCCGACTTTGTTTATGACAACGGTGGAACCGTCGTACCTGACAAGCTTTTCAGCCGCTGTCTTGCCAGCAACAAAATCAGTGAGGGTGTTCATAGAATCACACGAAATAAAATTGCTTGTACTCGACTTCTTATTTTATAAGATAAACAAGGTTAATGTCAAGCTAACAAGCAGGCATTTTTTTCTAAAGGGGAAAATGCCTGCAAGTGCGTCTGGAATGCGTCTGGTGGAGGTTTTCGTATTTTTCGGGATTAATGATACAATAAGCGTGAAAGAACATCATCGGTACATAATGGTATCAGTTTGGAAAGGCTTTCATTCTGTGAGCCATCAATTTACTAATGGAGGTTGGGGTATGAGAGACCCACGTTTAAAGCAGCTCGCCAAAAATATTGTGAACTATTCTCTCGGGGTTAAGCCGGGCGAGAAGGTGCTTGTGGAAATGTACGGTTCCGAAAGGGAGATCGTCAAGTGTCTGGTGGAGGAGGTGGCCGCCGCCGGGGGGTTCCCTTATGTGCAGTTTGTGGACCATTCGGTGCTGGCACGGGTGATTGGCGGGGCGACCAAGGACCAGATCGAGCAGTGGGCCGAGATCGACCTGGGCCTGATGAAGGAAATGGATTGCTATATCGGGCTGCGGGCGGGAGAGAATGTAAATGAGCTTTCGGCTGTGCCGGATGACAAGATGAAGCTCTATGAACTGTATTACAGCAAGCCTGTACATCTGGAGCAAAGGGTCAAGCACACCCGATGGGTCGTGCTGCGTTATCCCAACGCGTCCATGGCTCAGCTGGCCAATACTAGCACGGAAGAGTTCGAGGATTTTTATTTTAACGTATGCAATCTCGACTACAGCAAAATGTCCAAAGCGATGGATCCGCTCAAGACTTTAATGGATCGGACGGACAAAGTGCGAATCGTTTCGCCTGGAACCGATCTTACTTTTTCCATCAAAGGAATCGGGTCGGTGAAATGCGAGGGCCACAGGAACATTCCGGACGGAGAGCTGTATACGGCTCCTGTGCGGGATTCCGTCAACGGGACCCTCTCTTACAATACTACATCCGTGTACAAAGGAACGGTCTTTGAGAATATCGTGTTCGAATTCGAGAACGGTAAAATCGTGAAAGCCGCTTCGAACCATACGGATAAAATCAACGATGTGCTGGATTCGGATGAAGGAGCAAGATACATCGGGGAGTTCAGTTTGGGCTTCAATCCATATATCCTGCATCCGATGAAAGATACGCTGTTTGACGAGAAGATCGACGGCAGTCTGCATTTTACCCCCGGCCAAGCCTACAAGGAAGCGGATAACGGAAACCGTTCCAACGTGCACTGGGATTTGGTGCTTATCCAGAGACCGGAATACGGCGGGGGAGAGATTTATTTTGACGATGTGCTGGTCCGCAAGGACGGCCGCTTCGTGCTGGACGAGCTGGCGGGGTTGAATCCGGAGAATTTGAAGTGAGAAATAGTAGTTGCAAAATGACGGCCAGACCATGTATCATAATATTACCAATAAGGTTCAGCAGGAACCATAACGGAGGGATTACTTATGACAAACTCTAACAACGCAGCTATCGTAGAAATCTCACAAACCGCGAATCGTTTCCGGTCTTCCATCGTATTGCAATATGAGAACAAATACATCGATGTGAAGAGCATTCTCGGCTTGTTCACTACTTTGGTCAGCTCCAGCCAGTACGACCTTCACGTGCATGGTCCTGATGCGGAAGAAGCGAAAGCGGCTATGGCCGAGGTGTTCGAGAAGCACAACCTGAAAATCAACAATATCATCGACTGAGCTAAAATAACGCAAAAAGCATTTTCCCCCGCGGAAGATGCTTTTTTAACGTTAAAGAAAGTTTAAGTTCGCTAAAGGATTAAAGTGAAATGAAACTTTGTTTACCAAGAAAACCTACCTTTAAATCGCGGTCGCTCATCCTAGAATGGCCTCGATAGAGGTTTTCTTATTTTTCACCCGATTCGGGGGTAGTCTCTCTTGTGAATTTGTTAATTTTCGACTAAACTAAGCTTATGGAATGAAAGGACGCCACCAGTACAGGAGGGGGGTAGCAACATGTCTTCATCGGAGTTAATTATTAACTTAAATCTTAAAGCCATTACTCTTCTTCAGGAAGATGCTGATAAAATAGCCAAGTTAATCGAAGTGCAAATGGAGAATTTGACCACCCGCCAGTGTCCGCTGTACGAGGAAGTGCTGGATACACAAATGTACGGGTTGTCCAGAGAAGTCGATTTTGCGGTCAGGGCAGGGCTTATTTCAGAAATGGCAGGCAAAGAGCTTCTAAGCGGCTTGGAAAGAAACCTGGCGCAGCTTTATGAAGCGATGGGAAAGGAGTAGCCTTCGGGCTGCTTTTTTTTGTCGATTAAATGTTATAATATTTACACCAGGAAGAATACAAGCCCCAAGATCGAGTAAACCGTCAAAAGCAAAACACCCTCAAACCAATTGGTCGAGCCGTCCCTGGAAATTGCCGTGGCTATGAACACCGAGACGGCGATTGCCGCAATCTCATAGTTGGTGAATACGATATCCATCGTATGGCCGAAAAAGAAGCTTATGATCACCAACACGGGAGCTACAAAAAGCGCAATTTGCAAAGAGCTGCCGATGGCAATTTCTACCGCTGCGCCCATCCGGTTCTTCAAAGCGAGCAGGACGGCTGCGCTGTGTTCCGCGGCGTTGCCGATGATGGCGATCAGGAAGCCCCCCACGAAAAGCTCCGACAGCCCGAAGCTGTTAGCGAAATCTTCCACCGTGCCGACGAGCCACTCACTTAGAAAAGCGACCATCACTGTAGAGAGAACCAGGTATAAAACCGAGACGAATTTGGACCACTGCGGTTCGTGCACCTCATCTTCCAGCACGATACCGGGTATCTCGGATTCGTTCTGTTCTTCGCCCAGCTCCTTTTTGTGAGTGATCATGGAGAAAACCAGCCACAATAAGTAGGCGGCAATCAGGATCCCTGCGACCGTCACACTCATCAGCTTCGTCTCTCTAGTCGTCAAGCTCCCGACAAAGGTCGCCGGTATGAACAGGGAAATGACGGCCAGCAGCATTAATGAAGCGTTATGGACGGCCAGTTTCACGTTGAAATTTTGCTCTTTGTATTTGAGGCCGCCCAGAAACACGCTAAGCCCGAGCACGAGCAGCAGGTTTCCGATGATGGAGCCTGTGATGCTGGCTTTTACGATACTGAACAATCCGTCCTTGATGAGGAAAATAGCGATAATGAGCTCCGCTGCGTTACCGAAGGTTGCGCTGAGAAAACCGCCCATGCGTTCGCCGGCGTAATGGGCTACGCTCTCCGTCGCTTTTCCCAGAAAAGCGGCTACAAACACAACGGATATACAGCAAATCGAAAATTGCACCGCCGTGGGCATATGTGTGTAGTGGGCCAATGCGCTGAGCACGAAAGTGGCGATAAGTCCGATATTGAAAGCATGTTTTTTCACGGCAAGTTCCTCCTGAGCTTAGTAGTGCCTGGATAAGATTTCCTCGAGAAAGCAAGAAAACTTTCTTTACTATACCTCATCTTTTTCTTCTATGTAAATAATTATGCCGTTCTTGTTTAGTTAACCGGAAACAACTTGAATTAATCTTGGCCAAAATCAACTTCAAGCAGCCGGTATTGCGTTCATGCCTGCCAATTATTACAATAAGAGTATATTCACCCAAAGGAGCTGATCCCATGTCCGACTCGTTGCAAACCGGCCTGATCCGTATTTCCGATGATGTTGTTGCAACCATTGCCGGCTTAGCCGCATTGGAGACATCCGGCATCGCAGCCATGTCCGGAGGAGTATCCGAAGGCTTGGCCAAGAAGTTGAGCGGCAAGAATGTTCAAAAGGGAGTATCTGTGGAAGTGGGACAGCTTGAGGCGGCGATCGACCTTAGAGTAGTGGTCACCTACGGCAGCAAAGTTCATCAGGTTTGCAGCGAGCTGCAACAGAACGTAAGGGAAGCGGTTGAAAATATGACCGGTCTGCGCGTGGTGGAAGTGAATGTCAAGGTGGAAGGTGTGGCCTTTCCGGAAGAAGAGGCCCGTGTGGACGACGCGCTCCGGGTGAAATAGCGCGGGCACAAAGAAAGGAACTTTCCTAAGCAGGATAGTTCCTTTCTTGTTCTTTTGGCGATTGCCGGTTTTCCAGCTGGTCGAGCCGGCTTTGTTCCCTGGAAATGCTGAGCAGGATGCCGACGCACATAAAGGAAACGACCATTGAAGTACCGCCGTAACTGATAAACGGCAGAGTCACCCCAGTCATAGGAATCGCCCCGGTGACCCCTCCGATATTAATGAACACCTGGATCGCGAACATTCCGACAATGCCCACGCCCGTCATCATACCGAAAGTATCGCGGCACCTCAAGGAGACGATAATACCGCGCCAGAACAGGATCAGATAGGCGAGCAGCAGCCCGGAGCTGCCGATAAAGCCAAATTCCTCCCCAATAATCGCAAAGATAAAATCGTTATAGGGAAAGGGCAGATAATGCAGCTTCTGGATGCCCTTTCCGAACCCTGCCCCTGTCAGGCCGCCGTGTCCGAACGCATACAGCGCCTGGATCAATTGATAGCCCGTCCCTTGAGGGTCGGCCCATGGGTTTAGATAAGCGGTAATCCGATCCTTCCGGTGGCCCGTGAGAAAAAAGGAGCCGAGCGTGGCCAGCCCCATTCCTCCCAGAAATAGATGCCTGAGGTTCGCTCCGCCAGACACGATAACTACAAGACCGCCTCCTACCAGAATACAGGCCGATCCGAAGTCGGGCTGAATCATAATCAGCGCGGCTACGAATAAAAGGATGCACAGCACGGGAAGCAGGCCTTTTTTGAACTCTTTGAACTTGTCACCCTTTTTGGAGATTAGCGCGGCCAAATAAAGAATAACAGCCAGCTTTGCGAGCTCCGCCGGCTGAAGGTTGAAGGGGCCCAGCACAAACCAGGATTTGGCTCCGTTGTAATAGGTACCGAAGAAAGGGAGCATTAAAAGCAAAAAAGTGACAAACAGAAAAAACGGTTTGACCAGCTTTTTGATTTTGGCGAATTGCATATTCATTAAGGTTAACATGATGATCAGTCCAACAATAATATAGACAGCGTTCCTCTGGGACAGAAACCAAGGCCCTTGTTTGGGGAACAACACGGAACTGGCGCTGAATACCATGGCAAAACCGAAGATGGCCAGTACGATTGTGACAAACAGGAGGGCGAAGTCAGGCGTTCCTCTTGGAGCAGCTTTCATGCAGCCGCCTTATTGGGAAAGCTTCTTTTTCAACTCGGACAAGGTTTGCTGCGCCTTCGACATGACATTCTGCGGAATCGGAGAATCGTAGTCGAGCCCGTGCGGGAAGGAAGTCACTCCCATGTATACGTCTTCAATATTAAGGAGGGCATCAGGAGATTCCAGCTTGCCGGACTCCGCGCGTGTATTTATACGCAGGTAGTATTCCTCCTTGCTCGCTTGTTCGACCAGTTTCAAATCGTATGTAGCGCGATAATATTCCCACTGCCAACGCACAAAGCCCAGGCTGCCCATTACTTCGTCCATATAGGCAAGATCGCTTTTCATTCCTGTCAAACCGCTATTTTCAATAATCACAATCTTTTCCTCCTGATAGGTTAGGTTAATTTTCCACCGGATGCGTGAAGTTCCTTTACTCATGATAGTATGTTTTGGACTGATTCGCAAGACACTGCCAGTATGGGAGTTGACGGAAAATATGAACTTCTTGTGTCCAGCGAAAGCTTTGGCCTGGATGCAATCCCGATACATATTTTGTTATAATATAATAGATTTTACATTCGGGAAACTTGTATAAAGAGGAGGGAAAGTGCTTGAGCAGATACCATAGGGAAGTAGATTCGATGTTCCCGCAAACCGTAGAGTGGCGCAGAGCTCTCCATCGGAATCCGGAGCTTTCTTTCCACGAAAGCCGGACGTCGGCGTTTGTCGCGGAGCGCTTGCAGGCGTGGGGGCTTGAGGTCCGAACCGGCGTTGGAGGGCATGGGGTCGTGGGCAGGCTTCACGGCTCGGAACCCGGCAAGACCGTCGCTTTAAGGGCCGATCTTGATGCGCTTCCTATACAGGATGAAAAGCACTGTGATTACGCCTCTGAGGTGCCGGGTGTTATGCATGCGTGCGGCCACGACGCCCATACATCCGCCCTTTTGACGGCAGCGAAAATATTAAGCGAGGCGAGGAATGAATGGAAGGGGACGGTTGTCTTTCTGTTCCAGCCTGCAGAAGAGGTGACTCCCGGCGGGGCCAAATCGATGATTGAAGACGGCGCGCTGGATGGGGTCGAAGCCGTGTACGGGGTCCATCTATGGACACCTTTCCAAGCGGGAACAGTGTTCAGTCCGGCCGGGCCGATGATGGCTTCCGCAGACGAATTCGTTATCAATATCAAAGGAAAGGGGGGCCATGCAGGGCTTCCTCACGAAACAATCGATACGATCCTGGTCGGCTCTCAATTTGTCACGAATCTGCAGACGATTGTCTCACGCAGAGTCAATCCGATCGAGCCTTGCGTCGTATCCGTCGGGACCTTCCAAGCAGGGAACAGCTTTAATGTCATTGCGGAAACATGCACGCTTAAAGGCACGGTGAGAACTTACAACGACGGGCTGCGCCATGTGATAAAAGAGCAGATAGAAGAAACTCTTTCGGGGATATGCTCGATGTACGGAGCAGAGTACAGTATAGATTATAAAATGGGCTATCCTCCGCTTATCAATCACGCCGGTGAGGCGGAACGCTGCCGCAGAGTTGCCGGCCGGCTGTTCGGGGAAGCGAATCTTCTGCAAGCACAGCCGGTGATGGCTGCCGAGGATTTTGCCTACTATTTAAAAGAAGTCCCTGGATGCTTTATGTTTGTCGGAGCGCGGAACGAGGATGAGGCAACCCAATACTCCCACCACCATCCGAAATTCGATATTGACGAACAATCGATGAAAGGCGCGGCCAAGCTTTTGTTCGATATGGCTCTGGATTATTTGGGCGAAGCAGCGGTTTAAATGCGGTCCTTGCCTCCGGAACGAATTTTTTTCAGCTTCCTGGAGAACCTAACCCATACGCAAAGCAAGCTAATAACCGATGCGGAGGGATTTTTCTTGAAAACATTAAGAGACATCATGACCAAGGACTGCGTAACCGTTACAGTGAAGGACAATATTTATGAAATCGCGGTAAAAATGGCCAAGAACGACATCGGCTTCGTGCCCGTGGTGGAAGAGAACAGCTCCAAACTGATCGGCGTGGTCACTGACCGTGACCTTGTCATCCGCGGCTATGCGGAGAAGCACTCCGGTTCGTCGTCGGTAAAGGACGTAATGAGCGACAATATCGTCTCCGCCTCGCCCGGCACTTCAACTGATGAAGCCGCGCGGCTGATGGCGCAGCACCAAATCCGGCGCCTGCCGGTTGTCGAGAACGGGAATCTGGTGGGCGTGGTCGCTATCGGCGATCTGGCGGTGAGAAGCAGCCTCGAGGATGAAGCAGGGGAAGCGTTAAGCGTCATTTCCGAAGAACATCATCATACTCTTCATTAAGTAACAAAGCCTCTACCAGAGCCATTCTAGGATGAGCGACCATAAACATTAAGCAAAAGGAAGGCAGGCGGCCTTCCTTTTTGCTGATCTTGCGGCGGAAATTATCCGTTGATCTCCTGCTCGCCATATACTACTCTCCAGTTGCCGTCCACCTTCGCGTCGATTGTCCCGCGCTGAAGAATGTAATTCGCAATCAGCTCCGACATATCTATGGGAATGTCCTTTATGACGGGTTTGTTCTGGAACATCGTATAATTCCCTCCCCCGCCGCTGCGGTAGTTGTTCATGACCACGTCGTATTGTTCATCGGGATGCAGAGGCTTACCTTTATAGAGCAGTTGGGTGACACGGTCCCCGATCGGCCTGGAAATGTCAATCGTGTATTCTATCCCTTCCCACATATCATAGTTATAGTGCTGGGGCTTCGGAGTCAGGAACTCCGGGTTTATCTCCACAGTACCGTTATTATACCCGCCGAAATACGATGCGGACTTCTCCAAAGCATTTTTTATATCCATTCCCGACACCCGGATGACTTTGAGCGTATTGGGATAAATGTAATTGGAGACGACGTGGCGCATCGTTATATTGGGCGGGAATCCCGGGGAGTGATTGTCGAACAGGGCTGTGTTGGAAATATCGGCACCGGAAGCGTCCATCTGCACGGTATTGATGAACTCGATCAACGCGCCGTCCTTTGTCCTTACCGCAAGCGGGTCAGTCACCGTCATATCCCCGGTCGATGTACCCATCGGCTGGTCGAGCCATTTTTGCGTGGCGTCCTCGTAGGGCTGTAGCATGGACATAAGATCGCGGTCCGGGGCGATGTCCTCTACGGAGAGCAGCTCCGAACTTTTGCCCACGCAGCTCCATTTTCCGTCTGCTTTTTCCATCACCGCTTGAACTTTGCCCAGATGGGTGCCCAGGCTGCCCGGTTGGACAACAGTGACTCCGTTGATTTGCGTGCCGGAAATCGTACGATGCTGATGCCCCGTCAGCAGGATATCGATTCCCTCCACTTCAAGGCACAACCGGTATCCCTGATTCTCACCTGTCAGCACTTCCGTCGGCTCACCGGTGGCAAGGTCCCGTTCGAATCCTCCGTGATAGCTTACAATTAGCAGATCGACCTGCTCTTCATCCTTCAGCAGCTTAACCCATTTCCGGGCACTTTCCACCACATCCTCAAAATGCAGGGGAGCGATATGATCGGGATTTTCCCAATTAGGCACATAATGTGTGGTCAGGCCCAGAACGCCTACTTTGATGTCGCCAGCCATTCGTTTGATAAGATAAGGCTTCCCGAAGAAAGGCTCCCCTGTCCGTTTATCCGCAATGTTGGCCGCAAGCCACGGAAAATGCGATTCGTCAACCGCCTTGAGCAGCAGCTCCAGTCCGTAGTTAAACTCGTGGTTGCCGATCACCGCACAAGCGCACTGCAGCTCATTAAGTCCCAGGATCATCGGATGAACCGGCTCGCTGTCTATTCTTGCATGATAATAAGTGAGAGGGGTGCCCTGAACCAGATCTCCATTGTCGATATAAAGCGTGTTGGGATTGCGCTTCATTTCCTGTTTGATTAATGTGGACAATTTGGACAGACCGACGTTGGCATGAGAGTTGTCTGCGTACCGGATCGGATACGCGCTCCCGTGCACGTCGCTCGTTTCCAAAATCGTGATGACCACTTGACCGCTGCCTGTTTCCATTAGCATTCTCCGTTCTTTAACGTTAAAAAATTACAGACTTATTCTACCAAAATTCGCTATCGGTTTACAATTAATTCACTAGTATAATTTTACATATACGTGATATATTAAGTTTATTCTTTCATAAATATAGGGGGACTGATTGTGTTAAAAAAGTTTACTTCCATTTCACTCGCCGTGGTTTTATCCATGGGCATCATGGCGGGCTGCGGCTCCAAGGCGGCTCCGCAAGAACCGGCCAAATCGGGCACAGATACCAAGCCGGCGGCTTCCGGTTATGTTCCGAAAGAATTGAAGGTACAGTTCGTTCCTTCGCAATCTGCGGAAACTTTGGAAGCCAAAGCAAAGCCGCTGGAAAAGCTGCTGTCGGATAAGCTGGGCATTCCGGTGAAAGTGACCGTATCCACAAACTACAATACGATTATTGAAGCTATGGCTTCCAAGCAGGTTGATGTCGGCTTCCTGCCGCCAACCGCCTACGTTTTGGCGAAAGAGAAGAAAGCTGCCGAGGTACTGCTTCAAGCTCAGCGTTTTGGTGTGAAACAGCCTGGCGGACAGCCTACAACAGAGCTGGTGGATTCGTACAAGTCGATGTTCATCGTTAAAGCGGATTCCAATATTAAAGATTTGAAGGATCTCAAAGGCAAGAAGGTGGCTTGGCAGGACGTGACATCTTCCGCAGGTTATGTATGGCCGGCGGCAGAGCTGAAGAAAGCAGGCGTCGACCCGGAGAAGGACGTTCAAGGAATTACGGTCAAAGGGCATGATAAAGGCGTGCTTGCGGTATTGAACGGAGATGTTGACGCGGCCGCGGTTTTCGAAGACGCCCGTAACACTGTGAAGAAGGATAAGCCGGACGTGTTCGACAAAACCAAAGTCCTTTATCTGACCCAGCCGATTCCTAACGATACGATCAGCGTTCGTTCCGACATGGACAAAGAGTGGATGACGAAGATCCAGAACGCCTTTATCGAAATCGGTAAATCCGAAGAAGGCAAGAAAATCGTAAGAGATGTTTACTCGCATGAAGGTTACGTGAAATCCGACGACAAGAACTTCGATATCGTCCGCGACTACGGCAAGCAAGTAGGCCAAAAGTAAAATCTTCGATGTAAAAAGGGGATGTTCCTAAAGCAGGCAGAAACTTGCTTTAGGATCGTCCATTTCTTTAATATTTGATTAAAGATTGAAAAAGCAGCCGAGAAGGAGATGATCCTTGCTGGGCTGCTTTGCTCTTGTATAGAGAATTTTGAATTTCGGAGGCTGTGGAATAAAGTATCATTAGTGTGGGTTTTGAGCATCCGCTGTGCAGTGTCGCAACTCGCCGGGAGGAAAAATTAAATGGAAATCCTCAATCTAATTTGAGTTCGATAGGGTTAGAAATGCATTTAATTGAAAAAGTTCCATCAAAATCAGCGATTATTTTAATATTTGACCGGAATGGGTTGAATTAACGGCAGGTTTTCCATGATATGGTTAGGAAAGCAACTAAACAGGACAATTATCAGGATATTTCCCGTTAATCAAAGTAATCCAGCATGCCGCGGGGCAGCACATACCCTCTCCATTTCCCCGCAAAGCAGGGAGCAGCCAGCCTTGTAGATCACTTTTTCAACATCAAGACCGCGTCGTTTTATGATCAATTCTTTAAAATGACGCTCTACATCTTTCGGCCGGATCGGCCCAGCCAAGTCCCACTCTCATCCCCCTCCATAAAAACAGAAAACGTCTAGTTTCCACCTCGTCAGAATGGAACGGCACGTTATTCCTCACTTACCTTTGGTTAAAAGGTAAACGAATGAACAAGACAGGTCCCTGTCCTTTGAAATAGGTTTCTGTTTTTATTCATCCTAAGCGTGATTTGGTTCTTTCTTGCTAACTATCTCCTTCTTGAGCTCATCAGATGGTTCTTTTCATTTCCAGAAACAAACTTTTTACCTCAATTATGCGACAGATCGAGAGTGCTCGACCGTCGCGGCCAACACGCATGAATGAAAGCCTGAATAACGACCAGTTAAATAGTTACTTTCATGGGAAATAAAGTATTTGATTCCATAAACTTTGATATATACCATTTCATATAATCTAAGTATATTTAAATCGTCATCTGGATGATACATATTATAAGATGGAAAGAGGTACTACATTGTCCAGACTTTATCGCCATATCCGTCGTTATTTATCGCTGCTGATCTCCTCCACATTGGTTTTCAATCTTATTGCTGTAACCACAGCAACTGCAGCTCCTGGAGAATCCCAGCGAACTCCACAGAAAAACACTCTTAATTCGGATATCGGTGAATTACCGAATAAGCTTCCCAAAACGAAACTTGAGTTAACCACCAAGCGCACGAAATATTCCACACGCTATCTCAATCCAGACGGAAGCTTTACGGAAGAAATCTTTAACCAACCTCAGTTCTATCAAGATGCTTCGGATAAAAAATGGAAGAAGATAGACAATAACCTTAAGGCAAGCACCAAAAAATCAGGAAACTTTGAAAATACAGCCAATAGTTTATCCGCAATGCTAGCCGATCAAGCAGGAAACGGTGATCTTGCCACGGTGGAAAACGAAGGTAAGAGCATTGCGCTTATCCCTGTGCAAGCTAACAAGGTCAAAGGTGCGGTAAAAGGAAACGAAGTCACCTACCCCGGCATATTGCTGATACCGATGCCCGCTATCGTATAAATGGCGATACCTTGAAGGAAGACTTGATTCTTCAACGCTATACTAAAAACTCCTTTTCCTATGAACTTAAATTAAATGGGGTCAAAGCGAACGTAGAAAAAGACGGCACCATTACCTTTCAAGATACAGACGGCAAAAAGGCATGGTACTTTGAAAAACCGTATATGACCGATGCGAACGGAAAATATTCGAACAAGGTAACCTTGGCTCTTCGTGAAGAATCCGGGAAAACGTTTGTAGATGTTGTAGCGGATCAGGCTTTTCTCCAAGACGCGGGTACGAAATACCCGGTGACGATTGATCCTTCGATTGATACTTGGGACGTTCAACGGGACAACTTTGTTTCGAGCGCCTTTCCAACCGATATATTTAACAACAACAACTACATGGGTACGGGAAATAACAGTTATTTCGGAACAACCCGCTCGCTTGTGCAATTCTATTTGCCGAGCCTGCCAAGTGACAGCAAAATTTCAAGCGCCAACTTTAACGCTTATGAAACCGAGCCGGATACTACGAGTGTTTCGATCGATCTGTATCGGGCGACGAGCAGTTGGCCCTCTTCCGTGACATGGAATACCCAGCCAACAATTGGAGCAACTCCGGAGTTTACATTAACGAACAATACCCCAAATACCTACTGGCAGTGGGATATCACGCAGCTTGCCAGGGACTGGTATAACGCTGTGCAGCCGAACTACGGATTTATGCTGAAACAGCAAAATGAAACCACGTCGCCCTACCACGCATTTGCTACTGTAAACAGCGGAACTAACACGCCACGGTTAACCATCAACTATACGGTGGACGGAATCGGGTTGGAAAGTTACTGGAGCCTCACCAAGGACGGCGTCAATCCATCGAACGGGAATCTGGTTATACAGAAAAACGATCTGTCCATTCCGGGACGTGGCGTACCGGTAAGCATGACCCGCACGTACAATAGCCGCAAATCTTCAGTACCCGGTATGTTCGGTTATGGATGGATCAGCAATGTGGAAGCGCGGCTCGTTGATGCGGGAAGCGGACCGATCACGTTCATTGATGAGGACAATACCCGCCACATCTTTGGCCAAAACGTTGGAGGAGGGTATGTCGCTGCAGGTGGAGATTATTTCACGCTGGTTAAAAATGCGGACGCCACCTACACCATCACGCAAACGGATGGCTCAAAGGTCAATTTCAATACGAGCGGTAAAATCAGTTCCATTGTAGATACGAATGGAAACATAACAACCTTAACGTATGATGCTTCCGGCAAGTTGACCACCATCAAGGACGCTTCGCTTCGTACCACCACCGTTGCCTATGGAACGAACGGGTATGTTTCTGCTATCACTGATCCGGCCAACCGCACGATAAGTTACGCGTATGATGCGGCCGGGAATTTGACGCAAGTAACGGATGCGGCCGGTATGATTACAACGCTTGCTTACGATGCCAACCACAAGCTGACCGGCACAACCAATTCCCGTAATATTACGGCAACTATCGGATATGATGCATCCAATCGGGTAACCAGCATCGGTCAACCGATTACGATCAATGGCATCGTTCAAACGAGCACGACCAGCTATTCTTACGACACCGTCAATATGGTTACGGCGGTCACGGACGGAGAAGGCAAACGCGTGGACTATACTTATAGCCCAAATGGCAATGTAGTCCAGGTAACGGAAAATCCGCTCGATGCGGCTAACAAGGCCATCACCACATTTGCATATGATAACAACAATAACTTGACGCAAGTACAGGATCCGAACACAAACAAGGTGGGCGGTACAGACAAGTACGTGTATACGTATGATGCGAACGGGAATATCACCGCGAAGCAGCTTCCCGGAAGCCAAACTTCCTACAACACGTACGATAACAAAAATAATCTAACGAAAACACAGGACTTTAACAGCAGTATCAGCTCGTTTGATTATGACGCGAAAAATAATCAAACGCAATCTACAGATCCTAACGTTCAAACCTCGGCAAGTGCTTATGGACCCACAGGAAATTTATTGTATACCACTCATCCGATGTCCGCAGCGGATAATCTCATTTTAAATTCAGGATTTGAGAAGGATTCAACAGCCAAAAACTGGCCGGATAACTGGTCCCAAATCGTGGAAACCGGTAAAACTGCAACGTATGCCTGGTCTTCGACAGCTAAATTTGGTTCAAAAGCGATCAGTATTTCGAACCCTACAGGTTGGGCCATCGCGGTTTGTGATCAACAGATTCCTCATGTGGCCGGAAATAAATACATTTTAAGCGGTTATGTCAAAACGACGGATACGACCAATACAGGATGCCAAATTAGCAGCAACGTCCTATGGCTATGACGCTGTCGGTAATCGGACGACCGTCACCGATGCAAAGAATAATGTAACAACGTATGGGTATAACGAGATTAACAAAATTTCTAGCATTACCAACCCGTTGAACCAAGTGATTCAATTGGGATACGATAAGAATGGGAATGCGACAAGCCTCACCTTCCCGAAAGGGGACAAGGTATCCTATACCTTCAATGCCCTCAATCGTATGGATGGAATATTATACAACGGCGTCAAGCAATGGAGCATCGCATACGATGCCAATGGCAACATCACTTCGGTCACAGATTCTGCGGGAAAAGCGACGACCTTCACCTTTGATAAAAATAACCGTCTCACCCAGCAGGCAGAAGGGGCATCGAACAAAGTCGATACTGCTTACGATGCCAATGCTAATCCTTCATCGCTAACTGTTACTGCTGGAGCAGCAACAGTTACTACAGGGTATGGTTACAACTCGATGGATCAAGTGGTTTCTCTATCTCGAAATAGCGCAAACCAAGCGAAGTTCGTCTATGATGAGAGAGGGAACGTTATCTCCATCACGCGGGCGAACGGTACGTATACCTCGTATGAGTACGATGCGGCAAACCGTTTACAATCCGTGAAGAATTATAATGCTGCAGGTGCATTGCTGGATTCGTTCACCTACTCTTATGATGCCGATGGCAATCGTACGAGTGTGGTGACGGGCGCGGGAACTATTTCCTATCAATATGATGCCTTGAATCAATTGACACAGGAAACGTTACTGGACGGAAGCACCGTTGCTTACGCTTATGATGCAGTGGGAAAGGACAACGAAAACGGTCACTCAAGGCGGGATAACGACAACAACCACTTATACGTACGATGCTGCGAACCAGCTCACTGCTGTAAACGGCCAAGCCTATACGTACGATGCTAACGGCAACTTAACAGGCAACGGGGCAAGGACTTTCATTTACGATATAGAAAATCGCCTGATTGAAGTGAAGAATTCTGCCGGAACAAGCTTGGCGACATTCTCCTATGACCATGAAGGCAAACGGACGAGTATGACTACTTCCAGTGGTACTTTAAATTTCCACTACAACGGGAACAAGGTCATCTACGAGACGGATGCGAACAATAATATTGTTGCCGACTACACTTGGGATGCTCAGGGTAATCCTGTCACAATGACAAAGTCAGGTGTAACGTATTACTATCATCTTAATGGTCACGGCGATGTAACGTCATTAACGGATGCAACCGGTAATACGGTGGCTCAGTATCAGTACGATGCGTGGGGAAATATTCTTTCCCAAACCGGACCGATGGCTTCCTCCAACCCGTATCGTTATGCAGGTTATCGTTATGATGAAGTAACAGGTTTATATTATCTCATGGCACGATATTATGATTCGGGGGTGGGGCGATTTATCACAAGAGATACGTTCCATGGTATTGAAGATGATGTTCAATCATTAAACCCATATTCTTATACTAAAAATAGATCCAAGTGGGCATCTTTATTTTAGCTTAAATTTAGGGTTTGGTAGTAAGTTCGCTTTTAGATCCGGTTGGAATTATGCAAGAGGTTATCTTAAAGTTACCCTTGGTGGGCTAGGTGTGAATTTGATTGGGATTGGAGTTGGTTTTGGGGTTGGCTTCCTCGTTCGATCTTTTTTAGCTAAAGCAATAGCAACGCAACTTGCAGCAAAATTAGGTAACCTTTATGCTAAGGTTTACGGGCAAATTTGGAGTTATCTTTCCAAAAAAAGTTTAGGAGTTATTGGTGAAGGTGTTGATTTGAGTTGGCCATATAATGTTATTTTTGATCAAACCATTCCACTTTGGGGGTGGTGGACTCAAGAGTATAAAGACTCACTTAATGCATAATTAATGTTTTAAATTATAAACCGGCATCTAATGGTGCCGGTTATTAATAAAATCAGAAGGTTACTAAATAAAATATTCATCTGAAAAACGAGGTGAAATCGTTGATTTGGTTTTGGATTATACCCATTATTTCATGGTTCTTTGCTTTCGCATTGACCATATTTAGTTTTCGTATTACAAAAGAATATCATAAAAAAAAGAGTATTCTTGATTATTCTCCCACATTAGGTATCACTTTAATTGAAATCATATTGAGCGTGATTATAGGGCTATTATTCAAAATTATGCCGTGGTGGATGACAAAAACATTACTATTTCTCATTGCCATTGGATTTTTATTACTTGGTATCTATTTATGCCAGATAGGTATTGCTTTAAAAGAATAAAAACGATTATGCTAACCAAAGTGACGGATGCTAAATTAGCAGTGACCTTGTTGTTCTCCCATAAAAGGACACCTTTTTCTCGTTAAGTATATTATTACCCTAAATTTTCTTAACGAAGTATCCACTTCTTATACTGGTCATAATCCGGATTTTGCTTATGCATGGAAATACTGGGGATTGAAAGTTTGGTTCTCAAGTAACATTGTAAATTGGTTATGGAATCATAAATAATGAAGGCGGCGGTGTAGTATTACAATTTCGATGGAACTGGACGCTCAGAGTTGTACCTTCTTATCCTGGATTCCCGCTGAAACATAACGAGGCGCTATGTAGAACCGGCATGAAACCCCTGTAAATGCTGGGTTTCATGCCGGTTTTTGCTTCACTTTATCATCGTTATGGTGTTATGATATACATAACGAGGTGAGAGCGAATGGCAACCATTGTCTATCAAAAAGACAAGCGTTCCGGTATTACTTATGCCTATGAATCCGTTTCGTATTGGGACAAAGAAAAGAAACAATCCCGTGCAAAACGTGCACTCATTGGCCGAGTGGACAATGAGACGGGGGTGATCATCCCGACCGACGGCAGAGGGCGAAAAAAGCAAGAAGCGCCTGCCGCTGTAAAAAGAGGACCGGTACCCTCCACGCAAAGGGCAAGACGGTTCTATGGCGCCACCTATCTCTTCGATGCAATTGGCGAGAAACTCGGCATTGCCGAAGATTTGAAACAATGCTTCCCGGGTATGGAGCAGCAGATGTTATCGATCGTGTACTATCTCATTCTCGAGGATAAAAAATCCGCTCTATCGCTTTGAAAATCCTTACGGCCAAAACATTTCCTCCCAGCGCAGCAGCGAAATCTTTGCTTCCATTACGGAAGAGGCGAAAAGCCGGTTCTTCCGCCTCCAAGGGAAACGACGTATGGACAAGGAGTTCTGGGCCTATGACATTACATCCATTTCCAGTTACTCCGAAGGCTTGCGTCAAGTCCAATACGGCCGGAATAAAGAGGGGGATCCGCTGGCGCAACTGAATCTGGCGCTGGTGTTTGGCGAGATCTCTCATCTTCCGTTTTATTACCGCAAGCTGGCAGGAAACATCCCGGATGCCAAGACGATCACAAACTTGCTGTTGGAATTCGCTGTACTCGGCTTCTCCAAGGTAAAGCTCGTGATGGATCGCGGATTCTACAGTGAAGGCAACATCAATGCGCTGTTCATAGCGCACTTGAAATTTCTGATTTCGGCCAAGATGTCTTTGTCGCTGATTCGTAACGAATTGGATCGCATCTATGATCGCTTTCGCACGTTTGAGCATTACAACGAGAAATATGAACTCTACTGCCATACCGTGCAGGCGCAGTGGAGTTACACCGAGCACCGTCCCTATAAAGGCGATACGCTTGATGAACCCAGACGGATCTACATTCACTACTACTACAACATTGACAAAGCCGCCGAGGATGAAAAATCGTTCGACCGCAAGTTGATCGGCATGCGCAAGGAGTTGGAGTCCGGCCGCCGCGTTCCGGAGCATGAGTCGCTGTAGAAAAAATACTTTGAGGTGAAGACCACGCCGAAACGAGGATCGCGAGTTACGGTGAAGGAAGAAGCTGTTGCCAAGGCCAAGCGTTACTACGGTTACTTTGCCCTGATGACCAATGAGACGATGGATGCCGTTACTGCGCTGGAGTTATACCGTAACAAGGACGTGGTGGAGAAAGCCTTTGGCAATTTAAAGGAACGACTCAATATGCGCCGTACGCTGGTTTCTTCTGAACAAAGTCTGGAGGGCAAGCTGTTTGTTGAGTTTGTGGCACTTATTTATCTTTCATACATCAAAAAGCAAATGCAGGATACCGATTTGTTTAAAACGTATACGATGCAAAGTATGTTGGACAAGCTCGATGTCATCGAATGCTTTGAAGCGCCTGGTCAAAAACTGCGTGTTGGCGAGCTTCTGGAGAAGCAAAAGGAGATTTACATCAGCCTGGGTGTCGAGCCTCCCTCCTCGTTATGAGTTACCGGGAATCCAGGATTTATGAGGGATAAAAGTATTGTATTCCTAGAGAAAGAGCGCAGTTTGCGCTCTTTCCTCAATTATTTTGAACTTAAGATAGGGGATGTACAACAATGTCTCATCAATGGCAGATTTTTTTATATTTAGTAGTGTTTGGTCTTGGATACTATTTTCATAAAAGAATGTTTGGATTTAAATACGCAATCCTTAATACAATTCTTTTAATTGGTTTTGGTATGTTCCTTATCTCAACAAATCCGATATATGTGTTCATTGGTATTTCAATTGCAATATTTACTACGATAACATCGTTTATTGTATGGATAAGAGCACGGCGTTAATTAAAACATATGCCCCTTAGACCAATTTGCGGCGCAAATAGCTTGAGATGGAGTCGATCAAGGTGACCGTGACAATAATGCCCAGCAGGATAATGCCCACCCTTGCCCAACTCCTGGCTTCCAGGGCAAAGATCAACGGGGTCCCGATGCCGCCCGCGCCGATAATGCCCAGAATGGAGGCGGCGCGCACGCTCAGCTCGAACCGGTACAGTGTAAACGACAGGAAGTCGGGGAGAATCTGCGGAAGTACGGCGAACCGCAGCACTTGAAGACGGTTGGCTCCGCAGGCGATCAGCGCTTCCGAAGGGCCTTCGTCCATATTTTCTACCGCTTCCGAGAATAATTTGCCGAGCATGCCGATGGAATGAAGCCCCAGCGCAAGCACTCCGGCGAACGAACCGGGCCCCACCGCTTTAATAAACATGACGGCCAGCACCAGCTCGGGGAACGTGCGGATAAAGATAAGAACGAATTTGCCCGAGCCCGAAACCGATCTCATCTTGCTCATATTGCGGGCGGCCCAGAATGCGAAAGGGATGCACAAAACGGCTGAGATGAAGGTTCCGAGCACAGCGATCGCGAGTGTATCCAATAAGCCGCGCAGCAAATCCTCGCCTTCGGGCAAATAGACAAAACTCCAGTCGGGATGGAACAAACCTTTTACGATGGCGACGGTGAATTCCCACGCGGTCGGTTTGATGCCGGTAAAATGAATCCCCCCGACGGACCAGACATAGATCAGGACGATGATCGCCAGGGTGGTCCAGAAGCGTATGCGCTGACCGACAGGTTTTTTCACAGCTGCACTTTTCATAGCAATCTCTCCCGTATTTTGTTGCTGGCATAATCCACGGCCACAACGATGGCGAAGGTGAGCAGGATAATCATCGCAACCCGGTCATAGCGCAGCTGGTTCAGCGTCCGGTCGAGCAGAATCCCGATACCGCCCGCTCCCACCATGCCCAGAACGGCGGAGGCGCGGATGTTGACTTCAAAGGTGTAGAGGAAGTAGCTCATGAAATGGGCAGTCACTTGCGGAATCACCGCGTAGCGGATCCACTGCAGCTTGTTCGCTCCCACAGCCGTCATCGCTTCCAGCGGGCCGGGGTCGATCGCTTCTATCGATTCGTAAAAGAGCTTGGAGACGATCCCGAAAGAAAAGAAAATCAATGCCACAATACCCGCAATGGAGCCAATTCCGAATATGGTAACGAATAAAGCGGCAAACAGCAGCTCCGGAATCGTCCGGATCAGATTAAGCAGGAAGCGTGCCGGATATTGGACCCATACCGTCCTGGTCACATTTCCCGCTGCCATGAGAGCTACGGGGATGGCTAACAGCGCTCCGACGGTGGTACCCAGGATCGCCATCCTGACGGTTTCCATCATCGGACTCCAGATGACATCGATATATCCCCAATCCGGCGGAAGCATCTCGGCCAAAATTTTGAACATTTCGGGGAAATTCTGAAACAGCTTGGTCAAGGAAGTGCCGGTTTGCACCGAGCTGCCCCACAAGAGCGCCGCAATGACCAGCAGGGTAACGTAGCTTTTTATGCGGGCCGGGGGTTTGACAGGGCTGGATGGGTTCATTCTTCGCCTCCCAAAAGCTCGTCTTTTTTGATCGGCCGTCCATAGATTTCGGAGAAAACTTCATCCGTTGCGGAGCTTACAGGTCCGTCAAAAACAACCTGTCCGGCCCTCAGGCCGATGATGCGGGTGGCGTATTCCCGGGCCAAATCGATGAAATGGAGGTTTACGATCGTGGTGATGTTCAGTTCCTGGTTGATCCGTTTTAGGTCGTCCATAACCTGGCGCGTGGTCAGAGGGTCCAAAGAAGCGACCGGCTCGTCGGCAAGAATAATTTTGGCTTCCTGCGCCAAGGCTCTGGCTATGGATACCCGCTGCTGCTGGCCGCCGGACAGCTGGTCGGCGCGGACGTAGGCTTTTTCCTGGATATTGACCCTGTCCAGGGCGTCCAGCGCAAGCTCCACGTCCTTTTTGGGAAACCATCCGAGCAGGGTGCGGAAAGTGGAGTGGTAACCGACGCGGCCGGAAAGCACGTTCTGCAGTACGGACACTCTTTTGACCAGATTAAAGCTCTGAAAGATCATCCCAATGTCCCTGCGCATAAAACGCAATGCCTTTCCTTTCGCTTTCGTGATCGATTTGCCGTCAATCAGAATTTGGCCGTCCGTGATTTCGTGCAGTCTGTTGACGCACCGCAGGAGGGTGGACTTTCCCGCACCGGATAAACCTACGATGACTACAAATTCTCCTTGACGGATCGTCAGATTGATGTCTTGCAGCCCTACCGTTCCGTTAGAGTATACTTTTGACACGTTCTGAAATTCAATCATTAGATTCCTGCCTTTTGTCAAGTGTATTGAACATAGCTATTCTTCGACCTCATCTCCTGGATTTATTCGACAAAACTTTCTAAATTCCTCTACAAAAATAGTACTGGATGAAAATGGGACGCTATGGTAAAATAAAGGAGCATTGAACACGTGTGCATAAATGCTGATGCGAGAATGGGAAGCGCTTACCGAATGCATTTTGCCGGACGGACGGGTAACCGGGCCTGTCGGGCATTCAATGTAAGCGCAACAGACAAAGCTGTCAGCGGTTGGGGCGAGAGGCCCGGCCGCAGCGGAATTCACAAGGGAGGCGTAAAGCAATGGAAAAAGTGCGAATAGGCGTCATCGGCTACGGAAATATGGGCTTTTCCCATGCCGATTACCTGCACAAAGGAGAGATCGAGGGAGCTGTACTGGGCGCCGTCTGCGATACCGATCCCCGAAAACTGCAGAAAGCGAGGGAGAAATTCGGCGATTCCACACAATATTTTGAAAGCGCCGAGGCTTTGCTTGCATCCGAAGCCGTAGACGGAATTTTGGTGGCGACTCCGCATTATGACCATCCGACGATCGCGATCGAGGGCTTCAAGCATAACCTGCACGTATTGATTGAAAAGCCGGCCGGAGTTTACACGAAGCAAGTCCGTTTGATGAACGAAGCGGCGGCGAATTCCCGCAAAGTGTTCGGCATCATGTACAACCAGCGCACGAATCCTTTGTATCAGAAATTGAAGGACCTGATCTCTTCCGGAGAGCTTGGCGAAGTAAGAAGAACTAACTGGATCATCACCAACTGGTACCGCTCCCAAAGCTACTATGATTCCGGCGGCTGGCGCGCCACCTGGGCCGGCGAAGGCGGCGGCGTCCTGATCAACCAGGATCCGCACCAGCTGGATCTGTGGCAGTGGACGACCGAAATGATGCCGAGGAGAGTAAGGGCCTTCTGCCAATTCGGCAAATACCGCAATATTGAAGTGGAAGACGATGTCACGGCATACGTGGAATATGAGAACGGCGCTACAGGCCTGTTCGTGACCACTACCGGGGAAGCTCCGGGGACGAACCGTTTTGAAATTACGGGCGACAACGGCAAGCTTCTTGTGGAGGACGACAAGCTTACATTCTACCGGCTCCGCACCCCCGAGCCTGAATTTAACCGCACATGGAGCAAGGGCTTCGGTGCGCCTGAATGCTGGACATGCGAGATCCCTGTGGCGGGCAAAACAACAGGCCACGCGGGAATCACGCAAAACTGGGTGAACGCCATCAGGGGCGGCACTCCGCTGCTCGCGCCAGGTGAAGAGGGACTTAAAGGCCTGACGCTTTCCAACGCCATGTATCTGTCCACATGGACTGATAACTGGGTTGACCTGCCTATCAATGAAGATTTGTTTTACGAGAAGCTCCAGGAGAGAATCAATAATTCTACATTCCGGAAGAAAGCTGGCGAAGGCCAAATTCTGGATGTCAGCAATACGCACTGATCTTTAACGCGAGCAAATCTCCGCTGCAGGCCGCAGTGGAGATTTTTTCTTTTCAAAAAGCATGGCATACAGTAAAGTAATTAACGACTGCACAGATCAACCGGAAGGAAGTGGACAGCTGCTATGAAGAGAACAGCCGGTTTGGCGATGATCCTGGCAATGACAATCGGGCTGCTGGCAGCCTGTGGGGGCGGTGCAAAGGAAACAGCCTTGAATGGGGAAACCCTGCAGAGGATTTACAAAGCCTACCCTTCTTTAAAGGATAAGAAATACTCCGTGGCAGAGGTAAAACGGGTCGTGGACGGCGATACGTTCGAGACCGGGGAAGGGGACAAGGTGAGGTTGATCGGAGTAAATACGCCGGAAACCGTAAAGCCCAATTCCCCTGTGGAAAAATACGGAAGGGAAGCCAGCGATTTCACAAAGAAGAAGCTGACCGGCAGAACGGTCATCCTGTTTCAGGATGCCGGGGATCAGGATAAATACGGCCGGCTGCTGAGATATGTCTTTGTCGAGCCGGAGGATGTGATGTTCAACGAAATCCTGGTCAGGGACGGTTATGCCAACGTATCCACCATTCCGCCTAATGTCATGTTCGTGGGCAGCTTCCGAAAGCTTGAGAAGGAGGCGCGGGAAAAGAAGAAAGGGCTCTGGGCCGATCCGGACGGCGCTAAAAAATAGCGGCCGGGAGCCCGCCCGCCATTTCCCGTTCACCTGCCGCCCATCCACCGGGGAGCCCACCAGTTTGCGCGGCCGAGCAGCTTCATCAGGGTGGGGACAACAATGACGCGGATGCAGGTGGCATCGATGAAAACGGCGGAAAAGAGCCCGAGCCCGAGCGCTTTTGTAATTTCAATGTCTGTAAAAATAAAGGAACCGACCACGACAATCAGGATAAAAGCGGCGCTTGTTATGAGGCTTCCCGTTTTTGGAGCTCTTCCGCCGTGCTCCTGTCGTTGTCTCCCGTTTTCTCATATTCTTCCATAATCCTTGAGATTAAAAAGACCTCGTAGTCACCCCGGGGGAGTGAAGAATTTTGTCGGAATAGGCCTGGATTTCCCGGATGGCAGCTTCGTCATACGTTTTCCTCATCCCCGTGCCCCATTTCCATTGTTTTTTCATCGTGCAGTCTAGAAGATTAGGTTTCACAGATCGCCCGATTTTTATGGGCCGCTGCGGCAAGCTTCGATCTTGATCTATTCGGCCTTTTCGAAAGGACAAGGTTTTTGCTTTTTCTGGGCATACTAGCAGGTGTAGCTAAAGGACAACGGAGGGGCCCATGAATTATTACAAGGATCGGCCGCTGGTCGTGCAGAGCGACTTTACGGTGCTGCTCGAGGCGAAGCATCCCGATTTCGAGGAAGTGCGCGGGACGCTGGCCCGGTTTGCCGACCTGGTCAAGAGCCCGGAGCATATCCATACCTACCGTATATCGCCTCTGACGATATGGAACGCAGCGGCTGCCGGATGCAGCGAGGAAGAGTCGGTAACGTTTCTGCAAAATCATGCCAAACTGGATATTCCCAAACTTATACTGGACGAGATCAGGCAGTCTTTCAAGCGCTACGGGATGGTTCTAATGGAAGCGGCCGAGGACAGGGAAGACGAACTTCTGCTGACGATCGGCGATCCCGAGCTGCTTAAGGACTTGCTTTCTTATCCGTCCCTGGAGCCGTACCGGCTGAGACAGGTGGACTCCAACAGGCTCCAGTTTCCTTCGGTGTACAGGGGGACGCTGAAGCAGGAGCTTACCCGCCTAGGTTTTCCGGTGGAGGATGCGGCAGGCTATCATCAAGGGGAATTTCTGGATGTTTCCTTGCGTACGGAATCCGCGTCAGGGCATGCTTTTCGTCTGAGAGAATACCAGCAGGAGGCGGCGGACAGCTTCTACCGTTCGGGACGCAAGCTGGAGGGAAGCGGAGTGCTCGTGCTTCCCTGCGGAGCGGGCAAGACGGTGGTCGGAATTACGGCGATGAGCCGGACCAAGTGCGCGACGCTTATCCTTACTACGAATGTCACTTCCGTCCGCCAATGGAAGCGGGAAATACTGGACAAAACCGGGCTGACTGAAAGAGAGGTCGGCGAATACGCCGGCTCTGTCAAGGAAGTAAGGCCGGTGACCATTGCCACGTACCAGATTCTCACATACCGCAAAAGCAAAGACGATGCGTTCGTCTATATGAATTTGTTCAACGAAAGGGACTGGGGTCTGATCATTTACGACGAAGTGCACCTGCTTCCGGCGCCGGTGTTCCGGGTCACCGCGGATATCCAGGCGACCCGCCGTCTCGGTTTGACCGCCACTTTAGTCAGGGAAGACGGCCGCCAGGAGGATGTGTTCTCCCTGGTAGGCCCCAAACGGTACGACATGCCGTGGAAGGAGCTACAGCGGCAGGGTTGGATTGCAGATGTGGAATGTTCCGAGATTCTTGTGGGGCTGCCGGACCGCGAGAGGGACCGGTATGCCGCCTCTGAGCCCAAGCAGCAGATCCGGATCGCCGGAGAGAATCCTTTGAAGGCTGAAGTTGTCCTGCGTCTGGTGGAGAAGCATCAGGGACAGCCGACGCTGATTATCGGCCAGTATCTCGATCAACTGAAGAAGCTGGCTTATGCGACCGGGGCTCCGATGATCAGCGGGGAAATGCCGCACGAGGCGCGCGAGGCCGTTTATTCCGATTTCAAGTCTGGGGCCGTCAAGCTGCTGGTGGTTTCGAAGGTAGCGAATTTCGCCGTGGATTTGCCGGATGCCAAGGTCGCTATCCAGGTCTCGGGGAGCTTCGGTTCGAGACAGGAGGAGGCCCAGCGGCTGGGAAGAATTTTGAGGCCGAAGCCGGGGGACAACAAAGGGTATTTCTATTCTCTCGTATCCAAAGACACTAAGGAACACGACTTCGCCGTGAACAGGCAGCTTTTTCTCATAGAACAGGGATACCGGTACCGGGTGGAAGAGGGAGAGGATTATTTGGCCGGGAGGGTGTGTATTAATGAACAGTAGGCAGTTGATAGAGAAATTGCCGGAAGCGGTAAGGAAGCAGATGGATCTTTGGCTGAGGAGCCCTGCGCGGCAGGGGGACGAGCAGCTTGGGTCTTTTTCCGATGAAGATCGGGTCCGGCTGCGGTTTGCGGCGCTGTCCGCTCTCGAACAGAAGACGCTCGAACTTGTCGTTAAGCGGCTGGGTGCGACCCCTTTTGACGGAAACCGGCTGTCCAGGGAAATCGGAGCATCGATGGCCGGAGCGGAAATCGAAGCGGGGTTCATTCTTTTGCGGCAAAAAGGGTGGCTGTTTACCTTTCGAAAAGCGTGGGGAGAGCTTCTTTACTTTATGCCGAGGGACACCTTTGCCCATCTTCAGCCGCTTGTGACGAGTTCCATCGAAAAGGCGGAAACGGCGATCGAACCTGAAGCCGTGCAAGGCAGAGGATGGGTCTGGGATTTGTTCCACAGCTTGGTGTATATCGCCAAAAACGAATTGAAGCTGACGCAAAAGGGAACGCCGAACAAACGCCAGCTCCAGAAGCTTTCGGAAATCATCTCTCTCGGGGAAGAGGATTTGTCGGGGACTTTTTCCTATGCGCATGACGATGTTTACGAACCCCGGACCGCTCTGGTGCTCGACTGCCTGCTCCGGTTGGAGCTGATAAAGAAATCGGAGGGTGCTTTCGTCGTCGAACCTGAAAGATTGGCTGAGTGGCTGCAGCTAAGGGGAGAAGAGATGGAGGCGGCGCTGTATGGGCTGTGGAAAGAGCAGCAGTTTCCCGAAGACATACGCCAGCAGCATCTTGCCGTACTGCTCGAACGGCTTCCCCGGGGAGAATGGGTGTCAATCCGCTGTGTTCAAACCTGGCTGGACGATAATGGAGTTTCCGCCAGCGGTAGGGACCCGGAGGCGGAAGCCGAAGGTTGGATGAGCTGCTTTCTTCGTCCCCTTGCTTGTTTCGGCTGGATTCAGACAGGGACGTCCGGCGACGGCCGGAGATGGCTGAGAAGGCTTTTTCATACGAAGGAGGAAGCGCTGCTGGCCGAGGAGATGAATGAACGGTTCCTCGTTCAGCCGGATTTTGAAATTATGGTCCCTCCCGGGGTTTCGTTTGCCGACCGTTGGGAGCTGGAAGCGGCGTCGCAGCATCTGAGCTCGGATGGCGTTTCCCTGTACCGGATCACGAAGGAAAGCTTCTTATTCGCATGTGAAAACGGAAGAACGGCGGAAGGTGTCCTGCACTTTCTTGAGAGCCGTTCCATGTACGGATTGTCCGGCAACATCGTCTCCACGCTGCGCGGCTGGGGGGAACAGTACGGCAGAACGCAGCTTCAGGAGGCGGTTCTGCTCCGCTGCCGGGACAGGGAAACGGCGGAAGCCGTGGAAAGAATGGAATCGGCGGCCCCGCTGCTCTTGGGAAGATTGGGGGAAAAAGATTTCATTGTGAACGCCGCGCAGAAAGAGGAGTTGGAAGAGCTGCTTTACCGCTCGGGTCTTTCACCGAAAAAAATGGACAAAAGCTCAGCCGGATCCTCCGCGACGTTTCCTTTTCTTGCGGACGCCACGGCTGGAACATATGAATTACAGCAGATGGCAGGCGTTACGCTGAACAAGGTTCTATCCGGTTGGCCGGACGCGGCCAAAGGAATCATTTACAGCCGGACCCCCGCGCTGTATTACGAAATGGAATCGGCTCCGGCAAGTCTGCAGGAGTGGAAGCGGAGATTTACTGAAATTCCGGCAAATTGGATGAAAGATTACCGGTCTTATCATCTATCCACAAGAAAAGAAATCGCGGCGGCCGCGGTGAGACTAAAGACCCATCTTCAGTTAAAACGGCAAGGCTCCGATATTCGCATCATCCCGCTCAAAATCGTTGAACAGGCCGGCGGATGGAGCATTGTAGGCGTCAGGGAAGGGAAGGAAGAAACGATTTCCTCGAAGGATTGGGAGGAAATGAAGCTCGTTATGCCCGCGATAATCGAAAAATAATTCATTTTCCATGGGAAACTGGGCGAGTAATATGATATGATTGTGTCAGTTGCATAATCATATCAAGAAGAAAAGGATGGACTTAGTGTACAATGAGCGTTATTGAAGCCAACACGTTGGACATGGCCGCTGTTCTTGTGCAGGCCTACGAAGTCGGCGACATGATCAAATCCTCCGTCGAAATGGCGGATTACTTATATTGGAAGCAGCGTAAAGACTCTGACCCGGAAGCGCAGAAGCTGCTGGCGCTTTTTCAAAAAAAGAAAGCGGCATTCGAGGATTGCGAGCGGTTCGGCCATTTTCACCCGGACTATCACGCGGCTCTGGAAGCGGTCCAGGAAGTGCAGGACCTTTTGGATGAAGTCGAATCCGTGAAGCGCTTCAGGCAGGCGGAGGCGGCGCTGGACGAAATGCTGCATTCCGTTTCGTCGACGATCGCCTACGCAGTGTCCCAAAGCGTGAAAGTGCCGAGCAACAGCTCCAACACCGAGGGCGGAAGCTGCTCCTCCGGGGGCTGCTCCTCCGGAGGAGGCTGCTCGGGCGGCTGCGGCTAGGCTATTCGCCGCGGCGAAGCGTGAAATCCGGCTCCGTGCGGCCAACCTCTTTGCCCTGCCAGTTGCGGACGGGAGGACGGTGAAACTCTTCCAGCTGCGCATATTCCTTCTCCGACAGAAGCTGAAGCTGTACAAGCGTCTCCATCACGGCGGCGTACAATGCTCTGACCGACCCGTCCTCAACCTTGACGACGATCCCCCAGCCCTGTTCGGGAACCGCCAAGGCATAGATCGCCTCCGCGCCCATTTTGCCGATAATGCGGCCGCCCGTCGCTTCGATAAGGCGGGTGTCGTAACGGCCGCTTCCCGCCAGGTGGAAGGGATTCGCCCGAATGGCTGCAAGGATGCGGTGACAAGCCTCGGCTCTCTCCGGGGGCAGCTTGTCGGGGCGGGCCAACCGGCTGTAGGCAAGGGCAAGGCTCGCGATCGGCATGCCGAACACCGGAACGCCGCAGCCGTCGATTCCGAGCCGGATCTCATCGGGCGATAAGCCGCACATTTCGCTGACGGTTTGCAGCATCGCCTGCTGGACCGGATGGCCGATGCTCAAGTAATCGTCAGAGGGCACATTCATCTGCGCGCACAGCGCAAGCATCCCAGCATGCTTGCCGGAGCAGTTGTTGTGCAGGCTACCCGGGGTCTGGTGGATTTGTTTCAGCGCTTTCGCGGAACCGGGATGGAAAGGATAATGCGACCCGCATTGCAGGTCGGAAATGCCGAATCCGACTTTGCCAAGGATGGAAAGCGCTGTCCGGATGTGCCCATACTCGCCGTTGTGCGAAGCGCAGATTAAGGCAATTTCCTCCTCTGTCAGTCGGAAATGATCCGCCGCGCCGGATTCGATCACAGGAATGGCCTGGATCAATTTGGCGGCAGACCTCGCGAAGGTAACAATCCGGGGATTCCCGGCAAAGAAGGGAACCCTTCCGCCGGTATCGGCTACGGCAATGTGGCCGCGGTGCTGGCTTTCCGTTATTTCTCCACGGGTAATTCGGACGATGAGTTCGGAAGTATACATTTGCATCACTCCATACGATTTTTTAATAGAAAAGAGGTCTTTACCATGTTTATCGAACGCTGCGGACTCATCATCTGGGTCAGTGACCTTAAAGCCGCCAGGAACCTGGAACGCTACGGTTCGCTTCATTACATCTCCAAAAAAATGCATTACGCCGTGCTGTACGTGCATGCGGACCGTTCGGAGGAAGTTATGCGCAATATTCAACGCCTTCCATACGTGAATAAAGTGGAAAGGTCTTTCCGGAACGAAATCAAAACGGAATATAGTAGTAATATAACAGACAAAACGCGGTTTTACTCGTTGTAGCAGTTTTTCTTAAAAGAAAGCTGAAGTTCGTTATAACGAAACGAGACTTTCTTTTGAAAAATGCAAAATTCCGCGGCCGATGAATGAAAAAGAGGCAATAAACCGGACTTTAAAACGGCTCGTTTATGTTAATGTTAAAAGAAAGATATCCCTCGTTAGGGAGGAGCCGGCGTGGGACGGGCTTTTTTTACCGCAAAATAAATCTTAATAGAATTTCAATATTAGTAGATTTTTAAATGGAAATTTACGGGAAACTGTTGTAGAATAAGATCAGCTTATTTAACTAGTCTTTTAGACCCATTTTGACGGAGAGGAGAAAAGTCGTGAGGGATAGAATAATGGACAGGTGGAGTACTTATGAGCCCTTTTATGTTCAGTTAGGCGACAAGAAAGTTGCTGACATTGTGATCACAAACCATGCTCGCATCCGATGGGCAGACCGGATCGAGAACGAAAAGACAAGCATCGAAGATATCGCTTTATTTTTGTGGGACCGGCTTAAGAATGAAGGGATTCAATCTTATTACAGAAATGAGCAGGACGTGTATTTGATCGATGAAGATATCGTCGTGGTTGCGGAGTTCGCGAACCTGGAAAACGAAGTCGATATTGCCGGAAATCCTCTCCATAAGATGATTATCGTTACTTTCCTTGGCAGGATGTCAGAGACGATAGAGCTAAGGGACCTTAAATCATATTATTCCTGGCTCAGGCATTCACGCAGGATGACACTGATCAAGAACAGCCGCAAGCGTAAATAACGGTTTTTTTTATACTCTCGATGTAAAACATGGTTTACTTCGGGCTCCTTTGAGGAAGGGGCTTTTTTGTTTGATTGCAGGGGATGTGTGGTGTACTCACTTTCATCCAATTTTGGTATAGTGTATGTAGGAAGCTTCTAATCGGAAAGCGGGGGACCTCATGGCATTGAATTTTCATCAACTGCACATCTTTTACACCGTCGCGGAAAAAGGCAGCTTTTCCTACGCAGCCCAAGCGCTGCATATGACCCAGCCGGCAGTGACGATGCAGGTGCAATCATTGGAAGAATACTTCGGGACAAAGCTCTTTCAGCGATCCACCAAAAAAATCGAACTGACGGAGGCCGGAAGGGCGTTGCTGCCTTTTGCCAAACGCAGTATCGAGCTGATGAAGGAAACGGATCTGGGCATGTCCAAATTCACCCATATGCTGCAAGGGCGACTTCAGCTTGGGTCCTCCTTGACGATCGGGGAGTATATCCTGCCGCGGCTGCTTGGACCGTTCTCCAAACTGTACCCGCAAATTAACGTTTCGCTGAAAGTGATGAACACCTCGCAGATTATTGAGGATATCCTGAACCACCAGCTCAATTTCGGATTGGTGGAGGCGCCCGTCCATCATCCCGATGTACATACGGAAGCGGTGTTAAGCGACGAACTGCTGCTCATCGTTCCCTCGGACCATCCTTTGTCGGGAGACAGGGAAGTGACGATGGATGAGGTGCTCGAGTATCCGTTTGTGTTGAGGGAGCAGGGCTCCGGCACAAGGCAGGTTATGGAGCAAGAGCTGGAAAGAAAAGGGATCAGCGGCAGCCCGATGCAAATCGTCATGGAGCTTGGCAGTACGGGGGCGATTAAATCCGCGGTTGAAGCGGGCCTCGGGATCTCAATTTTGTCAAAGTCCTCGGTCAAGCACGAAGCGGCTTTGGGCCTGCTGAAGGCCAAGCGGATTCAGGGAGTCGATTTTACCAGGAGCTTTTACTCGGTCTATTTGAATTCCACCTTGCTGCCGATTTCGGCTGTGACGTTCCTGGCTTTTTTGCGGGAAAAAGATTTGAGCCAGTGGCTGTAACTTAATATAATGCATTCGCTTCATATTCCGAAAACATTCGACAGTTACAATGAAGATGCGGAAAGGTCGCCAGGAGGAGAAGGATGAACAACACATTAGCGGATTTACATTCGCATACAAACAGCTCGGACGGAATGCAGCCTTCAACGGAGAATGTGCGGATTGCCAAAAGCAAAGGTTTGAACGCAATCGGCATCACCGACCATGATACCGTTGCCGGTATCCCGGCGGCTGTAGAGGAAGGCGAGAGAATCGGGATTACGGTAGTGCCGGGTGTGGAAATCAGCACTCATGCCGGAGGCCAGGACATTCACGTGCTTGGCTATTACATCGACGTCGCTGACGACACACTGCTGTCCCGCTTGGAGGAGCTTCGCAGAACGAGGGACCGGCGCAACGAAATGCTGATCGAGCGTCTTCGGGAGCTGGGAATAGACATCACAATGGATGAGGTACGGGAACATCTCGACACAGTCAAAGCGCTGGATGAGACCATCGGGCGGCCGCATATTGCGAACGCACTGGTGAAGAAAGGTGTCGTCTCGTCCATGCAGCAAGCGTTCGAGATGTATTTGGGAAAAGGGGCGCCGGCTTATGTGAGCCCGGAAAGAATCCATCCCAGGCAGGCGATCGACTGGATTCACGAAGCGGGCGGTACGGCTGTGCTCGCCCATCCGGGCTTGTATGACGACGACGCGTTGGTAGCGGAGCTGATCGATTATGGGCTGGACGGGATCGAGGCCTACCACTCGGAGCATTCGCCTGAGACGGAGGCCAAATATGCCAGGCTGGCGGAGAGCAATGGGCTGCTTATCACAGCCGGCTCCGATTTTCACGGCGAACGGGAAGGCATCGTCTATCACGCCCAGATCGGAGCAAGGACTATAGATGCAGCTGTGCTCGACGGTCTGATGAGACGGAGGGGCGGACACCATGAAAATTAAAAAAGCGATCATCCCCGCGGCGGGGCTCGGAACCCGCTTCCTTCCCGCTACCAAAGCGCAGCCGAAAGAAATGCTGCCGATCGTGGATACCCCTGCGATTCAATATATTGTGGAAGAAGCGATTCAATCGGGCATTGAAGACATCATGATCGTCACGGGGCGCAATAAGCGGGCGATCGAGGACCATTTTGACAAGTCGTTCGAGCTCGAAGCCATATTGGAGGAAAAGGGAAACGACGAGCTGCTGAAGATTGTGCAGAGGGTTTCCAATCTGGCGGATGTGCACTACATCAGGCAAAAGCAGCCGCTCGGTCTGGGCCATGCGATACTGTGCGCGAGAACATTCATCGGCAACGAGCCGTTTGCGGTGCTTTTGGGAGACGATATTATCCGCTCGGAGCCGCCCGGCCTGGCCGTTATGATGGACCTCTATGAAAAGTATCAGGCTTCGGTCATTGCCGTACAGGAAGTGCCTTGGGACGATGTCGACAAATACGGGATCATCTCGCCTTCGAAGACTCAGAACGGAGCCATGTTTATAGCTGATTTGGTGGAAAAACCGGAACGCGAACAGGCGCCTTCGAATCTGGCGGTTATCGGGCGTTATATTATTGAACCGGAAATTTTCCGGATTCTGGAGAACAGCCCGCCCGGAAAAGGCGGTGAAATCCAGCTCACCGATGCGCTGCGCGTCTTGAACGGAAGCAAGCCGATGCTGGCTCACAGAATAACGGGCAAAAGATATGATGTGGGCGACAAGCTGGGCTACATCGAAGCGACGATTGAGCTTGCCCTGGAGCGCAAGGATCTGCAGCCGCAGCTGAAACAATATTTATCGTCGCTTGTGAAAACCTGGAACAATCAGTAGAAAGCTTATGTCAATCCCAGTCGAGGAGGTTTGTCATGCCACAATCGATCACTGTCGTCGGCACCGGCTATGTCGGGCTTGTATCGGGAACCTGTTTTGCCGAAATCGGGCATAAGGTTATCTGCGTGGACCGCGATGCGGCCAAGATCGAGATGCTGAGGAAGGCGCAGATCCCGATTTACGAGCCCGGTTTGAAGGAAATGGTGGCTCCGCTTTTGCAAACGGGAAGGTTAAGCTTTACCACTTGTCTGGAAGAAGCGGTGGCCGCCTCGGACATTATTTTCATTGCCGTGGGCACCCCTGCGCTTGCAAACGGGGATGCGGACCTTAGCCAGGTGGAAGGAGCGGTCAAACAGATCGCCATTAGTATGAACGGGCCCAAAGTGATCGTCATGAAGAGCACTGTGCCCGTAGGCACCAACAAACAGGCGGAGCAGTGGATGCGGGAGGCGATGCCCGTGACTTTTCCTTTCAGCATCGTGTCCAATCCCGAATTTCTAAGGGAGGGCTCGGCGGTGCGGGACACTTTTCATATGGATCGTGTCGTGATAGGGGCCAGAGAAAGCGAGGCCGCCGCCGTCATCGCAACGCTGCATGAACCCTTCGGGTCCCAGGTGCTGCACACCGACCCTGAAAGCGCCGAATTGATCAAATACGCCTCGAACGCTTTTTTGGCGGCGAAAATATCGTTTGTGAATGAAATGGCGAATGTTTGCGAAAGAGTCGGGGCGGATATCGGTCTGGTAGCGAAAGGAATGGGTCTGGACCGGCGCATCGGCAGCGCCTTTCTGGGCGCGGGCATCGGCTACGGAGGTTCGTGCTTTCCCAAAGATACGGCAGCCCAGCTAAGGATCGCCCAGAACGTCGATTACGACTTCAAAATCTTGCGCTCGGTGATCGAAGTCAACCGCCTGCAGAGGGAACGTTTTGCGGAGAAAATTATAACGGCCCTTGGCGGTGAGGTGGAGGGGAAATGCATCGCGGTGATGGGCCTCGCTTTTAAACCGAACACCGACGATTTACGCGACGCTCCATCGCTAGACATCATTGAGATCCTGCAGCGCAAAGGCGCCCGCATCCGGGCTTACGATCCAGCCGCCTTGCATAGCGCCGTCAGTCTGCTTCCTGATATGGAACCATATGAAGATCCTTATGAGGCGCTCACTGATGCCGATGCGATGGTCATTGTAACGGAGTGGGACTCGGTCAAAGAACTGGATCTCGGCAGAGTGAAACGGCTTCTGAATCAGCCGTTGGTAATTGACGGGAGGAACTGCTACCCGGTAGACGATATGCGCAAGGCGGGTTTCAGGTACATCTCGATCGGACGTGAAGAAGGGGTGCCGTTTTTCGAGACGATCCAGTAGCCGGGGGTAACTGAAAAAGGAGGCATCTCATCCGCAGACAGATCTGCTTCCGAGACACCCTCCTTTTGAAAAGCTTATGCTTTCTGCCGGCATGTAAGAGCTTGGCACTATATTTGAATAGACTCCGGTGTAAGTTTTCCTCCACAGTCTTCAAACGGGTTTGTTACTTTACGGCAACAGGCAGTTTCTTGATCAGGTCCGTATCCGGTGTGACGAACAGTGTTTTCTGATGGTCATAGATCACAAACCCGGGCTTCGCGCCGCCGGGTTTGCGGACATGGCGGATCAGGGTATAATCCACGGGTACCTGGCTTGACTCCCTTGCCTGGCTGTAGTAGGCCGCCAGAGTGGCGGCTTCCGTCAGCGTCCTGTCGCCGAAGGTTCCGCTGCGGATCACGACGTGCGAGCCTGGTATATCCTTCGTATGCAGCCAGGTGTCGGACGGATGGGCAAGCCGGTTGGTGAGATACTCGTTCTGCGAGTTGTTTTTGCCGACATAGATCGGAACGCCTTCGCTGGAGGTATAACAGGCTAAAGCCGGCTTGTCGGTTTTCTTTTTCTTTTTGCCTTTTTTGCTCCGGTCGCGGATGTATCCCTGTTCGACCAGCTCCTCGCGGATTTCTTCGATATCCGACAGGGAAGCGTGATGGAGCTGGGCCAGCAAATTATCCAGATATACGATCTCCTCGCTCGTTCTCTCCATCTGCTCCTGCACCACGGCCAGGCTGTTCTTCATTTTGGTATACTTTTTAAAATAGCGCTGGGCATTCTCCGACGGAGTAAGCAGCGGATCCAGCGTTATGCGGATCGTACCCTGCTGCTCGTCATAATAGTTGATGACCTGGATCTCTTTGTCGCCTTTGTGGACGGCGTGAATCGAGGCGGTCAGCAGCTCCCCCAGAATGCGGAATTGATCCGCTCCCTTCGCGTCCTGCAGCGTTTCTTGCAGTTTTTCCAGCTTTTTGATGTTCTTGTTTTTCTCGTTCTGCAGAAAGCGGAGCAGGTCGGACACCCGCTGCTTCACGGTATCTCTCTCCGCTTTGTCCCCGTAATACTCCTCCAGGCATTCGCTCACCGAATGGAAAAAAACGGAGCTGCCCTGCAGGTGAGCCAGTTCAATGACCGAGAAGAACGATTTGCCGGAGCCTTCCTGCTCGATTATCACCGGTTTATACTCGTGCCGGGAAACGGACTGCATCACCTCATGAAACGCAGACCACAGCACTTCGGAATCGATCTCTTCTAAAAGTGCGTAAGCCGAATGCCCGCTGCGGTGCACGATTTCCCGGGCCGAGAGCGGACTGACGCCGCTGAACCGCTGCACGATCCACTGCTCGGCTTTCAGGCCGGCCGCAGCGGCAGGGATATCTTCCGCTCCCGGGTCCGGCAGTTCTTTCGTTAAATCTTCAAAAGATCGACGGTCGATAGCGAGAGGGTTCGCTTTGTGCTGCTCCGGGGGGGCGGTATAGGCGCTTCCGGGCATAACAATCCGATACGTGCTGATAGCCGGAGTGACGTGGTGGATTCCGTCCAGTATCGTGCCGGTGGCCGTATCGGTAAGGATCAGATTGCTGTGGCGTCCCATCAGCTCCATGATCAGTGTCTTCGAGCTGATATCTCCGAGCTCGTCTCTCTGCCTGACCTGCAGGCGAATGATCCGCTCCAAGCCGTCCTGTTCCACTTTCTCGATCGTGCCGCCCTCGCAGTGCTTCCGCAGCAGCATGCAAAACATCGGAGCTTCCGAAGGGTTCATAAAGCTCATTTCCGTGAGGTGCATGCGGGGATAAGTCGGGTTTGCGGAAAGCAGCAGCTTCACATTGCTTCCCTGGGCGCGGATCGCCATCACGATGTCATTCTCGGTGGGCTGATGTATTTTACCGATGCGTCCGCCGACGAGCATTTGCAGCTCATGTGCGAGCGCATGCAGGACAAGTCCGTCTAAAGCCATAACTGACACTCCATTCCATTAATTGCCTTAGAAAAAAAATCCTAGCAATTTTCATAACCGCGCATTTCATTATAATCCGCTCTTATCATGCCATAAGGAGAAGAGACACGTCAATTCGCCGGCAGAGAACGGGGTCTGACCACCGACTTGCGGCGGCGCAACGCATGCCGGGAGAACTGCGCGTCCGGAAGCTGTATTTTTCGGGAGAGAGACAGGTTATAGGGATATTTTGCTGCTTGTCTGAATAAATTTACCCTAGTACAAGATGCTGCGGCTAACCCGGCGGAAGGAAGTTAGAGCAGCCTGGCGGTTTTAAAATCGTAGGGAGGGAAATATCAGATGACACAGAAGAAGTGGTACCAAATGACCCCGGAAGAAGCGGCGGAAACGCAGCAGGTCAATCCCGAACGAGGGCTGGCGCAGGAAGAGGCCATACAGCGGCTGGAGCAGCGGGGCCGCAATGAGCTGACCGAGGGCGCCGCGGTGTCCCCGATCACGCTGTTTTTGAACCAGTTTAAAGATTTTATGGTATTGGTGCTTGTGCTTGCGACGTTAATCTCAGGACTTCTGGGTGAATATTTGGATGCGATAACGATTCTGGCCATTATAATAATGAACGGGCTGCTGGGCTTTGTGCAGGAATTTCGGGCGGAAAAATCTTTGCGGGCGCTCAAGGAGCTGTCCGCGCCTTCGGCCAAAGTATTGAGAGACGGCGAGGTAGAGTCGGTACAAGCCAAATTTCTCGTGCCAGGAGACATCGTTGTGCTTGAGAGCGGAGACCGCATCCCTGCCGATCTGCGGTTCCTCGAAACGAACGGCGTGTACATTGAAGAATCGGCGCTGACGGGAGAATCCGTGCCTGTAGGCAAATTCACCCGTCCGTTAAGCTATGAGGACATCCCGCTGGGAGATCAGAAAAACCTCGCCTTTATGGGCACGATGATGACCCGGGGAACGGCCAAAGGAATTGTCGTGCGGACCGGTATGGAAACGGAAATGGGCAGAATCGCCGATCTTATCCAAAGCACGGAAACGATGGAAACTCCTTTGCAGCACCGGCTCGAGCAGCTGGGCAAAATTTTGATCGCCGTCGCTATTGGTCTTACTGTATTGGTCGTCCTCGCAGGAATACTGCACGGACAGCAGCCTTACGGCATGTTCCTTGCCGGCGTTTCCCTGGCGGTCGCTGCGATTCCGGAGGGGCTGCCGGCGATCGTGACGATTGCCTTGGCGCTGGGCGTGCAGCGGATGATCAAGCGGAGAGCGATCGTCAGAAAGCTGCCGTCCGTGGAAACCCTTGGCTGCGCTTCGGTCATCTGCTCGGACAAGACGGGCACACTCACGCAGAACAAAATGACCGTAACTCATTTATGGATGGGCGGGCAAGTGCTTGAAGTCGGCGGAGACGGCTATGCGCCGTACGGAGAGATCAAATCCCGCGGGCTTTCCGTGGACACCGGTGAGAACGCTATGCTCAAAAAGCTGCTGCAGGTTTCCGTCCTCTGCAACAATGCAACGCTGTATGAAGAGCAGCCCGCGGACGCCAAGAGGAAAAAGACCAAGGATGCGCCTGCCGCGGTCTGGAATATAAAAGGGGACCCGACGGAAGGAGCTTTGGTCGTGCTGGGGGCAAAAGCGGGAGTAACCCACAGCTCGCTTGAAGGGCATTACAAAAGGTCGGCGGAATTCCCGTTCGATTCGGAACGCAAAAGAATGTCCGTCATCGTAGATCATCCCGGAGGCCGCATGGTGTGCGCCAAGGGAGCGCCGGACGTGCTGCTGCAGCACTGCTCCTATGTATTGTGGGACAACAAAATCATTCCTTTTACCGCGACACTTAAGCAAAAGGTGATTGCGGCCAACGAAGGCATGGCGGCCAA
Organism: Paenibacillus sp. JCM 18996; assembly: GCF_055392555.1. Lineage (NCBI taxonomy): Bacteria > Bacillati > Bacillota > Bacilli > Caryophanales > Paenibacillaceae > Paenibacillus > Paenibacillus sp. JCM 18996. The sequence goes on from NZ_AP043884.1 coordinate 714,943, forward strand.
CGCGCTGCGCGTGCTCGGTCTTGCTTACAGGGACGTGCGTTCGATCGAAAGATGCGAGGATGAGTCCGACGCGGAGCAGGGGCTGGTCTTCATCGGCTTAACCGGGATGATTGATCCACCCCGCAAGGAAGTCCGCGAAGCGATAATGAAATGCCGCAAAGCCGGTATCAAGACGGTAATGATTACCGGCGACCACCAAACCACGGCCGAAGCGATCGCCAAGCAGCTGGGCATGATTCCGTCCGGCGGTTTGACGAGGAACGGGCAGGAGCTGGCGGCGATGACGGACGACCAGCTTGACGCGAAGGTCGACGATATTTATGTGTACGCCCGCGTTTCTCCGGAGCACAAGCTCAGGATCGTCAAGTCGCTGCAGCGTAAAGGGCACATTGTCGCCATGACGGGCGACGGAGTGAACGACGCGCCGGCAATCAAAGCCGCCGATATCGGGATTGCGATGGGAATAAGCGGCACCGACGTGTCCAAGGAAGCCTCTTCGCTGATTTTGAGCGACGACAACTTCGCGACTATTGTGGCGGCGATCGAAGAGGGTCGGGGTATCTACGAAAACATCCGCAAATTTATCCGCTACCTGCTGGCTTCCAATGTCGGCGAAATTATGACGATGTTCCTCGCCATGATGATGGGACTCCCGCTGCCGCTGGTGCCGATCCAGATTCTATGGGTCAACCTCGTGACGGACGGACTGCCCGCCATGGCTCTGGGCGTGGATCAGGCAGAGAAGGATTTGATGCAGCACAAACCGCGGGCAGCCAAAGAGAATATTTTTGCCAGAAGGTTGGGGTGGAAAATCATCTCGCGCGGACTTCTCATCGGCATCTGCACTTTGGCGGCGTTCCTGTTTATCTACAGCGCCGATTCGGAAAGTGCGGCAAATCTGATGAAGGCGCAGACGGTCGCTTTTGTAACCTTGGTCATGGCCCAGCTGATCCATGTGTTTGACTGCCGCAGCTCCCGCTCCATTTTTCACCGCAATCCGCTGCAGAACCGCTATCTCGTGTTTGCTGTAGTCTCGTCGCTGCTGCTGATGCTGCCGACGCTGTACTTGCCGCAGCTGCAGCCGATTTTCAAAACCGTTGCCCTGGGCTTTAAGGAGTGGCTGATCGTGCTGGTTTTTGCCGCTATTCCTACGTTCCTGATGGGGTTCGGCAGCCTGATGCATACGCCCAGGAAAAAAACGACCAAATACAGCGCCAAGCCGCTGCTCAGATAATCCTTCCGCCGTTTTCAGGCGAAAATTTGCCGTCAGGATGATATCCTGGCGGTTTGCCCATTTTGGATTGCTCAATAAATTTGCTCTAGGAATTCCGCCTTTTTTGCGTTATGATAAAGGTTAAAAAAGTTTTCGAAGGTGCCGATCCAATATGAATTTTACGAAAATGCATGGGCTTGGAAATGATTTTATCGTTATTGCAGAGGAAAATAAGCTCCCGCACAGCGTGTCCGATCTGGCCTTGCGGTTGTGCAGCCGCAATTTTGGCGTGGGAGCGGACGGATTGGTCTATATTCTGCCGTCCGGCAGGGCGGATTTCATGATGCGCATTATTAACGCCGACGGCTCCGAAGCGGAGCAGTGCGGGAACGCGATTCGTTGTGCGGCCAAATATATATATGATCATGGGATGTCCGATAAGACGGAGCTGAAGATTGAAACGATCGGGGCGGGAGTGCAGCCTGTGCAGCTGACCTTGCAGGAAGGAAAAGCGGTGAAGGTCCGGGTGGATATGGGGGAGCCGGTGCTGAAAGGCACGGAAGTCCCTACGACGGTAGATGCCGAGCCGGTTCTGAATCATCCTGTGGAGGCGGACGGACGCGAGTTTGCTTTTACGGCCGTATCGATGGGGAATCCGCACTGCGTCATTTTTGTTGATGATGCGGTCAGCTTTGATCTTCATACTTGGGGTCCAATGCTGGAACGGCACCCGCTGTTCCCGCGAAAAACGAATGTTGAATTCACCACGGTCCGATCCCGCAGCCATTTGGATATGAGAGTGTGGGAGAGGGGGGCCGGCCCGACGCTCGCTTGCGGGACGGGAGCCTGCGCCGCCCTGGTCGCTTCCGTGCTGCACGGACTGACCGACCGTAAGGCAACCGTCTCTTTAAAAGGCGGCGATCTGCTGATTGAGTGGAACGAGACGGACAATCGCGTGTACATGACAGGGCCTGCCGAAGAGGTGTTCAGGGGAAGCTTGTGACAGTAAAAGGGGGAACGGGAGATGAAACCGGATTTACGCGAGGCTTTGAAAACGAAGGTTCTTGTAGGCGACGGGGCGATGGGAACTTTTTTATACGGGATGGGATTTCCGGTCGGAATTTCGTATGAGGAAATGAATTTACTCAGGCCGGACGTCATTATGGATGTCCACCGCCGTTATTATGAAGCGGGAGCCCGGCTGATCGAGACCAATACGTTCTCGGCCAACAGGGAGAAGCTGTCGAAGTTCGGACTGGAAGGCGAAGTGGCCGCCATCAATAAGGCCGGAGTCGAGCTGGCCCGCAGGGCGGTCGGTCCGGACGCGTACGTGGTGGGAGCCGTAGGGCCGGTCAGGGACGGAAGAAAGAAGAACATCAGGACTTCCCAGGTGAAAGCGGACATGCAGGAGCAGATCCAGACGCTGCTTGAATGCGAAGTCGACGGTTTGCTGCTGGAGACGTTTTTTGATCTGGAAGAAATGATGCTCGCCCTTCAAATCATCCGCGGTCTCAGCGATGTGCCTGTCATCTGCCAGTTTGCGACCGAGGGGGGAGGCAACACCCAGGACGGCGTACCGCTGCAGGAGGCTTTTGCCAGGGTGCTGGAGGCTGGGGCGGATGTCGTCGGGTTCAACTGCCGAAGCGGCCCGAACGGGATTTTGCGTTCCATGGAGAAGCTCCATTTTGACTTGGAGGTTCCTTTGTCCGCTTTTCCCAACGCGGGTATTCCCGATTATGTGGACGGCCGATATAAGTATATGGCCACGCCAGAGTATTTCGGAGATATGTCAATGAGCTTTGCGGATGCAGGGGCCAAAATTATCGGGGGCTGCTGCGGAACGACGCCTGACCATATTGCGGCCATATCCAAGGCGCTGGACGGTTATGTCCCAAATCCCGGCAAGGAATCGGGGAGGAAGGGCACTTCCGCTGTGGCCGTTCATCAAGAACCGGTTAAAGTGCTTGAACCCGAAGTGCCTGCAGCGCCCAGCATCATAAAGCTTGTCAAACAAAGGCATACGGTCATTGTTGAGCTTGACCCTCCGAGAGATTTGGACATCGCCAAATTCATGGAAGGCTCCAAAGCTTTGAAGGAAGCGCACGTCGACGCGATCACGCTTGCCGATAACGCCGTCGCGGTGACCCGAAGCAGCAATATGGCGCTTGGCTACCTGATCAAGGAGCAGACCGGCGTAAGGCCTCTGGTCCATATTAACTGCAGGGACCGGAATTTGATCGGAACGCAGTCCCATTTGATGGGCCTACATGCCATGGGCATCGACCATGTGCTGGCTGTCACCGGCGATCCTGCCCGTTTTGGCGACCTGCCCGGATCAAGCTCGGTGTACGACCTGACTTCTTTTGAAATTATCCGGATGATCAAGCAGATCAACGACGGTGTCGGTTTTTCCGGCAAAACGCTGAAGAAGAAGGGCAGCTTTGTGGTAGGAGCGGCTTTCAATCCCAATGTGAAGTATCTGGACAAGGCTGTCCAAAGGCTGGAGCGCAAAATCGAATCCGGGGCCGACTACATCATGACGCAGCCGGTTTACGACCCCCGGTTGATCGAGAGGCTGCATGAGGCGACCAAGCATCTGGACATCCCGATTTTCATCGGCATTATGCCTCTTGCCAGCGGGCGCAACGCGGAGTTCCTGCATAACGAAATTCCCGGGATCCAATTGCCGGATGAGATCAGGCAGCGGATGTCCGGTCTGGAAGGCGAAGAGGGAAGACGGATGGGCGTGCAAATTTCCGAGGAGCTTCTCGATACCGCGATGCAATATTTTAACGGGATCTATCTGATCACTCCCTTTCTGCTGTATGACATGAGCGTGCGGCTAACGCACTACGTATGGGAGAAGTCCAGGCGGCTGGACTCGCACTTGTACCCTTTGCTAAAATGAATTACAATATGGTAATGGATGTGATCGATGCATGATTCGCAGTATGACCGGATTCGGACAAGCCGAGCATACCGCCGGAGGGTACAAGATCTACATCGAGCTTCGTTCCGTCAACCACCGGTACCTGGAGGCCGCGTTCCGGATGCCCCGCGAGTGGAGTTTCCTCGAGGACTCCTTGAAGAAGAGGATTCAAGCCTCCGTGAAGCGCGGACGGGTGGACGTCTTCATTACAATGGATCGTGAGAATCCGGGCGGTGCGGAAGTGAATATCGATTGGTCCCTTGCCGACGGCTATGTGCGGGCTGCCGCACAGCTGAAACAACGTTATGCACTGTCTGACGACATTACGCTGGCTAACCTTCTCTCCATTCCCGAATTGCTTATATTCGGAGAAACGGGGGATGACCGTACGGAAGAGGCAAGGGCGGGGTTGCTGGCCTGTCTTGGAGAAGCATTAGGGCATCTGGTCGGAATGAGGGAGGCGGAAGGCGCCCATTTGCAATCTGAGCTTCTTAGCCGTATGGAAGTCCTGGAGAAGAATCATTCCTCCCTGCAGCAAATGGCTGCCCAAGCTGTAACGGAATATGCGGAGAAGCTGAGGGGAAGAGTGCAAGAACTGCTGAGCGGGATTCCTGTCGACGACGACAGGCTGGCGATGGAAGTGATCCTTTTTGCGGACAAATCCAATGTTGACGAGGAGCTGACAAGGCTTGAAAGTCATTTCGAGCAATTTCGACGAATGCTGAATTCGCCGGAGCCAGTGGGGCGGAAGCTGGATTTTCTGATCCAGGAAATGAACCGCGAAGTGAATACAGTCGGCTCCAAAGCCAATCATGCGGGAATGGGCGCTTGCGTGGTACATATGAAAGCGGAGCTGGAAAAGATAAGGGAACAGGTACAGAATATAGAGTGACACCGGCTGCCGCAATCTCTGGGGATGCTCAGGATGAAGGTTGTTTTGCAAATATAATCATATGCGGCGCAAACTTAGCGGATGCTTACGTTGCAAGTTCGCATGGCAAATATAGTTATATTTTCGGCGCAAACTCTTAGGAGGAAACTCGATGGCGATCAAACTCATTAATATAGGCTTCGGTAATATTGTATCGGCGAACCGCATCATCTCGATCGTAAGCCCGGAATCCGCTCCTATCAAAAGGATCATCCAGGAGGCGCGCGACCGCCATATGCTGATCGATGCGACTTATGGCCGAAGAACCCGCGCCGTTATCATAACAGACAGCGACCACGTTATTTTATCGGCCGTGCAGCCTGAAACGGTGGCACATCGACTTTCCAATAAGGACGATGAACATGACGAGTAATCTGCAGTATAATGAACAAAGAGGAATTCTCATCGTATTATCCGGCCCCTCCGGGGTAGGCAAAGGTACAGTCTGTTCGGCTCTCCGCGGCTGCAGTCCCGACATTGTCTATTCTGTCTCCGCGACAACCCGGGCTCCACGGCAGGGGGAAGTGGACGGCGTGAATTATTTTTTCAAAACGCGGGAACAATTTTTGGAGCTGATCGAAGCCGGCCAGATGCTGGAATGGGCGGAATATGTGGGCAATTATTACGGCACTCCCAAGGATTTTGTCGAGCGAACGCTGGCCTCCGGCAAGGACATTATCCTGGAGATCGAGGTACAGGGAGCGCTCAAAGTGAAGCAGAAGTTTCCCGAAGGGGTGTTTATCTTCCTGCTTCCTCCGACGCTGGGCGAGCTCAAGAACCGCATCACCACCCGCGGAACGGAAACGGAGGAGTCGATCCTGAACCGGATGTCGGTCGCGTTGGACGAGATCAGGCAGCTGGAATATTACGATTACGCCATCGTGAACGATGAGGTGGAACACGCCTGCGAGCGGATCCGTTCCATTCTTACTGCAGAGCACTGCAAGAAAGAAAGAATCTACCCTACCATTAAGAAATGGATCGATGAGGTGAACTGAATGCTGTATCCATCTATTGACAAGCTGCTGGACAAAGTTGACAGCAAGTACTCTTTGGTCGTCGCCGCTTCCAAGCGGGCAAGATTTCTTCGTGACGGAGCGAAGTCGGAGCTGAAAAACCCAAGATCGCATAAGCAGGTCGGCGTCGCTTTGGAAGAACTTTACAAAGATTATATCAGCTATGAGAAGCTTGAAGACACTCCGGAGCCTTCCAAGGAATAAGCGTTATCGGGACTTTCGAGTACGAAGTATAACAACCGTAGAGGTTGTTATTTTTTTCTTTATATGCAGGCGGTTCCCGAACAATGCAAAGAGCAGATTGGGCGGGATAGCTTCACTTTTGCGGGCTGCCAGGCGAAATATACATATATGTGCTGTTATAGCTGAGGGGGCGGTTACAATGCGGGGTAAAACGATACTATTGGGCGTCTGCGGAGGGATAGCCGCTTATAAAGCGGCGGCGCTCTGCAGCAAGCTGTCCCAGGCGGGAGCCAGGGTGCAGGTGGTCATGACGGAATCCGCGGTCAAATTTGTCGCGCCGCTTACGTTTCAGAGCCTGACGCGGCAGCCGGTCGCCGTGGATACTTTCGATGAGAAGGATCCCGGCGTGGTTTCGCATATCGATTTGGCGGACCGCGCCGACCTGGTGGTGGTGGCACCGGCCACGGCGAATATGATTGCCAAACTCGCGCACGGGTTGGCGGACGATATGCTCAGCACAACATTGCTCGCGGCAACGGCGCCGGTGCTAATCGCACCTGCGATGAATGTCCACATGTACGCTCATCCGGCGGTTGATCACAACATGTCTTTGCTGGCGCAGCGGGGTGTCCGCTTCATCGAGCCCGGAACCGGCCAGCTGGCCTGCGGCTATGTGGGAAAAGGGCGGCTCGCGGAGCCGGAGGATATTTTTGAAGCGGTGCGCCGCCATTTTGCCGAGTCCGCCAGATTGTCTGGCAGAAAGTTGCTGATAACCGCCGGCGGAACGTTGGAAAGAATTGACCCGGTAAGGTACATAACGAACGATTCCTCCGGCAAAATGGGATTTGCCATAGCGGAAGCCGCCCGCCAAATGGGTGCCGAGGTGACACTCGTAACCGGCAAAACGACGGCCGCCCCGCCGGAAGGCATGAAGATTGTGAGCGTGGAGTCTGCGGAAGAAATGCTGGATGCGGTCATGATCCGGTTCGAAGAAACGGATATCGTGATCAAAGCGGCAGCCGTGGCGGATTACCGTCCCGTGGAGACGCACATACAGAAGCTGAAAAAGAATGAAGACCGGCTCACCCTCACATTGGTAAAGAATCCTGACATTCTGCAGGAGCTGGGACGGAGGAAGAAGCATCAGTTTTTGGTCGGCTTCGCGGCTGAAACCGAGAATGTGCAGGAGAATGCGATCGGCAAGCTGCATAGAAAAAACTGCGACCTGCTCGTTGCCAACGACGTTTCCCGGGAGGGCGCGGGCTTCGGAACGGACACCAACGTCGTTGCCATCTACGACAAGAACGGATTGGCGGAGCAGCTTCCCCTGCTGTCCAAGCGGGAAGTCGCATTCCGGCTGCTGTCCATGGTGGCTGATCGAATGGAACAAGCAAAGGGTGATGCTTAACATGTTTGCAAAAGTTATCGTGGACGTGCCGTCGAAACAGACGGACCGGGCCTTCGATTATATCATTCCCGCACACCTCGAGTCCTGGGTGGAAGTGGGAAGCCGTGTGGGTGTGCCGTTCGGTCCCCGGGTCATACAGGGATTCGTTGTGGAAACCGGAAATGAAACACACACCGAGCCGCATAAGCTAAAGAAGATCGACCATGTGCTCGATTTGACGCCGCCTCTCACCCCCGAACTGGTCCAGCTCGCGCGCTGGATGAGCCGCAAATATATCTGCCATGAAATTACGGCGCTGCAGGCGATGGTTCCGGGCGCTTTAAAGGCGAAATACGAACGGCATGTCGCTTTGTCCGGGGAATCAGGCGATTACCAGCTCACGTTGGAAACGGACAGCAGCATGCAAATTCTTTCTTTTATCAGGCAAAAGGAGTCCGTAGAGATCGAAGCCCTGCTGGAACGTTTCCCCAGCGCCGGCGCCTTCATTAAAGAGATGATCTCTCAAGGCCTGCTCACCGAGGTGCAGAAAATTAAAGACCGGCTGTCCGCCAAAAAGCTGCTCACGGTTTACCGCAAAACGGATGACTTCGCGCTGAAGGCGGCTATTGCCGAATGGCCAAAGCGGGCAGCCAAACAGAAAGCGGTGCTGGAAAAGCTGCTCGCGCATCCTCAGCCGGTTCCGCTCAAGGATATGCTGCTGGAGACGGATACGGGGGCGGGCACGGTCAAAGCGCTGGAGGAAAAAGGGTTTATCGAGCTGCGCGAAGTTGAAGTGTACCGGGATCCCTATGCCGACCGCAGCTTTGAGAAAACGGTACCGATGGCGCTCACCGAAGAGCAGTCCAATGTATTCCGGCCGATCCGGCAGTCTATACTGAATTCAGAGCATGATGTGTTCCTGCTTCACGGCGTGACGGGCAGCGGTAAGACCGAGGTATACCTCCAGTCCATTCAGGAATGCCTCGATCAGGACAAGGAAGCTATCGTTCTGGTGCCCGAAATTTCGCTCACCCCCCAGATGGTGGAACGGTTTAAAGGACGTTTCGGCGCTCTGGTCGCCGTGCTCCACAGCAGGCTTTCCAACGGCGAGCGGTATGACGAATGGCGCAAAATCAGCTCCAAAAAGGTTAAGGTCGTGATAGGAGCGCGTTCGGCAATTTTTGCCCCTTTTACGAAGCTTGGACTTATCATTATCGATGAAGAGCACGAAACTTCTTATAAGCAGGATGAAAGCCCGAAGTACCATGCCAGGGATGTCGCGATAGAGCGGGCGAAGCAGCACCATGCGGCTGTCGTGCTCGGTTCCGCCACTCCGTCCCTGGAAACGATTTACTTGACGGAAACGGTGGAGGAAGGGGAAGAAAGGAAGAAGCCTTACCGGCTGCTCAGCATGCAAACACGCGTCCATCAGCGGCCTTTGCCCGCCGTCCGGATCGTCGACATGAGGGAACAGCTGCGGGACGGCAACCGCTCGATGTTCAGCCGTCCGCTTCATACAGCGATAGAAGAGCGGCTGCGCAGGAAGGAGCAGACAGTCCTGCTGCTCAACCGCAGAGGCTATTCGACTTTCATCATGTGCCGCTCGTGCGGATACGTGGCCCAGTGCCCCCATTGCGATATTTCGCTCACTTACCACCAGACGACCCGAATGTCCCGTTGTCATTACTGCGGCTATTCCGAGAAGGAACTGACGCAGTGCCCGGCTTGCGAAAGCGCGCATATCCGCCATTTCGGCACGGGGACGCAGAAGGTTGAGGAGGAACTGGCGAGGCTTTTTCCCGGCATCCGCGTCATTCGTATGGATGTCGACACGACTGCGGAGAAAGGTTCGCACGAAAAGCTGCTTACCCGGTTCCGCGAGCAGGAAGGCGATGTGCTTCTCGGCACGCAGATGGTGGCCAAAGGGCTAGATTTTCCCAATGTGACTCTGGTTGGCGTCATTGCTGCGGATACGGTTCTGAATCTGCCGGATTTCCGCTCGGCGGAAAAAACGTTCCAGCTGATGACACAGGTGGCGGGCCGAGCGGGCAGGCACCAGCTGCCGGGCGAGGTCTTTATCCAGACCTATACGCCTGAGCACTACAGCATTGTGGCTGCAGGCCATCACGATTACGAAGCTTTTGCAAGGACGGAAATGAAGCACCGCTATATGCTGGGCTACCCGCCGTACACCCGGCTCATTCTGGTCACCTTGACGCATGAGCAGCTGCCGATGGCGATGAAAGCGGGGGAATCGCTGGCGACCCGTCTGCAGGAGCTTGTGAAGCAGTACGCCGAGCGGACGCACGGGATGGAGGTGCTCGGCCCCGTGGCTTCCCCGATTCCGAGGATCAAAGATAGATATCGGTTCCAATGCATGGTAAAATATCGTGGAGACAGCTTCGTCTCCTCCCTTGTCCGGGAGGCGGTGAAGTCATTGGACGATCTGGTGCGGCAGCAAAAGCTGCTCGTCAGCATCGACGTCGATCCGCAGATGATTATGTAAATTCATTTTAAGGCAGGTGTCGTTATGGCCATTCGAGTTGTTGTGAAAGACCCGGACCCGATATTAAGAGAGGTGGCGAAGCCGGTTCCCAAGATCACGCCTAATATCCATAAGCTGTTGGATGATATGGCGGAGACGATGTACGAGGAGGAAGGCGTCGGTCTCGCCGCTCCCCAGATCGGCATTTTGAAGCGGGTCATTGTGATGGATGTTGGGGACGAGAACGGGCTGATCGAGCTGATCAATCCTGAGATCGTATCCAAAGACGGCGAGCAGTATGGACCTGAGGGCTGCTTGAGCATCCCGGGTCTGACCGGTGACGTAAAGCGGGCCATGACCTGTGTGGTCAAAGGGCTGAACCGGAACGGCGAAGAGATTACCGTGGAGGGCAGCGAGCTGCTGGCCCGCTGCATCCAGCATGAGGTGGACCATTTGAACGGGGTGCTGTTCACCGATTTGGCGGATAAGGTTTACCGTACCGAGCAGCAAAAAGGAGAATGAGCGTGAACGTTGTTTTTATGGGTACCCCCGGGTTTGCGGTGCCTTCCCTGCGGACGCTGCTGGACGAAGGCTATAATGTTGTGGCCGTCGTCACGCAGCCTGACCGGCCCAAAGGCAGGAAGCGAGTATTTACGCCTCCTCCCGTCAAGGAGGAAGCGCTAAAACACGGCCTGCCCGTGCTGCAGCCGGAGAAGCTGCGCGCGCCGGAGGCGGTGGAAGAGCTTCGGCGCTATGAGCCGGATTTGATCGTGACGGCCGCCTACGGGCAGATTCTGCCCAAGCAGGTGCTGGCAATGCCGGAACACGGCTGTATTAATGTACACGCCTCGCTGCTGCCCAAATACCGGGGCGGTGCGCCGATTCATTATGCCGTCATGCGGGGAGAGGAAACAACAGGAGTGACGATCATGTATATGGCGGCCGGACTTGATACCGGAGATATCATCTCCAAGGTAGAGCTGCCGATCGGGCCTGAAGATACGACGGGGACGATGTTCGAGAAGCTCAGCCTGGCGGGGGCGGAGCTGCTGAAGATGACGCTGCCCGATCTTCTGGGCGGCCGCATTCAAGCTGTCCAGCAGAACGATGCCGAGGCCGTTTACTCTCCGAACATTCAGCGGGAGGACGAACGGATCGATTGGACCCGCAGCTCCTGGGAGATTTATAACCAGGTGCGGGGCCTCAATCCTTTTCCGGTCGCTTTTACTTTGTGGAACGGGGAAGTACTGAAAATCTGGTCATGCGCGAATCCAAGGCAGGAAGGTTCGGCAACCCGCAGCAGACAGGCGGACAGGCAGGGGAAGGTGCCCGGAACGGTGCTCCAGGTGAAGGAGTACGGCATCGAAGTGCTGACTGGCGACGGTACGTTGTGGATTACGGAGCTGCAGCCTTCCGGCAGGAAAGCGATGTCGGTGGACGTGTTCGTGCGGGGCGGACAAATGTCGGAGAATACGGTCTTGGGTCTGGAGGTAACAGCGAGTGAAATCTAGCGATAACCGGCCCGCCGGACGAACGGCATCCGCCCGCCAGGTCGCTCTGGAAGTGCTGACCAGAGTGGAGCAGGACCAGTCCTACAGTAATCTATTGCTCCACGGGACACTGCAAAAATACGGCTTGGAACGGCAAGAATCCGCTTTGGCTACCGAGATTGTCTACGGAACGATCCAGAGGCTTAATACGATCGATTATTTTTTGTCGCGCTTTGTGAAGAAAGGGTTGGAAAAGCTGCAGCCGTGGGTAAGAAGCCTGCTGCGGCTTAGTTTTTATCAGATTTTTTATCTCGACCGGATCCCGGATCATGCCGCAGTCAACGAGGCGGTGAACCTGGCCAAAAAGAAAGGCCATCAAGGGATCTCCGGCATGGTCAACGGCGTGCTGCGCAGCGTGATCCGTCAGAAGGCGTCGCTCACGATCCCCTCCGGCCTGCCGCCGGCCGGGCGGATCGCGCTTGAGCATTCGCACCCGGAATGGCTCGTGCGGCGGTGGATCGGGCAGCTGGGCGAAGCCGAGACGGCGAGGATCTGCGAAGCGAACAATACGGCGCCCAGCGTAAGCGTGCGCGTTAATCCGCTGAAGATGAGCCGGGAGGAGCTGATCAGCGCACTCCGCGCCGAAGGCATGGAGGCGTCGCCGTCCGCTTTGGCTCCGGCCGGCATTGTGGTGGAGAGTGGCGGCAACATGGCGCTCACCGCATGGTACACCGAAGGCCGGCTGTCCGTGCAGGACGAGAGCTCGATGCTTGTGGCCGAGGCAGTCAGCCCGGCGCCGGGCATGAACGTGCTCGACTGCTGCGCCGCCCCGGGCGGCAAGACCGCCCATATGGCCGAGAAGATGCGCGACGAAGGCGAAATCCGCGCCTGTGACATCCATGAACACAAGCGGAAGCTGATCGAAGGGCAGGCGGCCCGGCTTGGGCTCGGCTCGATCCGCACGCTGGTGGAGGATGCGCGCGAGCTGGGCAAGCGTTTTCCGGCGGAGACGTTCGACCGGATTCTGCTTGACGCTCCCTGCTCCGGCTTTGGTGTCATCCGCAGAAAACCGGATCTTAAATGGAGCAAGAAAGAAACCGAGATCCCGCAGATCCGCCGGATTCAGCGGGACATTCTGTGGAACGTCCACCGGCTGCTGAAGCCCGGCGGCGTGCTAGTTTACAGCACCTGCACGATCGAAAGGAGCGAAAATCAGGAGCTCGTAGAAGAGTTCCTGGCAGAGCATCCCGAGTTTGCGGCCGATCCTTCTTTGCGGGAGTCGATGCCCGAAGCTTTGGCGGGACAAGCTGGGAACGGCATGGTCCAGATTTTGCCGCATCACTACCATTCCGACGGTTTTTTTATAGCAAAGCTGAGAAAACGGGGCTGAAACCTGCTTGAATCCGCGGCTTTTTTCTTCAGAGTTTGGCACAGTTGTGTTAAAATAGGTAGGATGAGCCACAATAGGGGTAACAAATTAAAGGTGTGATAGCTATGAAACCGTTTGTATACAGTTTAAGTTTCGAGGATTGGCAGGATTGGGTGAAAGAGAATGGCGAGCCGGGCTTCAGGGCCGGACAAATTTTTGACTGGCTGTATGTGAAGAGAGTGACCGATTTCGACGGCATGTCCAACCTGTCCAAGAGTTTGAGAGACAAGCTCAAGGACCAGTTCCAGTTCGTGACTTTGACGGAAATTGCCAAACAGCAGTCCAAGGACGGCACCGTGAAATTTTTGTTTGAGCTGGAAGACAAGAACGCCATCGAGACGGTCGTGATGAAGCATAATTACGGCAACAGCATCTGCGTAACCACGCAGGTCGGCTGCCGGGTGGGCTGCACCTTCTGCGCCTCCACTCTCGGAGGGTTGAAGAGAGATTTAAGCCCCGGCGAGATCATCGCCCAGGTCGTATGGGCGCAGCGGCTGCTGGATGAGACCGACGAGCGGATTTCCTCCATTGTCATAATGGGAATCGGAGAGCCTTTTGAAAACTACGATGCGACCATGAAGTTTCTGAAAGTGATGATTCATCCCAAGGGATTGAATATAGGCCAGCGCCATATCACCGTGTCTACCAGCGGCATTGTGCCGAACATATACCGTTTTGCGGACGAGAATACGCAGGTCAACCTGGCGATATCCATCCATGCGCCGAACGATGCGCTTCGTTCCAAGCTGATGCCGGTGAACCGCAGATTTCCTTTTGCCGAGCTGATAGAAGCCTGTAAATATTATACACAAACAACGGGCCGCCGAATCACATTCGAGTACGCGCTCATGGGAGGAGTCAACGACCAACCCGAACACGCGGAAGAACTGGCCAAGGTGTTAAAAGAAAACCTCCCTTTGTGCCATGTGAATCTGATTCCGGTCAATTTCGTGATGGAACGCAAATTTACCCGTTCTACTCGAGAAGATATATTTGAATTTCAACGCATTTTGGAACGTAATCAAATCAATGCCACCATACGCAGAGAACAGGGCAGCGATATTGCAGCGGCGTGCGGGCAGCTTAGAGCCAAGCATATGGAGGCAGGCGCGAGGTGAAGTGAATGAGAACGGCCCTTAAAACGGATATCGGACGGATCCGTCAAGTTAACGAAGACCGCTCGCTGGTCCAGACGGATCTTAACGGTTTCTTGTTAGCCATTGTGGCCGACGGTATGGGCGGGCATCAAGCCGGCGACACAGCCAGCCAGATGGCTGTCGATATTATTGAGCAGGAAATGCACAAAGTGCATTCCGGGATGCCTGTAGACGAATGTATGCAGGCTATCCGGAGCGCTGTGGAAGAAGCCAATGCGAGAATCTACCGCTTCGCGTCGGAGAGGGAAAGCCATTATGGAATGGGAACTACGGTAGTAGCGGCGCTGGCGTCCCGGGATTTGGTGCTGATCGGGCATATCGGCGACAGCCGGGCCTACAAGGCCGACACGGCATCCCTGATCCAATTGACCGAAGACCACACCTTGGTGAACGAGCTTGTCCGTTCCGGGCAAATCACGTCGGAAGAAGCGGAACATCATCCTCGGCGGAACGTCCTTACAAGGGCACTCGGCACCGAGCCTTTCGTCGAGGTGGATGTGAGCTCCCATCCCTGGTCCAAAGGGGAGATGCTGCTGATTTGCAGCGACGGGCTGTCTTCTTTGGTCGACAGCGACACCATTTTACATACGCTGCATGACGAAACCGATTTGGATACGAAGGCCGAACGGCTGGTCGAAATCGCCTTGAGAGCGGGCGGAGATGACAATATCACGGTCCTGCTGCTTGTCAATGACAGTGAAGGCCAAGAAGAAATGAGGTGAAGCAGAAGTGATAGGAAAGCAGCTAGGAGGAAGGTATGAGATTCTCGAACGCATCGGCGGCGGCGGCATGGCGCTGGTCTACAAAGGGCATGATATTTTATTGCATCGTAAAGTCGCCGTCAAAGTGCTCAGGCAGCAGTATGTCCATGACGAGGAGTTTATCAGCCGATTCCGCCGGGAAGCACAAGCGGCAGCGTCTCTTTCCCATCCGAATGTTGTAAGTATTTACGATGTGGGGCAAGAAGGGGAAGTCCACTACATCGTAATGGAATATATAGAAGGCACAACGCTCAACGACCTTATCAAACTGAGGGCTCCGCTGCAGGTGGAGGAATCGGTCCGTATCGCTGCGCAGATTTGTGACGCGTTGGACCATGCACATCATAATCAAATCATACATCGAGATATTAAACCCCATAACATACTGATCGGTAAAAACGGTCGCGTGAAGGTGACGGACTTCGGGATTGCCCGCGCTTCCACCTCGTCTACGATCACACAGACCGGTTCGGTCGTCGGTTCCGTACATTATTTTTCGCCCGAGCACGCCAAGGGCACTTCCGCAGGAGAGGTTTCCGACCTGTACTCCCTCGGCATCGTGCTGTACCAAATGCTGACGGGAACGCTTCCTTTTCTGGGGGAAAGTCCCATTTCGGTAGCGCTGAAGCATCTGCAAGAGGATGTCGAGGAGCCGCGCAAAATCAATTCCCTGATCCCTCAAAGCGTGGAGAATGTGATCCTCAAAGCGATGCGCAAAAATCCGGACGAACGCTACCAATCCGCTGCGGAGATGCAGAAGGATTTGGAGACATGCTTGCAGCCCGAACGGCTCCATGAACCGAAGATCGTTTTTCCAGACGACGGCATGGACGAGGAGCGCACCAGAATTGTTCCCGCGATCAAGCCGACCGCTTATAAGGATTTGGAAGAAACCATGCAGCACCCTGTGAAGATTGCTGAAGAAACGGTCAAAAAGCGCAGCCCCTGGGTCAGACCGACCGTTTGGCTGGGGATTCTGGCCGCATTGATCGTTATACTTGGCGGATTGGCATTTTACATGAACAAGCTGGTCCGGGTCCCGGAGGTGTCTGTGCCTCTGGTGGAAAACCGCAATGTGGAAGAGGCCAAACAGATCCTGGATAACGCGAAGCTGAAATATGATATCATCCAGGAATTCTCAAAGACCATACCGGTCGATGTGGTTATTAAACAGAACCCTCCCGCCAATATGAACGAAAAAGTCCATACGGTGATCACGCTTAACGTCAGTAAAGGCGCAGAGAAGCAAAAGATGGTCAACGCTGTGGGAGAAAAACTGGCGGTGGTACAGGACAACCTGCTTGCGCAGGGATTGAAGAAGGAACAGATTTCGGTGGATGAGGTCTTCTCCAAAGATCAGCCGCCTGGCGTCGTGACCAAGCAAATCCCGGCGGCTAATGAAGAATACGACCCCACGAGCGCTGTTATCAAATTAAGCGTCAGCAAGGGGAAGGAAACGTTCAAGATGCCGAATTTGGTAGGTATGACCCAGAAAGCGGCATCGGACAAAATCAAAGAGCTGGGCCTGACGCTATCTGCCGATGTGCAGAACGAGCCTTCCTATAAGATCCCGAAAGGCTCCGTGGTCAGACAATTCCCTTTCAATGAGAACGATGGAGTGTCTCCCGGGGATCAAGTGCAGCTGTTCGTTTCTTCCGGTCTTCCGGACGAAGCTGGACAAATGATAGTGAATGTCCCAGTGCACCCATCCGCCCCGGGGAAGGCGACGAATATCAAACTGGTCGTTACGGATGCGCAATATGATACTTTCGAGTATAAATCAACCACCATCTCGAAGGATGACGCTATCGATGTGAGAATCGTCGTGGCTCCGGACAAGAACGCCACCATCCAGGTGAAGCAGGACGATAAAGTAGTGGACGTCATTACGAAAACTTATCAGGATTACTTGGCGCAAAAAGGTGCAAAACGCAGTTCAACCACCGGCGCGGGGGCGGGACCAGATACTGGTGCAGCGGGCTCCGCCGGGGCGGGAACAGGACCCGCAGCCGGAGGATCGGGCGCCGGCACAGTAACGGCTCCGGGAGCTGCGGCTCCAGGCACCGCGTCTCCGGGAGCTGCGTCTCCGGGGAATCCGGGCACCGGCGCGGCTGCCGGGAACGGCGACGGCTCCAAGCCGGCGAACGGACAGGACAAGAAAGATAAACAGGGCAAACAAGGCACAGGAGGAGCGAATTAATGCCAGAAGGAAGGATCGTCAAGGCATTAAGCGGTTATTATTACGTGCAGCCCGATGGAGAAGCTTCCGGCTCTGTCCAGTGCAGAGGACGCGGGATTTTGAAAAAGAAGGAGCTCTCCCCTCTGGTCGGCGACCGTGTAGTCTACAGCGTGACGGAGAACGGAGAAGGGATGGTGGACGATATTCTGCCCAGGGCAAGCGAATTGGTCCGGCCGCCGATCGCCAACGTGGATTTGGTAGTTCTCGTCTTCGCCTGCGAGGAGCCTGCGTTGAACCTGCTTTTGCTGGACAAATTTCTTGTTCATGCGGAGAATGCGGGACTGGATACGGTGATCTGCCTTACCAAATGCGACCTGATTGCAGATCCAGAGCAAGTCGTCATTGAAAAGGAAAATATGAGTCTGGACTCGGTCATCCGGCTCTATGAACAGATAGGTTATGAGATGATTCAAACCAGTTCCAGGAAAAGGATAGGCGTGGACGCGATTATGGCTCGGCTGGCCGGTCATCTCAGTGTGTTCGCCGGTCAGTCGGGCGTCGGAAAGTCCTCCTTGCTTAACGCTATGGTTCCCGGTCTGGAGCTGCAGACCAACCTCATCTCTTCCAGGCTCGGACGCGGCAAACATACGACGCGGCATGTCGAACTGATCCGGCTGGACAACGGCGCGGTCATCGCTGACACGCCCGGGTTCAGCCAGCTCGATTTTTTACAGCTTGAGGTGGAGGAGCTGGGCTCCTGTTTCAAGGAATTCAACGAATATGCTCCGCATTGCAAATTCCGGGGCTGCAGCCACATGCAGGAGCCGGGCTGCAAGGTGATTGAGGCGGTAGAAAACGGACAGATCGCACTCAGCCGGTATGAACACTATTTGATTTTTATGTCCGAGATGAAAGACGCCAAGAGGAGGTATTAATCATGCTCAGAATCGCACCATCGATACTTTCTGCGGATTTTTCCAAGCTGGGCGAGGAGATTAAGGAGGCGGAGGAGGCGGGAGCGGACTGGATCCACGTCGATGTCATGGACGGGCATTTCGTGCCCAACATTACTATCGGCCCCTTGATTGTGGAAGCCGTCAGGCCCCATACCCGTCTTCCGCTTGACGTCCATCTGATGATCGAACAGCCGGAGCGGTATGTACAGGCGTTTGCGGCTGCCGGCGCGGACCTGATCTCCATTCACGCCGAAGCCTGCGTCCACCTGCATCGAACGCTTCATCTGATCAAAGAAGAGGGAATGAAGTGCGGAGTCGTCCTGAATCCCGCCACGCCGATCCAAACTATTCAACATGTGCTGGCCGATCTGGATTATGTACTGCTGATGACGGTCAATCCGGGTTTTGGGGGTCAGCAGTTCATCGCGTCCATGCTGCCGAAGATACAAGAACTGCGGAATTTGCTGGACGGCTTGGGTCTGGTGGATATTGAAATCGAGGTGGATGGCGGAATCAATGAACATACGGCTCGCCTGGCGGTACAAGCCGGGGCCAATGTGCTTGTCGCCGGCAGTTCCGTGTTCGGCCAGCCTGACCGTACGGCGGCTATCAGACGGCTGCGCGGGTGACCACGTATTCATTTCTTCCTCTATATGGCTCGTAAATTCATACAGGCCGGGCGACCGAGAGCATAGAGCGTGCAAGGAATATCTCCTTATTTAAGCGCATAACTTATTTACAAGAGCGCGCCGCTTATGTATTTTTTTGCTCGATGCGGATGCAGGCACTTTTTACGAAGAGGCCGAATAGGATGTAACGGATGATTGCTGCCATACCCGAAAATCGTTAGGAGGGCTAACTATGAAATTCTACACGATTAAGCTGCCGAAATTTCTGGGCGGCATCGTCAAAGCGATGCTTAACACGTTCAGTAAAAATTAGAGGGTTGCATACAACCGAACAGGGCCGGAAGCCTCCATCCGGAGATTTTACATCCGCAGACGGAGCAGGGGAACGAGTCAGTGACTCGGGCCGGCGGCCCGATCCCGCAGCTTAATTACTCCGTAAAATGAAGCAGGACCTTCAAGGCTATTCCATTGGACTCAAGTAAAAGTCAATTGAATGTCTAGGAGGCCCCGGAGAAACTAAAAAAGCACCCGTTAAGGTGCTTTTTGTCTATGAATATCAGAAGTAAAACGGTTCCGAACAAGGATTCTGATATTTTCCGGATTGGCTCCGATTAGACGCGAGTGACTTTACCGGATTTCAATGCCTTGGCGCTTACATATACGCGCTTCGGTTTGCCGTTGACAAGGATGCGAACCTTCTGAACGTTAACGCCCCAAGAGCGTCTGTTTCTGTTGTTGGCGTGAGATACATGATTTCCGGACCCTGGCTTCTTACCTGTAATAACGCATTTACGAGACATGAGTTACACCTCCTTATTCCTAAAACACACTTAAATATAATAGCACAGAAAAAAACGGTAAGTCAATGAATGAAATTTTACTTATCCATTTTATTTATTGCTTTTCTTATAGTACAATGGGGAATAGTCCATAATATCTCTATTGATTGAAGGAGATGAATTTGAAATCATGCCGATAGAACTCGCTAACGAGAATGGAAAAGTCATAGTAACCGATGAAGTTGTAGCCGTATTGGCAGGTTCAGCTGCACTCGATTGTTATGGACTTGTAGGAATGGCTTCCCGCAACCAGTTTAAAGACGGAATCGCGGAGCTGCTCGGAAGAGACAACCTCGGAAGAGGCGTCGAGATCCGCAATGTGGAAGGAAGCCTTGAAATAGACGTGTACATAATCGTGAGCTACGGAACCAAAATTTCGGAAGTGGCCCACAATGTCCAAACCAAGCTGCAGTATGTTCTGAACGATGTTATCGGCCTGCGGGTAGAGCAAGTCAACGTATTCGTGCAAGGGGTTCGCGTAGCCCGGTAGTCCAGGAAGGGGAATCATCTATTGAGTAAGCGCTTTAGTTCAATAAACGGAAATGATTTTTTATATATAGTGTTGGCGGGAGCCCGGAACCTGCAGTCCAAGGTGGAAAAGGTCAACGCGCTGAACGTGTTTCCGGTTCCCGACGGGGATACCGGCACGAATATGAACTTGACTTTGACTTCCGGGGTGGAGGAGCTTAAAAAGAAAGCGGGCATCCATATCGGAAAAACGGCGGAAGCGCTGTCCAAAGGGCTGCTCATGGGAGCGAGAGGGAACTCGGGCGTTATTCTTTCCCAGCTATTCCGGGGATTCGCCAAATCGGTGGCGGAATTTGAGCAGATTAATCCGCAGCAGTTTGCGGCGGCCCTCCAGAACGGTGTGGATACCGCGTATAAAGCGGTTGTCAAGCCTGTGGAAGGTACGATTCTGACGGTCTCCAAGGAAGCGGCCAAGCAAGCGGCGGTTTATTCGAGGCGCGCTGCGGACGTGACGGATTTAATGCGCGAGGTTGTCCGGTCAGGCAATGAGGCACTTGCCAACACCCCGAATTTGCTGCCTGTGCTGAAGCAAGTCGGTGTAGTGGACTCCGGCGGACAAGGGCTGATGTTTATTTACGAGGGAATGCTGGCCGCACTCACCGGACAGACGGACGAAGCGGATCATGGAATTGATTCGGTAGAGGCTCCGCTGCTGCCCGGCCTGGCGGCGAAGCAGCCGATCGAGTCGCTTGATCTGGCGGAAGCAGCGCACCACCGCAGCGATTTTGCGCCGGCCCAGACGATGATGGCTACCGAGGATATCGAATTCGGATACTGTACAGAGTTTCTGGTGAACCTGGTGCCGGGCAAAGTGAAAGGGCTGACCTTCGACGAGGGGCGTTTCCGCAGAGAGCTCAGCAAACACGGAGATTCTCTCCTTGTCGTGGCGGACGACGATCTGGTCAAGATCCACATACACGCGGAGTATCCCGGTGAAGTGATGACTTTGGCCCAGCAGTACGGCGACCTGAGCAGGATCAAAATTGAAAATATGCGTGACCAGCATACCCATATACTTGAAGAGGCCAGGCACGCGTTCGGCAATTCGGCAGATGCGGACAGCTATGCCGTAGCGGTGGTTCACAGCGCGGGACCTGAACGAAAGCGGTACGGCATGATTACAGTTTCCGTGGGAGAGGGCATTTCAGAAATTTTCACCTCGCTTGGCGTGGATTATGTGCTGTCCGGCGGCCAAACGATGAACCCGAGCACGGAGGATATCGTTAACGCGGCTCGGGAGATTAGCGCGCAAACTATTTTTATTCTGCCGAACAACTCCAATATTATTATGGCGGCGCAGCAGGCCAAAGAGCTGGTGGAGGACAAAGAAATCATCGTGATCCCTTCCAAAACGATCCCTCAAGGACTGGCGGCCGTGTTCTCGTTCCAGGATTCCGCGGAGGCTGAGGATAACGCGGCCAGGATGACGGAGGCCATGGGGAAGATCAAGTCAGGCCAGGTCACCTTCGCCGTGCGGGATACGCAGATGGATGGCATAGACATCGAAGAAGGTGATTTTATCGGCATCCAGGACGGCAGGATCGTATCCGCCGAAGCGGATCTTCTGCGCTCCTGTGAGCTGCTGCTGAGCTCCATGCTGACTCAGGATCCGGAGATCGTTACGGTCATGACGGGGACGGATGCCGAAGAAGAGATAACGGAGCAGATCCGCGGCTTCCTGGCGGAGTCTTATCCCGATGTGGAAGTGGAGATTCATCCCGGGGGACAACCACTTTATTATTATATTTTTGCTGCAGAGTAAAAAGTCAGGACAGGAAATCAGGAGGTGGCCAGCTTGGGCAAAATTCGCATCGTCACTGACAGTACGGCAGACATCCCCGCTGACGTGCGGCAGCAGCTTGACATTGAGGTGGTCCCGCTTAAGGTACATTTTGACTCGGAAGCATTCCTCGACGGAGTGACCATCACTTCCGAGCAGTTCATCGATAAGCTGGTGTCGTCCGCTTCGCTTCCGACTACATCCCAGCCTTCGCCCGTCGAGTTTCTTGACGTATACTCCAGATTGGGGGCGGAACCGGACACTCACATTATTTCCATCCATTTGTCTTCCGCGCTGAGCGGTACCTACCAATCTGCGGTACTGGCGAAATCAATGTACGAAGGCGCCGCCGAAATCACCGTGGTCGACTCCAAATCCGCCTGCTACGGGATCGGCCTGCTGGCAGCAGCGGCTGCACGCGCCGCACAGGAAGGACGGACGGCGGAAGAGATCGAACGGCTCGTTCAAACCTTGAGGTCGGATACGAGGATTTATTTTCTGGTCGATACGCTGCAGTACCTGCAAAAGGGCGGCCGAATCGGCAAAGCGGCGGCGGTTGTCGGCTCTTTGCTTAACATTAAACCGATTTTATCGATCGACGATGACGGGCAGGTGAATTCTGTCGATAAAGTAAGAGGCCAGAAGAAGGCGATGGGCAGAATCGTTGAACTGCTGAAAGCGGAATTCGGGGATGCCAGGCTACATTTGACCGTGGCTCATGCGAATGCGAGGGAACAGGCCGAAGTGCTCGGCGGCATGGTCAAGGAGGCGCTGCAGGTGGAAATCATGCAGTATACAGCATTGGGCCCGGTGATAGCCACGCACGCGGGTCCCGGAACGGTGGCGGTATTTGTAAACAGGATGGAAGCCTATGCTTGACCTGCATCAAATTCCGGTGAAGATGGTCCGGGGCGTAGGGGTCCAGAAGGCGGAGGAACTTCAAAGCCTCGGCATACAGACCGTGGCCGATCTGCTGGAGTATTACCCTTACCGTTACGAAGATTACCGGATTAAAGAACTGGCCGAGGTAAAGGACGGAGATAAGGTCACACTTCAGGCCAAAATCGTCGCAGAGCCCGCCATCTATATGTACGGCCGCAACAAGTCGAGGCTGAGCTGTCGGGTTGTGGCGGACGGAGTTATGATTACGGCAATATGGTTTAACCGCCATTTCCTGCGGGATAGTCTCAGGCCCGGTCAAGAGATCGTACTGACCGGGAAGTGGGATCAGAAGAGGCTGCATCTGACCGTCTCCGAATCGGAGTTTCCCGGCAATGGAACTCCCCGGAGCGGAACGCTGCAGCCTGTTTACTCTGTCGGCGGATCGATCACGCAGAAGTGGATCCGCAAGGCGGTGAAGCACGCGCTCGAGCAATACGAGAGCGGCATCGAGGAGATCCTGCCGGAGGAGACCACCGGCAGGTACGGTTTGCTGCCGCGCCGCCGGGCGATTGCCGCCATCCATCAGCCGGACGGCACGGAGGAGGGCAGGGAAGCGCGCAGGCGGCTTGTGTTTGAGGAGCTGCTGCTGTTCCAGCTCAAGATGCAGGCGTACCGCGCGCTGACGCACAAGCGTGCGGACGGGGTGGCGCACGAAGTGGACCTCCCCGCTGTGCGGGAGTTCGTGCGGGCGCTGCCGTTTCGGCTGACGGAGTCACAGCTGAAGGTCATCGCGGAGATCCTGAAGGATCTCCAGTCGCCTTTCTGCATGAACCGGCTGTTGCAAGGCGACGTCGGTTCCGGGAAGACCGTGGTCGCCGCGGTGTCGCTCTATGCGGTGGTGAAGGCGGGGCACCAGGGTGCGCTGATGGTGCCGACGGAAATTCTGGCCGAGCAGCATAAGCGTTCCCTGGACAAGCTGTTCGAGCCTTACGGCATCACGGTGGGCCTGCTGACCGGCTCGCTGACCGACCGGCAGAGGAAGGATGCGCTGGGGGCGCTGCAAATGGGGATGACTGACATTGTTGTCGGAACTCACGCCCTTATCCAGGAGGATGTGTACTTCCGCAATCTCGGACTGGTCGTAACGGATGAGCAGCACCGTTTCGGGGTACAGCAGCGGAGTATCCTGCGCCGTAAAGGGATGAATCCGGATGTCCTGACGATGACGGCCACTCCCATACCCCGTACGCTGGCGATCACCGCCTTCGGCGATATGGATGTGTCCACGCTGCGGGAGCTGCCGAAAGGGCGCAAGCCGATCAAGACTTACTGGGTGCAGCACGAAATGATGGACCGCGTCATGGGGTTCATCGAGCGGGAGGCGGCCGCAGGCCGGCAGGCTTATGTCATCTGCCCGTTGATCGAGGAGTCGGAAAAGCTGGACGTGCAGAATGCGATCGACGTTTATGTCCAGCTGCAGCAGCGCTTTCCCGACCTTAAGATAGGGCTTCTGCACGGCCGCCTGCCGACGCAGGAGAAGGATGAGGTTATGCGGGCATTCAGCGAGGGGGAGCTTCAAGTGCTTGTCTCCACCACGGTGATCGAGGTCGGCGTGGACGTTCCGAATTCGACACTGATGGTGGTCTATGATGCCGACCGCTTCGGCTTGTCGCAGCTTCATCAGCTTCGTGGCCGGGTTGGCCGCGGGGAGCATCAATCCTACTGTGTGCTGATGGCCACGCCGAAGACGGAGGTGGGCAAGGAGCGGATGAAGGCGATGACGGAAACAAGCGACGGCTTCGAAATCGCCCGGCGGGATCTGGAACTGAGAGGGCCCGGGGATTTCTTCGGGACGAAGCAGAGCGGGCTGCCGGAATTCCGTTTGGCCGATCTGCTGAATGATTTTGAAATCATGGAGCAGGCCCGCGATGAAGCCGCTGAAATGGTGAGCCGCGGGGAATTCTGGACGTCGACCCGGTATTTACCCCTGCGGCATTATTTACAGCGCGAGCAGGTGCTGGAGCGAGAAGTACTGGATTAAAACGTGCGAAGTTCCTTCGCCGAAGGAGTTACCGCCCTGGCTGCAGCTTTGCCGCTTCACCGGAAAAATTCCCGGCAGACAAGCACGCTGCGCGCCGTTTGTTCATATAATAATGAATGACTGTTTGGAACCAAAGGGACAGCCAAAGCGCTGGTCTAAGGTTACCGGCAATGGAGGTGGCGCAGGATGGGCTATCAAAATTTCGGGTTGGACCCCGGGCTGGTGGAGCGGGTGAAAACCAAAATGAAGAACCCGGAAACGAAAGAACGGGTGAAGATGATTTTGAACGGTGTGACGAAAAAAGATTTGCAGGACAGGGTAAAGGTGAGAAAGTTTGTCAGCCTTTTGACCAAAGCGCTTGGGGAAAAAGTGACGGAAGCGCAGGCCGAGCAGATGGTGAATTTCGTCATTTCGCAAAAGATCGATCCCAACAATACGTTTCATTTAATCAAGCTTTGGGGAATGTTCCGCTAAAGGGCACGTTCGCATGGAGCGGGTTAAGGAGAGGATCCTTGGCCCGTTTTTCTTTTTCTCAAATAGGCTGCCTCCTCTGGGTAAATCTACAGGATTCGCTCCAACATTGGAATAACATATAAGGAAGGACGGAAAATGAACTCCTTCGTTTCTGCATTTCTTTTAGAAAAACATAAAGTGAAGACTGCGACAGGAGTTTTTTTCAGATGAAGGGGTGAAAACGAGGATGCAGCGAAGGAAGCCCTCTAATGCAAAAGGGATCGATGTGTCTCACTATCAAGGTTCGATCGACTGGATGAAAGTGAAAGCGGCAGGAATCTCTTTTGCTTTCTTGAAGGCGACGGAGGGGACGACCTTTGTCGATGACCGCTATGCGGAAAATTTGCAAGGAGCCAAGCAGGCCGGTCTGATTGTTGGCGCCTATCACTTCTTTCGCGCTTCTACCGAGGCGGTGGCTCAAGCGGAAGCCGATTTTTTCATTGAGGTCGTAGGCCGCAGCGGCGGGTTCCGGCAGGTGGACCTTCCCCCCGTCATTGACGCGGAGGTCAGCGAAAATACCCCGGCTGCTGTGCGGGCTTGGGTTGACCGGGTAAAAGAGAAGACAGGAAAGACTTCAATCCTATATACGTATCCGTCTTTTATAGACGACTACCTGGGTTCCTCGCTCAGCGACCTTCCTTTGTGGCTTGCAAGCTACAGCAGAAATCAGCCCGCTAACCGGGGCGGTTGGGATCGCTGGGTGTTTCTACAATACTCGGAATCCGGCACGGTGCCCGGCATTTCGGGACCTGTCGACCTGGATGAATACAGTGGGAGTGTGGATGAGCTCATGGCCAGTTTACAGCCGTCGTACTTACTGACAGCGGACGATGCCAACAAGGTAATCGCCTTTTTGTCAGCCGCATATCAGGCCACGGATGTGCCTGAGGCGCAAAAAGAATTTCATCGGCTCGCCAATGAATTGCGCAAAGCTTCCGGCCAACCGGAGCAATAATTGTTTATGGCCCTTCGGGAAGCGCGGGAACAAACCGTGCTTCTTTGCCTTGAGTATGAATGTGCAGCTAGGTATAACCGTTCGCAAGTGATCTTTTGTCCATTTCAACCTAGATTGAGTAGGGTTCCCTTTACGGGTGCAAATATAAAGGGATTTCAATACTGCCTAAGCTTCAGTACGACCGGACAATGATCGCTGCCCAAGACATGCGTATCAATCTCTGCCTCTGCCACTTTGGGTTCCAGCCGAGCAGACACGAGAAAATAATCGATCCGCCACCCGACATTCCGCTCTCGCACCTTCGGCATGTTGGACCACCATGTATAAGCATCCGTGCGGTCCGGGTACTGTTGCCGGAACGTATCGATGAATCCGGCATCCAGCAGTCGAGTCATCATCCCGCGCTCTTCCTCGGTAAATCCGGAGTTGCCGCGGTTCCCTTTCGCGATTTTGATGTCGATCTCCCGGTGGGCTACATTCAGATCGCCGCAGACGATTACGGGCTTACGCGAATCGAGCTCCTGCAGATACGGACGGAAGCGTTCTTCCCATTCCAGGCGGAAGTCCAGACGGGACAGGTCGCGGCGCGCATTGGGGGTGTACACATTGACGAGATAGAAGTCATTGAATTCCAAGGTGATGATTCGGCCCTCCGGCTCAGTATCTTCCTCCAAGCCATAGCGCACGGACAGCGGCTTCAGCTTCGTAAACACGGCCGTGCCGGAATACCCTTTCTTCTCCGCATAGTTCCAATATTGCGAATATTCTTCCCCCTGCTCCAGACAGATCTGCCCCTCCTGAAGCTTCGTTTCCTGCACGCAGAAGATATCCGCACCCGTCTGCCTGAAATAGTCGTTGAATCCTTTATTGACGCAGGCTCTCAGCCCATTGACATTCCAAGATACAAGCTTTATCATCGAGTCGGTCTCCTTCTAGCCTACATTCCTGTATAACTCTATCAGTATATCATAGACCGGCAAGCCAGCGGCGCTGTTATTGTCAGAATGTTCGGTTATAATGGGAATATGTTCAACTTCAGATGGCTAACGAAAGGAATATCGCCCATGGAATGGAATTATTACGATACGTTTATTACTGTAGCCGCGGATTGTCCGGTTGAGCGCGGTACGGTTCCACTCGAGCGGAGGGGCGGTAAAACCAAGCCCGCAATCGAGTACGAGCTGCTCGCCAACCATCCGTACACTTATACCCAGGAGGAACTGCTCTACGAGACGTACGTCCGGCATAAGCAAATCCCCGAACAGGATCTTCTGGCAAGGGGCACACAAATCCGCGTCGAATTCTACCGGAAGCCGCAGCCCTGTCTGCGGGCGTCGATGCTGCCGAAGAAATACGGATGGGGACTTCACTTCAATGCAGAAGGCAAAATCGCGCTTATACCCATGGAGTCGCCGGACTACGAGAGCTTCGTGTGCGGCGGTGCGCCCAACATATTGGCGGCTATGCGCAACAGCCGGCAGAAGTAATATTTTGCGTGAGAGAGGGCGGTGACTTAGATGGCGGTCTACATCGCACTTTGGCGGGGGATTAACGTCGGAGGCAAGAACATGATCAAGATGGCTGAACTGAGGCGATTGCTGGAGATAATGGGGCTCACTCGAGTACAGACCTATATTAACAGCGGCAACGCTGTCTTTGAATCGGAGGAAGCGGCAGAGCTCTTGAGCCGGAGGATCGAGGACGAAGTGAGCAAGTTGTTCGGAGTGTCTTCCAACGTCATGATGAGAACGGCCGAGGAGCTGGAGCAGATTGTAAGCCGATGCCCCTATTCGGTGGATGCGCAGTCGAACAGGAAAAATATTCACGTGGGCGTGATGGCAGAGGCGCCTGTGCAGAAGCAGCTCGACACCCTTTCGGACGGCATCGGCCATATGGATGAGTTCTGCGTTTACGGGAGGGAGATTTATTTTCTGTACCGGCAAAGAATTCTGGATTCCAAGCTGGCGAACAACGTTCAGAAGCTGGGGAAATCGATTACGACCCGCAATATGAATACGATGGACAAGCTCCATGAGCTGACGCGGGGATGAAGAGGGCAGCTTCAGAAGAGGGACCTTTGTCGCGGCTTGACGAGATTCTGCAGAACTTCCCATACTTGAACGTGAAGCCGGCATGCAGGCACTGGCAGAAGCATTCACGTGTATGGCCTCTATTTAGCTGCAGCGTTTTCTCTATCCTGGCGGATCTGCCCAGTTAAACCATGCTGGAAGAATTGTTTGTTCAGTCCATTGTACGGATGGTCAAGCGCATTTTCTTGGATTGCGGCGCGCCGGTGAATTCGAAGGGTGGAAAACGTTTTATTCGATTGTGGCGGGCATGGGTCTATAATGGAGAAGGGAGGGATCGCTATGTGCGGAAGATATACGATCACGGTGACGATGGAAGAGCTGATGCGCCGGTTTCTGATCGACGGGCCGATGCCCCCTTTTCACACTCCGCGGTATAATGTTGCTCCAGGGCAGATGATTATGGCGGTCATCCATGACGGGGAGAAGCACCGGCTGGGGGAATTGAAGTGGGGACTCGTACCCGAATGGGCCAAGGACGAAAAAGCGGGCTACACGATGATTAACGCTCGTGCGGAGACAGTCAGGACAAAGCCCGCGTTCCGCATCCCTCTTCAGCGCAAAAGGTGCCTGATTCCCGCCGACGGTTTCTATGAATGGAAAATAATAGAAAACGGCAAGCGGCCGATGCGGATTATGTTTCGAAGCGGGGAGATGTTCGCGATGGCAGGCCTATACGATATCTGGAAGGCACCGGACGGGCGGAAATTAAGCACCTGCACTATCATCACGACGAAACCGAACGGATTAATGCGGGAAATCCATGATCGGATGCCGATGATTCTAAAGCGTGAGGACGAAGCGCTATGGCTTGACCGGGATTGCACGGATGGGGATTTCCTGGAGTCGCTGCTGCAGCCTTTTCCCGAGGAACTCATGTCGGCGTATCCGGTCGCGCCCATGGTGGGGAATGTCAAGAACGACAGCGTGGAATGTATTGCTGAGCTGAAATGACTTATGTGCGGGAGGCTGACACCTTCCGCCGACGCCTGTGGCAACAACGCTAACTCTTAAGATTGTATCAGAAATTGTAGACGTATAATGGGGTTTCAATCCAACTGATCGTACAATTTTTGATACAATTCGTTGATCGAAACCGCGTTCTGCAGGCAGATTTGCATCCGACGAACCCTTTAATTCATTGTTTTGGAGATGCTTTTGCTGGTATTGTCGTCAAAAGGGCAGACTTCACCTGTCTTCCCCAAATACACGATTGCACATGACGGTTATGCTGCTCGAATTTCGGGTGATCTGTTGTAATGCTGCGCAAATTTTTCGACGCTTTTCAAGTAAGCCTTTTGCGTATGAGGGCTCAATCCTCGTAATTGCATATCCATGATCATTTTTTCTCGAAGTGCTGTCATAGCTTTCCGCTCCTTTCACTAGGGGCTTAAGAGGGAATGCAAAAATAGCGGAATAAAAGTTCGCTGCCGCAAAGCTGCGCAGTGTTCAGCCCCACCTCGCGCCCTAAGTGTTTAATCTTTAAGCGCCCTGCTGTAAAATTTCGCCGGGTTACCGCTCGCACCCCTTTTTCCAGTGAAGCTTCGCAGAATGTCATCCGGGCAAATCACCAAGTCATAGGTGAACACATAGGATATTGGGTAAATTCACATGATTTTCAGAAAAAAGGAGAAATTCGGATGAGTTACCCTTTGCCTTTGCCTGACGAAACGAATGCGGTTTCGCCTGCGAGCTATCGCAACGAGCCTACCATAGTCCCGCTTGCAGCATATCCGAACTTGCCGCCCGCAGCATACCCGAATATGCTTTATCCAAAAAAGCCGTTCCCTAACATGGCGGTGCCTGCCGGTTATCCGAACGGTGCGGCACCTGTTCCTTATCCGCTCAATACACCCCGCTGGCCCAATGTCCTGGACTTTTACTATGAAGCGCATCGGCCAATGACTCATGCTGAATGGCCTCATCCTGCCCTGATCAATCCGGCATTGCGCGAGGCCTCTTTAAAAACGGTGCGTCCCTGGGTTCATTACGGTCTGAACGAAGCCCAGTCGCAAGGCTATCCGCACGCGATGACGGAAGTGGCACTGATCGTTTATCTGATCGGGATGGGCTACGATTCAGATACGGCCTATAAAATCGTGGAATCATGGGAAGTCAATGAGAAGTTCCCGGAATAGCCGGCATCAAAAAAGTCTGCTTCCTCATCAAGAGAAGCAGACTTTTTTTCGGTTTTCCCAACGCGTGCCTCCCCCCGGGGAGCTTGAGACGCTCTGGTCACATCCCATTTTTCCGGTTATATGCCGGCGCAATTAAATAAACCGGATGGGAATCTCAACAAAGGATTTGCGTCCGGACTGTTTGCGCAGGCGGATTTGCAGCACATCATCTTTATACGAGGCTTTCCCCGATTTGGAGAGCACCGCTTTCGGCAGCGAGATGAGGTGCGGCTCGTCGACCCCAATAATGGTCAGCTTCAGCTGTGTGGAGCTCACCATGACCCGTACATTGTCGATATGTGTGCTGCCGGGCAGTTTGATTTTGACCAGAATGTAATTATGGGTTTCGAACACTTCCGACTGCAGGGAGGGAGAAGCCGCCGACTTCGTCCGTACTTCTGGCTTATGGAACGCTGAGCGGAGCGTCTGCTGCACATAAGACTCCACCCAGGACAGGTCCTGCGGATTATCGGACTGGGCCGGAGGCAGCATGCCGCCGAGCATCTCTTTGAAAGGGCCCCAGTCAAAGCCGAAAGGCCGCGGTGTTTGGTCGCTCACGTGGTCATCCCTCCTTGTGCCTGTTTCCGGTTTCCGAACAATGATTCCTTTTATAGAATATGATAACGGCGGTTGTTGGTGAATGATTTGTCTCCGGCAAACCATAAGAACGTCAGGGCGTCTTCCCACATACTATAAACAAGTAAAATAAACAAAGGGTGTTTGCCTATGCCATCGATTGTCGGGAGCTTCAAAGTCGTAAGTGTCAGCTCGGGATCGGTCGTTCTCATCGGAGATACGCTGCAGGTTGCGCCCGCCAGCACATCGAAAACTTTTGCGGGAGCAGGGTCTTTCAACACCGGGGATCTGGCCCATACGAATAACGCGATCAGTGCCACAAACACATCGGATAACGATATCCAGGATTCGACTCAGACCTCCAACGGGAACAAAGGGGTCAATGCCGGAGTGGCCAGCGGGGCCAGCTCTAGCGGAGCGGGCTCAGGCGGGGCGGTGGCGGCGCCATGAACCTGATCGTGCATCAATCCATCGTCATCCATCAGCTGCGGGTGGAAGGGATTTCGCATTCCTCCGTGCTGCAGATCGGCAGCGCCGGGGTGATCAGGGCGTTGTCCAACGCATACAACACCGGGGGGTATACCGAGCCGGCCCCGGCCTTAACGCAGGGCACTCCCCATTTCACAGCGCCTTTGGTGCCTCTGCCAACCCCTACTTAGCAGCCCGTTCCTATAAAAGCGAAGCCTCCCGTGTCATTTACTCTTTAGAGTTTATAAAGACCGGCGCCACAAAAGGGTTCGATAAAAGCGAAGCTTCCAGTGTCATGTCCTCCCTGTCCCGAAACATAGGATATACAGGGGGTGACATCGATTGTACATGGATCCGTATTTATACTCGCTGCTGCAGGGCATCTACACTCAGCTGCATTTGCAGGCCGATCAACTTAACAGAATGGAGCAGACGGTGGAGGCATTGCGGAACGAAATTGCCGAGCTCAGGCAACAGCGGGCTGTCACCGTCGATAAGATAGAATACCATTTTGACCAGTTAAAAGTGGAAAAGCTGGACGGCACCCTGAATATCGGCCTCAATCCGGATTTGGCCGGCAATATCGACGATCTGGCGGTAAACGGCACAGAGCCGCATATCCAGCAGCCCGTGCAGGATGCGAATTCCCCTTTCAGGGAGATCGCGGACGAGACGCATCAATATTTGGAAAAGGAAGTTCCGGGAGAAATCATCAGCCTGGAACAGCGGTATAACCGTCTCCTGGGAGACGACTACCGGAGCTTTATCGTCAATGACATCAAGAACCAGGTAGATGAACGAATCCGTTATTACATCGGCCAAATGAAGCAGGCGGCTCCGGAAAACACCGCGTCCCTTCATCGGGAAGTGATGGATAAAGTGAAACGGGACATCCGGGTGGCCATTGAAAGGTATATGAACACCTTCCCGGAAAGCCCGGACAATTCCTTAAAGAAAGAGGAGAAGCCATGAATGTTCAGGTTGTAAACAAGCAGCTGTCGGTAGGTTCCATCCACGTGACCGCAGTGGTCGGCGCTTCCGTGATTCTCGTGGGGGATACGGATTCCATCTGCCTCTCGTCGGCCTTCGACACGCCTCCGGAGTCTTACATTGTCGGTCCTCTCGCGCCGCTCGCGCCGCAAGCCTAGAATGACCATGGATAAGCGCGTATCGTTGGTGTCTAATGTTCACATTACCAACGTATTGTTCGCCTCCGTCGTCCAAATCGGGGATGCGGACGAGGTCACACCGGCGGCCCGCATTTTTGCGCTGCAGCGGCAGTTTGCGGTGTTTATGGGGAACGAAGGGAATCTGAACCTTTTCCCTGTGTTTTTTTACCCTGACATTCCGCCTCCGGAGCTTGATATAGAAGTAAAGCTGACTACAGTGCACGAACAAAATACAATACGGGTCGATTATGTGGATGTTGCGGCCGTATCGGCCGCTTCCGTGCTTCAAATCGGCTCGAGCTCATCCGTAAACGGCAAAGTCCGTGTGATGAACATCCGCCAAGCGCTGGGCAGAGGTCCGCTGAAGATGGGAGCAGAAGCTGTGGCGGAGACCAAGATCAACCCGCCTGTTTGAATTTGCTTTCCGTTACAGTCTGAAGAGCGGCCGCGCCGCCGAATACTATAAGGTCCGGGATGCGTTCCCGGGCCTTATGTTTTTTTTACAAGGAATGGAACATCCTAAATAAAAGCGATAACGGTCCGGAGGAGATCATGATGAGCGCTAAAATTTTGATTGTAGAAGACGAGGAACAGATTGCCAGGCTGCTCAGCCTGGAGCTCACGCATGAAGGGTACGAGGTGGAGACCGCGGAAACCGGACGGGACGGCCTCGACAAAGCGCTGGAGCACCCGTGGGACTTGATCCTGCTGGATATTATGCTGCCCGGCTTAAACGGCATGGAGGTGCTCAGGCGCCTGCGGAATGTCGACGAGCTTACCCCCGTCATTTTATTGTCCGCACGGGATACGACGATTGATAAAGTGAGCGGCCTCGACCAGGGGGCGAACGATTATTTGACGAAGCCTTTTGAAATCGAGGAGCTGCTCGCCCGCATCCGCGCCTGCATCCGTACGCATCCCGCTACAGTCGAACGGCTTCAGCAGCAGCTTGTCGAGGAGGCCACCCAGCTGAGCGCGGACAGCCTGACCGTAGATATCCGGACCAGGGAAGTCCAGCGCGAAGACCGCAAAATCGAGCTGACCTCCACCGAGTTTGACCTGCTGGTCTTCCTGTTGGAGCATAAGAATGAGGTGCTTAGCAGGGAACAGATCATTTCGAAGGTCTGGGGCTATGACTTTATGGGGGACACCAATATTGTGGACGTGTACATCCGCTATCTGCGAAAAAAAATCGACCACGATTTTGACTCCAAGCTGATCCAGACGATCCGCGGAGTCGGCTATGCCATCAGGGTGAGCGGAGCATGAAGATCCGGAATAAAGTTGCCCTGCATACGTCCATATGGCTGCTCATTATACTCGTATTCGTCAACGTATTTGTAGGGATTCAATTTATAAGGCTGACCGTGAAAAATCAGGCGGGAACACTGCTGGAGCGGGCCCAGACGATTAAAGAAGACTTGGGTACGGCTGTGCTTCTGGAAAAGAATCAGGAGCAAGCGATCCGCAAATACCTTCCATCGGAGGGACTGATCCGTATTCTGGATTCTCGAGGCGAAATCCGCAACCAGTTGTATGAAGACATGGATTTACTGCAGGTTCCACCGAAATTTGACATTTCGCCGGGTTATGTCCTGCAAAGGTTCGATTCCCCGAAGGATAAGTCCAACCTGTTCGGGCAGAAGCTGGTTCTTGTGGTCTCAAGTCCGCTGTATGCCGGCACATTGCTCGTCGGATCGATCGAAATCGCCGTAAGGCAGTCCGATCTGGAGCAGTCTTTGGCCATTCTCATTTATGTGCTGCTGCTCTCCACGGTCGGCGCCCTAAGTTTATCCGTGCTCGGCGGTATTCTCGTTTCGAGATACATTGTCAAACCCATCACGCGGATGATCGAAACGATGGAACAGGTTGAGAGCTCGATGACCTTCAAAAGGCTTCCGGTACCCGCCGGCACCCGGGATGAGCTGGACAAGCTATCCTCTACTTTTAACCGGATGATGGACAGGCTCGAGGAAAGCTTTTTAAAGCAAAGGCAGTTCGTTTCGGACGCTTCCCATGAATTCAAAACGATGCTGACTATTATGGAAAGCTATGCCCATATGCTGCAGCGCTGGGGTATGAAGGACGAGAATGTGCTCCGCGAGGGGATTAACGTCATTTATAACGAATCGGTACGTATGAAGAAAATGACCCAGCAGCTGCTGGATCTTGCCTCCAGCGGAACGGAATCCTCCCTTGCGGTAACGGAGTTCAATCTGGTGCAGCTGTGCCACGAAACGGCCAAACTGATGGAGAAGCTGTACGACCGGGATGTGAAGGTGAACGCGAAGGAAAGCGTCTATGTCGAAGGCGACCCTTTGAAAATCAAGCAGCTGCTGATGATTCTTCTGGACAACGCGCTCAAATACAGCCAGAAGCCCGTCAAAATCCGCGTCGCTTACAGCGGTCCGGAGCAGGCGCTCCTGCAGATCATCGATTACGGCATCGGCATCCCTAAAGAGGAAAAAGACCTTATTTTCGAACGGTTCTACCGGGTGGATAAAGCGCGGCAGCGCAAGACCGGCGGCACCGGACTCGGCTTGTCGATCGCCAAAGCGCTGGTCAAGCAGCACAAAGGGACGATCCAGATCCAAAGTGAAGAGAACCAGGGCACAGAGGTGTCGATCCAGCTGCCGCGGAAGGCTGCGCACGAGCCGGCGGATGAGCAGCCGGGGCAACAATAAAACGGCGGCCATTTGCATGACCGCCTCATGGGAGAGGAGAAACCGGACGAAGAGCTTATGGGGAAACGTAAGCTTTCTCCGCGGTTGTCTACGACAATTTTCATGTCGATAATTTAAGCATTAACTGGAAAGAGCGAAAATATACATGCGCTTTACAAATTTTTTGTGAAATGAAACGGGAATATGGTACGATATCCATTAAAGCGCTGGCCGTATCCGAATCGGCGCAAGCGGCAGTCTACTCCTGGAAGCGGGTGGGAAAGCAATGAGAGTCATTTCGGGCAGGGCGCGGGGACGGTCGCTGAAGGCTGTGCCCGGCACAGGGACACGCCCAACGACGGACAAGGTGAAGGAAGCGGTATTTTCCATGATCGGACCTTATTTTGACGGAGGCGCAGTGCTCGACCTGTTTGCCGGCACGGGCGGCCTGGGCATTGAGGCGCTCAGCCGCGGCATGGACCAGGCGGTGTTTATCGACATCGAGAAAAAGAGCATCGATATCATTCAGGAAAATTTGCGCGGAACCGGCTTTACGGAGCTCTCGGAAGTTTACCGCAACGAAGCGGGAAGAGCGCTGAAAGTGTTGGCCAAAAGGGGAGCCTCGTTCGACCTGGTGTTTCTGGATCCGCCTTACCGGTTGAAATCGATCGAGGAGCTCGTTCAAACTATGGAGACAGGCGGTCTGCTCCGGCCCGGAGCCATCCTTGTCATCGAAAGCGACGCGGCGGACGTGTACGACCATGCGATCGGCGGGGTCGGTTTCGACCGCAGGTCGGTGTATGGGGATACAGCGATTTCTATTTATCAATACATAGAATAACCCATAAGAGGAGTTGAAGCACAAATGCATGCCACACCCTCAGTAAAGACAGCCGTTTATCCGGGCAGTTTCGACCCGGTCACTTTGGGGCATCTGGATATTATCCAGAGAGCTTCCAAAATTTTCGACAAACTGATCGTTGCCGTCCTTAATAATTCTTCCAAGAATCCGCTGTTTTCAGTTGAAGAGAGGATCGAGCTGCTGGGCCAAGTGACAAGCCATCTGCCGAACGTGGAGGTCGACGGATTTCGGGATCTTTTGATCAGATATATGAACGCCAAGCAAGCCCATGTTATCGTCAGAGGACTCCGAGCCGTATCGGACTACGAACATGAACTGCAGCTGGCTGCGACGAACCGAGCCATGAACGAGGAGGTGGAGACGTTGTTCCTGACATCCTCGCCGAATTATTCCTTTCTTAGCTCCAGCATTGTCAAGGAGATCGCGAAGTATAATGGCCCTGTGGCAGATCTGGTGCCCGCTGAGG
Source organism: Paenibacillus sp. JCM 18996 (assembly GCF_055392555.1). NCBI lineage: Bacteria > Bacillati > Bacillota > Bacilli > Caryophanales > Paenibacillaceae > Paenibacillus > Paenibacillus sp. JCM 18996. The sequence continues at coordinate 751,694 of NZ_AP043884.1, forward strand.
TGGAGGCGGCCTTGCGCCGCAAATATCAGGACAGCTGACGCAGCCTGAACCCGCTATGCCCCGTCCGGCGCCTTATGAAACAGTGCCACAAGGATTGACACTGCGAGCATGGCCAGGATAAACAGCCCTCCGGCCGCGAACATCCCGGGCAGAAGCTTGACGAAGTTTGCCGCACGGAAAGAATAGGAGAGCCCCTCATGCCGGGCGCCAAAGACAGTGAGGCTCGTTCCGAGCCAGTAGTTCATCGGCGTCCACAGGGCTGCGGTCAGCACGACGGCCAAGCCGGAATGAACGAGCCTGAACAGCGCGAATCGGGAGTAGCGCAGCCCGCTGCCTTGGAGCAGGCTCTTCGCCTGGAGATGGGAGGACAAACCGCCCCATCCGAGCAGCGCTCCCAGCGCCGCTGTCTGGAACAGCGCGGGCAGTCCCGGTGCGTTCGTCAACGCGAAAGAGCCCAGGTGCACCTCAAGCATTCCCGACATCAGCCGCTCAGCGAGAGGGAAATGCCTGGCGATGCCGGTCAATCTGATTACATGAAGCAGTACGGAGAACATGATCATATATCCGCCGATAAGCATCAGCGACTGGATGGAAGAGGTGACGGAGTCGCCCAGCAGCCTGCCGAAGCTTCGGCCGTCTTTCAGTTGGGCCTCTTTCATGGCGGTCAGGCTTCTCGCAACCAGCGAACCCTGTGCGGTCCGGTTTGTTTCTTCTACACGGCTGCCCGGCTTCCCTCTCCATAGAAGCCCTGTCAAGAAAGCCGATAAATAATGCACCAGAGCCAGGATTACGCCCAGCTTCGGGTTGTGGAGGAATCCAGTTCCGATGACGGTGACCATTAAAACAGGAGAGCTGAGATGGGAAACGCCAAGCAGCTTCTCCGCTTCTTTATGCGTTAGCAGCCGCTGCTTTTGCAGCTGTGCGGTGACGGCCGCTCCGGAGGGTTGTCCCGCGGTAAAGCCCATGGCCAGCGCCCAGCCGCCTATCCCCGGAATGCCGAACAGCAGCCGCATGAGCGGTTCCATCAGCGCGCCCAAGCCGTGCACCAAACCGAATCCGATGCAAAGCTCCGACAGGATGAGAAACGGCAGCAGAGCCGGGAACACAAAGTTCCACCAGATCGAGAGACCTTCGAGCGAGGACCGGAAGGCGGCATCCGGGAACAGGATAATCATGACCACTACCGCAGCTGCAAGGAAACCTAACAGTAAAGTTACGTAAGGGCCGCGGTCCTTCGTTTTTATGTTCGGCATTGTATTTTTCTCCCATCGTGATCCGTTAAGGCTTTTCTAAATACGTACGCCGGCTGCCAGCGGTTTAGACCACACCTGTCCAACATACAATAGATACAATGGGCAAAAGCTTGCCGGAAGGAAGGAGCTTTATATGAAAGAAGAAAGTAAACAAACGGATCTCCACCCCGGTCGCGGCCGGCGCACCCGCATGAAAAAACTGCCCCTCCTTCTTTCGGTTCTTCTGGGCTTGATTTTATGCTATGTGCTGGTCTTCATGCCCCTTCCTTTTTATATATTGAAGCCCGGCACTTCGGAGCCTATCAAGCCGATGGTGTCGGTCAAAAATCCGCAAGGGGAGGAAAAGGGCAATTTTATGCTCACTACGGTGTGGGTAGCCCAGTCGAATGTGGTTAATTATTTGTACGCGCTTGCGGACCCTTACCAGGAAATCAGGCCCAAATCCTCGCTGTATGAAAAAGGGGAGTCGGAGAAGGAATACAACGAGCGCCAGGAATACATCATGATGGAGTCGCAGAGCAGCGCCATTCGCAACGCTTACCAAAAGGCAGGAATCCCTTACAAAGTCGTCAGCGACGGCGTGATGGTGCGCAAAGCCGAACCGGGCACGCCTGCAGCGGAGGTTCTTGTTCCCGGAGATTACATCGTCAAGGTGAATGATACGCCCATCAAGGACAGAAAGGACCTGGACAGCATCATCGGCGTCAAAAAGCCGGGCGACACGATCCAGGTCACCTACAAACGCGCGAAGGAAGAGCAAACCGCGCCCATTGCGCTAGTCTCTTCCAAGTCGGTGCAGCCCGACGGCCCCGGTGCGAACGATGTGGAGAGGACCATTCTCGGAATCCAGCCGGCCGTGATCCAGAAAATCAGCGCGGAGGATCCCGGCAAACAAGTGGAAATCAAAGCGGGAGAAATCGGGGGGCCCTCGGCCGGGCTAATGTTCACGCTTGAGATCCTGAATCAGCTGCAGCCCGGGGATCTGACCAAAGGATACCGGATTGCGGGAACCGGAACGATAGACGACAAGGGCAATGTCGGGCCCATCGGCGGCATTCAGCACAAGATTATTGCGGCGGACAAACAAAGGGCAGAGATCTTTTTTGCTCCGAAGGATATTTCGATCCCTGGCTCGGGTACAGTGAACAACTATTCCGACGCGGTGCAGCGGGCGAAGCAAATTCACTCCCCGATGAAGGTCGTGCCGGTCGGCACCGTCGACGACGCGCTCAAGTATTTGGAGGCCCTGCCCGCAAAATAGGCTGAACCCGGCAGGTAAAGGCTCGTCCGGGCAAAGAATTTGTTTTCGAATGTAAAGCTGAAAATGTTGACAAAATAGAATGAATATCGATATAATAATCGTTGTCTGTTTGGGGTGATCATAAATGCAAATTCATATTAAAGAGTTGGCGTCCAAAGCGAAACCCGTCCAATGGACGGAATCATTGGATCTGACCCCGCTGCTCAAAGAGCGATCCGATCTTATCGAGTTCGGGCCGGTGCACGCCGATCTGCAGGCAGGCTACAACGCCGGTGCGGTGGAAGTGGACGGAACGTTAAAGGCCAGCATTACCCAGCCTTGTTCCCGATGTTTGACTCCTGTGAAGCATGAACTGAATATTCCGCTGCACGAAGTGTTTATCCAGCGGCTAACCGAGGGCTCGGACGAGGATGAGGAAGACAACGTCCACCACATCACCGAAGACTCGATTGATTTAATGCCTTATGTGGAAGAGAATGTGCTGCTTGCCATTCCTTTCGTTCCCTTGTGCGATGAGGACTGTAAAGGCCTGTGTCCGGTATGCGGCGTGAACCGCAACGAACAGCCCTGCGACTGCAGTCAGGAGAAGATCGATCCGAGGCTGGCGGGTTTGGCGGACTTTTTTAAATCATAACATGGAATCACGGAATTGTATTTTGAATTATTGTAAGGAGGTGTTAAATATGGCAGTACCTCAGAGAAGAACGTCCAAGACCCGTCGCGACAAGCGTCGTACTCACTTCAAGCTGGAGGTTCCGGGCATGGTTAAATGTGATCAATGTGGTGAATTGAAAGCAGCTCATCACGTTTGCAAAGTGTGCGGTTCCTATAAAGGAAGAGAAGTTGTTAAACAATAATGTCATGAAACGGCGCTCCGGGACGGGGGCGCCGTTTTTTGGTTGTGAAGGAACTTATGAGTTTCGGCGGCGGTGGAGAAGTGCTGGTAAATCAAATTTTGAAGGATACTGCGGCGTGAACGCAAAAAAAAAAGACCCCCCCGATTGTGGCACAGTTTTTGCGTTGGGACATTTTTGCGGACTTGGCAATTGTGCGTATTTTATATATACTACGATTAGTATCTGGTAATAAGACAACGTACTATACGAGCCGGACTGCGCAGACACAGGGGGTGACGGCCATCGAACGGATGCCGAAACGGCAGCGCCAGCAGGAGTTGGCCCAAGCCATTAAAGATAACCCTTTTATAACCGATGAGGAATTGACCAAGCTGTTCCGTGTCAGCATCCAGACGATCCGGCTGGACCGGCTGGAACTGGGAATTCCCGAACTGAGGGAGCGCATCAAATTGATGGCCGAGTCTTACGACGAGGTAAGATCCCTGCCTTTAAGCGAGGTCATCGGCGAAGTGATCGACCTGCAGCTTGACAAGAGCGGCATCTCGATGTTTGAAATCAAGGAAGAGCATGTGTTCAGCAGAACGCAAATCGCCCGTGGGCATCACATATTTTCTCAGGCCAACTCCCTGGCTGTCGCGATCATTAACGATGAAATTGCGCTGACCGCGTCTGCAGAGCTGAGGTTCATCCGATCCGTGAAGCTGCACGAAAAATGCGTCGCCAAAGCTTACGTCCGATCGAAATCGAAAGGCAAAGCTAAAGTGGAAGTGCTGACGTATGTGGGTGAGGAACTTGTGTTTGAAGGAAATCTTCTCATTGTACACTCGGCGAAATAACGGTTATAGGCGATAAGGGGGAAAACTTTGTGCGGATTGCTGTTGACGCCATGGGGGGAGACCACGCTCCTTCGGCTGTTGTGGAAGGAGCCGTCGCTGCGGCGAAGGAATGGAACGATGTGCGCATTCTGCTGGTCGGCGACAAGGCGCAGATTGAGCCTTTTTTAAAGGAAAAGCCCGATAATATCGACATTATCCATGCGGACGAGACGATCACCGCGGAAGACGAGCCTGTGAAAGCCGTTCGAAGGAAGAAGAACGCTTCGATGGTTGTGGCGGGAAGGCTTGTTCGCGAACAGGAGGCGGATGCGATGATTTCCGCCGGAAACACCGGCGCTCTGATGGCAACCGGTTTGCTGATCATCGGCCGCATCAAGGGGATCGAGCGGCCTGCGCTCGCCCCGATGCTTCCCTCCGTGGACGGCCGGGGGACGCTTGCTCTCGATCTGGGCGCGAATATGGATGCTTCGCCGGAGAATCTGGTTCAGTATGCGGTCATGGGCAGCATTTACCGCAGCAGGGTGCACGGCATCGACAAGCCCCGCGTCGGCCTGCTGAATGTGGGGACGGAAGCGGGAAAAGGAAATGACCTGACGAAGGCGGCTTTTCCTTTGCTGGAGCAGGCGCCGATTCATTTTGTGGGCAATGTGGAGGCCCGCGATATTCTGAACGGCCCGTGCGATGTGGTCGTTTGTGACGGATTTGCGGGCAATATTATGCTGAAATCGATCGAGGGGGCGGCGGGAACGATTTTTTCCATGCTAAAGCAGGAGTTCACGCGGACTTGGTACAACAAGCTGGCGGCGGCGATTTTGAAGTCGGGCCTCAAGCAGTTCAAGAATAAGCTGGATTACTCGGAGCACGGGGGTGCACCGCTGCTTGGCATCGACGGATTGTGCATGAAAAGCCACGGCTCCTCGGATGCGAACGCCTTCAGGAACGCGATACGCCAGACCAGGACGGCACTGCAAAACAGGCTGGTGGAGTCGATTTCCCGAGAAATCAACGTAGAGAAGCGAGGAGAAACGGATGAACGTTAAACCGGTGGGTATATTGGGTACCGGAAAGTATGTGCCGGAACGGGTATTGACGAATGAACAGCTGGAAACCATGGTGGAAACCAACAACGAGTGGATCGTAACGCGCACGGGGATCCGCGAAAGAAGGATCGCCTCCGCCGAGCAGGCCTCTTCAGACTTGGCGCTTGCGGCGTCGGAGCTGGCACTGAAGAATGCCGGCATTACCGCGGACCAACTGGATTTGATTATTGTGGCTACAGTGACTCCCGACATGTCGTTTCCTTCGACCGCCTGTATCCTGCAGGACAAACTTGGGGCTAAAAAGGCCGCGGCTTTCGATTTGTCCGCTGCATGCTCCGGGTTTATATATGGTCTCGCGAACGCGGCGAATTTTATCGCGGTAGGGACGTATAAATATGCGCTGGTGATAGGAGCGGAGTGCCTGTCCAAAATCACAGACTACACCGACCGGAATACCTGCATACTGTTCGGCGACGGAGCTGGCGCGGTCGTGATCGGGGAAGTACCTGAAGGCCGCGGCTTCCGATCCTTTGAACTGGGGGCGGACGGCTCGGGGGGAGAGCTGCTGAAAATCAGCGGCGGCGGCTCCCGCTTACCGGTTTCGGAGGAAACTCTGAGTGCCGGGCACCATTACATTCAGATGGCAGGAGCGGACGTGTTCAAATTTGCTGTAAGAATCATGGGATCGGCCGCGGAAGAAGCTTTGGCCAAAGCGGGAATTGCCCGTGAAGACATCGATCTGCTCGTTCCCCATCAAGCCAATATACGGATTATCCAATCCGCCTTGAACAGGCTGGAGCTGCCCGAGGAAAAGTGTATGATCAATCTGGATAAATACGGCAACGTCTCTGCGGCTTCGATCCCTATCGCTCTGGCTGAAGCGGTCGAGCAGCAGCGCGTGAAAGAAGGCGATACGGTCGTGCTGGTCGGCTTCGGCGGCGGATTGACCTGGGGGGCTTCCGTCATCGTCTGGTAATTCGGAGAACCGCAGGCCAATGAACGGCCATGGAAAATGCGGGGCACGCAGGTTTATCGCCGGCACTTGGCTGGCAACTGCGGCCCAATATAAAAGCATCATTCGGAAAGGAATGGTTACGTGGTGAAGGGCAAAATCGCTTTTGTCTTTCCCGGCCAAGGCGCTCAAGCCGTTGGCATGGGAAAAGACCTGTTTGAGGCCAATCAGGCTGCAAAGCATGTTTTCGAGCGCGCGGACCGGGTCATTGGCGGCGGGCTTGTGGAGCTTATCTTTAACGGGCCCGAGGAAATGCTGAAAAGAACCTATCATACGCAGCCGGCCCTTTTAACCGTGAGCACGGCATTCCTGGAAGCGTTCAGGGAGTCGGGGATCTCCCCCGATTATGTCGCGGGCCACAGCCTCGGGGAGTACAGCGCGCTCGTGGCTGCCGGGGCAATTGAATTCGAGGACGCTTTGCGGACGGTTCGTTCCCGCGGCCAATTCATGGAGGAAGCCGTGCCCGACGGGCAGGGGGCGATGGCCGCCGTGCTGGGCGCCGAAAGGGAAGCGTTGGCCGAGCTGTGCCGCATCGTGACGAAAGAAGCCGGAACAGTGGAGATGGCGAACATCAACTGTCCGGGGCAGATCGTGGTTTCGGGCTCCAAGGAAGGGGTGCAGGCAGTAGTGGACCGCGGCAAAGAAGCCGGGGCCAAGCGGGTGATCCCTCTGGAAGTGAGCGGCCCTTTCCACTCTTCGTTAATGAATCCGGCGGCTGGCAGAATGCTGAAGGTAATCTCCGGGCTGCAAGTGAAGCGGCCCGCTGTGCCGGTGATCGCCAATGTGACCGCCAAGCCTTGCGAGGACACGGACGAGATCAAGCAGCTGCTGGTGGAACAAGTCGTTTCGCCCGTGCTTTGGGAAGACTCGGTGCAGTGGCTGCTCGGGCAAGGTGTCCGGACTTTCATAGAGCTGGGCTCCGGGACGGTGCTGGCAGGCCTGATCAAAAAGATCGACCGCACCGTTGAGGTCGTCTCGATCAACAGCCTGGATTCGCTTGAAAAATTTCATGCCGATATCGGCGCCTAAATCGCATGAGCAGTGGAACAGGAGGAGAAAATCCTATGCTTCAAGGGAAAACAGCTTTAGTGACCGGCGCATCCAGAGGGATTGGCCGGGCCATCGCCCTGCAGCTCGCTGATGCGGGAGCAGACGTCGCCGTCAATTATGCCGGAAGTGAAAACGCAGCCGCAGAGGTGGTGCGGGAGATCGAGGCGATGGGACGCAGGGCGTTCAGGGTGCGCGCCGACGTCAGCCAGGCAGCCGAAGCGGAAGCGATGGTGGCTGAGGCGTTGGAAACTTTCGGAAAATTGGATATACTGGTGAATAATGCCGGGATTACCCGCGACAACCTCATCATGCGCATGAAGGAAGAAGAATTCGATCAGGTCATCGCCACCAACTTGAAGGGCGTGTTCAACTGTATTAAAGCCGTTACGCGTCCCATGATGAAGCAGCGCTCCGGAAGGATCATCAATATATCCTCCGTTGTGGGGGTGTTGGGCAATCCGGGCCAGGCCAACTATGTTGCCGCCAAAGCCGGAGTCATCGGCTTGACCAAGGCCACAGCGAGAGAGCTGGCCTCCAGGGGAATTACCGTCAATGCGGTGGCTCCGGGTTTTATCGAGACCGATATGACGGATAAGCTGAGTGCAGACACCCGGTCCGCGCTGCTCACGCAAATTCCGCTGAACCGGCTGGGACAGCCGGACGATATTGCCAGAGCGGTGAGGTTTCTTGCTTCCGACGACGCCTCTTATATGACAGGCCAGACTATACACGTCGACGGCGGAATGTATATGTAGATATAACCCCGCAAAGCGACGTGAAGCTTCGGAGTGAAGTCCGTGTACTTTGCGGGGAGCCCAGAAAAACATAGAAAAGAGGGCTATGGTAATTTGTTCTCAGTTTTCGTATAATACCATGGAGGAGGTGAGCCGGATGTCCGACGTTTTGGATCGCGTTAAGCGAATTGTAGTCGATCGTCTTGGAGTGGAAGAGTCTGAAATCTCTCTCGAAGCATCATTTAAAGAGGATTTAGGTGCTGATTCCTTAGATGTAGTAGAATTGGTTATGGAATTGGAAGATGAGTTTGATATGGAAATCTCTGACGAAGACGCAGAGAAAATTACGACTGTAGGAGAAGTTGTTGATTACATAAAATCACATACCTAGGTTTTCAGCCTTTGAAGCTCCGGCGGTTAACCGTTTGGCGGGAGCCGTCGGATTCAAACGTTGTCAACATGTAAAGTCCCGTCCTTAAACAGCGGGACTTCTCCTTTATTTCCGGTCCTCGTCAAAGCTTATTTATGCTTACACAGGACTTATAATATATATAATATAACGGGCTCATAGAGGTGGTGCGAGATGAAACGCAGAGTTGTAATAACCGGGATGGGCGTCATGACCTCCATAGGCAAGGATTTGGATACTTTTTGGGGCAGCCTTATGGAAGGAAAGTCCGGCGTCTCGAGAATCGAATCTTTTGACGTCAGCGAGTACAGTACCCAGATTGCCGCTGAAATCAAGGATTTCAATCCGGAAGATTATTTGGATAAAAAAGAAGCGCGCCGAATGGACCGTTTTGTCCAGTTTGCCGTGGTTGCAAGTGAAATGGCCCTTAAGGATTCCGGTTTGACGATCGGCGGCAATATTGATGCGGAACAGATCGGCGTATCGGTGGGATCCGGAATCGGCGGGCTGGGCACGTGGGAAGAGCAGCATAAGATTTTGCTTGAAAAAGGCCCCAAGCGCGTTTCCCCGTTCTTTATCCCGATGATGATCGCCAACATGGCTTCCGGCCAGATATCCATCACTACAGGGGCCAAAGGTCCGAATACGACCACGGTCACCGCCTGCGCAACAGGCTCGAACTCCATTGGGGATTCCTACAAGCTGATCCAGATGGGTGAAATTGACGCCATGATCTGCGGCGGAGCGGAATCCACGATACGGCCGACAGGCTTGGCGGGATTCTGTTCAATGAGAGCGATGTCCACGCGCAACGACGCTCCCGAGAAAGCGAGCCGTCCATATGATATCGACCGCGACGGTTTTGTGATGGGTGAAGGCGCCGGAGTGCTCATTGTCGAGTCATTGGATCATGCGTTGGCGAGGGGCGCGAAAATCTATGCCGAAGTGATAGGATACGGCATGAGCGGCGACGCCTACCATATCACAGATCCGGATCCTGACGGCGCAAGACGGTGTATGTTGATGGCGCTTAGAGACGCCGGCATCGATCCGGAGGAAGTGGATTACATCAACGCGCACGGCACGTCTACTTCTGTGGGCGACAAATCCGAAACGACCGCGATCAAGAATACTTTCGGAGACCACGCATACAAGCTGGCGGTTTCTTCAACCAAATCGATGACCGGCCATCTGCTGGGAGCGGCTGGAGGGGTTGAGGCGGTAGTGTGCGCCCTGACACTTCAGAACGGAATCATCCCTCCGACGATCAACCTGGATAACCAGGATCCGGAATGCGATCTGGACTATGTTCCGAATCAGCCCCGTAAAGCGGATGTGAAGATGGCGTTATCCAACTCCTTCGGTTTCGGAGGACATAACGCGACGATTATCCTCAAAAAATACGAAGCATAAATTACCGCCTCAGGAGAAAATTAATACTATATTGAGGTGGTGGACAGATGCATCAGGATCTTCAACAGCTTCAGCAAAAGCTGGGAATTTCGTTTGCCGGCAAGGATGTGCTTAAGCAGGCTTTTACACATTCATCCTATGTCAACGAACACCGGGCGACTCACCCGACGGATAATGAACGGTTGGAGTTTTTGGGGGACGCCGTGCTCGAGCTCACCGTTTCGGAGTATCTGTACAACCGGTATCCTGAGAAGGCGGAAGGGGAATTGACCAAGCTTAGGGCCTCCATCGTATGTGAGCCTTCGTTGGTCGGTTTTGCCCAGGACCTTGATTTCGGCTCGTATATTTTTCTGGGAAAAGGCGAGGAGCTGACCGGCGGACGTACCCGTCCTTCATTGTTGGCGGACGTCTTTGAGTCGTTTATCGGCGCGCTTTACCTGGATCAGGGGCTGGAAGCGGTGCAGTCTTTTTTACGGCGGCATATGTTTCCAAAGCTTGCGGATGAGGAACAAAGCAAAGTCGTTGATTACAAGACGATGCTGCAGGAATATGTTCAACAGCAGGGCATGGGCGTACTCGAGTACCGCATCGTAGAGGAACGGGGCCCCGCGCACGAAAGGGAATTCGTCTCGGAAGCCGGGATGAACGACCGGACGCTGGGCCGGGGAATCGGAAGGTCCAAGAAGGAAGCCGAGCAGCAGGCGGCCGCACAGGCGCTGAAAAAGCTGGCCGGTGAGCAATAGAAGACAAGCAGCAGAACGGGGAAGCCGGTTTTGCTGCTTTTTGTTTGCCGCGGGTAATCTTCCGGGATCACCGCAAAGCAAAGTATTCGGATGAGCTTCGAAGGGTTAACGCCACTGTGAGGGCAATGTCGGCAGCACTTTGCTCTAACCGCTCAGGCTCCGATGCTTCACGCCACTTTGTCGGTTAATATAGCCTTTGGGCATAGAGCGAAGCGTAACGATATGTTACAATAGCGTTGAGGTGAGTCATTTGTTTTTGAAGCGTATCGAGCTTTCCGGTTTCAAGTCCTTCGCGGACAAGACGGAGCTGGAATTTGTGAAAGGGATCACGGCTGTCGTCGGACCGAACGGGAGCGGCAAAAGCAACATTTCGGACGGCATCCGCTGGGTGCTGGGGGAACAAAGCGCGCGGTCTTTGCGGGGCGGAAAGATGGAAGATATTATTTTTGCCGGCAGCGACGCGAGAAAAGCTGTGAACTTCGGTGAAGTGTCTTTAACGCTGGACAACGGCGACGGGGCGCTTTCTTTGGATTTTGCGGAAGTGACGGTTACGCGCAGGGTCCACCGCAGCGGGGACAGTGAATATTTTATCAACAGACAGGCCTGCCGTTTAAAAGATATTACAGAGCTGTTCATGGACACAGGTATCGGCAAAGAGGCTTATTCCATTATAGGACAGGGCCGGATCGAAGAAATTCTAAGCACGAAATCGGAGGACCGACGGGTTATTTTTGAAGAAGCGTCGGGAATCGTCAAATATAAATCGCGCAAGAAGGAAGCCGAGAAGAAGCTTGGGGACACGGAGCAAAATCTGCTGCGGATCCACGACCTGGTGTCGGAGCTGGAAGACCAGATCGAGCCCCTTCGCAACCAGGCCCGGAAGGCCGTGGAATTCAAGAAGCTGAAGGAAGAGCTTAAGCACAGTGAAATTGCGATGTACGTCTACCAAATCGAGCAAATTTACATATCGTGGAGCGCAGCCAAGGAAAAAATGGCCGAGCTGGAGGAGAAGCAGGTGCAGCTGGCCTCGATCGTCAATCAGCATGACGCCAAGCTGGAAAAGCACCGCTATGAAACCCGCAGGCTGGAGCAGGAGCTGGAGACGCTGCAGGGCCATTTGCTGCAGATCAGCGAGGATTTCGAGAAATGCGAAGGGCACGGAGAGCTGTTGAAGGAGCGCCGAAGGAATATGGCCGCGAACCAAAGCCAGCTGGAGCAGACGGTGACCGCGCAGGAGGTCCGGATCAAGGAACGAACAGCTGAAATTGAGGCGATGCGGGAAAAAATCATCAGGAGGTCGGTGGAGCTCGCCGAGTTTCAGGCGAAGCTTACGCGGGAGGAGGAACGGCTGCTGGGCGTGACGGGCGGCATTTCCTCCACTGCGGAGGACCATTTGAAGTCGGAGCTGCTGGAAAAGCTCAACCAGATGGCGCAGACGCGCAACGAGATCCGCTACGCGGAGCAGCAAATGGAGAGCATCAAGCGAAGGCTGGACAAGCTGGGCGAAGACCATGCCAGATGGCTCGAGCAGAAGGAGCAGGCGGGCGGTCGCCGAAAGGAGCTCAAGGCCAAGCTGGAGGAAGCGGTGCAGCGGATCGAAGAGGTCCGCACACGGTACGTGGACGTGACCCACGCTTTGAAAAATAAGCAGGCTCAGGTGGACGAGTTGCAGGGCACGGTGCGGAAGTGGGAGCAGCGGATTGACGCTCTCGTCTCCCGCAGGGATACGATGGTAGAGATGCAGAACGACTACGACGGCTTTATGCACGGGGTCAAAGAGGTGCTGAAAGCCAAGAACCGTCCCGACGGGCTGCGAGGCATACACGGCGCGGTGGCGGAGCTGGTCAAGGTTCCCGCGAAGGTGGAAATTGCGATAGAGACGGCTCTGGGCGGAGCGCTGCAGCATGTCGTCGTCGGCAGTGAAGCCGAGGGACGCGAGGCGATTTCGTTCTTAAAGCGGAGACAGCTCGGAAGGGCGACCTTCCTGCCTTTGGACGTCATCCGCGGAAGGACGGTGCCGGACGGAGAACGGAAGATACTTGGGAGTACGCCCGGTTTTGTCGGCCTTGGCGTGGACCTTATTTCGTTCGATGAAACTTATCGCCCGATTTTCTCCAGCCTGCTCGGCCATGTTGTGATTGCGGAAACTTTGGAGGATGCGAACCGGCTTGCGGCTAAAGGACAGTACCGCTACCGGGTTGTGACGCTCGAAGGGGACGTCGTCAACCCAGGAGGATCGATGACGGGAGGCAGCCAGCAGAAAAAGACGACCAGCCTGCTCGGCCGGCAGCGCCTGATCGACGAGATGGGCGCGGAAATTCGTAACACAGAAGCTGGGCTGGAGACACTGAAGGCGGACGCTTCCCGGATCAAGCACGATATTACGACAGATATGATGACGATGGAAGGTCTGCGCCAGGAGGGGGAACAGAAGCGTATCGAGGAGCAGCAGGTAAGGGCTGAGCTGAACTCGCTCGAATCGGAGTTCAAACAGATCGAGAACCAGCTGGCGGCGTACAAGCAGGAAAGCGAGATGTTCGGCCTGGAGACGCAGGATTTCCAGGCTAAGAAGGCTGATGCGGAAGCGGCGCTTGCGAAGCAGCATCAGGAGGAAGCCGACCTGCAGGAGGCTATCCGCCAGGCCGAGATTGCGCGCAAGGCGAGCGAATCCCAGAAGGAAGAGCTGCAGGAGCAGCTCACGGAACTGAAGGTAAGCGTGGCGGCAGCCGCTCAGGAAAGGGCAACGCTTTCGGAGCAGCAGCGCCGTTCCGAAAGCGAGCTCCAGTCGCTGGGCGGGGAGCTCGCCTCCAACCTGCAGCTGCTGGAGCGGCTGCAGCGGGACCGAGAAGCGAACGAGAGCGAACTGTCGCGGCAGCTTGAGGAGCTGGACTCGCTCAGGCAGCGTAAGCAGAAGTGCACGGAGCAGATCGAGTTCAAGCGGGCGGAGCGCTCGGAATGGGTGCGCAAGCTGGAGCAGGAGGAGAGCCATACGCGCGAGCAGCGCAGCGAATTGAAGCAGGTCGAGGAACAGCTGAGACAGACGGAGGTGCGCGTGAACCGTCTGGATGTGGAGCTGGAGAACCTGCTCAAGAAGCTGTCGGAGGAGTATTTCTTGAGCTTCGAGCTGGCGAAAGAACGATACAAGGTGCCTGAGGACATCGAGGCGGCCCAAACCACGTTGAAGGAGCTGAGGCGCGGAATCTCCGCGTTAGGCGATGTGAACCTCGGGGCGATTGATGAATTCGAACGCGTCAATGAGCGCTATCAGTTCCTGAATGAGCAGAAGAACGACCTGATCGAAGCGAAAACGACGCTCTACAACATCATCCGGGAAATCGACGGCGAAATGTCCAAACGGTTCCGGACGACCTTCGACGAAATCCGCAAGCACTTCGTCGTCGTTTTTGCGAAACTGTTCGGCGGCGGGAGGGCCGACCTGATTCTTTCGGAGCCGGACAACCTGCTGACGACCGGTATCGAAATTGTCGCTCAACCGCCTGGCAAAAAGCTGCAGAACCTGCAGCTGCTTTCAGGCGGAGAGCGTGCCTTGACGGCGATCGGGCTGCTGTTCTCGATTCTGCGCGTCAAGCCGGTTCCGTTCTGCGTGCTGGATGAAGTTGAAGCTGCGCTCGATGAAGCTAACGTGTCCCGCTTCGCCGAATACCTGCGCGAATTCTCCGAGCAGACGCAGTTCATCGTCGTCACCCACCGCAAAGGAACAATGGAAGAGGCCGACGTGCTTTACGGTGTGACGATGCAGGAAGGCGGAGTGTCCAAGCTCGTATCCGTGCGACTGGAGGACGAAGAAGCGATGATTCCGGCGTCCTGACGAAGCTGTCCCGGGACAGGAGAAGCTTTCCGGGAACCGGTTGTCCAGAGGCCTTGTATATTCTCTAGCTTTTAACCGATTGTTGCTCGGGATCAAATCAGATAAACTTTGGAGGCTATACGATGAGTTTTTTCAAAAAGCTGAAGGAAAGTATTTCGAGCAAGACCGAGGCGGTCACTTCCAAGTTTAAAGACGGGTTGACCAAGACCAGGACGGCGTTTGTGGAGCGTGTGGAGGATTTGATCTTACGCCGGAAAAAAATCGACGAAGAGTTCTACGAGGAGCTTGAGGAAATTCTGATCGGAGCCGACGTGGGGATTTCCACAGTGATGGACCTGATCGACGATTTGCGGGCGGAGGTGCGCAAGCGGAAGATCGAGAACGCGGCCGAGCTGCAGCCGGTGCTGTCCGAGAAGCTGGTCGGCTTGCTCAAGGGAGACGAGGACAGGTCGCTGCGCATGGCGTCCGAAGGGTTGACAGTCATCCTGTTCGTCGGCGTCAACGGTGTCGGCAAAACCACCACCATCGGCAAAATGGCGCACCGCTTCAAATCCGAAGGCAAGAAAGTGCTGCTTGCCGCCGGCGACACGTTCAGGGCCGGAGCGATCGAGCAGCTTGAGACTTGGGGCCAGCGCGCCGGCGTTGACGTGATCAAGCAGTCTGCGGGCTCCGACCCTGCCGCGGTTATGTTCGATGCCGTCCAGGCCGCCAAAGCGAGAGGCGCGGACATTCTGCTGTGCGATACGGCAGGCCGCCTGCAGAACAAAGTGAACCTGATGGAGGAGCTTAACAAGATTTACCGCGTGCTTGGCCGGGAGGTGCCCGGAGCTCCGCACGAGGTGCTGCTGGTGCTCGACGCGACTACAGGCCAGAACGCGCTGAACCAGGCGAAGACGTTCGGCGACAAAACGGGCTTGACCGGCCTGGTGCTCACTAAACTGGACGGCACGGCCAAAGGCGGGATAGTAATCGCCATCCGCCAGGAGCTGGATATTCCGGTCAAATTCGTCGGCCTGGGGGAGAAGATGGACGACCTGCAGCCGTTCGACTCCGAACAGTTCGTTCACGCACTGTTTGCCGGTTTGATCAGCGAGGAAGCCGAGAAAGAAGAGGTGTAACGCCACAACGTACGCCTCTCCCGGCACGCGTTGTGGAGTTGCACGGCTGGTGGTCTCCCGCCACTGCAGCCCGGCGGAAGTTAGACAGCGGCACTATTCGATGCGTGGTTAACACTGACAAGGTTTAATACTTGACAACCGTCCGCAGATTGGGTACACTAGTCAATGTTGCTGTAAAGTGTTTTACGTTAACGGGGGCGAACGACTTGACCGATGATCATGTATTGGAGAAAACCAATCGAATCAACAGGCTGTTCGACTTTTACGAGCCGCTGCTGACCGAGAAGCAGCAGATGTTTCTCAAGCATTATTTCCATGACGATTATTCGTTAGGGGAAATTGCGGCCGAATTTAGCATCAGCAGACAGGCTGTCTACGAGCACATCAAACGTGCCGAACAGACGCTGACCGATTATGAAAGCAAGCTTGGGCTCGCAGCCAAGCACGAGCACAGAACGCAGATCGCGAATCGGCTGGATTCTGCGCTTGAGCGGCTGTCTGAGGACTCCGGCTCCTTGCGCGAGCTAAGGTCTTTAATCCGGGAAATGCTGGATTAGAGGATTCCACATAAATATGATGATGAAGTTCAGCAAATGAAAGAGGTGATCATTCATGGCATTCGAAGGTTTGGCAAGCCGTTTGCAGAATGTGTTCAGCAAGCTGAAAAGCAGAGGAAAGCTTACTGAAGAAGATGTGAATGAAGCCCTTCGCGAGGTTCGCCTGGCCCTGCTGGAAGCGGACGTCAACTTTAAGGTGGTTAAAGATTTTGTAGCCAAAGTCAAAGAGCAGGCGATCGGACAGGAAGTGCTGAAAAGCTTCACTCCCGGAATGATCGTCGTGGATATTGTAAATAAACAGCTGACCGAACTGATGGGAGGCACGCAGAGCAAGCTGGCGAAAGCGAACAAGCCTCCTACGGTCATTCTGATGGCGGGCCTACAGGGTGCCGGTAAAACAACCGCATCCGGGAAGCTGGCGCTTATGCTGAAGAAGCAGAATCACCGCCCTCTGCTGGTGGCAGGCGATATTTACCGTCCCGCCGCGATCAAGCAGCTGCAGGTGCTCGGTGAGCAGCTCAAAGTTCCCGTTTTCTCCATGGGGGATCAGACCAGTCCGGTGGAGATCGCAGCCAAGGGTTTGGAATTTGCAAGAGAAAATAACCACGACTACATGATTATCGATACAGCGGGCCGCTTGCATGTCGATGAAAGCCTGATGGAAGAGATCACAAACATCCGCGAAGCGGTTAACCCTGATGAAATCCTGCTGGTCGTCGATGCGATGACGGGCCAGGATGCGGTCAATGTGGCCGAAAGCTTCCACAAGCAGCTGGAGCTGACGGGCGTCGTGCTGACAAAGCTGGACGGCGACACCCGCGGCGGCGCAGCCTTATCGGTTAAAGCGGTCACCGGCTGTCCCATCAAGTTTGTCGGTATGGGCGAAAAGATGGATCCGTTGGAGCCGTTCTACCCCGACCGGATGGCCTCCAGGATCCTCGGTATGGGCGACGTACTCTCGCTTATCGAGAAAGCACAAGCCGGAATTGACGCGGACAAGGCCAAGGAGATGGAGCGCAAGATGCGCAACGCCGAATTTACGTTCGACGATTTCCTCGAGCAGATGGAGCAGGTGAAGAAGCTCGGGCCTTTGGACCAAATTCTCGATATGCTGCCGGGAGCCGGTCAAATGAAAGGCATGAAGGACTTGAAGGTGGACGATAAACAGATCGGCAAGATTACGGCGATCGTCCGTTCGATGACGAAGGAAGAGAAGTCCAAACCCGAGATGATCAATGCAAGCCGCAGAAAGCGGATCGCTCTCGGAAGCGGCAATTCCTTGCAGGATGTGAATCGTTTCATCAAGCAGTTTGAAGATATGCGCAAGATGATGAAGCAGTTCTCGGGCATGATGAACCCGAAAGGCATGAAAGGCATGAAGGGCTTGGCCGGCAAGCTGGGCAAAGGCTTCAAGTTCCCGTTCGGTTGAGGCCATCTTGACTTTGTGGGGACATTACAATAAGTGAATTTTATGTAGGAGGTGAATTTTTCATGGCAACACGCATTCGTCTAAAACGTATCGGTGCTCACAAAGCGCCTTTCTACCGTTTGGTAGTTTCTGATTCCCGTTCTCCGCGCGACGGACGTTTTATCGAGGAAATCGGTACTTACAACCCGGTCGCACAACCGGCTCTTGTCAACATCGATGAAGAGAAAGCGTTGAAATGGCTGCAAAGCGGCGCTCAAGCTTCCGATACCGTGCGTTCCCTTTTCAGCAAGGCAGGCATTCTGACAAAGTTCCACGAGCTTAAGCAGCAGAAATAATCTGTTGTTCGGAGGGTACGATGAAGGATCTGATTACCGTTATCGCTAAAGCGTTAGTCGACTACCCCGATGAGGTGCGTGTGAATGTGGTTGAGAACGACGCATCCAAAGTTTACGAACTGTCCGTCCATCCTTCGGATGTGGGCAAGATCATCGGCAAACAAGGACGCATCGCCAAAGCCCTTCGTACGGTAGTCACCTCGGCGGCGGTCAAAGAGACGAAGCGCGTCTCCGTCGAGATTGTCTCTTAAGTTTTCTTGATAGAAGCAAGGGTTAGGATCCGTCCTAGCCTTTTTCTTCTATTCCCGGGGACGCTTAAGACTCATTGTTCCACTCACACAAAAGTTCGGACGTTCCTATGACCTCGGGTTGAGCTAATGAAAGTTCGCACGTTTCCCATCACCCCGGGGTTCAAGTTCATGAAAGCTCGGACGTTCCGTTCCTTGCGGGTTTAAGTTAATTTGAGACGGAGGATACGGCATTGAAATCAAATTTATATACGGTAGGCAAAGTGGTGAACACGCACGGCATCAAAGGCGAGCTCAAGGTAGTGCCGCAGACCGATTTTCCGGATATCCGCTTCACCAAAGGCAGCAGGCTCGTCCTGTTTCATCCGGAGCAGCATACCGCCGTACCTGTTGTGGTGGAAAGCGCTCGAGAGCATAAAAATATGCACATGGTTCTTTTCCAGGGCATGAATGATATCAATGTTGTGGAAAAATATAAAGGCTGGCTGCTAAAAGTTACGGAAGACGAGCTTGTGGACCTGGAAGAGGACGAGTATTACTATCACGAGATCATTGGCTGCACGGTGGTGACAGATGAAGGGGAAGAGCTCGGCACGGTGGAAGAGATTCTGAGCCCGGGAGCCAACGACGTATGGGTGGTGAAACGCCCGAAAGGGAAGCCGGTCCTTCTTCCCATCATTGACGAAGTTCTTCTGGATGTGGATGTTGAGCGGAAGCTGGTGAAGGTGCATATCATGGAAGGATTAATCGATTGATGAAAATTGACGTATTGAGTTTGTTTCCGGCTATGTTCGAAGGCGTGTTCTCTTCCAGCATTCTGGGGAAAGCGAGAGATAAGAATATCGTGTCCCTGAATGTCATCAACTTTCGCGATTACGCAGGCAACAAGCATAATACTGTGGACGATTACCCGTACGGCGGCGGCGGTGGAATGGTACTGAAAGCGGAACCGGTGTTCTCGGCCGTTGAAGCTCTGCAGTCGGCAGACGGCGTTCGCCCGCGCGTTATACTGATGTGTCCCCAAGGGGAGCGTTTTACGCAGGAAAAAGCGGAGGAGCTCGCAGCAGAGCGGCATCTTGCGTTCATCTGCGGACACTACGAAGGGTATGACGAGCGGATCCGCCAGCATTTGGTGACGGACGAGCTGTCGATCGGGGATTACGTGCTGACCGGCGGAGAGCTGCCTGCCATGGTGATCATCGACAGTATCGTGCGTCTGCTGCCGGGCGTTCTGGGGAACGAGCTGTCCGCCGTTACGGATTCGTTCAGCACCGGTTTACTTGAGTATCCGCACTATACGAGACCGGTCAAGTTTCGCGATTGGGAAGTGCCTGAGGTGCTTCTGTCCGGACATCACGAAAATGTCGCGGCCTGGCGGCGCAGAGAGTCGTTGAAGCGCACGCTGCAGCGGAGGCCGGAGCTGCTCTCGCGGATTGAGCTGACCAAGGCGGACAGGCAGTGGCTGGAGGAGCTCAAACGGGAACTTGAGTCGGAAGCTGGAGAAAATGGCGGCTAGCAGGAAGCGAAACTTAATATTGTGTTTTAATGGTCGTTGTGGTAATATATCTTCTGTTATGATTGTTTTTTAATACGGTGGTCCTCTACGCGCTGACAGCTGAGATCCTTGCATTCATAGAAGCGGAATGAACACCTGTGTGGAAGGAGGGAGTCATGTATGAATCTGATTCAAGAAATTACGAGAGAGCAGCTGCGCCAAGACCTGCCGAATTTCCGTCCGGGGGACACTCTCAAGGTACACGTTAAAGTTATCGAGGGATCCCGCGAGCGTATTCAGCTTTTCGAAGGTGTAGTTATCCAGCGCCGCGGCGGCGGCATCAGCGAAACCTTCACTGTTCGTAAAATCTCTTACGGTGTAGGCGTTGAAAGAACTTTCCCGCTTCACTCTCCGAAGATTGATAAGATCGAAGTGGCTCGCCGTGGTAAGGTCCGTCGTGCGAAGCTTTATTATCTTCGCAGCCTGCGTGGTAAAGCAGCGAGAATTCAAGAAATTCGATAACGTAACCGGGGGCTTGGTAACAAGTCCCCTTTCGTTTTCTTTGTAAAGATTTTTAATAAGCGAGAGGGATGGATTCATGGGGCAGGAACAAGCTGCAGAACAGAAAAGCACAATAAAAAGTGAAGCATGGGAATGGATCAAGGCTCTCCTGATCGCTGCCGCACTAGTGTTCATAATCCGCTGGTTCGTTTTTGCTCCATTTATCGTGGACGGACCTTCGATGGAGCCTAACTTTTATACGGCGGAAAGGCTGATTGTGAACAAATTCATTTTATCGGTGCGCAAGCCGCAACGGGGAGAAGTCATCGTCTTTCACGCGACCAAAGATAAGGATTATATAAAGAGAGTCATTGCATTGCCGGGGGAAACCGTTCGAGTCGACGGAGACAAGGTCTATATCAACGGCGCCCAGCTGGACGAGCCTTATTTGAAGGAAGCTTTGGATGAAGCGTCGAAAAACGGGAGACCCTACAATTCAACGAACTTTGCGGAAGCCAAAGTGCCGGAAGGCAAAATTTTCGTAATGGGAGACAACCGCTCCAATTCCCTGGACAGTCGTTCTTCGATGGTTGGGTTTGTCTCTTATGGCCAGATCGTCGGCCGGGCCGACTTGATTTTCTGGCCGCTTGAAAAGTTCGGATGGGTGCGCAAATAGTATAAACGGCCGATAACTTCAAGATGCCCGTATAAAAGATGAGGTGTGTGCATGACGATTCAATGGTTTCCGGGACATATGACCCGTGCGAAACGGCAGATCCAGGAAAAGCTTAAGCTGATCGACATGGCGATTGAACTGCTCGATGCGCGTGTGCCCGTTTCAAGCCGCAATCCGATGATTGATGAAATTTTACAGGGCAAGCCTCGGCTTGTCCTTTTGAATAAGTTCGATTTGGCCGATCCCGAGGTTACCCGCGAATGGGTGGACTATTTTGCGGAAAAGGGCCTGGAGGCTCTTCCAATCGATGCGGTTTCCGGCGGGCAGGTGAAAGAGATCATCCCCCGTTCGAAGAAGCTTTTGGCGGAGAAGATCAACAAGCAGATAAGCAAAGGGATTAACCCCAGGGCCCTCAGGGCTCTGATCGTGGGCATTCCCAATGTCGGCAAATCGACGCTGATCAACCGGATGGCAGGGCGCAAAATCGCGGCTACGGGCGACAAGCCGGGCGTCACGAAAGGACAGCAATGGATTAAGGTTGGAACTGAAATGGAGCTGCTCGACACTCCGGGTATTCTGTGGCCCAAGTTCGAGGACCAGAATGTGGGCTTGCGCCTCGCCGCGATCGGTTCCATCCGCGAGGAAATCCTTCATCCCGAGGATATCGCCTTCTTCGTCGTCCGCTATCTGCTTCAAACTTACGGTTTCTCTATCCAGGAGCGCTTCGGCATAGATGTGAAGGTGGAAGATCCGTCGGACACGGACGAAATCGTTAAAGTGATGGAGGCGGTTGGCCGCAAAAGAGGCGCTTTGATGAGCGGAGGCCGCGTCGATCTGGAAAAAGCGTCGATGGTCATCCTGCGCGATCTGCGTGCCGGGAAGCTGGGCAGAATCTCCCTGGAGCGGCCGGACGGCTCTATTTTGGAAGGCTTGGATAAACAGGAATAAAGCAGGGAAGTGCGTGAATTCCATTCATGGCTTCTTTTTTTTGCTTATTTTGAAATCTATGAATCCTGCGGAAACGGTAGAAGGGGGCATAGGGATAAGGTATAATGAGAGAATCAACGATTTTAAAAGCAAGGACAACGGGCTAATACAGCCGGGAGGTACCCTTTAATGCTGGATTATGAACAAGACCTCTGGAGGCAGGGGTTTACCGCAATAGCGGGAGTAGATGAAGTGGGCAGGGGCTGTCTTTTCGGGGATGTTGTCGCTTCGGCGGTGATCCTTCCGGAAAGTTTTACGCTGGACGAGATTAACGATTCCAAGAAGCTGTCCGCCAAGAAACGGGAACAATTGTACGAGGTGATCATGGAGCAAGCTGTGTGCGTCGGCGTAGGCGTCGTCGATGTGCTCACTATAGAACGGATCAACATCAAGCAGGCGGCGCGGCTGGCGATGAAGCAAGCGGTGGAAGGTTTGCGGATAAAGCCGGAGTATTTGCTGGTCGACGCGGAAAAGGTGGATGTGCCGATCCGGCAGCTGGCGATTATACACGGGGATTCGCTTAGCCAGTCGATTGCAGCGGCGTCCATCATCGCGAAGGTGACGCGGGACCGCCTGTGTCTTCAGTGGGATCGGCAGTATCCCCAGTATGGAATTGCGATACATAAAGGCTACGCCACCAGGCAGCACAGGGAGAAAATTATCGAGTTCGGAGCTACGCCGCTTCACAGAAAGCTGTTTATCCGCAATTTGTTGATGGAGCAGGAGCAGCTGGAGCTATTTTAGAAAAAGGAGTACAGGAGCGCTGCTGTTCTGCCGATAAATCGGTGAAGGGGAGGTGTCGGATGAGCATCAATATGAACGGGATTTTGCGGGGACTGATCGGGGATTCTGCGCCGGGCGATGCCAAAACGTTTGAATTGAAGCCGGGTCAGATTGTAAAAGGGACCGTGCTGCAAGTGAGCGGCGACCAGGAAGCACTGGTGAATATAAACGGCATAGTGGTGAAAGCCCGGTTGGAGACGCCGCTTCAACCCGGACAGGTTACCACGCTGCAGGTTCAGCCTGAGACAACGGCAGGCGGCCAAATTGTGTTGAAGCCGCTGCAGCAGTCTGAGGGCCGGATCGCTGACGATTCCTTGGCTGATCTTATCAAGAACATGGGGCTCAAAGATCTGCCCGCCATCCGAGAGATTATTCAGACGCTCCATCAGTCCGGAATTCCCTTGTCCAAAGAGACGGTGCAGCAGATCCAGCAATTGGCACGGCAGCTTCCGCAGGAAATGCCTGTCAAGGACATGCTCGAGGCGGCCGTTATGGCGCTCGGCAGAGGACTGCCGCTTACGCAAGCCACAGTCACTGCTATTCATCAGGCTGTTGCCGGGCAGCCGCTGCATGAAACGCTGAGAAACCTCAGCGAGCAGGTGGAAGCGGTGTTCAAAGACGGCAAGCCGGTTGCTGAAAGCATCCGTAGGCCGATGGAATTGCTGCAGACCGTGCTGCGGCAGATTGCACAGGCTTCTACTGAAGGAGCTTCTTCACACGGGGAAGCTTCGGCAGATTGGAGGATAGCGGGATCGTCGCCTGACGAGCTGCCAGGCAGTGAGGTCATGCAGGCGGCAGAAGAGGCCTCAGCGGGAGGGCCTGCTGCGGAGCAACGTGGCGGCACTGCAGGTTTAGGGAGTGAGGCGGAAGTTGTAAGCGACGGCAATGGCGTTAGGGCTGGAGGTACAGCAGCAGCGGAAGGTGCTCCTGGCGAGAAAGCCGGTGCTGTGAAGGGCTCGTTTGAAGCAGCGACCGCGAATGCAGATACGAATGTGAAGGACAGCCTGGTGAAAACGGCTAGCTCGAGCCTTGCGCCTGCGCCACAGGGGCCTCAAGGCACGGCGGATGTCGGGGAATCGGGGAGCAGGGCCGCCACTACGGGTCCTCAAGCTCCTGCGGCGTATGGAGCCACTGCAAGTCTCGACGCTTCCGAGTACCAGGGGGACTCTGCCAGCCTTGCAGCTGGCAAGGACGCTGATGCTTCCGAACTGTCGACTGCGATTGTTGCCAGGTCGGGTTCATTCAAAGCAGGCAAAAATACGGATCTTGTTACCGAGCGGATTAGGCTTTCCTCAGGCGCTAATACGGTTGAAGCACAAGTTGACCATCCATCCGCAGAACAACATAGCTCAAATCCGTCTCTCACGGCTTCTATTAATTCCGCTGCCGCCCCGTCAAACTCGGTTGATTCCGGTATCACGGCGGACCGTGCGGCCCCGAACGGGCAGCGAGCGGCAATTGCCGGACAAGGTTCCGGTTCGGAAGATGTGCAAGCTTCCTACAATTCCTCCAGGGAACAGGCTGGTTGGATCGAGCGCATCCTGAAGGCTGTCGGTCTGGACCATGAACAGCGGGTAAGCCGTCTCCCCGAGTCCGCCATGCCGCCGGCCAGGACGACAGCGGAAGGAAGCTCTTATTCCGGCGCTGCAGCAATCCCGTTAGCGGGTTCGGATGCGGATACGAAGTCAGTGACGGAAACGTTAAAAAGCGCTCTGCTGATACTGGCTTCTTCCGACGATACTGCACCAGCTTTAAAAGAAGCTTCGCAGCAAGCGCTGCAGCAGGTGACGGGCCAACAGCTTCTGCTTAGAACGGATCGCTCCGCTCTCTTTTCGCATATGACGCTGTTTATCCCTTTCGTTAATGACAGCGGCCGGCAGACAGCCGCTGTTCATATTCAGTCCCGGAAGGGAAACCGGGGTGAGCTTGATTCCGAAAACTGCAGGCTGCTGTTTGATTTGAGGATGCATTCAATGGGTGACACGCTTGTCGACGTACAGGTGGTCAATAAAATCGTAAGCCTGCAAATTCATAACGACCATCCTGCGGCAACTACTGTGTTGGAAAGCTTCAGGGAAGAGATCTCGCAAGGGCTGCAGACCGGCGGGTACCAGCTTCTCTCATTGAAAAGCGGACCTTATCCGGAGCCGTCCTACGCTAACGAAGGCAGTCGCAACGACCACGGAGCGAATGAAGAAGAGAGGTATACGATCGACAAATCCAGGTTCTTTACGAAGCCTTACAAAGGTGTGGATCTTAAAATATGAAGGACAATGGCAAACAGGCGGCGACGGCGGCCGTCAAGAAAGCGGTGGCGCTTAAATATGCTCCGGAACATGAAAGCGCGCCGAAGGTTACAGCTAAAGGAAAAGGGATGACTGCGGAACAGATCATCCAAAAAGCCAGGGTCCATGGAGTGCCGATCCAGGAGGATCCCTCTTTGGTGGAGGTGCTGTCCAAGCTGGATCTTAACCAGGAAATTCCGCCGGAGCTGTATCATCTGGTGGCGGAAGTGCTGGCTTTTCTTTACAAGTCAGACCGCAGAATCCAGCAAGCCGGGCGGCCTTTATGAAGTCTTCCAAGCCGGACGGACGCAAGCGTTTGGGCACGCTCGGAGAAGATGCGGCGGCTGCGTATTTGCAAGAACAACAGTATCTTGTTGTCGATCGCAATTGGCGCTGCAGGAGCGGCGAAATCGATCTGGTTGCCGACAAGGACGGCCTGCTTGTCTTCGTAGAGGTCAGATCGAGGAGGAACACCGGCCGTTTCGGTACACCGCGGGAATCGGTCAATGCGGCCAAGCAGCTCCAGGTCCGCCAGACCGTACAATATTATTTGACGGTCAAAGGGATGCACGAGCGGCAAGTCCGCTTTGATGTCATTGGAGTACACTTCAGCAAAGAGGGTTTGTTTGAAGGCATCGACCATGTGCAGAACGCATTTTAAACCTGGATACGGAATGGAATGTCAGCCGGCTCAAGCAGTTCGGCTTTTTTTCAATATCCTCATTTTCCTTCATATAAAATTCATAAACCGGAAGGAGAAGGCATCCTTCAAAGCGAATAGTAATGCAGGATTCTATTTTCGGCTGCGGCGGATGAAGAGCAACCCATATACGCCGTTTTTACCGGAACGTATGAGATCGCCAAATGATAGGGGAGAAAAGCAGAATGAACCATTTTACCAGAAAAAAGCTTATGTTGGGCTTGGCTGCCGTTTTGTGCCTGACCTGTTTGCCGGAAGTGACGTCAGCTGCCTCGATGGATTCGATAGACAGCTCCATCCGGATGCTGGAGGCTCCGTCCCTTGGCCGTGTCCAGATCTCAAAGAACAGCTATTTCGAGCTCAAAGAGGCGCATCTTCTTTCGGACACTGGGCAGAGTGCAGTTACGTTCACGGTATCCGTGCATAACGGAGAGGCGTCTGACCTGATGTTCATCAACTATTGGATAAGGCTCAGCACCAAGTCAGGCAGCCAATTTTCTGTGAAAACGCTGCCAAGCGATAAAGACAAAAACCGGATCGCCCCGCAAACTACAGAGAATCTTCATTTCTACTCTTATGTAAACGATTCCACCAGCTTGTCCGATCTTTTGTTCCAATTCGTTAAGTGGGATTTCAGTTCTTACAATTATGAAAATAACATTGGAGAAATTTCCGTCAGCGACGAGTTTTCGGAAATTACGCCGGCTGGCAGCGGGCGTCTGCTGCAGATTGGCGGCACTGCGGTCAAAACGAATGTCAAGAAGCTGTTGATGAACAAAAATGAGCAGACTTATTTACCGGCAGTCATATTGCAGTTCGAGAACGCCGGCGGCAGGAATGCCGTAATTCCACCGTATCAGTTCGCGATCCGCACGACGGAAGGCTATATGTATCCGTTGGAGGCCAAGGGGCTCAAGGATCTTACTATAAACCCCCGGGTTACCAAAGAGCTGGAGCTCACCGGATCCGTTCCTGTTTCCGTCAGTCCTGACGGGTGGCAGCTGATCATGCTGGATTCGGTCTCGATCGACAACAGCGTAAAAATAAATGTGCCGGTCGCACAGTATCAGCTTCCTAACGTAAGCGTGACGGAGAATGTGTCCTTGGGCAAGGAGTACAGTTTTTCGGATAAAGCGGGTGTGTACAATGTCAAGCTGAATGCACTGTATCGTTTGCCGTGGGAGGACCAGGACATCGTAACCGCTGATTTGTCCTTGTCGAATAAGGGGACGGATTCTTTGCCGATCCCCGACTTGACAGGATATTTTGAGCTGGATGGAGCGGTAAAGGTGGATGCCAAGCTTGTAAGAACCGACAAGGTGATAGGCCTTTCTCCAGATCAATCGGCAAGTCTGCAAATAATGGGCAAAATACCTTATACAAATACTTTTAAAACGGTAAGGCTTGTCCTGCAGGAAAAAGAAAATCCCGACAAAACGATCGATTTGCTGGAATTCTCTCACAGCTCCGAGCTAATGGCCATTCCTTATATCGGCAAAGGCGAGAAGTATACCACCCGGAGCATTGGACGCCTGGCGGCGTATATGCCTAAAGCCGTCAACACCTACAAAGGCGATTCAGCCGACGTGTATTCCGTTTCCCTGCAGATCGAAAACCTGGAAAAACGTTATGCAGACGTCACCAAACTTACAGCGCTCTTGAAAGCGCCGGACGGCTCCGTATTTCCTGCTGCGATAGCGGAAATCAAATCCAAAATCGGCCCCAAAAGCAAAGCGCTTCTTAATATTTGGTCCACGATTCCGAAAGACTATCCGACGGATGCAATGCGCCTAATCATAGGCGAATCGGTTGCGGATAACAAGCTTGCCGGAAAAGAAGCCAAGGTCGACGGCTATGTGAACGCGGTTGAATATTGGCTGCCTTCTGAGGATGCAGGCGTAAAACAGGATTTGAACAAGGTTGCGATCTTTCCTTATACCTTCACATTGGGCAAAATCAATACCTGGCTCGACCGCGAGGGGGTGAAGCTGATTTTTAACTATGAAGTCACGAAGAATCTGTCAGCTGAAACCAACGTCGACGGACATAAGCTGGTCCTGAGCCTGGAGGATGAGAAAGGAAGCATTAATTTCACCAAAGAATTTAGTTTGAAGGATCTCGAACCTAAAACGGGAGACGAAACCGCCTCGTCCTCGGCTTTCTCTTCAGATAAGTTGAAACTAGGTAAGGAAGAAGGCTATAAGATTGCCGTTAAAGATCCCAGTCTCATATTCAAGCTGGAAACGCTGAAAACCTACAATTTGAAGCTTTATGACCAATATCAGGGCCAAATGAAGCTTCTGGCTGTAAAGAAAATCGACTGGTTCTCGACAACCGATTAAAAAAATGGGCTGCTTCAAGAAGCAGAAGAAATCTGCTGGCAGGAAGCAGCCTCTGTCTGTCTTAGCTAAAATGAGTATAATTACAGGTCGCTCAACATCTGGATCAGCAAAAACGGCAAGGTCCCAATCGACACCAGTGCAAACCCGAATCCTTTAAAAATCGCCGCGATAGCATTCATTAGTAATCCCTCCTTATTTTGTGTCCGTTTTGTGACACACTCCAATCATAAAGCTTTCTCCGCCAAAAACATTAAAATAAGATGAGTTTTACATAAAATTATTTATACCAGCGATCTTATTGCGGACGGCAAATTATTTGCAGGCGGTTATGCTAAAGGTCGATTTTATGGTCAAAGCTCCGATATTGGACCGCTTCGGCTATATGCTGAGTGCTTATTGTACCGCCGCCTTCAAGATCCGCTATCGTACGTGCGATTTTCAGAATCCGGTCATGGGCGCGTACGCTTAATCCTAATGCGTCAAATGTTTGCAGCAGCAGTTCCTCCGCATCGGGCGCCATCTCGCAAAATGTTCTCAGCATTCTTCCTGTAAGTTCACCGTTGAAC
Source organism: Paenibacillus sp. JCM 18996 (assembly GCF_055392555.1). NCBI lineage: Bacteria > Bacillati > Bacillota > Bacilli > Caryophanales > Paenibacillaceae > Paenibacillus > Paenibacillus sp. JCM 18996. The sequence continues at coordinate 780,153 of NZ_AP043884.1, forward strand.
TCCACCGCCGAATATTTGTATCTTTCCGTCTGGATTGTATGGGCCGCCTCGACGGAGGCGTACATTTCTGCGGAGGAGAGCTGCTTCTCCCGTGTTTTCAGCTCGTCATATTCCATCCGGGGAACTTCTACATGCAGATCCATCCGGTCAAGCAGCGGCCCCGAGATTTTGGAGCGGTACTGCAGGATTTTGGCCAGCGAGCAGGTACACCTCCGGATTACGGTTTCAGAGCCGCGGTAACCGCAAGGACAGGGGTTCATCGATGCGGCAAAGATAAAGTGGGAGGGGAAAGTATACACCGCCCTCGCCCTGGATATGGTGACCTGCCGGTCTTCCAGCGGCTGACGGAGCACTTCCAGCACATTCCGGGAAAATTCCGGAAGTTCATCTAGAAACAACACGCCTCTGTGAGCCAGGCTGGCTTCTCCCGGCTTTGGGATCGAACCGCCGCCTACGAGCCCCGCTGCCGAGGTGGTATGGTGAGGCGAACGGAAGGGCCGGCTTTGGATCAACTGGGCTTTGATTTGGCTGAGCTTGCCCGCTGCGCTGTAAATCCTTGTCACTTCCAGCGCCTCCTTCTCCGAAAGAGGGGAGAGGATAGAGGGAAGACGTTTAATGAGCATCGTCTTGCCTGTGCCCGGCGGGCCAATAAGCAGGATATTGTGCATCCCGGCCGCCGCAATGGTCAATGCTCTCTTCACATGATGCTGGCCCCGCACGTCCGAATAGTCCTCTTCGTTGTGTGAGCCGGCAGGAGAATATACTAAAGGACGCGAATATTTCGAGTCATTAAATATAATTTCCTGCTCCATACCGGCAGCGAGCTGCTTTAAATGTTGAAGGCCGCATACTGCCATTCCCTCAACCAATGAAGCTTCCCCTTCATTTTCTTTCGGCACGATGACTTTCGCGATCCCTCTTGATTTGGCTTGCGCGACCATGGAAAGAACACCCGGCACAGGCCGCAGCGAACCGTCCAAGGCTAGTTCTCCCAAGATCAGGCTCTGTTCCAGCTCAGCCCCCTTGATTTGTCCGCTTGTCAGCAGTATGCCGATGGCTATGGCCAAGTCGAAGGCGGAGCCTTCCTTGCGCAAATCGGCTGGGGCAAGGTTCACTGTGATCCGTTCCAAGGGGAATTTGTAGCCGCAATTTTTCATCGCCGCCCTTACCCTGTCAATGGATTCCCGGATGGCCGAATCGGGCAAGCCGACTATACTTGTCTGGGGCAAGCCGCTGCTCAGGTCGATTTCCACTTCGATCAGGCAGCCGTCGATACCGTGGAGGCAAGCGCTGAATACTTTTCCGTACACCAAAAAACACCTCTATTCTAAGGAATGATGCATTCCATAGACAAAAGGTGCTTCCTTATTGCCATCGCATTGGTTTAGATCTCTTTGCTCTTACAATAAAGATGCCGGCCGGTTTTGTCAACGCCTTGGAGATAAAAATGGCTCGGCTGGAGATACTAGCGCCAAGAGGTGATAAAATGGAGGAAAAACCGTATTATTGTCCTGACTGCCGTTCCAACCGTGTAAAATTCAGCGTGATAACCAGTTATTCGCAAAAGTTTCTCAAGAACGCGGTTACCGGGGCCATCGAGGAGTACTACAATCCCGAGCAGGTGGAAGCGCCGGAATTAAAGATCCAATGCTCTGTCTGCGGCTTTGTCGGCAATGAAATGAGATTCATCAAGCAGGCTGAACGGCAGCCTCGTACGCAGACGATCACAAACTCCTTTGTTTGACGGACAAGAGCTAAACTGACAAGAGGCTGTCCCAAAAGTAAACTTTGGAACGCCCTCAGCGACAAAACATGTTGAAATAAAGAATAAACCAAGGAGCTAAGCGGATTGTAGACGCTTAGCTCCTTGGTTTTTGGCGTCCACCGCTGCTTTCTTGAGCAGATTGTGGGCGAGGGAAAGCCACCCGACCTCCAGACTTACTTTCGGTAAGCCTCGAAGCAGGAACCTTTTGAAACCTCGGTTATTCTTCATATCGCCAAACACGGGCTCCGGCTCGATCATGCGCCTCACTGCCAGGGCATAGCCTTCTTCGCTGCGGAGCTTTTGACTGGCTTGGTTCTTTAGCCGCAAATACTTCATGCTAACTTTGATCTCGCGATCACCTTGGGCTTTCGTACACTGCGGCTTCAGCGGACAGCCCTCACAACCGGCACTTCGGTAGTGACGGTATTCGATTTCGTATCCACTTTCCGTTTTCTCCTTGCTCAATCTGCGGAAATGGAGCGTTTGCCCCGCCGCGCATGTCCACGTATCTTGCTCGCTGTTATAGGTCCAGTTGTCGATCTTGCTAATGTCCTTTTGCCATGCCTTGCTTTTTTCACGGTGATAAGTGCTGTATTTGACGATGGCACTGATTTCGTTCTGCTCCAAGTAGTCATAATTCTCTTCACCGCCATAGCCCGCATCGGCGATGACGTTGTTTGGCAGCTTACCTAACTGCGATTTTACTTTTTCGAGATGAGGGATGAGACAGCGCGTATCAGTAGGTCGCTGGTGCACACTGTAGCCGACAATGAATTGATGTTCGGTGCCGATCTGCACATTGTAGCCCGGCTTAAGCTGGCCGTTTCGCATGTGATCTTCTTTCATTCGCATGAAGGTCGCGTCATGGTCTGTCTTACTGTAGCTGTTTCTCGCGCCTAAAATTTTTTCCTGTGCCTCGTACTTATGGAGGCGAGGAAGCAAGTCCTTGCGGAGGATGCGCACCGCTTTCTTTAGCGGCTTGTCTTTTGGCTTCTCCTGCAGGCGCTCCTCCAATTGCTTGACGGCATGCTCCAGCTTTTCACTCGTGATGGCGGAGGACTCGCCCAACTCGCGAAGATCCTGGCCCCCGTTCACTCCTTCTTCTTGCTTCTCGGCTTCCTCAATGGCGGCGAACAAGGTCTGCACTTTCTCCTGGAGCTTGGCCTTCTGCTTCACGACAGCCTTCCCCCAAACAAACGTATACCGGTTGGCATTGGCTTCGATCTTGGTGCCGTCCACAAAGTAGTGCTCCAGTTGCACGTAGTTCTCATCAGCCAGGAATTGAAGAACTGCGGTGAACACCGTTTCCAGTACGGTTTTCATTCGTTCCGAGCGAAATCGGTTGATGGTTCGGAAATCCGGACGTTGCCTGCCAGCGATCCACATAAACATAATGTTTTCGCGTACGGCCTTGGCGATCTGGCGAGAGGAGTAGATGCGCTGAGTGTAGGCGTAAATGATGATTTTGGTGAGCATCTTGGGGTGATAGCTGTCTCGTCCGCCCCCGGGGTAAGCCGCGTCGAAGATGGCGTCGTCCAGACGATTGACTGCAGCATTGACGACGCGAACGAGGTGATTTGCGGGAATATCCTCTTCTAAGTCCATTGGCAGGCAAAGTTGATCCATGGTATATTGAATGTACAAAGAAACCGTTCCTTTCGTAAATGGTGGGTGGTACTTCCATTTTAACAAAGAACGGTTTCTTTTTGTTTACAAAAAATGAGAGGCTTCCCTCAGTCATTTTTATGACTTGTTGGGACAGCCCCGTTGTATTTCCATGAAAATAATAAAAATCGGCAGGATTCTAGTTCTCAGAAAATTTAGAATATATAAAATTGTTATTTACGATAGAAAAAAAGAGGAAACTGTCGAGAAAAGATGGTACAATTAAACAGGTATGCTGGAAAAGCCCCAGGCTTTATAAGAATTCGCAGGGAAATTTTTGCAGTCCGCCGAATAGATTTAGGGTTGTTTTTCATCCTTGAATAACGTCGACAGGCGTTCTTCTTCGTTTTATTTTTGCAAGCTACTACTGTTGGGAGGATTTTGCAAATGAATATCCATGAGTATCAAGGCAAACAGGTACTGTCCCAGTACGGAGTCAAAGTACCCCAAGGCAAAGTGGCATTCACTGTGGATGAAGCGGTACAAGCCGCCAAAGATTTAGGCACATCCGTAGTTGTGGTCAAAGCGCAAATTCATGCGGGAGGCCGTGGCAAAGCGGGCGGCGTGAAGGTTGCCAAAAGTTTGGACGAAGTTCGTACATATGCCGAGCAGATTCTGGGGAAAGTGCTTGTCACTCACCAGACCGGTCCGGAAGGCAAAGAAGTGAAGCGTCTGCTCATCGAGCAGGGCTGCGACATTAAGAAAGAATACTACGTGGGTGTGGTCATCGACCGTGTCACCGGCCGTGTAGTCATGATGGCGTCCGAAGAGGGCGGCACGGAGATTGAAGAAGTGGCCGAGCGCACGCCTGAGAAAATTTTCAAAGAAGTAATTGATCCCGCCGTTGGTTTGCTGCCGTTCCAAGCCCGAAAGTTGGCTTATGCAATTAACATTCCTAACGAGCTGGTTAACAAAGCGGCTAAATTTATGATCGCCCTATATACTGCATTTGTGGATAAAGACTGCTCCATCGCAGAGATCAACCCGCTGGTCGTAACAGGCGACGGCGATGTAATGGCTCTCGACGCGAAGCTCAATTTCGACTCCAACGCATTGTTCCGCCACAAGGATATTCTGGAGCTGCGCGACCTGGATGAAGAAGACGACAAGGAAATCCAGGCTTCCAAATTTGACCTCAGCTATATCGCGTTGGACGGCAATATCGGATGCATGGTGAACGGCGCCGGTCTCGCCATGGCGACTATGGACATCATCAAGCACTACGGCGGAGACCCTGCCAACTTCCTTGACGTAGGCGGCGGCGCTACGGAGGAGAAAGTGACCGAAGCGTTCAAGATTATTCTTTCCGACAGCAAAGTAAAAGGAATCTTCGTGAACATTTTCGGCGGTATTATGCGCTGTGACGTCATCGCAAGCGGAGTCATCGAAGCGGCCAAGCAGGTGAAGCTTGATCGTCCCCTGGTTGTGCGCCTGGAAGGCACCAACGTTGATCTGGGCAAAAAGATGCTGAACGAGTCCGGCTTGAACATTGTCGCTGCGGATTCGATGGCGGACGGAGCCCAAAAAATCGTTGCTCTTGTGAAGTAAGGACAAATATTTCGGGGGATGTGAAAATAGAATGAGTATTTTGGTGAACAAGAATACAAAAGTCATTACTCAAGGAATCACCGGTTCCACAGGAATGTTTCACACAAAAGGCGGCCTGGACTACGGGACCCAAATGGTCGGCGGGGTAACGCCGGGAAAGGGCGGAACCAAGGTAGAGATTTCATTGGAGAACGGCACTACCGTTGAACTGCCCGTATTCAATACGGTAGAGCAAGCCAAGAAGGAAACCGGCGCGACAGCTTCCGTAATTTATGTTCCTCCGGCATTTGCCGCGGATTCCATCATCGAAGCGGTCGATGCGGATCTGGATCTGGTCATTTGTATCACCGAAGGCATTCCTGTCCTCGATATGGTGAAAGTCAAGCGTTATATGGAAGGCAAAAGAACCGTCCTGATCGGACCGAACTGCCCGGGCGTCATTACTCCAGGAGAGTGCAAAATCGGGATTATGCCGGGATACATTCACACTCCCGGCCATGTAGGAGTTGTTTCCCGCAGCGGAACCTTGACTTATGAAGCGGTTCATCAGCTCACTACCCGCGGAATCGGACAATCCTCTGCAGTAGGTATCGGCGGAGACCCGGTGAAGGGCTGCGAGTTCATCGACATCCTGAAAAGATTCAACGAAGATGAGGACACTTACGCGGTCATCATGATCGGCGAGATCGGCGGAGCTGCGGAAGAAGAAGCGGCTGAATGGATCAAAGCCAACATGAACAAGCCTGTGGTCGGATTTATCGGCGGTAAAACAGCGCCTGCCGGCAAAAGAATGGGACATGCCGGAGCGATCATTTCCGGAGGCAAAGGGACAGCCGCCGAGAAGGTGGCCACTCTTGAAGCATGCGGAATCCGCGTTGCCGCTACTCCATCCGAGATGGGTGCGACACTGGTAGCCGTTCTTGAGGAAAAAGGCCTGCTGGAGAAATGCGTCACCAAAAAATAATATTTTCTCAAAAGGTAAGCAACCTTTCATTTCCCTCAAGGGAATTGAAAGGTTTTTTTTTGAAAGGGGAATGGACAATGGAGGCAAGAGACGTAATATTCGGGGCACGAGCTGCCCGGGATCGGCTGGAAAACGATTTTAACCCTTATAAACGCTGTGGAGGATCTTCCTTCCCTATTGTGTATGTCTGCCGCACAGCTGAAGTCCTTTGGACTGCGGGAGGATAAAGCCAGAGTAGTGTCGGGACAGCTGAACGAGGAATTTATCCTCGAACGGCTGGGCTTATACAGGAAGGAAAGCGCTCAGATTATAACAATTTATGACGCTGATTATCCTCCCATTTTGAAGCAAGTTTCCCAGCCGCCGTGGATTTTGTATGCCCTAGGCCGAATGGAGCTGTTGGGAGAACCTTCTATCGGCATTGTCGGCACAAGGACACCCACCGCTTACGGCAAGAAGATGGCGGAGAGCCTGTCGTTTGAGCTGTCCCAAGCCGGTATGGCGGTGGTGAGCGGCTTGGCGCGCGGCATAGACACGGAAGCTCATCTTGGAGCGTTAAAAGGAAAGGCTGGAACGATCGCTGTGCTGGGCTGTCCCGTCGATCAGGTGTATCCGCCTGAAAACCTCTCATTATACAGGGATATCGCCGCGCAGGGTGTGCTCATTTCCGAATATCCGATAGGAACGAAGGTGCATCCGGGCCTTTTTCCGCTGAGAAACCGGATTATCGCAGGATTGAGCCTGGGAGTGCTTGTAGTGGAAGCGGCGGAAAGGAGCGGCTCTCTCATCACCGCAGATCAAGCCATGGAAGAATCGAGGGACGTATACGCCGTGCCCGGTCCCGCCACCTCGCCCAAAAGCAGGGGCACGCTGCAGCTCATCAAACAGGGAGCCAAGATGGTTACGGAAGCTGGCGACATTTTGGAGGAATACGGTTATGCATTACCTTCTCAAGAGGTGGAATCCTCCCGGCAAATTCACACTATTTTGACAAATGAGGAACAATTGGTATACGATTTAATACATTCGGAAATTCTTACATTTGATTCCTTATTGGAAACGACACGATTTGATTTTGGACATTTACATGCAGTTCTGTTATCGTTAATTTTAAAAAACAAGGCAAAATTACTGCCTGGTTCCGCATATACATCGATTTAACATAAACTTATTATTTTCGGTTTGGGAGGAAGGTTAGGCCTATGGCAGATTCTCTAGTCATTGTGGAATCACCCGCAAAAGCAAAAACCATCGGTAAATACTTAGGCAGCAAATACATCGTGAAAGCATCGATGGGGCACATCAGGGACCTTCCCAAAAGCCAAATTGGCGTAGAAGTCGATAAAAATTTCGAACCTAAATATATTACCATCCGTGGAAAAGGCTCCGTACTCAAAGAATTGAAAGACGCCAGGAAGAAAGTCAAAAAAGTATTTCTCGCGGCCGACCCGGACCGTGAAGGCGAAGCCATTGCCTGGCATCTGGCCCATTACCTGGAGCTGAATGAAGATGAGGCCTGCCGTGTCGTTTTTAACGAAATTACGAAGCAAGCGGTCAAGGACGCGTTCAAGACGCCGCGCAAAATCAACCAGGATCTTGTAAACGCTCAACAAGCCCGCAGAATTCTCGATCGTCTGGTCGGTTACAAAATCAGCCCTTTATTATGGAAGAAAGTGAAGAAAGGGCTGTCGGCGGGGCGGGTGCAGTCGGTTGCGTGCAAGCTCATTATCGACCGCGAAAATGAGATAAAGTCGTTTGAGCCTGAAGAATATTGGACGATTACGGCTCAATTGATCAGCAAAGGAAGTCAATTTGAGGCAAAATTTTATGGCATTAACGGTCAGAAGAAAGAGCTGCACAACGAGGCAGAGGTTAAAGACATCGTAGACCGTATCGCGAAAGCCGATTTTGTAGTGAGCGAAGTGAAGGAGAAAGAGCGGCAAAGGAACCCTTCTCCGCCGTTCATAACTTCCTCCCTGCAGCAGGAAGCCGCCAGGAAGCTCAACTTTCGCGCAGCCAAGACGATGTCTGTGGCCCAGCAGCTTTATGAGGGGATTGACCTCGGCAAAACAGAAGGCACTGTCGGCTTGATCACCTACATGCGTACCGACTCGACACGGATCTCGCCTGTTGCCCAGGAAGAAGCGAAGGAGTACATCCTGAACAAATACGGCGGCGGATTCTATCCGGAAACGCCGCGTGTTTATCTCAAGAAAAACGCCAACGCCCAGGACGCTCACGAAGCGATAAGGCCCAGTTCGGTTGGCAGGGAACCGGAGTCGGTGAAAGAGTATTTAAGCCGGGACCAGTTCCGGTTGTATAAACTCGTCTGGGAACGGTTCGTGTCAAGCCAAATGTCCTCCGCCATACTCGATACAATGACGGTCGATTTCACGGTAGCCGATACGACCTTCCGTTCTGTCGGATCGAAGCTTAAATTTGCTGGATTTATGAAGGTTTACGTTGAGGGCAGCGACGATGAAACGACGGATGATGAAAAGCTGCTGCCTCCTCTCAAACAGGGCGAGTCCATCAAGCAAAGCAAGCTAGATCCCAAGCAGCATTTCACCCAGCCGCCGCCCAGATATACGGAAGCACGCCTCGTAAAAGCTTTGGAGGAACTTGGAATCGGGCGGCCGAGCACTTATGCCCCTACCTTGGAAACGATCCAAAAGCGCGGATATGTGGCGATCGAAGAGAAAAAATTCGTCCCGACCGAATTGGGCGAGCTGGTCATTCAGCTGATGGTGGAGTTTTTCCCAGAAATCCTTGATGTCGAATTCACCGCTCATATGGAGGACGACCTTGATCATGTGGAAGAAGGGAAGGAAGATTGGGTAAAGGTTCTGGACTCTTTCTACCGATCGTTCGAGAAGCGGCTTGAAGTGGCGGAAGAAGAGATGAAGGAAATTGAAATCCAGGACGAAGTCTCAGATGAAGTGTGCGAAAAATGCGGCAAACCGCTGGTCTATAAAATGGGCCGGTTTGGCAAATTTCTGGCCTGTTCCGGATTTCCGGACTGCCGCAATACCAAACCGATCGTCAAGGACATCGGCGTCACATGCCCTTCCTGCGGAGAAGGACATATTATTGAACGAAGAAGCAGAAAAGGACGCATTTTCTACGGCTGCGACCGTTACCCTGAATGCGAGTTTGTTTCCTGGGATAAGCCGGTAGACAAACCTTGCCCTCATTGCGGTTCATATATGGTCGAGAAGCGGACGAAGAACGGTACCACTTATCAGTGCACACAGTGCAGCCATAAAGAAGAAGCGCAAGAGGAAGAAGCTCTGGATGAGATGTAGGATGAGCTGTGAAAGATGAAGCTTTGCTCCGCAAAGCTCAAAGTTGATGCTTATGATGACAGCTTTGCTCCGCAAAGCTCTTAGGAGGAAACCGCTTTGTCAGACTTACAGAAAGTTACTGTGATCGGAGCCGGCCTTGCAGGAAGCGAGGCCGCATGGCAGATCGCAAGCCAGGGCGTTCCGGTCATATTATACGAAATGCGCCCGGTGCGTAAAACGCCGGCGCACATTTCCGATAAATTCGCAGAGCTCGTCTGCAGCAACTCGCTGCGCGCCAACGGCTTGACCAACGCGGTCGGCGTGCTGAAGGAAGAGATGCGCAGAATGAAATCACTTATTATGAAAGCGGCCGACGAAACGGCGGTACCGGCGGGAGGCGCCTTGGCAGTGGACCGCGACCTGTTTTCCGACGCCGTGACGTCCACTCTGCGGAACCATCCGCTGATTGAGGTCCGCAATGAAGAAGTGGAAAGCCTGCCGGAAGAAGGAATCACCGTTGTCGCTACCGGACCGCTTACGTCTCCCACGCTTTCCGCACAGCTGAAGGAGCTGATGGGAGAGGAATATCTTTATTTTTACGATGCGGCGGCTCCTATCGTGGAGAAAGATTCCATCAATATGGACAAGGTATACCTTGCATCCCGATATGACAAAGGAGAAGCCGCGTACCTGAACTGCCCGATGACGGAAGAGGAATTCAACGCTTTCTATGACGCTTTAATCACTGCCGAAGTCGCGCCGGTTAAGGAGTTCGAGAAGGAAATCTACTTCGAGGGCTGCATGCCGATCGAGGTGATGATGAAGCGCGGCAAGCAGACTGCGCTGTACGGCCCGATGAAGCCGGTGGGCCTGGTCAACCCCCACACAGGCAAGCTGCCTTTTGCTGTAGTTCAATTGAGACAGGACAACGCGGCAGGCACGCTGTACAATCTCGTCGGTTTCCAGACCCACCTCAAGTGGGGGGAGCAGAAGCGGGTATTTTCCATGATTCCGGGGTTGGATAACGCTGAGTTTGTCCGCTACGGAGTGATGCACCGCAACACGTTCATCAATTCGCCGAGCCTTCTGAAGCCGACTTATCAGTTCAAGAACAGGGATACGCTGTTTTTTGCCGGACAAATGACCGGGGTGGAAGGCTATGTCGAATCCGCGGCATCGGGCTTGATTGCGGGGCTTAACGCCGGACGAATGGCTAAAGGACAGGAAAGCCTCGTACTGCCGGCTGAAACCGCGCTTGGAAGTATGGCGCAGTATATCACCACAGCCGATTTCAAACATTTTCAACCTATGAACGCCAATTTCGGACTTTTCCCGCCTCTGGAGGAACGGATAAAGAACAAAAAAATAAAGTATGAACATATCGCTGACAGGGCTTTGGGAAGTATTCAGAATTTTTCACAACTTTTACACAAGTCAACTTGTTAGGCTAAGCCTCGGCGTGTTACTATAATTTTTGCAATATTCCAAACAAAAGATGCAATCTTTGCTCAAGCACCGAGCCCGCGAGCTTCTTTCCCGCATTTGCCGAGGATTGACGGTTATCGTTTCCAGGTGGCCATTCCCTTTTTCACCGACAGAGAATGGGTGAGCACAGGATTGCTCTTGTCTTTGCTAAGGGCAGGAATGTTAGTATTTCGTAAATTATTCAAATGAAGGCGGCTCATTCATAAAAGGGGGGTTGAACGTTGGAACAAACCTTTCACGCGACGACCATTTTTGCCATCAAGCATAACGGTATGGGGGCTATCGCCGGAGACGGCCAAGTGACCTTTGGCAACAGCATGATTATGAAGAACAGCGCCAAGAAGGTAAGACGGCTTTACAGAGGGAAAGTGATTGCCGGCTTTGCCGGGTCCGTTGCGGATGCCATTACTTTATTTGAGAAATTCGAGAACAAACTCGAAGAGCATCAGGGCAATCTGCAAAGAGCGGCAGTGGAGCTTGCGAAGGATTGGCGCTCCGACCGCGTGCTTAGAAAGCTGGAGGCGATGATGATCGTGATGGACGCCCAGGGGCTTTTGCTTATTTCCGGCAATGGCGAAATTATAGAACCTGACGACGGCATCGTCGCGATCGGCTCTGGAGGAAGCTTCGCGCTGGCTGCAGGAAGAGCGTTGTACCGGTATGCTCCGCACATGACTGCCAAGGAAATCGCCCATGCCGCCCTGACTATGGCTGCGGAGATTTGCGTTTATACTAACAACAATATCATTGTCGAAGAACTGAATTAGAGCCGGTCTATTTCGTAATGATCAGGAGGAATGACTGTGAGGAATGTTTCTCTTACCCCGAAAGAAATCGTAACGGAATTGGATAAATACATCGTCGGCCAAAAGAATGCGAAGAAGTCTGTAGCCGTGGCGCTCAGAAACCGTTACCGCAGAAGCCGGCTGGAAGAGTCGATCCGCGACGAGATTATTCCAAAGAATATTCTTATGATTGGCCCTACTGGCGTCGGCAAGACGGAAATCGCGAGGAGATTGGCCAAAATCGCGAACGCTCCTTTTATCAAAGTGGAAGCCACCAAGTTCACGGAAGTCGGCTACGTCGGCCGCGATGTGGAGGCGATGGTGCGCGATCTTGTGGAAACTTCTATCCGTATGGTGAAATCCGAAATGACGGAGAAGCTTAAGGATAAAGCGGAAAACCTGGCCAACGAGCGTCTCGTGTCGATACTGGTGCCTAATCCCAACAAGCAAAAACAGCAGCGCAATCCGCTCGAGGTGTTTTTCGGAGGCCAGAATGTAAGCAGCGACAATGAAGAGCAAAAGGACAGCCAATTGAGCGCAAAGAGAAGTGAAGCGGCTGCCAAGCTGCATCAGGGCGAGCTGGAGGATGAGATCATCGAAATCGATGTAGAGGACAATTCCCCGTCTATGATGGATATGCTAGCAGGGCAGAACAATGAACAAATGGGAATGAATATGCAGGAGCTGTTCGGAAATTTAATGCCTAAAAAAACGAAGAAGCGCAAGCTTTCCGTCAAGGAAGCGCGTAAAGTGCTGATTCAGGAAGAAGCCCAGAAGCTGATGGATATGGACGACGTTATACAGGAATCCATCCGGAGAGCGGAACAGAACGGTATCATCTTTATCGATGAGATCGACAAAATCGCCTCGGGAGGCAGGGGGCACGGCCCGGATGTATCAAGAGAAGGCGTCCAGCGCGACATTCTGCCAATTGTGGAAGGCTCTACCATCATGACCAAATACGGTCCGGTCAAAACGGATTACGTGCTCTTTATCGCGGCGGGTGCTTTCCATATCGCAAAGCCTTCGGATCTGATACCGGAACTGCAGGGACGCTTTCCGATCCGGGTGGAGCTGACCAACCTGCTGCAGGAGGATTTTATCAGGATATTGAAAGAACCGCAGAACGCGCTGACCAAACAGTATACGGCACTGCTCCAGACCGAGGGGCTTACAGTCGAATTTTCCGACGGGGCTATCGAGGAGATCGCGCGGATTGCCGCGGAAGTGAATCAGAACACGGACAACATCGGAGCGAGGCGGCTGCATACGATTCTGGAGAAGCTGCTCGAGGACTTGTCCTTTGAAGCTTCCGACATTAATCTGGATAATTTTACCATAACGCCTGAATATGTAAGGGAAAAATTGTCGGATATTGTTCAAAACCGCGATTTAAGCCAATATATTTTGTAACGGAACATTTGCAAAAAAAACACAACCGAGATGGACATTTTTTTTAAAGGAATTGTTGGAGGCAGGAACTAATGAGTTTGTTAATGAAGACCAGGACGTTAAACCGGCTTTTGCAGAAGGAAGCGGGCCATGCGGTAAATTTCGTGGAGATGGCTGAAGTGCTGGGCGGGATTATAGAATCGAACGTGTATGTGATAAGCAGAAAAGGCAAGATATTGGGATTTTCCATGGCCAACGAGTTCCGCCCCCAGGATGAGCAAAATCTTATCACGGAAGACCGCAGAGTTCCCCCGGAGTATAACGACTATTTGCTGCGCATCGAAGAGACGGCATCCAACTTAAACCGTGAGGACGCGGGCAACAATGTAAAGGACTTGGACCGCACCCTGCTGGAACAAAAATTCGTCACTGTGGTGCCGGTGCTGGGAGCCGGCGATCGGCTCGGCACTTTGGTATTGACGCGCAAAGAGAAGCCTTTTATCGATGACGATTTGATCTTGGCGGAGTACGGGGCAACGGTCGTGGCCATGGAAATCGTGAGAATGAGAGCCGAGGAGAACGAGGTGGAAGCGAGGAGCAAGGCCGTCGTGCAGGTTGCGGTCGGGTCTCTTTCTTTCAGCGAGCTGGAAGCCGTTGAACATATTTTTGAGGAGCTGAGCGGCAAGGAAGGACTGCTGGTGGCAAGTAAAATCGCGGATCGCGTTGGCATCACCAGGTCGGTCATCGTTAACGCGCTGCGCAAGCTTGAGAGTGCGGGCGTTATTGAAACACGGTCGCTCGGCATGAAGGGAACTTACATCCGTGTATTGAACGATCAGCTGCTGCAGGGATTGGAACAATTAAAAGGTTAAATGTAAATAGTTATTTCGGAGCACAAAGAGCAGGCCCTGTCTGAAAAGATAGGGCTTTTTTCTTATTGTGTTCAGCGCTTCATTTATTCACTATTTAGTATAGAAAGTTTTTCTAAGAATAGACAATTCTTTTAAAATTTTTGTATTTATTTGTCGAACAAAGGAGGATTATTCCACTCAAACGTTGAATAATCTAGAGCACACTACTACTTGCGAAAGGGATGGCTTCGTTTATGTTCTTATTGAATAATCCCGGTTTTAATCTGCTGGAAAATTCCCTTAACGCTTCGGCACTCCGGCAAAAGGTAATCTCAAACAATATCGCAAATGTCGACACTCCTCTGTTCAAACGATCCGATGTTCAATTCGAAGAGCTGCTGCGCAAGCAAATGGACAACCAGCAGACATTGACGGGTATCCGCACGGATTCGAGACATTTTAATATCGGCAATGCTTCGGCACCCGTGACAGCTAAAGTGGTTGAAGACAGAAACACCGCGCTGAACAACAATTTGAATAACGTGGATGTGGATTATGAAATGAGTTTGATGGCCAAGAATCAACTCACTTACAATACGATCATTCAGCAGGTGGGCGGCGAGATTAAACATCTCCGTACAGCGATTGGAGGAGTCCGATAATACATGAGGTTAACAAACGGTTTCGACATCAGCGCCTCGGCTTTAACCGCTCAGCGCCTGCGCATGGACGTGATTTCGTCAAATATCGCCAATGCGGATACGACTCGCGGCAAACTAGTGAACGGCAAGTGGGAGCCTTACCAGCGCAAGCTTGTGACACTGGAACCCAAGACGCAACAATCTTTTGACCAAATGCTGAAGAACGCCATGACTGACGGCACAGGCGAGGGGGTTAAAGTTACGAAAATTTTTGAAGATACGGCGCCCGCAAAACCGGTCTATAATCCGAGCCATCCCGACGCGGATGCGAACGGATATGTCATGATGCCGAATGTCGATGTCATGAAAGAAATGGTGGATATGATTTCGGCCAGCCGCTCCTATGAGGCGAACGTAACGGCGCTGAACGCGTCCAAGGCGATGATCACGAAGGCTTTGGAAATCGGAAAATAATACAATCACAGATGACAGGGTGGGGGAATGGATATGATTAACGGCATTGGTAGTATGCCTCTCCAGGCTGCCCAAGCAGCGCCGAAGCAGTTGTTCGCACAGACGGGGGCTTCGGAGCTGTCGAAGCAGTTCGGAGGCTTCCTGACGGAGGCCATGGACAAGCTTAATGAGCAGCAAGCCCGGGTGAACAGCCTCGATCAACAGTTTGTCACGGGGCAGACCTCGGATGTTCATCAATTGATGATCGCTACGGAAAAGGCGTCGCTTGGATTGGAATTGACGGTTCAAATTCGCAACAAAGCTGTGGAAGCCTACCAAGAGATCATGCGAACTCAATTGTAATTCCTTAAGCGGCTGTCCGATTTGTAGATGAGGTGAGAAAGTGAACGAAACGTTAGCCCGATACTGGGCGCGAATCAAGCAGTATTGGAATGGATTCAGCAGGGCGAATAAAATAACGATCGTCGCATCGGTATTGATCATGATCGCGACGATCGGCATTATCTCTTACAACTTGTCCAAAACAGAGTACGCGCTCGCCTACACGAATTTGCAGCCCGGGGATGCGGCGGCGATCAAGACTTACCTGGATACGGCAAAAATACCGTATCAACTCAGTTCGGACGGAAAAAGCATCGGGGTTCCAAGGAATATGGTCGCGAGCGTAAAGCTGGACGTCGAATCGCAAGGATTGAACAAGAACGGCAATGTCGGTTACGGCGCTTTTGACTCCAAAAGCAGTATGACTACAAGCGACAAAGAATTCAATGTAAAATATATCAACGCGGTTCAAGGGGAGCTGCAGCAGTTAATTAACCAGAATCAAGCCATCGGTTCATCAAAAGTGCTGATTTCTTTGCCGGAACCGGATCGCTTCCTTCCTGCCAATCAGGACAAAGCGTCCGCTTCGGTCGTGCTAAATATCAAACCAGGTTATGTATTGGACCAAGCGAAGATAGACACTTTTTATAATCTGGTATCTCACAGCGTCAAGAATCTTCCAACGGAAAACATTACCATCTCTGACCAGAACGGCGATATGCTTAATTTCTCCAAAGGACCGAATGCTACCGGCGGCGCTTCGGGATCGCTCCAGAATACGCCGGCCCAAATGTTCTCAATTAATAACCAGTACCGCAACGATGTGCAGAAGACGGTGCAAACGATGCTGGGCAATATTCTGGGCAAGGATAAAGTCATTGTCAGCGTGTTCAGCACCATGAATTTTGACGAGCAAAAAACGAGCCGCAAGATGGTGACCGCGCCTAATCAGATTGACCAGAAGGGCCTGGAAATATCGTTGCAGGAGATACAAAAGAACTACACCAGTGACGGCGGCGCCGCTGCCGGAGGGACTCCCGGTACGGGGGGGACGGACGTGCCTGGTTATCCGGGAGCGACCGGTTCGGGCAAATCCAAATCCGAAGAGGTTTCGCGCACGGTAAATTACGAAGTGAACCATATCAATGACGAGATCACGTACTCTCCATTCGTTGTTAAAGATTTAACCATTAATGTGGGAATTGAACCACCAAATAAAAATGATCCGAATTCTTTATCTCCACAAACGATCAATGAAGTGAACAAACTGCTGGTCAACATCGTAAGAGCGTCACTGGCTGATTCCAGAGTGACCTACACGGAGGCTCAGTTAGCGCAGAAAGTATCCGTGATGGCGACGCCTTTTGCAGGTACTGCAGCCGCCGCAAGCAGCAACACCAATTCCAGCTGGCTGCTGTACGGAGGGCTCGGCGCATTGGCGACAGCGCTTCTCGCGGGTGGAGTTTTCTTCTGGATGAGAAGAAAGCATAAGCGTGAGGAAAAAGATGAGTTTGCAGCCGCGCCTCCGAAAGCGGAGTATCCGACCATTGATCTTGAAACTGTATCTAACGACAATCAAGTCCGCAAACAGCTCGAATCGCTCGCAAAGAAGAAACCGGAGGAATTCGTCAACTTGCTCCGTACTTGGTTAGTCGATGAATAGGGGTGTCATGTTTGGCCAGAGTTCAGCAACAGGGATTAACGGGCCGCCAGAAAGCTGCAATACTGCTGATCACCTTGGGCCCGGAGGTTTCTGCGCAAATATTCAAACACTTAAGAGATGAAGAGATCGAACAGTTAACTTTGGAAATCGCCAACGTACGCAAGGTTGATAATCTGGATAAGGAGTCCATTCTGAAGGAGTTCCATGAAATTTGCTTGGCGCAGGAATTTATTTCTCAAGGCGGGATTGCCTACGCCAAAGAAGTTCTCGAGAAAGCGTTGGGCTCGCAAAAAGCTATCGATATCATCAACCGGTTAACGGCTACGCTGCAGGTCCGTCCTTTTGATTTTGCCAGAAAAGCGGACCCTGCCCAAATTCTTAACTTTATCCAGAATGAGAATTCCCAGACGATCGCTTTGGTTCTGTCTTATTTAAAATCGGAGCAGGCTTCCATTATTTTGTCCTCGCTGCCGCAGGAGAAACAGGCGGATGTCGCCAAGAGGATTGCGCTCATGGACAGCACATCTCCCGAAGTTATCGCGCAGGTGGAAAGAGTACTGGAGCAGAAGCTGTCCGCAACCGTAACCCAGGACTACACTTCGACCGGAGGGATTCCGGCGATTGTTGAAATTCTGAACGGCGTCGACCGCGGAACGGAACGGACCATCCTCGATTCCTTGGAAATTCAGGATCCCGAGCTTGCGGAAGAAATCAAGAAGCGGATGTTCGTCTTCGAGGATATCGTGCATATTGATAACCGCTCCATACAGCGCATCATTCGGGACCTGGAAAACGCCGACCTGCAGTTGGCTCTGAAGGTGGCCAGCGAAGAAGTGCGCGAGACGATCTTCAAGAATATGTCCAAGAGGATGGCGGAAACGTTCAAAGAAGAAATGGAATATATGGGACCTGTCAGACTCCGGGATGTGGAAGAAGCCCAGACCCGAATCGTGGCCACGATCCGCCGTTTGGAAGAGGCGGGTGAAATCATCATCGCCCGGGGTGGAGGAGATGATATTATTGTCTAACGTCATAAAAGTATGGAATTACTGCTCGGTTGATGACGCCATGATTGTTGAAGCTCCCGCAGCCCTTCCTGTGGAAGAAGCAGTGCAAGAAGAAACGATGACTGCCGAAGAGATGGAAGAACTTCATAAAGCACAGTCGCTGAAAGACCAGATCCTGCTTGATGCGGAAACTTACGCGGAAGAGCAGCTCAGGCACGCGATGCAGGAAATTGAACAGCTGAAAGAGCAAGCCGGGCACGACATACAGATGTGGTGGGAAGAACGCAGAAAGCTTGACGGCGAAGTGTTGGAAGAGTCCAGAAGCAAAGCATTCGGCCAGGGGTATGAAGAAGGCCTGGAACAGGCCAGAAATGAAGTGCAGCAGAAGTATACGGACATGCTGTCGGAGGCAGGCCAAATTCTTGAACAGTCTTACGCTTTAAAAAGCCAGATTATCCAGGAAGCGGAGCCGTTCCTGATTGAACTCAGCTGTGCTATTGCGGAAAAAATTATCGGACGCCAGCTGACAGTTGCACCAGAATGGATCGTGCAGTATATTTCACAGCTGCTATCGAGAAGAAGGGAAAACGGAGCCATTACTTTGTGTGTTTCACCGAAACATTTTCAATATATCCAGGATGCCAGGGAAGAGCTTGCACTCGCGCTGGATTCCCAAGCGGAGCTGCAGATTATTCCCGATGCGTCCGTTAACGACCAGGGTTGCGTTATCCGTTCCTCCTTTGGAAGCATAGATGCAAGGGTGGACGCTCAATTGAAGGAAATCAAAACCGTACTGCAGAGTATGGCGGTGCGAGGCGGGGAAGTGGCTGAGGATGGGTAAGATACCCCAGGCAGCGAAGTACATCGAGCAGCTCCATCAGTTGGATCCGATCCGTGTAAACGGGAAAGTGACTCAAGTGATCGGCTTGACGGTAGAATCGGAAGGTCCCGATGTGAGCGTCGGTGACGTCTGTCTTATCTATCCTTTGAAATCCGCCAAGCCGCTGAAAGCGGAGGTGGTCGGATTCCGCAACAATAAGGTAATTCTGATGCCTCTCGGAGAATTGCATTCGATCGGCCCCGGCTGCGATGTAGCAGGTACAGGCAAGCCTCTTACCGTCCAGGTCGGTCACGAATTGTTGGGCAAAGTGCTTGACGGCTTGGGACAGCCGCTGGACGGGACGTTTTTGCCGCCCAGAATGAGCCGTTATTCAACCCATAACCAGCCGAGCAATCCTTTGTCCAGGCCGAGGGTGCTGGATCCTCTGAGCGTGGGCGTCCGCTGCATAGACGGTCTGCTGACTATCGGCAAGGGACAGCGTGTAGGCATTTTTGCCGGATCCGGCGTAGGTAAAAGTACTTTATTGGGGATGATTGCCCGCAATACTTCCGCCGATGTCAATGTCATCGCGCTGATCGGCGAACGCGGCAGAGAGGTGCTGGACTTTATCGAAAGGGACCTTGGCCCCGAGGGTTTGTCGCGTTCAGTCGTAATCGTCGCCACATCCGATCAGCCGGCTTTAATCCGCATCAAGGGAGCTATGATCGCCACCAGCATCGCCGAATATTTTCGCGACCGGGGCTTGAATGTGATGCTGATGATGGACTCCGTTACGCGGTTTGCCATGGCCCAGAGAGAAGTGGGACTGGCTGTAGGAGAACCTCCTGCAACAAGGGGATATACTCCGTCGGTGTTCGCGATGCTGCCGAGGCTGCTGGAACGATCCGGAAACGGCGCCAAGGGTTCCATTACCGCTTTTTACACCGTGCTTGTAGACGGGGACGATATGAACGAACCGATTGCGGACGCAGTGAGGGGAATACTGGACGGGCATATCGTACTGAACCGGGGAATAGCGAACAAAGGACATTATCCGGCAATCGACGTGCTGGCCAGCGTATCCCGCGTAATGAAGGAAATCGTGCCTCCGGAACAGATGGAAGCGGCCGAATTCCTGAAGCAAATGCTGGCTACTTACAGAGATTCGGAGGATTTGATCAATATAGGGGCGTACCAGAAAGGCTCCAACAAAGACATAGATATGTCGATTGAATTTATTCAGTCCATTAACGATTTTACCAAGCAGAAAACGACCGAAAAAGTATCATATGAAGAATCGCTGCAGCGGTTAATGAACGAATTTTACAGGAGATGACTTGATTCATGCGGTTTCAGTATTGCTTCCAGAAAATTGTTGATTTAAAGACGAGTGAAAAGACGCAGGCCGAGTGGGTGCTGTCTGACGCGATAGGGATCCTGCGCAGGGAAGAGGGGCGTTTAAGTGAGTTGCATGAAATCAAGGAGCAGCTGCGCGAGGATTTGAGCCAGGCGGCCACCCAGCGTGCCAGAGCTTCGGAAATGCAGCTGCTGCAGCAGTATGTGAACCATTTGGACTTGCAGATCAAAAGAAAGAAGGATGAAGTGGACAGCGCCCAGGAGTCGGTGGATGTCCGGCAGCACCGTTTGACCGCGTCCCTGCTGCAGGAAAAGGTGTGGCTCAAGGCGAAGGAGAAAGCCCACCAGCAGTTCACCGCAGAATCCCGCAAAAAAGAGCAGATCATGCTGGATGAAATGGCGGCCAACCGTCATACAAAGCATTAGCCTGAAAGACGGTAAAGGAGGTGGAGGACGTGGCTAAGGAGAAGGCCGGATCCGGAGGCTGGCTGGAAAGAATATTGATATGGCTCATTATTCCTCTTGTTTTTACAGCCGTGCTGGTCGGCGTGCTGTTCTCGATCTTCGGTTACGACGTCGCCGGCAGCTTGATGAAAACGGTCCGTTCGATTCCGCTTGCAGGTACCATGCTTCCGGACGCCAAGGGAGCGGGGACGAAAACGCCGCAGGCCGGCCAGGCGCAGTCGAACAACGACGGCAAGCAGGTAAGCGAGTTGAACGGAAAGCTGGCCTCAAAGGACGAACAGCTCAAGAAAGCGGAGCAGGACAATCAGCTAAAGGACCAGACGATCAAGGATCTGCAGAGCAAGGTTTCGAATCTGGATGAGAGTATGCAAGCGAAAACCCAGACCGATGAAGAGTATTCCGCACAGATCCAGCAGCTCGCGTCCATGTATTCGAAGATGACTCCGAGTAAATCGGCGCCAATTATAGAGAACATGACCCCAAACGAAGGGGTTCTGATCCTGAGCGCGATGAGGCCGGACGACAGGGTAAGGGTTTTGGAGAAGATGAACCCGAAGAGAGCGGCGGAAGTCACTTCGTTGTTAAAGGATCCGGTGCCTGTCAAGGACAGGCAGACGGCGGCGCTTCAGGAAAGGGCAAAGCTGAATGAAAGCCAGGCGTCAAAAACGGGAGCCCCCATGAGCAGAGAGGACGTCGGCCAGACCTTTGCGAGCATGACGCCGAGGAGCGCGGCCACCGTACTGTTGGAAATGCAAAAATCGAATCCGGACAAAGTGCTCGCCATACTGAATTCAATGGACAGCGCTTCTCGATCAAAAGTCCTTACTTCCCTATCCGAGCTATCGAAGGAGACGGCGGCGCTGATCACTTCCCGTTTGGTTGCTCAGAATTGAGACGAGATGTTGGTCGTGGAGACGAAAATGATTGAAAGGAGGTGAAAAAATGAATCTATCGATAAATGTTCCGGTGAATCTTTCCGCTGCCATGCCTGCGGCCGGCAATACGGTTTCTGCGCTGACTGAAAGTGCGGGAACGTCTCCATCCGGAGCCTCGAATGACGCTGCCGGTTTTGGTTCGGTCATTGGAGAGCTTTTGACACCGGATCATCAAGATCCTGCGAAGAAAAACAATGAGCTTATGTCACTGCTCGCAATGATGCAAAGCTTGCCTTTGATGCAGCTGCCCGTACAGGAGAAGCCCCTGCCGCCTTCAGAAGCTTTGGCGATGGTAAGTAGTGTACTCGACAGTGGAACGCCGCTTGCGGAGCTAATCATTCAGGATGCGGATATGCAGTCATGGCTGCAAAACGCCTCAAAGCTGCTGCAAGGCACAGCGACGGATGGCAATGTAGCATCCATGATCATTGTCAAGACGAATGCTCCTGCCGACGATGTGCCTACAAAAAGTAAAAATATGGATAATACGGCCGTACAGCCGGCAAACGGACTCACCTTTTCGCAGATTAATCTGCAGGACGCGCGGCGGATTGTGAAAGAAGTGCTCGATTCCGTCAACAATACTGTTTCCGTCGATCCGAAACTGCAAAGCCTGGCGGACCGCCTGCAAATGGTGACCCAGACGTTCCACGACCTATTGTCTTTGTTTAAAGTGGCGGAACCCTCTTTGATGAACGGCCAGCCGTATGAAATGGCGCAGGTCAACTCATCGAATGCCCATCATCCGGAAGATACGGCGGGTGCCCGCAATTTTGCTGTCAACGCCAGGCCTGCATTCTCTGCTACCGTATTGAGCGGCCAAGAGGAGCGGACTAAACTGTCCGGCGGCACTGCGGTTGGATTGACGGAAAACGGGCGTTCAGGAAAAAACTTCGACCTTGAGAAGCTTGCGGCCAAGAGTTTTATTCCAACCCTCGTTGTTCAGTCTGAGAAACCGGAGGCTTCCCCGGCTTTAAAAGGGAGCCCGGCTACTGACGATCAATACGGCTTGACGGCCGATACAACCATCTCTCCTACTGGAGATAATGGCAGCCCGGTTCAGACCGTTCCAGTTCATGATCTATTAAAGACGATAACTAACGAACCGATGCGCGGCCCGCAAGCTTCACAGCCTGTTCCCGTGGAACGCTTTACGGAAGAGATGACAGGCATGGTGATGAAAAATTTCAAACTTAGCGTGAAAGACGGCGTTACGGAAACAAAATTATCTTTGTTCCCTCAGCATTTGGGGCACGTGGATGTCAAGTTGACCATGCATAACGGCCAGCTCACTGCCCAGTTCGCCGCCGAATCCGCAGCGGCCAAAGAAATGCTGGAGAACCAGCTGCCGCAGCTGAAAACTGCGCTTCAGAATCAAGGACTGCAGATCGATAAGCTTGAAGTGACGCAAAACCAGAATTACCAATCGGCGGGCATGTTCCAAGAGCAGCGTCAGCACAATAACGCAAACTTCTCCTGGAAGCCCGGGAAAGGCCGCAACAGTAGAACCGGCGAAGAAGCTGATGAGTTCGCTTTGGAGTTAAACGACGCAAAACACGCGGCTGCCGGCCGATGGAATTCCATTACTTTTGATGTAACGGCTTGATTTATAACTTACTATTCCGGGAGGTGATGATGTGCCAAGTGTAAATCCCGTGTCAGGGAATGTTAACGATCTGATGCAGACGAAAAAAGCCGGGAAAGAAAAAACCAACAACCTGGATAAAGATGCTTTTTTGAAAATCCTGATGACCCAGCTGAAAAACCAGGACCCGTCCCAGCCATTGGATGATAAACAGTTTATCGCTCAGATGGCAACCTTCTCTTCTCTTGAACAGCTGACCAATATTTCAAGCGAAATCAAAGGTCTTCGTGAAGCGATGGGGATGACATCCAATTTGATCGGCAAACAGATTACATGGCTAAAACCGATTGGAAGCCCGGACTCCAAGGAAATGTCCGGAATTGTCGATTCCATTCTTATGAAACAAGGCAAGCCATATGCCGGAGTCCAAGGGGAAGAGGTTCCTTTGTCCGGAGTGGTGAAAATTGCCGCCGTTGAGGTGAAGCCATGACGGAACGCATATCGATTGGACAGTTATATCCGCGCGCCGCACCGCCGGCCTCAGTGGGCAGAATGCCTGCCGGTTCCTCGGCAGCCGAATCCGGAGCCAGGACATTCCACGAGGTATTGCAGGAGCGGTTCGTGCGAATCAGCCAGCATGCCGAGCAGAGACTGAAGCAGAGAGGAATAGATCTGCAGCCGGAGCAGCTTGCCAAAATTGAAACTGCGATTGAAAAAGCGGCATCCAAGGGAGCGAAGGATTCTCTGATGCTGATGGATGACACGGCGCTGATTGTCAATATCAAGAATAAAACCGTTATTACAGCAATGGATTTTGCGTCCATGAAGGACCACGTGTTCACTCAAATTGACAGTGCTGTGGTCATATCGTGATAAATATACAAGGCCGGACCGAAAAGGAAGCCTTTCAGCTGCAGACCGACCGAAGCAGCTGACATTATTAAACCAATCTCTTGAGGAGGAAATTGCAATGTTAAGATCGTTATATTCCGGAGTTGCCGGCATGCGGGGATTCCAAACGAAGCTCGACGTCATCGGCAACAATATCGCTAACGTCAATACGGTGGGTTACAAAGAAAGCAGGGTTATGTTCAAAGACATGCTCAGCCAGACGGTGTCCGGCGTGACCGCTCCGTCGGCTGCCAGCGGCGGAGTGAACGCCAAGCAGATTGGACTCGGCTCAACGGTGGCCTCAATCGATACAGTTCACACACAGGGCAGCGCAATGACTACAAACGTGGTCACAGACCTGCGAATTGACGGGGACGGGTTTTTTGCAGTCAGCCCCGACGGCACGACGGCCAGAGCTCTCTTAACCCGCGCGGGCAACTTTACGGTGGATGCCAACAAAGACATCGTGAACGCAGATGGTATGTACCTGTTGGATAACGCGGGAGCCAAAATTAATCTGGGCACCGCTACGGCTTTCTCCATCTCTAAAAACGGTGAAATTGTGACCGTCGACAGCACCGGTGCGGCAACTCCTTCGACAAACAAGATTGCTGTTGTAAAAGTCGCCAATCCTTCCGGCTTGGAAAAGGTCGGAGGCAACTTGTACCGGGTGTCGCCTAACGCGGTCTCGGGCGGCACGCCGGATTGGACAACGGTTCCTAACGATCCAGCTGCTGGAACCGGCGCCATCATCTCGGGTGAACTGGAAATGTCCAATGTGGAGCTAACAGCGGAATTTACCGAAATGATTGTTGCCCAGAGGGGCTTCCAAGCGAATTCCAAAATTATCACTACTTCGGATCAAATTCTCCAAGAGGTTGTCAACCTCAAGCAGTAACAATAACCGGATAAGGGGGGGGAATTGTAAGTTTCTCCCCCGTTTATTATGGAGGCAGCAATGATATCCCTTACTCGTCTGAACGGCAAGAAGATCACGGTCAACGCCTTGCTGATAGAAAGCATCGAGGAGACCCCGGACACCATGATCACGTTGACGACCGGAAAGAAAATTACCGTACTCGAGAATCTCGATACGACCATCGGCTTAATCCGGGAATATATGAAAGACATTGGCGCAGTGAGAGCATCGGTTCAAAGTTTGCGTACGGAGGAGTTTTAAGGAATGAAGAACAGGTTATTCATCATGATGGTAGCGATTCTGCTGTCTATCACATTAATTATGACCGCCGCCTTTGTGTTGTGGAAGTATATGGAAACTGGGAGTTCCTCCAGCGCTAATCAAGCGAATAGCCAGAAAGCAAATGCTAAACAGCCTACAGCCACTGAAATAAAAGATAACACTGTCATTGTCAAGGATATTTTGACGAACCTTTCGGGCAATGACAAATTTATTAAAATCAGCTTTGCCTTTGAATTGGACAGTAAAAAAGCGAAAACCGAGTTTGAAACGCTTGATTTTATCGCCAAGTCGAATATCATCTCCACTCTGGCGGATACAAAGTCGGACCAGGTGCAGGGCAGCAAAGGGCAGGCCCAACTGATTTCCGTCTTGATGAATAAAATCAACCCCTACATGAAAGAAGGAAAGCTAAAGCAAATTTACATCACGGACATGGTGCTTCAATAACATCTCGAAGCTTTCAGAAATGGCTTGCAAGGGGGTGACTTAATTGGTTGATGTTTTATCGCAAAATGAGATCGACGCTTTGCTGGCGGCGCTGTCTTCGGGCGAAATGGACGCAGAGGAGCTTAAAAAGGAAGAAACGCAGAAAAAGGTCAGGTCTTACGATTTTAAAAGAGCGGTTCGCTTTTCCAAAGATCATATCCGAAGCCTGACACGCATTCACGAAAATTTTGCGCGATACCTTACGACGTACTTTTCAGCCCAGCTCCGCACCTTCGTACAGATCAATGTCGTCCAGGTTGAGCAGCTGCCTTATGACGAGTTTATCCGCTCGATTCCGAAGATGACAATCCTTAATATTTTCGAAGCGGAGCCTTTGGAGGGGCGGATGGTACTCGAGGTTCATCCCAACGTCGCTTTCGCGATGCTGGACCGCTTGCTGGGAGGA
Source organism: Paenibacillus sp. JCM 18996 (assembly GCF_055392555.1). NCBI lineage: Bacteria > Bacillati > Bacillota > Bacilli > Caryophanales > Paenibacillaceae > Paenibacillus > Paenibacillus sp. JCM 18996. The sequence continues at coordinate 806,143 of NZ_AP043884.1, forward strand.
ACGGGCGTCTCCCCTACGAAAATCAGCGCTCTCACGGAAATAGAAACGATTGTGATAGAGAGAATCTTCAGCAGGGCGTTTGAAAGTCTGCAGGAAGCGTGGAAGACGGTGATTGATATTTCTCCGAAGCTCGAGGCGATGGAAACCAATCCGCAATTTATGCAGATCGTGTCTCCCAACGAAACCATTGCGCTCATCTCGCTCAGCACCAAAATCGGGGATACTACGGGGATGATCAACTTATGTATTCCGCACGTGGTGATTGAACCGATCATGCCGAGGTTATCCGTCCACCATTGGTTCGTTTCCGACAAGAAAACGAAAGTGCCGGAAGAGGTCGAGGCGCTGCAGCAAAGATTGAGCAGAGCCAAACTCCCACTAATCGCCGAGCTGGGTTCTTCCCAAATCTCCGTCCATGAATTTTTGAACCTTAGCGTTGGCGATGTGATCCGATTAAATAAACCGGCCCAGGAACCGCTGGAAGTGAAGATCGGGGGAAAAACGAAGTTTATAGCAAATCCAGGCGTCGCCAAAGGCAAGGTGGCAGTACAAGTTTCCGAGATAGTAAGTGAAGGAGTTGAGATCAATGACGAATCATAAAGATTATTTGTCCCAAGAGGAGATCGACGCTCTGCTGAAGCAAACCTCGGAAGGCATCGGCGGCGCAGGCAACGCCGGCGCATCCCCTGCGGTTGACGATTACCTTACTTCCCTGGAGCAGGACGCGTTGGGCGAGATTGGCAATATTACATTCGGCAGCGCGGCTACGGCTTTATCAACTCTGCTGGGAAAGAAAGTGGACATTACCACTCCCAAAGTTTCCGTCATATTGCGCACGGAGCTGAAGAAGGAATTTCCGGAGCCGCATGTGGCCGTTCATGTAAACTATGTCGACGGCTTTGATGGAATCAACCTTCTCGTCATTCATGCAAGGGACGCGCAGGTGATCGCCGATCTAATGATGGGCGGCACCGGTGATATAAGCGATAAGGAGCTGGATGAAATCCATATCAGCGCGGTGCAGGAAGCGATGAACCAGATGATGGGCTCCTCGGCTACATCGATGTCCACCATATTCAACCGCTTTGTGAATATTTCCCCGCCGGGTATCGACATCCTTGATTTCGAGAATGGCAAAAGCTCGTCGGGCCTGCTGCAAGAGGAAGTTTTTATTAAAGTATCGTTTCGTCTTACGATTGGCGATTTGATCGATTCTTCGATTATGCAACTGCTGCCGGTAGCTTTTGCAAAAGAGATGATCTCGATTCTGATGGGAGGCGAACCTGAGCCTGCTCCCGAGCCGGAATTGACATCCGCTGCTCGGCAAGCTGACCAAGCCCCGCAGCCGGGTCACCAGGAGCCTTCGTATCAGCAGCAGATAAGCACGCAGCCTACGGCCCCGCCGCAGACATATCCCGAGCCGACTGCGTACCAACAACCGGCGTATCCTCAGCCTCAAGCTTCAATGGGCAATATCAATGCAAACCGTAATGTAAATGTCCAATCTGTGCAATTTTCCAATCTGCCGGGCGGTCCCGCAGCTCACGGAGATGAAACGAATTTAAACCTGCTGTTGGACATTCCGCTGAAGGTGACCGTCGAGCTGGGCAGGACGCAGAAGGTGATCAAAGATATTCTGGAGCTTTCCCAGGGGTCCATCATTGAGCTTGACAAGCTGGCAGGCGAGCCTGTTGATATTCTTGTCAACAACAAGCTGATCGCCAAAGGCGAGGTTGTCGTCATCGACGAAAATTTCGGTGTACGTGTAACAGACATCGTAAACCAGTGGGATCGAATTCATAAATTACAATAATAATTCGTAGGGGGATTTACAGAATGGCAAACCGGGTTTTAATCGTAGACGACGCAGCATTTATGAGAATGATGATCAGGGACATCCTGAACAAGAACGGTTATGAGGTTGTAGGAGAAGCCAACGACGGCATGCAGGCAATTGAAAAGTATAAAGAACTGCAGCCGGATCTCATTACTATGGATATTACGATGCCGGAGATGGACGGCATTCAAGCCTTGAAAGAAATCAAGAAAATCGACGCCAACGCCAAGGTCATTATGTGTTCCGCAATGGGGCAGCAGGCTATGGTCATCGACGCCATACAAGCCGGAGCGAAAGATTTTATCGTCAAACCTTTTCAAGCTGACCGCGTGATCGAAGCCATCAAGAAAACGCTCGGGTAATGGGCCGTGGCAGACAGCGGATTCGTTAACGGGACCAATCCGGTTTTTATGATCGTGCAAGTCCTGGTCTATCTTATCGTTATTATCGGAATTTTTATGCTTATAGTTAAATTTCTCGCCAAAAAAAACCAGTGGATGTCCGCAGGACGGGCTGTACGCACCTTGGGAGGCGTCGCTCTTGGACAAAACAAGTCAATCCAGATTGTCAAAATAGGCGACGCGCTGTATATCGTAGGAGTCGGAAACAATATTCAGCTGCTTGAGAAGATCGCAGATACTGAAGCCGTGGAACAGCTTATCAGGCAGATTCAGACTAATCCGGGGCCTGTTAAGCTTCCTTCGGCGGGCGAGTGGCTCGGAAGGCTGAGAAGAGGGGGGCAAAGCCGCGAGGCGGAGGAAGTCGACCTGGATTCTTCTTTCCAGCAGGTGTTGCTCGACAAGATGAACACACTCTCGGACAGAAAGAAAAGAGTCGCGGATTTGCTGAAGGATGAACATAATCAAGATCGGAAGAATGACAACTATGACAAATAAACGAATAGCCGCTCTTGTTTTGACGGTGTTCCTCCTGGTTTCAGCCGGGGCCCGGACGGCCTTTGCGGCGGATCCGATCCCTAACATCAACATCGATATAGGAAGCGGCGGAGGAGCTGCGGGATCGTCCAGCCCGGTGTCCCTCATCCTGCTGCTGACCGTGCTGAGCCTGTCTCCGTCCATATTGATTTTGATGACAAGCTTCACAAGGATTGTGATCGTGCTGGGCTTTGTAAGAACCTCTCTGGGAACCCAGCAGATGCCGCCAAACCAGGTGTTGATAGGCCTTGCTTTATTCTTAACTTTTTTTATCATGTCACCGGTGCTGGGAGAGATCAACCAGAATGCCCTGCAGCCTTACATGAACGGCAAGATCACCCAGACGGCGGCGTTGGAAAAAGCGGCGGTGCCGATAAAGAAGTTTATGTGGACCCATACGCGTTCGAAGGATCTCAAACTGTTTCTGGATTACTCCAAAGCGCCCGCTCCCAACGGGCCGGAGGATGTGCAGATCACAACGCTTGTGCCCGCTTACGCGATCAGCGAGTTGAAAACGGCTTTCCAGATGGGCTTTATGATCTTTATTCCGTTTCTCGTCATTGACATGGTGATTTCTTCCACGCTGATGGCTATGGGGATGATGATGCTTCCGCCGGTGATGATTTCGCTTCCGTTTAAAATCCTGCTTTTTGTCCTGGTGGACGGTTGGTATTTGGTAGTAAAGTCCCTGCTTCTCAGCTATAACACATAATTATGCGCAGGCAAAGGGAGGAAAAGCAGGTGAGTTCAGAGTTCGTCATCCGGATCGCGGGGGAGGCCATCTATACGGTTTTGAAAGCTAGCGCCCCTATGCTGGTGCTTGCCCTCGTTGTGGGCCTGGCCATCAGCATTTTTCAAGCCACAACGCAAATTCAGGAGCAAACGCTGGCATTCGTTCCCAAAATCGTAGCCGTGCTGTTCGGTGCTTTAATCTTTGGGCCCTGGATATTAACAACGCTCGTCGATTTCACCTACAATCTGATGAACAATCTTCATAAATTTATCTCTTAGGTCGTGACCGGATGGAGCAGTTGTTACAATATTTGCCCGGCTTTATGCTTGTTTTTTGTCGAATTACCTCGTTTTTCGTCGTTGTGCCCGTGTTTTCTTCGCGAAATGTCCCGATGACGTTTAAGGCGGGGCTAAGCTTTTTTATCACTTATGTCACCTTCGCGGCAGTCGGGCTGCAGCAGCCGGTGCAGATGGACTCGCTGTTTGTTGTATCAATACTGAGGGAAATGCTGGTCGGTCTCCTGCTGGGATACATCGCTTATATGTTTTTCACGGCGGTGCAGATGGCCGGATCGTTTATGGATATGCAGATCGGCTTCGGTATGGCAAGTATCATCGACCCGATCACCGGTGTGAGCAGCCCGCTGCTCGGGAACCTGAAGTTCATGCTGGCCATAGAGCTGTTCTTGACGTTCAACGGACATCATTACCTGCTTCAGGCGATCATGGACAGTTACAAATGGATTCCCTTATCCAACGATTTATTCGCAAAAATCTACAGCGGCCAAGTGACGGATTTTATCGTAAAGACGTTCATCAGGATGTTCTCTCTGTCGCTGCAGATGTCCGCCCCGATCGTGGTGGCGATGTTCTTTACGGATTTGGGGCTTGGGCTTTTAGCCAGGGTCGCCCCGCAGTTTAACATTTTTGTAGTAGGCGTTCCCGCCAAGATTATTATCGGCCTGTTGCTGCTGATTTTGCTGTTTCCCGGTTTTATCGGATTGTTCGAAGATTTGTTCAAGACGATGCTGGACTCCATGCAAAAGCTGATCCTGCTGCTGCGCGCGGATTAATGCCCGAATTTTCACCGGAAAAGGGACAAAGGAGGTTCCGTCTTGGCCCGTTTTCAACTGCAGCTGGACCTTCAGCTGTTTTCGCAGGAAAAAACCGAACCCGCTACAGCGAAAAAGAGGCAGGACGCGCGTGAAAAAGGCCAGGTTGCCCGAAGCATGGAGCTTCCGGCCGCGTTTATCCTCCTTGTGTCGTTTATGTCGTTCTATATGCTGGGCGGATTTATGAAAGAGCGGCTGATCAAGCTGTTTACCACCATTTTTCAAATTTACCTGCTTTGGAACATCGATAAGGAAAATGTGCTGGTGATCTATAAAGATATGCTGATGCAGGGCCTGATCCTTCTCGCCCCGATCCTTGCCTTATCGGTCATTGCGGCGGTCGCGGCCAATTATGCCCAATTCGGACTCCTGTTCACGACAAAGACGCTCGCAGTCAAGCTTAACAAGATTAACCCGATCGAAGGCGCCAAAAAGATTTTCTCAATGCACGCTCTCGTCGATTTTGTAAAAACCATCGTGAAATTGCTCGTTATCGGTTTTATGGTGTACACCACCCTGATCAAAGAAAAGGAAAAGCTGCTGGAGCTTGGCCGTATGCCCATAGAGCAAATTTTTCAGTATACAAGCTCCGTCACTCTGAATTTGGGGATTAAAATCGCGGTGTGTATAGTGGTCCTGGCTCTTTTTGATTATCTGTACCAGAAATATGAACACGAAAAGAATCTTCGCATGTCCAAGCAGGACATCAAAGATGAATATAAAAAGTCGGAAGGCGATCCGGTTATCAAAGGAAAAATCAAGAGCAAGCAGCGGGAAATGGCCATGCGGCGGATGATGCAGGAAGTGCCCAAGGCCGATGTGGTCATCACGAATCCCACTCACTTTGCCGTAGCGGTACAGTATGACGCCGGCGTTATGCATGCGCCCACCGTGATCGCCAAGGGAGCCGATTTCACGGCGTTAAAAATAAAAGACCTGGCCAAACCGCACGGTATCGTCACAGTGGAGAATAAACCGTTAGCCAGAGCCCTTTACGCCCAGGTGGAAATCGGCGAATCGGTTCCGGCGGAAATGTTTCAGGCGGTAGCTGAAGTGCTGGCCTATGTGTACAAGCTGAAAGGCAAATCCATCGGATAAGGAAAGGGGTTGCTGATAATGAAATTAAAACCGAAAGAGCTTTTGACCCTGGTAGGCATTATCGGGATCGTCTTAATGATGGTGCTGCCCCTTCCCACGGTATTGCTGGACATTTTTTTGGTCATTAACATATCGCTCGCGCTGATTATTATCCTCATCGCGATGAGCACGGTGGATACGCTTGAATTTGCCATCTTCCCTTCGCTGCTGCTCATTACCACCCTGTTCCGGCTGGCGCTCAACGTTTCGACGACCAAGAATATTCTCGCGCACGGGGAAGCCGGCAACGTGGTCCGGTCGTTCGGGGAGTTTGTGGCGCAGGGCAACATTGTGGTCGGATTTATCGTATTTATCGTGCTGGTGCTCGTGCAATTTATCGTTATTACCAAAGGGTCCGAGCGCGTGGCGGAAGTAGCCGCAAGGTTCACCTTGGACGCGATGCCGGGCAAACAGATGGCGATCGACGCCGATCTCAACTCCGGGCTGATCAATGAGCATCAGGCCAAGGAAAGACGGACGCGGATCGCCAGGGAAGCGGACTTCTACGGAGCGATGGACGGTGCCTCGAAGTTTGTGAAAGGGGACGCAATTGCCGGCATAATCATGCTGTTCATCAACCTGATCGGCGGATTTGTGATCGGGATGGCGATGAAAGGCGATTCATTCCCGACAGCGGCGTCCACATACTCGATTCTGACAATCGGCGACGGTTTGGTGAGCCAAATCCCTGCGCTGCTCATCTCTACCGCAGCCGGTATCATCGTCACCCGTTCCGCTTCAGAGGGCAACCTGGCCGAGGATTTGTCCGTACCAGTGATGAAGTATCCGCACTTGCTTTACATTGTGGCAGGGACGATCTTCCTGTTAGGAGTGTTTACCCCGATCCATAACATCATTACTGCTCCTATAGCCGGGTTGCTCGCGTTCGCCGCATATAAAATGCAGAAGCAGCTGAACCGGAAGCAGGCGGAAGACGAGCAGCTTGTCGAAGAGCAGCAGATTGAGGAGGTACGCTCTCCGGAGAGTGTCATCAATCTGCTGCAGGTGGATCCGATCGAATTCGAGTTCGGTTACGGGTTGATTCCTTTGGCAGACACTGGGCAGGGCGGAGATCTTCTGGACCGCATTATCCTTATCCGCAGGCAGTGCGCTTTGGAGCTGGGACTCGTCGTGCCGGTCATCCGGATCCGCGACAACATCCAACTGAGGCCTAACGAATACATGATCAAAATAAAAGGAAACACCGTGGCCAGCGGCGAGCTGCTGTTAAATCACTATCTAGCGATGAGCCCGGGGATCGACGACGAATCCGTAGTCGGCATCGACACCGTGGAGCCGGCGTTCGGGCTGCCCGCCCTTTGGATCGACGAAAACACGAAGGAAAGAGCCGAGCTGTCCGGATACACTGTAGTCGATCCGCCTTCCGTGGTGGCCACTCACCTCACAGAGGTGATCAAGCGCCATGCCCATGAACTGTTGGGCAGACAGGAGACGAGAGCTCTGATTGACAATATCAGGGAAACTTATCCGGCGCTGGTGGAAGAGCTCATTCCAGGCCAATTGTCGATCGGGGAAGTGCAAAAGGTACTGATCAAGCTGCTCAAGGAAAAAATCTCCATCCGCGACATGGTGACCATTATGGAAACGCTGGCCGATTACGCGGGCTACACCAAGGATCCGGAAATTCTGACGGAATATGTGAGACAGGCGCTGGCGAGACAGATTACCCGGCAGTTTGTGGCCGACGGCGATTCCTTGAAGGTGGTCACGGTGGGACCCGCCCTGGAGAAGAAGCTGGCCGAGTCGGTACAGCAAACCGACCAAGGCTCTTATCTGGCGCTCGACCCCAATTCATCCCAGCTGATATACAGCAAGCTCTCGGAGCAGCTGACCAAGCTGATTCAGGCGGGCCAGCAGCCTGTGATCCTGACGTCGCCTACCGTACGTATGTATTTGCGCCAGCTTCTGGAGCGCACCATGCAGGACATTCCCGTTCTGTCCTACAGCGAGCTTGAGCCCAACGTCGAAATTCAAAGCATGGGAGTGGTGAACTTATGAGAGTGAAAAAATATATTGTGGATTCCATGCCCGACGCGCTTCAAAAAATCAAGCTTGATCTGGGTAAGGACGCGGTCATTCTCAATACGAAGGAACTGAGGACCGGCGGTTTTCTGGGAATGTTCGGAAAAAAGAAGATCGAGGTCATTGCCGCAATTGACGAAAGCGTGGGAATCAGTGAAGCTCCCGGCGCACCCGTGCCGAAGGGCCCGGCATCCTATAAAACGCCCGTTCATGCTGCAGCCAGTTATGCCGCTTCTTCCCCTAATCCGGTCAAAAGGGAACCGTCCGTAGCTGTAATGGAAGCGGCGGAGCATTTAAACTTTGCGGAGGCACGGGAAAGCGCAGCCGATTACGGGGACGCGCCCGCCGCTTCCTCTCCCTGCTCTATTGCCCCGAAGGATCTTTTTAACGAAGCGGAGCGTTTGAAGCGGGAAATGGCTCATTCGCAGAAACAGAAAAAGCCGCTTGCCGCCATGAAAGGCAGGGAAGACCTGCTGCTGGACGAAATCCGCCAGATGAAGGCAATGGTGCATAAGCTATCCTCTCCAGGCGAGGAGGCCCCGGCTCTGCCCGAACCATTTCAAGTGCTGGAAGCCAGGATGGTCGAGCAGGAAGTGGAGCCTGCGATTGCCCGGCAGCTGGTCGATCAAGCGCTGCAGGCCGCCGAGGAGCATGGGGCGCCGGCAGGCTTCTCCGAAGCGTATGAACACGTGGCGAAGCAGCTCCTTGGCGTCCTCCGATCGGACGAGCCCAAGCCGATCGCCCAGGATACCCGTATCGCCCATTTTGTTGGGCCTACCGGTGTGGGAAAGACCACAACGATTGCCAAGCTGGCGGCGGAACAGGTGTTGAAGCATCGAAGAAAAGTCGGTTTCATCACCTCCGACACGTTCAGGATTGCCGCCGTGGAACAGCTCAAGACTTACTCTACCATTCTCAACGTTCCGCTCGAGGTCGTCTTCTCGCCCCAGGACCTGGGAAAGGCTTTCCGCAATCTGGAGGACTGCGACATCATTTTTATGGACACGGCCGGGCGCAATTTCCGCAACGAAATGAATGTTTCGGAGCTGAACGCGCTGCTGGGCAGCCGCGGGAAGAGCGAGAGTTTTCTGGTGCTGAGCCTGACCATGAAATATAAGGATATGAAGGCGATTACCTCCAATTTTAATAAATTCACACTTGACAAGGTGCTCTTTACCAAAATGGATGAGACCGACACTTACGGCTCTATTGTCAATCTCGTACACGATTTCTCGCCTTCTTTGTCCTACGTGGCCTATGGGCAGAACGTTCCGGACGATATCTCGCAGATCGACGAACAGCGGCTGATTGCCCGGATCCTGGGGGAACAAAGCGATGAATGACCAGGCGCAAGGGCTGAGGAATCTGGTGAGCGAGCAGACGGATGCTCCAAGCCGAAAGACGAGGATCATTACCGTCACCAGCGGCAAAGGGGGAGTGGGCAAATCCAATTTCACCCTGAATTTCGCTCTTGCTCTGCAGTCGAGGGGATACAAAGTTCTTGTGTTTGACGCCGATATCGGCCTTGCCAATATTGATGTGCTCATGGGAATTACCTCAAAGTACAGTCTGTATCATTTGCTGAAAAAGCAAAATTCCATATGGGAGATCATCCAGAAAGGACCGCTTGATCTGCAGTTTATCGCGGGGGGCTCCGGCTTTAACGACCTGCTGCGGCTGACGGAGGAAGAGCTGAATGATTTTGCGGAACAGGTGAACCTGCTTAACGGGTTTGTGGATTTCATCATCTTCGACACGGGGGCCGGTTTATCCAAGGAAACATTAAAATTTATCATTGCCGCAGAGGAAACCTTGGTCGTAACCACACCAGAGCCGACAGCCATTACGGACGCGTATGCGATTATCAAAATGGTCAACGCCATGGAGCTTGAGATTGATTTCAAGCTGGTTATCAACCGGGTCACTGATCCGGGGGAGGGGAAGCAGACTGCCGACAAAATCGCTATGGTGGCCAAAAGATTCCTCGGGATTGACATTCCGACACTAGGCTACGTGTACGACGACGCCAATGTCTCCAAAGCGGTAAAAAAGCAGGTGCCTTTTACCTTGATGTATCCCGCATCACAGGCGTCCAAAGGGATTTATGATATTGCCCAGCGGTTCATCTCTGGACAGCAGCACACCGCCCAATCCGACACCGGAGGCGTAAAACGGTTCCTTTCCAAGATGTTGAAGCTTTTATCCTGACGCCGCCCGTTCTCGTTTAAGAATAATTGTTGCGGCAGGCAGTCACATGAGGTGTGTATCGATTGGCGCGTTATAAAATATTGGTTGTAGACGACTCTTTGTTTATGCGAAAGCTGATTTCCGATCTGATTGCCGGCGATGCCGCTTTTGAGGTGGTTGATACGGCAAAAAACGGAAGAGAAGCGATAGAGAAAATTCATCAATGGAAACCCGACGCGGTGACGCTCGACATTGAAATGCCAGAACTGAGCGGCCTTGAAGCACTTAAGCTTATAATGAAGGATTGTCCGACGCCCGTCATTATGCTGAGCAGCCTGACGCATGAAGGCGCGGCCGAAACGATCAGGGCATTGGAGCTCGGGGCGTTTGATTTCGTCAATAAACCGTCCGGTTCTATTTCATTGGATTTATATAAGGTAAAACAACTCCTTTTAACAAAGCTGCACTCTGCCGTCCAGACAAAAGTTAAATGCCTGCAGCCTGCTAGTGAAGAGAGGAAGCCGATCCCGCGAGAGCCTAAGCCGGCCGCGGCTGAGCCGAGGAAAGGCGCCATCCTTGCGTCCTTGCCTAAGCCGCCGGGAGCCAAGGCTGTAAGCCATCTTATCGCGTTAGGCATATCGACAGGGGGGCCCAGGGCGCTGCATGCCATGTTTTCGCAGATTCAGGCTAACTTCCCGGCACCCATCCTCATTGTCCAGCATATGCCTCCCAATTTCACCAAATCGCTGGCGCAAAGGCTGGATAACTGTTCCGCCATGAAGGTAGTTGAAGCGGAGCAGGGAATGATCCTGGAGAACGGGACGGCTTATGTGGCGCCGGGCGGTTATCACATGAAATTGGCCAGAGTCAGTGCTGGGGCATCCTACCGGATCGAGCTGAGCAAGGAAGAGCCCGTTTCGGGCCATCGGCCTTCGGTTGAAATGATGTTCCGCTCCCTGCTGCCTTTGAAGGAATTAAAACGGCATATCGTGCTGATGACCGGTATGGGCAGCGACGGGGCCAAAGGGATGCTCGAGCTCAAACAGGCCGGAGCCGTTACGACGATTGCAGAATCGGAGGAGTCGTGCGTGGTGTACGGTATGCCGAGAGCTGCGGTGGAGCTGGGCGCGGCAATGCATGTGGTGCCGCTGGGCGGTATGGTCAAGAAGCTGGAGGACTGCGTCAGCAGGTAGGGACCGGGAATAGAAAGCTAAAGGGGCGGATGCTGCGTCTCACATCTACATACTAAATTTTTCGGTGGTGAAGCGATTGTGGAAATGAACCAATATTTATCTCTGTTTATTGATGAATCGAGGGAGCATCTTCAAGCGATCAACGAGAATTTGCTCAGCCTGGAGAACAGTCCCCAGGATATAGGCATACTGCACAACATTTTCCGCTCGGCGCACACGTTGAAGGGCATGTCGGCCACAATGGGCTATGAGGATTTGGCTTCTCTTACCCATGAAATGGAGAACGTGCTGGACCTGGTCCGGAACGCGAAGCTGGAGATGAACCCTTTCATATTTGACTGCTTGTTTCAAAGCATCGACGCTTTGGAATCCATGGTGGGCGATATTATCGGCGGCGGCTCGGGCCAAGCGGATGTAACGGAAATTGTCGTATCCTTGAAATCGATCGTAACCGGCGATTACAAGAAGCCGGAATCCCCCTCCGGAAAGGTTTCGCCTGCCGCATCGGGCGAAGATGCTCTGGACGAGTTCCAGTTTTCCATTCTGCTGCAGTCCGTGGATGCCGGGATGAAGGTCTTCCGTGTGGATGTGGCGGTCCGTGAGGACTGCTTCTTGAAAGCCGCGAGAGCTTATATGGTGTTTGATGTGCTTGAGCGGAACGGGGAAGTGGTGAAAGTTCTGCCTTCCGTCCAGGACATCGAACAAGAACAGTTTGACCGGACATTTTCCGTGTACTACATTTCGGAAATCGATGCGGCAGAGCTGCAGAAGGCGATCGAGAGCGTCTCCGAGATTGAGTCGGCTCAGGTGACAGCCGTCACAAAGGAAAGCCTGGAGACGGCCGCAGCAGCAGCTCCGTCGTCCGCAGCTGCTGCTGCGGCTGAGGTCGCCGCTGCGGCAGCACCGGCTGCGACTGCACCCGCCGTTAAAGCGGCGCCAGCCGCGGCACGTCCCGCAGCCGCTTCCGCCGGAGCGCCTGCGGCAAGCAGGACGATCCGCGTCGACATCGAGCGGCTCGACGCGCTGATGAACCTGTTCAGCGAGTTGCTCATTGACAGGGTGCGGCTCGAGCAGCTGGCGTCGGAGGTCAAGCGCAGCGATCTGAACGAGACGGTGGAGCATATGGCCAGAGTCAGCGGAGACCTGCAGGACATCGTCCTGAAGCTGCGGATGGTGCCTATCGATACCGTGTTCAACCGGTTTCCGCGGATGGTCCGTGATTTGGCCAAGTCGTTGGATAAAAAGATCGATTTCCTCATCACCGGGGCGGAAACGGAGCTGGACCGCACCGTCATTGACGAGATCGGAGATCCCCTGGTGCACCTGCTCCGCAATGCGGTGGACCATGGCGTGGAGCCGATCGGCGACCGCATCGCAGCAGGGAAAAGCGAAACCGGAACGATTCATTTGCGGGCCTTTCATTCCGGGAATCATGTGTACATCGAGATCGAGGAAGACGGACGCGGCATAATCCGGGAGAAGGTGCTGGCCACCGCGTTAAAGCGTGGAATCGTGACCGAAGATCAGGCGGCCCGTATGCCGGATGAGGAAGTACAGCAGCTGCTGTTCGCTTCCGGTTTTTCCACGGCGGATAAAATTTCCGATATTTCCGGGCGCGGCGTTGGGCTGGATGTCGTGAAGACCAAAATTCAAAGCCTGGGAGGAACAATCCATATTACTTCAAAGCCCGGGCTGGGCACCAAGTTTACTGTTGAGCTCCCGCTAACTTTGTCCATTATTTCAGCAATGCTGGTCCGCCTTGGCAATGAAAAATTCGCGATACCGCTGTCTTCCATTGTCGAAACGGTGATCCTTTCGAGGGAACAAATCCGGCACGTACACGGAAATAAGATGATGAACTACCGCAGCAACGTCATCCCGCTTATTTCGCTTGCCAAAGTATTCGATTCACCCGAGTATTCCGAAGAAAGTGAGGAAGAGACCGAAGTGGTGATCGTGCGAAAAGGGGATAAGCTTGCCGGCTTGTTCATCGATAATTTCATCGGCCAGCAGGAGATCGTGCTGAAAGGGCTGGGTAAATATTTGACGAATGTGTTCGCCATATCCGGAGCAACCATCCTAGGCGACGGACAAGTGGCTTTAATTATCGATACCAACGCTTTGCTAAACTAACGAATTTTAAATTATGACGGGAGGCCTGGCAATGGCAGAAGAAGTGAAAGTTATCATATTTGCTCTTGCGGAAGAAGAATACGGAGTTGAAGTGGATCTGGTAAAAACGATTGAAAGAATGCAGCCGATGACCCGCGTCCCCAAGACTCCGGCTTTTGTCAAAGGGGTAATCAATCTTAGAGGCATTGTAGTTCCGGTGATCGACCTGAGAGGAAGATTCGGTTTCGCCGAGAGCGAATACACGGACGCCACCCGCATCATTATTGTCGCCGTCAATGACCTGGAGGTCGGGCTTATTGTCGATTCGGCCAACGACGTCATCAATGTTGACACCGATATGATCGAAGCCCCTCCTGAGATCGTCGGCGGCATTAGAGCCAAGTATTTGCGCGGGATCGCCAAAATTTCCGGCGAGCGGCTGCTGATCATGCTCGATCTGTCCGAGGTTTTGAATAAAAGTGAGCTCATTCAGCTGCAGCAAATAGAGGAGTAGCGCGGTGAACCTTTTCAGGCCACTCGCCGAGTTTCAACTGGATGTGCTGAAGGAAGTGGGCAATATCGGCGCCGGCCATGCCGCTACTGCCCTCTCCAAATTATTGGATAAACCTGTGGATATGCTGGTGCCTCAAGTCAGGATAAAGGAGTTCGAAGAAATCGCCGATACCGTCGGGGGCTCGGAGCAGATTGTGATCGCCATTTTTCTGCGGGTGGAAGGGGAGGCGCCGGGCAATTTGTTCATTATTCTGTCGCTCAATTCCGCCAAGCGGCTGCTGAAAAACATGGCGGGAATCGATGTGGAGGAAGAAGGGCGGTATTCCGAGATGGAACTGTCCGCGCTTAACGAAATCGGTAATATTCTGGCCGGCTCCTATCTGTCTTCGCTCGCTGATTTTACAGAGCTTCCGATGTTCCCCAGCGTCCCTTCTCTGGCGATCGACATGGCGGGGGCCATTCTAAGCAGCGGCCTCATGCAATTGGGCCAAATGGGCGACCATGCGCTGTTGATCGACACTACTTTTGTCGAGGACCAGGCGGAAGTGGAAGGGCATTTTATCCTGATTCCGGATCCCGGCGCGTATGAAAAAGTTTTTAGGGCTCTGGGAGTCGAATCATCATGATGGAAGAGCAGTTTATTAAAGTGGGCATGGCGGACCTGAATGTGGCGCAATCGACCGAAGTGCTCAAGACGACCGGCCTCGGATCCTGCGTAGGGCTGACATTATACGATCCTAAGCGTAAAATAGCGGGTATGGCACATGTGATGCTCCCTACAGCGGAGATCGCCAGGGAAGGAAGCTTCAACGCCGCAAAATACGCGGATACGGCCATCCCGGAATTGATAAGGAAGATGACGGAAATGGGCGCGCTGGTCAAACAGATGCAGGCTAAGATGGCCGGCGGGGCGCAGATGTTCTCTTACGGCAGCGACACGATGAGAATCGGCCCCCGCAATGTGGAATCGTGCAAGGAAATGCTCAAACAGCATAGGATACCGCTCCTTGCCGAAGACATCGGGGGCAATTACGGAAGAACGATAGAGTTCAGGGCGTCAACGGGTATGCTCATTATCCGGAGTTTCCAGTATGGAGTAAAGGAAGTCTGATTATGGCGGGAACCCTTCGTTGGAATTTGATGCTAGGCTTGTTCACTTTTATAATTATCTTCATACTTTCCTTTTCCAACAATATTTGGTTGACTACGATTTTGCACAGCCTGTACGGCTTTGCAGCCGTGTTTCTGATGACCTTCGCATTCCGCTCCATCCTGGGCAGCCTGGGCGGCTTGTCGGATATGCGCGACGCGGCCTCCCCGCAGGAGGAGGCATCTTTCAAAGGAACTGGGTTCGAGGCCGTTACACCGGAGGACGACCAGGCCCTAAAGCAGCTCCTGGCCAAGGGGGAAAGTTCCGCCCTTGGCGACAGCCCGTCTTTTACGGCGCTGAGGCATGGAAAGCTCAAATCGGTGGAGGCCGCGGATCCGGAGGAGCTTGCCAATGCCGTGCGGCGTCAGCTGTCAGAAGATAAAGGATGGTGAGATTGACGATGATCCGGCAAAAGCAGTCGAATATAGCGAATTTGGACTTATGGATCAGGTGCAGAGAGGAAGGAGACCTCCCGGCGAAGCAGGATCTGATCGAGTCATATCTGCCATTGGTAGATTACGTATCCAACCGGTTGGCCGCCACGCTGCCGAAGAATATCGGCAAGGACGATCTGCACAGCTTTGGAGTGCTGGGTTTGATCGACGCTATCCAGAAGTTCGACTATCAAAGAGGACTGCAGTTTGAAACTTATGCCTCCTGGAGAATCAGGGGCGCCATCATTGACGGGCTCCGCCAAGGCGATTGGGTGCCAAGGTCCGTTAGGGAAAAGGCTAAAAGAATCGAGGAAGCTTTCCAAAAACTGGAACAAAAATATTTGCGCTCCGTCACCGATGCGGAAATTAGCTCTTATTTGAATATTAAAGAATCCGAATTTCAACAAATGGTCCAGGAAATTGCCGTGACCACGATTTGTTCTATAGACGATCCGATCCGGGAAGAAGATTCAGAAACCCGCCTTTCTTTATTAATAGATGAAACCGCCAAAAACCCGGAGTACAAAGTGGGCGAGTTTTTCCTGCAGGAGTCTTTGGCTAAAGCGATTGAACTTTTGACGGAAAAAGAAAGAACCGTCGTCTCCTTATTTTACTATGAGGATTTGTCCTTGAGCGAGATTGCCGAGGTGATGTCTTTGTCCCCATCGAGAATATCCCAGCTTCATTCCAAGGCCATCCTGCGGCTGCGCGGCGCTCTGGCACGCTATAAAGGGCAGTTGTTCCAAGATTCCTGATCAGAAATCCCGCCCTCATGGACGCCAGATTTCTGTTTCTGATGCGAAAAGTGGAGGAAATCCATCATGTCTGAACAAAGGTTCCCTTTGGAGCATTACATCCAAATAATGATTACGGCCGACGGCCAGAATGCGGTCCTTCAATTCAGTCATTGCGAGGATGATTTTTCCGTCACACAGCAGGAGCTGGAGCAGCTGATACAGGCGCGGGGAATCGTATACGGCGTGGATTTCAAGATGATTAACGAGATTGTGCAAAATCCGAAAAACTTTTTACATGCAGCCACCACTATTGCTTCGGGTCTGCCTTCTGTGGAAGGCAAACCGGGGTACATCCGTTTATTCCGCGACCTTGACAACGAAACCAGGAAGCCGATGGAGCTGGAAGACGGCAAAGTCGATTTTAAGCAGCTGGGCACGATGCCTAATGTCACGAAGGGCCAGATTATCGCGGAGAGGATCCCCGCCACGGAAGGCACTGCGGGAATGACGGTCACCGGAGAGGAGATCAAGTCCAAAGCGGGCGCCGAAGCCCGGTTCAAGATCGGCAGGAATGTGGTCGCGGACCCTGGGCACAAAGCCATTTATGCCGCTATAGACGGACTGGTCACGAGGACGGAGAAGGACAAAATCAACGTGTTTCCGGTGTATGAAGTAAACGGAGATGTCGATTTCAGCATCGGAAACATTGACTTTGTCGGTACGGTCGTCATCCGTGGCAATGTGCTGGGCGGTTTCCGTGTGAAAGCGTCCGGAGACATCAGGGTGACAGGAAGCGTGGAGGCGGCGGAACTGCAGGCAGGGGGCTCTATCGATATCGCCGGCGGCATTCTCGGACAAAACAAGGGACTCATTAAAGCGGGAGTAAACGTAAAAAGTTCATTTATTCAGGAGGGCATTGTGGAAGCGGGGGAGGACGTGATCGTTTCCCGGAGTATTATGCATTCCACCATCCGCGCCGGGCATACCGTGCTGTGCAAAGGTTCCAAAGGATTGATCGTCGGCGGGCTGGTACAGGCTGGCAGGCATATCGTTGCCCGCACCATCGGCAATTCGATGTCCACGGTGACCGCATTGGAGGCGGGAGTCGTTCCCGAGCTGCGGAACGAACTGGCGCTGCTTCGGGGCGAGCTAAAGACCGGGAGGGACAATCTCGATAAGACGGAGAAGGCGCTCTCGCTTCTGGACCAGCTGGCCGCCTCGGGAAGCCTGACTCCCGCCAAGGTCGCAATGAGGGTAAAGCTGCAGCATACGAAACGTCAAACCGTCGAACGGTTGTATGAAATCAAAGAACGCATTCTAGAAATCGAGAAATCGCTCGAGGACTCCGACCAAGCCAGCATCGACGTGATCGGGGCCGTGTACAGCGGCGTGAGAATCGTAATAGGCCGGCATACAAAATTTGTCAAGGACTCCACCTCCCAGGCCACTTTTAAAATCTTGGGCGGGGAGATCGTTCTTATCCCGCTGTAGACGGGAACTATGTTACTTGAAAAAAGGTGAACAGAAATGAATTCCGACAACCCGTTACTCTATGTCGTTTTACTCGGTTTAATATTGATCGTCTTCTCGAGGTTTCTGCCAAAATCCGCCTCTTCCTCCCCCAGTCGGCTGATGGTCAAGGAGATGGAAGAGTCGCTTGATCAATTCGGGGCGGAGATGGAAGAGCAGAACCGGGTGCTGATCGAGCTGTTTTCGGAAACGAAACGGGAATATGAGCTTCAGATCACGAATCTGGCGGGAAGGCTGGAAACGCTCGAACGGCAGAACGCGGAGCTGTCCAGGCAGTTTGGAAGGCTCGCACACGATCGCGAGGGCGCGCTTCTCCAGGCGCGCGTTGCGGCATTGCACGGCGGGTGGTCAGACCCCATGACTGGGCCGGGACAACAGGCAGCTGCAGCGCAGCAAACCGCTGCCCCGCAGGCACGCGGCAGTGAAAACCTGATCGAAGGCAGCCGACAGCCGGACGAGAAGGTGTCCCTTATCCATCTCAAGATCAGATACGCGGAGTTGTTTTCCTATCATGAGGCGGGAAAGTCCGTCGATTATATCGCGAAGAAGCTGGGCATGAACAAAGGCGAGGTCGGCTTGATCCTTCAGCTTTCCAGGCAGGAGGACAAGCTCAATGCTTAAAAACCGGTTTTTCGTGGGCGGTTTGGGGATAGGGCTCATACTCGGAGCACTGCTGCTTTATGTAATGAACTTCGCGGCCAAAGCCCCCGCACCGTCGCAGCCTCCCAAAGCTCCTGCCGCGAGCGAGCTGGACATGCAGGCGTTGAAACAGCAGGCCGGCCTTTATTACCAGGTGTTCGGCAAGGACGAGAAGGTTTATACTGAGCCTCAAGTGGACGATCTGCTTAAGCGGGAAACCGGCAAACCGGCCGACGCAAAAATTGGGGCGGATTCGACAAAGGTAGTATATATCGAGGACGGTTATAAAGCGGCCAGTGTTTCGGACATGCTGTTTAAAGCCGGTATTATCACAGACCGAAAAGCGTTTGAAGACGAGCTGTCGCGGCAGCAGAAAACAGGCAAGATCCAGGTCGGAGCCCATGTCTTCACCGCCCCCCTCGACATGAACGGAGTTATCGCAAAAATTACCGCTTTACCCGCTCCCCGGTAAGCTCCGAGGGGCTGCAAGACTGCTGTTGCAACCGTCTTTCAAGTATGTTATAGTAATTGACGGTGTTATTACACACGTCGATCAATTTCGATAACGGTGCTCTTTTTGACAAGGAGTTTTATCGGAAAATGACGTCGGCGGAGGAAACCACAAAAACCACAAATCGAGGAGGATTTACCGCATGGCAGTTATCTCCATGAAACAGCTCTTGGAAGCTGGGGTACACTTCGGACATCAGACCCGCCGTTGGAACCCGAAGATGGATCGTTACATCTTTACTGAAAGAAACGGAATCTACATTATCGACCTTCAGAAGACGGTCAAGAAAGTTGAGGAAGCCTACAACTTCGTTAAATCCGTTTCCGAAGAGAATGGAACCATTCTTTTCGTAGGTACCAAGAAACAGGCTCAAGATTCCGTTGCAGAGGAAGCCGAGCGCTGCGGAATGTACTACATCAACCAGCGTTGGCTCGGCGGTACATTGACTAATTTCCAAACTATCCAGAAGCGGATCGACCGTCTTCATGAACTGGAAAGAATGGAAGAGGACGGAACTTTCGCGCTTCTGCCTAAGAAAGAAGTTATCATCCTTAACAAGGAAAAAGAAAAGCTTGAGAAATTCCTGGGCGGTATCAAAGGAATGAAGGGCCTTCCAAGCGCCTTGTTCATTATTGATCCTCGCAAAGAGCGCATTGCCGTTGCAGAAGCTCGTAAATTGGGTATTCCCATCGTCGGCATCGTTGATACGAACTGCGATCCGGACGAAATCGATTATGTTATCCCGGGTAACGACGACGCGATCCGCGCTGTGAAATTGCTTACCGCCAAGATGGCCGACGCTGTTATCGAAGCTCACCAAGGCGAACAAACAACAGCATAATCCCGTTATATATAAACAGAAAGGGTGGTCTGCAGGTGTAATGCCTCTCACCGCCCTTTTTTTTAAAAGGTCTTCGGGGCTCCCCGCAAAGTACCAGGAATACTCTACGAAGGTTTAGCTTCACTTTGTGGGGTTAATTTAAAAAGACAATTTCCAAGGAGGACTTTACAAATGGCAGTTACTGCGGCACTGGTTAAAGAATTGCGCGAGAAAACAGGAGCGGGCATGCTGGATTGCAAAAAAGCTCTTGAAGAAGCGAACGGTGATATCACTAAAGCGTCCGAGATCCTGCGTGAAAAAGGATTGGCTGCTGCGGCCAACAAATCCGGACGGATCGCGACGGAAGGCATAGTTGAATCTTACATACATGCTGGCGGCCGTATCGGCGTGCTGGTTGAAATCAACTGCGAGACCGACTTTGTCGGCAAGACCGACCAATTCCGCGATTTCGCGAGAGACGTGGCAATGCAGATCGCAGCCGCCAACCCGCTTTATGTCCGCCGTGAAGACGTTCCTCAGGAAGCACTCGACAAAGAACGCGAAATCTTGAGAAACCAGGCGCTCAACGAAGGCAAGCCGGCTCATATCGTCGACAAAATGGTGGAAGGCCGCATCGGCAAATACTACGAAGAGTTCTGTCTGCTTGAGCAGGCATTCATCAAAGATCCGGACAAGACGATCCAGACTTTGCTCAACGAGAAAATCTCCACCATCGGAGAGAATATTTCCATCCGCCGCTTCGCCCGTTTTGAGCTGGGAGAAGGTTTGGAGAAGAAACAGGAAAACTTCGCTGAGGAAGTTATGGCGCAAGCCAACCTATAGTAATAGAATCTTGATGGCAGGAACACTTCGTGTTCCTTCTTTTTTAGAGATAGATGCATCGCAAGCCTTCATGTCACTATGCGGGGTTATGAAACGGAGGTAACCGGTATTGGAACGACCAATCTTTAAAAGAGTCATATTGAAGCTCAGCGGAGAAGCGCTGGCCGGACAGCAGGGTTACGGAATTGACTCGGAAATGATCTCCTCCATCGCGGAACAGGTGAAGGAAGTTGTTGAGCTGAATGTGGAAGTTGCCGTAGTCGTGGGCGGGGGAAACATTTGGAGAGGGATCGCGGGCAGCGAAAAGGGCATCGACAGGGCGACAGCCGATTATATGGGCATGTTGGCTACCGTGATGAACTCTTTGGCGCTCCAGGATGCTTTAGAAGCGATCGGAGTCCCTACCCGGGTGCAGACTTCGATTACAATGCAGCAGGTGGCCGAGCCGTACATCCGCAGAAGGGCGATCCGCCATTTGGAGAAGGGACGCGTGGTTATTTTTGCGGCGGGCACAGGCAATCCGTTCTTTTCCACCGATACGACAGCTGCGCTGCGCGCCGCGGAGATTGAAGCGGAAGTCATTCTGATGGCCAAGAATAAAGTGGATGGCGTGTACTCTGCAGATCCGTTCAAGGACCCTACGGCAGAAAAATTCGATACGTTGACGTATCTCGATGTTCTGAATAAAAATTTGGGTGTTATGGATGCCACAGCGTCTTCACTGTGTATGGATAACAATATCCCTCTAATCGTGTTTTCCATTACAGAGAATGGCAATATTAAACGTGTGGTTCTCGGCGAAAAAATCGGGACGATTGTTCAAGGGAGTGTTATTTAATGCCTCAAAACGTGAAAAAAAGCGCGCAGGAGCGTATGGAAAAAGCGATCGACGCTTTGAAAAGGGAGCTGAACAGCTACCGCGCGGGTAAAGCCTCGCCTTCCCTTCTGGACCGTGTCCAGGTAGAATACTATGGTGCTATGACTCCGGTGAACCAGCTCGCCAACATCGCAACGCCGGATGCCAGAACTTTAATGATCCAGCCTTGGGACAAAAACTCGTTATCCACTATCGAGAAGGCGATCCTGAAATCGGATCTGGGTCTAAACCCAAGCAACGATGGCAATGCTATCCGTATCATCATTCCGGCTCTGACCGAAGAAAGACGAGCGGAATTGGTCAAATTGACCAAGAAAGCCGGAGAAGAGGCGAAGGTGGCCATTCGCAATATCCGCAGAGATGCGAACGACGACATCAGGAAAATGGAAAAAAACGGAATTTCCGAGGACGAATCCCGCGGCCATCAAGAGGAAATCCAGAAATCGACCGACAAATTTATTGCCGAAGTGGACAAAGTGCTGACGGCTAAAGAAAAAGAGATCATGGAAGTTTAAATGATACACGGATAAAAACGCCGTTACGGCGTTTTTATTTTAAGTAAGGAAGCTCATGTCCGATACGGATCGGAAGCGACTTCAATAGGTGCTGTTCGGGGGAACAAGAATGATTGGACAAATCAAGAAATGGCTGGGTTTCAGCGGAGCGCTGAGCCGAAGCGCCGTAGAGCCGGATGCTCTGCAGTTGAGCCGAGAGAATATACCGGTGCATGTCGCCGTTATCATGGACGGCAACGGCCGCTGGGCCAAGCAGCGCGGATTGCCCAGGGTCGCAGGCCATCATTCGGGTATGAAGAATGTGAAGAAAATCACGGTTGCGGCGGACGGCATCGGAGTGAAGGTTCTCACGATGTATGCTTTTTCTACGGAAAATTGGAAGCGGCCATCGGAGGAAGTGGATTATTTGATGAAGCTTCCTATGGAGTTTTTTCCTCAAGAGATTGACGAGTTAATGCAAAAGAACGTACAGATTCGAATGACAGGGTGGAAGGAAGGCCTGCCGAGCCATACATTGAAGGCAGTGGAAGACGCCATCGAAAGGACGAAACACAACACCGGACTCATCCTGAATTTTGCTTTGAACTACGGCAGCCGCAAAGAGATGTTTGACGGGATGAAGAAAATGTACAAGGACGTCCAATCCGGCAGCGTCAATCTGGATGAAGCGGATGAATCGCTGTTCTCGAATTATCTGCTCACTTCCGATCTGCCTGAACCCGACCTTATGATCCGCACGAGCGGTGAGGAGAGAATAAGCAATTTCATGCTGTGGCAGCTCGCTTATTCGGAGCTTTGGTTCACGGACCTGTATTGGCCTGAATTCACGGAAGAGCATTTCTATAAAGCAATCCAGGATTACCAGAAACGCGTAAGAAGATATGGCGGTTTATAGACCCGGTTTGGGGGAATTTCTTTGAAGCAGCGAATCGTGACAGGAATTATCGCCGGAGCCGTATTTTTAGCGATGCTTACCCTCGGAGGCTATTGGTTCGGAGGACTTATTCTTTTGCTTGCCGTCATCGGTTATGACGAATTTATGCGGATGAACCATTTGAAAAAGTACAAGCTCACCTATGCGGTCGGAATCGTCCTGCTGCTGCTGCTGGTCTTTCCCTGGCACAGTCTGGGACTGCCCTGGAACACGTTTTCCGTACCTTTTCTATGGGTCTCTTTATTTATTCTGTTGGCGATTACGGTTATATCCAAAAACTCCGTGACCATCGATAAAGCGGCTTTACTGTTCCTTGGGCTGCTTTATTTGGGAGCCGGCTTTTACCATATGATCGTTGTTCGTCTGGCAGACCACGGTTTGTTCTGGACATTTCTTGTTTTCGCATGCATTTGGGCTTCCGATTCCGGGGCTTATTTTGTCGGTTCCAAGCTTGGAAAGCATCCGCTTTGGCCGGCCATCTCCCCGAACAAATCGATTGAAGGCTCGATAGGCGGGATTGTTCTCGCGGTCATTGTGGCGCTTGCGTTCGCTTTCTTCCAGCCTCATCTTATTTCTTTAAGCAGAGCGCTACAGCTGGGCGCCGTGATCGCCATAGTAGGGCAGCTGGGGGATTTGATGCAGTCCGCTTACAAGAGGGTGAAAGGAATCAAGGACACCGGAACGGTGCTGCCGGGCCACGGGGGAGTGCTGGATCGCGTAGACAGCTGGCTGATTGTTTTTCCTTTTGTTTATCAAGTTTTGTCTGTTGCTAATCCATACACCGGTTGAGGAGGACTTATGAGCAAAAAAATCAGCATTCTCGGTTCGACCGGATCTATCGGCACACAAACTCTGGACGTGATCTCCCACTATAGAGAGCAGTTTTCGGTAGAAGGTTTGGCGGCCGGGCAGAATCTGTCGCTGTTCATCCAGCAGGTGAATGAGTTTCGTCCCAAAAAAGTTTCTTTGGCGACCAAGGAGCTTGCCGAAGAAATAAAGCATTACATACCTGCTGGCGTTGAAGTTTATTATGGCATTGAAGGATTGATTGAAGTGGCAGCAGGCACGGAAGCCGAATTCGTGGTAACGGCGATTGTCGGCAGCCAGGGCTTCAGGCCTACATTAGCCGCCGTCGAAGCGGGCAAGCATATCGGACTGGCGAATAAGGAAACGCTGGTAAGCGGAGGCCACTTGGTCACTGAGCAAGCGAAGAAACGCAATGTGACCCTGCTGCCGATAGACAGCGAGCATTCAGCCATTTTTCAATGCTTGAACGGGGAGTCCCGTGAAGATATCGAGAAAATTACTTTAACCGCATCCGGAGGCTCGTTCCGTGACCGGAGCCGTGAAGAACTGGCAAGCGTGACGGTCGAAGATGCGCTGAAGCATCCCAATTGGTCGATGGGAGCCAAAATTACGATAGATTCGGCGACCATGGTGAACAAAGGGCTCGAAGTGATCGAAGCGCATTGGCTGTTCGGCCTGCCGTACTCGCAAATCGACGTGCTGATCCACCCGGAGAGCATCATCCATTCTTTTGTCGAATTCAAGGACCGCAGCGTGATTGCCCAGATGGGTATGCCTGACATGAGGGTGCCGATCCAATATGCGCTGACTTATCCGAGACGGGTTCTCTCTCCTTCCAAGCCGCTTGATCTGGCCATGCTCGGGCAGCTGCATTTTCGGGCAATGGACATGCACCGGTTTCCATGCCTGCAAATGGCTTATGATTGCGGGCTCCAGGGCGGCACGGCACCGACGGTATTTAATGCCGCTAATGAAGTCGCGGTAGCACGGTTCCTGGGCGGTGAGATTACTTTTTTGCAAATCGAAGACGTTATTTATGATGTGCTGGAAAAGCACGACGCGGTATCAAATCCGGGACTTCAGGAAATCACTGAAGCGGATCAATGGGCAAGACGAACCGCCTCCGTACGATGATAGACAGCTAAATTAACCCCACAAAGTGAAGCGAAACCCTTAGAAGACTATTCATATTGCTTTGCAGGGAGCCCCCAAGACCTCAAAAAAGCCGAAGAGGATCCCTCCCCGGCTTTTTTTAAAATCTGCACAGAAACTGTTCCCTCCCCAGGTTCTAACTCTTCCCGTTTGCTTGTATTATATGAACAAATAATGTTAATCTAAGTACACAGCCAAGCTGCTGAAAGTGCTGTGCCCGGATTGCGCGGGAACAGTTGAACGCTAAGGAGGAAGGTACATCTTGTCAATGATACAAACGGCTTTTCAAATATTGGTCATGTTCTTCTTGCTGGTATCGATCCATGAATGGGGGCACTTTTATTTTGCCAAGAGAGCCGGCATTCTTGTAAGGGAATTTGCCATCGGCTTCGGACCGAAGCTGTTTTCTTATAAAAGGGGAGAAACCCGTTATACGTTTCGTTTGCTGCCAATCGGCGGCTTTGTGCGGATGGCCGGAGAGGATCCCGAGATAGTCGACGTGCAGAAGGGGCAGACCATTGCGGTTCAAACGAACAAAGACATGGTCACCCATCTTTATTTGGACAAATTGGACCAGCGCGCGGACGTTCTGCAGGGTGTGGTTGAAGGGATCGACCTGGAAAAGGATTTATTCATTAAATTGAATGTAGACGAGCAAAGCGTAACGCTGCCTGTTCACCCTCAAGCTCATATGGTGGCGCGGGGAAGGGAAACCCAGATCGCTCCGCTGGACCGCCAATTCGGGAGTAAAACCGTCGGCCAGCGTATGCTCTCCATAGTGATGGGACCCATTATGAATTTTGCCCTCGCGGTCGTTCTCTTTTTTGCATATATCCTTATTTCCGGGGTCCCGAGCAATGTGAAGCTGGGTGACGTAACTCCGTCGCTGGCCGCCGAGAAAGCGGGCCTCAAGCCAGGGGACGTCGTCCTGTCGGTCAACAACGAGCCGATCGGTGCCGACACCAAGAAGCTCACCTCGCTCATTCAAGCGTCTCCCGACAAAAAAATGAACTGGATTATCCAGCGCAACAAAGAACAGCTGCAAAAGGAAGTAATACCGGCCGCCAAGGACGGTGTGGGATATGTAGGCATCAAGATTACCTCCGATACCAGGACCCCGACAGTGAGGGAAACACTTGAAGGAACCTACAAGAATACGGTCAATGCAACCGGCCTGATCCTCTACGGCTTTAAGAAAATGGTGTTCGGCGAAGTCAAGATGGACGATCTGGGCGGTCCCGTCCGGATTGTGGAAGTGACTAGCGAATACGCCAAATACGGCTTCGAGTACTTGATTTTCTGGACGGCGCTGCTGAGCTTGAACCTTGGCATCTTTAACCTTCTGCCTTTCCCGGCTCTCGACGGAAGCAGGCTGTTGTTCCTGTTGATCGAAGCGGTACGAGGGAAGCCGGTCGATCCGAACCGTGAGAGCATGGTCCATTTAATCGGGTTCGCCATGCTGATGCTGCTAATGATCGCCGTCACCTATAACGATATTTTACGACTAATCAGTGGATAAAAAGGCTGCTGCACTTTTCAGGAGGATTCTATGTCGAACGAGAAACAATTCGTAAAAGAAATTACCCCTCAAAGCGAGGACTTCTCCAGGTGGTATCTGGACACGATCAAGAAAGCCGATCTGATGAGCTATTCTCCGGTCAGGGGCTGCATCGTTTTCAAACCGGACGGCTATGAAATTTGGGAGAACATCCAGCGTGAACTGGACGCGAGATTTAAAGAAACCGGCCATCGCAACGCCTATTTTCCTTTGTTTATTCCCGAAAGCTTTTTCCAGAAAGAAAAAGAGCATGTCGAAGGCTTTAACCCTGAGCTGCCTTGGGTGACCGAAGCCGGAGGCGAGAAGCTCGAAGAGCGCCTGGCGATCCGTCCGACCTCCGAGACCATGATCGGACATATGTACTCGGAGTGGATCAACTCTTACCGCGATCTTCCTTTGCTGATCAACCAGTGGGCCAACGTGGTCCGTTGGGAGAAAAGAACGCTGCCGTTCCTGCGAACCAGCGAGTTTTTATGGCAGGAAGGCCACACGGCGCATGAGGATGAAGAGGGTGCAAGGGAAGAAACCATGCGCATGCTGGAAGTGTACCGTGCGTTTGTCGAGGACTTTTTGGCGATGCCTGTCATAATGGGGCAGAAAACTCCTTCGGAGAAGTTTGCCGGTGCGGTGGACACTTTTTCCATTGAAGCGATGATGAAGGACGGCAGGGCTGTGCAAGCCGGAACCTCCCACTATATGGGAACCAACTTTGCCTTGGCTTTTGATATTAAATATCTGGACCGCGAGAACCAGCATCAATTCTGCCATACGACCTCCTGGGGAGTGTCTACCCGTTTGATCGGCGCTCTCATAATGATCCACGGGGACGACCGGGGCCTGGCCTTGCCGCCTAAGGTTGCGCCTACCCAAGTGATCATGATTCCAATCGGGCCGCCAAAGACGAGGGAGCAGGTAGTAGGGCGGATCGACGAGCTCTTTGCCGAATTGAAGAAAGCCGGTGTGAGGGTCAAGGTGGATGACCGCACAGAGCAGAGCCCGGGATGGAAGTTCAACGAATACGAGATGCGCGGGGTGCCGATTCGTGTGGAGCTCGGACCCCGCGATATGGATAACGGGGTAGTCGTACTCGTGTCGAGATTGACCGGCGAGAAGCGGATTGTGTCCCAGGACGCCTTTGTCGAAGAAACGCAAAAAATGCTTGAAGAAATCCAGCGGGGGATGTACGATAAAGCTAAGCAGTTCCGTGACGACTATATGGCTTCGGTCGATACGCTGGACGAAATGAACGACTTCCTGGAACAGAAGAGAGGATTCGTTCTGGCCGGATGGTGCGGCTCCGACGCCTGCGAAGAGCAGGTCAAGGAAGAGAACGGCGCAACGAGCCGGAACATTCCTTTCGAGCCTGCGGTGAAGAAATCCAAGTGCCTAGTCTGCGGAGAGCAGGCCAAGCACACGGTCGTATTCGGTAAAGCATATTAAATAAGTTTTATGAAGGGCAAAGGGATGCCAATTCTTCTTTGCCCTTTTGCTTCTGTATAGGAAATTATGGGAAGCAATTTCTGTGGATGAAGGGGGCTCCCCCAAAAGTAGTACCGAAAGCTTTTTATCGAAGTATTTCCCCGTAGCACATTCGTGTTGCAGATGTAACTTTCGGTGCGAGCAGCGAGCTGCTCTAACGGAATTGGCTTCGAAGGCTTGCTTCACTTTTGGGGGATTTGTTCTTGGGTTCTGTATTGGGGGAGGAAAACCGAGTCATGAGCAATTTGGCGGAAAAAAGGACCCGGTTTGAGCTGCTGATGCAGCAGGCCGAGGTTCCTTTTGAAACGATCAACAGTTTCTTTATGGACGGATACATAGACACGGTGGAAGTCAGCAGGTCCAACCGGGAATGGACCTTCCGCCTGGTGAAATCGACACTCGTTCCGCAGCATATTTACCGCTCCTTCTGCAAGATGATTCAGGACAAATTCTCGCATATTGCAAGAATCCGTTTTGTGGTCAGGTTTGAAGAGTCGGTGTCCTCTTCTGAGCTTGTAGAGGAATATTGGAGTTTGTTTATTGAGTGGGTCCAGCGGGAAGCGGCATCCATCAACGGCTGGCTGACTAAAGCAAAGGTAGAAGTGCAGGATCAGACTATCCACTTGATCATGTTGGACGCGATAGGAATGGAGCTGGCGAGAAAGAAGAACCTGGACCAGTTCATCCGGAGTTTTTTTAACGACTATTTTTCCCGTACCTTGCATGTGAAATATTCAGTGAGCGAATCGAACGTCGAAGTGTTCGAGCAGTTCGCCAAACAGATAGAAGAGGAAGAAAAGTTCGTCACCCAAGAGATCATGAGCCAGGTAGAGAAAGAGGAAGCGCTGCCGCTTCTCGAAGCGGATGTTTCTTTAATGCTGGGCTACGAGATCAAAGACAATCCGGTGCCTCTGCAGATGATTCAGGAGGAAGAAAAGAAAATCGCGGTTCAGGGGACGGTATTCGGTCTGGACACCAAGGAATTGAAGAACGGGATGACCTTGTTTACCTTTAATTTGACCGATTTCACGGACTCCTTGATGATGAAAGTGTTTGCCAAAAATAAAGAGGACCTCAGAATTCTCAGCCTGTTAGCCAATGGCAAATGGATCCGGGCCAGGGGAAAGGTGGAATACGACCGCTTTATGCAGGTGCCGGAGCTTGTCATGATTCCTTCGGACATCAACGAAGTGAGCGCTCCGCCTGAACGGATGGACAACGCGGCAGAGAAGCGGGTGGAGTTTCACTTGCATACGACGATGAGCCCGATGGACGGCATCGCCACGATCGACCAGTATGTGAAGCTTGCCGCCAAATGGGGGCACAAAGCGATCGCCGTAACGGATCACAGCGGGGTGCAGTCGTTCCCGGACGCCAACAAGGCTGCAAAGAAGCACGGCATCAAAATGATCTACGGCCTGGAAGCCAACGTGGTCAATGATGGAGTGCCCCTTGTTCTAAACGCCAAAGACAGAGAGCTGAAGGACGATACATATATCATTTTCGATATAGAGACTACGGGTCTTTCGGTCATCAACAACAAAATTATCGAAATTGCGGGAGTGAAGATGAAGGACGGCAAGGAAATCGACCGGTTTGCCGAATTCGTCAATCCCCACGAGAAAATTCCGTATCACATCACACAGCTGACCAATATTACGGACGAAATGGTGCAGGACGCGAAGGATATCTCGGATATTTTGCCCGCTTTTGTGGAGTTTGCCCAAGATTGCACGCTTGTTGCTCATAACGCCAGGTTCGATGTCGGCTTCATCCAGGAAAACTGCAAGCGTCTTGGACTGCCTCAGATGGAGAACCCGGTGCTCGATACGCTTGAGCTGGCAAGGCTGCTTTTTCCCGCATTGAAGAATCACCGGTTAAACACGCTGTCCGACAAGTTTAAAGTCAGCCTGGAAAATCACCACAGAGCCATTGACGACTCTTTAGCACTCGGCAATGTCCTGTTCCATTTGATCCAGGAAGCGGCCGAGCAGGGCTTCACCAACTTGGAGCGGCTCAACGATAATATAGGTAAAGATCTTCGCAATACCCGCCCTTTTCATTGCTGCATTTACGCGAAGAACGCGGCGGGCAAGAAGAATTTGTTCAAGCTCGTCTCGCTCTCCCACACGGAGTATTATCATAAAACAGCCTGTATTCCGAGAAGCAAGCTTATTGAGCTGAGGGAAGGGCTGCTGATTGCTTCGGGCTGTGAGAAAGGCGAATTTTTCGAAACGGTCCTGAACAAATCCGTGGAAGAAGCGGAACAGGTGGCGGAGTTCTACGACGTGCTTGAGATCCAGCCTCCGGACTACAACATGCATTTAGTGGAAAAAGGTCTGGTGGGCAGTAAAGCTCAGCTGGAGGATACAGTTGCAAGAATTATGGATATCGGCCGGAAACTGGGGAAACCGGTCATTGCCACCGGCAATGTGCACTATCTCCATCCGCGCGACAAAATATCCAGAGACATCACGATCCATGGAATCACGGGTTTCAGCCCGCTGAAAGATATCCGCAAGCCCGACGCCCATCTCCGCACTACGGATGAGATGCTGCGCGAATTTCAGTTCCTCGGAGCCGATACGGCCTTTGAAGTCGTGGTAACAAATACGAACGGGCTTGCCGACCAATTCGAGGAAATCGAGCTTTTCCCGCAGAAGCTGTTTACTCCGATTATCGACGGTGCCGATGACGAAATACGCAGCACTTGCTATAACACGGCCAAAAGCATCTACGGCGAAAATCTCCCCGAGGTCGTTACCGCGCGCCTGGAAAAAGAATTGGTGCCGATCATCAAATACGGTTTCTCCGCCAACTATCTCATTTCCGAGCGTTTGGTGAAAAAATCGAACCAGGACGGATACCTGGTCGGTTCGAGGGGTTCCGTCGGTTCCTCCTTTGTAGCGACGATGCTGGGCATCTCCGAAGTGAATCCGCTGCCGCCGCACTATATTTGCGCAAGCTGCACCTTCCACGAGTTTTACACGGACGGCCGGATCCCTTCCGGATTCGACCTGCCGGACAGGGATTGCCCCAATTGCGGTGGGAAGCTCAAGGGAGAAGGCCAGGATATCCCGTTCGAAACGTTCCTCGGCTTTAAAGGGGACAAGGTTCCCGATATCGACTTGAACTTTTCGGGGGAATACCAGCCTGTCGCCCATAATTTCACAAAAGAGCTGTTCGGCGAGAAGAGCGTATTCCGGGCTGGAACGATCGGAACGGTTGCCGAGAAGACAGCTTTCGGATATGTGAAGAAGTATGAAGAAGACAACGGCAAAAAGTGGCGCAACGCCGAAATCTCCAGACTCGCTGCCGGCTGTACAGGTGTGAAGCGGAGCACAGGCCAGCATCCGGGCGGGATTGTCGTCGTTCCCGATTATATCGAGGTGGACGACATCACGCCGGTTCAATTTCCCGCTGATGATACGAGCGCGGATTGGAAGACGACTCACTTCGATTATCACGCATTCGACGCCAACCTTCTGAAGCTCGATATTCTGGGACACGATGATCCGACGATGATGAGAATGCTGCAGGATTTGACCGGAGTTGATCCGACGAGCATCCCGATGAACGATCCCAAGGTGATGAGCCTGTTCCATTCCACCGACGCTCTTGGCGTCACGCCGGAGCAAATCAGGACACCTGTCGCCACATACGGCGTGCCCGAAATGGGTACGAAGTTCGTAAGGCAGATGCTCGAGGAAGCAAAGCCGACCAACTTTGCCGACCTTCTGCAAATCTCGGGCCTGTCCCATGGCACCGGAGTTTGGCTCGGCAATGCCCAGGAGCTCATCCGCAAAAATATTTGCAGCATCAAGACGGTCATCGGCTGCCGTGACGATATTATGCTCTATTTGATCTATAAGGCCGGCATGGATGCGGGGCTGGCGTTTAAGATCACGGAGAGCGTGCGTAAAGGCAAGGGCTTGACAGAAGAGTGGAAGGAAGATATGAAGAAGCACAATGTGCCTGCCTGGTACATCGATTCCTGCGAGAAAATCGAGTACATGTTTCCTAAGGCGCACGCTGCGGCGTATGTCATCTCGGCTGTGCGTACGGCATACTTTAAGCTTTATTATCCGATCGCCTACTACGCGACTTATTTCTCCGTCCGAGCGGACGACTTTGAATTGGAGCTGCTCTGCCAAGGGTATGACGCCATTCTGAAGAAGCTTGTCGAGATCGAGGAAAAAGGGTTCCAGGCGGCGCCGAAGGAGAAATCGATGGTATCGCTGCTCGAGATGGCGCTGGAAATGACGGCGAGGGGCTTCCGATTCAAGCCGATCGATATCTACCGTTCCGACGCAACCCGGTTCCAGGTCGACGGCGACGCTTTGATCCCGCCCTTCTCCGCAATCGCGGGCATCGGAGAGAACGCGGCCAGGAATATTGCTGCCGCCAGGGAAGGCGGGGAGTTCCTGTCGATCGAGGATTTCCAGACACGTTCCAGAGCTTCCAAGACGATCGTAGAGATTCTCGGGTCGATGGGATGCTTCAGGGGACTGCCTGAGTCCAACCAGCTCTCCCTGTTCTAAACATGGCAAAGCGAAGAGAAGCTTCAAAGTTTATTTCTGGTACTTTGCGGGGAGCCCGAAAGCAATATTGCTGAGAAAAGTGAAGCTTCCAAGCTTTGCCCTGGTGCTCAATGTTTTTCTTGAATGGTTGAAGGTGGTTATGTTATAATATTTTTTGGTAATAATGATGATATCTACCGTGATCAGAGAGTGGGGCAACCCACTCTTTACATTTTAATATAGCCTTTTGGCCTTATGAAGCATGAGGCAGTCCGCTTAGTATACCAACTATAATCCAACAACGATTCCAGAAGGGGGTTGGCACTTGAGTTCTGCACAAATACAATCGACAGTTGAAGAAATGGTTGCGCCTTATCTCAGCGAGAACGGGTTTGAGCTCGTCGATGTGGAATTTGTCAAAGAAGGCAGCAATTGGTTTTTACGTGTTTATGTCGATAAAGACGGAGGCATAGATATTGACGACTGCGGCCGGGTGAGCGAATTTCTGAGTGCACGCCTGGACGAGAAGGATCCGATTCCCCAGGCCTATTTTTTGGAAGTGTCCTCGCCGGGGGCTGAACGCCCGCTGAAGAAGCCTCAGGATTTTGTCAAAGCAGTAGGACAGAATGTGTTCCTGACTACATACGAACCGGTGGATGGGGCGAAAGAATTCGAAGGTACGCTGCTGTCTTACAACGAGGAAGAAATGACGATGGTTACATTGAAGAAAAAGAAGCACATTATTCCGACCTCCAAGGTGGCCGGCGCCAGGTTGGCGATCGTATTTTAACGGGGATTTTAAGAAAGGGGGAGCAGTGTTCCCATGAACAGCGATTTTATCGAAGCTTTAAACGACATTGAAAGAGAAAAAGGCATTGCCAAGGAGATTCTGATCGATGCGATCGAAGCGGCTCTCATTTCCAGTTATAAAAGGAACTTCAATACCGCGCAGAACGTGAGAGTCGACATCAACCGCCAGACCGGAGTGATTCGAGTCTACGCCCGCAAGACGGTGACGGAGGATGTGCTGGATCCGCGCCTTGAAATCTCTCTGCACGCGGCTCGCGAAATCAACGGCAATTACCAGCTTGACGATATCGTAGAGATAGAAGTGACTCCCAGAGACTTCGGCCGCATCGCGGCGCAAACTGCCAAGCAGGTGGTGACGCAGCGCATCCGCGAAGCGGAAAGAGGCTTGATTTATAACGCTTTTATCGATAAAGAGGAAGATATCGTGACAGGAATCGTGCAGCGCCAGGACCAGCGCAGCGTTTTCATCGACTTGGGCAAGGTGGAAGCGGTGCTGCCGCTCAATGAATTGATGCCGACGGACAAGTTCAAGCACGGCGATCGGGTCAAAGCCTTTATCACGAAAGTCGAGAATACGACGAAGGGGCCGCAGATTATTTTGTCCCGGACCCATCCCGGCTTGCTGAAGCGGCTGTTCGAGCTCGAGGTGCCCGAGATTTTTGACGGTGTCGTTGAAATCCGTGCCGTGGCTAGAGAAGCAGGCTTCCGTTCGAAGCTGGCGGTTCATTCGAGAAACCCGGAAGTCGATCCGGTCGGTTCTTGCGTGGGACCTAAGGGACTGCGAGTGCAGACGATTGTGAATGAACTGAGAGGCGAGAAAATCGATATCGTCCGCTGGATGGACAGCGTAGAAGAGTATGTCGCCAATGCGCTGAGCCCGTCCAAAGTGCTTGAAGTGAACGTTTTCGCGAACGAAAAAATGGCCCGCGTCATCGTGCCGGATTACCAGCTTTCCCTGGCGATCGGGATCAAGGGACAGAATGCCAGATTGGCCGCCAAGCTGACCGGGTGGAAGATAGATATCAAGAGCGAAACGCAGGCGGAACTGGAATACGGCAGGCCCAAGACGCACATGGAAGAGATGCACCAAGATTCGGTCAGCATCGATTAAAGAGGTGACGGCATGAGACCAAGAAAGATTCCTCTCCGCAAATGCGTTGCCTGCCAACAAATGATGCCCAAGAAAGAATTGATCCGGGTCGTGAAGACGCCTGAGGATCAAATTTTGATCGATTTGACCGGAAAAAAATCCGGCCGCGGGGCTTACTTGTGCGGGAAAGTATCCTGCTTCAAGCTCGCCAAAAAGAGCAAAGCTCTCGACCGGGCTCTGGGGCGTGGGGTAAGCTCCGAGATTTACGACACGCTTGAGCAAGATTTTATCCGGGTAGAGGACGAATTCAATGCGGCTAAAGAAGAGCTGAGCGATGAACAATAAATTCCTTTCGTATTTAGGATTATCGATGCGCGCGGGAAAGCTCGTCACCGGAGATGAGAGCGTTCTGAAGGAAGTCCGGTCGGGAGAAGCAAAGCTGGTTGTTATCGCTGAGGACGCTTCCGACAATACCAAGAAGAAATTCCGGGACAAATGCTCCTACTACAATGTCCCTATATTGGAGGTATTCAGCCGGGCCGAGTTGGGCGCTTCGATTGGCAAAGCCGAGCGGGTGGTCATCGGTGTCACGGATACGGGATTTGCCCAGATGCTGCAGAAGTGTCAGGTATAACCTGCGGAGGTGAAAGGTATTGAGTAAACAGGAAAGCAAAGATAAATTAAGAGTTTACGAGTATGCTAAAAATTTAAATATGAGCTCCAAAGAAATTATTACGATATTAAAGAGATTAAACATTCCCGTAAACAATCACATGAGCGTAATGGAGAACGAAGCGGTGGACGCTGTTGAAAGATTCTTTCGGGATATTAAAGCGAATGCGGCAGCCAAGAGATCGGGCGGCGAGGGCAGTGCGCCATCCGCGGGCGAGAAGCTGGCTGTGTCAAGCAGGGCTGCAGAAGAGAGGAAACCGAGCGATTTGAACAACATGAAATCACCACAAACCCAGCAAACTACACCCGGGCCGGCGAAACGGACGGAGGAACCTGTGAAACGCCAGGACTCCGGACGACCGCAGCAATCGGGATCCGGACAGGGCGGCGGCCAGAACAGAACGCAAGGGCAAGGCGGCGGACAAGGGCAGCATCGCGGAGATAACAGAAACCAGCAGGGCAGCCGCCCGCAGAACCAAGGAAACAGCCAGGGCAACCGGGGATCTTATGGGCAGTCGGGCCAATCGGGCCAATCGGGCCGCCCGCAGGGACAAAACCAGAACCGCCCGGGCGGCGGCTCCGGCGCACAGAATCGCCCAGGCGGCCAAGGTAACCAGAACCGTCCGAACAACGGGTCGCGTCCCGGTGACCGCAGGCCTCTTGAGGCGGGTAACCGCAATAATGCGGCTCCTGCCGTTTATAGTGAAAAACCGACTCCGGCGATCGCGGAGGATATGGACGATTTGACGATCAGCAAAGGCAAGCCGGTGCCAAGCAAGAAAGCGAAGCCGACTACTGTCGGCGGCGGTAAACGTTTCGACGACAACAAGCCGGGCGGAAACCGCGGCAATAACAACAGACCGCATAACAAGAATAACAGAGGCCGTTACCAGCAGGAGCCGCAAAAGAAAGAAAAGATCGACAATACGCCGAAGAAAATCATCGTCCGCGGCAATATGACGGTAGGTGAATTGGCGAAGCTTCTCCATAAAGACGCTTCCGAAGTCATCAAGAAGCTATTGTTCCTCGGCGTCATGGCTACGATCAACCAAGAGCTGGATCTTGACGCGATTCAACTGCTGGCCGAAGAATACAAGGTGGAAGTCGAACTGAAGCTGCCGGTCGAGCAGGATCCTTTCGAGCTTGAAGCCGAAGTGGAAGATGAAGCGAACCTGGAAGAGCGGCCTCCGGTCGTAACGATCATGGGACACGTCGACCACGGTAAGACAACTCTGCTCGACGCGATTCGCCACACGAACGTGACTGAAGGCGAAGCGGGCGGAATCACCCAGCATATCGGCGCCTACCAAGTGGAGACACACGGCAAGAAAATCACCTTCCTGGATACACCGGGCCACGCCGCGTTTACGACCATGCGCGCACGGGGAGCCCAAGTGACCGATATCGCGATTATCGTGGTTGCGGCGGACGACGGTGTCATGCCCCAAACCGTGGAGGCGATTTCTCACGCGAAGGCGGCCAAGGTGCCGATTATTATCGCCGTTAACAAAATCGACAAGCCTGAAGCGAATCCGGACAAAATCAAGCAGGAATTGACCGAGTACGAGCTGGTTCCGGAAGAGTGGGGCGGAGATACCATCTTCGTCAACCTGTCTGCGAAGCAGCGCATCGGTTTGGATAACCTGCTCGAGATGATCCTTCTCGTTGCAGAGGTGCAGGAACTGAAAGCGAACCCTAACCGTCTCGCCAGAGGAACGGTCATCGAAGCCGAGCTGGACAAAGGCCGCGGACCGGTAGCCCGCGTATTGGTGCAGCAAGGTACGCTGCAGATCGGCGACGTATTCGTTGCCGGCACATCCTTCGGGCGTGTAAGGGCAATGGTCAATGACAAAGGCAAACGCCTGAAAGACGCAGGTCCGTCCACTCCGATAGAGATCACTGGATTAACGGAAGTTCCTCAAGCCGGAGATTTGTTCATTGTATTCGAAGAAGAGCGCAAGGCGAGAGACATCGCCGAGAAGCGCTCGATTACTGCAAGGCAGGCCGAGCTTGGCACGAATTCGCGCGTTACTCTGGATGACTTGTATAAGCATATTAAAGAAGGCGAAATGAAAGACCTGTTCGTTATCATCAAAGGGGACGTACAGGGCTCGGTCGAAGCGTTGAAAGGCTCCTTGGAGAAAATCAACGTGGAAGGCGTCCGCGTCAAAATCATCCATACCGGTGTAGGCGCGATCACGGAATCCGATATTATTCTGGCATCGGCTTCCAATGCGATCATTATCGGCTTTAACGTGCGCCCTGAGCCTGCGGCCAAACAAACCGCCGAGCAGGAGAAGGTCGACATCCGCCAACACAGCATTATTTACAAGGTGATCGAAGAGATCGAGTCCGCCATGAAAGGAATGCTCGATCCTGTATATAAAGAAAATGTCATAGGGCATGCTGAAGTTAGAAATATCTTTAAAATCTCCAAAGTGGGCACCATCGCGGGCTGTATGGTCACTTCAGGCAAAATAACCCGTAATGCGGAAGCCCGAGTGATCCGCGGCGGAATCGTCATTTTCGAAGGCAAGCTGGATACGCTCAAGAGATTCAAGGACGACGTGAAAGAAGTGGCCCAAGGCTACGAATGCGGGATCACGCTTGAACGTTACAATGATCTCAAAGAGGGAGATATTATTGAAGCGTTCGTCATGGAAACCGTTGAGAGGTGAATTTGAATGGCGAAAATACGTGTGGGAAGAGTAGGCGAACAGATTAAGAAAGAGCTGAGCACCATTCTTCAGACAGAACTGAAAGACCCGAGAATCGGATTTATCACCGTCACCGGTGTAGATGTGACCAATGATTTGTCGCAGGCCAAAGTATTTTTAAGCGTGCTGGGAACGGACGAACAGAAGTCGGAAACGCTCAAATCGCTGGACCGCGCAAAGGGCTTTATCCGATCGGAATTGTCCAAACGCGTCCGTCTTCGCGTCACTCCCGAGCTGCAGTTCAAGTTCGACGCTTCCATCGATTATGGCAGCCATATTCAAAAGCTTCTCCATCAAATCAACGATGGGGAAGAGTGAGTCCATGAGCGTAAATTTATCTTATGCAGCCCAATTAAAGGCGTCGAAACAGTTCATTCTGCAGCATGACGACTATCTGGTAGTATCCCACATCTCTCCGGACGGAGATGCAGCCAGCTCAACGTCTGCGGTAGGCTGGCTGCTCCATTCCCTGGGCAAAAACTTCATTATGTTCAATGAAGGCAGTTTGCCGGCGAAGTTCGATTTTTTATGGGGTTATACCGAGGTGCGGAATTATTCGACTCATGTGCCTGCACGCAAGTACAAGCATGTAATCTCGGTGGACTGCGCCGATTTTTCGCGGATCGGGCAGGTCAGCGAATGCTTTGACGATGATGCGGAGCTTTTGAACATCGACCATCATCCCACCAACGACGGCTTCGGCACGGTACAGCTTATTCAACCGGACGCCGCCGCCACCGTGGAAATCTTGTATGATTTAGCGCATGAGCTGGAAGTCGAGCTTTCACCTGAGCTTAGCACAAGCTTGTACACGGGTCTGCTCACAGATACAGGCGGTTTCCGGTATTCCAACACAACGGCCAAGGTCATGGCGATCGCCTCGGAGCTGCTCGCCGAAGGAGTGCAGGGTAGCTCGATCGCCGAAACCGTGCTTGAGAAACTGACCTTCGGCCAAGTGTCCATGATCCGCAAAGCACTCGCTACTCTATCGTTGGATGAGTCGGGCGAAATTGCGTGGATCTGCGTTTCCACTCAGGATATCGCCGAAACCGGGGTTTCCAACGAAGATTTGGACGGGCTGGTCAATTATCCACGGAATATCGAAGGCGTGGAAGTCGGTCTGCTGTTCAAGCAGAGGGACGACAGGACGGTTAAAGTCAGCCTTCGTTCAGCGGGTAAAGTCGATGTGGCGCAGATCGCGAAATCGCTGGGCGGCGGCGGCCATGTGAAAGCGGCTGGCTGCACGCTTACGGGAACTCTCGAAGAGGCGGTCCGCAAGATGGTACAGGAAGTAGGGAAGTCGCTGCATGAAGCCGGAGCTTGAGGGAGTGCTGCCCGTTTGGAAGCCCAAAGGCTTCACGTCCCACGATGTAGTTGCCAAAGTAAGAGGAATTACCCGCAACAAAAGGATTGGACATACGGGAACACTGGATCCGCAGGTGACCGGTGTCCTTCCTTTGTGTATCGGCCGCGCTACGCGTCTGGTAGAATATATTCAGGAGCTGCCGAAAGAGTACGAGGCTCGTATGATTATAGGACTGGCTACAGACACCGAAGACATGACAGGAACGGTCATTTCGGAAGTGGACCGCGCCGATGTATCAGCGGAGCGGTTATCCGAAACACTTGGTTCTTTCACCGGGGACATTGAGCAGGTGCCTCCTATGTATTCCGCAGTCAAAGTGGACGGCAAGAGGCTGTACGAGCTTGCGAGGCAGGGCGAACAGGTGGAACGCAAATCACGGACAGTGACCATTCATGAAATCGAACTGCTCGAAGCCAATCTGGACAAGGCGCATCCGGAAATCCGTTTTCGGGTATGCTGCTCCAAAGGCACTTATATTCGCACCTTGTGTACGGACATCGGCAAGATGCTCGGATACCCCGCGGTGATGGCTGACTTGGTCCGCACATCGACAGGTTCGATCACCCGGCGGCAGTGCTTGACCTTTGAGCGGATCGAGGAGCTTCAGCAGTCAGGAAAACTGCAGGATGAACTGATTCCGATGGACATCGCGATCCGGCATCTGCCCAGGATTCAGTTGACAGAAACGCAAAGCGTTCATGCTCTGCACGGCCGCAAGGTTATGAATGTGACGAGGCCGGAAGCGCGTGCATCTGATGTTGCACAAGCCCAATCCGCCGGTTCCGGGCGGACTTCCACAATGAACGCCAGAGTATATACGCATGAGAACAAGTTTATTGGTGTTTTTGAATGGAACTCCGAACTACAAACACTGCAGCCTAATAAAGTTTTCTTGTGAAACAGATAGGCTGCTTGATTAAGAATTGCAGGTGAACGTTAATCATGCAGGTTATCCATATGGCATACCCCCCGGCAGCTTCCGTATTGGAGCATGTTCCGGCTTCCCAGGTGATGGCGATCGGAGATTTCGACGGAGTACACCTTGGACATCAACAGGTGATTCGCACCGCTTTGGATCGTGCACGTCAGCTTGGAGTTCCCGCCTCAATCATGACGTTCGATCCGCATCCAAGGACCGTACTTGGCCAGGATCGGTACCAGCAGGGGCTCACTCCTCTGGAAGACAAACTGTCTATCTTTAAATCTCTCGGTGTGGATTATAGTTACGTTGTCGCTTTCAACGAGAAACTGATGAGGGTTTCACCGCAGAAATTCGTGCAGGAGGTCATGGTTCCTCTTCATGTGAGAACAGCCGTAATCGGATTCGATTTCACCTTTGGCTACAAAGGGGAGGGAAAAGCCGATACGATGGAGCGCTTGGCGTCGGGACTGTTCGAGGTGGAAATCGTTCGGCCTTATCAGATCGCGGACCGCAAAGTGAGTTCAACCTCTATACGTTCTTTTCTGGAAGAAGGCCATGTGGAGCTCGCGCAAGCTTATATGGGCCGTCCTTATCAATTATCGGGCATTGTAGTGACCGGAGACCGCAGAGGCAGAACGATCGGTTTTCCGACCGCCAACATGCAGCCCGGCGAGGGGTACGTCACACCTGCAAATGGCGTATACGCCGTACGGGCTGCGGTCGACGGAGCACGCTATAATGCAGTGATGAACATCGGCTTCAAACCGACTTTCGGCGGCGGGCTGCACCGTACTTACGAGGTCCATCTGTTTGATTTTGAGGG
This sequence comes from Paenibacillus sp. JCM 18996, assembly GCF_055392555.1. Lineage (NCBI taxonomy): Bacteria > Bacillati > Bacillota > Bacilli > Caryophanales > Paenibacillaceae > Paenibacillus > Paenibacillus sp. JCM 18996. The sequence goes on from NZ_AP043884.1 coordinate 846,850, forward strand.
GGATATGTACGGTAAAATGCTGACGGTCGAATTGGTTTCTCATCTTCGCAAAGAGCAGAAATTTCATTCCGTCGACGAGCTGGTCGCCCAAATCCGGCGGGATGCGGAGCAGGCCCGACAGATTCTTGCCGGAAACTGAAATGGCATTTACTTTTCTACCGGATGTATGATATACTATTTTTCGTTGTCAGTGGAGCTTTCCGCTGTTCGACAGAACCTCGGCATGGATTGTAGCTATCACCGGCTTACTCTGGGCTGAAGGGGATTTTCAGGGATCAAAAAAATTCAGGAGGTGACTGGGATGTCATTGACACAGGAACGTAAAAATCAGTTGATCGAAGAGCATAAGGTACACGATACGGATACTGGCTCTCCGGAAGTACAAGTGGCTATCCTTTCGGAGAACATCGTTAACTTGACTAACCACTTGAAAGAGCACAAGAAGGATCATCATTCCCGCCGTGGTCTTTTGAAGATGGTAGGTCAACGCCGTAAGCTGCTTGCGTATTTGAAGAACAAAGACGTTAAGCGTTACAGCGCGTTAATTGAAAAGCTTGGTCTGCGCAGATAAATCAGATGCTAAAGGCAACCATGTTGTATGTTGGTGCAGGTCCCGAACCGGGCCAGGCATCTACAGCTGGTTGCTTTTTTCCTGTTATGAAAGAAAAATGGAATGCAGGGTTAATTAATCCGCAAAAGAAGGAAATACTGTCTATTATGCAGAATATGTCTTTAGATGGACGACGCAAGCCGCTTACTTTCCATGGTTAAGAAAGTGCCGCCGTCCGGGCTCTATACTTAATGCCCTTAATCATCCGGACAATTGGCGCGGACTTTGGCAGACGGCACCGGCCGGTTACCCTTGAGACGGGAGATAAGTGTGAGAATTTATTTTTATAATTAAGCTCGTCTGCAGCTATAGCTTTTATCAGCATGCTACTAGGAGGTACATATGGAGAAAAGAGTGCAAATGGAATTGGGAGGCCGCCCGCTCATTCTGGAAACGGGGCGCCTGGCCAAGCAGGCTAACGGTGCGGTGATGGCCAAATACGGGGACACCGCGGTATTATGTACGGTAACCGCTTCATCCGAGCCAAAGGATCTGGATTTCTTCCCGCTCACCGTAAATTACGAGGAAAGATTGTATTCCGTTGGGAAAATCCCGGGCGGATTCATTAAAAGAGAAGGCAGACCCAGCGAAAAAGCGATTCTCGCCAGCCGTCTCACCGACCGCCCGATTCGCCCGCTGTTCCCGGAAGGCTTCCGCAACGACGTTCAGGTCGTTGCCATGGTCATGAGCGTAGACCAGGAATGTCCTCCCGAAATCACCGCCATGATCGGCGTATCGGCCGCGTTAAGCATTTCCGACGTTCCGTTTGACGGACCTGTAGGCGGCGTCATTGTAGGCCGTGTCGACGGGCAATTCGTAATTAATCCGACCACAGTCCAAGCTGAAGCGAGCGACATCCACCTGGTAGTGGCAGGGACAAAGGATGCCATCATGATGGTGGAAGCGGGCGCAAAGGAAGTCCCCGAAGAAGTGATGCTGGAAGCGATCATGTTCGGGCACGACGAAATCCGCAAAATCGTCGCGGTTCAGGAGGAGTTTGTCCATGAAGCCGGCAGACCGAAGATGGAAGTAAGGCTGCATGAAGTCGACGCCGATGTCAACCGCGAAGTGCGCGGCTTTGCAGCGGCCAGGCTGCAGGAAGCCGTCAGCATCGCCGAGAAGCAGGCGCGCGCCGAAGCGATTGACGCCATCAACTCCGAAGCGGTCGAGCATTTTACGGCAGTCTATGCCGAGGAGCCCGAGAAGCTTAAGGACGTTAAAGAAGCTCTGTACGATATTGTTAAAGACGAAGTCCGCCGTCTGATTACAGTGGACAAAGTGAGACCGGACGGAAGGAAGATTGACGAAATCCGCCCTATCGAATGCGATATTAACCTGCTGCCGCGCACTCACGGCTCCGGATTGTTTACGCGCGGACAGACCCAGGCTCTGAGCGTCTGTACCCTAGGCGCGCTTGGCGACGTGCAAATCCTCGACGGTCTCGATCTGGAAGAAACCAAGCGCTTTATGCATCATTACAACTTTCCTCCGTTCAGCGTCGGGGAAGCGAGACCGCTCCGCCCGCCGGGCCGCCGCGAAATCGGCCATGGCGCGTTGGGGGAAAGAGCGCTCGAGCCGGTGATTCCGTCCGAAACCGATTTTCCTTATACGATCCGCCTTGTTTCCGAGGTTCTTGAGTCCAACGGTTCCACTTCGCAGGCCAGCATCTGTGCCAGCACTCTGGCGATGATGGATGCGGGCGTTCCGATTAAGGCTCCGGTTGCGGGAATCGCGATGGGCCTGATCAAAGAAGGCGAGCATTATACGATTTTAAGCGACATTCAAGGGATGGAAGACCATCTCGGGGATATGGACTTTAAAGTGGCAGGTACCGCGGAAGGGGTTACCGCCCTGCAGATGGATATCAAAATCGACGGCATTAACAGGGATATTCTGGCTCAGTCTCTGGCCCAGGCCAAAGAAGGCAGAATGTTCATCCTTAACAAAATGCTCAGCCGCATCCAGGAACCGAAATCCGCGCTTTCACCTTATGCGCCGAAGATTCTGACCATGCACATCAATCCCGACAAAATCCGCGAAGTCATTGGCGCAGGCGGTAAAATTATCAATAAGATCATTGAGGAAACCGGAGTAAAGATCGACATCGAGCAGGACGGCCGCGTTTTCATCGCTTCTTCCAACGCTGAAATGAACGAGAAAGCGAAATCGATCATCGAAGGCATCGTGAAGGAAGTGGTAGTAGGCGAGACTTACCTGGGTACGGTCAAGCGTGTCGAGAAATTTGGCGCTTTCGTGGAAATTTTGCCGGGTAAAGAAGGACTGGTCCACATTTCCCAGCTGTCCACCGAACGTGTAGCCAAAGTGGAAGACGTCGTAGCTGTAGGGGATACGATCACAGTAAAAGTAACGGAGATTGACCAGCAGGGCAGAGTTAACCTTTCCCGCAAGGCCGCTCTTGCTCCCCAAGTTCCGGCTCAATAAAATAAAACACTGAAAGAGACAGAGAAATCTGTTTCTTTTTTAATGCAATAATAAGGCAATTGGCTCCGGAGCTTTGCTTCACTTTGTGAAGCGGGGTGTCAGGAGCTTTTTTATGGTCTAAACTTGTCCTTTCCCTCATATGTATCGTTAACGATTGCGGTTAGGGAGGTAACCATGAAATACTCGAAGTTATGGGGGCTAGCGTTGTCTTCGGCGGCCCTGCTGGCGGCACTCAATCAATCGCCCAGCATGCAGAGCTTCATCGGCCATATTAAAAAACAAACCGAGCACGCCGTGTTGTCCGAACCGTTCCAGATCGACGCGGCCGCAGTAACCTTTGCCCAAAACGCAAGAACGAAAGTGGACGAGCAGAAGCTTTTGCAACAAATCAAGGAGGAAGCTTCAAAAAGGAAAATCCCGGCTGTTGACGCGAGGATCGACCGGGTATGGAAAGCGATCCCTGGTTACAACGGATTGGAAGTGGATGTGGAAAAGACATGGAAGCTCGCTATGCAGAAGCCTGCCGCGGAACCTATCACTTATATCATGAAGGAAGTTCCCCCGTCCATTGTTTTGAAGGATCTTGGGGCGCAGCCGGTCTATCGGGCAAATCCCGAGAAGAAAATAGCTTCCATTATGATAAATGTGGCCTGGGGCAATGAATACCTGCCATCGATTTTAAAAACGCTGGAAGAAGAGAACGTGCGATGCACTTTCTTTTTGGACGGAAGCTGGTTAAGCCAAAATAAAGAGATGGCGCTGGAAATCGCGAAGCGGGGGCACGAGCTTTCCAACCACGCCTATTCCCATAAAAACATGAGCCGAATCAGCAGGGAGAGGGCGGTGCAGGAAATATTAAAAACCGAGAAGCTGCTCACCGGGTTGGGAGTGAGGAATACGCTGTTCGCACCGCCATCGGGCGACTTTAATGAGGAGACGGTGCAGATCGCCCACGAGTTGAAGCTGACGACGGTCTTGTGGACCGTTGACACGGTGGACTGGAAGCATCCCAGCCCGGACTCCATAGTGCAGAAGATATCCAGGCAGACCGAGCCGGGAGCACTGATCTTGATGCATCCGACGGATTCCGCAAGCGCCGCCTTAAAAGGGATGATCCGTACGATCAAGCAAAAAGGGCTTGCTTTGGGTACCGTAAGCGAGGCGCTCTCATCCGACAGGATTCCCGCAGTTGAGACAACGAACGCTTTTTGATATTATACATAAGAATCGAATTTCGTGGAATTTCATCGTTTTTTGCGGAGTCGCTTTGAAAATAGACTTGAGGAGGAACCCTTGTTGATCAAATATGAACTATCCAACGGGTTAAGGGTTATCATGGAACCTATTCCGACATGCCGTTCGGTGTCGTTTGGAATCTGGGTGAAAACGGGCTCCAGAAATGAGCATGCCGCACAGAACGGAATCTCTCATTTTATCGAGCATATGCTATTTAAAGGGACGGAACGCTATTCGGCTAAAGATATCGCGGAGGTATTCGACGGCATCGGAGGTAATGTCAATGCGTTCACGTCTAAAGAATATACATGTTATTACTGCAAGGTGCTGGACGAGCATCTGCCGATTGCCGTGGATGTGCTAGCGGATATGTTTTTCAACAGCCGGCTGGACGCGGAGGATTTGGAAAAAGAGCGCAACGTGATATTGGAAGAAATTTCGATGTATGAGGACACTCCGGACGACCTGGTGCACGACCTGCTCTCCAAAGCGGCTTACGGCCAGCATTCCCTGGGATATTCCATTTTGGGGACGGAACCGGTTCTGAATTCTTTCGGTCCTGAGGACCTGCGCAGGTATATGAGCGGGCATTATACCGTGGATACCACAGTGATCGCGATTGCGGGGAATATCGATGACAGCGTGAAGGAATTGATCGAGCGGCATTTCAGCGGTTTTCAAGTGAAGGGGGAGCCTTCCCTGCTGGAAGAGCCCGAGTTTCTGAGCGAGCTGGAGTTCCACTCCAAGAAGACGGAGCAGAATCATATTTGCTTGTCTTTGCCGGGTCTTTCACTTAAGGACGACAACTTGTATGCCATGATACTGTTTAACAATATCGTCGGCGGCGGAATGAGCTCAAGGCTATTCCAGGAAATCAGGGAGAAACGGGGTCTCGCGTACTCGGTGTATTCCTATCATTCTTCCCATCTGGACAGCGGTTTGTTTACGATCTATACAGGCACGGCTCCCAAGCAGACAGAGGAGGTGCTGAAGGTAACGATGGAGATGCTCCAGGAGATTATCGCCAAAGGGATCACCGACGCGGAATTAAAGAAAGGGAAAGAGCAACTGAAAGGCAGCTTGATCCTGAGTCTCGAAAGCACCGGCAGCCGGATGAACCGTATAGGCAAAAATGAGCTGATGTTAGGAAAGCACTTTACGCTGGACGAACTCATTGCGCGGATCGAGAGAGTGCAGATGGAGCATATCCGGGAGATGACGAACAAGCTGTTCTCGCAGCCGTTCGCAGCGGCGATGGTCGGCCAATCCGACAAAGCGATTGCGGATTTCAGGAGGGATCAGCTTGTCGTATCCGGTTCGAATTAAACGGCTTCCAGGCAATGAGGATGTGCCTCTGCCGCGTAAAATGTCCGAGGCGGCCAGCGGATTTGACATCCATGCTGCCGTAACGGAGCCGGTGACTCTTGAGCCCGGCCAAAGAAGATTGATTCCAGCGGGATTTGCGATGAGCATGCCCCCGCAGCTGGAAGCGCAGATCCGGCCGAGAAGCGGACTTGCGCTAAAGCATGGAATCACGTGCCTGAATACGCCGGGTACGATCGATTCGGACTACAGAGGAGAAGTTAAGGTGCTTTTGGTAAACCTGGGCCAGGAGCCCTTTACAATCAGCCGCAACGAGCGCATCGCCCAGATGGTGTTCGCCGTGGTTCCCGCCGTTGAACTCAGCGAGGCGGAGGAATTGACGGATACGGAGAGAGGCGCCGGAGGATTTGGACATACAGGCAGGCAGTAATAAAGAAGATCATACGACCGATCGCCGTTTGCAGGACGGTGCCCGGTCTTTTTTTACATAAAAGAAATTTAGTGAGCCGGGATGTAACCTTAGCTGTAACCTCGCCTTGGGCGGCTGCATAGGATAACTGTACGCGTTGACGATGACGATCTTACTCGAACGGTGATAACGGCCTCGGGAAAGGAGTACAGAATTTTATGCTTACCGAAGTTCATGTGGCGTTCATTGGCGGGGACGCCAGGCAGCTGGAAGTGATACAAAAATTTTCGGAGCTGGACGCTTCCATTTCGCTGATCGGATTCGACAATCTGCAGAACCAGTATACGGGTACCACCAAAACGAAACTGACGGCGGAGGTTCTATCCCGCATGGACGCCGTATTTCTGCCGGCTGTCGGGACGGATGATGAAGGCAGAGTCGATTCGATTTTTTCGCAAGAGGAAATCATTCTGACGGAGGAGCTTATCCAGTCGCTTCCCAAGCATGCCAAGGTATATACCGGGATGGCGAAGCCTTATTTAAAGAGGCTCTGCGCCGAGACTGCCATCGAGCTGGTCGAACTTTTTGACCGGGACGACGTGGCCATCTACAACTCCATTCCTACAGCGGAAGGCGCCATTATGATGGCGATCCAGAACACGGATATAACGATACACGGTTCACAATGTATGGTGCTCGGATTTGGCCGGACAGGAATTACGATGGCTCGCGCGCTGTTGGGGCTTGGGGCCAACGTAAAGGTTGGACTGCGGAAACCGGAGGATTACGCACGCGCCTGGGAGATGGGTTTTAAGCCGTTTTATACGAAAAATCTGTACGAGAACGTGTCCAATATTGACTTGCTTTTTAATACGATTCCGACTATGATAGTCACAGCACAGATTATTACCAATATTCCACACCGCGCCGTGATCATAGATTTGGCCTCCAAGCCAGGCGGAACGGACTTCCGTTTTGCCGAGAAGAGAGGCGTCAAAGCTATTCTCGCGCCCGGTCTACCCGGCATCGTCGCACCCAAAAGCGCTGGACGTATTATAGCCAATACGTTAAGTCAACTGGTTCTCGAAGATGTGAAGAAGGGGAGAAATGTGGAATGAATTGGCAGGGAAGAACTGTAGGCTATGCTTTAACCGGATCGCACTGCACCTTGGAGGAAGTCATGCCGCAAATCCAGAGATTTGTGGATGCGGGGGCCAAAGTAGTGCCTATCATCTCGAACACCGTCATGACGACGGACACCCGTTTCGGCAAAGCTGCCGATTGGCAGAAACAGCTGAAGGATATAACCGGGAACGACATTATTGCCTCAATAGTGGACGCAGAACCGCTGGGTCCCTCCAAGCTGCTTGATGTTATGGTCATTGCGCCGTGCACAGGCAACACAACCTCCAAATTGGCCAATGCCATGACGGAAAGTCCCGTCCTGATGGCCGCCAAGGCTCAGCTGCGGAATGGAAGGCCTTTGGTGCTCGCGATTTCAACGAATGACGGTCTGGGATTGAATTCCATGAATATTGCGAAGCTGCTTATTACGAAGAACATTTATTTTGTTCCTTTCGGCCAAGACGCGCCTGCGGCTAAGCCCAACTCGCTGGTCGCACGAATGGATCTGGTCGTGGAAACTTGTGAAGCGGCGCTTGAGGGCAATCAGCTTCAGCCTGTGTTAATTGAAAGGTTCCAATATTAAAGGGCTTCCCGTACCGGCATTATTTTTCACATATCACCTTGCCAGAGACAGCTTCTATAATGGCGCCCGGGAGAAAACGCTGCAGCGTCCCTCGCGTTCTTGTAGGAGCTTTCTGCAAATATACTTAGATCAAGCTACCGAATTTTTTCAGAATAAGGGGAGAGGCCATCGTGTCCGATCAAAAATTGTTTAACGTTGCAGTTGTCGGAGCAACCGGCGCAGTAGGGGAACAAATCATCCGTCTCCTGGAGGAAAGGAATTTTCCGATCCAGCAGCTTAAGCTTCTATCTTCCGCCAGATCCGCGGGTACGAAGATTCCTTTTAAAGGCAAGGATATCGTAGTGGAAGAAGCTGCGGCGGACAGTTTCAAGGGAATAGACATCGCCCTCTTCAGCGCAGGGGGCTCTGTCAGCCAAGAGCTTGCTCCGCATGCGGTTTCACACGGTGCGGTGTGCATTGATAACACGAACGCGTTCCGCATGGATCCGGAAACTCCGCTGATTGTGCCGGAAGTCAATATCGACAAAATTAACGAACATAAGGGCATTATAGCCAATCCGAACTGCTCCACCATTCAAATGGTTGCCGCGTTAAAGCCTCTTTACGACCGCTTTGGCATTTCCAAAATCATCGTGTCCACTTACCAGGCCGTATCCGGAGCCGGAACCAAGGCGATCGAGGAGCTGAAAAGACAATCCAGAGCAGTCCTCGACGGTACCGAGGTCGATCCTCAAATCCTGCCGGTCGGCTCTCTGACGGTGAAGCACCAAATCGCTTTCAACGCGATTCCCCAGATCGACAAGTTCCAGGATAACGGCTTTACGTTGGAAGAGATGAAGATGATCCGTGAAACGAAGAAGATCATGGGGGACGACAATATCCAGGTCACCGCTACCTGCGTAAGAATTCCTGTAGTATACGGACATTCGGAATCGGTGTATGTGGAATTGAATGAAGATTTTGACCTGGAGGAAGTGAAACGGCTGCTTGCCGAGGCCCCGGGAATCGTCCTGCAGGATAACCCTCAGGAGCAGGTATATCCGCTCGCTGCGGAAGCGGCAGGCAAGAATGACACGTTCGTCGGGCGTCTGCGCCGCGATTTGAACAATCCGCGTGCGCTGAACATGTGGATCGTATCCGACAATTTATTAAAAGGCGCTGCATGGAACGCTGTGCAGATCGCCGAATATATTGCACTAGAGCAGTAATTTCATACAGAAGATTCTCGGGAAAGGTTGCCGGCAGCGGGAGCTTTTTCGGAGCACCAGCTTACTAAAAGCAATAAGGGAGGAACAAAGTGTGCGCATCTTGGTGCAAAAATTTGGAGGCACCTCCCTTTCCACTGCCAAAGCCAGAGAACACGTCATCGAACATATTTCAGACGCCCTTAAACATGAATATAAACTTGTCGTCGTCGTATCGGCTATGGGAAGAAAAGGTGAGCCCTATGCAACGGATACACTGCTTGACCTGATCGCAAACAATGGAAACAGTCTGCCTGCAAGAGAAAAGGATATGCTTCTTGGCTGCGGTGAGACGATTTCCGCCGCGGTGTTGTGCAGCCAATTGAACTCCCGTTCGATCCCTGCGGTAGCTTTTACGGGAGCCCAGGCGGGGATCTTTACCAACGATAGTTTTGGCGCCGCTCAGATCCAGTCCATTCAGCCGGGCCGGATTGAAGAAGAGCTGGAGCGGGGAAACGTCGTTGTCGTAACCGGTTTTCAGGGAATAACCAACGGTAATGACTTGACTACGCTGGGACGCGGAGGAAGCGATACGTCCGCAACGGCTTTAGGAGCTGCGCTGAAGGCCGAGATGGTGGAAATCTTCACGGACGTTGACGGGATTCTGACAGCGGATCCTCGTATCGTCGAAGACGCCAAGCCTTTGTCCCATGTTTCTTTTGCCGAGATTTGCAACATGGCGCATTCCGGAGCCAAAGTGATCCACCCCAGAGCAGTGGAAATCGCCATGCTGGCGAATGTCCCCGTGCGCGTAAGGTCCACTTTTTCCAAAGGCGAAGGAACCTTGGTCACTCATACCGATGCGCTCGGAAGAGGCAGCGGGGAGATCCAGGACCGTTTTGTCACCGGGATCGCCCATTATGCCCATGTGACGCAGGTGCGGGTGACCGCGGAGCCGGACCAATACGACCTGCAGCTGCAAGTGTTTAAAGCGATGGCCCAGAACAGGATCAGCGTGGATTTCATAAATGTCAATCCTTCCGGTGTCGTCTACACCGTATTCGACCATGAATCGGAGCGCGCGGTTGGCATTTTGAGAGAACTGGGCTTTCAGCCTGAGACGCTGGAGCATTGCGCCAAAGTTTCCGTCATTGGAGGCGGGATGAACGGTGTTCCCGGCATTATGGCCCGGATAGTGGAGTCGCTCACGGAAGAGGGAATCTCTATCCTTCAATCGGCGGACTCGAATACGACCATATGGGTATTGGTCCATGAAGACGACATGGTCAAGGCGGTCAGAGCGCTGCATAAGCAGTTTAATCTGAGCAAGTAACGTCCTGCAGCGATATGAAAAAGCAAGCATTAGGAGGATAAGCAATGGATTTCGGAAGAATAGTTACAGCAATGGTGACCCCTTTTGACGAAAACTTGCAGATTAACTGGGAACAATACAGAGCCATTATCGATTATTTGGTCGAAGAGCAGGCCAGCGATGCGCTTGTAATCTGCGGTACAACCGGCGAATCGCCCACTCTGTCCGACGAAGAGAAGCTTCAGTGTTTCGAGGAAGCGGTCAAACATGCCGCCGGAAGATGCAAAATCATTGCCGGCACAGGAAGCAACAATACGGCGCATTCCATTCACCTTTCGCAAGCTGCGGAAAAGCTCGGCGTGGACGGGCTATTATTGGTGGCGCCTTATTATAACCGTCCGACGCAGGAGGGCTTGTACCGGCATTTCAAAACCGTTGCGGAGTCCGTTTCACTGCCCGTTATGCTGTACAACGTCCCTGGCAGGACGGCTTCCAACATCAGCTCGGAAACCGTGTTAAGATTGGCGCAAATTGCCAATGTCGTGTCGGTTAAAGAAGCGAGCGGGGACCTGGGCCAGATGACGGAGATTATTGCCGGCGCGCCGGAAGGGTTTCTGCTGTACAGCGGAGACGATTCGTTGACGCTGCCTGTGCTTGCGATCGGGGGACACGGCGTTGTCAGTGTCACCAGCCACGTCATCGGACGAGAAATGAAACAGATGATGGATGCTTTTACTTCCGGCAGAGTGGCGGAGGCGGCACAACTGAACGGGCGTCTGCTTCCGGTGTTCAAAGGGATGTTCGCGTTCCCGAGCCCGGCGCCGATCAAATACGCCCTGTCGTTAAAAGGACAGAATGCGGGGGGCGTGCGCCTGCCCCTGGTAGGTGCGACGGAACAGGAAGCCGAGTTCATCCGCGGCTTGCTTTAGCACTAAGCTGATATGATGTCACATCGCTTTGTTATGCAGGAGTTTAGAAGGCAATGCCCTCGGACGCAATTACCGATGCTCATATGGCATCGGTTTTCTTTTTTTGGGAATATTATTATCTACGTTCATGGTTTGAGTGTCGGCATTGATTTGCACCTTTGATTCCGGGGTAACTTGTAATTGGTGTTTTTTTTCATGTATAATGATGGCAAGTGACTAGTGCGGTATCTCATTGGTTTAGTTCATAAGGAGATCGTCGTCAATTTAATTAAGGAGGAATAGTTTTGTCAAAGAAGAATATAGAGAAAGTTACGATCTTTGCCCTTGGCGGCGTGGGTGAGATCGGTAAAAATATGTATGTGATTCAATATGCTAATGATATCGTTGTCGTGGATAGCGGGTTGAAATTTCCTGAGGAGGATATGCTGGGGATTGACATCGTAATCCCAGATATTTCCTATCTAACGGAGAATCGTGATAAAGTAAGGGGAATCCTCATCACACACGGTCATGAGGACCACATCGGCGGCTTGCCTTATGTGTTAAAATCGCTGAACGTTCCGGTGTACGGCACCAAGCTGACTTTAGGGCTCATCGAGACCAAGCTGAAGGAAGCCAACCTGCTGGGAGAAACTAAGCGGATACTCATTAACGCTGATTCGGAAATCAAGCTTGGAACGATTACAGCGACATTTTTTAAGACGAACCACAGTATCCCCGATTCGGTGGGAGTCTGCCTGGAAACACCGGAAGGAAACATCGTTCATACGGGGGACTTCAAATTCGACCAGACTCCGGTAAACGAGCAATATGCAGACCTTCACCGGATGGCGGAAATCGGTAAAAAAGGCGTTTTGGCTCTGCTGTCTGACAGCACGAATGCGGAGCGTGCCGGACATACAGGATCTGAACGCGGCGTTGGGGTCGAGATAGAGAATGTATTCCGTAAAGCTAAACAACGCGTTATTATAGCCACATTCGCTTCCAACATTCACAGGATTCAGCAGGTTATCGACGCTTGTGTAGCGACACGCAGGAAGCTGACCGTTATCGGAAGAAGCATGGTTAACGTGGTCGGCATCGCTTCGGAATTGGGTTATTTGAACATTCCGGACGGTATGCTGGTGGAGCCCGAGGAAGTCAATCGAATGGCGGCGGACCGCGTGGCAATACTGTCTACAGGAAGCCAGGGCGAACCTATGTCCGCGCTGACCCGGATGGCCCGCTCTACACACCGTAAGGTGGATATTCTGCCCGGCGACACCGTAATTATTGCGGCAACCCCGATTCCGGGAAATGAGCGGTATGTCGGACGTACGGTGGATGAATTGATGAGAATCGGCGCCAATGTAATCTATGGCCCAGGCTCGATCACAGGTGTTCACGTATCAGGGCACGGAAGCCAGGAAGAGCTGAAACTGATGCTGAACATCATGAAGCCAAAGTTTTTCATCCCGATCCACGGGGAATACCGTATGCTGCGAATGCACGCGCTGCTGGCTGAATCCGTCGGCGTTGCCAAAGAGGATATTTTCATCCTTGATAACGGCGACACTGTAGAAATCCAGGGAGGAGCGGCCCGCAAAGGCGCCAAGGTACAGGCAGGCAATGTCTTGATCGACGGATTGGGCGTCGGCGACGTAGGGAATATTGTTCTGCGCGACAGGAAGCTGCTTTCCCAGGACGGAATCCTGGTTGTCGTAGTGACTTTGAGCAAGCAGGACGGTACGATTCTCTCCGGGCCTGATATTATTTCGAGAGGGTTCGTCTATGTCCGGGAATCCGAAGGGCTGCTGGATGAAGCGAACCGGATCGTGACCGGCACGTTAAACAAGCTGATGAGCGAGAATGTCAATGAATGGGCATCGCTGAAAACTCATGTGAAAGATGCACTTGGACGTTTCCTATATGAACAAACCAGAAGAAGGCCGATGATCCTGCCCATTATTATGGAAGTATAAACCAATAGCTTAGTCACTTAAGCAAGAAGAGCTTTTTCGGCAACGCCGGAAGGGCTCTTTTGAACGTTAAAGAAAGTTCGCTAATCGGCATATGCTTCGAAGGTTTGCTTCACTTTTGGGGGAGTCGTCCGGGGATTATTTTCCGCTTCCCATTCCATACTAAGACGGATGATTAAACTGAGCATTTGCAAAAACAGGAGGCGCTTATGAACGAACATACACAAAGGCCCGTTTCCGGGCCGAACCCGGGCCCCGGGCCTATCCCCGGCCCGAACCCGGGCATCGTACCTAATCCAGGGCAGAATCCGCAGCTCAATCCGCCGTTTATGCCGGGCAATGATCCGTCCCGCCAGGAAGAAGACATTAGACGCAATCCGGTCCTGGACAATATCCAACAGTTGGGGCAGACACAGACGCCGGCGGCAGAATCCAACATTTTCTGTTTGAACGTGATCGGCCAGGTGGAAGGGCATATCGTACTCCCTCCCCAAAACAAAACGACGAAGTACGAGCATCTGATCCCTCAGCTTGTAGCGATCGAGCAAAGTACTAGTATCGAGGGGCTTCTTATCACTTTAAACACGGTAGGCGGAGATGTTGAGGCCGGTCTGGCGATTGCCGAGATGATCTCTTCGCTGTCGAAGCCGACCGTTACGCTCGTTCTGGGCGGCGGTCACAGCATCGGCGTGCCGATAGCCGTTTCCTCGAATTATTCACTGATTGCCGAAACGGCGACGATGACCATCCATCCGATCCGTTTGAACGGGCTGATTATCGGAGTTCCACAGACATTTGAATATTTGGAAAAAATGCAGGAAAGAGTGATCCGTTTCGTGACGAGCCACTCAAATGTTACGGAGGAAAAATTCAAGGAGCTTATGTTTAAAACCGGCGAGCTTACACGCGACATCGGTACGACGGTCATCGGCAAGGACGCAGTGAAGCATGGACTCATCGACAGCGTAGGCGGAGTAGGCGAAGCGATCGCAGCCTTAAACCGGATGATTGACGAACGCCGGAAAGGTGTTGATGCGGGGGTCGTTCAATGATTTTTGACACTCTGCTGCCGATGGACACAGTGTTGGATGGACTGGAGAATTCCGCCGTTTCTTACAGTGAGATCAACTATAACGGGGTAACGCTGCAGGTTGAGATGATCAGCCCTCAGCAGGCGAGAATTGTACGTGTGCTGAGCATGGATCCGAAGCATTTTTTGGACGGACGTCTGGCTCCCGGCAGCATGATTGAATTTTATCCTTAACGAAGACAAGGCCCAGGCACCTATCATGGTCACCGTCGATATGGTATAATCATACATCGGGGGTGATTCTGCTTGGCCAAAAGCAGGAAAAAAGCTAAATCTCTGCAATCGTATCTTAAATACGAGCTCTACGGTATCCTGATCTTGACCTTCTCCGTAATCGCTCTTTCCAGAAATGGCTCAGTCGCCCGCTCTCTTACGTATTTGTTTCGTTTCCTGATCGGCACCTGGGATTTTCTGATCCCGTTGATTTTTATTTATATAGGCTTGTATGTCATGATTAAAAGGGCATGGCCCACTTTATGGTCGACAAGGAAAGTGGGGGCGCTGCTGTTTGTGCTCGGATTGCTTCTGATGAACCATATCAGCCTGTTCGACCATTTGTACCCTAACGGCGAGTTCACGGCGGGAATGATATGGAACGAAACGTGGCGCAGCATGATGAACGGCCTTCACCCTACGAACAAAGCGATGGATATTTTGACGCATGAAGTAGGCGGAGGTATGACCGGTGCGTTGCTGTACAGTGTGCTTTTTTTTCTTTTCGACACGGCCGGATCCAAATTAATCGAGTTTACTTTGTTTGCGATCGGGTTTCTTTTATTCACCGGCATTTCCTATGTGGAGGTCATGCATAAGATCCGCGGCCGATTTAATACGATGGGGTTGGGTATGCAGGAGCAGTGGAAGGGCTTTTCCAAGCTGCTCCGGCCTGCAAAAACATCTGCTTCCAAGGCCAAAAAAGCTGCGAACCGCGAACCGCTTCCTCTGGATGAAGATGAATTCGACGAAGAACTGTACACGCCGGAACCGAAAGCCAAAAAGAAATCCCCGATGTTCTTCGATCTGCTCAAACCAACTTCGAAGAAGAACAAGATGGACGATGTTCTGCCGGAATCAAACCACGATGAACGCGAATCGATGGAGGAAGAGACCGTCTTCCGCAGCGACAGTACGCCGCCCAAGATCGACATTCCTTCGGATGACGATGATTTTGTGCCGTTGATCCGCGATTTTCAAGAGCAGGTATTGAACGAGAAGCAGCCTGAACCGGAAGGAACGGAGCTGGCAGAGGATGATCAGCAGGAGGGGTTTCAAGAGCAGGTTCCACGGCCGAATCCAGCTCCTTACCAGCTGCCGTCGCTGCAATTGCTGTCCAAGCCCGGAGCCGGCAAAGGCGGCGAATTATCGGATTACAAGGCGAACGCCCGCAAGCTGGAAGCCACAATGGAAAGCTTCGGAGTACGCGCGAAGGTGCTTGAAGTGGTTAGAGGGCCGGCGGTAACACGCTACGAGATCCAACCTGACGTCGGTGTCAAAGTCAGCAGGATCGTAGGTTTGACGGACGATATCGCATTGGCTTTGGCTGCCAAGGATATCAGGATGGAAGCTCCGATCCCGGGAAAGTCCGCGATCGGGATTGAGGTGCCGAACTCCGAGGTTTCGGTTGTAACGATGAGGGAAGTGATGGAGACGAACGCTTTTCAGGATGCGGCATCCAAGCTCTCAATCACGTTGGGCCGGGATATTTCCGGCCAGCCCATTGTCGGCAACTTGGCCAGGATGCCCCACTTATTGGTGGCCGGAGCGACAGGATCCGGTAAATCCGTCTGCATTAACGGAATTATTACCAGCATTCTGTACAAAGCGAAGCCTGACGAAGTGAAGTTTCTAATGGTCGACCCCAAGATGGTGGAATTGAACGTTTACAACGGAATTCCTCATCTACTGGCTCCTGTAGTGACAGATCCTCGCCGCGCTTCGCTCGCGCTCAAGAAAATCGTTGTGGAGATGGAAAAGCGTTACGAGCTTTTCTCCAAGAGCGGCACCCGGAATATCGAAGGCTACAATGCGATTCTGAATGAAACCAAAGCTGAAGCTCCGCTCCCGTATTACGTCATTATTGTGGACGAGCTTGCCGATCTGATGATGGTTGCTGCGAACGACGTCGAAGATTCCATCTGCCGCCTGGCCCAAATGGCGCGCGCGGCGGGAATCCACTTGATCATCGCAACCCAGCGTCCTTCCGTGGATGTCATTACAGGGCTGATCAAAGCAAACATCCCTTCGAGGATCGCTTTCGGCGTGTCTTCGCAAGTGGACTCCCGGACGATCCTGGATATGGTCGGCGCCGAGAAGCTGTTGGGACGCGGAGATATGCTGTATTTGCCTGTCGGCGCATCCAAACCCGTCCGTGTGCAGGGCGCTTTCCTGTCCGACCAGGAAGTGGAAGCCGTCGTAAACTTCTGCAGAACGCAGGAACAGGCTCAATACCAGGAAGAGCTCGTTCCCCAGGTAGAAGAAACACAGGAGGCCGGCGAACAGTTTGAGGATGAGCTGTATGATCAAGCGGTGCAAATCGTTCTGGAAGCCAAGCAAGCTTCGGTGTCGCTGCTGCAGAGACGCATGCGGGTGGGCTACACGCGCGCGGCGAGGCTGATCGACTCCATGGAATCCAAAGGGGTGGTGGGCCCTTACGAGGGCAGCAAGCCGAGGGAAGTACTGGTTACCTTGGAACAATACCAGCAGCACAACCGTTTAAGCTCCTGAGTCAATTTATATGGCAGGCTCACAAAGCCAACCGCGACCGCAGCGCTTTTCGCCAATGGAAAGCGCTGCTGCCTTTGTACGGAATCTTTTTGCATAGAAGCCATCCCCCTTTCTCATAATAAAGGCAAACAGGATGTAAGCACCAACTATGGAGAAAGGTTGATTACTCGCATGATAAAAAGATATTTCTGGATCACGCTTCTCTTGGTTGCCTGCCTCACCGTAGGGATTGAGTTACAAAGAAGCGGCAGCGGTAAACAGGCGGAGGAGACGTTCAGCAAAACCGTAATCAGATACGGCGACACAGGCAAAGATGTCGTTGAGCTGCAGGGCAGATTGAAATTCCTCGGCTATTACAAAAGCGATGTAGACGGCGTGTTCGGTTACAATACTTTAAAATCGCTCAAATGGTTCCAAAGCAGCTTTGGGATGGATGTAGACGGAGTGCTGGGGGACAAAACCAAGCTTAAGCTGTGGCAGGCAACGCAGAGCTGGAGGCCGACAGAAGCCGATGTGCCTAAAGCAAACCGCGCATCGGGCGGCGGGGGCGGTGCGGATGCGGCGCCGTCCTCAATGACTTCTTCCAATCGTCTAGGGCTCTCGGAGCAGGATTTGAATGTTATGGCTAACGCAGTATACGGCGAAGCCAGAGGTGAGCCGTATGAGGGACAGGTCGCCGTTGCGGCGGTCATTCTGAACCGGGTCAATTCCTCGCAGTTTCCGAATACAGTCCACGGAGTTATTTTTCAGCCGGGGGCATTTACCGCGGTTGCGGACGGACAAATCTGGCTGACGCCTAACGACAGGGCGAAACAAGCGGTAAGGGACGCACTAAACGGCTGGGATCCGTCAAGCGGATGCCTGTATTATTTTAACCCGGAGACGGCTACCTCCAAATGGATCTGGTCGAGGCCTCAGGTCAAGACGATCGGGAAGCATATTTTTTGCAGATAAACATACTTAAGTTACAAGGCAAACAGGAAGTAACCGGCTCGGTTGCTTCTTCTCTTTGTAAAGGAATATAATGGTATAAAGCTATCGACTAACGCGCAGGAAGGGAGACCGTCCCATTGAAAACCATTCAATTCGAGCGAGGTGCCTTGAACCAATTGCGGATTCATGTGCTGCCGACCGACCAATTTAAAACGTACGCGATTTCGATGTATATCGGGCAAACGTTGGACGAAAGCAAAGTGACGCCGACAGCGTTGATTCCTTTTGTCTTAAGGAGGGGCTCGTCCACATATCCGGATACTCGGCGGTTCCGCGAAAGGCTCGACGATCTCTATGGAGCGGGCTTCGGGTTCGACGTCTACAAGCGGGGAGATTACCAGATCGTTCAATTCCGCATGGACATTATCCAGGATGAATTTGTGAAGGAGTCGAATCCGCTTTTAAGGCAGGCGCTCGAATTTATGGGGCAGTGTGTGACGAAGCCGGCGCTTGAGAACGGACATTTTGTGGAGAAATACGTCTCTTCCGAGAAGACAACCGTCCAAAAACGGATCGAATCCATAGTCAATGACAAAATCCGTTACGCCGCCGAACGCTGCATAGAGGAAATGTGCAAGAATGAGCCCTACCGGTTGTACCCTTTGGGCCGGATTGATGACCTTGAGCCGATCACTCCCCAATCGTTGTCTGCCCAGTACAGAGATCTGCTGCAGAAAGCACCTCTGGATCTGTATGTCGTCGGCAACACGAGTTTGGAAGAAGTTCAGTCGATGATCGGGGAGATTATGGACCTCTCGGCTGGCGAGCAGAAAAACTATACGGTCAAAGCTTCCGCACCCGCGGACAAAGAGCCCAACATCGTCGTGGAAAGTCTGGACGTAAACCAGGGAAAACTCAATATGGGGCTTCGCACACCGATTACATACGGCAGCGACGAATATCCGGCGGCATTAATGTACAACGGCATTCTGGGCGGCTATCCCCATTCCAAGCTGTTTACCAACGTAAGGGAAAAGCACAGCCTGGCTTATTACGCTTCGTCCCGTTTTGACGGCCATAAAGGGATTTTGACGATTCAATCCGGCATTGAACTGGACAATTACGATAAAGCGACCGATATTATCAAAAAGCAGCTGGAGGCGATGGAAAGCGGACAATACAGCGAAACCGAGCTGAGCCAGACACGGGCCATGATCCGCAATCAGCTGAAAGAAATGCAGGATTCCGCATTTGAGATCATAGCGTACGATTTCAACTCCATACTATCGGGCAGAGAGCGCCCGGTCTCTGATCTGATCGAAGCCGTGGAACAGGCAACTTCTGACGATATCGCCAAAGCGGCCCGGAAGACCAAGCTCGATACGATCTATTTCCTTCGGGACCGGAAAGGAGAATAGCCGATGCAAGCCATTCCTTATCCTAATTTGAAAGAAACGCTGTATTTCGAAGAGCTGGACAACGGGCTCAAAGTATACGTGCTGCCTAAAGCCGGCTTTGAAAAAACTTACGCGACCTTCTCGACCAATTACGGCTCCGTCGATAACCATTTTCAAGTCGAAGGCCAACAGCCGCTGCAGGTTCCGGACGGGATCGCCCATTTTTTGGAGCACAAAATGTTCGAGGAGCCGACAGGCGACGTTTTTGCCACATTTTCCGCACAAGGAGCGTCAGCCAACGCCTTCACTAGCTTTGACCGGACCGCATACCTTTTTTCGGCTACGGAACAGATTGAGGCTAATTTGACCACCCTGCTTAATTTTGTGCAGAACCCTTATTTCACCGATGAGAATGTGGAGAAGGAAAAAGGGATCATCGGCCAGGAAATTAAAATGTACCAGGACCAGCCGGACTGGCGGGTTTATTTCGGATTAATCGAGGCGATGTTCAAAAACCATCCGGTTCATATCGATATTGCCGGCACGGTGGAGTCCATATCCAAAATTACGAAAGAGCTGCTCTACGACTGCTACCATACGTTTTACCATCCGAACAATATGACTTTGTTCGTTGTGGGCGGGGTCGATCCCGAGCGAATCTTTGAACTTGTGGAAAAAAATCAGGCTGCCAAATCGTTTGACAAGCAGGGGGAAATCGACCGCATTTTTCCTGAGGAGCCTGCCGCAGTCGATCAGAAAGTAAGACGGA
Organism: Paenibacillus sp. JCM 18996; assembly: GCF_055392555.1. NCBI lineage: Bacteria > Bacillati > Bacillota > Bacilli > Caryophanales > Paenibacillaceae > Paenibacillus > Paenibacillus sp. JCM 18996. Next base: position 866,874 of record NZ_AP043884.1, read on the forward strand.
TCTCGCTCCCTGTGTCCCTGCCGAAATGCTTGTTTGGCTTTAAGGAGAAAACCTCCGACGAGAAGGGCCGAGCTTTGCTGGAGAAAGAGCTGTGCACGAAGTTGGTGCTCGACCTGCTGTTCGGCCAAAGCTCGGAGATCTACCAGAAGCTGTATGACGAGAAGCTTATTTTCGATAACTTCGGTTCCGAGTACAATAGCAATGAAGGTTATTCTTTCTCTATTATCGGCGGCGACACGCCGGATCCGGAGGCTCTGCTGGCCAGGGTTAAGGAAGAAACCGCGAGAATAGCGCAGCAAGGCTTTCAAGATGAAGATTTTAAGCGGACCCGCAAGAAAAAGATCGGAGGTTTCCTCAGAATGCTGAATTCTCCGGAGGCCATAGCCAATCAATTTACCAACTACCAGTTTAAGGGCATCGATTTTTTCGATATTCTTCCTGTGTATGAAAGCTTGTCTTTGGAGCAAGTAAACCGGCGCTTCAGGGAGCATTTTGATTGGGAACAGTCCGCGGTGTCCATTGTGAAAAGTGAAGCAAAATGAACGGCGACAAGCAGTTCACGTCCCAGACCGTACTTATCACCGGGGCCAGCCGCGGCATAGGCGCAGCGATAGCGGAGCGGTTTGCCTCGGTGGGCATGAATATCATTCTCCATTACTTGAATTCGCACGAATCGGCTAATGAGGTCGCCCGCAGGTGTTTGCAGCTGGGCTCGAATGTCATGACGGTCACCGCCGACCTGCGGTCCAAAGAACAGATCCTGCGGATGAAAGAAAAGCTGGAAGCCCATCAAATGCTCCCGGATATCGTGGTCAACAACGCGGGCGTCAGCCACTACAGCCTGCTTTCAGACGTTTCCGAAGAAGATTGGGACTATATTATGAACGTGAACCTGAAGGGCACATTTCTGTGCAGCCAAATATTCATGGAAAAAATGGTGAAGCGTAAATACGGCAGGATCATCAACGTATCCTCCATCTGGGGAATCACGGGCGCCTCCTGCGAAGTCGCATATTCCACCGCCAAGGGCGGGATCAACGCGTTTACGAAAGCGCTGGCCAAAGAGCTGGCGCCTTCGGGTGTTACCGTGAACGCTGTAGCCCCCGGTCCTGTGGAAACTCGCATGATGTCCGGTTTCGACGAGCGGGAGAAAGACGCCATAAGGCAGGAGATTCCCGCAGGCCGGTTCGCGGAACCGGACGAAATAGCCTCCGTCGTTTACTTTCTTTCTCTGCCTGAATCAGGGTATATCACGGGCCAGGTGATTTCTCCTAACGGAGGGTGGCTGACTTAAGTCACAGGCAGCGGATTCCAGTTATAATCCGGCCCCTTTTTGCAGAAAGTACTATTGTTCGGAGTACAATTCAAGCAATCAAAGGAGGCTCACCACATGTCCACTGTGCTTAGTTCGTATGATAAATGGAAAGATTTCCTCGGCGAGAGAGTGAGAAAAGCGGAAGCTGTCGGAATGAACGACGGGACGATCTCTAAGCTCGCCTTTGAAATCGGCGATTATCTGGCAGACAAAATCGATCCGGAGAACAGGGAAGAGCGTGTTCTGAAAGAACTTTGGGACGTCAGCGACGAGCAGCAAAGAAAAGCGCTGGCAGGCATTATGGTAAAACTGGCCAAAAACAACGCCTAACACGGAAAGGGCTTCCTCCAAGCAGATCTTCTGCCGCAGGAAGGCCCTTTTTTTGTGAATACAGCGGCGCACCCAAAAGTAGTCGGTATATGCTCCGAAGGTTATCTTCAGTTTTGGAGGATTTCTCACTTCCAGTAAAACCGACATATAGATTTTCTGAAAGATCGTGGTATACTGTAAGTTGATTACTCACCAAGAGGAGAAGCACACATGAAACATACACGCTTGCTGCAGGGCATTCTGGGGCTCGCGGCCGTCCTGGCTCTTTCCGCCTGCGGTAATAAGCTTCCGGAAATTCAGCCGGAGCTTCTGCATAACAAATTTTCCGCACTCGTCATAACAGGGCCTGATCTGTCTGACCAACAGAAAATTGCCATTCAATCCGGTTTGAGCGGATGGAACGGGTTTCAGATTACATACGAATGGGTTAGGGATATAAATGGTTTCGAACCGGATTTGGAGCAGAAAATCGAAGCCCGGACCTATGATTATATTGTGACCGCAGGAAAGAGCCTGACAGCGGGCGCTCTCGCGGAAGCCGATAAATTGAAACAGGCCAAATGGATTGTGCTGCAGAACGGAAATGAGCCAGCGCTGCCCGCGGGCAAGGCGAATGTGATGTCCAGAAGCCTGGATGCGAAAGCCGTCTCCGACAGCCGGCAGCAGTGGGTAAGAACGCAGCTGGAGGGGAATCAGCAGATCGAATGGGTGACCGCTTCCTCCATGCCGGTGCCTGTCCAATGGTCCCCTTCCGAAGAAGAGGACCATACCGTGAAGACAGATCTGAGCCCGGATTGGTTCAACCAGCTGACCCTCAATGCCAGAGCGCATCACAGCAACTGGATCGTCATTTATTCTTCCCTCGATGCCGCGTCCCGCCAAAAAATCAATTCTCTCAGGATTCCTGTGGTGGATATGTCTGTCGTGCCCGCCGGCGAAGTCCAGTGGGCCAGGGTTTTGCAGGGAGTTCCGAAGATTATCCGGGAGAGCAAGTGGCACTCGGGAACGGAGCCTTATACACCTGAAGAGTATCTTTTTAAATAAAAAAAGGATTATGGCGAATTTTGTAGAAAAAGATTCTTAGTTACCCGAACCGAGTAGAAGAAGAGGTGTCAGGTTGGAAAAGAAGCAATGGTACATGGAGTACAAAATTCACAAAAACCGGCCAGGCCTGTTGGGTGATGTCGCTTCCCTTATGGGTATGCTGGACATTAACATCGTATCGATCAACGGGGTGGAGGACCGTAAGCGCGGCATGCTTCTGCAGACCCATGACGATGAGATTATTGATTTAATGGGTAGAATGCTCAAAAAAGTGGATAATATTACTGTTACGGCTTTAAGGCCGCCAAAGCTGGTGGATATTCTAGCAGTGCGGCATGGAAGATATATAGAACGGGATTCCGACGATAAGAAGACGTTCCGCTTTACTCGCGACGAGTTAGGGATTTTAGTGGATTTTATGGGCGAAGTGTTCAAAAGGGAAGGTAACCAGGTGGTAGGCGTAAGAGGGATGCCTCGGGTCGGCAAAACCGAATCGATTATCGCGGGAAGCGTATGCTCCAATAAAAGATGGACTTTCGTATCGTCCACTCTCCTCCGCCAAACGGTACGCAGCCAGCTGTCCGAGGATGAGATGAACCCGAACAACATTTTCATCATAGACGGCATCGTTTCTACACTCCGGTCGAATGAAAAGCATTACAGCCTCCTTCAGGAGATCATGGCCATGCCTTCTACGAAGGTGATCGAGCATCCGGACATTTTTGTCCGCGAGTCGCACTACGATTACAATACATTCAATATGATCGTCGAGCTACGCAATACTCCCGATGAGGAGATAACCTACGAACATTTTCTGAAAAATATGAATGAAGATTTCTAATACTCATTTGGTGGTGAACAGTCTTGTCTGATCTCGGTGCCCATTTGAAAAAAGCTAGGCTGGAGAAAGGAATGTCGATTGAAACCTTGGAGGAAGTGACGAAAATACGCAAAAGGTACCTGGAAGCCATTGAAGAGGGAGATTACAAGGTGCTTCCCGGCAATTTTTACGTGAGGGCGTTTATCAAGAGCTATTCCGAGGCGGTAGGATTAGACCCGAATGAAGTGCTGCAAATGTATCAGAATGTGATTCCAAACCCGGCCCCGCAGTCGACGGCGGCAGCGGCTGAGGTTATGCTGCGCTCCCGAAGCACGAACAAGAAGGCGGAAAGAGGCGGCAAATGGGCTTCCACTTTCTTGATGATCGCTTTTGTCGTTTTGATTATCGGAATCGTTTATTACTTTGTAAGCGTATATTCTAAACCTCGCAACAGCGTATTACCTGAAGATGGCAATCAAATTACGACAAGGAAGGATCCGGGCGAGGCCAAGCCGGGGACTCCGGCGCCTGCTCCAGCCCCTTCTGCGGCAACGACGCCAACGCCGCCTGCCGGCGCACCCAAGAAGGAAGAGCCTATCGTTCCCGCTCCCGCACCGGCTCCTGCGGCTGCAGCTGAAGTGAAACAGACTGACAATGTAAGGGAAACTTATACTTACACGATTACCAACACCGGCAAGCTGACCATTCAAATGAAGGTGACCGGCGACTCCTGCTGGTTCCAATTGGATTCTGTGGCGAACGGCAGGAAGCCGATCGAGCAGGGCACAGTAAAGATGGGCGATCCGGACAAAACCTGGGAAGTCGAAGGTTCTGCTTTTCTTAATGTGGGTAAGGCGAACGCTGTGCAGATTACCGTGAACGGAACCCCGTTGAATATGGGAGAAAGCCCAAATCCAAGAAGGTTCCAGTTAAATCTGCAGTAATCAGCTCAAGGCATAATTTCCGCCTACCCTGGTTATACTAAGGAATGACCTGAACTATTCTTCGGAAAAGCGAGGTTAATGCGTATGACCGCTGGTTGGATCGTTACCGGACTGGGAGTCATCGTCAGCCTGATCGGTTGGTACTTGACTCCCGGCGCATGGGGCTATGGGATTTTCGGCTTCGGCCTGGCGCACATTGTGCTCGGGATTATGGAGATTTTCCGCGATACTTCCGTGCAGCGTGCGGACATAATTTAAGCAAGAAGGCATCAGCTTCGGCAGTGATGCTTTTTTTCTTGTTTTAAGCCTGTTATAATCCAGAATATTAAGGACATTAGAGAGGAGCGGAACGATGAGTACCGAGAATTCTTTTGATATCGCGTCGAAAATGGACATGCAGGAGTTGAACAACGCCATTCAGCAGGCGGAGAAGGAAATTGCCACACGATTTGACTTTAAGGGCAGCAAAAGCAGCATCGCATTGGAGAAGGAGGAGCTTGTCGTCGTTTCCGACGATGACTTCAAGCTTCAGAACGTGCTGGATATTCTTTATTCCAAGATGTCGAAACGGGGCATTTCCCTCAAAAATTTGGACCTTGGCAAGATTGAACCGGCCGCGTCGTCCACAGTGAAGCAGAGAATCAAGCTAAAGCAGGGAATCGATCAGGAAAATGCCAAGAAGATCAATAATCTGATCCGGGATTCCAAACTTAAGGTAAAAAGCCAAATCCAAGGAGACCAGATCAGGGTGTCCGGCAAAAGCAAAGACGATCTCCAGCAAGTGATAGCTTTGCTCAGAAAGGCGGATATTCCGCTGGAATTGCAGTTCCTGAATCTTAGATAAGCGATATCCGACGCCCTGTCAGCCTGCGCCGGCAAAGGTGTTCACGTTTTTGACACCCCTGCGAGGCATAGTTTATACTGGATAAGAATTGTAATGGGCCGATGATGGAGGATTTAAAAAATGACAGAAAAAGTGAAGGTTGTCACATTGGGGTGCGAGAAGAACCTGGTGGACTCCGAAATTATGTCCGGTTTGGTCAATGAACGCGGTTACACCTTGGTCGAGGACAAAGAAGAAGCCACCGTGATTATCGTCAATACGTGCGGTTTCATAGACGCCGCCAAAGAGGAATCGGTCAATACGATTCTGGATATGGCGGATTTGAAGCAGACGGCGAGCCTCAAGGCTTTGATCGTCTCCGGCTGCCTGACCCAAAGGTACAAGCAGGAATTGATGCAGGAAATGCCCGAGATAGACGGGATCGTGGGCACGGGTGATTTTGACAAGATAAACGATATTATCGATAAAGCCTTGGCCGGGAAAAAACCGATGCTGGTGGGCAACCCGGTGTTTAATTATGAAGCGAAGCTTCCACGGAAGGTGGCTACTCCACGTTACACGGCTTACGTTAAGATCGCCGAAGGCTGCGACAACGCCTGCACCTTTTGTTCCATTCCCATCATGAGGGGAAGCTTCCGGAGCCGCAGCATGGAGTCTATTCTTGATGAAGTGGAGCTGCTCGCTTCCCAAGGCGTGAAAGAGATTTCCCTTATCGCCCAGGACTCCACCAACTATGGGACTGATCTGTATGACGGCTTCAAGCTCCCGGAGCTGATGAACAGAGTGAGCGAAGTGGCGGGAGTCGAATGGGTTCGGCTGCACTACGCTTATCCGGGATTTTTTACGGAAGAGTTGATCGATACTATCGCCAGTAATCCGAAGATATGCAAATATATCGACATGCCTTTGCAGCACAGCGAGGATTCCATCCTTAAGCGGATGAGAAGACCCGGCAGACAAAGAGATTCGCGCGGGCTCATAGAGAAAATTCGCGCAAGAATACCTGGCGTTTCTCTCAGAACTTCCCTTATCGTAGGATTCCCCGGGGAAACCGAGCAGGATTTTGCTAATCTGGAACAGTTCATTAAAGATGTCCAGTTTGACCGTTTGGGCGTGTTTGCCTATTCCAAAGAACAGGATACGCCTGCTTCCCGCTTGCCCGACCAGGTTCCGGATGATGTAAAAGAGTACCGCGTCAGCAAGCTGATGGAGCTGCAAAGAGAAATCGCGGGCAAGCGCAACGGGCTGCGGGTCGGCCAGGAAATCGATGTTCTGATCGAGCGCTATGACGGCCGCAACGATGTATATGTTGGACGTTCGCAATATGACGCCCCTGAAATCGACGGCGAAGTGTTTGTTTCCAAATGCAATTCCGGAATCGGCGAAATCGCGAGAGTGCGGGTGACGCATTCGTTTGAGTTTGATCTTTCCGGGGAGGCTGTTTCATGAATTTGGCCAACCGGATTACCGTAGCGAGGATCTTTCTGGTCCCTATCATCATGTTCTTTCTGCTGGTAAAGCTGAAAACTCCAGTAATCCATTTCCATGATTTCGTTATTACCTACAACCAGATTATCGCAGCGATCATTTTCATTATTGCCGCCAGCACCGACAGTCTGGATGGATATATTGCCCGAAAGCAGAAGCTTGTTACCAATCTGGGAAAGCTGCTTGACCCGCTCGCGGATAAGCTGCTGGTTTCCGCTGTGCTGATCTCTCTTGTGGAGATGGGGAAACTGGATGCCTGGATCGCCATTGTCATAATCAGCCGCGAATTTGCGGTCACCGGGCTGCGGCAGATTGCCGTGACCGAAGGCGTGGTCATAGCGGCAAGCCAATGGGGCAAGTGGAAGACGGCAGCCCAGATTACCGCGATTATCGCGCATTTGATCAACAACTTTCCTTTTGTTTTTATCGGATTCCGCTTCGATCTGTTCGCAAGCTGGATCGCGGCAATTATTACCATTTATTCCGGTATCGATTATTTTATTAAATCGAAGCAGCTGTTGAACCAGCAAACCTGACGATTATTCGCACGGTATTTTGGATGATACGGGGAGGTTGCGGCATTGAAAGCGGAAATCATCGCCATTGGAACCGAGCTGCTGCTCGGGCAGATTCTGAATTCAAACGCTCAGTACTTATCTCAGCAGTGTGCTGACATGGGAATTGACGTTTATTTCCAGACCGTCGTGGGGGATAACGCTGCAAGATTAAAAGAAGCTTTCAGTCTGGCAGCCGGACGGGCTGATCTTGTCCTTTGCACCGGGGGGCTGGGACCCACTCAGGACGATCTGACCAAGGATGCTCTGTCGGAGCTTCTTGACCGGCCGCTGCTTGTGGATCGGACTGCCGAAGAGAGGATCGCCGGTACTTTCCGTGCCAGGGGAATACAGATGGTGGAAAGCAATATCCGGCAGGCGCACCTGCTGGCAGGCGGAGACACTCTGCCCAACGACACCGGTATGGCGGTCGGAATGGGGCTCACCCATGAAGGGACGCACTTTGTGGTGCTGCCGGGTCCGCCGAAAGAGATGAAGCCGATGTTCGAGCATTACGCTGTGCCCTGGATTCTTTCCAAAATGCCCGATTCATCGCCGCTATATTCCAAGATGCTGAAATTCGCCGGAATTGGCGAGTCCTTACTTGAGCATCAGCTGATCGATTTGATCGACGGCCAGACGGATCCTACGATCGCTCCTTATGCGAAGGAAGGCGAAGTGACTATCCGGCTGTCCTCCAAAGCGAAGAGCAGGGAGGAAGCGTTCCGCAAGATCGAATCCGTGGAAAGCGAGATTAGGAAGCGTCTTGGGGACTATATTTACGCGGAACAGGATATCTCTTTGGAGTCGGCTCTGGTCGCCCTCATGAAGCAGAAAGGCATGACTTTGGCTGCCGCCGAAAGCTGCACGGGAGGCATGGTAAGCGACATGATCACCACGGTGCCTGGCAGCTCGGAGGTGTTTAAGGGCGGGGTGGTATGCTATACCAATCAAGTGAAGCAGGGTCTGCTGAATGTGCCGCAATCCGTGCTGGACACGGCCGGAGCGGTGAGCGAGGAAACGGCACTTCGTTTGGCCGAGCAGCTGCTTCAGCTGATGGATACGGATTGGGCCGTATCCATCACCGGCGTGGCCGGACCTGCGGAATCCGAAGGCAAGCCGGTCGGGCTGGTTTATGTTGGCGTTGCCCAGCGCGGAGCGGATACAACGGTGCACAAGCTGCAGTTGTCGGGCAACCGCGAAATGATCAAGCTGCGGGCTTCAAAGAACGCGCTGTACCGGCTCTGGAGCAGGGTGAAGCAGCTTTAAATCATTGGAGCGGGATGGGAGTGTGCTAACGCGAGCCGAATCTAAGACGGGGCAAAAGCTCGGGAGCGAAAGCAGGATGTCCTAGGCAAATATCAACGCCTCAGACAGATGGTTATTTTTTCTTGCAGTGAGCCCTTGTCTAGAGTATAATGGAAAAGTAAACGGAAGCACCGTAACAAGAAGAATCCTTCTTTGTTGCGGTTTTTTTGTTTTCTTGGCACCTGCAATTTTACGAATATATGTTCGATAAAATGCTTGTAAATGTAGGTAAAAGAAGGTATGATAGTATTATAACATTGATAAAAGGAAGTGAGTGTTTTGTCAGATCGTCGCGCCGCTTTAGAAATGGCATTGCGCCAGATAGAGAAACAATTCGGTAAAGGTTCCATCATGAAGCTGGGAGAATCCGCCCACATGCAGGTAGAGACCATACCGAGCGGCTCTCTTGCCCTGGACATCGCTTTGGGAATCGGGGGATATCCAAGGGGGAGAATTATTGAAGTATATGGGCCGGAATCTTCCGGTAAGACGACAGTAGCCTTGCACGCGATTGCGGAAGTGCAGCGCGTTGGCGGACAAGCGGCATTTATCGACGCAGAACACGCTTTAGATCCACTATACGCGAGCAAACTTGGTATTAACATAGATGAACTGCTCCTTTCCCAACCGGATACCGGAGAACAGGCGTTGGAGATTGCCGAGGCCCTTGTCCGAAGCGGAGCCGTGGATATCATCGTCATTGACTCCGTCGCGGCGCTGGTGCCCAAAGCGGAAATCGAAGGCGAGATGGGAGACTCGCACGTAGGTTTACAGGCACGCCTGATGTCCCAGGCGCTGCGCAAGCTGTCAGGCGCAATCAACAAGTCGAAGACGATCGCCATTTTCATTAACCAGCTGCGGGAGAAGGTCGGGGTTATGTTTGGCAATCCGGAGACTACGCCGGGCGGAAGAGCTTTGAAGTTCTATTCCACTATTCGCCTGGACGTGCGCCGTGTCGAAACGATCAAGCAGGGCAACGATATGGTAGGAAACCGCACTCGTATCAAGGTTGTGAAGAATAAGGTGGCTCCGCCATTCAAGCAGGCCGAGATTGACATAATGTATGGCGAAGGGATTTCACGCGAAGGAAGCATTATCGATATCGGCACTGAGTTGGATATCGTTAATAAGAGCGGTGCCTGGTATTCATACGAAGGCGAACGGCTTGGGCAAGGACGCGAGAACGCGAAGCAGTTCCTCAAAGAGAACCGCCAAATATCCGAGACGATCGAGAAGAAGATCAGAGAGGTCAGCAACTTGACGGGAGGCGTTCCCGCGGGCTTCACTGCTGACGAAGAAGACGAAGATGAAGCATTGGCATTAGGCTTGGAGTAATATTGAGAACGCACCTTTAAGCTTGTAAAGGTGCGTTCGTTGTTAGTGAGGTGGTTTTCCCGTGTCTGAGGTCCCGTCTGTCGTCACCATGGTCGAAAAACAGAAGAAGAACCAGCACAGGTACAATGTTTATATTGATGGCAGCTTCTCCTTTTCCATACATGAAGATGTAATGATCAAATATAGAATATTTAAAGGTACCGAGATAAACCGGGAGCAGATGGAGGAGATGCTGCATGAAGACGAGAAGCAGCAGGCTTACGCCCAGGCTCTGCGGTACTTGGGAAGAAAGCCCCGTACGGGGTTTGAGATACGGGAGCGGTTGAAGCAAAAGGGCTTCGAGCCCGAGCTCATTGAGATTGTAATTCGCAGCTTGAAAGAGCAAAACTATGTGAATGATGCGGATTTTGCCAGAATGTGGAGCGAACACAGGATACATGAGCAAAAAAAAGGACGCAGGCTGGTACGTCAGGAACTTGAGCAAAAAGGTGTGGGGAAGGATATCATTCTCGAGACCGTCGGGCAGATCAAGGAGGAAGATGAGTACCCGCACGCTTTTCATTTAGGCTCCATGAAGTGGGAGTCGACAAGCGGCGAGCTTGTTCAGCGAAAGAGAAAAACAGCTTCTTTCCTGCTGAGACGGGGTTATCCCGTGGGAATAGTGCAGCGGGTCATAAGAGAGATCGCCGGAGGCGCCGATGAATTTGAGGAGTTCCACTAAAGCGAAATACACTTATGCGGTTTTCCATTAAAGAGCAATGCTTGACAAGCTTCTTCGACAAAAGATAAAATGTGGATGTATAATATCTTTATGTGAATTCTTTGTTACACCCCACTGGCATGGAATTCACGAAGTAAAATCGCCAATTTTTACTTTACTTGATTTATGAAAAGTTATAATTCCACGGATTAAAAAACCGAATTATCCCAAGCTAACCCCTTGGAGGAATCAACGAGGAGGTGAACAAGATGATCTACTTGATCGCTCTCGTTGTTGGTGTTCTATGCTTAGGGATTGGTTATTTTATCCGCAAATCTCTTGCCGAAGCGAAAATTTCCAGTGCCGAGAAAGCTGCCGAACAAATCTTGGAAGCAGCCAAGAAAGAGGCGGAAGCGCTGAAGAGGGAAACGGTCCTGGAAGCGAAAGACGAAGTGCACAAACTTCGTGCAGAAGCTGAAAAAGACATTCGTGAACGTCGGAACGAAACCCAACGACAAGAAAGACGATTGTTGCAAAAAGAGGAATCGCTGGATAAAAAATTAGAATCTCTTGAAAGAAAAGAAGAGCAGGTCGCCAACAAAGAGAAACGAATTGAAGAAACCCAATCGCAAATTGATGAGCTCTACAAAGCTCAAGTGACTGAGCTGGAAAGAATCTCAGCTTTGACTATGGAAGACGCCAAAGAGATTATCCTGACCAATGTGGAGCAGGAAGTCAGACATGAGACCGCCCAGCTGATTAAGGAAATCGAGCAGCAGGCGAAGGAAGAAGCTGATAAGAAAGCAAGAGAAATCATCACGCTTGCTATCCAGAGGTGCGCTGCGGATCATGTAGCCGAAACTACGGTTTCAGTGGTTACTCTTCCGAACGAAGAGATGAAGGGACGGATCATCGGCCGTGAAGGCCGCAATATCCGGGCACTGGAGACGCTGACTGGAATTGACCTGATCATTGACGATACGCCCGAAGCGGTCATTCTGTCGGGATTTGACCCCATCCGGAGAGAGATTGCAAGAACCTCTCTGGAAAAGCTGGTGGCCGACGGGAGAATTCATCCTGCTCGAATTGAAGAGATGGTGGAGAAATCCCGTAAAGAGGTTGACGAGCGAATCCGGGAATACGGTGAGCAGGCAACATTCGAGACCGGTGTCCATGCATTGCATCCGGATTTGATCAAAATCCTCGGAAGACTGAAGTTCAGAACCAGCTATGGACAGAACGTGCTGAAACATTCGATGGAAGTTGCTTACTTGACTGGACTTATGGCAGGCGAGCTTGGAGAAGACGTGACATTGGCGAAACGTGCCGGGCTTCTGCATGACATCGGTAAAGCACTGGACCATGAAGTTGAAGGTTCTCACGTTGAGATCGGCGTGGAACTCGCCAAGAAATACAAAGAGCACCCAGTAGTCATTAACAGTATCGCTTCACACCATGGGGATTGCGAAGCCACATCCGTTATTGCGATGCTGGTCGGCGCAGCGGATGCATTATCCGCCGCAAGGCCGGGAGCCCGCCGTGAAACTTTGGAAACTTATATCAAGCGTCTGGAGAAGCTGGAGGAAATTTCGGAGTCGTTTGAAGGCGTCGAGAAATCCTATGCCATCCAAGCGGGACGCGAAGTGCGCGTCATGGTTCAACCTGAGAAGGTAGACGATACCGAAGCTTTCCGCCTGGCGCGCGATATTACAAAGAAAATCGAAGGCGAACTGGATTATCCTGGACACATCAAGGTTACCGTCATCCGGGAAACCCGGGCAGTTGAATATGCTAAATAATCAGATCAATCCGAAGCTTGGAATAAGGCTGCTCAGCCCCCTGTCCATGCATTCGAGATAAACGAAGAAAAGTGGCTCGATGGGGCCACTTTTCTTTTCGGTTCAGGAAATACTATAATGGGCGAATAGCGAATATTGACGGAATAGCAGGAAGGTGAATGGTTATCAGGGTTCTGTTCATTGGTGATATCGTCGGCGCCGTCGGAAGAAAAGCGTTAAAAGCGGTGCTTCCGAGGTTAAAAAGTAAGTATAATCCTCACATCGTTATTGTCAACGGAGAGAATTCAGCAAGCGGCCGCGGCATAACGCAGGCTATAGCTAAGGAGTTTTTCGATCTCGGTGTGCATGGCATAACGATGGGAAATCATACCTGGGATAATAAAAGCATTTTTGAATTTATCGAGGACGAGCAGCGATTGGTTCGCCCGGCCAATTTTCCGGCAAGAACGCCCGGCAGAGGGTTTACCACCATCACGGTAAACCAGCATGAACTCGTCATTGTCAATCTGCAAGGCAGGACGTTCCTGCCACCTCTTGATTGCCCTTTTGCGACGGCGGATACAATTCTGCAAGGGTTGAATAAGAAGCGAAAAAGCGTGTTGGTGGATTTTCACGCGGAGGCCACATCAGAAAAAATCGCTATGGGCTGGCATCTGGACGGCAGAGTATCCGCTGTTGTCGGAACACATACCCATGTACAGACCCATGATGAAAGGATTCTGCCTTCCGGGACCGCTTATGTAACGGACGTGGGAATGGTTGGTCCTCAGAACGGCATTCTCGGTATGGAAAAGACAGGAGTGCTGCAAAAATTCCGGACACAGCTGCCGGCGAGGTTTGTGGTCGATGAAGGGAGCTGGCACTTCCACGCCGTGTTGATTGATATGGATGAACAAACCGGACTGTCCCGCAGCATTCAGCTCATTCGAATGTTTGAGGACGATTTAATGTTTGAATAGTTTGGGTACGCTTGCCTGAAAGTTTTCTCTCGAAAGGAATTATTCCAGGAATTCAAGAATAGTTATGGTACTGGAATCCATCCATCATTCCTGAGGAGGTACTTTTCATGGAAGTATTAAAAGTTTCAGCAAAATCCAATCCAAACTCCGTCGCAGGTGCACTCGCCGGCGTGCTGCGTGAACGCGGCGCTGCCGAACTGCAGGCCATCGGTGCCGGTGCGCTCAATCAAGCAATTAAAGCGGTAGCTATCGCAAGAGGATTCGTAGCGCCCAGCGGAGTTGATCTGATCTGTATTCCAGCCTTTACAGATATCGTCATCGACGGGGAAGACCGGACAGCCATTAAACTCATTGTTGAGCCCAGGTAGACCTGAAGTGTAATATGGGACTTTCACATAAACTGACCTGATTGCCTTAATGGTAGTCAGGTTTGTTGTGCTTCTACGGGAGCGCGAGCAACGCATAGAAAAAGAACCGAACTTACAATGCTGTCTTAGGGGGAATACAGGATGAAAATTATAGATGCCCACTGCGATGTGCTAAGCAGAATGCTGACAAATCCACGTTGTAATTTTCTTGATGACCGATCGAACCTGGATGTAACCTTTAGCCGTTTGAAAAATATAAGCGCGCTTGTTCAGTTTTTTGCAGTGTATTTGCCTGAATCCATCCTGAATCCGAATATCAACCACGTGCTGGAAAGCGTACATATTCTGCATACAATTGCGGCCTCGCTCCCAAATGAACTTATCTTAATCCGGACAGCGAAAGATTTGAGAGAGACTGAAAAAAATAACCAAATTGGGGCTATACTGAGTTTAGAAGGAGTAGAGGGGCTAAACGGACAGGTCAGCCACCTGGAAACGCTGTACCAGCTAGGAGTCAGAGCTGTTGGATTTACGTGGAATTACGCGAACTGGGCCGCAGATGGGATTATGGAGCCCCGAAACGGCGGATTTACACTAAAAGGACGAAAATTGATCGAGACGTGCAAGCGTCTGGGAATGATCATGGATGTATCCCATATTTCCGTAGCGGGATTTTGGGAACTGGTTGAGCGCACCGACGTTCCTTTCATCGCCTCGCACTCCAACGCATATAAGCTGTGCCCTCACCCGAGAAACTTAAGGGATGACCAGATCAAGGCCATTGTCGCCACGGGAGGCAGGATCGGGATTACCTTTGTGCCAAAGTTTGCCAAGCGGGAAGGCTGTGCTTCTATCTCGGATCTGCTGAAGCATATTGACCACGTTTGCGGCCTTGGAGGCGAGTATAATGTAGGTTTCGGATCGGATTTTGACGGTACGGATCATCATGTGCGTGGACTAGAGAATGCAGGGGAGTATGAAAATTTGATCAATGCACTGCTGAAGCATTACAAGGAAGAGCAGGTGCGGTGTTTTGCTTATCTCAATTGGAGGAAATTTTTGCTCGAACGGCTGCCGGGTTGATTGCTAAATATTCACAAAATGACTATAGGTACACGATCAATGATCTCATGCCGGCATGGATTTCATCTCGAAATACTATCTTTCGATCTTTTGGAAAGTGCTTGCAATTTAGTATAGTTAAGCATAAAATTTCTTTGATGAGGCAGAGAATTTTTATTTATTCTTAACATGCGAATCTACTGGCCGCATATAGGGCGGTTTCCAATTGATTTCAGCCTGCGCTGGAAATTTTTTTGTCCATACCAGACAGAACTCGCCCGGCACCTCACCGGCATGATCTCTTTTTCTTGAATATTATTAACTATAACTTTTACTAGCGACTTTGAAGGAGTTGACTCGTAGTGATTAACCAACTTTCGTGGAAAATCGGAGGTCAGCAAGGTGAAGGGGTAGAGAGTACGGATAAAATTTTCTCGACCGCGTTGAATCGCCTTGGCTATTATTTATACGGGTATCGTCATTTTTCTTCCCGAATCAAGGGAGGACATACGAACAACAAGATTCGGATCAGCACCATGCCGATTCGTGCGATATCGGACGACCTGGACATCCTGGTCGCATTCGACCAGGAGACTATCGATTTGAACTCCCACGAGCTTCGCGTTGGCGGTGTCATAGTAGCGGACGCCAAATTCAATCCGACTGTACCGGAGGGAGTGAACGCCCGTCTGTTCCCTGTCCCGATCACAGCCATCGCGGAAGAGTTCGGTTCTTCACTGTTTAAGAACATGGCCGCGTCCGGCGCTTCCTGGGCTCTGCTCGGCCTTCCTTTGGAAGTGTTCAACAAAGCTGTTGAGGAAGAATTCGGCCGCAAAGGCGCTGCAGTAGTAGAGAAGAACCTGGCTGCAGTAAAAAAAGCCGCCGAGTTCGTATTGGAACTCACCGGCGGTCCGCTGTCCGAATTCCAATTGGCCCCTGCGGACGGCAAACAGAAGCTATTTATCATCGGGAACGATGCGATCGGTCTGGGCGCTGTAGCCGCGGGCTGCCGTTTTATGCCTGCTTACCCGATTACCCCGGCTTCCGAAATTATGGAGTACTTGATTAAAGCACTGCCTAAATTCGGCGGTACCGTTATCCAAACCGAAGATGAAATTGCAGCGGTCACTATGGCGATAGGCGCCAACTACGGCGGTGTAAGAACTTTAACCGCTTCCGCCGGCCCGGGTCTTTCCCTGATGATGGAGGCGATCGGCCTTGCAGGAATGACTGAAACGCCTGTAGTCATCGTGGACACTCAGCGCGGGGGTCCGAGCACAGGTCTGCCTACCAAGCAGGAACAATCCGATATCAACGCGATGATCTACGGTACGCACGGCGAGATTCCCAAGATCGTATTGTCGCCCAGCACCATTGAAGAATGCTTCTATGACACTATCGAAGCCTTTAATCTGGCAGAGAAATATCAATGTCCCGTTATTCTAGTAACAGACCTGCAGCTATCCTTGGGCAAACAATCCTCCGAGCTGTTCGATTACAACAGAATTACGATTGACCGCGGCAGACTGGTATCCGGCGAGCTGCCTGCCATTGAAGACAACAAATTGTTCAAGCGCTATGAGTTCAGTGAGGACGGCGTGTCGCCGCGCGTGATCCCCGGCCAGAAGAACGGTATCCACCATGTGACCGGTGTTGAGCACGATGAAGCTGGACGCCCGTCCGAGAGCCCGGTCAACCGTCAGAAAATGATGGATAAGCGTTTGGAGAAGCTTAAACATATCGAAGTAACCAATCCGATCCTGGTCGACGCTCCTCATAACAACCCTGATCTACTGGTGATCGGGATGGGTTCCACTGGCGGAACGATTGACGAAGCAAGAAAAAGACTAGCCGGCGATAATGTAACTTCGAACCATATTACCGTACGTTTGCTTCACCCGTTCCCGGCTGAGCAAATCAAGTCTTACGTCGATAAAGCCAAGAAAGTCGTCGTGGTTGAGAACAATGCTACAGGACAATTGGCGTCGTTGATTAAATTGCACACAGGCAGCCCCGATAATCTGGAAAGCCTGCTGAAATATAACGGAAATCCTTTCTTACCCGCTGAAATTCATAAAGCCTGCAAGGAGCTGATCTAATATGGCAACATTCAAAGAATTTCGTAACAATGTGAAGCCTAACTGGTGCCCCGGATGCGGAGACTTCTCCGTTCAAGCGGCGATTCAAAGAGCTGCTGCCAACGTGGGCCTGGAGCCAGAGCAGCTTGCGCTGGTATCCGGTATCGGATGCTCCGGCCGCATCTCCGGTTACATCAACGCTTACGGTTTCCACGGTGTCCATGGAAGATCCTTGCCGATTGCACAGGGGCTCAAAATGGCAAACCGTGACTTGACTGTGGTTGCCGCCGGCGGAGACGGAGACGGCTTCGCGATCGGGATGGGACACACCGTCCATTCGATCCGCCGCAACATCAATATGACTTACATCGTAATGGATAACCAAATCTATGGCTTGACCAAAGGGCAGACGTCCCCTCGAAGCAGTGTGGGCTTCAAGACGAAAAGCACGCCTGCCGGTTCGATCGAATCTGCATTAGCCCCGTTGGAAATGGCTCTTGCGGCAGGCGCTACTTTCGTAGCCCAATCCTTCTCCTCCAACTTGAAACAGCTGACTCATGTAATCGAGGAAGGAATGAAGCACAAAGGCTTCTCCCTGATCAACGTTTTCAGCCCTTGCGTTACTTTCAACAAAGTGAACACTTACGACTGGTTTAAGGAAAACATTGTTGATCTTGACGAAGTGGAAGGGTACGATTCTTCCAACCGTATTACCGCTATGACCAAGTTGATGGAAACCGGCGGCATGCTGACAGGCGTTATCTATCAGGACAAGAGCAAGCCAAGCTACGAGGAGCAGGTTGCGGGATTCAGAGATGAACCTCTGGCACAGCAGGACATTCGTCTTACACAAGATCAATTTGAAAAATTGATGGCCGAATTCAAGTAGTTCGCGTGAATTTTGCGAGGCATATGGGGTATCCCGTATGCTTTTTCTTTTGCAGTCCATTATAATCTAGGAAGAATATACAAAATGTTGAGGGATAACCATTTACCCTAGGAGGGTTCAGTATGATACAAGTTCCGATAGGCGTCTCAGCTCGCCATATTCATCTGAAGCAGCAGCATGTGGAGGCTTTATTCGGCGAAGGGTATCAATTGCATGTTCTAAAGGATCTGTCCCAACCGGGCCAATATGCCTGTGAAGAAACAGTGGAAGTCATCGGCCCAAAGGGCTCTTTTGCGAATGTGAGAATTCTTGGACCTGCCCGCCGCATTACGCAGTTTGAAATCTCCAGAACGGACGCTTTTTCCATCGGCATACACGCTCCGGTCAGAGAGTCAGGCAATATTGCAGGAACTCCCGGAATGACGATCAAAGGCCCCAAAGGCGAAATCACAATCGAAGAAGGAGTTATCGTAGCGGCGCGGCATATCCATTTCCATACAAGCGATGCCGAGAGATGGGGAATTCGGGATAAGCAGATGCTGAAGGTAAAAGCCCGCGGGGAACGCGGAGTCATTTTCGACCAAGTGTTGGCAAGGGTTTCGTATCAATTCGCTCTGGACATGCATATCGATACCGATGAAGCGAACGCAGCCGGACTGAAAACCGGAGATATCGGGGAAATTGTGGAATAACTTGAGAAATGATTGAGAAAATACTGCTTCACGGCTGACGAGTATTGTGTAAGAAGGAGTGAATAATCTGTAGAAGAAAGGAGGCTTTTCATGAAGTATCCGAACCTCTCTGACGTATTGTACTCCTTTAACCGAATATGGAAAACCTCCTTCGCAGCCGTCATCGCATGGGAAATTGCCCAACAGATCGGTTCCAAGCATCCTTTTTTTGCGCCGCTGGCGGCGATTTTATGTCTGCAAGTCACGGTGGAGGAGTCCTTGTGGAAAGGTTACCAACGGATACTGGGCGTTGTGGCCGGCGTCCTTATCTCGGAATGGACTACGAAATATGTAACAATAGGCGGTTGGAGCATCGGCCTGATCGTCTTTTTCACATTGGCTGCAGCAAAGCTTTTTAAATTCGGGAACTACGCATTCTCGCAGATTGCTGTGAGCGCCTTGCTGGTTCTCACCGTCGGACAAGGAAATAACACTTATGGTCTGGATCGTATTGTGGAAACCATTATTGGAGCGGCTGCCGCAACTTTGATCAACATGTTCGTTTTTCCCCCGGACTTTACGAAACAGGCAGCGAAATCTTTGGATCAAGCCACAGCTGACCTGGCTGAACATTTCAGGGAGCTTTCCGGGTGGATAAAGCGAGACCTGCATGCGCAAACAGGCGATAAATTGAAAGAAACGACCCGCAGGATGTATGATCACGTCGATGAAGCTACAGAGAGAACGTCGCAGGCGCTACAAGCTTTAAAATTCAGTCCCTTGCTCCGAAAAAAACGGCACCGTCTGGATCGTTATCGAGAGCAGCTGTACCAGATTCAATTGATCTATCTTCATTCATTGGAAATACAGCGTATATTGTTCGAATGGAAGCAAGCAGAAGGCATGGACAAGAAAATAATGACGGAGTGGGGGCACCGTTTTTCCAAATTTGCTGAGGTTATGGATGAATGGAAGGACAAGAAAAGTTCCAAATCTCTGTTTGATGATGAAAAGAAATTGATAGAAAAAGTTGAACTGCCGCCTTTGAGTGAGGATCAGTACAGGTACGCGTTAAATGAGGAAGCACACCAATTGTTGAAGCACCTGCTGCCTGCACCCGATCCGGACTCCGATGAATTATATCCGGTTACGCAGGAAATATTCCAAAAATCGTGAATGTGGAAAAAAACACATGGAACTGCATAAGTGCTGTACAATAGGTAAAAAGAGGATTTTATCGCGGGAGGAATACCTTTGAAGCTGGGACGGCTGTTCACTTTATTTTTACTGCTTAATATCGTTAATTATTTGGACCGCAACATCACGTCGGGCGTGCTGCCGCTGTTAAAGGAGCATTTTCACGCAACGGATATCGCACTTGGCGCTCTTGGCACGGCCTTTATGCTCAGTTATTCCGTTACGGCGCTTCCTTTCGGCATATGGTCTGATCGTTGGAAACCTAACAAAGTGGCCGCGATCGGCGTAGCAGTATGGAGCGTTGCCACGATGCTGTCTGCATTCGCTTGGTCGATGAGCTCTTTATTTGCGTTTCGCGCGCTTGTCGGAGTTGGGGAAGCGGCTTATGTGGCTACGGCCAGCACGATTTTGTCCGGGCATTTCCCTAAAAACCGAAGGTCCTTTATTCTCGGACTGTTTAATCTCGGAATGCCGATCGGCGGGGCGGCAGGGGTCGTCCTGGGCGGTATGGTCGGAGTCTCGGCGGGCTGGCAAACCGCTTTCGCGCTGGTAGGGCTGCCCGGTCTGTTCTTGGCCATTCTCACCTGGCGTCTGCAGTTGGAGCCTCAGGCTGGCAGCATGGCAGCTTCCGGCAAAGCCGGAGTGCGGCTGGGACTGCCGGCCGTAGCCTCGCTTTTGCGCAACCCCGCCTATGTATGCGCTTGTCTGGGATACGCCGGTATCAGCTTCGCGTTCGGCGCTATTGTCCTGTTTGCCCCATCGCTGTTTGAGCGCAGTTTCGGATATACGGTTGACCGCGCCGGCATGATTGCGGGCGCTATGCAGGTGGCGGCCGGTCTGCTCGGAGCCCCGCTGGGCGGTTGGGTCGGCGATGCGCTGCAAAAGCGCAATCCCCGCGGCCGGGTGTACGCACTCTCTTTGGCGATGGCGCTGTCTGCGGGATTTTTATTCGCCGGTCTGGCTGTGAACAATATGTTGTTTTTGTTTTTCTCGACGTTCTTCATGTTATGGCATGTCGGTGTAGCCTCCGCGCTCGTGTTCGACGTAACGGAAACGCCGGTATGGAATACGGCCCAGTCGCTTGCCCTGCTGATAATGCATTTATTGGGCGATATCCCGAGCGCAATGGTGGTAGGCTATATTTCGGAACGAACCACTCTTCATTTTTCATTGTCCCTGCTGCCGGTTCCCATGCTGCTTTCCGCGCTGTTCTTCCTTGCGGCCGGCTTCGTTCGGCGATCTAACAGACACTCGGCATGGTTTAAAGCATAGTGAAGATTGAAATTATGAGGATGGATATAATGATTGAAAAATGTTATAATTCACAGGATGCTTGATTTTTCACACTGGAAAGTGTTTTAAATAGAAGGAAGGTGCAGCACCTGTGAGCAAGGAAACCAAAGACTATGAAACATATTTTCAACCTCCTTCCTTAACGGCTGCAAAAAAGCGCGGCAAGGAAGATATAAAAATATTGTATGACTTTGAAATTCCGGAAGAGATGAAAGAATTCGGGATGGGAAAAAGTTATCACATAAAGAACTATGGATGCCAGATGAACGAGCATGACACGGAAACGATTATGGGTATGCTCGAGCAGATGGGATACAGGCCTACGGATGACCGCGAGCAGGCGGACGTAATTCTGCTCAACACCTGTGCGATCCGCGAGAATGCGGAGGACAAAGTGTTCGGCGAACTCGGCCATTTGAAGCACCTGAAGACTGCCAAGCCGTCTCTTATACTGGGAGTATGCGGTTGCATGCCGCAGGAGGAAGCGGTGGTGAACCGGATCCTTCAGAAGCATCCTTTCGTCGATCTTATTTTTGGCACGCACAACATACACAGACTGCCGAACCTGCTGAAAGAAGCCGCGTTTAGCAAGGAAATGGTGATCGAAGTATGGTCCAAAGAGGGCGACATCGTCGAAAATTTGCCAAAGAAGCGCGAAGGCATCAAAGCCTGGGTCAATATCATGTACGGATGCGACAAGTTCTGCACTTATTGTATCGTTCCTTACACGCGCGGCAAAGAAAGAAGCCGCCGGCCGCAGGACGTCCTGTCGGAAGTGAGGGACCTCGCCAGACAAGGCTTTAAAGAAATCATGCTGCTGGGCCAGAACGTGAATGCTTACGGTAAAGATTTTGAAGATATCGAATATTCTTTCGGGGATTTGATGGACGATATCCGCAAAATCGATATCCCGAGAGTTCGTTTTACGACTTCCCATCCGCGGGATTTTGACGGACGTTTGATCGAGGTCCTTGCCCAAAAAGGCAATTTGATGGAGCATATCCATCTGCCCGTGCAGTCCGGCAGCACCGATGTGCTGAAGAAGATGAGCCGTAAATACAGCCGCGAGCATTATTTGGACCTCGTCGCACGAATTAAGAAGGCGATCCCTGATGTCGTGCTGACTACGGATATCATTGTGGGTTTCCCCGGCGAAACCGACGAGCAGTTTGAAGAGACGATGTCCCTTGTCAAAGAAGTCGGTTATGACTCCGCTTTTACATTCATCTACTCTCCAAGGGAAGGCACTCCGGCCGCGGCGATGGAGGATAACGTTCCTATGGAAGTGAAGAAGCGGCGGCTCACGCGACTGAACGAAACGCTGAATGAATTCAGCAAGCTGAGCAATGACAAGCTGCTGGGCCAGATCGTGGAAGTGTTGGTGGAGGGCGAGAGCAAGAACAATCCGGATGTGCTCTCCGGTCGTACCCGAACGAATAAGCTGGTGCATTTCGAGGGTTCGAAAGATTTGATCGGGCAGACCATCCAGGTGAAAATTACGAAAACCCAAACTTGGGTGCTTAAAGGTGAAATAGCTGCCGAGCCGGTGGATGCCGCTGTATAGCCATTCATTTAATATGATTAATTATTCAATGATTCCCTTTAGGAGTGATAGCGATGTCCAACGTACAACCGAAGCTGAACGCTCATGGCATGGAAACTTACACCAATACGGAATTGATCGTTCGCGAGGATATATTGTCCAAGGCCAAAGAGCTGGCGCAATTGATCTCCACCTCCTCCGAGGTTCAAATCTTTCGGAAAATCGAGAAGCAGATCGGCTCCAACGACCGTGTTCAGCAGCTAATTAAGGACATTAAGAAAAAGCAGAAGGAAGCCGTAGCTTTCGAATCGTTCCAAAATCCGGCGATGGTGCAGAAAATCGAAGGTGAAATCGACGGCCTGCAGGATGAACTGGACGGCATTCCGATCGTGAGTGAATTTAAACAAACACAGGAAGACTTGAACTATTTGCTTCAACTCGTGATGGGGGTCATACGCGATTCTTTATCCGACTTGATCAATGTCGAACCAGGGAGTTCCGAGGATCCGTCTTCCTGCAGTGAATAATATAAGTCGTATGGACAGCGGGTGGTATGGAATATTCTCCGTACCGCCTTTTTCGTATCTTACTTCGGATAACCGATTTTTGGGTATGGTAAAGAGTAACTATGTTTTCGACGAGGCAGGGTGATCTTGTAACTATGGAAAATTTAGCGCTTCAGACGGATAAATATCAGATCAATATGATGTACGCCCATTGGGTCCACGGAACGCATAACAAGAAAGCGGTGTTTGAAACCTTTTTCCGCAAGCTGCCTTTCGGCAACGGATTCGCGGTTTTTGCCGGGCTTCAGAGAGTAATCGATTATTTACATAACATTTCCTTTGATGATGAAATATTGGACTATCTGTCCAGGCAGGAAGAACATTATGACCTAGGCTTTCTTGAGGAGCTGCGCAATTTCAAGTTCACCGGTTCTCTCTATTCCGTGGAGGAAGGGAGCCTGGTTTTTCCTAACGAGCCTTTGATCAGAGTAGAAGCGCGGGTATTCGAGGCCCAGCTTGTGGAGACGGCCTTGTTGAATTTTACAAACTTCCAGACGTTGATTGCGACCAAGGCGTCCAGAATCAAACAAGTTGCCGGTGACGACGTCCTGCTGGAATTTGGCACAAGAAGGGCGCAGGAGGCGGATGCGGCGGTTTGGGGAGCGCGCTCGGCTTATATCGCCGGCTTTGATGCGACATCCAACATGAGAGCCGGGATGATGTTCAATATCCCTGCGAAAGGCACCCATGCGCATGCCTGGGTGCAGGCCCATGAAACCGAAGAGGAGGCCTTCCTCCGTTTTTGCGAGGCATTGCCGGATAGCGTCACATTGCTGGTCGATACCTATGATACTTTAAAAAGCGGAATTCCTAATGCGATTAAAGCTGCGAAGTTTCTTCAGAGTAAAGGCAAGAGGCTGAACGCCATCCGCCTGGACAGCGGCGACCTGTCGTTTTTGTCGATTAGAGCCCGGAGGATGCTGGATGAAGCCGGATTCCCGGATGTGAAAATTTGCGCATCCAATGATCTGGATGAGAATACGATCCTGAACCTGAAAGCCCAGGGAGCCCGGATCGACATTTGGGGTGTAGGGACTCAGCTCATAACCGCGGCGGACCAGCCGGCACTTGGCGGAGTATATAAAATGGTGGCGAGGGAAAAAGACGGGGAATGGATTCCTACGATCAAGCTGTCCGGCAATCCGGAAAAGGTGTCGACTCCCGGGCTTAAGCAGGTATATCGGATTATTAATCAGGAGTCCGGCAAGGCGGAGGCCGATTATATCGCGTTAATTGACGAAATGGATGTGGTTGAAGGGAAGCGCATTAAGCTTTTTGACCCGGTGCATCCTTATATTTATAAGTTTGTGGATCGATACGAAGCGATTCCGATGCTGAGAGCGATTATTAATGATGGACAGCTGGTGTATCCAATGCCTGATCTTGACCAGATTCGCAAACACCATAAACTCCAACTCGAATATTTTTGGCCGGAATATTTGCGTAAGCTGAACCCTGAAATATATCCTGTCGACCTGAGTACGAAACTATGGAATCTCAAAATGGAACTGATCCAGGCTCATACGCAGAAATGAAGACAATAGTTAACATAACAATAATTATGTAAACAATTGTCCAGTTTAATTATTGTCCATCCGGGGTAATACAAAAAGGACCCATATTCCGAAAAACCCGCAAAAAAGGAGTGGACAAGTTTATGAGTAAAGTAGCTTTCTTGTTAGCCGACGGTTTTGAGGATTCCGAAATGCAGAAGCCATACGAGAAGATTAGAGAGGCCGGACATGAGGCGGTTATTATAGGACTGAAGCAGGGCGAGGAGCTTAATGGCAAAAATAAATCCGCCGCGTACAAGACGGAATTGGCGGTTAGCGAGGCCAAAGCGGATGATTACGACGCTGTGGTCATTCCCGGAGGCTCTTCCCCGGAGAATCTGCGCCTGGACCCGCATGTACTCTCTTTCGTCAAGCAAATGGACCAAAGCGGCAAGCCGATCGCAGCCATCTGCCACGGGCCGCAAATTCTGGCAAGCGCTGGTCTGCTAAAAGGGAAAACCATCACCTCCTACCCTCCGCTGCAGGACGATATGCGAAACGCCGGAGCTGAGTTCGTCGATAAAGAGGTGGTCGTAGATGGCAACTTCGTCACTTCCCGGACGCCAAAAGACGAGCCGGCCTTCATCCGCGAAACTTTAAAATTATTGCAATAGACGATTGATCTCACACACTAGTGAAAAAGGGCGCCACAATTCGCACGAAGCTCATATGAGCTTCGTGCGAATTGTGACGCTTTATTGTGCCCATTAGGAGGCGCCGGTAACATCAATTAGATTTAAACGCTTTCTATATGGTAAAATGAGGGGAGCATCTTACTATATAACTTATAGAAGCGGGTGAATGGAATGAACGAACCCTTTAAGGCTTTGGTTGCGCGAAAAGAAAGCGATAACATTTCTTTGGCGGTTGAAAACATGAGCATTGACGATTTGTCGCCCGGAGAGGTTGTGGTGAAAGTGGCCTACTCCAGCGTCAATTACAAAGACGGATTAGCCTGCGATCCCAAGAGCCGCGTCGCAAGAAGCTATCCGCTTATCCCCGGAATCGATCTGACGGGAACCGTTATGCAATCGGAGGATGGCCGCTTTCGGGCTGGCGATGAGGTTCTTGTCACCGGCTACGGCCTTGGGGTGTCCCATTCGGGAGGATTCAGCGAGCTGGCCCGTGTGCCTGCCGACTGGATTGTGCCGGTTCCTGCCGGGCTGACGATGAGAGAATGTATGATCATCGGAACTGCTGGGTTTACCGCCGCTCTCTCGGTACAAAAGCTGCAGTTGAACGGACTGACTCCGGAGCAGGGCCCCGTTTTGGTGACCGGCGCGACGGGCGGAGTCGGCAGCATGGCGGTCTCGATATTGGCCAAGCTGGGTTATTCCGTGACAGCCAGTACCGGCAAGGAAGCAGAACATGACTACCTGAAAGGGCTCGGAGCCTCGGAGGTCATAGGACGGGACGAGTGGATCGACGCTTCGGACAAACCGCTGCTGAAAGAAAAATGGGCCGGCACCGTGGATCCTGTAGGCGGCCGAACATTGGTGAACGCTCTGAGGATGACAAAGTACGGAGGAGCCGCCGCATCCAGCGGATTAACAGGGGGAACGGAACTGATGGCGACAGTGTATCCGTTTATTTTGCGGGGAGTGAATTTGCTGGGGGTTGACTCCGTGTTGTGCCCGATGGATGTGCGCAAGCAGATATGGAAGCTTCTATCCGAGGAATGGAAACCGGCTGCCGCCTTAGAAGAGCTTTCACAGGAAGTAGAGTTGAAGGAGCTGCCGGAAGTTTTGTCTGCGATTTTGAAGGGACAGGTACGGGGCAGGACGGTATTAAAGCTGTAATAAGGCAGAGGACAGAGGACGCTCCGCGGAGGAGCGGCTTTCAATGCCATTAAAAGGCCCTCCGAGCGGATCCCGCATCAGGAGGGCCAATTTCTTATCATTGGTTGGACAGCAATTTGTCTTCTAATGAAAGACGCACTTTCTTGATGGCGCTCGCTTCCAGCTGGTGGTCCTGGTTGAACTTATTTCCGCTTAAAGCTAACGCTTCTTTTACAGTCATTTCCACCCAAATTTTCTCTTCGCCTTGAGGAATTTGAAGCTTCGTTTCCATGCTCATCACTCCTGTTCTTCATCATTGATAAAGATCTCTGATCTTCCGGTCCGACAGAATTTATAGCGATGAATAGGTGTTTGATGTGGTGAAAACCTTGATGTATCACACTTTTAATATAACACTTTATGTCAGGTATTGCAAGTGCAATTTGAATATTTTGTGAAATATTGGGATTGCGAGAAGGAGCATGCAAATGGATAGACAGTCGATTTTGAAATCTGCGGAGCAAGCCGTGAAGCACAAATTGGAAGGGGAAGGCAGCGGACACGACTGGTGGCACATTTACCGAGTGAAGCAAACGGCGGTTGAGATCGCCAAAGAAGAGAAAGCCGATGTGTTCGTTTGTGAGCTGGCAGCTCTGCTGCATGATATGGTCGATGAAAAGCTGAATGACGATGTAAAACTGGCCTGGCAGGAGCTGCGAGAGTGGTTTGCTCAAAGCGGGACAGAAAGCAGAGAGTCGGAGCAAGTGCTGGACATCATTGGCTCAATGTCGTTTAAAGGAGGCGGCCGCCCGCCGATGAAAACTCTTGAAGGCCAAATCGTGCAGGATGCGGACCGGCTGGATGCGATCGGGGCGATAGGCATCGCCAGAGTGTTTGCCTATTCCGGATGGAAGAGCCGCCCGATCCACGATCCCGCTGTCCGGCCGAGAGAGACACTAAGCGAGCAGGAATACCGCAGCGGAAACGATACGGCTGTGAACCATTTTTATGAGAAGCTGTTAAAGCTTAAAGATTTGATGAACACGAAGTACGGGAAAAAGCTTGCGGAACAGCGCCATGAGTTCATGGTGCAGTATTTGGAGGAGTTCTACGAAGAGTGGGAGGGCCGGAGATAGACCGGTGAAAGCACGAAATCGCCCTCGTCTGCACGGCGGCCGCGCGGACAAGGGCGATAGCGTAGTTTTGGCTGTTCATTACGCCTGGATAGGCATGTGAAGAGCGGTTTGTGCGTTTTTGAAATCTTGTTGGATCTCTTGTTCCACATGATAGCTCGGATACAATCCACGGGACAGCATATAGCTGAAAATTTGCGCATGCAGCCCGATTCCCGTCTGAAGTTGACGGACGAGCGCCTCTCTAACTTGAGGAGTGGAAGTTTCTGTGATCGCCCAAGCTTCAACATGTACTCCATTTTTGGCAATTCCGAGCAGTGTTCCGGCGGCAAAGCGGTCTTCCATGGTTAACATTGTCGCATCTCCGTTCTAAGTGATATGGGGTCTGTGCTGCAGCAGGTGCATAATTTCGGTTATAGCGTGCTGCGTGCCTTGGATGGCGTGCAGGTAGATTTGTTTTAGCTCAGGATCCTTGATTTTGGGCAATATCAGCTTCATTTGAATCAGGGCGTTCGATTTGAGGGCAAGGAGCTCGTGGAGCTCAAGCGTTTCATGGGGAGCCAGCTTCCCGGTAGGCGAACTGATGGCAGCCCCATGGGTGTGATGAGGGTGGTCTCGATACACAAGTTCCTCCTGAATGTCGGTTATTCAATACTGTTCATTGTATTCCGAGCGACGGGTGATGTTCGCCTATAGCTTGTTGAAGTTTCAAAGGCCTATGCCGTGGGTAAAAAGGAATAGGTCGTTGAAACTAACATATAAGGGGATGAGCCGAAATGGATAACAACGTTCTTAAAGGAAAATGGAAACAAGTAAAAGGTGAAGCCCAAAAGCAGTGGGGAAAACTGACCAATGATGATCTGGATGTAATTGACGGAGAGAAGGACAAGCTTGTAGGCAAGCTGCAGGAGCGCTATGGGCATTCGAAGGACAACGCGGAAAAAGAATACCACAATTGGGAGTCCAGTTGGCGCGATAGATAATGTGCAGGCAAAAGCAAAACGAACCGTACGCTTCATAGCGTGCGGTTTTTACTTTGTATAGGAAATTATGATATTTGGCGGCAGCGAGTAATGCAGAGGAATAGCTGACTTGTTTGCCAGAATGTGTTAGAAGGCCGGCTTTTGGTTTAAAATACATTTAAGCTTGTAAGGATGCGAGATCAGGCAGCGGGGGCACGCATAATGAATTTTATGATACAATCGAAACGGGCATTTATGGTAAGCTTGCTTTTGGCTTTGGGATTCGGGCTGGTTGCGGTACTTCTGGGGTTGGGCAGGCTTCCCCGTTTTGACAATAGGCTTATTGCTTTGGTGCAAGGTCTGGAGTCGCCCGGACTGACCCGGGTCATGAAGTTTTTTACCTTTGTCGGATCGGTGCTCGTGGTGGCCATTCTCTCACTTGTCATCATGTTTTATCTGTACAAGGTATTAGGGCACCGCAGAGAGCTCGTTTTATTTGTTTGGTCGATTGTCGGCTCCGAGGTGCTGAATATTTTGCTCAAGCTGCTGTTCCATCGGGAAAGGCCCAATCTTCACAGGTTGATCGATATCACGGGTTTCAGTTTTCCGAGCGGGCATTCCATGGCTGCGTTTGCGTTATATGCCACAACCGCTTATTTTTTATGGCGGCATGCCGAAGGAATGGGCAGATTGATTCTTCTCCTCGTTTGCGCCTTGCTGACGATGATGATCGGGTTAAGCCGCATTTATTTGGGGGTGCATTACCCCAGCGATGTGATGGCAGGGTACTTGGCGAGCGGAGTTTGGCTGTCCTTGTGCATCGCTTTTTTCAACAGGCGCGAAATCCGGAAAGGGGCAGTGTAAATGAAAGAGGTTATAGTACCGGTCCGCATACAAAAAAAGGTAGACAGGCTGATGAAATTGAATAAAAGCAAGAAAAAGCTTGAAAAAGATGTTTGTGACTGGTTAAAAAGAAAAGGGTTTCCGACCGGGGATGAAGAATTTGAAAGCGACGTGGTTGAAACTCTGAAATCAGCCGGCTTCCGCAATTCCCGTGAATTCGTCCAGCAATTGAACAACTGGAATAAACCAACCAGGAAAAACAACTGAAACGCTCGGTGATTCGCATGAAAAAATGGATTGTCCTTCTGCTTTATCTCTCCATCATTTGCATAGCCTTCAGCCATAAAAATGAAATCATGGATCTTTTGAGGAACAAACCTCTGCCTTTGACAATGGCCGTTTTGATCGCCGCTTTCTTTTGTTTTTTTCCGGTGGCTCCGTTCAGCCTGATTATCGGCATTCTCGGTTTTGTGTACGGTTCTTTGTGGGGAGCCGCAATCAGTTGGGCGGGTTCGCTCACGGCCTCATTTCTGATGTTCCTTATCGTGAGGTATTTTTTTCGCAAGCAGGGCAGAGAGCTTCTCTTCCGCTATGATAAAGTGGAACGTCTCACCGAGGCTGTCGAGCGTGAGCCGTTTATCTCGGTCCTTGCTTCCAGGCTTATTCCTTTAGTTCCACAGCACATTATCAATACTTACATGGCGATCTCCTCAGTGCCGTTCCTGACCTTTGTAATTGCGACCGCAGCGGGAAAAATACCCGGCATGCTGGTGTATGCCTACGTCGGCGGGCACATGTTTACGGATTGGAAGAGTGCACTGCTGATCCTGTGTATTTATGCAATTTTCCTGCTCATTCTGGTGGCGTTGTACAAAAAGCGTTATACATAATGATAGCGAAGGGCTGGCGGACGGTAATAATAGGAGGAGGGGCATCGGCCCCTCCTCTTCGACTCAAACCAGGCTCTTGCGGGCCATGATGTGCTGCGCGATCCAAAGGCCGTGCTTGCGCCCTGTTTCGATAAAGATTTCATTCGCGTTGGCGCCGGAAGAGATGACGCCGGCTATGTAGAGACCTTCTACATTGGTCTGCATCGTCTCCGGATCGTGCTCGGGAATCAGATAATCTCCCTCAAGTTTAACGCCGATCTTTTCCAGGAAGCTGCGGTTCGGACGGAAGCCAGTCATAGCAAGCACGAAGTCGTTGTCCACCTTGTACTGTCTTCCATCCGTCTCGACGGTCACCGAATCCTGCTCGATGGAGGCCAGCCGTGAGTTGAACAACATGCGGATGCGCCCTTTATTTACCATACTTTCGAAAATCGGCCGCACCCAAGGCTTGATATTAGGGGAATAGTCGCTTTTCCGGTAAACGATGGTGACTTCCGCGCCTACGCGGATCAAGTCCATCGCCGCGTCTACGGCGGAGTTATTGCCTCCCACGATGGCAACCTTCATTCCCGTGTAGGGATGGGCTTCTTTGTAGTAATGGGTGACTTTGGACAGCTCTTCTCCGGGAATGCCAAGCAGATTCGGATGGTCAAAATAGCCTGTGGCGAGAATGACGTAAGGGGCGGAGTAAGTTACTGCACTGCCGCTTTTGTCAATCGTTTGCAGACGTAAAAGTTCCCCTTCTTTGACAACGGAGGTCACGGTTTCATAGGAATGGATCCGCAGCCGGTAATGTTCGGCCACCTTGCGGTAATAGGCCAACGCTTCCTGCCGGTAAGGCTTATCGTTAGGCGTCGCAAAGGGGATATCCCCGATCTCGAGCATCTCCGGAGTGCTGAAAAACTGCAGGTTCGTCGGATACTGGTAAATGGAGTAGACCAGACAATTCTTCTCTATGACGAGCGGGGAGATTCCCGCTTTGGTCAATTCTACAGCCGCGGCTATGCCGCATGGACCTGCCCCGACTATAATGGCTTCTTCCACATGGATGCCCCCTTATAAAATTGTATCTTATCCATGTTACCTTATTCGGCAGGAACTTTCCAGGGCACATGCTTACACCTGACTGCTGCCAAGATAAAGGAGGATCAACAGCCGATGAAGCTGACCGCATTTCCCCCGTTAATAAACGACCGCTGCTCTGTACTTATTTTGGGCTCGATGCCCGGAAAAATATCGCTGAGTAAAGTCCAATATTACGGCAACGAACGCAATCATTTCTGGAGGCTGCTGTACGCTCTTTTTGGCCGGGAGCCTAACGGGGATTATGAAGCCCGCACGGATTTTGCTCTTGCCCAGGGAATCGCGTTATGGGATGTGCTGAGCGAATGTGAGCGTGCAGGGAGCCTGGATGCGCAAATCCGCAATCCTGTCGTCAATGATTTTGGACTATTGCTGGAGGACTATCCACGCATCCGATGTCTGTTTTTCAACGGCGCAGCGGCCTGCAAATTGTTCATGCAAAAGGCAGCTCCGACGCTGAATGGACTGGCTGGAAAGCAGCTGATCCGGCTGCCGTCGTCTTCTCCGGCCCATACGCTTTCGTTTGAAAAGAAGCTTGCTGCCTGGCAGCAGATTAAGGATTGTTTGTAGTCATCCGTACCGGGCCTGAAACTGAGGGGCGGCTGCCGAAAGTGAGTCAATGTTCGCCTTTTACGGGTATATACAGGATAAGCATCGCCTATGAAGAATAATTTCCATTAGGGAGGCTGGCCATATGAGTACATTGACAAAAACCGAGTTGAAAGATCTGGAAACCCGCCTGCTGGAAGAGAAGGCCGACCTGCAGGAGGTTGTGGAACACACGGGTGAAGCGGAATCTCTGAACGATTCGACAGGAGAGCTGTCGGCTTACGATAATCATCCGGCGGATATCGGCACGGAAGCGTTCGAACGCAGCCGGGATACGGCCATACACGATAATCTCGAAGGTCAGCTGGAAGAAGTTGAGGCCGCGCTGCAGCGGATGAAGAAGGGTAAATACGGCCTATGTGCGGAATGCGGCGAGCCGATTCCCTATGAAAGATTGGAGGCGGTCCCCTACACCGCTTACTGCGTGGAGCACGCGTCTAACCGTAATCCGGACAGACAGAGACCAGTGGAGGAGGAAGTGCTGGAACCGATGATCCATGGCCGCCAGGAGGAAGACGGTGTCGTAGAGAATGAAATTGACGACAGCAGCGCCTGGGGGACGGTCGAGGAGTACGGCAGCTCGGACTCTCCCATAATAAAGAATAAGCAGAAAGAGGCAGATGAGCTGGAAGGGTTGACGAGAGAGTAAAGACAAGCCGGGTAACCGGCTTTTTTAACGCCGTGCATTTTGCATTGGCTTCGCCGTTCCGTGTACAATGTGACTAGACTACTGCTCAGAAAGGGGATCTTTTGTGAAGCTTGGCGCTCGCGTGCTCAAAACGGGTGTAGCGGTAAGTCTTGCGCTGTATATATCCGCGTTTTTGAATTTATCCCCGCCCATTATCGCGGCGGTGGCCTCCATTTTCGCCCTGCAGCCCACGATTTATCGTTCCTGGAGGCACATTCTGGAGCAGGTGCAGACCAATACGCTGGGCGCTATTCTGGCCTGGATCGGCGTGCAATTTTTTCAGAATAATCCTTTAGCCGTCGGAATCGTATGCATTATCGTAATTATCATTTGTCTGCGCCTAAAGATGGAAGATTCCATAGGCCTTACTTTGGTGACGGTCACCGCCATTATGAACGCTCCGGCGCATTACTCTTTCGCCTTGACGCGGTTTGTGCTGATTATGACGGGGATCGGGGCGGCCTTTATCGTGAACGCGCTATTCCTGCCGCCCAAGCCGGAAGAGAAATATATCGAGACCGTGCGTCATGTGTTCGGCCAGCTTTCCGTGCTTCTCAGGACGTCTATTTCGAATGATATGAAGGAAAACGTGTATCAGGGAGAAAAGCAGGCTTTGGGCAGCGCCGTAAAAACGCTAGGCGACCGGTACACTTTGTTTGAAGAGGAGCACAAGAAGCTGAAAAGGCGGAAGCATTCCGATATCAGGCTGATGGTCGTGTACAAACAGATGCTGGCGGCCGCGGAAAGAGGCTGGGATATCCTGGAAACCGTCGAGGAGCACTATTTTCAGGCGCGCCGGACGGCGGAGCTGAATGAATTTTTTGACAACCATGTAGAGCATTTGATCCATTACCATGAGCACGTGCTGATGAAATTTGACAACAAGCTGAAGCCTGACACTTATGACAACACCCGGATCGAGGAAGACAATGACCAGTTCATGAGAGACTATATGGATCTTTACGGCATTTCCAAGGAAGGCAAGCTCAGGTTGTCGATCGTGGCGGCGGTCATCTATGATTACGGCCATCAAATTGCCCGGTTGGATAAATTGGTTGAGCAATGGCACAAGCATTCAGACGAGAGAACCGAAGCTACTCAATAAGCGCCTAAAATGTCGCTGCGGCGTATAGAATCCATACGGAGAGTGGAGGAGAAACGATGCTTAAACATTACGGAGTATTGAAATGCCAAGCCATTGACCGGCGTGTCGGCACGAACGATAACGCCCACTATCAGATTCATGTGGTGGCGCAAGAGATTCATTATCGCATTGCCGTGAATGTGAAATCGCAGATGAGCCCGTCTGAAATCCTTTATTATACGGATGAGCATTTCTCCCATCCGGTCACTTCGGAAGCGGCCAAGCTTCCTTTTGGTTTTACTCGTTTGGAAAGCAGGCCCGGCGGGACCGCACTGGATTATATCCGCAGCAATTTATTTCAACCCGGCCGGATGGTGCCGCTGTCTTTTGATGTGCCCGGGCAGGATAACGATCTGAACGAGAAGCTCGATATTTACATTCAAAGAGCTATCCTGAATAAGGACGCCGTGTTGTATGCTTTTGGCGCCGCCTGGGGACCGGAACCCTCCACCAAGGATAAAATATTCGGATTTCTCCCCGGCAACGGCATTCACGACATCCATATGAATCAGGGAAATACGGCCCAATTCAGGAAGGATGACGGAGTATTTCAGGACGGCGGGCTGCTGATCCATTTTCCTTCCGAGGAGAGATGGATAGCGACCTTTCTTGCTTTTCAATCACAATCGTGGCATACGGATGACCAGAGCGGCCATGCTATAAATCAGAATCCCGTCCTGCCGCCGTCCCCTCCGGATAACCGTGAAATCCCGGCAGACGAAGCGATCCTTATTACGGCCGCGCTGGTGAAACCGGCAGGCTCCTCGGCGGGGGAGACTGTAACCCTGCTGAACCGGTCCGACCGGTCCGTCGGATTAACGGGGTGGACGCTGATGAACCGGATTCATCAGGCCTTCAAGCTGCAGGGGGAAATTCTGCCTGCCCAGCATTTCACGGTCCAGCTGCCTAAAGCTTTCCTGCGGGACGACGGAGATATCATCACTCTCACCGACGAGTATGGACTGAAGGTCCACGGTGTTTCCTACACCCGACGGCAGGTGAAAGCCGGTTGGACGGTTAGATTTTAACATGGTAAAACTCCTTCACAAGAAGATCGCCTAAATTTCATGTTTCGGGTAAAAGGGGAAAGGGGAAGTATGGCAGTGATTGTAGTTGGTGGAATGATCGGTTTGGGCAAAACTTCCGTCGCTGGTCTGCTTGGCAAAGAATTGAATTCGGAAGTGTTCTATGAGGATGTGGACAACAACCCGATTCTTCCGTTATTTTATACGGCAACGCCCGAGGAGATAGAGAAATACCGGTATCCTTTTCTGCTTCAGCTTTATTTTCTGGACACCAGGTATCGCGCCATCAAGCAGGCTCTTGTTAAACGGAGCAATGTGCTGGATCGAAGCATCTACGAGGATTGGTATTTCGCCAAAGTCAACAAAGATTTGGGCAGAATATCCGAACTCGAATTCGGGGTTTATGAGAGTCTGCTTGATAACATGATGGCCGAGCTGGATGAGCTGCCGAAGAAAGCCCCTGATTTGATGGTCTATTTAAAAGCGTCCTTCGATACCGTATTGTACAGAATCGGTTTGCGGGGCCGGGAATTCGAGCAGAATGAAGCGTTGGTGGACTATTATTACAAGCTGTGGTCGGGATACGACGAATGGGTAAGCAAACATTATAAAGCGTCCGATGTGCTGACCGTGGATATGGACAAGACGGACATCATCAACACCCCGGGTGACGCTGAGACATTGGTGCTTCAAATCCGGTTGAAGCTGAACGATATGGGCATTCAGCTGAGCCACTTATAACCTAAGTGAGCAACTCCAGCTCCAATCAGAATATAGACCACACTTACTGTCCACCAGGGTAAATCTTTCAAAACCACGGCAACAAAGTTAACTACTGTTATAGGCTATGTTATTATTCGTTGTTGTTTTTTGAGCAACAGCAAATTCGAGGTTGATTTCAATGAGTTTCCTGCCATGCAATCCCCAAAAAAAGGACGGCTAATTGCCATCCTTTTACTTTATAGTGTTCGCAATCTCAATCAATTTAGACTCATCATATAAAGGAACAAATTTTCCGTTCTCAATTTTGTTTGACGCTAACGAATAGGTGTGCCCATCGCGTCTCCAATACAATCCACTGAAGTTTTCGTCTCCTTGAATCCAAGTTTGCGAACCGTCGCTGAGATTAGGTCCTAACGTTCCCTTGGGTGATGATTTATTCGTAGCATTTGATTCAGCTAATATTAGTTGAAGCCCCTCTTGTTCGTTGGCATAAGTTATTTTAATCATGTCAAATGGGGCATTCATGATGCCAGCAGCCTTGTGGGTTACTATAAATGGCAGTTGCGGCTGTTGCACATCAAAAGGGATTTTTTTGATTGCTTCATCGAAAGGCAAAGCATCCTTATCTTGAAACCATTTTACTCCTTCTGTCGCTATCACCAGCCCACTGCTATTTTGTTGAGTAGCCTGAGGAGACTTATTTGCCTGACATCCGACTATAAGAATAGTGGCTATAAATACGAGAATAATTTCAGCTTTTATCAAAGAATATCACCTCAACCTTGTTATTCAACGCAGTATTCTCATATTCCTTGTTATCAATATAACGGAACCAAGCCAAATAATGTTGCAGGTACTTCGTCGCAACGCCGTTGAATCGGTCCATCCAGCGTTTCTGATGGCTATGGTAGCTATTCACGTTCTCACGTAGTTTCCAAACCGCACAACTGTAAGGCTGTGGCAACGCGTACAAATAAGTCCAGCTTTATGCTTCTGCTCCTGGATGTCGTCAATCGCACGAATAGGAGCTGCCGAGCTTTTCGTGTGAGCATATTCCCCTGCTCCTTGCGCAGCCGCTATTTGATATTCTCATTGTCTCTCAGAAGAAGCATTTTATCGATCAATTCCCGCTCCACTCCGGCATTCCAGGCTCTGACATACCTAGGCAGCACAAAAAGGTCAATCAGAATCCAAATGGTGAGAGTTATCCCAGTCAATAATAGAGGGGTGATTAAAGCATTCCCGGAAACTGGGGAGTCCAATGAAAAAATGGGTGGCAAGAAATATAGAAACGAGGAGATGATAAATAATATTAACTGGATACAACCGGTAATTCTTCTGCCCAAGTAAAAACGATGCAGCCCCAAATGTCCGCCAAGCAGCATGAAATAGGCGAGTCCCAGTGACTTTTCGGTGAACCGCAGTTCGGACTCAAGGATCAATAATTCTTTTTCCGTCAGATCGAATCGGGAGGTCATTGTACAGACAAGTCTCCTTCCGCACGATGATTACTGCGATGAATGATCTGCTCGAGAAGACGCGACTCGATTTGCTTGTTGGTTTCATTCACAATCTTGTAAGTCAGGAATGCATCTACCAGTGACCAAATGACCGTAGCAATCAGGCCAACAATAGTAATAGATAGAATCAGCATCGTTGCTGCCGATCCTTTTTTGCCCAAGTAGAAGCGATGCCCGCCGACAACGCCAAGGAAATACCAGAGCACATACGCCACAAGCATCGATTTCCCGCTTCTTTTAACTTCCGCATCAAGCAGCAGCAATTCTTTCGTGTCCAGTTGACTTTTCAAATAGATATTGTCTGACATTCAAATGCACTCTCCGTTGTTTTTAAAAAAATGTCCAGTTGGAACAGAATACATTACAAGGTGATTTTTAGTATAAGCTTAGATTGAGTCACTATATCTCTACGACTTTTTTTACTAAGCTAACCACAAGAGTACATATTAGGGCAGCTATACCCGTCACTAACCCAATTATAACTCGCCCTAGTAGGTCACCTCGTTCATTTTTTAATAGCCTCTCGGCATTCGCCGAGGCAGATAGGACAAGGGTTTCCTTGCACCATCAAATTAGCTTTCCTCCTACTTTCGTAGGGGATTATTTATTTCAACCACACCTCGGACTGAAAAAAATTATTCAAAATATGGCTGTGATTTTGTCGAATTTCTGTATGGATTCTTACGGAAAGCCGAACAAATTGATGCCGACATCATAATTGCTGGCCGCGCCTGCCCCGCCAATTCCGGGCTTCCTCACAGACCGAACTTGACATGGCAGGCGAGCAAGCGGCCTTTCTCTTTAACAACGTGTATCTTGCAAGGCGCCGCTCCACTTCTTCCCGAAAGGAGGGGAGCATCAAGATGCAGAAACAAGGCCGCACGCTGTATTGCTTCGTCATCTTCACCAATACGACGATATTTCATCTCCATCCGAAAAAAAGCTACAGCGTTAGAGGGCTGTAAACGGAGTATACAGGAAACTCCGTGGCGCTGGCAAGAGAAAAAGCAGTTGGGAACCACGTTCCTGGCTGCCTTTTTGTATATATATGTCAGCGGGAATACCGTGATTATGTGCAAAAGGTTGTCCGTTCGTGCGCAATTAATTTGCAAACCATCGGAAAAAGGTTGGTTTTTTTGCACTTTTATTTTGCAAATCCTTTGCCGGATTAATGTGCAAATTCACAACATATTCTGTGTCAATTGATTCCAGGCATCATACTGATACGAAATAGTTCCAAAGCCCGTCACCACACTCGTGCGATTGTCATTGGTATCGTAAGCGTCGACTTAATGGGTCAATCTCCAACCCGTGGAACGTATCCCGTGTGATAAATCGCCCC
This sequence comes from Paenibacillus sp. JCM 18996, assembly GCF_055392555.1. NCBI lineage: Bacteria > Bacillati > Bacillota > Bacilli > Caryophanales > Paenibacillaceae > Paenibacillus > Paenibacillus sp. JCM 18996. Next base: position 905,274 of record NZ_AP043884.1, read on the forward strand.
ACCCCAGCGTCATAATATCGAGACATGAGGTAGTACAATCCTGTTGACTCATCAAATCGATAACCTGCATAGCGATAAGGGTTAGAAGAAGCCACCGTACCTGTTTGAGAGGTAATATTCCCCCATGCATCATATTGATACTGAGCCTCATACAACTCGGGGTAGTACCAGCGAAGCTGTCACCAAGTGCCAACCCTACTCTTATTCATAAAACTCCTAGAAATACCGGCGATAACAATTCTCGGCGCCGCTCACCTCGTAGCTGAGGTACACGAACTCAATTTGAGGTAGGGATAGTCGGATTATTCACCAACTCATGACAAAATTCGAAGTCACTAAAGGCTATCCTTGTAAACTTGCCTATTTAGATTGTTTTACAGTATTTGGAAAAGGTAATCATCTACGACAAAGATGTGAAGTTATCTTTAAGGTCCCCGTTGTGGATTTGGTGTATGGAGGCGAACCGTGGCTTGTAAAAATCACAATCCGCCGCCGCGTGCTGCTTCGGATTGTTAGAGATATAGCTTAAAATTCCTCTATACAGTATTTTGGAAAACCAACATTCACATACACCATGATAATATGATTTTACCGGACTTAATTAAAAATAGAATAATTTGATTAAAAGTAAGAAGATGTAAACTATAACCAGCCCAACAAAGATACCAACAGGATTAAAATGTAATCCAAGGAAATACAGAATAGCAGCAATAATCAAAGTTAGACACAAAATAATGATAAACCTTATAATAATGAACTTGAAAAATTCTATCCATGTCATTTCCCTCCACATATAGTAACGACCCCATTTCTTTAGTTTTCCTTTTAAAAGCTTGGTCCGCTGTCAATCTAGTGTTTCATATTAGTATTAACCTTGAAAATGAATGAACGGATCTAAATGTAGACACCGGCACCAACCGATGCCAGTGTCTACATAACTTGTTTAGATATATGACACGTTTCCAGATAAATGATTGATAACTTTAAAATATGGCCAAACATAAACCGTACTATTTATCACATCATTATATGGGTAACTGGTGTCGAATCCATTTGCAATTTGGTCAAAAGCTCCCTTTACTGAGGTTTTCATGGCGAAGCTTGCTACTTTATTGGCAATCCAAGCTCCCGCTATGGCTAAAAGCCTCGGTGCTATTATAGATCTAATAAGTTGAGCAGCAATAACACCAACTTCTCCACCGATTATGATCGAAAGGCCTAGTAGCGATAGCCCACCGATAGTCATCTTGAGGTAGAATCGTACAAATTCCGAAGTAACCCTAACTGCAAAATAGCTATCGAACCCGAAGTTGAAAGCTTTATAGAAATGACCAGTCGGATCAACCAAATTTACAGGATTGTTTGCTGTATAAACATACTGATTTAGACTTAATGGCTCCTTATCAAACCCGTGAAACGTATCCCTAGTGACAAATCGCCCTACCGCTGCATCATAATATCGAGCCATGAGATAGTACAACCCTGTTGATGTATCATAACGATAACCTGCATAACGATACGGGTTGGAGGAAGCCATCGGTCCGGTTTGGGAAAGAATATTTCCCCACGCATCGTACTGATACTGAGCCACCGTATTACCGGTTGTATCCGTTAATGACGTTACATCGCCGTGACCATTAAGATGATAGTAATACGTTACACCTGACTTTGTCATTGTGACAGGATTACCCTGAGCATCCCAAGTGTAGTCGGCAACAATATTATTGTTCGCATCCGTCTCGTAGATGACCTTGTTCCCGTTGTAGTGGAAATTTAAAGTACCACTGGAAGTAGTCATACTCGTCCGTTTGCCTTCATGGTCATAGGAGAATGTCGCCAAGCTTGTTCCGGCAGAATTCTTCACTTCAATCAGGCGATTTTCTATATCGTAAATGAAAGTCCTTGCCCCGTTGCCTGTTAAGTTGCCGTTAGCATCGTACGTATAGGCTTGGCCGTTTACAGCAGTGAGCTGGTTCGCAGCATCGTACGTATAAGTGGTTGTTGTCGTTATCCCGCCTTGAGTGACCGTTTTCGTTGTCCGATTTCCCACTGCATCATAAGCGTAAGCAACGGTGCTTCCGTCCAGTAACGTTTCCTGTGTCAATTGATTCAAGGCATCATATTGATAGGAAATAGTTCCCGCGCCCGTCACCACACTCGTACGATTGCCATCGGCATCATAAGAGTAGGTGAACGAATCCAGCAATGCACCTGCAGCATTATAATTCTTCACGGATTGTAAACGGTTTGCCGCATCGTACTCATACGAGGTATACGTACCGTTCGCCCGCGTGATGGAGATAACGTTCCCTCTCTCATCATAGACGAACTTCGCTTGGTTTGCGCTATTTCGAGATAGAGAAACCACTTGATCCATCGAGTTGTAACCATACCCTGTAGTAACTGTTGCTGCTCCAGCAGTAACAGTTAGCGATGAAGGATTAGCATTGGCATCGTAAGCAGTATCGACTTTGTTCGATGCCCCTTCTGCCTGCTGGGTGAGACGGTTATTTTTATCAAAGGTGAAGGTCGTCGCTTTTCCCGCAGAATCTGTGACCGAAGTGATGTTGCCATTGGCATCGTATGCGATGCTCCATTGCTTGACGCCGTTGTATAATATTCCATCCATACGATTGAGGGCATTGAAGGTATAGGATACCTTGTCCCCTTTCGGGAAGGTGAGGCTTGTCGCATTCCCATTCTTATCGTATCCCAATTGAATCACTTGGTTCAACGGGTTGGTAATGCTAGAAATTTTGTTAATCTCGTTATACCCATACGATGTTACATTATTCTTTGCATCGGTGACGGTCGTCCGATTACCGACAGCGTCATAGCCATAGGACGTTGCTGCTAATTTGGCATCCGTCACTTTGGTAAGCAAATTACGTACATCGTACGTGAAAGAGGTTTTCTGACCTTTTCCGTCCGTGATGCTGGTTTTATTGCCGACCGATTGTCAGCGTATGGCCTGCCTCGGTCATGTTATTCATTTTGTGTTCTTATACATTTTTTAACAAAGTACCCAACTCTGCGGGGTTTAATCCCATTGTCGGAGCTCTGCTGTTCGCCCTGATCCAATTCATAAGCGTCGGATTTGCCTCCATGCTGCTGGAGATCAATCTGGAGAGGGCGCGAATGAGAGAAGAAATCCAGCGTGCGGAAAAATTAAACACGATGGGTGAATTGGCGGCGTCTGTCGCGCATGAGATCCGTAACCCTTTGACGGTTGTAAAAGGTTTTCTGCAGATGATGCGTCCGAATGAAAACGGCAGCAACCAGCGTTATTTGGCAATAGCACTCGATGAGCTGGGAAGGGCCGAAGCCATCATCGGCGATTATTTGAATTTTTCCAAACCCAAGCTGGAACGCCTTGAAAGATTCGCGATTGCGGATGTGCTGGGCGGAATTCTATTGCTGCTCGGGCCTATGGCGTCCAAAAACAGCATACAATTACACAGCCGACTGGCTGCGGATTTATATCTGTATACCGACCGCAATCAGCTGCAGCAGGCACTGGTGAACCTGATCAAAAATGCGATAGAAGCGTCCGGCGAAGGCAGCGAGATTATTGTTTCTTTAGATGAAGTGGAAGAACGCGGCCGGATTGTGATCAAGGATCAGGGAAAAGGGATGAGCTCGGAGCAGCTGTCCCGCATCGGTACTTTGTTCTTCTCCACGAAGGAAGTGGGGACCGGCCTCGGGACTGCGGTGGCGATGAGGATTGTCGAGGCCATGAACGGGAAAATAACCTATCAAAGTATAGAAGGGATCGGCACAGAAGTGACGGTTTCTTTACCGCTCGCGAAGTAAAAGCCCGATTAATTTCTTTTTCCAATGCGCTTCTCTTCCAGCGAGACTTGCTGCGCTGCACGGCGGGTGTCAGACCCCAGTCACATTGAAACAAAAGCCTGCGATAATTCGCGGGCTTTTTGCTATTTTGCATGATTCATGCCAAAATGAGATCGTTTATATGATTAATAACTATTTTTTAATATTAATATTCCTGTTTATAGTATAAATAGGATCCTCTTTTCGAGAAGAGTAGGAGTCTGCCATTAAGGGAATACTTACTCTTTGTCGGAAAACGGGTGACATTATGTGGTGTTAATAAAAAAGAAAGCGGATAACTTTTGCCTACGGATTATGAAAATGCAGCGGGAGGTTACCTTCAATGAAAATTGAGGAGAAAATCGGGCTTCGGCCTTGGCAGAATTATTATGGCCCTAACATGGGCTATATCCATGAGCAGTATGAGCGCTATACGGAGGATCCCGAATCGGTTGAGCCGACTTTCAGGGAAATGTTTGCAAGCTGGGGAGCTCCTCCTGCTATAAAGGACGGGATTAGCCCTCTGACTGAGCGTCAGACTGCGCAAGAAGGAACAATCGACATTGGTATGCTGAAGAAAGTGGTCGCCGCAGAAAAGCTGGTGTGGAACATTCGCACTTACGGCCATTTGGCGGCGGATCTCGACCCATTGAAGCTGAGGCCGAAGGCGGATACCCGTCTGATTCAAACGGAGACGTATGAGCTCAGCAAGGAAGATCTGATGGCCATGCCGGCTTCGCTGCTTTGGGAGAACGCTCCGGCCAAAGTAGCTACCGGCTGGGATGCAATTCAGCTGCTTCGTCAGTTGTATACGAAATCAACAGCCTACGAATTCAGCCATGTCCATGAGGAGCATGAACGGGACTGGTTAAACAAGCGGGTGGAATCCGAAGCGTCGGCTTCTGAGAACCTGTCGCCTGAGGAGCGGATCTCGCTGCTTAACAGGCTGATTCAGGTCGAGCAGTTCGAGAATTTTCTGCACCGTACGTTCGTCGGGCAAAAACGGTTTTCCGTGGAAGGGACGGACGCGCTGATACCGATGCTGGATGAAATTGTACGGTTCGCGGCCAAGGACGGGGCGAAGCATGTGCTGATGGGAATGGCCCACCGCGGCCGTCTGAATGTGCTGGCCCATGTGCTTGGAAAGCCTTACGGCAAAATTTTTTCCGAATTCCATCATTCGCCGAACAAGGATCTGGTGCCTTCGGAAGGCTCCACAGGAATCAACCATGGCTGGTCGGGGGATGTAAAATACCATTTGGGTGCGGACCGTTCGCTGGAGGAAGGCGAGATTCCTCCAATTCGTTTAACGTTGGCCAACAATCCCAGCCATTTGGAATATGTGAACCCGGTTGTGGAAGGATTCACCCGCGCCGCTCAGGAGGAGCGCGTGCAGCCGGGATACCCCGAGCATGATGTAAGCAAAGCGGTTGCGGTGCTGATCCACGGGGACGCCGCTTTTGCCGGGGAAGGGATCGTTGCTGAAACGTTGAACTTCAATCAGCTGAAAGGCTACCGCAACGGCGGGACGTTACATATTATCGCCAACAACCGGCTGGGCTTTACGACGGAAAGCAAGGATTCCCGATCCACTTACTATGCTAGCGATCTGGCTAAAGGATACGAAATACCGATCGTACACGTCAATGCCGACGATCCGGAAGCTTGCATCAAAGCGATCCGTCTGGCATGCGAGTACCGTTCCCGCTTTAAAAAGGATTTTCTGATCGATCTTGTCGGTTACCGCCGCTACGGACACAACGAATCGGATGATCCGGAGACGACTCAGCCGATCACCTACGCCACGGTGAAAACTCATCCTACCGTGAGCACAGTGTATGCGAGGAAGCTTGCGGATGAAGGCATAGTGAGTGAAGAGCGGGCCGCTCAGATGAGGGACGAGTCCGGAGAAAAGCTCAAGCGGGCTTATGATGAAGTGAAAGCAAATGAAGACAAGAACGGAAGCGCTTTGGAAATACCCGCTTGGGGCAGCCGTCTCACGCTTGATACCGCCGTTCCGTTGGAGCGATTGAAGGAAATCAACAGCGCGCTGCTGCAGTGGCCGGAAGGCTTTCATGTGTACCCAAAGCTGAAGCGGATCCTCGAAAGGCGCGCCAAAGCGCTGGATGAGGGCGAGAAAGTGGACTGGGCGCTCGCGGAGACGCTGGCTTTTGCCACTTTATTGGCTGACGGGAAACCGATCCGGTTGTCCGGACAGGATTCGGAGCGCGGAACCTTTGCCCACCGCCATCTCGTTCTGCACGATACCGAGACGGGAGAGCTGTTCATTCCTTTGCACGGGCTGGCGCAAGCCAAAGCTTCTTTTGCCGTCCATAACAGCCCACTGTCGGAGGCGTCCGTTCTCGGATTCGAGTACGGGTACAATGTCTTCGCTCCCGAAACGCTGGTGCTGTGGGAGGCCCAGTTTGGCGATTTTGCCAACGCGGGCCAAGTGATCATCGACCAATTTATCGCGGCAGGCCGCGACAAATGGCGGCAAAGGTCCAGCCTGGCGCTGCTGCTGCCGCACGGTTATGAAGGCCAAGGGCCCGAGCATTCGAGCGCGCGTCTGGAGCGGTTCCTGCAGCTTGGCGGCGATGAGAACTGGACTGTGGCCAATCTGACCAGCGCCGCGCAATATTTTCACCTGTTGCGGAAGCAGGCTGCGCTAAGCGAAACGGAACAGGCCCGCCCGCTTATCATCATGTCGCCGAAGAGCTTGATCCGTAATGCCCGGGTCGCTTCTCCCGGTTCGGATTTCAGCGGGGGCGGATTCAGCCCTGTACTGGAGCAGAGCGGTTTAGGCAGCGAGCCCGAGCGGGTGGAACGTGTGCTATTATGCAGCGGTAAAGTCGCAATTGATTTGGAGGAAGCTTTGGAGAACGACAAAAATGCGGACAGCTCCTGGCTTCACATTTTGCGTGTCGAGCAGCTGTATCCTTTTCCGAAGTCGGAAATCGCAGATATCATCCGGCGGTTCCCTAACTTGAAGGAGATGGTCTGGGTGCAGGAAGAGCCGAAGAATATGGGAGCCTGGAGCTTTATGGAGCCGCGCATCCGTGAGGTTGCGCCGGATCAGGCGAAGGTGCGCTATATCGGCCGTCCTGACCGGTCCAGTCCTGCCAGCGGTTATCAGCACGTCCATAGCAGCGAACAGCAGCGGTTAATCTCGAACGCGCTCAATCATAGTGTTAATGAAAAACTAATGGAAGCAGGGAGGAATCGGCTATGACTGAAATCAAAGTACCTGAGATTGGCGAATCCATCACCGAAGGAACGATTGCAAAATGGGTGAAAAAAGAGGGCGATCCCGTGAGTCAGGGAGATTTGCTGCTCGAACTGGAAACGGACAAGGTGAACCTGGAAATTAACGCCGAGCAGGACGGGGTGTTGGCGGAAATCCGCAGGCAGGAAGGGGACACCGTCCAGGTCGGTGAAGTGATCGGTACGATCCGTGAAGGATCTGCCGTGGCTGTGGAAAAGAAGGAGAGCAGCGCTCCGAAAGCGGCTCAGGCTGAGGTGCAGGCGATTACCAATCCGCCTGCGGCAGCAAACGTCCGGCAGGAAGAATCCGCGGCGAATGATAAGGCTGCATTTATCGCGACTCCTTCGGCGCGAAAGCTGGCAAGGGAGCGCGGCATCGATCTAAGCCGGATCCCTTCGAACGATCCGGCCGGCAGAATCTCCGCCGAAGACGTCAGGTCTTATGAACCGGGGGGGCAGGCTGCGAAGCCGGCAAACATTGGACAGGCAGTGAGCAGACCGCAATCCGCGGTACCGCAAAAAGCGCCTGGCGAAGGGGCAGCCATCGACCCCGGGAAGCCGGTTGAAGTCATCCGGATGTCCCGCCGCCGCCAGACGATCGCGAGCCGTTTGGTCGAAGCCCAGCATACCGCGGCCATGTTAACCACGTTCAACGAAGTGGATATGACGGCTATTCTGGATGTGCGCAAACGCCGTAAGCAAGCTTTCGTAGAGAAGCATGATGTGGGCTTGGGATTCATGTCTTTCTTTACTAAAGCCGTTGTCGGCGCATTAAAGGCGTTTCCGCTGCTTAATGCCGAGATTTCCGGGGATCAAATCCTGGCGAAGAAATATTACGATATCGGAATTGCGGTATCTGCGAAAGAAGGCCTGGTTGTACCGGTTGTCCGCGACGCCGACCGGCTGAGCTTTGCAGAGATTGAGAGACAAATAGGGGAGCTCGCTTCCAAAGCGCGCTCCAATACGCTGGCGCTGTCCGATCTGCAGGGAGGTACCTTCACCATAACGAACGGCGGTGTATTCGGATCCCTTTTATCGACGCCGATTCTGAATGCCCCTCAGGTAGGTATTCTGGGCATGCACAAAATCCAGCTGCGCCCTGTGGCGATCGATGAGCAGCGGATGGAGAACCGGCCGATGATGTATATCGCTCTGTCATACGACCATCGCATTGTGGACGGCAGCGAAGCGGTCCGCTTCCTCGTCACCGTCAAGGAGCTGCTCGAAGATCCGGAAACATTGCTGCTCGAAGGGTAACGGCCGGCAGTTTTGTCAGGCTCGCAGCTGTCGAAGCTGCAAGTGTTGGCAGGAAACTGCTTCGAGGGGCGGTGCCGAGTGTGCAGGCAAGAAACAGCCCGGACGGCGGTGCAGTCTGTGCAAATATGAAACAGCCTCGGTCGGACTTGCTGCCGTGCCGGGGCTGTTTTTATCTGCTTCTCTGCATACGATTTAGCGATTTTTGTGTACAGGACTATTTTAGATTAAAATGAGAATACAGTGAGCGGCAGGAGGGGAAGATGTTGCTTTTTATAGACAATGAAGGTATCACCGATCCAAGAATCAACCTTGCCATAGAAGAATATGCTTTGAAGAATTTGCCGATGGACACAAGCTACCTGCTTTTTTATATCAACGAACCGTCGATCATCATTGGAAAAAACCAGAATACGTTGGAGGAAATCAACTCCGAGTATGTCAAAAAGCATGGACTCCATGTAGTCCGAAGGTTATCCGGCGGCGGAGCGGTGTACCATGATCTGGGAAACCTGAATTTCAGCTTCATTACAAAGGATGACGGCGAGTCGTTCCACAACTTCCAGAAATTCGCGGAGCCGGTGATCAAGGCGCTGAAGAAGCTTGGTGTCCAGGCACATTTGACTGGGAGAAACGATATCCAGGTCGGCGAGCGCAAAATATCCGGCAATGCCCAATTCACCACCAAGGGCCGGATGTTCAGCCACGGTACGCTTTTGTTCGATTCCGAAATAGAAAATGTCGTGTCGGCGCTCAACGTGCACCCGGAAAAAATCCAATCCAAAGGCATAAAATCCATTCGCAGCAGAGTGGCCAACATAAGCGAATTTCTGGATGCGCCGATGAGGATTGAAGAATTCAGGAATGAACTGCTGCAATCGATTTTCGGCAAGTGGCCACAGGATGTGCCCCGTGTCCAGCTCGAGGAATCGGATTGGGAAGCGATCCGCCGTCTGTCGAAGGAGAGATATGGGAGCTGGGATTGGAACTACGGCAAATCTCCGGAGAGCACTCTGCATAGCAAGAAGCGTTTCGAAACGGTCGGAACCATAGATGTCCGGATGAATATATCGAAAGGCCTTATCAGCGATCTGAAAATTTACGGCGATTTTTTTGGTGCTGGGGAAATCTCGGATATTGAAGATCAGCTCAAAGGTGTGCGCTATGAAGAGTCCGAGGTGATAAAAGCCTTGTCAGGCATCGATTTGCGGGCATATTTCGGCCGGTTGGAGCCTGAGTCTTTTCTGGATTTATTGATGTTAAAGAATAGTTAGCCCGCTTGCCGCGAATCTCATAAGTTAAGGATGAAGAAGGTGACAGCATGAACGGTCAGAACCGGAGCCATATCCGCCCAGGCCTGGAAGTCAGTATCGTTTTGAAGAAAGACCAGAGGACAGGTGCGTTAACCAAGGGAATCGTCAAGGACATCTTAACGAATTCTCCCACGCATCCCCATGGAATCAAGGTTCGTTTGACAGATGGACAGGTAGGCAGAGTCAAAGAAATACTTAGTTGAGGGACGAAGGCCACTAAGCAAGAAGAAGACAAGAGACTTCAATATGAGGTCTCTTTCTTATTGTCTTAATTTGGACACAATTTTGTTGAAAAATGGGTGTTTACCCTCTTTTATCATATGTTACATTGAAATAGTTGAAAAAACAGCAACAAAACAGATGCCGAATCCAATGGTCCTATCATTGGTACGGGGGACTTATTTTGGGGTGAACGTTTGGCGCAGGCCAGACCAGGGAGCAACCTCTACCCGAACCCGCCAACTAACCTCGGAGGCTACAAGGAGGAAAGCAGTTGAAGGTTTTGGCAAGCTCGCTTGTGTTAACGGGCGCATTTTTGCTGTCCGGTCTTTTTCACGCTCATTCGGCGGAAGCCGCTGTATTGAACAGTAGTGTGAAGGTACAGATTAACGATCACCTCGTGTCTTTTCCTGATGCACAGCCGTTCATAGACGGCAATCAGAATCTGCAGACGCCGATTCGTCTGATTTCGGAAGAATTGGGCTACAATGTGGATTGGCAGATGGATGGTCAGCAGGTGACGGTAACGATAAGCAGTCCAGAGAAAAAGATTGTGATTACGACAGGACAGTCTTATGCCACGGTGAACGGCGAGAAAGTAAGCATTGGCACGCAGGCTTTGTTTCAGGAAGGCAGGGTGATGGTTCCCCTTCGCTTTGTGAGCGAAAACTTGGGAATTACTACCCAATGGGATCAAACCAACTATATTGCCATCCTCGGTAAGGACGGAAAATACCACGCACCCGCATGGTGGGCACCGTCCAAGGTGGTGGAGAAAGCAATCTCCACAAGAATCGTGGAGTTGTCCAAGCAGTATCTCGGCACTGCCTACCAATATGGTGGGACGAGCCCTGACGGATTCGACTGCTCGGGTTTTGTCCAGTATGTTTATGGCAAGAACGGCGTATCGCTTCCCCGGACATCCAGAGACATGAACACCGCAGGTAATCCCGTCGCCCAGCCCAAGGTCGGAGATCTGGTATTCTTCGCCCAGGCTAAGGTCCCTTCACACGTCGGAATTTATTTAGGCAACAATCAATTTATATCCGCCACCGATGACGGTGTTAAAATTGACAGCCTGCAAAGCGGTTATTGGGGATCCAGATACATTGGCGCCAAACGCTTTATCTGAATATAGACGGCCGGAATTTTTTCCGGTCTTTTTTTTAACCAATGCTTTTTTTAATAAACCTTTTCAAGAGCCGCAAAATGAGGTAAAATAGAATCAGTGTGAAAATAGTTAACATAATCAGGTAGGTGAACTCTCATGCTGACTGCGCTTATAACGGATTCTTTCCCTTCAATGGATTCTTCCAAAAATACCGATAAAAATGCGGATGTGTTCTCCCTTTTGGAATCTCTTATCGCCCAGAAAGAGCAGCAGGTCTTGGATATTGAGCAAGCCATTGAGCGTTATGAAAAGAGAAGACTTCGCGAAGAACAAAGCTATCAATCCATGTCAGGTTTAAGGCGTTTGTTGACAGGCAAAAAACCGGATCATCACTTGGCTGTAGAGTATATCCATTATGTTAAGAAGCCGCTTGAGACGGTAAAGCAGCTGAGACAGGAAATCGAGTCGCTTAAAGCTCAATTGAATGAAGAGATCTAACAGTTGTGCTTCCTCCATAAGATGGGGGAAGACAGTGAAAGCCGTTTATCCAATGGATAAGCGGCTTTTTCGTTGTTTGGGGCGCAGTCGATTATTATAGAGTTCCAGCTGATTATTCTTTATCTATGATAGACGGTACAGCAATAAAATCGTGCTCCTCGCTGTAGGCGGGAACACCGTGGATGCCCACATCGAGTCCGACCAGCTCCTCATCTCTGCTGACACGGACCGGAACGAGCAGGCTTATCAATTTCATCGCAAGCCAGGTCAGGCAAAAGCCCCACACACAGACGATGGCGAGTCCCAAAGCCTGAATGCCGAGCAGAGACCAGCCGCCGCCGTAGAACAAGCCCGCGCCGCTGAGGTTGAATTTGGAAGTCCATTCCGGAATGGCAAACAACCCGACAGCCAGAGTACCGATGCTTCCGCTGACACCGTGCACGGCGAAGGCACCGACCGGATCGTCGATCCTTTTGCTTTCAAGGAATTCCGTGGCGAAGATCATGACGATTCCGCACACCGCGCCGATGAAGATAGCCACCCCTTCTGACACATAGGCGCAACCTGCCGTAATTCCCACTAGTCCCGCCAGCGCGCCATTGATGACCATCGGAGGGTCGGATTTCTGATATCGCATCATAGTGAACAGAATGCAGGAAGCCGCACCGGCAGCCGCGGCAAGCATCGTGGTCACCGCGATATGTCCGATCTCCACAGAATAATTGGCGGCGCTAAGCGTACTTCCCGAGTTAAACCCGAACCAGCCGAACCAAAGAATAAAAGCGCCGACCGAAGCTAACGGAAGATTGGAGGGCGGAACGATGTTCGCGCTGCCGTCGTCGTTATATTTTCCAATTCTCGGACCGATCAGCTTCGCCGCAGCCAGCGCGGAGAATCCCCCTAACGCGTGAATGACCGCTGAGCCGGCAAAATCGATCATTCCCAGCTTTCCCAACCAGCCGCCCACTGCCCATACCCAATGTCCCGCAATCGGGTAGATCAGCCCCGTCATGGCTATGGTGTACAGGATGTAAGCTTTAAAGTTGATCCTTTCGGCAACCGCCCCGGAAACGATGGAGATCACCGCAATGACGAAGGCGCACTGGAACAGCCAGTAGGTCTCATGCGAAATGTTCAATTTAATATGTGTGAGATCCCCTCCCATCAGGAACCCGCTCATTCCCAGCAATCCCCATACATCTTTCCCGTACATAATGCCGAATCCGAACAGGAAAAACACCAACGCACCGAATGCGATATCGACAAAAACCTTCATTATTATGCTGGCCGCGTTTTTTCGCCTGACAAAACCCGCTTCCAAAAGAGCGAATCCGCCTTCCATCAGCAAAATCATTGCAGCCGTCAGAATCACCCATATGGTATCAAGTCCGCCGGTCAATTGCTCGACGCTCATTCGTTCATCTCCTGTCATATAAGCTAACTTGTCATACATTCATCCATTATAAAGTGGCAGTAAAAACGATGTCAACAGTATCTGTTAGTAAAACTGACACGAAAGCCCGTTTTTGTCGAAATTACGCCTGATGTTCTGAAGTTAAGTTCGAATTTAGCATTCCCCGCAGGCAGGAGGATATTGCCATCGCCACGATGATAAATCGGGACCAAAACGGTTTAAATAACAATTACACATAGAATGGGAGGGATAGGAATGCAGACCATTTGGAAGGGCGCGATCAATTTTGGGCTGGTGAATGTTCCTGTGAAGATGTTCTCAGCCACGCAGGATAACGATATACCGATGAAAATGCTTCACAAGGAATATTCCGTACCGATTCATTACGTCCGGACCTGCCCCAAATGCGAAAAGGATGTCAACTGGAACGAGATCGTCAAGGGCTATGAATACGAGCCGGGCCATTTTGTGACCTTTGATAAGGAAGAGTTGAATAAACTGGCCTCTGAGGACACGAAGCAGATTAAGATTCTCGATTTCGTGGATTTGGAGGAGATCGATCCGATCTATTACCAGAAAACATACTACCTGGCTCCCGACAATACGGGTACGACCGCATATAATCTGCTGCTGGACGCTTTGGAAGCGACGAACAAGATAGGCATCGCCAATGTGACCATACGCAATAAAAGTTCGCTGGCGGCGATTCGCATTGTGAAGGATTGCCTGGCCATGTCAACCATGTTTTATGCCGAGGAGATCCGCCCTGTCGACCAGGTGCCCAATCTGCCAAAGCGCAAAGAGCCGAACGGCAAGGAACTAGAGATGGCCAAAATGCTGATCGAACAGCTGTCTTCGAAATTCGAACCCGAGAAATACGAGGACGAGTACAAAAACCGTCTTATGTCCGCCATACAAGACAAAATCGAGGGAAAAGAAGTCAAGCTGGCTCCCGAAGAGAAGAAGACGAACGTCATCGATCTGATGGATGCGCTCCAGGCCAGCCTCAAGCAAGTGAAGAAAAAGGACACGGTGCCGGAGGCAAAGGAAGAGCCTGTCAAGCCGAGACGCAAGCCTCGGGCCAAAGCAAAGAAGACGGGGGCCTGACCGATGCAGCTTTTTCATCCGATGTCCCCGATCCTTACGGATACAATTCCCCAAGGCGACGATTGGGGGTACCAGATCAAATGGGACGGATACCGGGTCATAACGGAAGTAAGCGGCGGGCGGGTGGGCCTGTATTCCAAGACGATGAAGCGGAGCAATAATACGTTCCCTGAGCTGGCGAAGGCTTTGGGCCAATTGGAAACGGACTGCGTTCTGGACGGGGAAGCGGTCATTTTTGATCAGGCCACCAAACGCCCGAGTTTTCAGAAAATACAGCGGAGAAACAAGCTGGTTCATTCCGCGGAGTTTGACAAGGCAATTAGCAGGGAGCCGGTGGTCTATGTGCTTTTCGATGTGCTTCGGATTGGGAACAGGGATTTGCGGCAGGAGCCTTTTGTTACCCGTTTCAACCTTTTGAATGAGCTGTTTCCGGAACGTACCCCTGAAATGTTCACTGCGGAGCTGTACGAGGATGGACAAGCGTTGTGGCAGTGGGTGCAGGAGAACGGCTGGGAGGGGGTCGTGTCCAAACGGCTGTCAAGCGCTTATCTGGAAGGCAAGGACCATTCGGACTGGTTTAAGCGCAAAACGATCCAAACCTTCGAGGTGGACATCGTCGGCTTTTTGATGCGGGAAGGCAGGTTGGCCAGTTTGCTGATGAGGTCCGAAGGCGCTTATTTCGGGCGCGTTTCTTCAGGACTGGACGATGCTGCAAAAGCACAATTATTGAAGCTCAAGACGGTGCTGCAGGAAGCGCCTCCCGTACAGCTGCCTCCCGAGATGAACAGAATGCAGCTCAAGTGGCTGGAGAAGCCGGTGCAAGCGCGGGTGAAAGGACAAGAGGTGACCGAAGGGGGCTTTTTGCGTCAACCGAAACTGCTTTCCATTGAAGGAGGAATACTATGACTCCAAGCCACTCGCAAGAGATCACGGTAGACGGGCACCAAATCAGGATTACGCATCCGGAGAAGCTGCTGTGGCCCGAGCAGGGAATAACGAAAGCGTTGTACCTGCAAAAGCTGGCCGCTCTTGCCCCTTATTTGCTGAAATACTGCCGGAACCGCTATTTAACTGTGATCCGGTTTCCGGACGGCGTCGGCGGAGAATCCTTTTACCAGAAAAATGCTCCCAAAAACATACCTTCTTTCATTAAAACGGCAGAGAAGGACGGGGTCCGTTACATACAGCTGGATTCGCTTCCCTCTCTTCTTTGGCTCGGCAATTTGGCGGCACTGGAATTTCATCCATCTTTCGAGTATGTGGGTGGAGAAATCCCCGCGGAATGGGTGCTTGATATAGATCCGAGCCGCGCGCAGGAGCCGCGTTTGATGGAAGCCGTTGCCATGATCGGAGAGGTGCTTGAGTCCATGGGCATCCAATCGATCCCCAAAACGTCCGGCGCCACGGGCGTGCAAATTATCGTTCCGATCGCCGACGGCTATACTTTCGGGCAGCTGCGCACGGTTGGTCATTTTGTCGCCCGGTATTTAGTAGAGAAGCACCCCGAGCTGTTTACGATCGAAAGATTTGTCAAGGAGCGGGGAGACCGGATTTATATCGATTATGTCCAGCACTGGGCCGGCAAAAGCTTATCCGCACCCTACACGCCGCGCGCCAGAAAAGAAGCCGCCGTATCCACGCCGCTCACCTGGGAAGAAGTGCGCGGAAATGCGGATCCGAAGGAATTTACCCTTTTGACCATAGAGGAAAGGCTTGCGGAAAAGGGAGACCTGATCGCCAAAGTGCCGCCTCAGAATCTGGACAGCATCCTTTCGTTCATCGAGAAAAAATAGCGAGACAACAGGCAGGTAAAATATGGTATACTTAAACGAAAAAGAGAACCTGCTCGAGGCTCTCTTTTTTCTCCACGAGGAGAGGGGATTAACGTTGTTCTTTTTCCCCCTGTATGGGGTCAGGGACCAAGCCTTCCTCCTGCAGGTCGGAATTTGTCTTCATCCGCTCCATATCTTTGCCCAGCTGCTCGATCTCTTTCATATCCGGCGCCATACTGCCGTTCGTCACTTCGGAAATATCTCTCCCCGCGCTATGTTCCTTCCTGTCTTTAATATCGTGTTCCACCACAGTTTTCAAATCTTCGTTCTTGTATTGTTTTGTCACAGGTACAGCCTCCCTCAGGATGAATTGAAAGAATACATAGCATATATTACCCCCGGCAAATGCGGTTAAACCGCAGCCAGATCTCGATAAACGGAAAGGGAAATGCCAGAATGCAGATTGAATACGGCAATTATGTCATCAGTAATGAGAAGGAAAAAATTAATTTCGACGCGGTATCCGGCTTTTTGGCCAGAAGCTATTGGGCAGGTGCGCGGCTGAAGGAGATCATAAGAAAATCGATCGAAACCTCTCTGTGCTATGGAGTGTACACCGATGGGAAGCAGGTCGGCTTTGCGCGCGTTGTCACGGATTATGCTACAATGTATTGGCTGTGCGACGTATTTATGGAGACAGGGCACCGGGGCGTTGGCGTAGGAAAGAAGCTGATCGAAACGATCGTGAATGCGGAAGAGCTGCGCGGGCTCACTGGAATTCTGGGGACGAGAGACGCCCATGGCTTATATCAGCAATATGGATTTATCAAGGACGGAGACCGTTTTATGAGGCGGCCCGCGCAGATGGGTTAGAAGCAAATCAGGTATAAATGAGGCTCCAGGCAGGTTTAGGAAGCGGCGGAGATGCAAACGCTAAGAAAATTGCGGAGCCGATGGAGCAAGCTATTGGCGTTCAGCCAAAGACAGAGGTTAATCAGGAGGAATCTATGCAGCAAAGACAACCCTACCCTTTCGCCTATGATCCGTCCCGGCCGTTTATCCAGCAGCTTAGCGATTGGGTTGGAGATGTATTCTATGAGCTGCTGCCGGAAGCCGGCTTTGAAGTGAGGGACGAGCAGATCTTTATGGCGTATCAGCTGGAACGGGCTTATGCGGGCAAAAAGACGATTTTCGCGGAGGCCGGAGTAGGTACGGGGAAAACTCTGGTCTATTTGCTGTATGCCGCGGGGTATGCCCGGTACACACGCAAGCCCGCTATCATCGCCTGTGCGGATGAGTCGCTGATTGAACAGCTGGTGAAACCGGAAGGGGATATCGCCAAGCTGGCGCGGCATCTGAACCTGACGATCGACGCCCGTCTCGCCAAGTCGCCGGACCAGTATTTATGTCTGCAGAAGCTGGACGAGAGCAGGCTGCAGGAAGAGTCGGCGCAAGGCATATTCGAGCTGATCTATGAGGAGTTGCCCGAGTTCGTGCATAAGAGGCGGGCGCTGCAGTCCTTCTACCCGTATGGAGACCGCAAAGCGTACGGCCATTTGACGGACGAGCAGTGGCAGGCGATTGGCTGGGATGTGTTCCAGGACTGCCTGGTGTGCGACAAGCGCCACCGCTGCGGGCAGACCTTATCCCGGGACCATTACCGTAAATCGGCGGATATAATCATCTGCTCGCACGATTTTTATATGGAGCATGTATGGACACGCGAAGGGAGAATAAGGGAAGGTCAGCTGCCGCTGCTGCCTGAGCACAGTTCGGTCGTTTTCGATGAAGGGCACCTGCTGGAGACTGCGGCGCAAAAGGCTCTGACCTACAAAATGAAGCACACCGTCCTCGAAGAAATACTGACCCGGCTGCTGAAAGGCCAGATCCGCGAGTCGCTCGCCCTTGCCATCGAAGAGGTGCTTGAGCAAAGCCAATATTTATTCGGGGTGCTGGGGAATAACTCCCATAATGTAGAAGGCTCCGACCGGATGGAAATTGCATTGAACAAAACGGTATATAACGAGGTGCGGACGCTGACCGGCCTGCTTTCCCGGCTGGAAGAAGAATTGGCGCTGGAGAGCGGGACGTTCTCTTTGAACGAGTACCAGCTGAGAATTGTCGACGAGCATTTGGATACGATACAGCGGGTGCTTGGATTATTCAACGATTCCGAAAAATTGATCGCCTGGATGGTTCGGGACCCTGACGCTGACGGCTTGACCCTCGTCGTTATGCCCCATATGGTGCGGGAAGTGCTGGAGGAGAGAGTGTTCTCCCAGAACATCCCCGTCGTCTTTTCTTCAGCCACTTTGTCGGTTGAGGGAAGCTTTGAATACGTGGCGGACAGCTTGGGCATCCGGGATTACTTGTCATTTTCGGTGCCGTCTCCTTATAAATACAGCGAACAAATGAAGTTTTTCTCGCCGCGGTCGGGCAGCGGGGATACTTTCGCGGAAAAAATGGAATGGGCTGAACGGCTGCTTCAATTGACGGAAGGGAGGGCATTGATGCTGTTCAGCTCCCGGGAGGAGCTAAAGCGGTTCAAGGAGCAAGCCTCGCAGCATCCTGCAGTGGCGGGAATGAAGCTGCTGTTTGAGGGAGACCGTGAAATTAGCGGCCTGATTTCCGAATTCCAGAACGAAGAGCGGAGCGTGCTTTGCTCCGTTTCGCTCTGGGAGGGATTGGATGTGCCCGGCCCGTCGCTGTCCAATGTAATTGTATGGTCGCTGCCTTGGCCGCCTAAGGACCCGGTGTACAATGCAAAGCGCAAAGTCTCGGAATCGCCTTTCGAGGAAGTGGATTTGCCGTACATGCTGCTGCGGCTGAAGCAGGGAGCCGGCAGGCTGATCCGGTCCGGCGAAGATCGGGGAATCGTATCCTTGCTGGACTGCAGTTGGGACGGAGACGCCGTTCTGGAGCAAAAAATTCGCGAAGCTTTGCCCGAAGGGGTGGAATGGAAAGTGACCTGGGATGAAACGCTAATACAGTACGCGTAAAGTCACAAGGGAGGAAGGGTTCGATGGAAACGACGCAGTCGAGATTGTTTGTCGGGGTGCCTCTGGCTGACGAGGTGCGCTCCCGGCTGGAGAAAGGCTGCCGGGAGCTCAGGAAGCGGGTCGAATTCAGCAAATGGGTACATCCCAAGGATTACCATATCACTTTGCAGTTTCTCGGGGCGACGGATAACGCAGCGGCTGAGAAGCTTATCACTATTTTGTCAGAGCGGATCGGGCAGGCTGCTCCGTTCGAGCTGTATGTCGCCGGGGTAGGCAGCTTTGGTTCTCCGTCTTCTCCGCGGATTTTGTGGGCGGGGGTTGCCGGGGATTTGGCCGCTCTGGAACAGCTGCAGAAGAGGGTGACGGAATCCACGCGGCCCTTGGGCTTTCCGACGGAGGACAGGCCTTACCGTCCGCATATTACGATAGCCAAGAAATATAAAGGCAAGGCTAAATTCCCGCAAGAGATGGATCTATCTGAAGCAGGGGAAGGATTGTTTCTCAGCAGGCCGTGGATGGTCAGGGAAGCGGTGCTGTTCCGTACGCACATGCGGCGCACGCCGATGTATGAAGAGGCGGCGAGATTTCCGCTGGCTGGACGGTAGCGCAGAGGATTCGCACGACAGGCGTGTGTCAGCAAGAGGGTTCTGCCTAGCGTCCTTTTGCCGGTTATAGACGAGGGCTCCCTTTTCCGAGTCATCTTATGGCATTCTATAACATATTCATAGAGTACATAGTTTGGAAGAGGACAAGGAGTGGTGGCGTGCTCTGGTTTCAATTTCTCGACAAACATAGAAAGCTGCTGATGCTGAACATCATATTGTTTTTTATCTCCTTTGCAGCGACCTTAGCGTTTTTGATCTCCGCGAAGCCGGGTTATGAATATTTAAAATTCAAAACGTCGAGCGGCGTTATTCTGCATGTCATTCGCACCAAGCCGGACAACATCGTGCTGAAGGCGATCAGCAGCAATGTGACGCAGACTCGGGATTTCGGCATAAACGGCGGATTTTTCTGGGAGGGGCAGCTGCTCAGCATGGCGGTCATGAACGATAAGCCTCTAAAAGGAGCGGCCGGGGATTACGGTTCGGGTTGGCTCAATATCGACCGGCCCAAAGGAACGCTGGTGTGGGATGCCGCGGCCCGTAAATTTTCGGTTCAAGTAGCGGAAGAAGCCGGCCAATTAGAAGTCACCGACCGCTCACGCTATTGGGCGCAGGGTGGAGTCAGCATGAGTTACCGCGACGAGTCCGGCTGGGTGGAGCAGGCGGTTAAGGAGGACATGCCGATAATGTATGAAGGCCGGATGCGCTCCGGGCTGGTCTTCGACAAGGAGAACCGCGTGTATCTGATCGTTTCGCCGACCCTGAGTACGGTGGAGCAATTCCGCAGTGCGGTGAGAGAAGCGATTGGGAGGGATGAGCTGGTGGACGGCATTTTTCTCGACGGAGACGGTTCTTCCCAACTGAAATTGGCTGGAGCCTCCCTGCCCGGGGATCACCGGGAGGTTTATCAAATGATAACGCTTGTCAAGTAAGAAGACGTACGGTTACGCATAGCCTTGACGTCGCTGGGGAAAACCGCTATGTTGGACAGGAATGGAGGTATGAGCGATGAAGCCGATCCATATGCATAAGCAGCGGAAAGAATACGACGATTTGATGCGCAGGTGGGTGGCTGAGGTTTCTTTTGAAATCGATGGTCACGACCAGCCATACAGGGTCACCTTGGTGTCACCCGATGGAAGCGAGTGGAAGAGCAACGGAGTCCGGTTTAACCCTTCCAACGTGGAAGAGCTTCAGCAGGAAGCGGAGGGCGATGAAGTGGAGTTCCGGGAGTGGGTTTATTTTGAAGGCAATGAAAAAGAATTGGAGAAGGTAGTGGAGGCTCTTCGGGACCCCGGCTTCCTGGCTGAGTTTAAGTCGGTGCTGGAGGGTTGATACTATGCTGCATGGGGCTGGCGGACTCGCTTATGGGTTTGACGGCCTTTTTCGTCAGTCAAAGAACAACCGCTCCATACCGGGTTGAAGGCGATTGTCCTTGGTTATGGTGAAATGACGGGATAAATATTCCCTCTGTTTGCAAAAGAAGCCCGGCCGGTCTCTTCGGAAACGACCATTACAATCGCATCGGTTTGTTCGGTCAGGCCGATGGCAGCCCGGTGGCGCGTGCCCATTCCTTTGGAAACTTGGGCTCTGCTCGCCAGAGGCAGTATATTCCTCACGGAAATAATCTGATTGGACCGAATCAATACGGCTCCGTCGTGGAGCGGGTTCCCCGGATAAAAGATGGACTCCAGCAGCGGCGCCGTTACCTGCGCTCCAAGCGCGATGCCGGGCTGGATAAAAGGATCCACCGGGTCGCTGCGTTCCACTACAATCAACGCTCCGTGCCGCCGTTGAGCCAAATTTTGTATGCTGATGGAAAGATCGGAATATTTATCGGTATAAGCGGAGAGGTAGCAGTTCAAGTAAAAGGTGGAAGCGATCGATTCGATCTGGATAAAGCTCTCCTTGATATGTTCAAATTCGCCCAGCAGGCAATGATCCTCGTTGTCTAATATGTCCAGCCCCCGCTGGATGCGGTCCGCTATTTGTTCCAACTTTTCTTTGAGGTGCTGCTTCATCGGTGAAAAATCACAGTTGGCTGTATATTCGATGGACATCTGGCTGTCACTTCCTTTACTATTCGGCACTCTAATACCAGTATTTGCGTTCCAAAGCTCTGTTATGCTCAGGCAGGCGGCAGCTTGTCTGTTCCTATCATTTGTGGAGTCCAAAAGAGGTGTGCTACACTATTGTTGAAATCATCCTTGAATGGCCTCGGGTAGAGCTTTTCTTAAATGGAATATAAAAGGCGGGTGAGTATAATTATGAAAGCGATGATCATTGAACGGTATGGGGATCCGGATGTTTTTGTAAGAAGCGAAATGGCCATGCCGGAAGTCAAGCCGGGAGCTATTCTTATCAAAACAGCGGCATCCAGCGTAAATCCGATCGATACGAAGGTCAGAAACGGGGCAGTGAAAGGCGTGGTCAAGCAGTTTCCCGCCGTGCTGCACGGAGATGTGTCCGGCATTGTCGAGGCGGTGGGCGAAGGAGTGACCGGTTTTAAAAAGGGAGACGCGGTATA
Organism: Paenibacillus sp. JCM 18996; assembly: GCF_055392555.1. Lineage (NCBI taxonomy): Bacteria > Bacillati > Bacillota > Bacilli > Caryophanales > Paenibacillaceae > Paenibacillus > Paenibacillus sp. JCM 18996. The sequence continues at coordinate 927,188 of NZ_AP043884.1, forward strand.
CGCGTGCACCTCCAACCAATTCGACAGCCCGGGCGGGGCGCTTGCGGATTATGTGCTGGCTGAAGCTTCGTCGGCTGCGTTAAAGCCTTCAAAGCTCAGCTTTGCGGAAGCTGCCGTTGTGCCTTTGGTTACCATCACAGCGTGGCAGGCGCTGATCGACCGCGCGAAGCTGCAGAAAGACCAGAATGTGTTGATCCACGGCGCTGCCGGTGGTGTTGGGCATGCGGCTGTACAAATAGCCAAAGCAGTCGGGGCCCAAGTGTTTACAACCGTTTCTTCAAAAGAAAAAGCCGACATCGCCCGCAGCCTGGGAGCGGACCATATCATTAACTATAAAGAAACTGCCGTAGAAGAATACGTACATAACTTCACTGGCGGGCGGGGCTTTGAAGTGGTATTCGACACTGTAGGCGGAGCAAATCTCGACCGTTCCTTTCAGGCTGCGGCCCCTAACGGAACCGTCTGTGCGATCGCCGCGCGTTCTACCCATGATTTGACCCCTCTCCACAGCAAAGGGCTGAGCTTGCATGTAGTGTTCATGCTTTTGTCCGCGCTCCATGCAGAGGGACTGAAGCACCAAGGCGAGATTCTGACGGATATCGCTGCATGGGCTGAAGCCGGCAAATTCCGTCCGCTTGTGGACGAGCGCTCGTTTACTTTTGCGCAGGCAGGCGACGCCCACCGTTTAATGGAATCGGGGCAGGCAACGGGCAAGATTTCTTTGGTAAATGAGTGATTCGGTGAATGACCGGCCTTTATTCGTCGTCATCGCCCGTTCGGTCCAGGATCATGGTATGCACGGGCGTGTAATCCCCTTTTTCCACTGCTTCGGGAGCGGCGCTTTCCTTTAATTCATGATTTTCGATACCGGGGGCAATGGTTGGGTCATGTTTTTGCCGTATGTTAGACTTGTTATTATCCATTTTTTTCACTCCTTGCAATATCTTGTAACACCTTGTAACACTAGGGTTTCTAATTTGCGGTCTTCTTATTCGAAAAAGCTGGGGAGTGCCCTGATTATGATACGGCGATGAATTGGTGTAAAATATGTGTGGCATATTATCTTGATAGGGACTGCCGATAGGCACTGCGGAAGATAGAGGTGAGCGCGTTCATGCTGATTTCCGGTCTTAATCCAAATACTCTTACGAACGAACAGATGACTGCCTTGCTTTTCCAGGGCATTGCCGATGACGGTCGCAAAGGGGACTGTATCTTCGTGTTTGGCAGCAAAGGCAGCTTGAAATTCCGGGTACCAAAGGCGGTGGAGCTGTACAAAGCCGGCCGGGCGGGCAAAATCCTGTTCTCGGGAGGAAAGGTTTGGGAAGGCCAGGGAGAGCCTGAAGCTGTCGTTATGCGGCAGGGCGCCATGCAGCGGGGCGTGCCGGCGGAGGCCTGTCTGATCGAAACCGATTCCAAGCATACCAAGGAAAATGTCCTCGCTTCGCTGCTGATTCTGGACCGGGCTTTCATGCTGCATAGTATTAGAAGGCTCCTGATTGTAACCACGACATACCATATGAAAAGGTGCTACTTGACCTTGAAGCAGTACATGCCGGCCTGGATTGAATATTCTTTGTGTCCGGTGGATGACCTCACTACAAAAGCCGATAACTGGTGGCTGCATGAGAGCGGAAGGAACCTGGTCAATATCGAAAGCAGGAAAATGATCCGCTATGTGAAATCGGGAGCTATCGCGGACGATGTGTTTCCTTGAAGAAGGAGGAGAGTGCATGAGCCTTCCGATTGAAAAGGTTTTGCCTGATGTGAAAAAAGCGTTGCGCAGCCGAAACGGACTGGTACTCGTGGCTTCTCCGGGATCGGGGAAAACAACGCGAGTGCCTTTGTCATTGCTGGATGAGCCTTGGCTGCTGGGACACCGGATTCTTTTGCTGGAGCCCCGGAGGCTTGCCGCCCGTTCTGCGGCCAAGTATATGGCGGGCTTGCTGGGCGAGAGGGTCGGGGAACGTGTCGGATACAGAGTGCGAATGGACAGTATGGTTAGCGCGCAGACACGGATAGAGGTGATCACCGAGGGAGTCCTGACCCGGATGCTGCAGTCTGACCCGTCCCTGGAGGATGTGGGCCTCGTTATCTTTGATGAATTTCACGAGCGCAATCTCCATTCGGATGTGGGGCTGGCGCTTTGTTTGCAATCGCAGGCCATCCTGCGGGAAGATTTGAAAATTGTGGTGATGTCGGCAACCATCGATGCTGAAGCTGTCGTGAAGCTGCTGGACGATGCCTCTGTCGTAGAGTGCGGCGGACGTACCTATCCGGTGGAAACCTGTTATTTGGATAAAAAGGTGGAAGGGCCAATAGAGCCCGCAGCCGCAGCCGCGATACGAAAAGCCCTCGAGACGCATGATGGAGATATGCTTGTATTTCTTCCGGGTGTCCACGAAATCCGCAGGGTCGAAGCCCGTTTAAACGAGATGAGCTTGGGAGAAAAAGTGAGGATAGCCGCGCTGTATGGGAATCTGCCGCAGAAGGAACAGGATGCGGCGATTGCTCCAAGCGTACCCGGGGTGCGGAAAATTGTTCTGGCCACATCTCTGGCTGAGACAAGCTTGACGGTCGAAGGAGTGCAGGTGGTGGTCGACAGCGGCTTGATGCGCGTTCCCCGATTTTCTCCGCGATCGGGAATGACCCGGCTGGAGACAGTTCGGGTGTCACAGGCATCGGCCGACCAAAGGAGAGGACGGGCAGGCCGGCTTGGACCCGGCATCTGCTACCGTTTATGGACTGTGCAGGAGAACCGGACATTGGAGCCGCATCATGTTCCGGAAATTATGGAGGCCGATCTGGCCCCGCTCGCTCTCGAACTTGCCGCATGGGGTGCGGCACCTGAGGATCTGCGATGGTTAAATCCCCCTCCTGCAGCTGCCTACGCGCAGGCGCGCGGACTTCTTGTTCAGCTTGAGGCTATTGATGAGCACGGTCTGATCACGGATCACGGCAGGGAATTAGCCGCGATGGGATTTCATCCCCGTCTGGCCCATATGATTCAAAAAGCCATTCCTTTGGGCATGGGGGAGCTTGCCTGCGAGTTGGCGGCTGTGCTGAGCGATAGAGATCCTTTACGTTTTGATTCCGCGGTTGGGGATGCGGACCTGCGTCTGCGCATTGAGGCTGTCCGCAGCTCAGGGAAGGCAGGCGGGCCTAATGCTGCCGACCCTTACATCAATTATTACGCAGATCCCGAAGTATGCAGGCGCATCCGGGCCGAGGCGGATCAATGGAAAAGATCCCTGCAAATTCCGCAGGACCATGGCAGCGGCAGCGACGGATGCGGGCTGCTGCTTGCTTTTGCTTATCCCGACCGGATCGGGCAGCGCCGGAGCTCGGGCAGCTTCCTGCTGAGCAGCGGACGCGGCGCCGATTTTATGGTGAAGCAGCCACTATCTAATTCGTCTTATCTGACAGCAGCGGAGCTGGATGACCGGGGGTCCCAAAGCCGTATCTTTCTGGCTTCGCCGGTGGACGAGGCGGAACTGAAGAAATATCTGCAGGAGAGGATCCGTGAGGAAAGGCTGGTCGAATGGGATCGCACGACACAGTCGGTAAGAGCGGTAAAGCGCACCTGGCTGGGTGCGCTTGTATTGGAAGAAATGCCGCTTCATCAAATGACTCCGGAGGAAACGCAAACTGCACTGCTGGCCGGCGTAGCTGCGGAAGGGTTGGCCGTGCTGCCCTGGACGCGAGCCGCACGCCAACTTCAGCAGCGGCTTATGTTTATGCATCGATTCGACCCTTCTTGGCCGGACATGTCGGATGAAGCCTTGTCCCATACTCTCTCCGAGTGGCTCGGACCGCATATTTACGGCCTAAAAAGCCGCAGCGACCTGCAGAAGCTGCAGATGGCAAGCTTGTTGGAAGGCGATCTGTCTTGGGAGCAGCGCCGTTCTCTGGAGGAGAACGCGCCGACTCACCTGACTGTACCGAGCGGCTCGAGAATAGCTATAGACTACAGCGACCCGGAGGCCCCGTCCCTCTCTGTCCGTCTGCAGGAGCTGTTCGGCCTTGTGGAAACGCCGAGGATTATGAAAGGCAGAGTCCCTGTGACTCTGTATTTGTTATCGCCGGCACAGAGGCCCGTCCAGGTCACGCGGGATTTGGCCAGCTTCTGGAGTACGGCTTATTTCGAGGTGAAGAAGGATCTCAAAGGCCGGTACCCAAAGCATTATTGGCCGGACGATCCGTTCGCCGCCGTTCCGACGAACCGCGTCCGGCCCAAAGCCTAGACCAGTGCTGCCAATTCCAGAGGATGAAGGGCTTGCGATTCGTCGACAAAGACAAACGCGTCATACCTTTCAGCCATTATGGACGGCACATAGTTGCCCCGCTCGTATTCCGGATGATAGACTACGCCGATGGCGCGGTGTCCAATGGGGCGGTGGAACTCTTCTCCGGCCATGCCCTTGAAAACGAGGATCTTATTGTTATCACCCGCCCGGTGCATAAGATCTTCCCAACTTCCCGCCACAGCGGAAGGCACTTCCATTACTTCCATAGGATGTCCCCATGCATCTGCTGCGATCACCGTGTCTCTATGCGTGCCGAAGCCGACAGCGAATACGCTTTCGGACCCATTCTGCTCGCGTACGAGCTGTCCGACATTGACCATGCCGTCGTCAGCCATGTCCGTCGCCCTGGCGTCCCCGATATGGGTGTTGTGCTCCCATATAATCGCTTTGGCTTTGGGACCGTGGAATCGCCTGATCCTGTTTAACGCTTCTGCCATATGCCGGTCCCGGATGTTCCAGGAATCCGGTCCGCCGCGGATCATCGCCCGGTAATACTTCTCGGCGTTCACCGCAACCAGCGCATTTAACTCATCGCTTAACGCAGCTTCTTTTTCGCCCGGTGTGCGGCCGGATTGGGCGCGTTTCTTTTGCAGCTCGATCAGCAGCTTGACGACTTCTTCCTCACAGCTCTCAGAGAAAAAAGCCGCCGCCATACCGTAATTCTGGCCTTCCCGGCCATGCGGCTCAAAACAGGAAAAAGCGTCTTTCGCCGCCTGAAGCTCCGGAGATCCGGTTTCCTCCAAGTGTTTGATCACTTCTTCCATGGATTCCCACAGACTGTATACATCGAGTCCGAAGAATCCAATCCTGTTCTCTGCCGGCAGCGCATGGTTATAATCCTTCAGCCACTTCACCAACTGCTCCGTTTCTTCATTCGCCCACATCCAGGCAGGCCATCGGTTAAAAGACCGCATCACATCGCTCATTGTGTCTCTGGCATCGGAAGCATGCTTGATCCAAAGGTTCACTTCATAACATGAAGGCCAATCGCCTTCTACAGCGATAAAAGAGAAGCCTTTTTGCTGAATAAGCCTCTTGCTCAGCTCCGCACGCAGTTTGTAAAATTCACTTGTGCCGTGGCTGGCTTCTCCGAGCAGGACAATCTCGGCGTCTCCGGCCGCTTCCACAAGCGCCTGCAGGTCGTCGTTCCCCGTGAGGGCAATGGAATGAGTACGGATTTTCTCAATCGCTTGCTGCTGATTCAATGACATGACCTCCAGTTTAGGTAATCGAAGTGAAGTATACCCATTTTGAAGGAGCAGCACTCTTTTTTTCTGAACGAGGCCTTCGCCGCTAAATAAGTTCACATAATAATACTTATGTAAACTAAATGTTTTTTTTCCGCAGCATACGAAAGATTTCCAGCAAGATCACATTCAAGCTGATCCACGCCCCGCCAAACACATATCCCGCCGCTACATCGCTCGCATATTGCACATCAAAGTAAATACGGCTGACGCCAACCAGCAAACAAAGAATGACCACGACCAATGTGGCGGCAATGCGTATTTTGGCGTTTCCATAGTGACGGACCAGCAAAAAAGCGGCAAACCCGCACACGGTCAGGGAAATCAAGGTCTGTTCGCTCGGAAACGAATAAGGGAATGCATAATCGACAGGGAGGGAGCTGGTCCGGTGAAAAAGCAGCCTTAATCCCTCATCCAACATTTCGCCGCCGACGATAACCCAGGCAAAGAAGGTTAATTCCAGCAAACGATCTTTTCCTTTCAAAATAATCCAAGCCACCGTCACAGCGATAAGCGGAGTGTACACGTAATAAGAACCCAGCAATGCAAACCGATCCATCCACAGCGACCATTCGGAACCAAATGTCCGATGAACGATATAGGAAGCTACTTCATCGAACAGGGCAAATTCTTGTGACAAGAAGTCCTGTATCAAGCCGATAGTTAAAGAAATAAAGACGACAAAGAGCGCGAACGCGGAAAGCAGGAGGAATTTTACTTTTCCAAGCGAGTGAAAGTGCCGGATGCCCTTGTCCAAACTGCCAGCCACCCAATCACGAAACGTATGCTTATATTTTCGATACATATAGACCAGAAGTACGATGGCTCCGCCTATGATCCCGCCGATAATCAAATATCGGTTGATCACATGGTGGTACTTCTCCCATTTGGGACCTAATATTTTGCCGAGCGAGATAAACAACCCCGTCCACAGGAGAGCGCCGGAATAGGCGTAGACAGCATATTTTCGATAAGAGATGCGTGTGATTCCGGAAAAATACCCCGTTATATGCCTGACTCCAGGTATAAAATAGGAGACGACCAGCATTTTATTTCCATATTTTTGAAACCAGACGGACACTTTCTCTATTTTCTCCGGCCCCAGATGGATGCGCCTCCCGTATTTTTCAAAGAAGGGTGTCCCAAGACGCAGCCCGATCCAATAGGATAAAGTCACACCGGTGGAAGCTCCCGCCCAAGCCATCGTAATACTGAGCAGCCAATGGAGCTTGCCTTCATAAACAAGCAGCCCGGTATAGCTCATCATCACTTCTCCCGGCAGCGGAAGGGCTAGCATTTCAAGCAGCAGGGAGAAAAAAAGCACCAAATATCCGTAATGCTCAAGCCAAGCGGTCAAAAACGCCAAATGAATTCCTCCTCTCTAAATTATTCTAAACGTTTAAGGGAAAAATTAACCCGGAATCCCATTTTTCAGTCGCCAATCCGGCTTTAGCGGCCGCTGTGTATTGCGCACCTGAACGATGTCATTCCCGCCGCAATCTGCTATATTGAAATGACAGTAAATGAAATGCCCGTCTGCTCAAAAATGAAAGGGGGTGTTACCCGATGGGTGCGTTATTAAGCTTGGAGCATATCACCAAACTTCATCCGGACAAGAAAGGAGCTAATTTGCTGTCCGATATTTCAGCCGATGTGGACGAGACCGAATCGATAGTGATCCTGGGGGCCTCGGGACAGGGAAAAACAACACTGCTGCGCATCGTGGCTTCCCTGGAGAGAGCGGACCAAGGCAGGATCGCGTTCCAGGATGTCCCCTTGGACAAGTGGCAGCCGGAACGATGGAGGAAGCAAGTCTGCTACGTAGCTCAACATCCGGTCATGCTCGCCGGCACGGTTGCGGATAATCTGAAGACCGTCAGCTTCCTTCACAAGACAGCTTTTGACGAGACCTTGGCCAGGTATCTGATGTCACGGATGGGGCTCGGGAAGCTGAATTGGAGCAAGTCCGCCACCGAACTGTCGGGCGGAGAAAAGCAGCGTCTGGCCCTGATTCGTTCCTTGCTGCTTCAACCAAAAATCCTTCTGCTGGATGAAGTGACCGCGTCGTTGGACGCAAACAGCAAAGAAGCGGTGGAGTCAGTTATGGCCTCCCTGCGCCGTGAGCAGAACACTACATTAATCTGGATTACACATGAACCGGAGCAGGCCCGCAGAGTGAGCTCGCGCGTCTGGTTTTTGTCTGACAACACGCTTCAGGAAGACAGGGAGACGGAGGCTTTTTTCGAACGGCCTCTGTCCGCCCAGGCACGCAGCTATTTACAGCTTCCACAGCAGCGGGGGGAATAGAATGTCGATCATTACCTTGGGATTTACCGTCGTTTTTATTGCGATTACGATTTTTATTTCGATGTGGCAGAACCTTGGATTGCAGAGGGACATTACGATCGGAGCGATCCGAACGGCAGTACAGCTGCTTCTGGTAGGCTATATGCTGCAGTATGTATTTCAAAGCAACCATCCTCTGTTCATTGCTTGTATCATCGGCATTATGATTGTGGTGGCCTCCTGGAATGCGGCAAAAAGAGGCAAGGGTTTGGAAGGGATACTATGGAGAATTATCTTTGCGGTGACCACCACGGAAGCTTTAACGATGGTCCTGCTGCTCAGATTGCATATTATACAGCCCACTCCCCAATATATCATACCGATCAGCGGAATGACTATAGGGAACGCGATGGTAGTGTCAGGGCTGTTCCTCAACCAAATGAACCGCGAGGTGCAGACCTCCGGAGGCGAAATTGATGCTCTGCTTTCATTGGGCGCAACACCGAGGCAGGCCATCCAGCAATCGTTAAAACGTTCCATAAAGTCGAGCATGATCCCTACCATAGACGGAATGAAAACTGTCGGTCTGGTGCAGCTTCCGGGAATGATGACGGGAATGATTGTGGCGGGGGCGGACCCTGTGGAAGCAGTGAAGTATCAAATCTTGATCATGTTTGCTTTTTCTTCCTCAGCTGCATTGACAGGTATTCTACTGGGGTTGATGAGCTACAAGCTGTGGTTCTCAAAAGACAGTCGGTTAAAAACATTGGTTTAATCATATTAATTATATTAGTCAATGTAATTAATTTCATTAGTTAATTATATAAAGTATTAAATTTAATTCCATTAACTATCAAGAGCGACTGGAAGTATCTATTAATTAATGGAATGAAATATATTAACTTACCACATTAACTATAATAATTAATGATATTGAATTTAATATTTGTTATGTTAACTATTTATTTAATTACATTAATTACCTAAATGGACATGTGGAGGGAAGCCAATATGATAATCGGACTGCATCACGCTCAAATTACGATTCCCAACGGGGAGGAAACAAAGGCGAGGCAGTTTTACTGCACATTGCTCGGACTTCCCGAAATTGAAAAGCCTGACTCGCTGAAGGGCAGAGGCGGCTTCTGGATTCAAGCCGGTTACCGTCAGATCCATATCGGCACCGAAGACGGAGTACAGAGGCAGCTGACGAAAGCCCACCTGGCTTATGAAGTCTCGGATTTATCGGTGTACAGGGCGAAAATCGAAAGCCAAGGCTTAAAGCCTTTGGAAGGAATACCGATTCCGGGATATGACCGGTTCGAGTGCCGAGACCCTTTCGGCAACCGTGTGGAGTTTATCCAAAGACTATCGATATAGTTTACACGAACTATACGTGCATATAACTGTGCCTAAGAAAGGAGCGCGGCGATGACGGGATTGTTTCTTTATCTTTTGGTTATTAATGTCCTTGCCTTTATTGCCATGGGATACGATAAATCTCAAGCGCGCAGGAAGGAGCAGAGAGTGCCGGAAAAAAGCCTCTTCGGTCTCGCAGCTGTAGGAGGAGCGCTTGGAGCCTGGTTCGGGATGAGAGTCTGGCGGCATAAAACGAGGCATGCTTCGTTCGTCTGGGGAATTCCTCTTCTGTTGATATGGAATGCGGTGTGCGTTTACTATATTTCCAGCAAATAATATAATGGAAAAAAGAAACAATAGAGTAACAGAGAGGGTGCCGGTCATGTTAAAAGGAATTTCAAGCCTGATTTCTCCCGCATTGCTTAAAATTTTAATGGAAATGGGCCATGGAGACGAGGTCGTCCTTGCAGACGGCAACTTCCCTGCCGCAAGCCATGCTTCGCGTGTGGTTCGCTGCGATGGACTTGGCATACCTGAGCTGCTGGAAGCGGTTCTTCGGCTCTTCCCATTGGATACTTACGTGGAGAATCCGGTTGGCTTAATGGCGGTCGTAGCTGGGGATACGACGGAGACGCCGATCTGGGATACCTATCGGCAAATTGCCGAACGGAGTGAGGGCAGGCCGGTTTCATTCGAGCAAATCGAGAGGTTCGCTTTTTATGAAAGGGCAAAAAGAGCCTATGCCATTGTCGCAACTGGAGAAAGCGCTTTATATGCCAACATCGTTTTGAAAAAAGGGGTAATCGCCACATAAGAGAGGTGGAATGGGACGTGAGAATCGATGCGCATCAGCATTATTGGAAGCTAGAACGCAATGATTACGGGTGGATCACGCCCGCAGACAAAGTGCTTTACAGGGATTATCTGCCTGACGATCTGGCCGGCCTGCTTGAGCGCAACGGGATAAGCCGCTCGATCGTGGTGCAGGCCGCCCAAACGCATGCGGAGACCGACTTCCTGCTGGAGCTCGCGGACAGGCACGATTCGATAGCCGGCGTGGTAGGCTGGCTTGACCTTCATAATCCGGACTACCTACGGATCCTGCAAGGATTCCTTGGCCATGAGAAATTCGCAGGGGTGCGCATTATGATTCAGGAAATGCAGAATCCGGACGAAGTGCTCCAGCCGGATACTCTGGAGGTCATTCGGTACATGGAGAGCATAAATCTCCCGGTGGACCTGCTGTGCCGTTCGAGCCAGCTCCATGCCGTCGTGGAGCTTCTGGGCAAGGTGCCGAACCTGCGCGGTGTCATCGATCATATTGCCAAGCCTCTGATCGCCGAGCGTCAGTTCAAGCCCTGGCAAATGCAGATGGCCGTCATTGCTTCCAATCCTGGCATCTACTGCAAGCTGTCGGGAATGGTTACGGAGGCGGATCACGCCAATTGGAAGCAGGAGGATATTGATCCTTATATCCTTCATGCGCTGGAGCTTTTTGGACCGAAGAGGGTCATGTTTGGCAGCGATTGGCCTGTTTGTCTGCTGGCAGCAGGCTACGATGAGGTAGTGGACGTGCTGCGAGGTGCTGTTTCAGGCCGCCTGAACGAACAGGAGATGGAGGATTTGTTTGGCCGCAATGCCGCAGCATTTTATAAGCTGGAGGGATAAACGGGCAGGTTGATCGATAAAAAAGACGGTTCCAAGAACCGTCTTTGTCTATACATATACAAGAAAAAGATTATGGCTGAGAAGCGGGAATAGACAGCAGCTGCGGGACTGTCTGGAAGCTGTAGCCTTCTTTTTGCAGTTCAGGTATGAGCTGTTCCAATGCGCTGACCGTGTTGGACAAGTTATGGTTCTTCCCTCCGGCACAATGCTCCAGTATGATCCCTCCGGGCTTCAATTCCTTGTGGACGGCGCTAAGGATGCCTTGTGTTGGAGTACCCGCCCAATCTCTGGTATCCACGGACCAATTGACAATGCTGAGTCCCATATCGGAGATGGCCTGCAGGTCCGCCGGATTCACCGCTCCATAAGGAGGGCGGAAAAGAGTAGGCCGATATCCGATAATGGACGCCAGCTCGTCTTGAGTCTTCGAAATTTCCTCCATCACCTTCACCGTGCCTATTTTATCCAGGTCCGGGTGGGACCAGGTATGGTTTCCTATGGCATGGCCTTCCTGCACTATCCTTTTGACAACATCGGGGTGGGCTTTGGCCTTCTGGCCAATAAGAAAGAAAGTCGCTTTAACGTTATATTTCTTTAAAATGTCCAGAATTTGCAGCGTATAACGGTCATCCGGCCCATCGTCAAAAGTGAGTGCAGCCTGCTTTTTATCCGACGGGCCTGAATAATGGATCAGCTTGCTTTTGAGAGCGGCGTTGACGGCGGTTGTGTTCGACCCTGCCGCATCGGCGTTGACGGCGCTTGGGTTCGTGCTTGCCGCATTGGCATTGGCGGCAGCGTTCGGATCCGTGTGCGACGCGGTCTTTGGATCTTGATTGTTTCCAGTGACGGGTGTTACTGCTGGAGGTTCCGGCTTTGCAGTCTGTGCATGTCCCATGCATCCCGTGAGAATCATAACCAGAGACAGGGATAACACTATAGGGACCTTATTCATAGAATCAACTCACTTCCTTTTAATGATAGTATTATATACCCAACCTTCTATATAACGCTAACTCAATTTGGGGCCGTTCTAAGAATTAAATCCATCGGTTTTGCTTGAATTCTACAGAATCTGACGGCAATTGCGAGGTTCTTTTTGTTTTTAAACCTGCGCTGCGTGGTAAGTAGTGAGAAGAGGCGATCGTTCAATCGATGAGGTTACGTGAAGCCGTGGTGACACTAAGGAAGACGGCAACAAGAAGAAAATGTTCTAAACACACATCAAAATAAAGGAGTGATCTATCATGTCCAGACTAATTCAAGCTTATTTTCGGACGGAGAATGATGCGGAGGACGCCAGGATTCTGCTGCAGCCTTTTGCAACGGAAAATCTGGAGATTGGCGAATTGGGCGAGCGCTCGGAAGGCCGGAGGTTCATCCTGCCATTCGCGGCGGGTGCGGCCGGTGCAGGGATGGGAACGACGGGCGACGGCGTCGGAATGGCAGTGGCGGGAGTGGCGCCTTTCGCTGCGATAAATGAGTTGAATGATACCGTAGAAAAGGCCGGAGATGTGGATTTGGACGATCTGAATTATGTGTTATCAGCGAAGGTGAAGGATGAGGAGTACGATCAAATCGTCCAAGTCATCCGCAGCAATAACGGCTATATGGAAGTACCGGAGGCCGAATAAACCGTCAGGCGTTTAATCGGACCCGCCGCAGCCTGCAGATCCTGCTCTCAGAGGAGCCGGTCGAGCAGGCTTTTTAGTTTGAGAAGTGGAGGCTCGGTATTTTACTGACCATTTGATATAATAACACTTATAGTCCAATGTTCTGGAGGAACGATTATGCGGATTAGCAATTCAGGAGCAGTCACCAGGCGAAAACCGGATCCGTTTCTTCCTGCCGGCTCTCCGGAACAGCATGGATTGGACCCGGCTCCGCTGACAGGCCTGGAGGATAAGCTGCCGCAGTGGAAAGTAAAAAGCGCCGCGGTCGTCCTCCATGGCCATCTGGTTTGGGAGTGGCACGATAAAGGGATAGATCGCCCCGCCTCCCTTTTTTCCTGCACGAAAAGCGTGCTGTCCGCCTTGATCGGCATCGCCATCGCCGAAGGAAATATCCAAGGCGTGGAGCAGCCTATATCAGATTATTTTGACTTGGACGGGCAGTACGCAGACGAGCGTAAGAGATCGATCCGCGTCAAGCACCTTTTATCGATGACTCCCGGGTGGGAGTGGCCGGATTTTGATAAGCCCTACGCCGAAATGAAGCGGTCGGACGATTGGACTCGCTTTGTTCTGGACAGGCCTATGGCTCACGAACCCGGGCAAGCTTTTACATACAATACAGGGGGCTCCCATCTGCTGTCCGCCATCCTTACGAAAGCCACTGGCCAAAGTGCGATGCAGTACGCCAAAGATAAGCTTTTCGGCAAAATGGGATTTAAAGGTTCCAGATGGAATATCAGCGGAGGAATCAACGAGGGGGGCGCCGGGCTTTATCTATCGACAGCGGATTTGCTGAAGTTCGGCCTGCTTTATTTGCGCAAAGGCAGCTGGTTCGGGGAACAGCTGGTGCCCGAAGCATGGGTGGAACAGTCTACAAGCTTCAAGCATAAAGGGCTGTCCAACTACGTGCCTCCCATTTACGGCTGCTATGGTTATCACTGGTGGGTTTCCCCGCAGGAACACAACGGAGTTGCGGATTGTTTCTTTGCCTTCGGTTATGGAGGCCAGTATTTAATGATCGTCCCTGGACTCGATGTCGTCGCCGTCATCCGAAAAAAAACCAGCGGAAGAAATAACGCAATAATTTCCAGGAATCTGCTGTTCGAACATATTTTCGTGGCGATAAGATCAGCACAGTAAATACAGATCTTCCTATTTAAGGGCGGGTAAGCTGGTGATGAAAAGTGTGAACTTGATTTTTGTTTACATAATAAAAATTATGGTCAACTAAAACAGTGAAGAGGGGATATGAACAAATGTCTGAAGCAAAACCGTTAGTAATCGGCCATCGAGGGGCCGCCGGGGAAGCGCCGGAAAACACGCTTTCTTCCTTCAAGCTGGCTCTCGAGCAGGGCTGCGACGCTTTTGAATTGGATGTGCACCTATCGAAGGACGGCCAGCTCGTCGTTATCCACGATACAACCGTCAACCGGACTACGGACGGCACGGGCTCGATCCACGATATGACAGTGGAAGAGTTAAAGAAGCTGGACGCAGGCCGCTGGTTCCACGAAAGGTTCGCAGGCGAACGCCTTCCTCTGCTTGAGGAAGTGTTCGACTTGGCGCCGCAAAGTCTCATGATTAACGTTGAGATCAAAGCTGGCGCCCACACCGGCAAGCTGGAACCAGTACTGGCCGAGCTGTTAAAGAAGAAGAACCGGATGGATTCCGTCGTCGTGTCCTCTTTTGATTACGAATGTCTGCACAACCTCAAGGAGATCGCTCCCGAAGTGAAGATCGGGCTATTGTACGACTTATGGCTCGGACGGCATTGGAAGCTGCCTGAAGCATCCGGCTTGGAAGTTTATTCCCTGCATCCAAGATTCCCAAGGCTTCGCCGGGGTGACGTGCAGAAAGCCATAGAGCACGGACTGCGCGTTTATGCCTGGACCGTCAATGAAGAAGAGCATTTGAAGAAAGCGATACAGTACGGAATGAGCGGCATTATAACGGATTACCCGGGCCGCCTAAGAAAGCTTTTGGGAGAACAATAAAGGTTGTATGCCCGGAATGGATATACATTTCAAACAGGCTGCCGCGGCAGTCTGTTTTTTTACCCGACTGATTTTTTCAAAATATTACCTTTTCTTTCGTTGTCTGCCTGAAAAAACTGCTTTACAATGGAGTCAAGCTGAGCGACGGAGGAAACCAAATGTGGATGGTAAAACGGAACAAGGCAGGCCGGCATGGGGTTTTCTTACGTCTTCTGATACCTAACATGTTATTTTTGCTTCTCCCGTTACTGCTCGGTTGGGTGATCTATAATAAAACGCTGCGTGAAATGGAAAGGGAGGTCATCACGGGCAATATGAATCTTTTGCAGCAGAGCAGGGATATCCTGGACCGCAGGCTCTCCGAGATCGCGTCCATTGCCATTCAGCTCGTTAATGATACAAGAATTATGCAGTTCCAGAATATAACGGAGCCTTTTGAAGGCGCTAACACCTACCGCATCCTGGAAACCCGCAAAAGCATTCACAATTTCAGCCTGACGAATAATTTTATTTTCAATTATTTCGTTGTCTACAAGAACAGCAGGCTTGTATTTTCGGAAAGCTCCACTTACACGCTCCCGGATTTCTATGAATATTTCAAATATCTAAGTATGGACAAGCCAACATGGGAACGTTTGTTCATGGGAGAATACAATTATCGGAAGGTGCTGCCGACTCAGGATGTATCGGTGAAAGGAAGCAATTATTCCCTGATGACCTATATTCAATCGCTGGGATTGCCAGGCTCTCCGCAAGGAACGGTCGCCATTACGGTAGACAGCCGGGAAATTCGCAAGCTGCTTGGCGGCCTTGACCTCTCCGGCGGCGGGTGGGCCTATATCTTAAACGAGAACGGCGACATCGTCAGCTCTGTGTCCTCCGATGCTTCCTATGCGGTTGATCGAAGCATTTTAACCGGCAAGCAGGGAAGCATGCTGCAGCAGGTCGGCGGTAAAAAGATGATGATCACGTACACCACCTCCCAATATAACGGCTGGACCTATCTGGTAGCCCAGCCAGCGGATGTCGTGCTCAAAAAAGTTCTGTATATCAAAAAAATCACGTTTACCATGACCTTCGTTTTTTTGTGCTTGGGACTATTCACCGCTTATTTAATTGCTTACCGCAACAGCCGTCCGCTGAAAACCATCATGGAAACGATCTTGGAGCGAACAGGCGGGCGGCAAGAGACGGGTTCGGATGTGTACCGTTTTATCCGGGATACCGTGTCTGAGCTGATCGACAATAATCATGAAATGAAGGAAAAAATGGCGAAGCAGGCCCCTCTGCTGCAGGCAGCCCTTTTTGAACGTCTCTTGAAGGGCGAATATGTATCCCCAAACGAACTCCCTGTGCTTCTTCAGCATGTCGGCATAGAAACGCAAGCCAAATATTACATGGCGGCCATTCTCCAGCTTCGGGGGTACGAAAGTATCTTTAACCGCAGCGCCCTGGAAGAGCTGGATGTCAAACGCGTCATGGTCAAGGAGATACTGCTCGAGGAGACAAACGGCGACGCCCATTGCCATGATGTGGCCGAAGACCAGTTCGCCTTGTTGTTCGCTTTCGGCTCCGATCCGCCCATGCACGATGCGGCCAAGCTGGAAGAAAAGATAAGGCGGCTGAGCGACACGATCCACACCCGCTTGAATATGGCGGCGAGATTCGCTCTAGGCGGTATCTATCAGGACCTGCTCAATGTTTCGCGTTCTTACGAGGAAGCCAAACGGGCTTTGGAATATTTGCTTTGGCGAAACAGGAACGGAATCATGAGGTTTGATGAGCTGCCTAAAGAAACCAATGGATACTATTACCCTTCGGATTTGGAGCACCGGCTGAGCAATATGGCAAAAGCGGGTGAGCAAACCGGCGTGGAATCGCTGCTTCAAGAGCTGCACCGGATTAATTTCGATGAACGGAACCTGTCGGTGACGATGCTGCGGCTCTTTATGAATGAAATGTGGGGGACCATCGTAAAGCTTTTGCCCCAGGTCGGTATGGATGAAGGCGAGGCTCTGGAGCAAATGAAGCCGTTTTCCGGGGATATGGCTTCTTTCGAGGGATTGGACAATAACTTCACATCGCTCGTCGCCACCTACCGTCAGGTGTGCGATTTTGTGAATGAGCATAAGAAAAGCCAGAATACCGAGCTTATGGTAAACATCGTAGAGCTGATGCACGATTCATACGGTGAGCCAGGCCTTTGCCTGGAAGCGGTAGCGGACCGTTTTGCAATATCCAAAGGGTATTTGTCCCAATTTTTCAAAGAGCAGACCGGTGAGAACTTCTCCGATTATCTGGAACACCTGCGCATGAAACGGGCCAAGGAGCTGCTGGCGAATACGGTACTGCCCGTCTACGAAATTGCGGAGCAGGTGGGTTACAGTTCATCCAATACATTTTGCAGGGCGTTTAAACGAATCAATGGGGTCAGCACTACGAAGTTCCGTGATTCAAGCGCAAAATGAAAGCGTATTCTTAATAAATGCACAAGTTGAACACAAATGCACAAAGCGGTTCTGAATGCCTGCACATCGAACCACAAGCTTTCACATTTACATCGCCCGGTAAGTCGCTTATCGTTGGATTAGGCAGACCATCAGCAGGGCCCAAGAAGGCCGCAACCATAATGGGAAGGAGGGGTAAAAATTTTTGTCCGCACCGCAACCAGGTCAATTTTCTATGGAAATCAGCGAAGCAATGAGGAGGTGAGAAATTGGAAGCGCTTAAACAAACGTCGTCCCCGGGAATGCAGGCCAATGCCGCCGCGAAGGCAAAGAGCTTTATACCTTTAAAAAAGATCCAAAAAGTATGGCGTCTCTATGTGCTTATCGCTCTGCCCCTGCTTTACATCATTATCTTCAAATATATGCCGATGTATGGCGCCCAGATCGCTTTTAAGAACTACATAGTGACAAAAGGAATCTGGGGGAGCGAGTGGGTCGGTTTGAAACACTTCGTCAGATTCTTCAACTCTTATGATTTCTGGAGGATCATGAGCAATACCATTGTTCTGAGCGTTTACGGCTTGCTGGCGGGGTTTCCGTTTCCAATCATCCTTGCACTGAGCCTGAATTACGTAAAAAACAAATTTTTCAAGAAATCGGTGCAGATGATCACCTATGCACCTCACTTCATTTCTATTGTAGTTATGGTAGGAATTATCCTCGAAATGCTTGATCCGAGAAACGGAATCGTCAATCATATGTTTCATGCTTTAGGATTGCATCCGGTTAATTTTATGGGCACACCCGAGTATTTCAAGTCTATTTATGTCTGGTCTGGCATATGGCAGAGTGTCGGTTTTGGCTGTATCATCTATCTGGCCGCGCTGTCGAGCATTGATCCTTCGCTTCACGAGGCGGCAGTGGTAGACGGGGCGAACAAGCTGCAGAGGATGTGGCATATCGATATTCCCGGCATTATGCCGATTGCGATTATTATGCTGATTATGAACACCGGCCACATGCTGGATGTCGGGTTTGAAAAAGTTTTGTTAATGCAAAATCCGCTTAATATGCGTACTTCGGAAATCATTGATACTTATGTGTATAAGATCGGTTTGGCGTCCCAGGCCATGAATTATTCTTATTCCTCCGCCATCGGATTGTTTAAATCCATCATCAATCTGATTCTCCTCGTAGCCGTAAATAAGATTGCCCAGAAGACCAAGCAGGCGAGCCTGTGGTAAGCGGGGAACGGAAAGGGGATCCTTATGGAAGATTCGATTGTAAAAGAATCAAGGGCCGACCGGATATTTACTGTTATTAATTATTTGATTTTATCCCTGTTCCTTGTTACGATCCTATACCCGCTTATTTATATTATAAGCTCTTCGGTCAGCAATTCGGAGGCGGTCATTTCAGGCAAAGTCTGGCTCTGGCCCATAGATCCGACAATGGAAGGCTATAAAGCGGTATTCAAGCACAAGCTGATCTGGAGCGGGTTTGCGAACTCATTCTATTATACGGTTGTCGGCACGCTGATTAACGTGGTAATGACGGTTCTCGCGGCGTACCCCTTGTCCAGAAAAGATTTTTACGGCAAAAATGTGTTTATGTTTCTGTTCGTTTTCACAATGATGTTTTCCGGCGGTTTGATTCCCACATACCTTGTGGTCAAGGACCTGGGACTGCTGAACACCACTTGGTCCATGATTTTGCCGGGCGCACTGGGGATATGGAATATGATCATCACAAGAACCTACTTCCAAACCACCATTCCCGATGAACTTCTTGAAGCGTCCCAAATCGACGGCTGCACCGACTTTCAGTTTATATGGAAAATTGTCATTCCTTTGTCGGGTCCGATTATAGCCGTAATCACGCTGTTTTATGCCGTGGGACACTGGAATTCCTACTTTAACGCGCTGCTGTATTTGAAAAAGCAGAATTTGTATCCGCTGCAGCTGGTGCTAAGGGACATTCTGGTGCAGAATGAAGTGGATTTGAGCATGATGATGGACGTAGCGGAACAGGCGAAAAGGGAAGGGCTCAGGGAGCTGCTGAAATATTCCTTGATTGTCGTGGCCAGCGTACCGCTTCTGGCGGTTTACCCGTTCGTGCAGAAATATTTTGTAAAAGGGATCATGATCGGTTCTTTGAAAGGATAGCCGCGCCTCGCCAACTAACAAAGGAGGGTTTTATATTGAAAAAAACAGTGACCGTTATCTCGTTGTTCGTTCTATGTCTCAGTTTGGCATTAGGCGGATGTTCGGGAAAAGAGGAAACCGGCGGCGGCAGCACAGGGGACAAGGGAAAATCATCGGTTACTCTCAATCCTCCCGGGCAGCTTCCGATCACGAAGGAAAAATCGACGCTGAAGATCCTGGTAAAAGGAAGCGCGAGCGTTGAAGATTTTGCCACAAACGATTTTACAAAATGGCTGGAGGAAAAGACGAACGTGCACATCGAATGGGAAGTGGCACCGGAAAAGTCGGCTAACGAAAAGCTGAATCTGGTGCTGTCGAGCGGCGACTACCCTGACGTGATCATGGGCTTCGGCGTGTCGCCGACGCAGATGATGATCTACGGGAACCAGGGAGTATTTCTTCCTTTAAATGATTTGATTGACAAGCATGGCGTAGAAATTCAAAAAATGTTCAAAGCGAAGTCGTTTTATAAAGATTTGATCACCGCACCCGACGGTAATATTTACGCGCTGCCGCAGGTGAACGAATGCTATCATTGCATGTACCAGCAGAGGATGTGGATTTACAAGCCATGGCTTGATAAGCTGGGATTGAAGATGCCCACGACGACAGATGAGTTTTACGAGGTTTTGAAAGCGTTTAAAACCAAGGATCCGAACGGAAACGGAAAGGCGGATGAAATTCCGCTCTCAGGCTCGATCCAAGCGTCAAGCAGCCATTTATTCACCACCCAGATGATCGACTCCTTTTTGATGAACTCGTTTATTTACGACCACGGAGACAAGAAGCTGTACCTGGAAAACGGAAAAGTGACGGTGCCTTACAATAAGCCGGAGTGGAAGGAAGGCTTGAAGTATTTGCGCAAGCTGTATGCCGAAGGCCTGATAGATCCGCAAGCTTTGACCCAGGACAATAACCAGTTAAAAAAGCTGGGCGAGAACCCGGATATAGCCATTCTTGGAGCTTCATCCGGGCATAATATGGGCTCGCTCACCCAGTTGGGCGCAAAAAGCGGCAGATGGAAGGAGTATGTGGCAGTGCCTCCGTTAAAAGGGCCAAGCGGCTTTCAAGTAGCCGCCTATCATCCCTACGTAGTGGGCAACGGACAATATATCATCACCAAGAACGCCAAAAATCCGGAACTCGCTTTCCGCCTCGCGGACTTCCTGTATAATTCTCCTGACACCACCTTGCACTGGTACGCAGGCACGGAAGGCAAAGAATGGCGCTATGCGGAGAAGGGAGAAACCGGCATCAATGGCAAGCCGGCCATATGGAAGCAGCTCACTCCCTGGGGAGGGGTGCAGAATTTCAACTGGGGGCAGACAGGGCCGAACTACCGCTCGGACGATTTCCGTCTGGGTGAAGCAGTAAATCCCGAGCAGCCTTTGGAAGTCATTCTATACAACGAAACCAAACAAAAAATGGAACCGAACCAAATGCCGATCGACAAGGTCCTGCCGCCTGTATTCTTTACCGCCGACCAAGCTTCGGAAATAGCGGACCTGGAGAAAACGATACTTGACCACGTAAAAGAAATGATGGCCCGGTTCGTCACTGGCGACTCGGATATCGACAAAAACTGGGATTCTTATGTGAAAAATCTCGACAATATGAACCTGAAGCGCTATTTGGAAGTGTATCAGCAGGCTTACGACGCGAAGAACAAGAAAAAATAGCTTATGGATAAAGCACCTCTTGCAAGGAAGCCTATTAGGCTGCTTGAAGAGGTGCTTTTCGTTCATACCCAAAAAAAGTTTCTTGCGTGCAAGGCATGCATTCATTGCAGGACAAGAAGATGGGCCTGCCTGGCGGTGTCATAGTTTCTTCGGGCTGTGCATAAATATGTACGAGCCTGATGCAAACATAAACGACCAGGGGGATATGCAATGAGCATATTTATCAGCTATCTTTTCTTGGGATTATCGTTGTCAGCGCCGATAGGGCCGATCAATGCCGCCCAATTGGACAGGGGCATCAAAAACGGCTTTTTGCAAGCTTGGCTGGTAGGCGTCGGAGCGATGACCGCGGATGCGTTGTATATGTTTTTAGTGTATATGGGCGTTATCCACTTCCTTAATTCCCCTTTTATGAAAACGTTTCTTTGGCTGTTCGGGTGCTTCATATTAATTTACACGGGGCTGGAGAGTTTGCGGGGAGCGGGAAAAATTCAGGCCACACGTCATAAAAGCGACGAGTCTCCAGCCAAATCGTTTCTTTCCGGTTTTCTCATGTCGCTGTCCAGCCCTTTGACCGTTCTTTTTTGGCTTGGCATCTACGGTTCCGTGCTGGCGGAGACCGCAGCTACTTACCATCAGCATGAGCTGGTTTTATACAGCTTCGCCATCATACTGGGGATCTTGTTATGGGATGTGACGATGGCTTGTATAGCGAGCAGCTTCCGGAACTTGCTAACCGGCCGAATCCTTGGATTTATCTCCGTACTTTCGGGGTTGTCTCTGATCGGGTTCGGTCTCTACTTCGGAGTGGAAGCGTTCAAAGCGCTGTTTCTTTAGTTCGCCCCCGTTTCCGGCCCCGCTGCGTTTTTTCCATACAAAGCGCATCAAGAGGGTGACCAAAGCAATGATGACGATAAACAACAGGCTGATGAAAAATCCGGGGCGGCTCGTTGCGTGAAAAACGGTTCCGCTCACCGCGAGCAGCAAAAGAACGACGCCGGTATAGCGTTTCAACTGCCCCAAAAACGAGAGCTCCAGCAACCGGCCCGACGTGATCAGGATAAACAGCCAGTTGTACAGGAGCATCAGCCCGGCCGCAGTTGTAAAATATTCATAGATGTGGCCCGGCATCATAAGCGACAAAAGAACGGAGACTATCAGCCCTCCGGTGGTAAGACCCAAAGCGGTGAGCGGCGTTTTACCTTTTCGCTTTTTGGTGAAGAGGGAAGGGGCGTCATGATCTTCAGCCAAGGTGACCAGCATGCCCGTTACCGCGAACAAGGAAGCGACCATCGTCGAGAATCCCGCAATAATCAGGACGGCGTTGAACACATGCGGTACAAATGGCAGCGGGTAGCTGTCCAGTGCCACGACAAAAGGGCTCTTTTTGGAGTGGAAAGACGTCCATGAGACCATCGTGATGGCCAAAATGAGCGAAAGCACATAGATAAACGCGAGAAGGGAGAGCATGATTTTGCCCGATTTCGGCGCATCCTGCGGCTTACGCAGGCGCATCGCCATGAGGCCCATAATTTCTATGCCGCCAAACGCGTAGAACGCATAGATCAGGGAAGACCAAAGCCCCATCACCCCATTAGGCAAAAAGGTCTCGATCGTTCGCGGAAAACTCGGCGAACTCGCCGACTGTCCGTCGATAAGTCCTAAAAGCGCCGCCGCCGCAATGATAAGAAACATGAGAATGGCCGCTATTTTGATCACGGCGAATAAGTTCTCCAGACGTTCGAAACCTGCCGTTCCTGTTAAAATCACTGCAATCCCTAAAATCCCGTATGACGCCGCAAAAATCCACAAAGGCACATTCGGCAGCCAAAAACGCGAAAAGATAGAGAGCGCCGTCAATTGACTGCCCATAATTAATAATTCAGAGCACCAATATACCCAGCCGCTGCTGAACCCCGCCCATTGGCCATAGGCTTTTTTGGCGTAAGAGCGGAAAGACCCCTCGAGCGGCTCAGCTGACGTCATTCTTGCCAAGGCGTCAAATACGGTATACGTTCCGAGAGCCGCCAGCAAAAAGGCGATCAGAACGGAAGGCCCCCCGATTTTGATCGCGATGCTGGATCCAAGAAAATATCCGGTGCCGATCGTGCAGGCTACCCCGAGCAAAGACAGCTGCCACCACTGCAGCCGCGCTTTTTCATGCTCATTTCTTTTTGCGTTATCCATGATTCTCCTTTTTCTCGCATGAAGACGTAAATGGCAAACCATATTTTGCCCAGAGGGGAGCGGGGATGAGCAATGCATTAACAGAAAAAAACGAGCCGCCCTGCCATCAGGTAAACGGCTCACTTTACGCAAGGACGTGGCAAGATCCCGCGTTCAGCGGCTTTTGTCCTTATTGACGGTGTTATTCTTGTCATCTGTTTGATCGGGCATAAAAACTTGGTCCAGCTTATCTTCTTCATCGATGATGTCAAAATCCTCTGCAATACCAGGCGGTCTGTTGTTGAAAATACGGTTGTCCTGCTGTTCTTCTTGATCAAGGCTGCCTTGTCCACTCAATGGTTACACCTCCAGTTGAAGGTTATTTTATACTTATGGAATTTGATTTATTCAGCTGCGGCATCCATCGTTAAAGGAATTGTTGTAATAATGAGTTGGATTTGGAGAGATACTTTGTAGTGCATAATGAGGGGGGTGAACCATAATGGCAGGCAAAGAGCAGAATGTCGTTTCTCACGGACTGAATGCGGCCCTGGCTAACGCGGAAGGCGAGCAGGAGCAGCAGCAAGTAAAGCAGCTGGCATCCAAATTAAACAGTGAAGCCGGCGCCGCTGGCCAGCAGTCGGAAACAACCACTGAAGGCAATCTGGAATAATAGGAAAAACGGTTAAAAGCTGCCCCTAAATGTGTCAAGGGCAGCTTTTTATAAGGAAATGAACTTTTGGCTCATTTTTCTTTTTTCGTTTCTTCCTGGTTCTCGGGATCGGTCACAGGTTCGCCATAAGTAGTTAGTATATGGTGCAGATCAACTTCCGCTGCGATCTGCGCTTCTTTTGCGGCCGCTGTCTTGCCCCTCTCGGATTGCTCTATGACCCCGCTGCCCTTGGCCCCGTGAATGTTTGCCGCTTTATTATCGTTCAGTTCTCTGTTTTCCGCTGTCAATTTCAACACTCCTTTTTGGTTTTCATATGTGTTATTTTGTTTTCTTAACCATATAAAGAAGCTCTTAAACATGACAGCGGCTGGTAAGCCACGATTGTTCTTGAATGGTGAGTCTCTGTTCCTCTTTCATTTTCCGTATTTGCTCAAGCCGGGCAAGAGCTTGTGTTCGGATATCGATCAAATTATCGGAAGTGATAAAACTATATGTTTGACCGGAAGTTAGCAGGAAAATATTAGATTGCGTCGAATAAGAACAAAATACGAACATCGAGCCTGAGCAGGTGTTGCTGCCGATCGAGGCGTGAGCGAGAGCGTAAAATCAAACAACCAGAATAACAAGCACTGAGTTGCTATTTGTACAACTAATATGAGGAGGCGTTTTGCATGGAAAAGAAAGCATTGTTAAAGCGCATTGAATGCGCTTACGTTCCGGTGACGGACGTTGCCGCATCGGTCGCTTGGTATGAACGGGTGCCCGTTTTGAAGCTGCGTTCGCCGGTGGAGCCGGGACGCGGCGCGATTATGATCATGGACAGCGGCCAATGGCTGTTCCTGTTGCCGAGTCGCGGCGGAGATACGGAATCCATGAGTGTAAACTAATCCAGGGAGGCAGATGGACTTGAGCACATCTATTCAAAAGTTGGGCGAATGAGACAATGGATGCAAATATGACGGCAAGAACATTGGAACAACAATTTCTGACCCCCTCGGATGAGTTCACTCCAATTCCTTTTTGGTTCTGGAACGATGCTTTGACCAAGGAAGAGCTGTTAAGGCAAATCCGGGATTTTGAGCAAAAAGGGGTCAAAGGCTTCGTGATTCATCCAAGATTGGGGATCCCCAGGAGCATTGCTTATTTGTCAGATGAGTACATGTCTCTCGTTGAAGCAGCGGTGAAAGAAGCTTCCGAACGGGGCATGACCGTCATTCTTTACGATGAAGCGATGTACCCTTCAGGGTCGGCTAAAGGGCTTGTGGTGGAAGGAAATCCCGAATATGCAAGCCGGGGATTGAAGATGGCCGAGTTCGGAAGCGGGGAAAGGATCGCTCTGTCTGCGATCCTGGAATCAGACGATGTCCTCGTTTCGGCTCAGGCCGTAAAAAAGCTAGCCGACCGTACCATAGATACGAAAGCCACCGTTATTCTGGAAGCGAAGGATAATGAGATCTATTTTGAGTGTGCTGATGTAGAGGATTGGTCTGTTCTTTTATTTATTGAAGCTTACTCCGGCGGAACGATCAGAGGGATTCATTTCGGAGAAGACGACGGAGAACCGGATGCCCCGGCGTCTGCGGATTTGTTGAACCCGATGGCTACTCGTAAATTTATTCAGATAACGTATGAGCGATATTATGAATGGGTAGGCAAGTACTTCGGAAATACCATCACCGCTATGTTTACCGACGAGCCGGATATCCTGGGCCGCGGACATAGGAAAGGTCTGCAACCATGGACTTCAGCTTTCCTTGAGGCATATATCGAGGAAGGCAGCAAAGAGTCGGATTTGCCGCTGCTGTGGCTTGAAGGTGAGGACTTCTCCAGAATACGCAGAACTTATCGTAAAGCTGTGCAAAAACGCTTGATCTCCTCCTACTATAAGCCGCTTAGTGAATGGTGCGAGCTCCATGGCATTGCATTGACAGGCCACCCGGCGGGAAGTGAAGACATTGGGCTGTTGGAACTTTTTCACATTCCCGGGCAGGATGTGGTCTGGCGATGGGTAGCGCCGGAAGATGGAAAAGCATTGGAAGGACAACACAGCACAGCGGCCAAATGCTCTTCTGATTCAGCACGGCATAGAAAAAGACGTAGAAATTTAAATGAGGTATTTGGTGTTTGCGGCAAAGGCGGAGGTTGGAATTTAAGCGCCGGGGATATCAAGTGGTATATGGACTGGCTGTTTGTGCGAGGTGTCAATTTGCTGAGCCCTCATGCCTTCTATTATTCCATTGACGGATCGCGCCGAGTGAACGAACGTCCGCCCGATGTTGGTCCTAACAACATATGGTGGCCTCATTACAACCTTTTTGCCGAATATGTGAAAAGAATGAGCTGGCTCATGACAGACAACCGAAATGTCACCTCCATTGGAGTTTTGTGCAGAGAGGACTGGCTGCCTTGGCGAATCGTTAAGCCTTTGTATGAGAATCAGAGAGAATTCAACTATTTGGAAGAACGCCTTCTGATCTCATCCTGCATTTTTGAAGGTGGAACCGTAAGAATCGCTGAGAATATTTATACTATACTGTTGGTCGAAGACGGGAACCAGTTGGAAGAACAAACCGTGCAAGCCCTGTCCAAGTTCAGAGCAGCCGGCGGGATCGTAATCAGCCTTCATTCTGAAGGACTGGATGACCATCTGCAATTTACATATGAGATTTCGGATGTGAACGGACTCATTCCGATACTCAACAGACATCTGCCTCAAGACATAACCTTGCAACCGGCTTCCGTCCATATCCGTGTGAGCCATGTAGTGAAGGGAGGAAGCCATTTTTTTGTACTGGTTAACGAAGGTGAGCAGCGCTATGAAGGAACAATCACTCTTTGTGAGACGGGCCGCGCTGAAAAATGGGATGCTTGGGAGGGAGAAATACTTAACGCCGAAGTGCAATCAACGGACGAGCGAGGCATGCATATTTCACTGTGTCTGGAGAGAAGGCAGAGCATAATTTACCGTATCAATACTGCCGAGGACCTGTCACCCCGAATCAATCAAGCCGCCCCGACAGTGCGAAGTATTCGGTCCCTCACCGATGGGTGGCGTGTGAAGGCGCCTCCTGAATTCCCAGTTATGCCGCAACGACTCGGCTCTTGGTCTTCACGGAAGGAATTTGAGTTTAAATCGGGAACCGTTCAGTACCACACTACATTTGAAGTCGACCAAGTGAAGCAGCATGCCCGCATTTTGCTTGATTTGGGAGAAGTGCATGAAATCGCAGAAGTATGGGTGAACGGTCAAAAAGCCGGAGTGCGAATGTGGCAGCCTTATACCCTTGATATCGGAGCTTATTTAAAGACAGGGAGAAATGAACTCGTCATCGCAGTTACAAACAGTCTTGCCAACTCCATTGACCACGATGCGCTGCCTTCTGGACTGATCGGACCGGTTGTTGTGACTGCACTTATTTAGATTCACTTAACCCGGTCAAATCCCAGGTTTGCTCCCGCTTTCTGATAAAACCCGTTTATTCTATCCTTGCAACACCCAACAAGCCCTAACCTCATATTATGCCGTAGACTGACAATTTGGCGTAAAGGACAGGGTACTATGATTTTGATTGCCGGTGATGATCAGCCCGTTGCAGTTTCCACATGGCCGCAGCTTGCGAAGAGCATATATGAGCAGAAACGGAAAAGTCCGGTTGCATACCAATACCAATCGGTTTCACATTTGCAATTTGAAATGCTGCTTCGGGTGAAGCTGGTAGAGGCCGCCGCGGCGTTAAACCGGAGCGGGGCCAAGTTTACGACTTTTGCCAAATCCCGGTGCAACGCCAGGTTCTGGCATTTGAAAAGTGACGGAGGCTTCTCACTTAAGCTGGCGGTGACTGCAGCTGAGGGGATCAGGGATATTTTTGTGAACGGGTATAAATACGCCTTTGAATGTTCAACGGCGATAGTCATTGTTCTCTATAAAGCTGTATTGGATTCCATAGAGGAGCATGAATTTAACCGGCTCTTCGCCGATTTGCTTCTGTACGACTGGCACTATGATGATGATCTGCGGCTCATTCAGGAACAGGGGAGTGCTGGCGCTTATTCCGGCGATATTTTATATTTCAAGAATCCCGATGTCAATCCGGAGACCCCCGAATGGCAGGGCGAGAACGTGGTCAAAATGGGCAAAGATTTGTACTACGGCCACGGGATCGGGATTCAGTCCGCGCAGGGAATGATAGCCAAGCTCAACAGGCACAGAAAACCGGGAAGCCATACACCGGCCTATTTGACGGATCTTGTGATTTATCCGGATTTCCTGTATTTATCCCAGTTTGCTCCGGGAGGAACCCGTGTGAATCAGTCTGCACTGGAAAGGTTCGGTTCGCGAGAAGAAGCCATCCTGACAAGAATAGGCGGCCAAAGGTTTATCAGCAACTAAAGAGGATCCGAATGAAGGAAGGGAGGCACTCTGGGAGTGTCTCTTTTTATTGTTACAGAGGGAGTTTAAGTTCTAAAGGATTAACGTGAAATGAAACTTTCCACACCAAGAAAAACTACCTTTAAGTCGCTGTGGCTCATCCAAATATTGTAACTCAGTTCAGTTACTGTCTCCATTCGAGCGCCTTGTCAGGGTCTGCGACAAGTTTGCCATAATACTTTTTTGCCTTGAAATTATGAATATCTTCACAGATCTTTTCCATATTTTCCAGCACTATAGATTGCGGCATTCCGGACGGTGACCAGTACAGAATATGCATTTTATACGGATTGTTTTCTTTATCTACACGGGTGTATTCAATAAGTTCCGCTTTTTTAAAACCGTTTTTAGAATAAAATGCAAGTCTTTTATGTGAATCAGGATTATCCGAGGATCGGGGTTCTGCCTCTAATAGGATTAACTTGTCTTTCTCCTTTAATTTGTCGAGTACTTTAGTACCAATCCCTTTTCCTCTTGAGTTGGATGTAACAAGTAAATAATCGATAAAAATGAATGTTTGAAATTCGGCATATAGTAAAATATAGTTGTCTGTTTCCTCTTTGTGATACACTTCGTTTTCTTCAATCAATTCTTTTAGCTGCTGCGGGTTTTTCATTTCATGTTCCGGAAAATAATCGTTTAATCTCTCGTACCATTCCATAATTTTGTCTGATGCCTCCTCTAAAAGAATGTTTAAAAAAAATCGTGGCTGTCCGAACTTTCCATTTAATAAATAACATGTTTCCGGTTGACGAATTTTATTCAGGCTTGGAATAGGAGGGTAATTATGACGGAACTTAAACCAAAAGTAAACAACCCGGATTTGGCGTTGCGGCAGCATTCCTTCGCAGGAATGGTGTAGAGGTATAGGGGCAGCGATGAGACGGAGGGCCTCGAAGCCCGGTTGCAAGAGGAACGCGCTGTCTTGGAAGGCTCAGAATCAAAGCATGAAGCTCCGAAATTAGGTCTGTGGCATAATCCTCAGCAATTAACCCGCGCTTACCGAGTTTAAAAGCTGCACGGTACGGCTCATCGTCTCCTTTTTCCCAGAACGTACTGTCATTCCAGCATGCCTCGAGCGGCAACTTCAATTTCCCGATAAGATCCATTTTCCAACAGATACACCCGGTTGTGGAGATTCAAGGTGCTGCAAATATGATTTGGTATAACATGGATAAGGTCACCGATTTTTAAGGTATCTCTATTGTCGATGCGGATCATTCCGTGCTCTCCATAATCAACTCCCGTGCGTTTGAGTCCGATATCCACTTCCAATCGCACTCTCAATGTCCGGTTAAATCTGAACGCCAGTTCCTCCAGCCTTTGGGCCCCGGTTTCGCTGTCGACTCCGACGGTAAGAATGTCGTCAATTCCATGTACAGCCATAACTTCGGCTTCCGAGATTTTGGCCACGGTGATGCCCGATGCCCCATCAGCGATTTGATTCCGTGCAAATTCGGGGATTTTGTGAGTTTTGGCATGAGGTCTGAGGTTGACTCCCAGCTCTGCCACAGCTTGGGCCATGAGGGCTATGTTGGCTTTCATTTTGGCAGCATCGATCACCAGGCAGGGCGTTTGCAATTGGTTGAAGGAACGTTCGGCGTCTGGCGTTTGCCTCATTGGCGGTCGTTCTTTCTTTACTGCCGATTTGATAAGGAAGTATCTTCCAAAATAGTAACATAAACACAGTTGGATTTACACAAAAGTTTCAACGATATGAGTCCAACCATATCATGACATAAGTACATATATTGGCATCAAATGAAATCTCAGCAACGGGGGATGCTCGTGAAATGGAATGATTGCATTGGCAGCTATAAGGCGTACATTAGCCTGGGGTCAACGTGCCAAACAGCTCACCAGCTGCAAAGGCTTGGTTTGCGGCAGTCTGCAGGCCCGCTGGATTGGTTTGTGTCTGAATCAGTACCCCATTTAACCCAATTGATTCGAAACCGCTTTAACGGTTTTATGGAATTCAAACAACTCCAGCTTTTTGACAAAACGCTGGATTCTTTTGTCGTTTGGGATAGTGTCAATGATATTATTTCTTTTCACGATTTTCCTTTGAGCCAAACGGCAGACCGATGGTGGGAGCCTTATCCCGAGTTCAAAGAAAAGCTCAACCGCAGAGTAAAACGTTTTTTTATAACAGTAAAGAGGTCACCTGTGCTGTTTGTCAGAACGCAAACTTCGATGAACGAAGCGCAAGAGCTGCAAGCAGCTTTAAAGACGATAATCACAGGTGATTTTCGGCTGTTGATCGTGAATGAACATTTGGACGGCTCGAAAGAAGCAATGCACGAGGACTGGGGCTTAGATGGAATTTGCTCTGTCATGGTACCGCCGGGAGACGATTGGAGGGGATCAAGCCAGGCCTGGGATGGGATCATGAACGGTTTCAAGCTGAAATAATTGAGTTTCAACAGTAAGAACTGGTCACATCGTGTACCAATGGGCAGGAAAGCGTAACAGTCCTCACGAATACTTAGATGTGTGGCAATGAGCAATGATTGGCGTTCTCTTGTCATTGGTCTGGGTATGTTTATGTAGTTCAACCACTCTACTAACTATTGAAGGGTGAAAAGAATGAGGTCGGAACAAAGTAAGTTAAAAGTTGGAGTACTGGGATGCGGAGTCATTTCCCAAGCAGCTCATTTAGAAGCTTGCACTAGAGCAGGCAATGTGGAGCTGTATGCCATTTGTGATGTAGCTCATGATTTGGTGGAAAAAATGAATAGCAAATACAATCCAAAGGCTGCATATTACGATTACGATACGATGCTGGCAGACCCGGAAGTGGAAGCTGTCGTGATTGGTATTGCAGATCAGTTTCATGTTCCAATGGCCAAAAAAGCGCTTTTGGCCGGCAAGCATGTACTCGTGGAAAAGCCGCTTGGTGTAACCATAGAGGAGTGCGAGGAATTGGAAGAAATCGTCCGCAGTGCGAACTTGATTGTTCAGGTGGGCAACATGAAGCGTTTCGATCCCGGCATCGAGTATG
Source organism: Paenibacillus sp. JCM 18996 (assembly GCF_055392555.1). Classification (NCBI taxonomy): domain Bacteria; kingdom Bacillati; phylum Bacillota; class Bacilli; order Caryophanales; family Paenibacillaceae; genus Paenibacillus; species Paenibacillus sp. JCM 18996. Next base: position 958,318 of record NZ_AP043884.1, read on the forward strand.
CGCGAAAATTTATTCAAGAAGAAATGGGCGAGATGCTTGCGCTGAAAGCCTGGTACTGCGATTCAACGTACCGGTACGTAATGACTGAGAATGTGATGCCTATTATGGTTACCAGCGAAGCAGCCAAAAAACCTGAAGGCAACCCCAAACTTGATAGACAGCGTTATTTCATGATGACCCATGGCAGTCATCTTGTTGATACGGCCAGATACTTGGGTGGAGAAATCGAAAGTGTATATGCCTGGCATACCGAAAAGTTCGGTGCACACAATTGGCTTTGTACAATCGAATATGTGAATGGCACAGTAGGTCAGCTTGATCTTACGGTAGCTGTACGCATGGATTGGCATGAGGGTTTTCAGGTCTATGGGGAGCATGGGAGCGTAATCGCTAAAACCTACAATCCATGGATATTTAAGTCGAGTGATGTGGAGGTCTTTTCTGTGAAGGATGGACTGTACCGTAAACCACTTGGCGCGGACGCACATTTCTATAAACTGCAGCTAGCAGGCTTCGCCGACACGATTCTGAACGGAGCACCTATGTTGGGGGCTACAGTCTTTGATGGCGTACAGAATATGAGGGCTATGGTGGCGATAGCAAGGTCAGCGGAAATCGGCGGGAAAGTAAAACTATCCGACGTTTCTGGATCTGTGTAATGGAATTAGGAATTTTCGCGAAAACTTTTGGTCGGAACACTGTTGAAGAAGTGCTGGACGCAATCAAAGAACATGGCCTGTGTTCGATTCAATTTAATATGTCCTGCGCAGGACTGCCATCGATGCCGGATGAGATTGATTCTGAGCTTGCAAGCTCGATCGGAAAAGCTTGCCGGATGCGGAACATTGAAATGTGCGCCGTTTCCGGTACGTTTAATATGGCGCATCCGGATGAAAAAAATCGTAGGCAAGGGATTGAACGACTCCGAGTGCTGGCACAAGCGAGCAATAGCCTTGGTACATCGGTTATTACGCTTTGTACAGGTACCAGGAATACCGAAAACATGTGGCGGCGGCATCCCGATAACCGCAGTGGCGAAGCCTGGTATGACTTGATGAATACGATGGCTGCTGCGGTTGCGGTCGCCGAAGAATATAAGGTTGATCTTGGAATCGAGCCTGAATTAGCCAATGTCGTATACGATGCAAAAACAGCAAAAAAACTGCTGAATGAAATAAGCTCATCGAACGTGAAAATTGTGATGGATGCGGCTAATCTGTATAATCCCGGGCAAAAAAAACCGTTAAATGACGTGCTGAGCGAGAGTTTTGATCTGCTGGGAGAACATATAGTAATTGCACATGCCAAAGATATTATTATTGACAGAGAATCTGAGTTTGCAGCTGCCGGTCAAGGCATAGTTGATTATAGGCATTATTTGCAGCTGCTTTCAGACGTTAAATTTGATGGCGCTTTAATATTGCACGGTTTGCTTGAGGACCAGGTAGAAGGAAGCCTATCCTTCATCCGAGCTTTGTTACCTTCCGACGCATAGGGTGGTAGAACAGATTGATGCCTTTCAAATGGCAGCCGTAGATGCTAAAAACATGGGAGGTGCATTTTAGTAGGGCTTCATTAGATGAAATGGTTTCATGGTGGATTGGAACAAAACACGACTTCCAGGGATCGACGGGAAAAATGGGGAAGTATTACAAAAAATACTCTGCCTGAACCCTATTGGGAACTGTAAAAAGTAAGGTGACAAGAACATTATCCCATTAAAAGTCGCGTAATTTGCGGCTTTTTGCTTTCTGGGATAATGGTTAATCAGGGCAAATAAAGCGGATACACTAGTTTAATAGCAGGGATGAATTGGTATTTAGAGCAATTATTCAAACTTGTGTACGGATTTATAACTTTTTTACCACCTTTAAATAGTTTATAATTATCAGAGAATAGTAGATTTTTTAATCTATAAATAAGTATAATACACTATGATGGTTAATTGAGACAGAAAAGGTGTGTGACTAGGTCGCGCCTACCGTCTTTTCTGCAAACTTTAGGGTATAAGGATGGTAAAAATGAGCAACAGAGAGACTATAACAGACGTTATCTTAATTGGTGCCGGAGCCATGAGCGCGACTTTGGGATCATTATTGAAAGAGTTAGCACCGCAATGGGAAATCAAAGTGTTTGAAAAGCTCGCAAACGCAGGAGAAGAAAGCTCTAACGAATGGAATAATGCGGGAACAGGGCATGCTGCACTGTGTGAGCTTAACTATACATCCGAAAAATCTGACGGATCAATAGATATTAGCAAAGCGATAAAAATTAATGAACAGTTTCAGCTTTCAAGACAGTTTTGGTCTTATCTTGTAAACAGCAAGCTGGTAAGTAATCCGCAGGACTTTATCATGCCAATACCACATATGAGTTTAGTACTAGGGGAAAAAAATGTAACGTTTTTGAAAAAACGTTTTGAAGCTTTGTCAAACAACCCCCTGTTTAAAGGGATGGAATTTTCTGATGACCCCGATAAACTGATGGAATGGATTCCGCTCATAATGGAAGGCCGTACATCGAATGAACCAATAGCGGCAACAAAAATTGACACTGGAACGGATGTCAACTTCGGCGCTTTAACACGCATGTTGTTTGATCACTTACAGAGTAAAAACGTCGATATAAACTACAAGCATAGTGTTAAGGATATCAAACGTACCAGCGACGGCTCGTGGGAAGTGAAAGTACAAAATATCGACAGCGGTAAAATAGAATACCATACGGCAAAATTCGTCTTTATCGGCGGTGGAGGCGGTAGCCTGCCTTTACTACAAAAAACCGGTATTGCCGAGTCAAAGCATATTGGTGGATTCCCGGTAAGCGGACTATTTTTGGTATGTAACAATCCGGAGGTTGTAGCGCAGCATCACGCAAAAGTATACGGTAAAGCTAAGGTAGGTGCTCCTCCAATGTCTGTGCCGCACCTTGATACAAGATATATCGATAACAAAAAATCATTACTGTTTGGACCGTTTGCCGGATTCTCACCAAAGTTTTTAAAAACAGGTTCAAATTTTGATTTGATAGGTTCCGTAAAACCGAGTAATGTCTTCACTATGTTGGCGGCAGGGATAAAAGAGATAGCGTTGACAAAATACCTGATCCAGCAAGTTATGTTATCGAATGAAAAGCGCATGGAAGAATTGCGAGAGTTTATCCCAAAGGCCAAAATCGAGGATTGGGATATAGTGGCAGCGGGGCAACGTGTGCAAGTTATTAAAGACACTGAGACCGGCGGTAAAGGAACACTGCAATTTGGTACGGAAGTTGTTAGTGCTTCTGATGGCTCGATAGCTGCATTGCTAGGTGCTTCTCCGGGTGCTTCTACTGCCGTTCACGTCATGCTTGAAGTAATAGAAAGATGCTTCCCTCAACATATGAAAGAGTGGCAACCGAAAATAAAAGAAATGATTCCTTCTTATGGTGTATCACTCGCGGAAAACCCGGAGCTTCTTCAAGAAATTCACACTTCAACAGCGCAGACGCTTGGTCTAAGCCAAAAAGAACCGGTCTATAGTTAATTCTTTGGATGTGTAGAACATAGAACCTTTGATCTATCTTAGGATTGAAGGTTCTTTTTTCAAAAATTCGCAGTGGACGGTATCCTCTCGAAAGCCAAAAAACTCCATGATTTGCGTTCGATGGCAAGTGATGGAGCGACCTGTCCAATCGTATTGTGCGTACAGCTCCCAATTTCGCTTCACATGATCCGCTCCACGAAAAGTTCCTAAAATGGTCAGAATCGGAATTATTCTATTTTTTCGAGAATGTTCTTAAATTTTTGGTATGCCAAGGAGGTACTTAGAATGAGTAGAAAAGTTGATTTGCAAGAAGAAAAGCTGATTATTACCTTAACAGGTATAACCAGCTTGGCAGCATTAAAACGAGATTTAGAAATTCCTTATACAGCAATAAAAAAGGTGTGATGACCACATCTAGTATAATTTTATTTTTCTTACTGTCTTAACGGAATTTATTGTGGAAAAGAAGTTTTAAAAAGCAGAGTAATTAATATCAAAGGTAAATTTCAATGGAAAGCCTTTGATCTTCCATCAATGCCATATGTTTTGTGGGTTGCAAATGTTCTCTCAGAAGAATAGATGAAGCGAAAAGCGATGCTGATGAAATGGGGTAAAAATGTTTGGGAGACTTGGGGCATTATCATGAATAGACGAGAGTGATGTGTGAGGGTTACTTAAGACAATATTAGTGGATACGATAGCTGAATTACAGTTGCTCTCCGGCAACTTGATGCCTACTAAAACTAACAAACTACAAATGACGCTAAACAAATATCTTATTACTCACTTGAAACATACATTACCGGTAGGAGTGAGAGATATTGAGAAATTACAAAAGATTTATGTCAACAGCACTATTATCCGCCTGTCTGTTCAGCAATCTAAATATCTCAGCGTCATCCGCGCAGAGTCTGTGTTTTAAAGACGTCGCTCAGGATCATTGGGCTCGTTCTGCGATTGAATGGGCTTCCGACAATCAGACCGTCGACGGTTATCCAGACGGGACGTTCAAGCCGGACCAGCCGGTTGGACAAAAAGAATTTCTTGCCATGCTGATTCGCACCTACAAGCCGACGGAATTTACTACGGAAGGAAATCAATGGACGGATTGGGGAGCGCCTTATATCAATTATGCCGGCGGCATGGGCTGGTATGGAGCACTTATGAGTCCTACTACATCTGATATAACGAAAACACGCATGTATATTGCGAAGTTGATCACCAATGCAAGCGGAAGAAATTATAACTTCCAAGATTCAATTCAGTTCCTTCTCGATACGAATATATCCGAAGGAAAAACGGATAAAAGCATTGACGGTTATCAAATGCAGGATTCTTTGACAAGAGCGGAAGCCGTAACCTTCATCAAAAATTTGAACACGAAGCTGGATATGTTATATAGGACTCCTTTGAAAGAAACGAAATATGATCCGTCGACGGCTGCGTTAAGTCCGGCAGAGAATTGGACATTAGAGGTAAATCAGCCGCCTGGAGACGGCATGATTAAATTCAGCAGCGTAACTTTGGATAATCCGAAGCAAGGATATGAGAAGGTGACTGAAACCAAGTATCGTATTTCAGGTAAGGTACAGAACCGAGTTGGCGACAAATTGGAGATCAATGTAGGCTGGAAAAATCCGAGCGGAGGGATCGTTGACAGCACAAAGCATTATGTGAACCTTAACGAGGATGGGACCTTTTCAACGGAAATAAACTTAGGCTCCGATAAAGGGGAGAAGTCGGTCAATGGTCTATACCGGGTTTCGATCTATTCTCCAGCCGATATTCATCACAAAGAGGGCATGGTCAACATTTGCATGTTTTATTTGGATTATTACAACAACAATCCGATTGACGTTGTACAGCAGTACTATTTTCTCGCGTCAAAAGGCGATTATAAGGCAGCTTGGAATCTGATCCATCCTTCAGTAGCCAAGGTGGAGGAGCTTACGGGCAACCATGCGAAAGAAAAGTTCAATTCGATGCAAACACCACCTAAGCTGGCAACAGCGACGGAGGAAGCCCACTTAGACGAATATAAATTTTACAGTACGCAAGGACTTATGAAAGATGTAGCTGTTGTGAATATTGAGCTAAGCGGAGGATTGAAGAAAACAATCCATCTGGCCAAGGATGATCAAGGATATTGGCGTCTATTTTGGGATGTTTACACTCACGATCTCGATTAACCGTGGTATGAACTGCCTCAACTAATGGAGACGATAACGCAAAGAGATCGCCGCTGAACATTATTATTGTACAAAAGTGTCGGAGGACAAGAACATATATTGATTAAGCACCGCGTAGCACGCGGTTTTTTTGTTTTATGGATACAAGTTCTTGTCACAAGCGCAGGACAAGAACTTGTATCCATAGCCGAAATGGACATGAACATGTATCCTTAGCCGATCGGAAAATGTCAGTCCGGAAAGTTCACGTCGTTCCAGAAATTCGGCATACCAAAAGTGCTGCGAAAAACTAGAGCAAGCGATAAAGGACATTGTTGGGCAGAAATAAACGTCTAATGAACAAAAGAACCTCTTAGTGCGAGGTTCTTTTGTCATATCTAACTAAGTGAAAAAAGATATCGAGATGTTCTTGTCGAAGGCAAAGTTGGCTGCACCCAAAGCACCGCCGATGTCCTTAAAAATGGATGTCCTGACCACGGTTTCGGAAGCTAATGGCCGCATCGCCCGCTGGTGCATGACTTTCGTGGCCGTTTCCACAAAAATCAGACTCGCGCTTGGTACTGTGCCCCCGAGGATGAAGGCTTCAGGATTAAATGTGTTAAGTAAATTAGCCATTGAGATCCCCAGATAAGAAGCAGCGGTTTTGACTACCTGAGCGGCGAGCATGTCTCCTTGCTCAGCAGCTGCGCAAACGTCGTGCATCTTAACCGTCTGTAGATCGATAATTTGATCGGAATATACCGGAAGATCAGAAGAACGGACCAGCTTGCGGTAATGCTGCTCCATAGCAGGTCCGGCCGATAGTGTCTGCAGACAGCCTTGATTGCCGCAAGGGCATAAAGGGCCATCCGGTTCGATCGTCGTATGTCCGATTTCGCCGGCTCCCCCCAGCGAGCCGGACAGCAACTGACGATCGATATAAACCCCCGCCGCAATCCCCATTCCCACACCGATATATATCATATTGTGATACTGCTGCCCGGCGCCGTACCGGCATTCAGTTAAGCCTCGGGCACGGTGCCGGTTGACAACAACGGTTTGCCAGCCGATCTCCCTGTGAATCAGCTCCGCGACCTGCACGTTGTGCCAATCCAGATCTGCCGCGCTTCGGATGATCCCATGTCCTGCATCGACCAAACCCGGCACACCAAGTCCAAGCAAAGGTACGGGCTTCGGTTCCAGACCATCCACGAACTGAGTGATTTGAGAGGCTAAAGTCCGAAACGTAGCCTCGGGCTCAAACGAGCTGACCGGAATTTTTACAGACTTCACCACATTGCCCATGAGGTCGAAAGCCCCCAGTGTCCAAACTTTGTTATCCAAATCCGCCCCGATGATAATACAAGAGCCCGGGGCCAGCTCAACGGTAGTGGCCGGACGACCTTTGGTCAATAGCCGGTTATCGGTTTCATAAACCAGATTGTTCTCAATCAGCTCCGCAATGGAGATGGAAATCGTGGCCCGGCTTAAGCCGGTCACACGGGTCAACTCGATCCTCGACATGCTGCCGTGGACGCGAAGCGTTTGCAAAATGGCCAGCTTACTGCCTTTTTGATCTTTAATATCGATTTGATTCATCGAATGCACCCTGTCGTCGAAGATTATTCCAATTATAACATATAAAAGTCGGGTAACAACACAAAGAGAACAAAGATAATTTAAATATTTACAGAAGGTTATTCTGGTGTTAAAATCTCCCTGTAAACATTTTAGAAAATTAAGAAAATTCGTACCTTTTAACAGTCCGATTTGAGGCCACAGAAATGTTAATAGGAATTCCGGCAATCCTTTCGCCCGACTTGGTAAAAATCATGATGGAGATGGGCCATGGGGACGAAATTGTGCTTGCAGACGGCAACTTTCCGGCCGCTGCGAACGCTCACAGACTGCTGCGGTATGACGGCCACAACATTCCCCCACTGCTTCAAGCGATGATCCCCTTGTTTCCGCTGGACTATGCAGTGGAAAGGCCGGCAGCGGTGATGTCGCTGCTTCCTGCGGATCCGGCACCGCCGGTATGGGGGACCTACTTGGAGCTGATCCGGTTTGTAAAGCCCGATTTTATTGATTTCGAACTGGTGGAAAGGTTTGCGTTCTACGAACGGGCACGAAGGGCCTATGCAATTATCGCTACAAGCGACGTTTCTTTTAAGGGGAATCTGATTTTGAAAAAGGGAGTCGTCCGCGAATAATAAAGATGGACAGAGGGGAGCTGCGGCTATGAAACGAAGGAAAATGGGGTCGTCGGGCCTCGAGCTGAGCGTGCTCGGAATGGGTTGCTGGCAATATGGCGGCGGCTCTTATTGGGGAAATCAGGATCAACGGGATGTTGACCAGGTCGTACACCAAGCTTTAGATTTGGGGATCAATTATTTTGATACGGCAGAGGTATATAACGACGGGGAGAGCGAGCGCTCGCTCGGACTTGCACTGAAAGGGTGCAGACATGAGGCGATAATCGGAAGCAAGATCAGTACGGCAAACGTGCGGGCGGATCTGGTGCGCAAGCACTGCGAAGGCAGTCTGAAGCGTCTCCAAACCGATTATATCGATGTCTATATGCTGCACTGGCCGGTAAATCCGCTGGCGGTGAAGCATTTTACATCGGACCACGAGCTAATCGCTAATCCGCCAAGTCTAGCAGACGTATTCGAGGGGCTACAGCGGTTGAAGCAGGAGGGCAAAATCCGTCACATTGGAGTCAGCAATCACGGTGTCAACCAGCTCGGCGAGGTGCTGCACACCGGAGCCCCGATCGCGACAAACGAGCTGGCCTATAATCTGCTGTCCAGAGCTATCGAAGAGGAAGTCTTGCCTTACTGCCGGAACGCGGGTATCGGTGTGATCGGCTACATGCCGCTGCAGCAGGGGCTTTTATCCGGTAAATACCAAGCCCTGGAGGAAATTAAGCCAATGCAGGCGAGGTCCCGGCATTTTCATCATTCCAGAGGACAGGGGACCCGGCATGGCGAAGAGGGGGCTGAACCGGAAATCATGGAGGCCTTAGTTCAAATCAGGCAGCTGGCGGATGAATTAAACCTTCATATGGGCGTACTGTCCCTGGCTTGGGCTATAGCGAATGAAGGGATCACTTCAACCATTGTCGGTTCCCGCAATGCCGAGCAGCTAATGCTGAACGCGCAATCCGCCCAAATTGAGCTTAGTGCGGACGTTCTGCGTCGGTTAAACGAAATTACCGAACCGGTGCTGCACAAGCTGGGAAATAATCCTGACTATTACGAGAATAGGCACAATAGTCGGGTCCAATAAACTAGACACCGATTTCAAAAGGGTTGTTTATTTTTTAAAAATGGCGAAGGAAGAATGAAAAAGAAATGTTTTGATGCATCTTAATTTAAATATTGACATAAAATAAAATGCAAACTAAGATAGAAGTAAATAAATGGAAACGCTTACAATAAACCATTTCATGGAGAGGATGTGCATTCATGTCAACCAAGTTTTCGTTATTTACGAAGCCTTGGAAAACGTTATCCGTGTGGGAGTTGTGCTCATTTGTAAAAGGAATGGGGTTTGACGGCGTCGAGTTTCCTCTCCGTGAAGGCTTTCAGCTCGAGCCTTCCCAGGCCGCTCAGCTGCCCCGTCTCGTACAGCAGTTTGCCGATCACGGCTTAAAGATATATAACGTGGCAAGCTCAACCGATGAACATGTCTTTGCCGCATGTGCCGAAGCCGAAATTCCGATGATCCGCGTCATGCCTGCGATCAAGCACGAGGACGGGGGCTATCTTGCATCGGAGCGCAAAGCCCGCGAGCAGTTGGAATCGATCGTTCCGCTATGCGAGAAATACGGTGTTCAGGTCGGAGTCCAGCAGCATTACGGCAATTATGTCGTGGACTCCATGGGTCTCAGACATCTTCTGCAGGGCTTCGATCAGAAGACTGTAGGGGCGATCTGGGATGCAGCACACGATGCGCTCGCCGGACAGCAGCCGGAGCATGGCCTAGATATCGTTTGGGAGCATTTGTGTATGGTTAACTTCAAGAATGCGTTCTACCGCAGACAGAACGGACCGGAGGCCGAGGTTGCGGAGTGGAAACCTTATTTCACCTCAGGCCGCCAAGGACTCGCCTCGTGGCCGAGAACGGCCGCTTATCTGCAAAAGCGCGGATATCAAGGTGTGATTTGCTTAACCGCCGAATACCATAATGAGCATGGCGTAGACCGTTTGATTAAAGAAGATATCTCGTTCGCTAAATCTTTATTCGAGAATCAGAATTAAGGGGGTACTTACCGCATGTCCTCTAAATTTAAAGTAGCGATGATCGGCGCCGGCCGTATGGCGAACTCTGTACATTATCCTTCGCTTGCATCCTTCGAGGATGTAGAAATCGCAGCCATTTGCGACTTATCTCTAAAGGCGTTAAACGAAACCGCTGACAAGTACCATGTTGCCGGCCGCTATGACGATTACCGCAAAATGGTGCAGGAAGTGAAGCCGGACGCCGTTTATGTCATCGGGCAGCCTCATCTGATGTTCGACATTTGGATGTGGTGCCTGCAGCAGGGACTTCACCTTTACATAGAAAAGCCGCTCGGCATCACGATTCATCAGGCCAGGATGCTCGCTTATACCGCGGAAAAAAACAACTGCATCACCCAGGTCAGCTTTCAGCGCCGCAGTACACCCATGGTGATGAAGCTGAGGGAGGAATGCTTGAAGCGCGGACCGATCACCCATGCGGTTTGCAGGTTCTATAAATCGGAGATGCAGCCTTATCTTCATGCCCGGGACCGGATGATGGACGATACCGTCCATTCGATAGATACGCTGCGCTGGATGTGCGGCGGGGAGGTCGTCAAGGTGGAAAGCACCACCAAGCGCGTCAACGTTCCGGATATCAATTTTATTTCGGCGACAATGCATTTTGATAACGCTTCCGCCGGTTACTTAATCAACAGCTGGTCCAGCGGCAGGCGGATTTTCTCGGTCGAGATGCATGCCCCGAACATTTGCGCGGAAGCCGAGCATGAGCGCAAGGGCGTACTTTATGCCGATGGAGATACGCAAGGCGTCGAATATGACGCCAGGGAGATCGGCGAGGGAACGGAGCTTTACCAATATGCCGGATTCCGCACGAAGCATAGGGAGTTTATAGACTGTGTCAAGGCAGGGAAGCTGCCCTCGTCTCATTTTGGGGATGCGCTGAAGACGATGGAAGTGGCCGAGATCATATTGGCTCAGGCTCTTCTGGAAGGAAGATGATGAAGCCTTAAGAAGATCCCGGTTGGAAAGGAAAGGGGATGCGATCGTGGAGATTGCTAATGTGAAAGAAAAAACAGCGGTCCGAATCTCGGGCAAAGTGACTCGCCTAGGCCGGGATATGCTCCGTGTATGGCAGCTTTACGTGCTGATGGCTCTGCCGTTCGCTTATATTGTCATTTTCAAATACGTGCCGATGTACGGCGCCCAAATCGCGTTCCGCAATTTTTCGGCGGTCAAAGGGATCTGGGGCAGCACGTGGGTAGGCTTTGCGCACTTCATTCGTTTTTTTGAATCGTATGAATTCTGGAACATTATGTGGAACACGGTCGCCCTTAGCTTTTACCAGCTGATTGCCGGTTTTCCGTTCCCGATTCTGCTGGCGCTGAGCTTGAACTATGTCAAGCACGAAAAGTTCAAAAAGACGGTGCAGATGGTCACCTACGCCCCGCACTTTATCTCAGTTGTCGTGATGGTCGGCATCATCTTTCAGATGCTTGATCCCCGGATCGGCATCGTCAATATTATCCTCAAAGCGTTCGGCTTCGAGGCCGTCAACTGGTTAGGCGATGCCGATTATTTCCGCAGTATTTATGTCTGGTCCGGCGTCTGGCAGAATGTCGGCTTCAGCTGCATTATCTACCTCGCGGCACTTGCCGGCATCGATCCGTCGCTTCATGAAGCAGCGGTGGTGGACGGAGCGAGCAAGCTGCGGCGCATGTGGCATATCGATCTTCCCGGCATCCTGCCGATTGCCGTGATCCTGCTTATTCTGGAAGTCGGTCGGATGCTTGAGATCGGCTTTGAGAAATCGTTCCTGATGCAAAACCCCTTGAATCTCACCACCTCGGAGATTGTTGACACCTACGTGTACAAAGTGGGCCTCGCCTCGAATGTGGTCAACTTCTCCTACTCCTCAGCGATCGGCCTGTTCAAAAATGTCATCAACCTGATTCTTCTCATCACGGTCAACCGCATAGCTAAAAAATTGGGCCAGAGCAGCTTATGGTAAAGAGGAGGGAGTCTATGAACGCAAACATTAGAGAGTCAGCCGGCGACCGGATTTTTAATGTGGTTAACTATGTCATACTCAGCCTTTTTTTCCTGACCGTACTGTATCCTCTGGTCTATATTTTAAGCGCTTCCTTCAGCTCGAGCGATGCCGTTATTTCCGGAAAAGTATGGCTGTGGCCGGTCGATCCGGGCCTTAAGGGCTACAAAGCGGTGTTCGAGTACAAAGCGATCTGGATCGGCTTTGGCAATTCCCTGCTGTATACGGTTGTCGGCACGGTCATCAACGTCATTCTCACGATTGTGGCGGCCTATCCGTTATCCCGCAAAGATTTTGTCTTCCGCAATGGAATCATGTTTATTTTTGTCTTCACGATCATGTTTTCCGGCGGGATTATTCCGAACTACTTGCTTGTAAAGGATCTGGGCCTGCTGGACACCCGTTGGTCCATGATTTTGCCTTCCGCCCTCAGCGTGTTTAACGTCATTATTACGAGAACTTATTTTCAAACGAACATCCCGCATGAAATGCTGGAGGCTTCCCAGGTGGACGGCTGTACCGACTGGAAGTTTCTCCTCCGCATCGTGCTTCCGCTTTCCGGGCCGATTATTGCTGTGATTACCTTGTTCTACGCCGTGGGCCATTGGAATTCCTATTTCAACGCCCTCCTGTATTTAAAGGACCGCAGCCTGTATCCGCTTCAGCTCGTCCTTCGCAGTATTCTTGTGCAAAACCAGATTGACCCGAGTATGGTTACCAGTGAAGAGGACCTCGTTGCAAGGCAGGGATTGGCCGATTTACTGAAGTATTCCCTGATCGTCGTTGCAACAGTTCCAGTTCTCATCATTTATCCATTTGTGCAAAAGCACTTTGTCAAAGGCGTGATGATCGGTTCAATTAAAGGGTAGCCGCATCCAGGATCCACCGCACGGAAATTTCGAAATTACCGTATAGGGAGGTCAAAGGCATGAAAAAAACTTTGAAAATGGTGCTCTCTTTGGGAATTGCCTCAGCGCTGATACTGTCAGGCTGCTCGAAGGAAACGCCAGCACCTGCCGGCAAAGAGGGCGGAACGAAGGAAAGCGCGAACGCATCGAAGGTGAATCCCCCTGGAAAGTTTCCCGTGGTTAACGACAAGATTACGTTAAAGGTTTTTGTCGCCGGCAATGCGCTGGTCGAAAATTTCGAAACCAACGGCTATACCAAGTGGTTGGAGGACAAGACGAACGTGCATGTGCAGTGGATTGTGGCCGATGTCAAAAACTATAAGGAGCAGCTGAACCTTGCCCTGGCAAGCGGCGATTTACCGGACGTTATTATGAATGTCGACGTCTCTCCGGAGCAGCAGATGATTTATGGCGAGCAAGGCATCTTCGTCTCGTTTACGGATCTCATTGAGAAATACGGCGACAACACGAAGAAGATTTTCCAGGAGATGCCGGAAGTGAAGGGCGCGATTACCGCACCCGGCAATAAAATCTACAGCTTGCCTTATATTAATGAATGCTACCATTGCTCTCTCGATTACAAGATGTACGTCTATAAGCCGTGGCTCGATAAGCTAGGACTGAAGGAGCCGACTACGACTGAGGAATTTTATCAAATGCTGAAGGCGTTTAAGGAAAAGGATCCGAACGGCAACGGCAAGGCGGACGAAATTCCACTCGTAGGCGGAATCTCCACAGGTAGCGGTCCGTCTAAATCGCAGATCGATGTGTGGATTATGAACTCGTTTATTTATGATGACGGCTACAAGCGCATGCTTGTGAAAGATGGAAAAATCGACGTCGCCTACAATAAAGATGAGTGGAAGGAAGGCTTGAAATACATGAACCGCCTGTTCAAGGAAGGGCTTCTGTCGAAGGAGTCGTTCACGCTGGACAGAGACGGTTTGAAAAAAATCGCCGAGAATCCGAATATCGCCATCGGCGGCGCTATCCCGGCACACTCGCCATCGGATATCACCATCGTGGAAGGCTCGAGCAACCGCTGGCTGGACTATCAACCGATCGCACCTGTGAAAGGGCCGAACGGATACCAGAAGACGACATGGCTGGCCTATGATAAAATCCGGGGCGGCAACTTTATCATGACAAGTGCCAATAAATATCCCGAAGCGACCATGCGCTGGGCCGACTTCATGTATGATTTTGAAGCGAATCTGTATTCCAACTTTGGTGTGAAGGGCTCCTCGTGGGATGATGCCAAACCTGGAGATAAAGGTCGTGACGGCAATCCGGCTAAATACCGGCTGCTGGTTCCATTCGGGCGCGTGCAAAACGAATCGTGGTCGCAATACGGCTTAAATTACCGGACCGACAAGGATTGGTATGCCGGTCAGGCCGTGCTCAAGCAGCCGGATAAAGAAAAGATGTACTATGATGTGACCAAAAAGAATTACGAGCCTTATAAACCGAAAATCGATGAAATCGTGCCTCCTCTGTTTTTCGCTCCAGCCGATGCTCAGCAGCTCGCCGAGCTGGACAAAACGATCAACGATTACGTGAAGACGAAGACTGCGAAATTCATTATCGGTGAAGCGGATATCGACAAGGAATGGAGCAACTATGTAAGCACTCTCGATAAAATGAACTTGAAGAAATATCTGGAGATTTACCAGAAAGCGCTGGATGCCAAAAAGAAAAAATAATCTGCTCCCATCAATCAGGGCGGATATTAGAAAGGAGTGAGACACTTGCGGAAAATCCTTGTGTTAATTCAGAATGACTTGATCTCTTCCTTTTTCAGCGAGCAGACTATGGCGGAAATCGAAGCGCTAGGGGAAGTGGAATGGAATCCGTTCGACCGCGCTTTGACGGAAGAGGAGCTGATTGCACGCATCCCGGGCGTGCATACGCTCGTTACCTCATGGAGGACGACACCGGTGACGGATATTGTGTTGGATGCTGCGGATGAGCTAAAGCTTGTGGCGCATATGGCCGGTTCGATCCGTCCGGTATTTCCAAACTGGTCCGTCTTTGACCGGGGAATCCGGGTGCTCAACAGCAATTTTGCGATCGCCGTCTCGGTCAGTGAAAATGTGCTGGCGTTGGTGCTGGGGCTCGGACATAAAATATTATCGGTGGAACGCGAAATGAAGCAGGGATTGACCAAAAAACACGCCGGGATGGAAACGTTCGAGCTGCGCGACAAAACTGTGGGATTGGTCGGCCTCGGCATGGTCGCCCGCGAAGTCATTAAGCTGCTCCGGCCATTTGGCGTGAAAGTGTTGGCCTATGATCCGTTTGTACCTGAGGCAACGGCCCGGGAGCTTGGTGTGCAGTTGTCGGCGCTTGACGAGGTAATGGCGGGCTCAGACATTATTTCTCTGCATGCGCCCAAGGTGCCGGAGACCTACCGGATGATCAGCCGCCAGCAGCTTTCGCTGATAAAGGACGGCGCCCTGTTCATCAATACGGCCCGCGGAGATCTGGTTGATGAATCCGCATTGCTGGAGGAACTGAAGAAGGGGAGGTTCTACGCCGCACTCGACGTGTTCGAGGTTGAACCGCTTGCGGCGGAGAGCGAGTTCAGGCACCTACCCAACGTGATCGCCCGGCCGCATCTGGCCGGTGTGAATCCGGACTCCCGGCTGCGGATCGGCAGGCTCATGGTGGAAGACATTCGGAGAATGTACCAACAGGAGCCGTTGCTGTTCGAGGTAAAACGGGAACAGCTCGCTATCATGACATGACGGGATAAATCCAAAGCCGTACCTAACATGAGTTTTATCAGCTTCGACGTCTTTGACGCTCTATGCGGCTTGTCCTTTAGCAGGCCGCTAAAATTTTGACTTGTTTGAAGATATAATTTAATTCTTTACTAAACATAATATAGAATTCTTATAGGGAGAGGGTTATATGAAGCCTTACGATATTTCAATTGAAGGCATTAAACTCTATTATTTGCCGATTGAAACCCGAGTTCCCTTGAAATTTGGTGCGGAGGTGCTGACGCATGTCACCTGCGCAAGAGTATGTATTCGGACAATAAACCGGCAAGGTAAAAGCGCGGAAGGTTGGGGAGAGACGCCCTTGAGCGTACAATGGGTGTGGCCCAGTTCGTTAAGCTATGAGGTTCGTGAGCAAACCCTGAAACAGATTTGTGAAATGATCGCCAAGGATTTAGCGCAATGGAAAAAGAAGGGGCATCCTTTTGAGCTTGGCTATCGGTATCAAAAGCAGCGGCTTCTTGAGCTTGTCGACCGTTTTAACGCCTTATCCGGTTTGTCGGAGCCTGTGCCTTATTTGGCGGCGCTCGTTTGCTTTTCCCTATTTGATATCGCACTCTATGATGCCTATGGGCAAACCAATGAGGTTCCCGTATATCAAACCTTTAACGGCTATTATATGAATGCGGATCTTTCCGTGTATTTAAGGCCGGCTGAAGATACTGATGTTTCCTTTGATGGCTTATATCCTGAGGATTTTTTCCAAATACCGCCTGAGAGGGCGCTGCTCGCCTGGCACTTGGTCGGCGGTAAGGATAAGCTGTTTGCCCATGAGCTTACAGGTGACGAGACGGATGACGGCTATCCTTACACGCTGGAGGATTGGATTGAACGCGATGGGCTGCAATGCCTGAAAGTCAAGCTGACTGGAGATGACTCGGATTGGGACTATAACCGGCTTGTCCAGGTAGGGCAAATTGCTCTAAGACGTAAAGTGACTTGGCTTACGGCCGATTTTAATTGTCAAGTAACCGACTGCGATTACGTAAATCATATATTGGATCGCTTAATGGTGGAGCAGCCGGATATTTTTAAAGCGATCCTGTACATTGAACAGCCGTTCCCGTATGATCTGAAGGCGTATCGGCTGGATGTTCGCAGTGTGAGTGCCAGAAAGCCGCTCTTTATGGATGAAAGCGCTCATGACTGGGAGCTGGTTAAGCTGGGCCGGACGCTCGGATGGACGGGAGTCGCGCTCAAAACGTGCAAGACACAAACCGGCGCTATGCTCAGTATGTGCTGGGCCAAAGCGCATGGCATGACGCTGATGGTGCAGGATTTAACCAACCCGATGCTGGCGCAAATCCCGCATGTTCTTCTTGCTTATCATGCCGGAACGATTATGGGTGTGGAAACGAACGGGATGCAGTTTTACCCGGAAGCCTCATCTTATGAAGCGCGATTTCATCCCGGGTTATACAACCGTCAGCATGGGAAAATACGGTTTGACAGTGTAAAAGGGAACGGATTCGGCTACGATTTGGCGGCAAGCTCCAGACCATTACCTGATCCAGCGGTAAATTTATAGCTGTCGGAAAGGTGGTGACATCAACATCATGCAGCGAAAAATAAACATCGGTTTAATCGGCTTGGGCAATATGGGGCAGCATTACTTGGAATTGCTATCCAAGATGCCCGGCTGCCGGGTCGATTCCATCTGGAGCCAGACGGAAGAAAAGGTCCGGAAGCTGTCCGCTGAATATCAGGTCCGTGGCTACACAGATCTTACGGCTATGCTGGATGCGGGCGGATTGGATGCCGTCATTGTGGCCACACCTCATTACCAACACACCCACATGTCCATAGAGGCTCTTCGGAAAAATTTGCATGTTTTGGTGGAAAAGCCGATAGCAGCGCACATCAAAGACGCCTATCGTATGTTGGAAGCGCATGAGGAACAGAAACGGCTTCAACCGGATCTCGTTTTTGCCGCCTTTTATCAGCTGCGAACATCTAAACACTGGGTCAAGATCAAAAAAATGATTTCCGAAGGCCGGCTGGGGAAGCTCATGCGCTTTTCCTGGATAAATACAAGCTGGTTCCGGCCTCAGGCTTATTTTAACGTCGGTAATTGGCGGGGTACTTGGAAAGGGGAAGGAGGGGGAGTGCTGTTAAACCAGTGTGCCCACAACATTGACCTGTTATGGTGGCTTTTCGGGCTGCCCGAAGCGATTACGGCTACCGCTTCTTTTGGTAAGTATCATCATATTGAGGTGGAAGACGAGGTTCACTCCATCATGGAGTACGCGAATGGATTGATTGGCAGTTTTATTGCCTCCACCTCCGAGAGCCCGGGCACCGATCGTTTGGAGATTGCCGGTGAATACGGTAAGCTGGTGTGTGAGAATAAAAAGATTAAGCTTTATTTAAATTCCGCATCGGCACTTGAATACATTCAAACCTCTCAGGATGCGTTTGGTACACTGCAGCATGAATGGACCGAGTTCGATTTGAGCGATGCCGGAGATCCGGGCCATGAAATCATCTTGTCGGACTTCCTGCAGGCCATTACCGAGCGTAAAGCTCCGTTGGTCCCAGCTGCGGAAGGCATAAATTCGCTTATGATGGTTAATGCCATGATATTATCCGCTGTCCAGGGCTACAAGCAGTATTTACCGATTAACGCTGATGAATATGAACTTACGCTGAACAAAATGATTCATAATTCTGCGTATCGCAAACCGGAAATCGACAACAGCGCCATTAACATAGATATTAAAGCTTCTTTTCATTAAACGACCAGGAGGGCCTCCTATGAAAATGAAAGCATTCGTGTTACCACCCGAATCCCGTTTGAAAGAAGTATGTTCCGAGAAGTGCCGTGCGCTACTAAATGAATATTTTGATACGACCTGGAATCAGATAGGGCGGGATTACACAAGGGAGGAGCTGGTCAACATGATCAGCGAGGCGGAAGTGATCCTTACCAGCTGGGGATCTCCGGGCATTACCGAAGAAGCTCTAGAGAAAGCGGTTAAGCTTCGTGCCGTCGGGCATGCGGCGGGTACGGTCAAGTATCTTGTTCCGAAGCCAATCTTCTCCAAAGGCGTACGTGTCTTTTCAGCAGCACCGCGAATCGCATTAAGCGTGGGGGAATATTGTCTGGCGTCGCTACTTGCGTCGCTGCGTTATTTGCCCACTTTCGATGCGTCGCTTCGCGTCGGACAGTGGAGAGAGCTGGGGCTAAAAGGGAGAGAGCTGACGGGAAGCACGATCGGTATCGTCTCCGCCAGCTCTACGGCACGGGCTTTTATTAAGCTGCTGGCTCCTTTTCATGTGAATGTGCTCATTTATGACCCTTACTTGAGTGAGGAAGCAGCGGCCCAATTAAACGTGACACGGGCAACGCTTGAGGAAGTCATGAGCTGCCCGATTATTTCCGTACATGTTCCGAATCTGCCGGCCACCGAAAGAATGTTAAGCCGTGAGCTCATCACCCGGATACCGGACGGAGCCATCTTCATCAATTCGTCCCGCGCTCAATGCCTCCACGAGCAAGCCTTCATGGAAGCATTGGAAAGCGGACGTTTCTTCGCAGTGCTCGATGTGTTCGAAAAGGAACCGCTAGCCGCCGATCATCCTGTCCGCAGGCTGCCGAATGTATTGCTGACACCACACGTGGCTGGTGCCTCGGTTCAAGGCCATTTGGCGCTGATGGAAGCCGTTGTAGAGGATATCATCCGAGGTCTACAGGATGAGAAAACATCCTACGAAGTCAGCGAAAAGATGTGGGAGATCATGGCTTAATTTTTTTGCGGAAAACAGAGGGAAAAGGATAAGGGATCGCTGTGACACAAAGTTCCCCTTAATTTGTTTTTTGAGGGGAACTTTGTGTCATCAGAAAGGGTAATGAAACTTCCACGGGCGCAAAGTCTTTTTGAGTACATATGTACAAAATACGGATTTTGTGAAGTAGTATTTTTCCAAAATGACAATTTGTTTAATTGTTTTATTTTTCCAATGGTTCTTTCTCCAGATTACTTCTTCCAAGCAAAGTTTTTAGTCGGGATGAATCTGCGCCGTTTTTTTTATATGGTATATGGAAATCAAAAAGTGCTGTCGCCAGCCAAATTTTGTGGAACATTACCATTTGGCTGTTGCTTCGGATGTCACTTCTTCTTGGCGTTGTAAGAAATCCAACATTTCGGCCGCTTGAGTTAAGTCCACGTCAATTTGCTTCAAAATTTTGTGAATGTCCAGCTGCACTCTTAAGCTTTTCATATTAACATCTCCTATCCTACCTGATCTTGTTCCATATGGATTTAGCAACCAAAAAAGCATACTTGGCCACTAGTGTTTATCAACTTTTGTAACCCTTTGTCTTACTTTAAGACGATTTTGACAAAATAAAAATCCCCCATTTGGGGGATTTTAGCGGGACTGTTACGAGGTCTTCCGCTATAGCAAATTCAACTCTCTTCCGCGATGAAGCGCCTGCCATTTGTTATTGACTTCAAGCTTACGGTATATATTTTTGACATGGCTCTTTACCGTCTCAGCTGTGACCTGGATCTCTGCCGCTATCTGTTTGTTTGACAATCCCATCTCCATCATTCGCAGTACCTTTAATTCCTGCCTCGTTAATAGCGATTCGAAGGCTAAAGACTCATTCATCTCAACCTTCATAAGCTGAAGCAGCTTTTTGACGTATAGCAAGGATACATTTGCTGACTTACTCATTTGCTTTTTTTGCACGTATTGGTTCAACAAATAGGCCATCCTCGGCCCTTCATCGAGAAAGCTCCGAATGTACTCCCCTGGTTCTGCCCATCGTAGAGCGGCTTCCAGTTTAATAAGTGCATTCACCCTATCTCCTTTTCGTTGAAGGGCCATGCTTTGCAGAATGGAAACTTTTATTATATCCCTAAGTCGATCTTCAACATGGACGACTTCATACAAGTGTTCGAGCAGTGGCAGAGCATCGTTCACCCGCCCACATTCCGTAAGCGCCCTCGCCAAATAAACATATTCTGTGAACTGGCTCAGTGGGACCGTGTCGGTATGTCTGATTCCACACGTTTCCAGCCAAGCGGTTACATTGTCGAAGGAGCCGTTAGTCAGTGACAAATTCGCCTTCTCTGCGTCCAACTTTTTCTCAAAAATATTTTTATCGGGTGAATCGATCTTCAGCTTAACTTGCTCAAGCAGTTCAAAAGCTTTTGCCGTATCTCCCTTAGCCTGACAGATCCGTGCATAGCTGATGGCTGCACCCATTAAAATAAGGCCATAAGGCTGCATGCACTTTTGCATTAGTGCTCTTTCCGCATAGACAGCAGCCTCTTCCAGACGATTCCATTCATATAAAAGAAAGCTGTAAGTGATATAAAAAAAACCGACGTAAGGGTAATTTTTCTTGTTCTCCCAGACCTTGATCCACTTATAAAAGAATCCATCCGCTTCATGCAAATCATTGAAAAAAACCAATAGAGAATCAAAATTTGTCGTATACGAGTTTGCTTCAATCATCTGAATATAGCTGCCTTCCGGCATATGTTTCTCAAACATTTCCAAATATTCGTTCGTTCGCTTAAAGTCTCTCCGGTAAAAGGAAATCGCCGCGGACAAATAAAGATACGTGCCGACGAACGGTTTCCAATCCGGATCGGACAGCTTGTCTTCCATCATTCGAAGCTTTGAACCTGCCAGTTCCATTTCTTCGGACTCGGCCAATACTTTCACATAAAGAAATTGTACCTCCGGTTTCCCCGTTAGACAGGACTCGGGCAGCAGACTAAACCATCTGTGCAGCACACCGCTCCTCAGCTGCATGTCGAGCAAGTGCTTTTCAATTAGGGAAGCGGCTTCGAGGTGATGCTCGCCCATAAGCAAGTGATCCACCGCCTCCTCATATAATCCATGCTCCTCCAGCCAGCACGCTGCACCAACATGCAAAGGTTTCCACCGTGCCGAACGCTTCTGCCGAAGATGCTTTCGCAAAAAATCGGAAAATAAGTGATGATATCGATACCATTCCCGCCGTTGATCCAGAGAAACGATGAACAGGTTTTGCTGATCCAGCAGTTCCAACAGTTCCTGGGAATTGGATAGTCCGGTTATCGCGTTGCAAAGAGATCCATTCATCCTGTTTAATATCGAAGTTTCCAGGAGGAAAACTTGCATCTCCTCGGATTGGCGGCTGAGAACCTCCTGAAACAGATAATCTGATATATTACGGTGTTCACCGCAAAAAGCATGAATAAAATCGTTAAAATTAGTGCTTGTGTTCAGCGAGATTGCTGCAAGGTGCAGTCCGCTTATCCATCCTTCCGTGCGACGAACGAGCATAGATATGTGATGTTCGGACAAAGAAAACCCCATGCAATCCCGCAGGTAACGAATTCCCTCATCGAGTTGAAATCGCAAATCCTGACTTGTAATTGTAACGACTTGGCCTGTAGACTGCAATCTTGCCGTAGGAAATGGCAGTTCCGCACGACTTGCTATATATAGATGAATGTGACCGGGTAAAAGCTCAAGTAAACGCGCAACCGAGGCATGGATTGAGGATAAACTTATCGAGTGAAAATCATCAAAAATAACTACCAGTTCATCGGAAAAGCTGCTAAATTCATGAATCATTGCTGTGATAAAAGGCTCAAAGGTTCCGGATTTGAGCGTGGATAAACACGGGTTCATGGCTTTGGCAAAATTCGGTCGCTTGCTGTCGATAGCCGCAATTCCATATTTCCAGAACTGGGTCAAGTCATTATCCAACGGGTCCAAAGAAACCCATGCACAAGGTACGCCGTTCTGCTGTACCCACTGACTCAAAGCCGTTGTCTTGCTGTATCCCCCAGGAGCCGTAACAACCGTTAGTTTCTTTTTTAATCCTTCACTTAGCAAATTCATGATCGCTGGACGTTCAACAAGTAACTCTCTTCGCAAATGTGGAATATGCAATTTCGTATTAACAATCACGACATGACTCCCCTGTAACTTGCTATAAGTAACCTTTCTTAAATTATAACTCATTTCACAACAAATGAGCAATTTGGTAGAATAAGCCACGGATTTTTGGATTGAACGGACAGCGACGAAACGAAAAATGGCCCTCTCCATTTAGGACAGGCCATTTTCATTAAAATATTTTCTTTTAAAATGTATCGTAAACTAACATACCGATCGAAAAATCCTCGAGCCGACTTTTTTCGTTTTTGATTTAGTCTCCGATATTATGGCTATGGACGGTATAAGTTTCCTCTGCGATATTGACTCCGTTGACAAACTCTTCAGCTTCTTCCAACGACATGCCTCTGGCTACCATTTTGATTATGTTGTTGTCACTGTCAAGTAAATCTTTGTTTCGAATCGGTTCAGTCATTCTTTATACCTCCTTGCACTTGATACTATCGTTTACCCAGTGCACCTGGCATTGAAACCAATAACTTGAATTTTTTAGATATTCCCCCGCATAAAAAAACGTTGGTCGTCGGAGCGGACATCGCCAAGAAGATACACGTAGCTCGGGCAGTGGATTTCCGCGGCATTGAGCTCGGGAAGGACTGCGTGTTCCACGAAGTGGGCATCAAGAGAGCGGAGCATCTCTATGCGGCCGCAACCGTTTCTATTGGGCTTACCGAGGGAATAACAGTGGCTCGAATTGAGCTTGCTGGCTTACTAGCACGTCTTTTCCCCATTCATACAGAGCCGGGCCTCTTAACAAATTCTTTAAAATTCTACAGATTCATGCTAAATAAATTGTGGTAATTTTTTTAGTACTAAATTTTTAAGGAGGTTACTATGAAAAAAGGGAAATGGGGACGTTTGGCTGCCTCTGCAGCGATATTGTCTTTATCGTTAGGAAGCATTGTCTATGCCGCAGGCGGAGGTGGAGTTCTGTTTGGATATGTTCCCGGTACGTATTCAAATGCAACCGGCACTTCGGTTTTACCTACGGGTCAAAAAATTACTCCTGCAGGCCAGCAAGTCAATCTCACTCACAACATGCCGCTTGGAATGGATATTTCACCCGACAAGAAATTTATGGCGATCAGCAGCAACGGCGAGGAGAAAAAAGGCATCTCCATTATTGATTTAAGCACAAATCAAGAGTTGTACTTCATTCCCCAGGATCCATTGTTCATAGGTGTCAAATTTTCCAAAGACGGCAGCAAGCTGTACGCCTCCGG
Source organism: Paenibacillus sp. JCM 18996 (assembly GCF_055392555.1). Classification (NCBI taxonomy): domain Bacteria; kingdom Bacillati; phylum Bacillota; class Bacilli; order Caryophanales; family Paenibacillaceae; genus Paenibacillus; species Paenibacillus sp. JCM 18996. The sequence goes on from NZ_AP043884.1 coordinate 982,127, forward strand.
GGGCGGTGCCAACAAGGTTTATGTTTATGCCGTCAATATGGTAGACCGCTATTTTTCCTTACAAAAATCGATCGATGTTCCTGGCTTTCCCGGCGGAATGGCGATGAGTCCCGATGGCAACGATTTGTTTGTCGCTGATAATCTGGGAAATACCGTCACAGATATCAATACGGTTACTGACACCGCAGCAGCCTCTCTTCCGACAGGCAATTCGCCTTATACATGTGAAGTATCGCCCGACGGTAAACAGGTTTTTGTTTCCAATTGGGCGGATCGGTCCGTAAGTATTTACAACCGGGTTACACCAAACACGATCACAAATTCACCTGCCGCCACACAAACAGGGCCGATTGCCCCTGCGGCTACGGTTCCGGTTGGTGAACACCCGACGGCAATTGCAATTAGTCAGGATGGCGGCACCGTGTACATAACAAACGGAAATACCGATAACGTTTCTGTCCTGAAAAAAGGGGCCGATGCAGCATGGGTGGAAGATACGCGCATTGATGTCGATCCAGAATTCAAAACACGTTTTCCGACCCAAAAAAATCTTTACAGCGCCGTCCCGAACGCACTTTCTTTAACTCCTGATGGCAAAACTCTTTACGTAGCAGATGGCGGACTGAACGCCTTGACTGTCATCGATACAGCTACACAGGCTGTGAAAGGGTACATCCCTACCGGCTGGTGGCCAAGTGATGTCAGAATCTCATCGGACGCTTCAAAGATTTATGTGCTTAATGCGAAAGGTGTAGGAGGAGGCCCAACTTCTCAGGGTCAAAACCTCGCTTCCTTGATTACCGGTTCCATGTCAGTCATTCCTGTCCCGACAGCGGACAAACTTTCTCAGTACACTAATCAATTCGTTCAAAACAACCGGTACGACAATCCGCCTGATGCAGTAAATAATGTTATACCCAATAAGGAAGGTGCAGGAAGCGACAAAATCAAGCATGTGGTCATGATCATCCGTGAGAACAAAACATACGACCAGGAATTCGGCGATATTAAAGGAGGAAATGGAGATCCCAATCTGGTCATGTACGGAGAAAAGAACACCCCGAATTCGCATGCAATGGCAAAACGCTGGAGTCTTCTTGACAATTATTTTACCGACACAGAAGTGAGCATCACCGGACATTTCTACTTGAACGCCGGTCAACTGACGGATTATGCGGAAAAAACCTGGTCCAACGATTTGATGTGGTCAGATTCATGGCAGTCACGCGTTCCAGATCAAGGCTCTGCAAACGTTTCTTTCCCTCACTCCGGCTTTCTTGTCGATCAAGCGATTAAGAAAGGGAAATCATTCCGCATCTTCGGATTTGAAGGAAAACAGGTCAGTGCGGATCCCAATAACCTGCAAACCATTGCATCGCATACGAGTCCGACTGTGCCTAACGGTTTTGTCATGGGCTATCCGGACACGGTGCGGGCCAAATCAACCATTGAGGATATGAAACAAAACGGTCTATCCGACTTGTCGATCATTTGGCTGCCGGAAGATCATACTCTCGGGGGATTGCCCGGCTACTGGTCTCCTCAATCGATGGTTGCTGATAACGACCAGGCTACTGGAATGATACTTGATTACCTTTCGCACACTCCTGACTGGAATTCAACGGCGGTTTTTGTACAAGAAGACGATCCTCAATCAGGACGCGACCATGTAGAAGGGCATCGCAGCATTTTCATGCTGGCAAGCCCGTGGGCAAAGAAAAACAATGTCTCCCATACGTTATACGATCAATCCAGTGTGCTGCATACCATCGAACTCATTTTGGGACTTCCCTACATGAATCAGTTTGACGCACTGGCTACTCCCATGAATGAACTGTTTATCAATTCGGATGCGTCACCTGACAACACGCCATATGATGCAATTTCACCACAGATCGGAATGGTGTTAAATCCAGACACTGGCCCGTTTGCTGAACGGTCGAAACTGATCAACTGGCAGCAGGTTGACCGTAATGAGAAAGAAGTTCAGTCGCTGCTGTGGGATATGATCAAAGGCAACTAAGTTCCTTTTTCTTTTTTAAACGCAGAAGGACGTCCTTCAGCCCACATGGTTGGAACCAAACGACGATGTCGTTGCGCAGGGAGCTACGCTCCCTGCGGTTCCCCTTTTGGGGATCGCGCATCAACAAGTATACAATCCACATCGGAACCTTCCGTTTCTTCCCCTCTGGCGACGGAGCCTATGAGAATTAATGCGTCATAACGGTAGTGCTGGGAAACTGAATGTGTAAGTAATTCAATGGTCTTTGAATGTTCTGGTGTCATCAAATACCACTTCCTATCTGATCAGACTGGATCGGGATTGACTGTCTTTTCCGTAGTCTATGTGCCCAGTCCAATGCGGGTTTCTCAATCAAGTAATAAGATATCGCCGCAATTAGATATGATAGGCCTAATATTGTCATTGAAAGGATTGCCCAACGTTCTAAGCTGGCGATACCCATGAATTGATAATCCTTGGCCCAATACATAGACATCATCGTGATTATCAAATGGTGCCATAAATATAGGCCGAAAGATACCTTGGCAGTAAATCTGAAGAATCTATTATCGAGCAACTTACGCAAGAAGATGGAATAAGGCGCTGTTACCAATGGAATGGCAATAAGAATAGCAAAGTAAGGGAAGAAGTAAGGCTGGTTCTGCCAGCTTACACTAAACTCCGGCGACTTGCGTAGGATCCAAAGCAACAGGAGCGAGAACAACAAACCTGCACACCCCAAGAAATCAAAGCCGCCTGTACTCGCGAATTTCGTAATCTTGACCGACGGTAGTTGCAATCTTGTCGTGATCCCTGCGGCTACAATCCCTACCGTGAAGTGTCCAAAGAAGCCAATCGGGTTGTAGTTTGGCATCCAATACTTGGCCCCCCCGATCAACCCATATTGCCACCCCCTCTTATCATTCCCAGGAGTAAGCATAGAATGGACCAAGTGATTTAACGCCAGGATGAACAGAAGGACTATGATCCAATATCCCATCGATTTAAGAAAAGAACGTTTCTTTCCAATTACGAACAGTCCCGCCATGAATAGAGGCATCAGGGCATAGCAAAACACTTCAAACCCAATCGACCATAGGGGACCGTTCACATCGGATGGAAATAAAGTGACATAGTGAAAATGTCAACTGCAAACGAAAATTACCCAAAACCGGCACTTGAATTTTCCCCAAAAGGTGCAAGTAGAAGGCCCGCGTGAGGCCGGTGAAAATCTATTTAATTTTCTTTTTCCTCATCCGGATCGGGTCGGAAAAATCCGGCTTTTTTCTTCTCTTTGATTCGGTAGCTCTCCCCCTTGATGTTAATCGTGCTGGAGTGATGGAGGAGGCGGTCGAGGATGGCGGTAGCGAGGACCGAGTCCCCAAAGATTTCTCCCCAGGCGCCGTAAGACTTGTTAGAGGTGAGAATGATCGAGCCAGACTCGTAGCGCTCCGCGATGATCTGGAAGAAGAAGTGGGCGGCAGTTTCATCCATCTTCCGGTAGCCGATCTCGTCGATGATCAGCAGATTCGGTTTGGTGAGCGCCCTCATTTTCTGCGTAATCGTGTTATTGAGATGCGCTTGCTGCAAGGTCTGTACCAAATCGTGTGCGGTGGTGAAATACACCGTGTAGCGCCGTTTAATCGCCTCCAGCGCGAGTGCTACGGCCAAATGGGTTTTACCCACACCGGGCGGCCCCAAAAAGACCAGATTCTCTTGGTGCTCGACAAAGCGCAGTGTCGCCAGGTCCCGGATGCGCCGCTCTTCGACCGACGGCTGGAAGCCGAAGTCGAACTGATCGAGCGTTTTGTGGTACGGTAAGTGTGCCATGCGGGTTTTCATGCGGATGAACCGGTCATGCTTAGCGGACAGTTCCTCCTGCAGCAGCCCATCCAGAAACTCCAGATATGTCCGGTTCTGTGCCGCCGCTTCCTCGGCATGGTGGTGCAGAATCTCCGGAATCCGGCTCCACCCGAGTTCTTCGAAAGCCTCTTGTAACCGTTCGGTGACCACCATCATTGGATCACCGCCTCATTCAGAAACGCCTCGTAGACCGACAGATCGCGCACGACCACGTCGGGCAACGCTTGCTGGACTAAGCGCGGCATGGGCAGCTGCTTGGGCTTCCCGACTGCGGAGCGGATGCCTTCGGAATGCTTGCGGTCGAAGACCACCTCATGGTGCCCAGTGGCTTTGTCGTGTTCGGCGATGAGCTTGTCCCCAGCAAAAATTCGGAGGCGGCCATTGCGCTCATCCTGCACCTCCACTGTTTGCCCCACATACCGCCAGGGCACCGAGTAGCGATTCGCCGCATAGGAGATCAGGGAGTCGGCGGACACTTTGCGGGCATGCCGCTCCGCTTCATCGAAGGGGCGCACATTAAACTTCTGCAGAACTTCTTGCTGTAAACGCTGCAGCGGCACTTCATGCGTGGTGCCGTGGATACGGACATTGGCCACCGTATCGAGCCACAAGCGGGCTTGGATGTTCAGATCGGTCAAACCGGTAAAGGTGCGCACGCGCGGCCAAAAGTTTTTGCGTACATACGCGACACCGTTTTCCACTTTCCCTTTGGTGCGTGGACGATACGGCGCACAGCGCCGGAGCAGGAACCCGTGATGAGCGGCAAAACGGGCGAACCGCTCATTCCATACCGGGTGGCCCTGATCGTCCACACCGGTGACAACGGTTTTCATATTATCGTAGAGCACGGTTTCCGGCCTGCCGCCGAAATACTGCATCGCCCGGACATGGCAGCCCATCAGCGTATCCAGTCGTTCGTCTTCCGTAAATTCGAGGTACATCATCCGGGAATAGCCAAGCACCATGACGAAGGCATACAGCCGTTTCGCCTCGCCCTTCCATTCGACTTTGAAATGTCCCCAGTCCACCTGCGCTTGTTTGCCGGGCGGCGTTTCAAAACGTTCGGTCGCTTTGGCGAGCACCGCTGGCCGCAGTGGCTCCATGAACGAACGCAATAGTCGGATCTGGCCCATGTAGCCTTTGGCTTTGATTTCGTCGAACAGTACCGCTGCGTTCAGGCAGCCTTCTTCCATTCGCGAACGGATGTAGTCTTGGAACGGCGCCAGGATGCTCGGTTTCGGCGTTTGCCGCTTGTAAGCTTGCGGACCGTCTTCCCGGAGCCACTTCCCGATGGTCTTCCGGTCACGGCCGAGTTCCTCGGCGATTTGCGTCTTGCTCATTCCTTTTTGTGTCATGTGCTGAATCACGTAAAACTCCCCATTCCTGATCATTGTCTCTCCCCCATAAGGAAGAGTGTCTGCCGATTATGGGGAATTTTCAAGTGCCATTATTGGGGATTTTAGCACTGCCGTTCACAAAAAGCGGATGTGAAGGTTAAACCGGCGGCGGCACGCAGCCAGAAATGTTCACTAGGAACTTTAAGCAGAAGTACAATAGTCATGCAAATGAGAAAGACGAAGTAATAACCTGGTGCTATTCGCACTGCACGTCGGAATAGATAGTATTTTATATCAGGGAGACCCTTCTGGTCCAAGTAGTTCCGCCAGAAAGGAATAGACAATAAAAATCCGCTTAAGACGAAAAACACGCTCACACCCGCATTGCCCGCAAGCAGCAAAGACTGTATTTCTTGAACCCAGCCGAATTGTTGCCGCATCGACAAACGTTGGGCGATATGATGAAAGATCACCGCTAAGCATGCCAGCGCTCTCAGTCCGTCGGCCCCGCCCAAATGAAAATAGTCTAGATTTCCGCTTTTGTTCATCAAAGCTCATCCTTGTCTCCCTTCCCGTTAAGCAGTTGAGTCATATATTCGCCCCCTTTGCTAAAATACCTTCAACTACGGCCGGCTCATGACGAAGCCCGTAACTCCCTAGTGGAATACGGGCTTCTAAATATGGTCATGTAAAGTTAAATCGAAAATCTAATGGCTGTATGCCGCTCATGCAGCGGGCGCTGAACGGGATCTGAATTCACAGATTGCAAACATACGTTCTATGTTATACAATAGAATTATGGGTAACAATGGGAGGTGTAATGGTTTTCATTGTCAAGTATCAAACGGTGCGTGCCCTGGACGATTATTAAAAGTATGGAGCATGGTAGAAACGAACAAAAATCAATTAGAACCTAAGGAGCTGAATAATCATGACACTACGATTGACCCCCTATTTAGTGATGGATGGAAATGCTAAGGAAGCAATTCAATTTTACGAAAAAGCATTGGATGCTAAACTACTCTTTAACCAAACTTTCGGTGAGATGCCGGAAAACCCCGAATTCCCTTTACCGGCAACTGCAAAGGATCGTGTGGCACACGCTATGTTAAAAGTTGACGAATCGGAGCTTATGTTTTCTGATACATTTCCAGGTCAGCCCCATCAAAGTGGAAATCAAGTAACTATCTGTCTCTCAACTAACGACGCGGAAAAATCAAAACGAATTTATGAAGCCTTGCAGCAAGGTGGTCAAGTGAACATGCCGCTGCAAGAAACTCATTTTAGCCCATCTTTCGGTATTGTAACGGATAAATTCGGTGTAACCTTCCAAATTTACACAGAGGGTCAACAATAAATTATTGTAAGCTTTTCTGTTCAACATTACTCCTGTTCGTAATATGAGGTCACCAGATCTTTCTGGTCGACCTCATTTTTCATGACAGGAATTCAGATTAATCAGTAAAATCCACATTGTAGTATACTTGTTGAACGTCTTCCAGCTCCTCTAATGCATCTATCATTTTTTCAAATTGTGCCTGGGTGTCTTCCGGAAGTGTTACGTAATTTTGTGCGAGCATTGTTAGTTCCGCTACCTTAAATTCAGTTATTCCGTCATTCTTGAATGCTTCTTGCAGTGCTTGGAACTGGTCAGGTTCAGCATAAACGATAACGGACTCATCTTCTTCAAAAATGTCCCGTACGTCTATATCCGCTTCCATTAATATCTCAAATACTTCATCTGTGGTTTTACCCACCAGGCCAATGACAGCAGTTTGATCAAACATATATGACACTGATCCGCTTACACCCATGCTCCCGCCGTTTTTATTAAAAGCAGAACGCACAGCCGAAGCGGTACGGTTCACGTTATTTGTGAGTGCATCTACTATCACCATGGATCCATTTGGTCCAAAGCCTTCATATCTGAGTTCTTCATATATTTCTTCTGAACTTCCTTTTGCCTTCTCAATCGCACGGTCAATGATCGCTTTCGGTACATTGTACGTTTTGGCTCGCTCAAGTACAATTTTTAGGGCTCGATTAGATTCTGGATCCGGCTCTCCCTTCTTTGCCGCTACATAAATTTCAACTCCAAATTTGGCATAAATTCGACTCGTATTTGCGTCTTTTGAGGCTTTCTTTTCTTTAATATTGTTCCATTTACGACCCATGCTGTTCCCGCTTTCTTATTTTTACTTGTTCATCGGTTATGACTGCTGCCATCTATAATATTAATACATTATGGAAACCAAAGTAAAACTAACAATAGCAGAGTACTTACTATCGCCATCTCCTCCACTGGATTCCTTTGTTAACTTAAAGTGACAAGACCTAATTCTCGACCTCAAAAATGGAATCAACGATAATTGGAAGATTGTCTCTTACTGACACAGCCCCGAAAACATCAGCACAGTGAATATCCACGAATTTTAGTTGTTTGGCAATACTTGGATTGTTTTAACACCTAGTCATGCAGATGGTAAGGCACTGTCGTAATAATTACATCTTTATGGCGAAAAAACCAGGAACGGATCAATAATGCACTTTGATTATGGAGAATATGGTGCCACCATCTTCTCGGGATAAATTGCGGCATGATCAAATGAATATGATCCGGCTTGCCTTCTTTTACTTCCAACCGGTGTATATATCGGCTTAATGGGCCAAGGATGGAACGGAACTCGCTCCGAAGCGTGATTAACTTGCAAGGATTACCCCATTCCTCCCATTTTTTCTTCATCCTCTCGATCGATTCATCGTCAAAACCGACATAAAGGGCAGCAACCTGCGTATCCAGACTTTTGGCAAATGATACGGTGTTATTTACTACTCGATGCACACCAGACACTAAAACAATGGTGACAACACGGTGCGGACTCGGCAAAGTGGTTTTCGGATCTATGCGAAGCTCCTTTGCGATACAGTCATAATGCTTGCGCACGGCGACCGAGAAGCCAATAATGAATGGCAATATGATTAACACAATCCACGCGCCGGCAAGAAATTTTGTAATGGCCACGACTACCGTCACCAAAGCGGTGATTATTGTACCTATCAAATTAACTGAGAACTTGGCTTTCCACATAGGGCCTTTCACCCTTTTCCAACGGATGCATAATCCGATCTGGGCAATGGTAAAAGATAAGAAAACGCCGATGGCATACAAGGGAATCAATGCGTTGGTTTGCGCTTGGAACACGGCAATGAGAATACAGGCGAATCCGGCGAGCAGCAAAATACCATTTGAATAGCCCAACTTGTCGCCGCGATTGGTGAACGCTCTTGGCAAGAAGCCGTCTGCCGCAACAATGGCGGAGAGTTGAGAAAATCCGGTGAAAGTCGAATTGGCAGCCAAGATCAGGACGATAAAAGTCGACCAAATGATGATTTGATATAAAATTCCATGGCCAAAATAGTGTTCTGCGAGTTCAGACAGCATTGTCTTGTCCGGATTAATTTGAATGCCTTGGACATAAAGATGATAAGCGATTCCCATTAGAGTAAGTCCGGTTATTGCTCCCAATGCGATGTATGTCTTGATGGCACTTTTTTGCTGGGGATCGCGGAACACCGGAACAGCATTGGATATCGTTTCTATTCCCGTCAATGCCGAACAGGCGGAACTGAAAGCTTTTAAGATCAAAAGCATCGTGATGCCTTCCGGCATAGTTCCAAAAATTGGAGTTGAGGGTTGGATAAAGCCGAATCGAAGTTCATCAGCGAAGCCCATAAAAATGACGAGCAGCATGCTTCCCATAAACCAAAAGGTCGGCCAGGCAAAGATGCTGGCAGACTCCGCCACGCCACGCAAATTCACGATAACTAATAACATGACACACAGCAGCGCCAACGTAGTTTTGTAAGGTGCGATCACAGGATAGGCCGATGAAACCGCCTGAATTCCCGCCGACACGGAGACAGCTACGGTTAAGATATAATCCACAAGCAGAGAGCTGGATGCGACCAAAGATGCCCAGGGTTTCTTGAAATTATCTTTAGCGATGGAGTAAGCGCCCCCGCCGCTCGGATAGGCAATAATCCCCATAATGTAAGAAACAATGAGTATAGCCAATAATAAAACGGTTGAAGCCGTAATTGGCAGAATGAGCCATTGAGCTGCACTCCCCAGCCTCAGCAACTCCGTCATTCCGGCTTCGGGACCGTAGGCAACAGAAGAGTATAAATCTGCAGAGAGTATTGGTAATGCGATGACCCAAAACAATTTGTTATGTTTTGCGTAAAGTTCACTGGTTCGCATCGGACGGCCAACCAACACCCTTTTGAAGGAAGTGAAGTTAGACACGGCATACCAGATTGCCAGAACTGCCAATAAAATAAAGACAGCTTCCAATAGTTGTACATGATGGATCATATCGAACCCCCAGCTGCAATTAACGTAGTTTTCCAACTTTCCCCATCGTCTCTGCTATTTCGCATAACAAATAACCACAGAGGTATCCCCTGTGGTTCCAATCGGAGCCCAAGTTGTTCACCCTCTCTAACAACGCTTACGAGGTTAGCTGTCGGATTCGGGCGTTCAGAGTCGCCCTACATTGACGCTCTTAATAAGTGTCAATGATTCACCCCAAATGACGAATGATCATTCATTCGCTCATCAGATGGTTCCCCCGTTTTCCGCTTCGGAAATTCAGCGAATAATGGCTTTGAATTTTTGTTACGTGGTATATCATAATCCTATATCGAGAAAAGTGAAAACAGCAAAAAATACAGTGATATGAAAAATAATTATTATTTTTATCGGTTAAGCGTATTCAGTTCAATATATCTTTTATTATCTGCCTTTTTTCACGCTATTCCTCTTGAAATCATGATTAAGTACAATTCACAGAAGACCGATTTTTTTTAAGCCGAACATTATACCGTCTTCGTGAACAGGTTTTGTTACAAAGTCTGCAGCTTGTTTTAGAGCAGTTTCGGCGTTTCCCATCGCAATCCCCACACCGACTAAACCCAGCATTTCTATATCGTTATAACCGTCGCCAAACGCAACAGCCTCGCTTGCAGAAATATCCATCATTTTTAACATCGCTGTAATGCCCACGGCTTTGCTGACGCCTTTTGGAAGAATATCCAAATCAAAATCATTGTAACGGATCCGGTCAATTCCCATTGTTTCGAACCTATATAATTCCTCTTGTTGCTGAGGGCAATGTAAATATATTTGATAAATGTCCTCATTATCATAGTCCAGGTGTATATCCTCCGGAACACTTACATTAAAGTAACCGAAGTAATTCGTTAGTCTGGCGTCCTCTCTGACGGAGGGTGAAAAAACGGAATATGAAGCCTGCAGAACGCTTAAGTGTGACAATTGGACACATTTGCCGATAATTTCACGCACATACTCCATCTCTAATTTTTTATGAAAAATAATTTCATTTTCATGGTTTGCAATTGAACCATTAAAAGAGACATAGGAATGAACGCCAAGTTCTTTTGCGACCGGAGCCGTGAAGTACGGTGACCTGCCCGTAGCAAGTACTACTTTGATTCCTTTGTTCAGCAGTTGATTGACCGCAAGCCTTGTACTGCTTGGTATTGTTTTGTTTTCAGTGAGAATAGTGCCATCGATATCCAGAAAAACCACTTTCACTGCCACATACAGTCCTCCTTTTTGTTCATTTTATTATTTTAAAAGTTTAAACTCTTTTTATCAAAACTTTTTATATAAATTTTTTGTAATGCCGGCGAAGGAACACATCATAGAAAAAACCGCACCGAATTATATTCGATGCGGCTCACAACTTTGCGTTATTCCTCCATCTGTACGCCGGGAATCGGTTGCCCGGGTCTGCGTCAATCACAATCATACGCGCACCACAGCTCCAATATTTACGGCTTCCTTCGCCAATATATACATCGCGCTGCTCCAGCCAAGAGGTGTGTTAGGATTCGGCACTGCCGTCCCTGCATAATAGAGTTCCGGCAAAATCCCTCCTTCTAACGCTACTTCCTCGGTCCGGCGGATGTAATGCAACGCTTTTTCCGTGTCGCCGAACGTATGACAACACAGAGCCAGCCATGGCAGCCCGAACGTCCATTCCGCCTCTGTTCCGTAATAGAACGATTTCTGTTCGTACCGTCCGTGCGAGCTTTCTAACGTAGAGTAGTAGCTGTCTCCAGCATAACGGATAACTCCTCGTTTGCGCAGCAAACTCGATTCCACCTTCGCTATAATCCGTTCGGCCACGTCCGGGCCGACAAGGTTATAAGGATAAATTAACGATAACTGCGCCAAGTCCACGTCTTTTGATGCACTCTCACGGTCACCAAGCTCTCTCAGCGCCGCTATTCCGTTATCTATTATTTCCAGCGGAACTTCTACAGTGTTAATCAGGCTGATTAAGCCGGCAACGCACGCGCCGATTGAACTGGCGTGGAGTTCCATGTCCTCCTCCCACATTCCGTTGTCGGGACACTGCCAGTATTCTATACATGACAGGTACGCGACAATTTTGGCAACGATTCGTTCATCCGCATTGTTCCGGAGCATTTGCTTGCCTGCGGCAAGTCCGGCGCCAATGCCGAACAGGAATGCGCCGATGGCATCAAGCTGATTATGTCCCCAAGGCTCATGCGTGATCTCCCTGACATCATCCGCAGAGAAACGGGAATGGATAAATTGCCACGTACATTCAGGCTTTACCTTGGTATGGTATTCGATTTTATCTTCGTATTCCGCGAATAGGTCGAGCAAACGGTGATATGTCCGTTCATAGGTATCGCAGGGTTTATCTAGGTAAGGCATTGACATGTATACGCTATCCCGGATCCATACATAGTTATAGTGCGTTGACGAAGATGCCAGGTAAAGTCCGTGTGGCAACCGTAAGCTATCGAGTATTTTGTAACTATCCTTTAACATTGGAACCCCCCCTGATTTTGGTAAATATTCCTGTATTTCTTTTATAACCACTTCGCTTGCCTTCGACACCTATCCCGCCAAATTAGTTAGCGTTGCTCTCTTCATACTATGGCAGCGGGGCACTCTCTTGTTCAAAAAAAAGGCCGCGATATACGCGACCTTTGATCGGATAATGTGTCCTTTTTAAAGTTAACTTTCTATGGTTTGTTTGATCTGTTTGCTTCTTAATTGTCCGCACGCCGCATCGATATCCACTCCATGTTCAAGTCGAACGGTACAACTGATACCTTGCTTTTTCAATGTGTCGTAAAATGCGCGCACCGCTGACTGCTCGCTTCTTTGATATTGACTGTGTTCATCCACAGGATTATACGGAATCAGGTTGACATTGGCCAGATGCCGTCTTTCGCCAATCAATTCAGCCAGCTGCTCGGCATGTTCCCTGCGGTCATTTACATCCTTCAGCAGAATATATTCCAACGTAATTCTCCTGTTTGTTTGTTCCAAATAGTAATCGATCGATTTCATTAATTTTTCAATGGGAATGGCACGATTTATTTTCATGATCCGCGTTCGAAGCTCGTTATTTGGCGCATGCAGCGAGACCGCCAGGTTGACCTGCAGATCGGTGTCGGCGAATGCAATGATTTTATCGGCAAGACCGCTGGTTGAAACAGTGATATGTCTAGGACCGATAGCGAGCCCTTTGTGGTCCTTGATCACCCGCAGGAAATCCACCAGGTTTTCAAAATTATCAAAAGGCTCTCCAATCCCCATAACGACGACGTGGGTTACTCTTTCGTCTTGCTTCTCCTGGTCCAGATGCAGTTGTACTTTCATAATTTGTTCTACAATCTCGCCACAGGACAAGTCACGGCTTTTGGAAAGCAGCCCGCTCGCACAGAAGCTGCATCCGATATTGCAGCCTACTTGAGTTGTGACACACACCGACAGACCGAATTTATGCCTCATCAAAACCGTTTCTATCAGATTGCCATCCTGCAGCTTGAATAAAAACTTGATCGTTCCATCCGCAGATTCTTGCTTAATATGTTCGTTTAAGGTTTGAATGACAAAATGGTCCGCTAATAAGTTAATAACTGCTTTATTGACATCGACCATTTCCGAAAACTCTGTTACCCGCTTCCTATAGAGCCAATCCCAAACTTGCAATGCCCGGGATTCTTTATGCCCATATTTCATAAGCCATGCCGTCAGTTGATCCAACGTCAATCCGTAAATCGATGCTTTATTCATTCGGTACCCTCTTTTCAATCCGTCCTGTTCCACTTGAGCCGCCGAAACCGACCATTTGTTTATTGTGCCAAAAAATTTACATTAAAACAAGCTGGGTTATTGATCAACCGTCCATTATTTATTTATAATCAATTGGAAGGAGTGATTGTATATTGTTGGTAAAAATCAAGCGTGAAGAGTTCGACATTTTAGATGACGGGTCTCTCGGGTCGGCGTGCTTTCAACCTTTGCTCCAAGCCTATAAGGATATACGGACACGTAGGGATGACGAGATCCGGTTTTATTCAGCACTGACCAAAGGACAGCGATCGCTTTTTATCTTCCGTGCTTATCATGAACACGTGAGTAAATCTCCAGCCGACTTATATTGGTGGAGCGCCTATTTTATGGCTCAAGCGGGAAGATGGCCGTCGTTAAAAAGGGGACTGAGCTATTTCGAGGATCATGAAGCGGTAAGTTTTGTTGAGGATATAGAGAAGGTCCTGATAGAAAGCGGCCACCCCGCAAGTGTGGAAAATTTCAATCTCTCAGCCCAGGACCTGCAGAATGATCCGGACATGTTGTCTTCTTTCAACTCTTTTTACGCCAGGTACCAACAAATCTCACCGGCAACGATCCAACGCATAGGGCAGTATATTCGCAGCAATTCCAGCGAGTTTATACTTTATGAAAATCAATAAATCATTGCGCGCTGAGATAAAGCCGCTTAGTATGATTCATTTCTGAGGGCTTTATCACTTTCTTCGTTAAAAGGCTATTCGGCGGGCGGTGACAAAGGTCTGGTCCCAATAGCCTTGATCCAGCGGGGAGATCACTACCCCGAATTCAGCAGCGGCAGGTGAAGCATGAATCATCTTCATGTTGCCAATATAAATTCCGACATGGTCAACTTCCTTGTTGGTTTTGAACCTGTCGGCGACACTGAAAAACAGCAAATCACCTTTACGCAGCTCGTTGCGTCCCACTGCAACCCCCTGGGTTGCCTGTGCCCTCGATTCCCGTTTGAGGATCACGCCAAATTTCCCATATACATGCTGAGTGAAGGAAGAGCAGTCGAACTTCCTAGTTTCAGCGTAAGGACCTGCACCGAATTCATAAGGCGCACCCGCGTATTTTTTAGAGGCTTCAATCAGGTTATCCATTTGAGTGCGTTGGGCCGCTGAAAGTGGAATCTTCGGATCCTCCGCAAATGCCAATCCTCTGTCAGCTGCCCGCGCCTCCGTTTGGCCATTTCTGTCTGTGTCCATTCGGTAGCTTCCGCCGAATTTTTCTCTCCTGACCTGTTCCTGGATATGCCCGCTGTAAAAGGAGGGATTGCTGAGCAGCCGCGCCTGATTTCCGGCGATACTAAAATTCACGTCATCACCAAAAAGCTCCTTTAAAGTAGTGACAGGCAAATAGAGCTCTCCATCCACCAATCTGGGCGCTTTGCTCATAGTGAGCGTTTTATCCGCTTTGCGGGCTTGAAGGGAGTCTGCTGCCACTTTAAAAACCGGATCATGGTTTCCGAGCTCATAGGTTTTCGTTGCCGCGTCCCACTTGTCCATATAATTCATCGCTCTGGCAAAATCTCTGGAGTGGAAATACGGAACACCATTGATATTTCTCAAAGACAATACGTAATGATCGCTGCTTAGATCAAACACATTGCCATGATCTGCGGCCTGCTGCTTCGTTTGAGAGGCTTTATTTTGAGGCTTGCTGTGCGAGCAAGCTGTTGAAACACACAAAGCGGCTAGAATTGCTGCTGCTGTTTTTCGATTGAGCATACAAATCCCCTTTCTAGGTAAAAGATTCCCTAAAGGATTTATATCTATTCCCTCAGCAGAACGGAGAAAAAAATTGGGGACAAAACAAAAACCCGCCGGTGCGGGTTTTTATCATTATGTGTACAATACTATATTCTTTGAACGCGCTTCAAAAAGGCCTACACCACGAAAGGATTCGTTCCTATGTAACGGCGCCACTCTTCATTGGAGGCAGGCTCTTCATTTTGATGTACTTCGTTACCTTCAGCAATTTCTTCGGATAACTCCATACTAGAGGAACCGTCGTAATACGTGGAAAATTGATTGCTGGACATATTTTCACCTCCCCAGGTCTATTGAAGCAGCCATAGTGTTCTAGAATCGTTTCGCGGCGTCTTTTGCTTTTGAAATGGCGTTCTCTTTAATCGATTGGGCTTTGTCGGGCATGGCCGCCATACCTTCCACAAAAATGCCCTCAAAAGAAGGAACACCATGGAAATGCATGATTTTCTTCAGATAGCTGTGGCCACTTTCAAAGCTGGCAGCAGGTCCTTCACTGTAGACTCCGCCGCTTGCTTGGATGTGGATCGCTTTTTTGCCGCCAAGCAAGCCGACCGGTCCGTTTTCGGTATATTTAAACGTCTTGCCCGCAATACAAATGGCATCGATATAGGCTTTAAGCGTCGGCGGAAATGAAAAGTTCCACATTGGAGACACAAAGACATATTTGTCGGCTGCAATGTATTGCTCCACCAATTCGTTCAGGCGGCCCACTTTTGATTTTTCTGCGGCCGATAGTTGGTCCAAAGAAGATCCGGAACGAAGTTTCCCCCATCCGCTAAAAACATCTGCGTCAATATGCGGGATATTCATTTGGTACAAATCCAGATGGATCACTTCATCCTGTGGATTGGCTTCCCGATAAGTGTCTATGAATTCTTTTCCCACAGCCATGCTGTAGGAGGCTTGATGATCGTGGGGATGTGCAGTGATGTACAGTACAGTCGCCATCAGTCGAAACTTCCCTTCTTATTATATTTTAGAATTTAGGACTGCCGCTGATGCTCGGCTTCATCCTTGATTTCCGAACGGAAAGCGTCCAGACTTTGGCGACGGCGCTCATTTTTTGATTCAATCTGTTGTCTTTCCTGCGGACTGATTTCTTCTGCATGTTCGTTGAGATACTCTTCCGCTTCTTCCATGTTAGCGATCGTATGGTTAATGCTCTTCTGCAAATGTTCCACATTGTCTGCACGATTATCTGGCTTTGCCACTGTATTCACGCCTCCCTAAGTGTTTTAAACTGAGCGCAGTGTAACCGCGCCAATAAATACGTTGTCACAACAGACGTCAAAATATTCACCATAAAAGTTTCTCTATATATTCCCCAGGTTTTGCAAAGTCTCCTGATCCTCTTCCAGATCTGTCTTCGCTTGATTGACCGCCATTTGATCGCGGTTCGTTTCAGCCTGATCGACTGCTCTTTCCGCCCGTTGCACCGCGGTTTCCGCTTGCTTGATCAACTGTTCGCCGGGATGGCTCTGCGCTTGGGTCACAGCATTGTGTGCGGTGTTCACCGAATTTTGCGCTTGAGATAGCTGACTTTGCGATTGTAAGCTGGAATCGTTGCTGCTCATTTTCCGTTCGCCTCCTATTCTATCCATACCTTTGTTAATGTGGATGAAAAGCAAGGTTTTTATACCGATAAAAAAAGAGGGATCATGAGGAGATTTATTGTAACTTAGGAGGGCAGCGATGTTTGGTCGCTTGTTCAAAACCGTAGGCTACCTTCATCAATGTCGGTTCGCTGAATGCCGTGCCCACAAATGTTACGCCCTGCGGTCCTTTTGTCGTATAGCCGCCTGGGGTGGTTATTCCGCTCGCGGCATATCCTGCAGGAACGGTAATCAAGGGATACCCGGCCCTTGCTGCAAGATCGGAGCCGCCTTCATTTCCCAGAAACAGGAGTGCATCCAAACGATGCTGCTCCAAGGCATAGTCTATCCCCTGTGCGCGCGACATTTGCATATTTTTCATTTTGCTGTCCAGATAATCTTGTTCCGTCAGTTTGCCGCTTGTTTCCTCCGACCAGATCAGTGTGGCTTGCCCATACTTCAACGCTGTTTCCGCGTGTTGTATATTAAATGCTATAACCTCTTTCAATGAATGGACAGGCACGGTTGGATCCAGCTTCTCTAAGTAATCATTGAGATATTTTTTAAATTCATAACGCAGCACATTCCAATCCCATTCCGTCTGTTCGCATGGAAGCTCAACCGGATCTACAATCGTCGCGCCTGCCTTTTTCAAAACTGCTATGGCCGTCTCAGCAACAGCAAGTCTGGCCTCATCCAAATTTTTATCGTCATGTTGGTTTTTGCAAGTAAAACGGCCCCTGCTGAACGCAGTTGAGAAGCGAACGGTCCGCGGCTGCCTTTCTCTTTTCGCTCTTGATCCAAAGACTTCGCTATCTCCACTGCGTCCGGATTGATTTCTAGAATAGTATTTATTTTGGGATCATATTTACGGATACGCTCAATGTAGGCCTGGACAAGATTTGCCGAACTGAATAGGCCTGCTTCCATAGCTTCCTGCATTTTGGCAATATCCGCTTCTACTATCCATTCATCAACTTTATTATTCACTCAACCATCCCCTGACATAATTGCACTGCCTTTAACTTATCACAGATCCTTGACCCATTAGAAGGAAAGTTTACTTATAGTGATTTACAGCCGGGGCTTGATGCTCTCGCGGGTATAAAAAATGTTGTTTTGTAGACACTACTGCATGTCCCCCACAAAAGGACACTTTGGCACCTCGAACGTTAGTTAGTCAACTTCAAGGAAGGATGAACTTAAAATGCAGGGTTTTCTTCGAATATCCTTGATTTTATTATGTATTCTTTTCACTGGCTGTGCTCATTCTGGCGGCAGGACTGGCAGCCCCTCGACTAAAAGCAATAACACCCTGCCGGTTTCGCCGCCAGCAACAGTATCGGATAAACATCCTACATCTCCTGCTAAAGATATGGCGGTACCGAGAACGTCTGATGAAACCCAGGACCACGACCAATAAATCCCGGTATCATATAGTAAAAGATTTATCACTGAGTCCAACTTGACAGCTGGGCTTTTTTGATTTCAAAGCTCTGATAATACAATTTCTCATCCCTATAATCCTTGTATTTCAAATTATAGGCTTCATACAGGCTGGTCCAAAATTTTATCGCCGCCTCATTTTGGTGAAGCTCTCCGAGAAGATACTTGCCCGGGTAACGCCTCCACAATTGCTGAACGGCTTGCTTTCCGACACCTTTTCTACGGTATTTCTTTAAAATGAAAAATTCGCTTAAATAATAATCCTCCCCCGTTTTTGGGGCAAACTGGCCCGTCTCCAGGAGGATGAAACCGGCTAAAGTATGGTTGGCCCGAATTAAGAACGGCATGAGCCCTTCGTTCTGCCAAAATGAATCAAGAAAGGAAATATCGAATAAGCCGTTGGCATCCACATCTGCTGCCGTAAACGCAGACAGGTCGTGCAGATATAGCGGATATAAATTCTTGACTATATGTTTCTCCCGGATATTCGCTTGAACGACTTGCACATTGTATGCATTCATCTCCATAAAAGTTCTCCTTTACCCGGCTTTGTTATATCGTACCCAGTTTTTGGAGAAATCATGAATGACTGCTTGCATGTAAAATTGCTTGTAAACCTCCTTTCAAACGATAAAAAACCGTGTAGAGTCAAATCTACACGGCGTGTCTCGGGGAACCTGCATCTCATACCATCTCACTTAGAATGATTTCCTTTAGATAATTCGTACATTTCGAACGAACATTCATTTTCACTTTTTTCTATCCTGCCGTTTATCTGTATTTTCGCTTTGTGGTTTACGCGACGTAGTAACAACGTTGTCCATTTCTACTTCGCCGGCTAGATGTCCTTCCGCTTCTGCTCCTGTTTTGCCGTCTTCAGCTTGCTCGACCAGAGTCAGGCGAGGTTTGTTATATTTCGTGTTCTTTTCTTCTGCCGGATGTCCTGCTTTAGCTCTGCTGGTTTGTGTGTCTCCTGTTGCCATTTTGTCAGCACATCTCCTTTGGTCATTGGATTTACTTAAAAGATACCGTCTCACTCTTTAACCGGACAAGCAAACTTTGAAACCCGACAGGCAAAAAAAGATCCCCGCGGACGGGGACTCGGAAGTCTAAATATTTATATTATGGCACGCTGTTGCGGCCTCTTCTTTACATGTACATCAATCAAATTGATAGGTCCAGAAACGTTCTGTTCCAAAGCGCCGCTGGGTTTCTTTTTTATTCAATTTGCTGCTGCCTAACAATTCAGCGGCTTGAAACTGGGATTGATGAGCTTGTATCGATTCCATTTTTTGCTGCACAAAATCTTTTACGTCATTCACGACATCAGGCTGCCCCAGAACAAGCTCACAGTCTTTTGAAAAGGCGATGCAATGGACGGTCGGCCTTTGGTCTTTGGGCAACTTTTCAATCGTTCGGATCACAGCCTCCCCGCATGCATCATGGTCGGGATGAACGCTGTGCCCCGGGTAAAAGGTGACGACCAGCGCAGGATCAATCTCTTTGATCAGAGCCTCTATCCGTTTGTCCAGCTGCTCATGATCCTCGAATTCGATCGTTTTATCATGAAAGCCGAGCAGCCGCAAATCCTGGATGCCAATGGCCCGGCAGGACTCCTCCAGCTCTTTCTTGCGTATGGCCGGAAGCGTTACGCGATTGGCGAACGGCGGCACGCCCATATTCCGTCCCATTTCGCCCAAGGTCAAACAGGCATATGTAACTTTAGCTCCGCCCTTTATGTGCTTGGCCAGCGTTCCGGACAGACCGAAAGCTTCGTCATCCGGATGCGGCAGTATAACAAGAATGCGTTGTTCCATAGTATTACTCCTCTCCTTCTAGAAGGGCTCGCGGCTTATTTGCAAGGATACTACCAGCTTGCCTTGAGTGTCATGGCCGGCCAGAAGCAGTGTTTCCGTCTGAGTCTCGTCCCAATGGGTAAGCCCTTCCGAGTATACCCAGCCCTGCGACATTCTCAAGCCGACACGGTAGGGCCCGTTTCCGGCAATTGTCCCTTGGGAATAGCGAATAACTGCATTAGTAATAAAATTGGCTGCCGGATGTTTGGAGCTGTCGTGGTGCGAGGCGTACGCTCCTGTGGTCATTTCAAGATGAATATAAACGTTCTGGTCTTTCAATGCATCGATCTTTTGCTGCACTGTTGCTTTATTGATGAGCTGCATCTTTTTTTCCTCCAAGGATGACGACAAGGCCTATAAATTTTCAATCAATGAACTCATTCTAACATATTCAAACTTAAAGAAAAAATCGCTTTTGTAAGAAATTCCTATCAATATAGGGACGCGATCAAGGAAAAATGAAAAAGGCCAACCGGAATTACGATTGAGCTAGTGCGTGCAGCAACCACATCGTTTGTAATCACGTTCATTTATAAATATAATGGTTCAGAGGAAAATTTTTTCACAAAGAAAGAAGAATGGATAAGGGAGAGTGACGAGAATGAAGCTCGAGAACAAAACCGCCATTATAACAGGAGCAGGTAAAGGCATCGGCAAGGCAACCGCGATCGCTCTGGCCAAAGAAGGAGTCCGTCTCGGTTTGTTAGCAAGAAGCAGTACCGATCTTGAAGCCTTGCAAGGTGAATTAAAAAACAGCTATGGTTTAGATTCGTACTTTGCCACTGCGGACGTTTCCAACCAAACCGAGGTTAACTCGGCGATTAACAAGCTGATTGAACAACTGGGTTCCGTCGATATACTGATTAACAATGCCGGCACCGCCAAATTTGGCACATTGCTTGACATGGATCCTGCAGAGTGGGAACGTATCGTGCAAGTGAATCTGATGGGAACCTACTATGTGACTCGCGCTGTATTGCCGACTATGCTGTCTCAAATGCAAGGATATATCATCAACGTGGCTTCGACGGCCGGAGAAAGAGGCGCTGCTACAGGTTCCGCCTACTCCGCTTCCAAATTTGCCGTGATGGGATTGACGGAATCTCTTTTCCATGAAGTCCGGAAATCCAATATCCGCGTCACCGCCTTGACCCCAAGCACTGTAAATACAGAATTAGCGGCCAACGCCGGGCTCAAAATAGGCGATGATGACCGCATGATGCAGCCTGAAGATGTCGCCGAGCTCATTACAACTACTCTTAAGCTGCCGCCGCGCGTTGTCGTGAAAACGGCAGGGATCTGGACAACAAACCCGCAATAATATGGACGTGCTTCGGAGAGGATCTCTGTGTTTTAAAAGCTAGAGGAAGTCCACTATAGCGATTAATAATAAGCAATTGAATGTGATGTCAGACATTTTATTAGCAATGGATAGAGTTTTCAGAATACATCTGAATCTCTATCCATTCTTTTGTTGAAGGTGCGCTTTCCTATGGGCAGCGGCTCCAATGACGTTAGTTTGAGCCGGAAGCACATTATAGCCGGTGTGGAAGCGAGCCTCTGGAGGCTGAAAAATAAAATACTTTTTTCACCGCACATTTCCCTGTTGAGAAGTGGAAATTTTGGTGAATAAGTCTTTGAAAATGCCGTCCCTGTTCATACTCCAAACGTAACGGATAAAATGTCGTGAAGCATCAAAGCTCCAACGGAAATCCTCGGAAAGCAGCGGGCTGTTAACCAGGGAACTTGACGCTAAACTCTCGTTGTTTAAATAAGCGATAGTAGCAATGTCCCAAATGACACGTGTGTAAGCAAAATGGTCTTTATTGCATTTTTCATAGGTTTCGTATAAATATTGGCCGATTTCGCCCATGTCTTTCACATAGTCTCTCAATTCCGACAAAGAGGTTTGCAGATGCGAGGACACGCCCATGCATGGCACCAATACTAAGGGCACGCCGCTGTCCAAAACGATTCTCGACGCATGCAGATCTTGACGCAGGTTAAATTCCACCGTATTCGGCCAGTGAAGGGCATGTCCCCCCAGCCAGACTATGACGATTTTCTCTATCACTTTCGGTTCCATTAGAATGGCCGACGCCACGTTCGTGATCGCTCCTATGGCTGCCACATACAGCGGATCATCCTCCGGGGAGGCCATAGCTCGTTCAACCAGGTCACGTGCCGCCGCGCTGTCTACAGGTGTAGCCGAATCCGGCAAATAAGCCTCCGAACCCGTATACACGGGATATTCTCCCTCCAGGCCCATGACGCTCAGAATTTTCTTCAGCTCTTGGTAGCTTTTTTCCATTCCGTCTTTGGGACCTGATGACAATTCATTATGAAAAGGTGCGGCGTAGAAGGCTTCAACCTGCAATCTCTCCTTGGAGTGCAAAGCATAAATCACGGCGAACTGATCGTCTATCTCATTGAATGTATCCGTATCCAAAACCATTCGCACTCTGCCCTGAGGGTAAACGAGCCTATGAAGCCGTTTCTCCTGAGACATGGGAGGAAAGTTCATACCAATCACTCCCCCATCGGATAATCCACTACAACGACATTGTCCAGCAGCCCATCCAAGGCACTTACAAATTCCTGATGTACAGGATGTGGTCCGTACTCTTGAAGCGCTTCCATATTTTCGAAGGTGACACGCAACCCCAAGCTGTATCCGTGTCTATTCTCCACTTCTCCCGTAACGTTCAGACCTGCGCTAAGATCGACGATCCCTGGAATTTTTCCCTTAAAATCAAGCAGCATCCGCAGGAGATTCTTTTCTGCGTCCTGCGAAATGGATTCCTTGAATTTAAAAACTACCAAATGTTCAAACATAGCATGCTCCCCATTTCTCTTATGTAATAAAGGCAACGCTTTCATCATATCACAACAGGGTGTGCTTAGCATGAGAATTTGCAACTCCGTCGATTTTTGCCTGAACGGGATCCCTCTCTGCTGAATCTACTTTCAGACATCGCAAAAACGCCCAACGTGGAGCGAGCCAGGCGCTTAGAAACTTAAAACGGTCTTTTTGGTTTGAAATCCGCTTTTACCGCAACATAAGCAGCGAATAAAACAATGAAAATTAGAGATTTAACAACTTCCTCTTCCACTTTATTTTCTCCTCTCCTAAATTTATTTTCATATTTTATCGTATATCATTAGAAAAGTTGCTCGAACGCCGTTGTCGAATCAAAGGATTTTTTGTTATTCAGCAATTTGTGACAATCGAAGAAACGGGCGAGAAGCGGTGAGCATGCTCTTTTTTGAGAGGACTCCGCATCGCGTCCAAATACAAAAAGAGACCCGCATCAACGGGATGCGGGCCATAAGATATATATTTTAAAAGGGGGGTCTTAGTCCTTATTATAAACTGCACTCATTACATTCAGGTGAACAACATATTTCATTTTCATTACAAAAATCGTCAGCGCGATAACAGATTCTTCATCGATTGTCTTGCTTGTCGTTCTTAATTTGCTTGCAGATGTGTACTTTCGGCGACCAGCATTTGAACTGGTATTTTGGACTGGTGGCGTAGCCCAATCGGCCGCAGAAAAACTTATCCCGAGTGTCTTTACGAATTTCATAATGGATACAGGTTGCACAGCAATGATAATCTTTCATTTTGGACCGGTCACTCCTTTGTACTTATTGTATCACGTTTAAACGGTAGTAAAAGAAAAAAGCCGACCGCATGAGCGATCAGCTTCCTTTGATTTTTAATCCTTAATCCACGTTTATTTCCACACTAAGTATGTTGTCAACCGAAATCCAATCCATCCCTCTCTCATGGGAAAAATTGATTTTGTGATGGTCTTGGTCGATGCTCTTTACGATACCGGTTATTTCTTTATTGCTATTTTCATTCGACAATCTAATGGTAAGAAAGCGTTGATTGTAAAACGACTCCGATGCGATTGACTCGATTACCCGGGTATCCTGGTCACTATGACCTTCTTTAAAAAGTATCAACTTAACCCCTCCCCAAAAGTATCTAAGTACTGGCTGCTGTCTTACCAAGCCTGCGGTGCAGAAATGGAATTTACAACAAAAACACCTCTCCTATGAGCAGGTGTTTTTGTGCTTGGCGATGTCCTACTCTCCCGGGACCCTGCGGTCCAAGTACCATCGGCGCTGAAGGGCTTAACGGCCGTGTTCGGTATGGGTACGCGTGGTTCCCCTTCGCCATTATCACCAAACGTTATTCTGTTCAGGTACAACCTCGCCAAAGGCTGTTTCCAAACTCGCAAGATCCTCCCGGAATCCACTTGAGTTTGTTTATTCCCTGAAAACTAGCAGCGAAACGTACGTAAAGTCTTTGTTCTTTTAGTTCCCTTCAAGTGGTTTGGGGCTCCCCGAAAAGTAATCGGAAGATGCTTCGAAGCCTTGCGTCACTTTCTTGGGTATTATGGTTAAGCCCTCGACCGATTAGTATTCGTCAGCTGCATGCATTGCTGCACTTCCACCCCGAACCTATCTACCTCGTCGTCTACAAGGGGTCTTACTGAATTGGGAAATCTCATCTTGAGGGGGGCTTCACGCTTAGATGCTTTCAGCGCTTATCCCTTCCGTACTTGGCTACCCAGCGGTGCTCCTGGCGGAACAACTGGTACACCAGCGGTACGTCCATCCCGGTCCTCTCGTACTAAGGACAGCTCCTCTCAAATTTCCTGCGCCCGCGACAGATAGGGACCGAACTGTCTCACGACGTTCTGAACCCAGCTCGCGTACCGCTTTAATGGGCGAACAGCCCAACCCTTGGGACCTACTTCAGCCCCAGGATGCGATGAGCCGACATCGAGGTGCCAAACCTCCCCGTCGATGTGGACTCTTGGGGGAGATAAGCCTGTTATCCCCAGGGTAGCTTTTATCCGTTGAGCGATGGCCCTTCCATTCGGTACCACCGGATCACTAAGCCCGACTTTCGTCCCTGCTCGACCTGTTTGTCTCGCAGTCAAGCTCCCTTCTGCCTTTGCACTCTTCGAATGATTTCCAACCATTCTGAGGGAACCTTTGGGCGCCTCCGTTACTCTTTAGGAGGCGACCGCCCCAGTCAAACTGCCCGCCTGACACTGTTCCCGATCCGGATCACGGACCCAGGTTAGAACCTAGATACGATCAGGGTGGTATCCCAACGTCGCCTCCGCACAAGCTGGCGCTCATGCTTCTTAGGCTCCCACCTATCCTGTACAGATCGTACCCAAATTCAATATCAAGCTGCAGTAAAGCTCCATGGGGTCTTTCCGTCTTGTCGCGGGTAACCTGCATCTTCACAGGTATTAAAATTTCACCGGATCTCTCGTTGAGACAGCGCCCAA
>NZ_AP043884.1:1012500-1632500 GCF_055392555.1 Paenibacillus sp. JCM 18996
TGCGACTAACATAGTGGCGACAACGGACGATGCAATCAACTTTTTCATCATGCGGTAAAATTCCTCCTGTGTGTTTTGTTTGTGACTCTCGTGGATAACCTACGAACAGCATAACACGAAGAAAATTACCATAATTTAATAGCAATCGCGGAAAAACAAGCCTGACAAGCATTTAGCGTGAAACATTATAATTTGGTGAGAAAACTATGAGAAATTATGCCTTGAAATCTTTGACGTTAAAAAAAGCCGGCTACACGCCGCAGCCAGCTTGCCTCAGCGAAATTTCCACTTGCCTATAAATCAGTTCTTAACGCCAGGAACGGGTTCAAATATTCATTCTCGCAATATCTGCACGAAGCTGGCGGATTTCCATCATGAGCTTTTGACGTTCTTCCGCTTCCTCAGGCTCTTTACTGCCTATCAGCAGGGCCAACCTCAGCTCCAATTTGTCCCGTTCATTCTCTCGTCCCTGCTCCTCGGAAGTAAGCGACCTGCTCCGATCCGCCGAAAGATACTCCTCATACGTTCCAAGAAAAGAAAGCGGAGCTTCCCGTCCATTTAATATGAGCAAACGGTTGGCCGCTTTGCGGATCAGATATCGGTCATGGGAGACGAGTAGCAGCGCGCCAGGATACCTTTGCATTGCGTCCTCCACCCTTTCGCGAGTGTCAATATCCAAGTAGTTCGTGGGTTCATCCAACACCAGCAGATTCGCGCGCCCAAAGAACAGCTTTAGAAAAGCGACCCTGCATCTTTCCCCCATACTTAAATTCCCGATTTTTTTAAACGCATCATCCCGGGAAAACATAAAGCATCCAAGAATCGTCCGAGCCTGCGTTTGGGTCATCTCCGGCAGCTTCAGCAAGCTATCCAGGATCGTTTCCTCCAACTCGAGATCACCTAGCTCTTGTGCAAAATAGCCGATTTTTGTCTGGGGATGGAGCCGCACCGATCCCGACGAAGGAGATGACACTCCTGCGATGAGCTTTAACAAGGTGGATTTCCCGGTCCCGTTAGGACCTATCACAGCAATTCGGTCGCCCCGGTTTACGGCAAAATCGAACTGCCGGAGCAGCTCCCTCTCTCCTTCATAGGCAAAATGCACGTCTTCCATCCGCAGCAAGGTAGATGCTGAGAATCCTTCGCCGTCCAAATTCATCTTCAGCTGCGCGGCTTCGCGCCGCTTTAGCACTGGCTCACGGTCCAGCCGCTCCAATGCCACTTCTTTCGCGTGAAGACGGGAGACGTTTTTCTTCGATTTCGCCCGGTAAAAATCGTTCTGTCCCGCTGCATTGTGCGCTTGCTGAAACCACTCCGAATACCTGCGGATACTTTCCAGAAGCTTATCGCGCTGCTGTTCCTGCTTCTTGTACGACGCTTCCTGCGTACGCTGTTCAAGATCCTTTTGCGCCCGGTAATCGCTGTAGCCACCCGCATAACGTCGGCAGCCGCCTTGCTCCAATTCAATAACAGAAGTGGCGGTGCGGTCGATAAATGTCCGGTCGTGCGAAACGTACAGAACTGTGCCGGCATAGATACGGACCCATTGTTCTAACCAATCCAGCATATCCGAGTCCAAATGGTTGGTCGGTTCGTCCAACACGACAAATTTGGGGGCTCGAACCATTAAGGAAGATAATTGGGCCCTTGTTTTTTGGCCGCCGCTTAACTCCCCGAACCGCAGTGTCCACAG
Source organism: Paenibacillus sp. JCM 18996 (assembly GCF_055392555.1). Taxonomy (NCBI): domain Bacteria; kingdom Bacillati; phylum Bacillota; class Bacilli; order Caryophanales; family Paenibacillaceae; genus Paenibacillus; species Paenibacillus sp. JCM 18996. The sequence goes on from NZ_AP043884.1 coordinate 1,014,194, forward strand.
CGACGGTTCCAGATTCACGAGCTGAAGGCATTTCTCCACGTTCACCTCCCAGCCGAATCCGTCAAGCTGCAAGTACCGGTCGTATATCTGGCCGTATTCCGCCATTACAGCTTCAAATTTCGTTTGAAGTTTTGTTTCATCAGACGCATCGCGCCCGGGACCATCGTCCACTACTCCATCGGCTGTTGAGCCGCTCATGCCCATTCCACTATTCATAAGATTCTCGAGTCGCTCCAACGTCCGCTTCAACTGGTACAGCTCACGGGATCCGTATTGCACAAACTCGAGCACAGTGAGCGAATGAAGCGACTCCACCTGCTGGTCCAACCAGCCCCATTCCTCCGCTGGATGCAACCGCTGCACAGTTCCTCTGTCAAATGGGATACGGCCTATTAAACCTTGCAGCAATGTGGTTTTGCCGACTCCATTTCGACCGAAAAGGGCTACCCGTTCCCCTTCTTTCACCTCAAAGCTTACCTGTTCGAACAAACTGACTCCGTTCCATTCTTTGTGAAGATCTATCGCTTTCAGTATCAACACGGGACATCCCCCCATTCCGATTCGAAAATACAAAAAAACCGCGGCCAGCGGCTCACGGTGGTTATTTGGGGGAATTGGCAGCAGCAGATCGATGGCGAGCGCAAACAGCCCCTGCTCGTTGGCTGGAATTTCCGCACTTCACATCTTGCACTGCTCTTACAAAACAAAAGTCCCCAAATCGACACACGTATCCCTGACCGGTTTTCCATATGGAAAACACAGCTTGTGCTTTGACAAGTTTTTTCAGGAAACGTGTTGTTACTTCATGGTCGATGGGTCCTCCGTCGTTCGTTAGATTTGGTTCCATTATATACTATTGTTCTAATGAAAGAAAGCGCTATTTTTCACCCAAATCCCGCCTTCATCGGTACTTCGGTAAAACATAACGGCTGAGCGCACCGCTCCCTCCGCCGCCTCCTCTACACACGAAAAGATATTCTCAGTTGAAACAATAGGATCGGCATTGTCTGCCCCCATGTAGAAGTGGCTGAGCTCATAAAAATAACGGCCGGCTTGATTCCTGAGGATGTGAATTTCAATTTCCTTGCCATCAATGCGTGCCCTTAAGATTTGCACTAACTCGTGCACGGTTTGAATATCCGGATGCAGATTCTCAAGCTCTGACAAATTCAGCATGATAAGCGTCCCCATTCCTCTTTTACAGAAGCATTCCCTGCCCGCCGGTTTTTATCCGCTAAACCTCCTAATTCAATATAGCCATGTCTGAGTTCTATGGCCAGCTGCCGTAAGTTCTTTCAATCGTCAAAAATATCCCCCCACATTGCTCAAATTCATCTTTTCCACCTGCACCGTGCCTGAGAAAAAGGTCGCCCCTCCCCCCATATCCGCTACACGGTCGGGAGTCAGCGCGTTAACCAGATGTTTGCCACCCTCATAATCGGCCCAGAGACCTTGGCTTACCACTACGCCCGGCAGCACATCCTCTCCAATAGTGACGGGCAGCTCGCATTCCCCCCGGTCATTCCACACTCTGACGAAATCGCCATCCATGATGCCAAGGGCGGCCGCATCCGCCCGGTTCATATGCAGTGCGGGGGTATTCTCCATGCGTGCATGCTTCTCGTTATGGGCGAAGGTGGAGTTTAGAAAATTATGGTTAGGCCCGGGAATAAACAAAAACGGATATTTTTCATCTTCGGAAATCGGAATGTAGGTTGGCAGAGGGGGATAGCCTTTTTTCTCCATCCTGCTTGAATAAAGCTCAATTTTGCCGCTTGGAGTCCGTAATTTCCCGGGAAAAAGAGGACTCACCTTCGCCTTCACAAATTGTTTCTCCAAAAGGGCCTCATATGTAATGCCATCCAAACGGGGATTTAGGGGATGATCCAAAGCTTGGCGGATCATGTCTTCCTCCGTGTCGTGGAATGCCTGCTCATCAAAGCCCATTTCCCGCGCCAGCAGCCTGAACACTTCGACATTCGATTTGCTTTCCCCATAAGGTTCGATCACCGGCTGCTGTATCTGATAATAATGATGCCAATAAGAACGGTAAATATCTGTATTTTCAAAAGATGACGCAGCGGGCAGGACAATATCCGCATACCTGGCTGTTTCAGTTAAGTATAGGTCATGCACGACGGTGAACAAGTCTTCCCGGGCTAACCCCTGTCTTACTTTGTTTGCGTGCGGAGCTACCACTGCGGGATTGGAATTATAGACGTACAGTGATCTTATGGGCGGATCCAGCTCAAGCAGGGCGCTGCCCAGCAGATTCATGTTGATAAAACGGGTATTTTTCTTCAATAGATCAGGGCGCCGAAGAGCAGACACATTATGGTCCAGAAACGAGCCGTTTCCTTTGATGGCCCCGCCGCCTTTCTTCAGCCACTGGCCGGTTAGCGCAGGCAGGCATGCAATCGTTCGTATGCACATGCCCCCGTTGTCGTGATGCTGAGGACCGTTGCCAATCCGGATGAATGAGGGAGATGTTTCCCCGTACATACGCGCAAGACGGTAAATATCATCTACCGGAATTCCGGTTATGGCAGACACGCTGTGCGGTTCATACTGCCGGACGTGCTGCCGAAGCTCTTCGTGCCCTATTGTGTACTCGCTGATAAAATCTTCGTCCACCATGTTTTCCGCAAACAAAATGTGCATCATTCCAAGGGCAAGCGCCGCATCCGTGCCCGGCCGGATCGGGATAAACCAGTCCGCCCAGCGGCCGGTCCGGTTTTTATGGACATCGATGACGATGATTTTCGCTCCGTTCTTGCGGGCCTTCTCTGCAAGCACGACTTGGTGCATATTGGTACTCACCGCATTGATCCCCCACATGATGAACAGCCTGGAATGGTCGGTGTCCTCCGGATCCGTGCCGAAACTGCCGCCCATCGTATAACTATAACCCTCACTACCTGCGGCTTCGCAAATCGAATACAACAACCGGCTCGCTCCCATGCGGTGAAAAAAACGGCGGTCCATTCCTTCCGTGCCGAGTCGTCCCATATTCCCATAGAAGCTGTAGGGAAGAATAGATTCAGGGCCCTCCGCTGCAATCAGATTTTTCCAGGTACCGGTAACCGTTTCAAGGGCCTCCTCCCAGCTGATCCGCTCGAATTGGTTCTCTCCCTTGGCACCTGTCCGTTTCATCGGGTATCGCAGCCGTTTGGGATCATATATGCGCTCTGCCATATGGCGTACTTTATTGCAGATTGCACCTTGGGTAACGGGGTGTGCGGGGTCGCCTTCTATTTTGACGATTTTACCGGCTTCCTTGTGAACCAGCAGCCCGCATTGATCCGGACAATCTAGGGAACATACGGATGGGAAAATTCCGCTTTGCTTCCGGATATAAGAATTCATCGCTGATCACCTCATGTTTTATTTTACTGTATGTGTATCGTTCGATTTTCGGCAGGCTGTTGTGTTAATTTTTACACTTATTCGTTTTTCAAAGCAAGCTTTTTGGGCGTCCGGTTCATAAAATAGATGCTTAGCAGAATCAATACGAGCACCCGCTTGGGTATAGATTTTATGAATGAAAACCATTCCTTATATTCATTTTACCCATATAAGGAGATGAGGTACAATTCCTTATAGGAAGGAGCTATATCAAGTGAGAATGTTAGGCAAAAGTTTGGTCCAAGTCCTTTTTTTCGTAGTGACTTCATTCGTGATGAATTTCATTTCCGATAAATTGCATTTGAAAATCCCGGGAAGCATCTTGGGGATTTTTTTCATTTTTATTCTATTGCAATTAAAGGTGCTCCGGCTGGAATGGGTCGATCTGGGTTCGAACTGGCTTTTGGCCGAGATGCTGCTGTTCTTTATCCCGCCCGCGGCAGGCATGATTGAATATAAAAACCTGCTGATCCACAGCGGGCTGAGCATTGTGCTGGTAGTGGTCGGCAGTACCGCATCGGTGATGGTGGCAGCCGGTTTTATGGCGGAAAGAATTGTCAAGAAAAAGGAAAGGGGGCACTCTATATGATGGCTTTCAGCTGCTTTGCCCTAACCATTGCGATTTACTATGGAACCAAACAGCTTTACCGCCGCACGCGTAAAATTTATTTTTCACCGCTTGTCCTCACACCGGCCGTCGTTATTTTTATCCTCTTGACGTTCAGAATTCCTTATGAAAGCTACAACGCGGGCGCCAAATGGCTGACCGGCATGATCGGCCCTGCGACTGTCGCGCTGGCGGTTCCTTTATATAAAAACCTGCATGTTCTTAAAAAGTATGCGGCTGAGATTCTGATCAGCGTCTTAACCGGCACAGTTATAGCCATCGTTTCTTCGGCAGCCATCGCAAAGCTGCTGCATTTGAACATTCAGATCACGGAAAGCCTGCTTCCCCACTCCGCGACAACCCCGATTGCCGTGGCCGTTTCCCAGATGATCGGCGGTGTACCTGCTATTAGCGCGCTGTTCGTTCTGATGACGGGACTGCTCGGTATTATCATGGGACCGTTGATCATTCGTGTGTTCCGGTTCAAGCACGATATTTCAAAGGGTATACTGCTCGGAACAAGCGCTCACGCGGCAGGCACGTCCAAAGCTTTCGAATTCGGCTCGGTGTCCGGAACGATATCAAGTATCTCAATGATCCTTGCCGCGTTCTTGACTTTGTGTATCGTTCCCTGGTTTATTAAGCTGTTCTAGATGGCACAAAAAGATCGCGCAAAGACTTAAAATCACGAGCGTGATGTTACCGCTTCTCCGGCTTTGCGCGGTGGCTCTCAATTGGCAGATTAATGATGATGGAGCTGTCGCTCATTGTTTTTCTCCTTTTTCATGATTGAATAATTGATGATTAATATTTGCACACTACCCAAAAAAGGAAGTGGTGTTCAACTTGACAAGCGTAATTGAAGCGGTAATTGATGTCATGAAAACCTTCATTGAAGTTCCAAGCGGCACGAATGGGCAGCAGGAACAGCAACCCAAGCTGCCGTTGCATCTAGGCGAAGCCTTAACTTGCTGGACGTTTTTGACCATGCTTGAAGAAGAAATAGCGATCATCCGTATTGGGGTGAATACAACGGGAGACAGCGAACTGTTAGAAGCGCTCCATGCAGCTATGGGGTTAGCACAAGCCCAAGCCGTAGAAATGCGGGAATTTATGCTGCGGGAAGGCGTACCTTTACCCCACGCAACCGAAATCAAACCTAAATCAGAACCAGACGCAATACCGCTAGGTGTCAAGCTGACTGATAGTGAAATCGCAAATGCGTTAGCAATGAAAGCAGCTGCCGATTACATGACGTGTGCAAGCGGCGCTGTGCAGTCCATCCGAACGGATGTGGGAATGATGTTTGTAAAATTCCAGGCCGAAAAGTTGAAGTTTGGCGCGTCATTAAAAACGTTAATGCGTAAACGCGGGTGGATGAAGACCCCTCCATTTTACGTTCCTAACGGTTTGCCTAATCAATAGTGGATTCATATACAATAATAATTATTTTGGGCCAGGAAACAATACCTCTGAAAGGAGGCAGCATTGATGCCTAACGATAAAGTAGAAAAAGAAACAGACCGCAATCCCGAAACTATGTATGAGGATAAAAATGAACATGAACGCGTCGGGTTTCGAGCAGACGATTCAAAGCTGCTGAATAACGATCCCCCGAAAGACAGAATCAGCGATGGTTACGATATATAAAAGCAAAAACCCCAGTCCTTGAACTGTAATGCCAGTCTGGACCAGGGTCGTTTTAATTATAATTGAACAATCGCCAAGCCTGCAGCGGCATGGTCTTCATTGTTTTATGGAGGCTGATGGATTCGAACCACCGAACTCGTCAGAGAACAGATTTACAGTCTGCTGCGTTTGGCCGCTTCGCTAAGCCTCCGAGATGGTGCCGTCGAGAGGAGTTGAACCTCCGACCTACGCATTACGAGTGCGTTGCTCTGCCTCTGAGCTACGACGGCATAATTGATTGCTGGGACCTGCCCGATTTCTGTGGCGCACCCAATCTTTAAAATCATCCGGCGCTTGATACAACGTTGCTGCGGTTTGACTCACTTACAGTCGGATATATAATTTATCACGTTATGCGCACCTTGGCAAGTGGTTTATTTTTCCACTGTGCTTGAAATTGCGTAAACGTCAGGGGTCACCTTCAGGGGCAAATACCTTTTCCAACGCACAGTCTCCCGGTTCGCGTTGCGGCGCTGCATGTCGGGTTTGTCCTTCATAAGGCCGCAACATCGAGTCATTAATAAAATGTCTCTGGCCGGTAAACAATATGCTTGATAAAGTGAAGGAGGAATTCTTGTGAACCATGACGAGAAAGATGCAGTCGACACTGTAGAAACCAGTGACATCCAGCAGGAAGAAGATAATAATGAGGATGAAAATCATGTAGAGTGGGCGGGGTTTATTTAATTTTGCCCTTTCACAAGAGCCATGCAACATACGCTGCACGGCTCTTATATTAGTAGTAAACTGTCATCGCTGTTCGCTCAAAGCATCGCCCGCTAACATTTGGATTACGGTATTGTCCATCGGTGGGTTGTGCAGGCCGGCCCGCACATCGCGGTAATAGCGTTCCAGCGGCAGCTTCTTGGACAGACTGGCGCCGCCTACGATACGCATCGCAATATCCACTATCCTGATGGCTGCATTTGTCGCCACATATTTGGCCAATCCCAGCTCAGGCTTCAAGCCTGCCCGGTTTTCTGCCTGCTGGTCCCAGCGCTCCGCCGCCGAATATAACACACAGCGTGCCGACCGTAGCTCGGCTTCCATCTGTCCGATCGACTGTTGGACGCTGGGGAGCTCAGCTATCGGCCCTGACAGACTGTTAGGACGGTAAGTTTGGGCAAAGTTCAAGGAGAAATCGCGCGCAGCGAAAGCGATCCCCATATAACAGGCCGGGATGTGAAGCAGCCATCCGGCGCCGTCATCTTTGCCCGCCGGGCGGCTGCCCGAAATTCGAGCTGCCTCCGGAACCCAAGCCCGATCAAGAATAACATCGTGGCTTCCGGTGGCGCGCATCCCGAGCGTGTCCCATGTTTCCACAATGGTCGTGCGGTCTGTCTTTTGCACAAGGAACTCATCCGCGCGATCTTCCTCACTGATAAAGGCCGACACAACGAAACGGTCCAGTATCGGGGATAGTGTGCTGAACGTCTTTCGGCCCGTGATCAGCCAGCCGTCTTCGGTCTTCAGCGCCGACGTTTCGGGCCTGCCGCCTCGGCTCGGGCTCCCTGACGACTGTTCGCTGGCGAATGTATTGATCATGGCCCCGTCTGTCACGATGTCGCGGCACAGGTCGCGGAACAAGGTGTCCGGCCATTTTCCCGATGATCTCAGATGAAGCACTTGACCGAGGTGCCAGCCTACAGCCAGAGCGGTTGAGCCGTCGCCGTACGCAAGGCGCTCCTGCAGCGCAACCATCTCGTAAAGCGAGATCTCTTCGCCGCCGAACTCCTTTGGTACAGTAAGCTTCAAATAACCGGCCTCGCGCAGGTCTGCAAAATTGTCGAACGGAAAGGATCCTTCCCGGTCGTGCCCATCGGCTCTTTCGGCAAACCGTCTTGCCAACGCCTCAACCTGATCGGCGCGAGCTTTTTCTTCGTCGTTACGTATGTATTGATCGATCAACCGTGTCATTTATAAACTCCTCCCATGTAAACCCACTGGATTTTTAAAACGCCGGATGGCTCTTTTTACCTGTTGTACATTTTACCATATTCAAGATAGAACCCATAAACTAGTTTGTGATTCCGCGTACTTAATACGGATTCCTTTCCCACACGCTGCCTTGATTTGCCATATCTGCTTATTCTATGGTTGAATAGGTAATTGAGGTAGTAAAATCTATCCAGAGGAGGGAATTACATTGAAAAAAAGGATATTGGGAAAAAGCGGGCTTGAGGTGTCCGCACTCGGACTTGGCTGTATGGGGATGTCGGATTTCTATGGTGGACGCAATGAAGAAGAAGCCATACAAACCATTCAACTTGCCTTGGAATTGGGAGTGAATTTTTTGGATACGGCGGATATGTATGGTCTGGGGAAGAATGAAGAACTGGTCGGACGGGCCATCAAAGGACGCCGCCATGAAGTCGTTCTGGCTACCAAATTCGGAAACGTGCGAGGGGAAGATGGAACGTTTCTTGGCGTCAACGGGCGCCCTGAGTATGTCAGATCCGCTTGCGAGGCCAGTCTTCAACGATTAGGCGTTGATCATATTGATTTGTACTATCAGCATCGAGTCGATCCTCACACTCCTATTGAAGAAACGATCGGAGCTATGGGGGATCTCGTCCGCGAAGGTAAAATCCGCTACATCGGCATGTCCGAAGCTGCCGCCGGCACCCTTCGTCGAGCCTTTGCCATCCATCCGGTTGCTGTACTGCAAACGGAGTACTCTCTTTGGAGCCGGGATGTGGAGGATGAAGTACTTCCTGCCTGCCGGGAGCTGGGAATCGGTTTTGTGGCGTACAGTCCACTGGGAAGAGGCTTCTTGACCGGTCAGATCCAGCGGTTCGAAGATTTGGAAGAAGATGATTATCGCCGGTACTCTCCGAGGTTTCAAGGAGAGAATTTCCAAAAAAATCTTGACCTCGTCAGCCGTATTAAGGAAATTGCGGCTTCAAAAGGCTGTAAACCTTCCCAACTGGCATTAGCCTGGCTGCTGGCCCAAGGAGAGGATATTGTGCCGATCCCGGGGACAAAAAGAAAGAAGTATCTGGAAGAAAATATTCAAGCGGTACAGGTTGAACTCACCGCCGAAGATTTGGAACGCATCAATGAAGCGGCACCTAAAGGAGTCGCAGCAGGAACCCGTTATCCTGAAACATCGATGAAAAGCCTGAACATTTAGAAGGTGTTTGACTGTCGGGGCCGTTTGCTCAGACGGTCTCTCTTTATGCAATAAACTTGAGATTTGCTGAGTTTAGTTATGATTATGAGGTTAGTTATGGTTAGCCCGTTGTATTTCGTGCAAGTGAACGAAGGCAATTGACGGTCAAATAACGGGCTGCATTGTAAAACATACAATGGTTTTCCGCCATAAACACCTTTTACTCGATTTATCGGTAATTACAAACGCTCCTGTAGAACTTTTTCAAGTTGTTTAAAACAAGCTCCAATCGAATTCATTGGACAATCTCTCCAGCAGATGGACTCCCGCTACGCTGTTGCCTTTCTTATTTAAGGCCGGGCCGACCACCCCTATGCCGTACCGGCCGGGCACCATGGTCAGAATTCCGCCTGAGACTCCGCTTTTGGCCGGCAGTCCAACGCTGATAGCAAACTCCCCCGATGCGTTGTACATGCCGCAAGTCGTCATGAAGGTTTTGGCGATCTGGACGTAACGGCGGGGAATTAACGCATTTCCTGTTAGAGGATCTGTCCCGTCCATCGCGAGTATCAATGCCATCCGGGCCACATCGGCGCAGTTGACTTCCACGGCACAATGATGGAAATATACGTCAAGCACATCTTCCACGTTCTCCATCAAAACGCCGTTTTCCTTAAGGTAGTAAGCTAGCGAGCGGTTGAGATTCCCGGTTTCCGATTCTGACCGGCATACTTCAAGGTTATAGTCCAGAGTGAGGTTGCTTGCCAGCTCACGGAAGAAATCCAGTATCCGCGAGGACTTTTCTTCAGGCCCGTCACCGCCGATTAAAGAGGAAACGGCAATGGCCCCTGCATTAATCAGCGGATTGAAAGGAATGCCGGGCTGTACTAATTCCAGCTTCAGCATCGAGTTAAAATTATCACCGGTGGGCTCCATCCCCACTTTGGAGAATACAGCTTCTTCACCGCGGTCCATGAGCGCCAAAATCAAGGTGAACACTTTTGAAATGCTCTGCATTGTAAATGTTAGCTCACAGTCGCCCGCCGAGATCGATTCCCCGTTCGCATCCATAATGTGAATGCCTAAAGCTTCCTTCGGAGATTTGGCCAACTCGGGTATATATGTCGCAACTTGCCCCTGAGCAGCCAGCTGCCGGCTTGTTTCAACCCACTCAGGGAGACGGGATTTTATACGAGCCATTTCAGCCGTAGACATCATTCGGTTTTCCTCCCTTAATAGGTGATATTACGTACATGCTTATTTCTCTCCACTTTTTACGTGGATTGCAGCCGTCGTGAAACGCGCCCATCCGCCCATTTTCTGAAGTGTGAACGTATACCATCAGTCTAATTCCATATTCTTGAGAACTTTTAGGCTCTTGTATGACCGCGGTAGGCTTTAGCGTGAAAACGAGTGATGTAGCGAAACAGGATTTCACCATCGTCCGTAACGGGCCAGTCGGGATGGAGACTCATGTACATTGCCGTGTATGGCTCGGGAACCCATATGTAATGATGTACATAATCGGTGAGCTGGAATCCGCATTGTTCCCAAAAACGGATCCTGCGGATATTGTCCGATGAGGGATCGGCTTCGACCTCTATGACTATCCCCTTACAGCGGGCTGCTGTTTCCGCCCAGGTCTTTATGTAGTCCATAAACAAGCGTCCGGTGCCCATTCCACGGAATTCTTCCCCTACAGCGAGATAGTCGATGACCAGCACCTTATCTTCATGATTTACGGCCGACAGAGCCATGGCGATAACTTCCGACCTTTCGGCCGCGGTATGCAGGGAGCACATTCCCTTTTCAAACATGCCTCGTATGATAGCGCGATTTTTTCTGCCTTTTTCCGGAAATGACTGGTGATACACTTGTTCTGCTTTGAGCCACAGGGCTTCATTCCACTCTGCTGTCGTATAATAGTCCATAATCGGCATACCTCCGACTTAATGATACCAGATGGCCGAACCGAACCCAAAATGCTGTATGATGCGTGGAAGCCGCCGGAATGAATATACGCTAAATGGGGATGTTAAACCAATGAACACATAAAGCAGAAAGGCTAGAGCCCCATGCCCGAATCCAAAGATCAAGCGTACCGAACCGCAGAACGGCTGTCCAATATAGCCAATGTACCCTCAACCAGCCCGGATGAAAATAATGATTGATTATTACGAGCCGGATGGCGGAATCGTTTAAGGGACAGTGACCACAAAGTTTGCGGCGATAAGCGGTGTTGTAAATGTATCTTTGAATATGTTAAGCACCCGCTGCGGTCCTGGGACCTCTCAGAGCAGGGTGCTTTTTTGCGTTCGAATTTTTCTATGTACTTCAGGTAATTTGAATTCTAATAAGAAGCATTCAACTGGCTTTCGTCCGGTTTTCATATCAGTCCGACGATCAATGCTACAATAATTCCCGTTACTGCTCCCCAAATGACTTCTTTAGGCTCATGCCCGAGCATTTCTTTTAACTGCTGCTTTAATTCGGTTTTCTTATCGCTCGAAGGTTGTCCGATTAACTTCTCGTTCAAAAGGCGATTAAGAGTAACAGCGTGCCTGCCGGCGTGCCTCCTTATGCCCATCGCATCATACATCACTATAAGAGCAAGGATAGAGGCAACTGCAAAAAGATCGTCCGCAAACCCACGCCGTAATCCGATAGAAAAAGCCAGCGCCGATACCATTGCGGAATGTGAACTGGGCATCCCTCCGGTCGAGACGGCCAATTTGAAATGAATTTGTTTATGAAGGAAAAAATGTATCGGAACTTTTACCATCTGGGCGACCAGCATAGAAAGCAACGCGACCGTCAAAGGAGCTTTAAACCAAACGTCCAAAATCGTTACTTCCCCCATTCTATTCGCGTCATTTTAGACAGGCATCTTTTGAAGTATATTTAACCATCTTGTCTGCTCATAAACGTGTGGATTTAAAAAAATTCAGCAGCAGTCTGCAAACCATTCAATAAACAGTGTAACTCAAAAAAGAAGATTCTACGCCCGCTGCCGGCGCTGAAAACGCCTTTTTTAAGCTAAAAGTGGATTTCTTTGTCAACAGAGTTTTTTTTAAGGATTTCTCATGTTTTTCTAATAACCTTGCTTTAGGTCAGATTGGGACTGGGTTTGTTCGCAGCTTGGTAATTCGTGGATGTTTCAGGTGTGATATAGTGAGCTATGTCGCTAACTTAATACTAACCCCAGAGGAGGAAGTTATGAACAACACGAAGAAAAACCGCATCGGTAAAACATTAGTGGGATTAAGTCTCAGCCTCTCGGTTGCTTTTTCCGGAAGTATGCTGGTAACTCCACCATCGGCCCATGCAGCCGCCGTGTCCAGCACATCCGTTGCGGATAATGTTATTGCCACAGGAAAACAATTTTTAGGAGTTCCTTATCAATTTGGAGCAAAATCTGGAAGAACAGACGCTTTTGACTGTTCCTCGTTTACTCAGTATGTGTTTAAACAAAACGGCATCAATCTTCCTCGTTCGTCGAGACAGCAATCCGCTGTTGGCGTAGCGGTATCTAAAGACCAGCTTCAGCCCGGCGATTTGGTTTTCTCGGACACGAACCGGGACGGAGTCATCAATCACGTATCCATTTATATGGGCGGCGGGAAATTACTGCACACCTATAGAGTCGGTATCGGCGTTACCATCTCCAATTTTGCAGGAAGCACTTGGGATAAGACATTCGTAACCGCACGCCGTGTAATTTCCAATAATGGACAAGCTGCCGCGGCGCCTCAACCTGCTGCTGCAAAAGCTGCGCCTGCTGCTGCACAACCCCAACAGGATGCTTCCCAGCCACAAAGTAATGCCTCCCAGCCACAACCTGCTGCAGCACCTCATAAGGCGGCCGCCGCACATGTGAAAAAACATAAAAGCAGTCACTACACTCACCATAAGCCAGCTCAGCATTCGGAATCCGAAAATCAGTATGGTGAAAACGAAAATTAAAAACGAAATTAAAAACCTACAAGAACCGTCAGGGTGTTATTCTCTGACGGCTTTTTTGTAGGCAATCAGAGGGCATTGCGCTCCCTTCAGTGGCAGGAACTTTCTGCTCGCAACATAAGCTGGCGCTAAGAAGAGCCCTGTAACATCTCCGGACAGAATCTCCGAGTATAGTGCGGCAGGAGTTTCTGATACTGGTCGCTGCAGGTTCTATTGGCACGTCAACTTCTCCCAGGATGGGCCAGCTTCAAAATGCGATCGTCAGCATGATCTGTACCTGACCGTTTTTTCCACCTGCGCTCGCTATAAAAAGGAAAAAACCGTGCCCATCATCCCAGGCAACGGTTTTCCGATTATTAAAGCTTACAATAAATCTTTGTTGTTTTTGTAAAAAATCCAGATAGAGCCTCCGAAAACAATCGCAGCTAAATGAATCCCGATAATTAATAGCCAAACAGACATATCCATCACTCTATTTCCTGTTGATTTTCTATGATGCTGATCGTCAACTAACGATACCAACTGTTATGGAACAAGTCCTTTTCCTTGACGCAGATTAGCCACACCCTCTTCACAAACGCCATACGGCCTCCATGGGCACGAACTGCAAAACAACCGGATATCTTCCGGATGCACTAAGTTGGAGATTCCGACTTCAATGTCTGCCCACTTCAGAATCATCCCTGCACGAAGCCCGAGCCTTTTTAAAATAGCCAGATCCCTTGTATTTACAGTGTCTTCTTCGCAGTGCCCCGACTTGTCCTTGGGATAATGTGAGCAAATTTCGTCCGGACCTTCCACTAGCTTGATGTATGTATCCGGATTTTGTCGAAGCGTGTTGTATACCTCGGTCATATTCGCCGTGAATTGCTCGGAATACCCCATTCCCCTGTAACCTAACAGACATAATAAATGATGCCCCCGCAGCCTGATGGCCATTGCAATCTCCCCCTGGCGTCAAATACGGCGTCTCCGAAAATTATTCGATGTCTACTCCTAAAGATACCAACTCCACAACGGAACGTCAACGTTTCGGGTGCTTCACGTAATACGAGACCACCTCGCTGGATGTTTCGGTTAAACTAAGAGATTTTGCGCATTTTTTTCAGCAGCCATGACCATATCAAAATAGAACAGATAAGAAGAATGTTTACAGCTAACGAAAGTACGAGCACCACAAATTCTGCAGAACCACGATTTACCAACAAAAGCAACAACCCGCACAGCAGGATAAAAAAGAATGAGATCCGCAGCGTGATTCTGGTAATTATTTTACGGAAGCGATTTTCCATAACGGCACCTTCCCGACTTTATGGCACGCAATCAACCGGTTTTGCTGGCTTTCAAGAGCCGGTTCCTTTGATTCGCAAGTCTCGTCGCCATAGGGACATCTTGGATGAAATGCACAACCGGCTGGCGGATTGGTTATGCTGGGCATCTCCAGGCTTTTTAACGGCAACTCCCGTTTCGCTTTGGCGATCCTGACATCAGGTATCGGCACCGCGGTCAATAATGCCTGCAAATAAGGGTGACGCGGATTGGAAAGCACCTCGGCCATATTTCCCTGTTCCACGATTTTGCCCAGATACATTACTGCCAGCCTTCCGTTTCGCGCTATAAGACGCGCTGTCGCCAAATCATGAGTAATATATACGAAAGCAATGCCGAGTCTTTTATTTAATGAGGACATTAGTTTTAATATCGACATTCTTAATGAAACGTCGATCATCGAGATCGGTTCATCGGCTACGATCAGCTTCGGGTTTAATGAGATAGCCCGCGCCATAAGCACTCTCTGCCTCTGACCGCCGCTCAATTGGTGCGGATATTTCTCCAAATACTGCTCCGGCGGAGTTAGCTGCACTGTTGTCAGAAGCTCGCAGACACGATCGTGTGCTTCCTTCCTGTTTTTCACCAGCTTTTTCTCCAGGATGGGAGCCGATAACGACTGATATATCGTTCTTGCCGGATTGAGGGCCGCGTAAGAATCCTGCTGCACAAGCTGCACGCTGCGGCGGTATTCCTCGAATTCCGATTTATTCATCTTCCATATATTTTTTCCGTTGTATAGAATTTCACCCTGTGTCGGTTTATGAAGCCCTGTGATCACTTTGCCAAGCGTAGTTTTACCGCAGCCGCTTTCCCCTACAAGTGCCACGATTTCCCCGGGATTAAAATCCAGATTGATGTTTTTCAAAGCGGGGATTTTCAATGTGCGGCCAAACAACCCGGCATTTTGTTCAAAGACCATACTCATATCTTTCAGTGTTAATAAACCTCTCATGCCATTTTCACTTCCTTTCTCAGATTTGCATCATGAAGATGGCACGCCGCAATATGGCCCTCTCCTACATTCACAGCACCGGGAACCGCAATTTTGCAAATATCCATAGCATATTCGCACCTTGGGTGAAAAGCACACCCTGACGGCAGCTTTAAAAGGTTCGGCGGCGATCCGCCGATGGACCTTGTATTTTCAGGATCGCTCAGCAGTGACGGAGCCGCTTGGATCAGCCCTGTCGAATAAGGATGCTTGGAGTCTTCGAAAATGTCGTACACATCGCTTACTTCCACAATTTTGCCCGCATACATCACACCCACCCGGTCCGCCACCCTGGCAACAACCGCAATATCGTGTGAATTAAGCAGCATAGTAATTCCCATTTCCTTATGGATTTTTAGCAGAATATCAAAAATGTAATCCTGGGTTATGACATCAAGCGCAGTTGTAGGTTCATCCAAAATCACCAATTTAGGGTCCAGCAGCAAGCTGAATGCAATCATTACCCGCTGCTTCATACCGCCGCTCAGCTCGTGGGGGTAAGCGCCAAGTACCCTTTCCGCATCCAACCGAACGTAATCCAGCAGCTGTGCCGCCTTTTTCAGTATATCTTCCTTTGCCATCCTTTTATGGGATAGCACGGTTTCGATGATCTGTTCCCCAACCCGCATAACCGGGTTCAAGGCATTCTGTGCGGCTTGAAACACCATGGAAACATCGGACCAACGGTAATTTTGCAAACTGTTCTTGTTAAATTTCAATATATCCTGCCCGTTTAACATGATGCTTCCTTTCGTGATGACGCCCGGTGAAGATACAATATTCAGAATAGCCGATGCCATCGTGGATTTTCCGCTTCCGCTTTCTCCCACCAATGCGCTGATTTTCCCCTTCGGTATATCAAAAGAAACATTGTCGACGGCACGGATGACCCCATTTCGCAATCGAAACTCTATTGTTAAATCTCTGATTTCTATCAGGTTCTCACTCATTGGATTTTTCTCCCCTATCCTCTTAACCTAGGATTCAATGCTTCATCAAGCCCATTGGCAAAAAAAATGCTGCCCAGTTGAATTAACGTGAGGCAAATAATCGGAGCTGCAATATAAATGTAACCAAGCGGGTTAAAAATGCCGCCCGTCTGCGAAATGGCCATATTAAGCATCTGCCCCCAGTTTGTAGGCGAGTAAGGGACGAGTCCGAGCAGCATGATTCCGACGCTTGCACCGATGGCCCCGCGCATACTCATCACAAAATTGATCGCCAGGTAGGAAGTGATGTTTGGCATCAATTCTTTAAAAATGATATGCCAATTGCTTAAGCCCATCACACGGCAGATGACAATAAATTCCCGTTCTTTAAGGGAAATCACTTGGGAACGAACCGCACGGGTCAGAGACGGCCAGCTGAATAAAGCAAGAATAAGAGCAAAGACAACAGGGCTGCGGATCTGGAAAATGGCCGCCAGAATAATATAGATCGGCAGATGCGGTATGGTAAGAAATAAATTGGTGACGAACATAATGCCGGCATCGGTTTTGCCGCCAATCAAACCGGACATAATTCCTAGTACAGCTCCCACCAAGATCGTGATGGCTGCGGCGAGAGCGGCTACAATCAGTACTTCCCTGGAGCCGTAAACCAACTGCACAAAAGTATCTCGACCGCCATAGTCGGTTCCCAGCCAATGCTTGAACGATGGGGCTTGATAGCGGTCTTCGAAGCTTACAGTCATATCGAGTTTAAAAAGCAGTGGCCCCACGGCCGCCATCAATGCAAAAAAAATGAGAATGATGAGACCTGCCAAAGATCGTTTATTTTTGCTAATGACTCTAAAAAAATCGGCAATTTCCTGCATTCCCATCACTCCTCTATTTTGATTCTAGGATCCAGTTTGGAATAAACCAAATCTGCTATCAGATTGGCAAGAACCATAGCGACACTTAAGAACAGCAAAATACCCTGCATTTCGGTGTAATCTCTTTTTTTCGTCGCTTCCCCTAAAAAATAACCGATTCCCGGATACTGATAGATCGTTTCGATCAGCGCCGCTCCTGCCAGTATCCCTCCAAACGCCACCGCAAACGAGGTAATCAACGGGAGGATCGCATTTTTTCTCACATATTGATTCATGATCCTGGACTCAGCTACACCTCTTGCTTTTGCTGCGGTAATATAATCTTCGCCCAATACGCTGACTGCGCTGCCTTTCATCATCAAAGCCCAATAGCCGATATGGGTAATGACAAAGGTGAGAATCGGCAGTGCGGCATGGTAAAACACGTTGACAATAAAGTCGAAATTGAACCCGGGAACGACGTCAGGATCATAAGCGCCAGTGAATGGAAACCAGTTCAATCCGAAAGCGAAAATGACAAGCAAAATAATGCCGATAATAAAATCGGGAATTGCGGACGTTATGACGCTGTAGAAAGAGATGACAGGCTCCAACACTGAGGAACGTTTCCATGCCATCCGAACTCCCAGGAAAACACCGATGATAAAGCTGATCACGAGCGATATGCTGGCAACAAAAATGGTCCACGGCACCGCAGCCAAAATGACCGAAGAGATGGATACCTTCTTATTGATCATAGAGACTCCGAGATCTCCGCGGAGAAGACCTCCGAGATATCGGGCTAATTGCTGATGGATCGGTTCGTTAGGATTGTAATTAATCATCGATGCCACGGCTCTGTAAGCTTCATCCAGGGTAGTGTTGTACTGCTGCGCGTATTCGCGGGCCCATTGGTCTATTGCATTTCCCGGAGTCAACCGCAGCAGAACAAAAGTGAGAACGGTCACAAAGAAAATGGTAAAAAGCGCCATCCCCAGCCTCTTTAAGACTACTTTCAGTGTCATAATATCCCCTCTGTCGATCAGAATGGTGAAGCAGCGGGTTCCATTCTAAATGGAACCCCTGCCTCCGGATAGGACATAATTTTTATTTATCTTTTGGAGCCAGCTTGTTAGGTTCGACCAGCACGGTGGTACCGGCGAATCCAATGTTGGTTTCAGCCACGTATTCGATATCTTCCGGGGATGTCGGTACAGGGATGTCGCGTTTATACTTGTCGATCTGACTGGCCATCGGCAAATTGGTCACGGTCTTCATGTTGATCCAGGTGCCTGTGGCATTTTGGAAAAAGCCTACACCGTATGCATTCTCGTTGGTTATCCATGCCAAAGCCGAGATCATA
Organism: Paenibacillus sp. JCM 18996; assembly: GCF_055392555.1. Classification (NCBI taxonomy): domain Bacteria; kingdom Bacillati; phylum Bacillota; class Bacilli; order Caryophanales; family Paenibacillaceae; genus Paenibacillus; species Paenibacillus sp. JCM 18996. Next base: position 1,032,448 of record NZ_AP043884.1, read on the forward strand.
TCTTTGCGTTCCTTGTCGGTTTTTAGATAAGGAAGCGTATAAATGGATTGCCATATATCGAACTGCTTGCCGTCCGGTCCCGCAAGGTGCAAATTGATTCTATCGGTTTCTTTCACTCTTGGCAGGTGCGTCATTCTGCCGATGTCGCCATTGTAGAAGTTGTTGATGGAGCCCCACGGGAAAGCATAACCCCATGCGACGTCAACCCAATCCATGCTCATGTCATATGGACTGTCCTCTTTTTTGGCGTTATCTCCGTAAACTGTTCCGTCAACCGCCATCAGTTTTGTCGGAAGACCGAACTTTGTCAGCTGCTCCGCCGCCACCTGGCCGGAGTTCACCTTCGGCAGGTCCGTACCGTTCACTCCGATTACAAAATTAGGCGTCTTGCCGTCCTTGTCCTTCCAGTTGCCATCCGAGCCTTTGGTCCATCCCAGCTCCTTCAGCAAATCTTCAGCCTTTTTGGTATCGTAGGTGTATTTAGTCATCTTTTTGAGAATATCCGGCTCGACCCATTTATTAAGTTCGGATTGCGGCATTCCTGTCATGCCAACTTCGGCCTCCTGGCCGTAATAGTTGCCGACTTCACGGATATTCTTCCGGTCAAGAGCAAATGTAACCGCTTGTCTGAACTTGACGTTATCGAAAGGTTTGTGGGAAATATTAAACAGCATGCCGATCGTCGCGGGGTCAAACATTCGGTAGTGCACCAGATTTTTATTTGCACCCAGGATTGATTCCAAAATATCTTTCGGAGGCGTTCCGTCAAAGATGTCCATCTGCCCCGATTTCAGCATCGCATAGCCGACTCCGGGATCCGGTGTCATTTTAAAAGTGAGTTTTTCCCATCTAACGTTATTGGCGTCCCAGTAATCCTGGTTTTTTTTCAGCACCATATCGGAGGCTGTCACCGTTTCCACGGTGTAAGGTCCAGTTCCGAACGGCAGAGCAGGACCGGAAGCTCTGAAATCGTTCCAGTTCTGGTCCAGCCTTTCTTTAATCGGATCGGTGAACTTCCCAAACGGACCTTTCTTCTGGCCTTCTGCCGCAGGTTGAGCCTCTTTTAAAAGTTCAACTGCCTTGTCGACAAATTTTTTGTTCTTTTCATAGGGGATCCTTGCCTGCCTGGCTTCTGCGATCAGCATGGTCTTCATATCGTCAAAAGGCGCCGGCTGCTGCCATTTAAATACGACTGTAGTCTCATCCGGAGTTTCTATGCCGGTCAAATATTTCATGATTGCGGTTCCGTTGTCCAGCATATAGTAAGCCCATATGTCTTTGCTTGTAAGCGGCTTGCCGTCATGCCATTTAACTCCCGACCTCATCTTTACTACTGTCTGGTCTGGCTTATGTTCAATGGATGAAGCTAACCGCGGGAACACTTTATCCGTTGAACGAACATTACGGAATAATCCTTCAAATACATAATCGTAGGCTGCGCCCACTCCTCCTGCGGCAAAGGAATTACCCTGGTATTCCGGCGGCTTCCTCCATGAACCGCTCATGCGCAATACTTTTCCTTGGTCGCCGCTGGCATTTGCCGCATCTTCTTTAGAGGCCGGCTTATTTTGTGAAGCTGGTTTGTTTTCTTGACAGCCGACGAGAATGGCACTGAACGATAATGCTAAACTTAAAATGATGCCGACTGATTTCTTAATTGCCATATTGAGTTTCCCTCGCTTTTAGCTATATGGTTTGTTTTTTTAAAGCGCTTTCAATTAATGACCTCTTAACAATGGATTGTAGTTCTAAATTCCCGCTGCTGCACACTCATTCCCTGTCATCCCTTACAAAAAAATGTAAAAATATAGGGATTTTTAACATCACTCCTTTACAAAATAGCGCTTACAAATTACAGTTATTGTATCACCTGCCATTTAAATCTTTCTTGCTATTTTCCACTCTATAATTTCTAAAAGGGGCTATTGTACTGAAAAAATAATGTGAAATTCTGAGAATACAAATGTAAACAAGGAGTGTTAAGTATGAGGCACAAATTTGAGTTTACCAATGATCTGCGCATTCTCGTCACCGAATGGACGCCCAGCATTTACCTTCGGCCCTTTCACTGGCACTCTGCCCTGGAAGTGGCTTATTGCATTTCCGGTAGAGGTTTGTTTTATTTTAGTGACAAATGCTATAAGGTGATGCCGGGGGATGTCTTTATTGTCAATAACATGGAACGACATATCGCTCAAGCAGATGCTGACGACCCGTGCAGGTTTTTGTTTCTCATTTTTGACCCGGCTCATATGAAACATGAAACAGAAGTTCTGCAACCTTTTGCGTATCATCCAAAACGTTTCGATAACCAAATCCCGGGATATCTGCCCACAGCACAAAAAATCAGCATGCTTATTCAGGAAATTCAAACGGAAGATCGGGAACAAATCGAGGCCTATAAAGTCATTATAAGAAGCTCCCTTCTAAAGATTTGTTCACTGCTCCAACGTCATTACAGACATGGGACAAGCTGCAAGGAAATAAGACAAGATTGTGTCCTTTCCTACAAGCTTCAACCTGCGTTACACTATGTAAAGGAAAATTTCAGGGAGCCTCTCACGCTTGAAGAGGTTGCAAATGTTATTAATTTGAGCCTGTCGCGGACACGTCACCTGTTTAAAGAAACAACCGGCGAAGGATTCAAGGAATATTTGACAAAGATCAGGGTGAGTGAAGCCAAACGTATGCTGGTTTGCACCAATCTGTCCGTGGTTGATATTTGCCTGTATTGCGGTTTTCAAAGTATGACACCGTTTTACCGGGCGTTTAAGCAACTAGTGGGAGTGACACCTCAAGAATATCGCAACCAGGAATCGGTGTTGGCCGTGTTACCCGTCAATTGAAGCAAGGTAAAAATGTGAGCTGCCAGCGTTAAAAATTGCTTCGTAAAGGGTGGATCAATAATGAGCAATATTATTTCTTTCGGTAACATCATTCCGCTTGTGCCTGCTATCAGAATGCAAGAAGTTATTGATTTCTACGAACGGGAACTGGGATTTAGCAAGCTATTTCAAGATGAGGAATCCGGTTACACCGGATTGGGCCGGGATGGGATTGAATTCCACCTTTATAAGACGAGTGACCGGCATCTGGCCGATTGGACCGTTATCCGTGTTCAAACGAACCATATTGCGGAGTTATATGACGAGCTCAAAGATAAGGAATATATGCATCCAAATGGGAGGCTGGAATTCAAGGAGTACGGTTTACACGAATTTTCAATCATTGATCCCAGCGGTGTGCTGGTCACTTTCTTTGAAAGGCCGTAAACAAAAAAATACAACACGTCTGCGCAGCCGCAGGCGTGTTGTTTATATCCGCAGGACCAAGCAATGAAGGTCAGATTTGTTGCACTAATTTCTGGTAAACAACCGGGAAAGTGTCTCCTGACATGGCTTCTCCGGGCTTGACGCAGATATGCTTCTCCATCGGATGGTTGCCGGTTGGCGCGTAAACCGTGTGTCCGGGCATATAATGGACGGCGATAGCGCGGCGCTTGCGATCAGAACGGTTGGTCGGACTGCCGTGCCAGGTGAGAGAATGATGATAGCCGACTTGACCCTTGTGGATCTCGAATGGAACGGCTTTGACGTTTGCCTCCGGTGGCAGCAGCTCGGGCTGTTTGTGGATCGGCATGAAGTCGTCGGATTGAGTCAAATATTTCTGGTGGTTGCCCCACTTGTGGCTTCCGGGCACCATCCACATGCATCCATTCTCTATTGTCGCATCGTCGAGGGCAACCCATGCACTGACGAGGTCCGCCGGCTGGATGACCGGCCACAGCGGGTGGTCCTGATGCCAGTACGTCGGGCCTCCCGTGACCGGGGGTTTGTATTGAATCTGGTCGTGCCAAATCCGCAGAGTATCCGTACGGCACAGCTGCGACACCTCCTCGCAGATCGTCTTGTTCTTCGCATGCTCCAGGTACGCTTCACTCGCCATCCAAATGTTGACGATCTGGACGACGGTTTCTTTTTTGGTGATGGTCATACCGTAATGCGAATTATCGAGCATATTACGATTGAGGACCGGTTTCTTTACAGATTGGCCTTCCATGACCAAGTTAAGCTCTTCGCGCAATATTTCGACTTCCTCTTCCGATAGAACTACCTCTCCTTTAAGAAATCCGTCCTGGTCAAACTGTGATATTTGCTCTGCAGTCAGCATGTACATTCCTCCTCGCGTTTTTCTTTCATTTTTATGATAGCAGCACTTCATGCATCAGGTCGTTAGAGTTTTTCAAGTAAATATTGCACTTTTCCCGGATTATATGAAACAATAGGATGAGCAATGGCAAGGAGGATGAGCTGGTTGAGAACTCTCCAAGTTCCAAACCTGAGTGTAGGCGATTTGGGATCCATTCGGCCGACAGTGAATTTTGCCAATTACATTACAGCACCGGCAGGCTATGTATGGGGTCCGAGAACAATCCCCGATTATCAACTTGTGTATATTGTGGAAGGCGGCGCCACGTTCGAATATTCGGGACAAAAGCTGCAGCTGGCTCCAGGGAATTGCATTTTTTATGGCCCGCTTACGGTGCATCGTTTGGCTGCGTTTACGGTGAAACCGCTTACTTTATCGAGCGTTCATTTCAGTTGGGACTCCGGATCGACGGAACCCGTGTCTCCGATTCCCCGTATCGAAAGTTGTTCTGAAGCCGATCTTGCCCTTCCCTCTTCGACGTATACGGTTCAGGCCGAAGGAGCACATGATGTGCAGCTTTGGCATTTTTATGACGTCAAGGGGCTTGAAGGGCATTTTGTTCGTTTGGCCCAGGAATTTTTGCATCAGGCGCCCGGGCATGGGATTGTCATGCGGGGTTATTTACTTCAGCTGTTAGGCACGCTTATCCGGTTCCAGCTGGACAAACGGTTTCGTGCAGCCAACGAACGGGGCAAGATCGCGGCGGCGGTCGAGGCCATACGGAATCAACCCGCGCATGCTTGGACGATCCCCAAACTCGCTGCGCTGGCAGGCTATCATCCGACATATTTCGCCGAGCTGTTCCGGGAAGCGACGGGCTACACGCCAAAGCATTATCTTGTGCTCGAACGGATCAAGCAGGCAAAGCAAATGTTGCTGCAGGAGAAATCCGTCGAAGCGGTGGCATTGAAGCTCGGCTACTCGAGCGTGCATTATTTTTGCCGTAATTTCAAAGCGCTGACCGGTCAGACTCCAACGGAGTTCAAGCAACGGAATTGGGGATTTTAACGTGGAAACGCGGCTGCGTCCAGGGACGGCAAACACGGTCTAACGTACAGAACATTGAAAATTCTCTGTTCGGTCGAGTCGTTTCGACATTCTCCGCATTAGGTTAGTACTATAATGGGAAGTAGATTGTGAGATCGCTTTAAGGAGGCAGCATTTCATGTCAGATCGTCTAATTATCGGCAATGCTACGCATTCCTACGAGGTGCAAGAGGGCTGGGGCAAGCTGCCGGAAGGTATGCAATATGGTTATACTCATGGAATATGTGTGGATTCGCAAGACTGCGTCTATGTGCATCACACAGGTAACCCGTCGGTAGTCGTGTTTGACAGCGAAGGCCGATACCTGACCTCCTGGGGCGACGAGTTCGAAGGCGGAGCGCACGGTTTTTATTTACATACGGGCCCGGATGGCCAAGAGGTTTTGTATTTCGCCGACACCAGGCGTGCAATGGTCGTGAAGACGACACTGTCCGGAGAAGTGCTGCTTCGCATCGGCGCTCCGGACCGGGCGGATTTATATGACGCCGAACGCAGGTATGTGCCGACTGACGTATGCGTTGCGCCGAACGGCGACATTTACGTGTCCGACGGGTACGGACAGTATTACGTGCATCAATACGATGCTGCAGGCTCCTACATCCGCAGCTGGGGCGGCAGAGGGTCGGAGCCGGGGCGGATAATCGAGCCACACGGCATCTCGGTCAATTTGCGCGGCGAGGAGCCGGAGCTTTATGTAGCCGACCGCCGTAACCACCGAATCCAGGTATTTACCATGGACGGTGAACATAAGAGGTTTGTGGATCATAACCTGGATCTGCCCTGCAGCTTTTACTTCTTCGGAGAGGAGCTCTATATTCCGGATCTGAACAGCCGGGTGACAGTTCTGGACGGCCAAGACCGCTTGATAACGCATCTCGGTGAGGATCAGCAGGCTTACAAGCAGCAAGGTTGGCCGAATCTGCCGAAGAACTACTTCCGTCCGGATAAATTCAGCTCCCCTCACGGTGTGTGCGTCGATTCGCAAAGAAACGTTTATGTCGCGGAATGGATTTCGGACGGACGCGTTACGAAGCTGGTGCGGCAAAAATAAGATAGCTTCATAAAGGGGTAATGGGTAGCTGTTACCTCTTTAAAATGCCTATGAAGAAAGAAACACTCATGTGTGCTATTTCTGAAAGCTCCTCAATCAGCAAAAACTTATTATAATTACATGTGAATCTCGAAACCAATCATGTTTTGGTTGAACTGATCAAGAAGATTGCAGAAGAAAAAAACGCATCACCGGCTCAAATCGTTCTCGCTTGGGTGCTTGCCAAAAGCCATGGATTGCTCCGATTCCGGCGCGCGCAAATTGGAGCGTTTGGACGAAAATCTTGGCGCCGTGGACATTGAGCTGTCTGCCAAGGAACTAAATGTTTTGAATAAGGAACTCTCGAAGATCAAGATTGTGGGAGATCGCTACCCAGCAGGTTCCGATTTCTCAAAAAGAGCGGGAAAGTAGTCAATTCCTATAAGTAAGAGTTAAAATAAGGAGCAGATTGCCTAAGTGCAACTGCTCCTATCTCGTTATAGGTATCTATTAAGCACAACTGCCAGTTAGTTTAATCTCTGAGGGTCTAATTCCCCGCAGCTTGTTCGGGAACCCGAGACTCCTATTGACGTGGATTCCAACTGTTTAACGCGTTCTACCGCTTCGTCAAGGTCATTATCGATCATGCGCATATGACCTTCCAACTGGCGGAAATTGCTTTTCGTTTCCCTGCGAAATGTATGCAGTTCATCCGATACCGCATTTTAATTTATTGTCTCTACCCTGCCCTGTACTGCTTCTACCCTGCCGTGTAGCATTTGGACCTCCATAGCCAAGGCTTCCTTATATTAGGGTTGACGATGTATTAATAATTAGTAACAAGTATGATTCATTAGTTCAATATGTATAGTTGGAAGCAGCACAGTATCGAACGAACCAACCGTGTGTACGTACGGGTACCTAGCCGAACGGCCACCGGGAGAGGCTCATATCAGGGAAGATCGGACCACCCAACGTGCATCTTATTTTTTTCTACCTTCCAGCAGCTGCCGCTTCATCCAGTCGTTGCGCACCAAACCGTCGCCGTCCCGCAGAAGCGTTTCATACAGCCGGCGGCGAAGATCTTGCAGGATGCCGCGGTTCCCCGGATGCCGCAGGACATTGTGCAGTTCATGCGGATCCGACTTCATGTCGTAGAGCTCGTCGACGTCGGTCGGGTTCCAGACGTACTTCCATTCGCGGGTGCGGATCATGCGCTGCGTATATAAACCGAACTGCTGGCCATTGTATGTGGCTACCACTTCTTCTCTCCACGATGCGGGCTGGCCGTCCTGCATCAAAGTCATGAGCGACATTCCGTGAAAACGGTGCTCTTCCGGCTCAGGTGCGGCACATTGGGCCGCTTCAAGCAGCGTCGGCGGCATGTCGAGCAGGTTATATACGAACCGGTCACAGCTGGTGCCGGCAGAGATGACGCCGGGCCAACTGATGGCGAGCGGCACCTTCACGACATCTTCATACATGACGTAATGCTTATCCATCATCCGGTGACCGCCGCATAAATCGCCGTGGTCAGCCGTGAAAATGACGAGAGTGCTGTCGCGCAGCGACATGGCATTGAGCTGGCGCAGCAGGCTGCCGACCGCATCGTCCAGCTGGCTGATGACCGCGTAATATCGGGCGACGATCGGTGCCCAATCCCGCCAGCTGTAGTCCTGCACATTCCAGCTCAGCAGCTGCTGCTCCTGGATGTAAGGCTTGCCTTCGAACGTCTCTGCGAAGCTTCCCCAGACAGGCACGTCGTCCGTTGAATACATTCGGGCAAATGCTGCGGTCGGCCTGCAGGGCAGATGAGGCTCCTGGAAGTTCACGCGCAGAAGCCAAGGACCAGGTGCAGAGCCCGCCAGCTTGCGCAGCAAGTCGCCCACCATCCCGGCCGTCCGGTGTGTGCGGGTATGCTCCAGCGGAAGCGGATCCTCTTCTCCAAAAAAACCTTGAGTGTATGCCAGATCCGGATAATGTTCCGCTATCCATACTTTATAAGCTTTATCGCTGTCGACGAATTCATCAAAGCCATACAAGGTCGGATCGCAGGCCGGATGAACGTCCCATTTGCCGACATAGCCGCTTCGGTAGCCTGTCTCCCGCAGAGTACGCGCCCAAGAGTAGGAGACGGGATCGAGCGCTCCGATCTTGAGGCCGAGCGAGTAGTTCCACAAGCCTCCGAAGGTTTCGGGACGCTGTCCGCACACAAGCGACTGCCGGGCGGGACCGCACACCGGAATATGGTTATAGGCGCTGCTGAACCATATGCCCTCCGCTGCAAGCGAGTCTATATTCGGCGTCTTGACCGGCGCCATGGCGCTGTACCCAATGCAGTCGTACCGCAGCTGGTCGGCCATGATCAGCAGTATGTTGGGCTGACGCATGCGTTTTCGCCTCCTTATCCCAACCTCGCGTGCCGGGCCGACACCGCTTCGTCGAACCTATCGCGTCTAGGATCCCTCAGCCAGTCGTCCCACGTTAATCCGTAATGCTGCAATATTTCGTGGATCCGGTTTTTGAACGGAAGACCGGCTTCCACCTGCACCTTCATCGGATCGGGGCGGCCCCCGAGCGTGCCATCCACCCAAGCGTCAAGCCGGCTTTCGAACTCGTCAGCCAGAGCGTTGTCACAATCGGCAATATTTTCGGTTTCTTCAGCATCCATTCGCAAGTCGTAGAGCTCCCTTGCCGGACGGTTGAACGGTCCGGAATCGACCGTGCGAATGAATTTGTAGTCGCGGGTAACGAGGCCCCGGCTCGCCTGCCAAGCGCATTCGCTTAAAAATACGGTATCCCGGGTACCGTTCTCCTCCCCTAGCAGGCTCGGCCACAAGCTGCGGCCGTCCAGACCGGAGGGCGCCGCAATGCCGGCCGCCTCCAGAATCGTCGGCATTAAATCCGGCTGCTGAACGAGTCCGCTGATTCTGCGGCCGGCGGGTATACGCCCAGGCCAACGCATAATGACTGGAACACGGACCGTCGTTTCATAAAGGCCGCAGTGATCCCAATAAATGTCGTGTTCCGTCAGGCTTTCCCCGTGGTCGCCGAACAGGACAAGCAGACTATCGTCATAAATCCCCTGCTGTATGAGATGCTCATCTAGCTCGCACAGACGGTCGTCCAGATAACGGATTTCCGCGTCGTATAACGCATTCATATAAGCGGCATCCGTAACCGGCCCGACCTGCTCATAATGGTGGTGTTTAAAAAACGGATAAGCCGCATGATTGTATGCAGCTTCCATACTTTTATTGGTACGGTCGTACGGGTCGCGCCCCTTCTCGTAAAACTGGCGGGCGTAAGCATGCGGCGGCAAATACGGGGTATGCGGATCCCAGTAGTGCAGAAACAAAAAGAACGGTTCGTCCTTATGCTCCCTGATCCAGGGAAAGGCCAGCTCGTTCACTGTGCGCCCGTCGATATTCCGCTTGTTTCCGACCGAATTGATGTAGTACCGGTACCCTCTCGCAAACCATTCTTTAAGCTGGTATAAATTATCAACAGCCCCAGTAGTGAAGCCATGGCTGCGCAGAAGTGCCGGCAGCCATGGCTCTTTCTTCGGCAGCTGCGTCAAGGGGGAGCCGTGCGAAACGATTCCTGTGCTGAGTCCCATTTTACCGGTGAAAATGCCGGTGTGCGCCACCTCAGTCGGAATATCGGTCGCGTAGGCCCGCTCGAACAGCGCACCCTGTGCGGCGATCGAGTCCAGATACGGCGAGGTAGGTTTACCGTAACCGTAGCAGCCGAGACGGGACGCCCGCAGCGTATCCAGTGAAACGAACACGATGTTCATACGGCGTCCCTCCTTCCGGCTTTAAGCGATATATAATCCATAATAAGCGATATATTGCTGTTTACGTCGTCCACGTTCGTGCGAATGACGATATCCGGCTGCTCCGGCTGCTCGTAGGGATCCCCTATTCCTGTAAAATGCGAAAGCTCAGAATTTCTCGCTTTTGCATAAAGACCTTTTACGTCGCGCCGCTCGCATTCGTCCAACGGGCAGTCGACGTAAATTTCTACATACCCGGTCAGCTCGCTGCGAGCCATTTCCCTCATTTCGCGATACGGGGTAATGGCGGATACCATCACGGTGATGCCATTGCGCGATAACAGCTTGCTGATGTACACAATGCGGCGAATATTTTCCATTCTGTCCTCCCGGCTGAAACCGAGCCCTTTGGAAATAACGCTGCGCAGCTCATCCCCATCCAGCAGCTCCACCTGCATGCCAACATCCCGCAAAGGTCTGAGCAGAGCGCGGGCCGTGGTCGTTTTGCCGGCTCCCGATAATCCTGTAAACCATAGCACCAAGCCCGGTTTCACGTTCATCATGGCTTTCCTCCTTCTGTTCGGCTCTTATCCGGCTTTCCATGGCATTCCGAACGCGCGGTTCTCCCGGCGCACATTGAGGCGCTTGCACGGCGGGTGGTCAGAGGCCGCTATTCCACTTCGGTTACGGCCCCTCCCGCTTCATGGGAGCGGATCGCCGCCTCGATGATCCTCTGTACTGCAAGGGCGTCTTCGCCGGAAGCGGAAATTTGGTCCGGCGGAATCTGCTCCTTGACCTCGCGGATAAAAGCATCCAGCCGCAGCCGGAACGTATCGTTGAATCCTTTCATCCCCGTCATGATGGAGTTGCGGTAGACGCGAAGTTCTTCAGCTTGCTGCGGATAATACGTCACCGATTCATAAACGTTATCGAGTACGAATCGGCCTCGGTCCCCCGCCACTTCACAGGCCTCGATCGAATGCCAGCCGAAAATATCGTAGCTACCGGTCAAATGCCCTACCGCTCCGGATGCGAATTCCAAATTAATGGATGCCGTCGACCATACGCTGCGTCCCGGGGCTTTGGTCAGGAACGACTGCACCCTGCGCACATCTCCGGCAAAATAACGAATGACGTCGAACGAATGGGGATGCAGCGCGCGCAGGTGAATCCACGGGCTCGATTCGTTCGGATTGCCGATAGTGAGCCTCATGTTGACGTACAGCGGGGTGCCGATATCGCCTGATTCCATCCACTGCTTGGCTTTCTGGGCAGCGGGTGTAAACCGGTGGTTCAAATTGCAGCCGAGACGCACACCCCGCTCTTTAGCGGCACGGACCATCTCCTTCGCCTCCCCGATATCATTGGAGATCGGCTTCTCGACAAGAACGTCTTTCCCTGCGGCGATAGCTGCCATGACAGGCTGGAAGTGATGCGAGCCGTTCTCCTTGCCTCCTGTGGCGACACTCACCACATCCGGGTTTTCCTGCTGCAGCATCGTCTCGATATCGTAATAAGCCTTCACGCGAAACTCGGCCGCCACAGAATCCGCCAGGTCCCGGTTCAAATCGCACACGGCGACCAGCTCCGCATCCGGATGATCCGCGTACGTGCGGCAGTGGATGCGGCCGATATTGTTGACGCCGATAACGGCGACTTTGATCATTGCTCATACCTCCCTGCCGAACATTGAAATCGTTGAACCGGTTAGACCACACTGTGAAGCCGTAGGGGAACTCGCTCACTGGGTGTCCCCCTCAGTTTCGCGGAGACGTCGCCGCTGTTCCGACGACGAGTTCACCGAATCGCCCATATCAGGTGAGTCCTCTTCCGTTTCTCCCCCGGCCAATTACGCCGACGTCGTCTCTTCCGCTTCCTCCGCAAAGGAAGCTTCCGCTTGCTTCTCCTTCGCCTGCAGGTTTCTCGCCGTGTTCGGCGATCCTATATGCAGCGAATCGAACGCTTGCTGCGAAGTGGCGAACGGCCCGCAGCCAAGACCATGCCAATTCAGGTTGACCGAAATCGGATTCGGACGACCCGTCGCTCTTTCCCTTCTGGCGGCGTGCGCTTCCATACGGGCTTTCAACACTTCCACAATGTCCGGGTGCTCGTCGGCCACGTTGTGAAGCTCCTGTGGATCGCGGATCAGGTTATACAGCTCGATCGCCGGCTTGAAGTGGAAATCGGGCTCCAGCGCCACGATCAGCTTCCACTCCGCCGTCCGCCAGCCGTGCTTGCGCATCCAGGTGCATTCGGTGAGGTACATTTCGCTCTCTGGCACGCGCTCCTCGCCCTGGACGAGAGGCAGCAAACTGCGGCCGTCGAAGCGGATGCCGCTGTCAATGCCGAGCAGCTCAAGCAGCGTAGGCATTACATCCTTGATCTGGGTCGGGCTGGACACCCGCTTGCCGGCCGGTAATTTTCCAGGGAAGCGGAGGATCAGCGGAATGCTCAGGTTCGTTTCGTACAGGCCGTGATGGTCGTAGTAGCAGTCATGCTCGTTCAGCGTTTCCCCATGGTCGGAAGTGATGACGACGAGCGTCTCCTCTTCAAGGCCAAGCGCTTGCAGCGCCGTAAAGATGGATTGGATGCCGGCGTCCATGTAGGCCACTGCCCCGTCGTATTGGGCGTCAATGTATACGCTGTCCGTGCAGCCCTCGGGAAACCAGGAACGGAAATAATCGACGAAAGGCTTGAATTCATATAATTCGTCCAAAGAATGATTGTCCGGACTCTTTTCGTCGCCGTCATAGAACATCCGTTCAAATGGCGCCGGAGGCAAATACGGCGAGTGAGGATCCATATGACGCAGGAACAGGAAGAATGGCTTGTCATCCGCAGCCAGACGCTTCAGTTCAGGTATCGCAACGCGGTTCAAATTCTCGGCTTTCGGGCTGCGGCCGGTTTCGTCCGCTCTCCATCCTTCATAGTCGATATAACTCCCGAAGCCGCGTGCCGACGGATTTCCTGTAAATCCGATGCAGGTCGTGTTGTATCCTTCGCTTTCCAGCAGCTCAGCGAGTGTCGTCACGTGGGATCCGAGAGGTCCGCTGTGCCGGAGCGCCACGACGTCGGTGCCGAAGCAATCCATGCCGGTCAGCATCGAGGCGTACCCGGGCGTCGTTGGTATGCTGGGCGAAAAATGGTTCTCAAACAGGACGCCGTCTTGACTTATACGGTCTATGTGAGGAGTCGTCAACCGTTGGTATCCGTAGGAGCTCATATGGTCCCGGCGCAGGCTGTCAATGCCGAGCAGCAGTAAATTGGGCTTTTTAGTGGACATATTCTCAACCCCTTTTTCAAGAGTGTTATCGCGCTCCGAGCGAGCGCAGTACCGCGTTCAAATAGCCGTAGCTTTCAGCAGCGACGACAGAAACCTGCGCCAAGGAATGGTCCTTCGCGCCGATCACCTCGAGGCACACCGGGCCGTCATACCCGTTTTCAGCCAGCACCTTGCAGTAACCGTACAAATTGATCTCCCCGCGTCCGCAGGCCTGCATCTCAATCGGGCCCGGTCCGGCTTGACGGCCCTTGCAGTCGCGGATATGGATATGGCGGACACGGCTGACAACCTGGGGGAGCGCCTCCTCCGGATTCTCGTTCGCGCGGTAAATATGGCTGGGATCCATATCGATACCGAAGGAAGGACTCTTGATCACTTCCATTGCGCGCAGTGTCGTCGGCGTGTTGTAAATGGCATTTCCCACATGCGCTTTCACGCACAGCGTTACCCCATGATCTCCGGCCACCTCAGCCAGTGATGCCAGCTTGTCGATCGAAGCCGCCAAATCCTCTTCAACGTCAGATTTACCGCCAGGCCCAACGTTGACAACCGGAATGCCCAGCGCCTGTGCGGCAGCGAAAGCGAGCTTAAGACGCGCTTCGTCCAGCGATGCCACCTCCATCGACAGCAGCTGGAGTCCGTACTTTTCCGCGATGCTCCGTATTTCGGGCTCCTGTTCCTGCCAGCGGTCCAGTTCCAGGTGCTCGCACATTCCTTTGATCGCGGAGAGCTCTACGCCGTCGTAACCGCACATCCCAATATGCTCGGCCGCCGTAGCGAAATCGAAGTCTTTAAACAATACCGAATTAATGCCTAGTCGAATCATGATTTTCGTATACCTCCCGGATTAGAGTTCGACGACCGTCGATGTTTCGAACGAGCGGATGGCGGCTTCGATGATGTTCTGCGCTTTCAGCGCTTCCTCGCCCGAACCGTTGATTTGATCGTAAGTCGCACCGGCGTTAAGCTGTTCGATCCAGTCGCTGATCCGGCTCTTGAACGTTTCATTGAAATGCCGCATGCCGCCGAGATAGCTGTACGATTCCGTCTCAATGCTGTGGCGGGGATAAAAGGTCAGGTGTTCGCAAGCGTCCTCCAGTACGAATCGGCCCTTGCTTCCCACTACTTCGCAGCGTTCAAGCCCGTAACTGGCTCCGGCGTCGTAGCTGCCGACCAGGTTGCCGATCGCGCCGTTGTGGAACTCCATAATGATCTGGGCATTGGACCAGATCACGCGGCCTTCGCCCTTCATCATAAACGCCGCGACCCGCTTGACATCGCCGCAGAAATAGCGAATGACGTCGAACGAATGCGGATGCAGGGCGCGGAGATGGAACCACGGCGACGTCTCTACCGGGTTGTTGATCCACATTTTCATGTTGATCATATGAAGCTTGCCGAGCCGGTCCGCCTGGACCCACTCCTTCGCCCTTATCGCCGCCGGGGTAAACCGGTGGTTCAAGTTGACCGCGTAGGGCAGCCGTTTCTCCCTAGCCAGCGCCACCATCCGTTCGCCCTCGTCGATCCGGTTCGAGATCGGCTTCTCGCCGAGCACCGGAATGCCGGCTTCGAGGAGCTCCATCGTCGGCCCGTAGTGCTCGCCGCCGTTCTCTTCGCCCTTAGTCGCCACGCTGCAGGCGTTAAGCTGAATGCCGCTGTCCAACATCTCCCGCACACTGTAAAACGCCCGGCAGCCGAACTTGGCCGCTGCGGCGTCCGCTTTGTCCTTGACGATATCGCAAACAGCGACGAGCTCCGTCTTCGGGTGATCTTTGTACACATTGGCATGGATGGTTCCGATATTGCCGACTCCGACAACTCCTACTCTTATTGTCATAGCAATCCCTCCGCTTAATGAATTAACTGCCTATATTTGCCGGTCCCGGTATTGCCCCGGCGAGCATCCGACTTTGCGCCGGAACAGCAGCGTAAAGAAGGCCGGGTCCTCGTAGCCGACGCGCTGCGCGATGTTGATTACTTTATCTTCACCTTCGTCCAGGTACTGCTTCGCCCTGTCGATCCGGATCTGATGTATGCGCTCGGTCACGGTTTGTCCGGTTTCCTGCTTGAATACCCGGTTCAAGTGACGGCTGCTGATGCTGAACAGCTCGCATAACTCGGGGATGGCCAGCTTTTTATCGAAATGACGCTCCAAAAAACCGGTGATCCTTCTTACGAGCAACGTATGCTCGCCTGCGCGCTGCGGCTTTTTTTCCTTCACAGCGGCTGATCCTGCGTAATAACGGGACAGTACGATGAGCAGCTGCAGCATCTGCAGCTTAATGACAGTGAGATAGCCCGTGCCCCGTTTTTGCCATTCTGCCATGATGCATTCCATCAATTGAAGCACGTGCCCGGCTTCCGCTCCATGTAAATTCAACCGATGATGAAAACGCTCTCTTTTATCCAAAAAAGGATGCACGTAGAAATAATCCATGGACTGCGAGACGCCGAGCTCTTTCAGCAGCGATTCGTGGATCAGGTCCGGCGTAAACAGGCAGTTGATGATCTCAATGCTGTCCCCCGGCTCGGTACGGTAGGTGTGGACTTCGCCGGGATTGATGATGAACACGTCCCCCGATTCGACAGGGTAGAGCTCCCCTTCGAAGAGGTGATCCGCCCTGCCGCTGACCAAATAGACCAATTCTATAAAATCGTGGCTGTGGGCCGTTGGAAGGTTGCTTTCGTCGTGCACGCACCGGGTGATCGCAAATGGAATATTTGCATTATGCATAAATTGGCTTCGATGCAGCTGCTTCACCATTAGCATGGACTTCTCCTCTATTCCACCGGATATGCCATCGTCGTGAACAGCGCAAGCGCCTCCTGAGAGGTATCCAGACGGCTGTGCTGGACGATGACTGGAACGCTGCTTTCCACCCTTATCGCGTAAGGAACGCCTAAAGGCACAGGATTTCCCTCCTCGTCCTTGAGACGGTCAAGCCTTATATGGTGAGTCCTTCGGGCGCCGCATACCGCTTTGAACCGGTCCATCGGTTCCCGGTCTTCGAAGTATAGCGTCAGCTTGATGTCCGCGTCAGCCTGTCCCACGTTCAAGACGCACACCGCTTCGTGGCTGATTTGATCGCCTGTGCTCTTGGGCGGCAGGAAGCCGTCGGGGATGAGCCAAGTGTTATTGCCGATCATCCGCATCCCTCATTCCTTTGAATTTTTGGAAAGGATGGAGTGTCCTCCATCCTTGTACTCTACTTATAATTGTAATGTGTTTATCGTGCCGCTTCATTGTGTTTTCCGCCATCTTTAAGGTCAATTGCGCCAAACTTTCCCTCTCATTCCGGCAACTGTATAACGTTGATGAATTTGCGCTGCAGCAGCTGCACGTAATCGGCGGGCGTTTGCGCATCGGTGACCAGATTATGAATTTGATCCCAGCCTCCGATCGCCGTAAAAGCCTGCACATCGAATTTGCTGTGATCGGCCAGCAGATAGACCTGTTCCGCCATGCCGACCATTTTGCGTTTCACACGGGCCTGAAGCTCGTTGCTTTCACTGATGCCCCTCTCCAAATGGACGCCCTTGCACGAAATGAATGCTTTGTTGACGTGGTATTCCTCAAGAGACTGCTCGGCCAACGGACCGAGGTACGACAGCGAATTGGCAGACAAAATGCCTCCTGTGCTGATCACCGTTACATTCTTCTTTTCGCTGAGCACGAGCGATACTTTGAGCGAGTTAGTCAGCACGGTCAGCGGAATATCCGGCAGCTGCGACGCCATATGCCACGCGGTTGTGCTGGCATCCAGCACGATCCGGTCGTTCGGCTCCACATATTTCACGGCTTCCGTGGATATGCGCTGTTTCTCGGATACATGGCTGGCCTCACGAACCTGGTAGGACGTCTCGGTAGTCTGCGGACTGATGCGCATCGCTCCGCCGTAGCTCCGCTGTAATCGCCCTTCGCTCTCCAACCGGTCCAAGTCCCTGCGGATCGTTTCCTCGGTGACCCTGCAGATTTCGCTGAGCTCGGATACACGTATGCTCCCTCTCGAATTCACCAGCCGGAGTATGTACTGATATCTCTCCGCTACCAGCATGTTTCGGTCCCCCTCACTCCATTCGCTTCGAGCCGTAACGGCGGCGGCCTGTATTCCGCCTTCCTGCCCGAAAGGTTTTCTTTTCTCTCCCGAGACCATTAAAATCACCGCTCCTGGTCGAAGGCCAGCACCCGGTCCCTTACGCCGCATACATTATCCGCATTCACATATTCCAAAATGAAAGGAGCTCCCTCCGTATGCCGGTGATACAAGTCGAGGAATAAAGGCCAGTTGATATCGCCGTCGCCCACAATACGTCCGTACGTGTCGTTTACTTTCCGGTCTTTGCCGTGAAAATAAGCGATATGCGGCGCCAGATAGCGGAACATATCGTCCTCCGAGCTGTTGGCGATCAAATTCGCCGGGTCGAGCAGCACTCGGATTGCAGGCGAACCCACTTGCTCCAGGAAGTCAGCCATGCGCTTCGCACTGGGAACGACATCCAGCACGCACGGTTCGAGGGCGATCGTCACACCGTAATGTCCGGCGCGCTCTGCAAGCCATTTTGCGCTTTGAACAAGGCGCTGAAACGCCGATTCATACGTATCCGCCGACACTCCGCGCTTCCCGGGGATAAACCCGCACTCCGTCGCTATCACCTTTACTCCGTTGTCGGCCCCGATCTGCATATGCCGCTCAAAATACTCAAGATTACGTGTGAGCTCTGCATTGTCCTCTTCGAGAAGATTGGTGAATACGCCGATAGAAGCGACTTCTATACCGTGCCGGCGATAGGTGCCAATGATCTCTTTGCAGCGGCCGTCCGTCATTTCGCTCAAGTCGCAGCGTCCATTGTATCGCCAATAATTGGAATCCGTTTGTGAAAAACAGAGCTCTGTCCACCGGAATCCGTGCCCAGCCATAAACAAAGCGGCCTCCTCGTTGGTAAATTTGGGGAAACTTCGGGAAACCACTCCGATATCCATGCACGATTACCCTCTTTCTTCCTGATTGATGTTGGCAATCCTCCGGCGGCTCCTGGCCGACAGCACATAAGCGGTCAGGAGTACGGCCAAAGCCCCTTCCAGCGGCAGAACAATACCGAAGGCTCTCCCGGCGCCGCCGAAAAGAGCCGGAAGGACCCGGCACACGAGCAGCAGCCACAGCTGCACCGCGAGCAGCAGGACGGATGCCGGAAGCCAGCGCCGTTTCAATGCCTGCTTTCTTATATAGAACTGGCAGAAGAACACGTATGCGAGCCAGATGACGCCCGATAACAGAAATGTCATATTATCGATGGCCTGCCAAGCGAATGGGTTCACCTTGAAAGCCGCGAGCATGCCGATAACAAAATCCCGAAACTCCATCCAGTTATAGATTCCGAGCGCGGACAGGACGACGGTGACCGCGAGCGATAAGAAGCCCGCCTGCATCTTCCTCCTGTGATCCTCATGAAACGGATTCATCCTCTGCCCTCCATTGCCTGTCCAGCCTCTGCAGCATACGCAGCGTATGCTTGCGGATTTCTTCATTCTCCATGAACCGGGTCCGGCGGACGTATTCCGATAATCGGGAAAGCCTGCGCAAATGACTCCTCTTGGCGGCTCTACGAATCCGATCAAACCGCTGCTGTTTGCCCGCTTCCCGCAAACGGTTCATTTGGACGTCGTATTTCATCGACCAAGACTCCGGCACTTCACCGGTTAAAGCAATCGTTTCCAAATCCCGGTGCTTGGAGCCGACCATCCTGTCGAGCAGCACGCGCAGATACCACATGGAAGCAAGCATGACCGCAGCTAACGCAATCAAGAAAATTATGATCTGCACCATAATGCTGATCATATAGCGGCCGCCCCCCGGAGCAGCAGCTCCCCGGCAAAATGGCAGGCCGCATAATGCCCATCCCCCACCTGCTTCATCTCCGGGGCTTCTTTCCTGCATACGTCTTTCGCATAAGGACAGCGCGGATGGAAATAGCAGCCGGCCGGCGGACTCGCCGGGTTCGCCACCTCGCCGGACAGGATAATGCGGTTCGATTTCCTGCGCGGATCCGGTACGGGTTTGGAGGAAAGCAGCGCTTCCGTATACGGATGCTTCGGCTGTGCGAACAAAGATTTCGTAGAAGCCGTCTCCACCATTTTGCCTACATACATTACGCCTACCCGGTTTGAGATGTGCTGGATGACCCCGAGATCGTGGGAGATGAACAGATAGCTCAGATTGAGCTTTTCCTGTAAATCCTGCAGCAGGTTGATGATCTGCGCCTGTACGGACACATCCAGCGCGGATACGGCTTCATCGCATACGATGAACTTCGGTTCGGTCGCCAGTGCCCGGGCGATGCCGATCCGCTGCCGCTGCCCTCCGCTGAAGGCGTGCGGGTAGCGCTCGAGATGGCGGCTGTTGAGCCCGACCAGCTCCATCAGGTGGCGGACCCGGTCCTTCAGCTCCCGGCCGCTCATCATACCGTTGCACACCAGCGGCTCGGCGATGATGTTCAGCACTGTCATCCGCGGATTGAGCGATGAGTAGGGATCCTGGAAAATGAGCTGCATATCCCTGCGAATGGCCCGCATTTCTTTGGGCTCGAGGTTCAGCACATTTCGGACGTTTCCCTGGCGATCGCGGAACATCACCGCGCCGGAGGACGGTTCGACCGCCCTAAGGACGCAGCGTCCCAGCGTTGTTTTGCCGCAGCCGGATTCGCCCACAAGCCCAAACGTCTCGCCGGGGCGAATGTAAAACTTTACATCATCGACGGCTTTCACATAGCCGACCGTCTTTTGGAAGAATCCCTTTTTGATCGGAAAATATTTTTTCATCGCCTGGACGTCAAGTACAAGCTCTTCCTGCAACGCAGTCATGCCCTCACCTCCAGCTCGGTTGGTTCGGTTTCCACCAGCAGACAGCGGACATAATGTCCTTCGGCTACCTCCACCAGCGGAATGTCGGCAATGTTGCAGATGCCTTCCACCGCATGCTTGCAGCGCGAATAGAAGCCGCATCCCTTCGGCAGATTCATTGGAAACGGCACGTTACCTTCGATCGATTCCAGCCTTTTCGTATCCCTGCCAACGGAAGGAATGGAATTCAACAGCGCTCTCGTGTACGGATGCTTCGCTCCGTGAAACAGAGAGTCGACATCCGTGTATTCCACAACCTTTCCCAGGTACATGACTGCGACGTCGTCGGACATTTCCGCTATCACCCCGAGATCGTGCGTAATAAAAATGACCGACGTATCGTTATTCGTCTTCAGGTCGTTGATCAGCTGCAGCACCTGGGCCTGCACCGTCACGTCCAGCGCGGTGGTGGGCTCGTCGGCGATCAGGATGGAGGGATGGCAGGACAGCGCCATTGCAATCATCGCACGCTGCCTCATTCCGCCGGACAGCTGGTGCGGGTATTCCCCCATCCTCTGTTCGGGATTGGACATGCCGACCTTCTTCAGGATTTCAACCCCCATAAGGTACGCCTCTTTTTTGTCGTCGGTGGCATGAAGCAGGATCGCCTCCATAATCTGGTCTCCCACAGTATGGATTGGCGAAAACGCCTTCATCGGCTCCTGGAAGATCATTGCGATTTCTCCGCCCCGGATATCCCGAATTACTTTTCCGTGCTGATCCAGCTTGACAAGGTCGATGTCCTTGCCGCCGTCCTTGCCGCTTCGGTAAAGCTTGATTTCGCCCTGAACTTCACCGGGCTTTGGCACGATACGGAGCAGCGCCTGAGAGGTTACGCTCTTGCCGCAGCCGCTTTCCCCTACGATGCCGAGCGTCTTGCCCCGCTTGATCCGCAGATCGATGCCGTCTACTGCCTTGAGCACCCCTTCGTCCAAATGAAAATGCACCTTTACGTCTTTCATTTCCAATATGATTTCATCCTGCCGTGCCATCGTCCTGCCTCCTTACTTGTAGGGATCCGCGGCATCCCGCAGTCCGTCCCCAAGAAAATTGAACATCAGCACTGTTAAAATGATGAATCCCGCCGGCCAAAGCAGCCATGGATGATGCGCCAACGTTTCCAGGTTCTGCGCGTCCTGCAGCAGCACGCCCCAGCTAACCACAGGAGCCTGCAGCCCGATTCCTATGAAGCTTAGCGCCGTCTCCCCCAGGATTGTACCGGGGATGGACAGCGTGACATTGACTATAATATAGCTGGCGAACGAGGGAAGCAGATGCTTGATGATGATGCGGTAGTCGCTCGCTCCGGCAAGACGTGCGGCCATAGTGAAGTCTTCTTCGCGGAGCGACAGCACTTTCCCTCGCACGACACGCGCGAGACCGGTCCAGCCAATGATGGAAAATACGATAATAAGTCCGAAGTAAGTTTGCGTTGCAGACCAGGTTTTCGGCAAGGCGGCGGAAAGCGCCATCCAGAGCGGGATCGTCGGAATACAGATCAGCAAATCAATGACCCGCTGGATGATCGTGTCGGATACGCCTCCCAAATATCCGGATATACCGCCGAGCAGCAGCCCGAGAATAAGAGTAAGCACGATGCCCATCAGGCCGAACGACAATGAAATACGCGCCCCGTATAAAACACGGGAGAACAGGTCATGTCCCAGTTTGTCGGTTCCCATCAAAATAAGAGGATTCTTATGATCTTTCAGCCCGAACAGATGGATGCTCGTCGGAATCAATCCCCACATCTTGTAGGGCTCGCCCTGTGTGAAGAAGTAGAGCTCGTATTTCTTCTCGGGATCGACCGTAAACGTCCGGCGAAACGTGTTCGTATCCACCTTCTCGGACATGCCGTACACGAATGGACGAAGCTGGAAGCCGCCGGCCGGATCGACGAAATGCAATTTTTGCGGCGGCGAATTCTTATATTCCGTTAACCTGGCCTCCGGCAGATTGGGACTTAAGAATTCACAGAAAGCCGCCACAAAATAAAAGAAAAGCAGCAGGACAGCCGACGCAACCGCGACTTTATGCTTTTTGAATTTCCACCACATCAGCTGCCATTGGGAAGCCACCTCATAGCTTTGCGCCTCATCCGCTTTCTGCTGCTTGACTTTTCCCCGCCGCAGAGCATTCGTGATTGTTGTGATGCCGCTCATTCCGTGACCCCCCCGAAGCGAATTCTCGGATCGACCACGGCGAGCAAAATATCCGACATCAGAGTGCCGAGTACCGTCATGACACTAAGTATCAACAGGAAGCTTCCGCACAGGTACATATCCTGGAACATGAGCGCTTTAAGCAGCATCGGCCCGGTCGTCTGCAGATTGAGGACAATTGCAACGATCGCTTCCCCGGAAATAAGCGCCGGCAGCGTCCAGCCGATCGTGCTGATCAGCGGATTGATCGCCATCCTCACCGGGTACTTGAACAGCAGTTTATTTTCCGCCACCCCTTTGGCCCGCGCCGTAATGACATACTGCTTCGACAGCTCGTCAAGCAGCATGCCCCGTGTTACGCGGATGAGTGAAGCGGTGCCCGACATGCCGATGACGATAACCGGCAGAATGAGCCTCGGCAGCATATTCATGATCTTCGCCCAGCTCCACGGCGCATCGGCAAACTCTGGCGAGAACAGGCCGGTAATTGCAACCCCTGTCTGTGTGAAGATAAAATAAATCAGAACGAGCGCGATCAGGAAACCGGGCATGGCCAAACCGATGAAGCCGATAAAAGTGAACACATAATCCATAATCGAATATTGGTGGGTCGCTGAATAGATACCGATCGGAATGGCGACCAGCCAAACGAAAACAAGCGAAATGAGCGAAATGACGAGAGTCAGGGAGAGACGCGGCCCGATAACTTCGGATACCGGCCGGTTATATTGGAACGAACGGCCGAAGTCTCCGTGGAGAATAATGTTCTTGATCCAGATGAAATACTGCATATACATTGATTTATCAAGGCCATATTGCATTTTCAGATTCAGGATCATGCTCTCCGAAACGTCGTTCCCCGCATTTTTGAGCTGCGCGACATATTGGGTAAGGAAGTCTCCCGGCGGCAGCTGGATGATGACGAAAACGATGATGCTTATGGCAATCAACAGTGGAATCAGCTGCAAGATCCGATAGGAGATGTAATTGAGCATGCGGTTGCCTCCTTTCAGGGTGATCTGTAATGAGAAAGCGAACCCGGCAGCCCGGCCAGACCCGATCCGTTCGGGCCCCTGTCCAGGTTCGCGCTTGCTTGCTATATAGGAAATTATGCGAAGCAATTCTGTGGATGAAGGGGGCTCCCCCAAAAGTAGTCGGAATAGGCTTCGAAGGTATGCTTCACTTTTGGGGGATTTGTTCCTATTTGCCAAAAAAGAACTGCTCTCCGCTGAAGTTTGCCGCAATGGCAAAACTGGAATCGTTAGGCACGTTGTGAATCTTTGCATTGACAATCAGCGGCTGTTTCACTTCGGAAATCGGGATGAAGTAATACACGTTATCCTTCAGTTCCTGCTTCACCTGATCGATTAGCTTCTTCGCATCATCCGGCTTTGCCGCGGACGCTTGGTCGATAAGATTATACAGTTTTTTTACGTTCTCCGGCGGTTCCGCGCCTTTCTTTCCTCCGGAGGTTTTCCAGCTCTCCCATGCCGCTCCCCACAGGCCTAAGCCCCAGTCTCCCATATACCAAAGAGGAGTATGCGTCCACATCATCGAGGCCTGCAGCTCGTTGGCTTCGCGCTTCGTTGTCCACAGCTTCTGGTCGATTGTCTTCATCGTGACGTCCAGTCCGAGCTGCTTCCACATCTCAACGATGAGCTGAGTCAGAGGGACTATATCTGGAGCTTGGGCGCCGACCTCGAACGGAATCGTGAACACTTTGCCGTCGGGACCGAGTCGTTTGCCGTCGGGACCTTTCTTCATGCCCATGTCGTCCAGCATTTTGTTTGCCTGAGTCAGATCGAATGTAGGATCCTCAATAATGCCCGGCTTTGCCAAGCCGTAGTAGATGGTGCTGATGATTTCTTTCCGGTTCAGTGCAAGGTTCAGCGCTTTGCGGAAGCGTACGTCCTGCACCACCTTTTGCCAATTCGGGTCGTTATATGACTGGTTCAGGAAAATATCCGTAGGAGTTACGTGCATGTTGGCGAGGTTCGCCTTATATCCGTTTTTCTCGTTCTCCTTGTAAAGCGGCATCTTGATAAGCGCGGCCGATTCGCGGGAGAAATCGACTTCTCCGGCGATGGTCTTCATGCCGACCATCTCGATATCCTGCACGAGCGAGCTTTGGATCTTGTCAATATAAGGGAGCTGGTTGCCGACCGGATCGACTTTGAAGTAGTAAGGATTTCGTTCGTACGTCGTCATATTTTCTGTGTTCTTCGTCTGAATCCAAGGGTAGAGCACTGGGAAACCGATCGCCTTCTTGTCTGTCAGCTTCCAGTTTGTAACGTCTTTTTGGTTAAAAAGATTCACCCATTCGCCGGGCTGGAACTGCGCCTCCTTGATCAGAGGCTCCAATTTTTCCATCGGAGTATATTTTTTATGGAACTGCTTCAAGTAGTGAGCGGGCTTGATCAGCTCGGTGTAACCGCGCCAGCCCTGAATCGCAAAACGGATAAGGATGCCACCGTACGGGCGGTCGAACGAAAGCTTGAACGTATACTCGTCAACCACTTCAAGCTTCATCGGAGCGCCGTCGGCCAGCCCGCCGCTTCGCATCCACACCGGGAAGATCGGTGTCAGTTCGGCGTTGTTCAGTACGTCTTCAACCGTGAACCGGACATCCTCCGTCGTCACCGGCTGGCCGTCTGACCATTTTAACCCTTTCCGCATGTTGAATGTGAACGTTTTTTGATCCTCGTCAGCTTTATAATCTTTCAATACATTGCCGGTGATCTCGTCTCCAAGAATGCCGGGGGTGTTCAGCAGCGGCTCGTTGCTCATCACAAATACGTCTGCATCCCAGTCCACTGCGGATGTAACCGTTCTCAAGTTTCCGCCGTATTGTCCTATTTCGTACTTCATCTGGTTTGCCGGAATTTCATTGGTGATTTTATAATCGGAAGGCAGCCGGTCTTTCACAGCAGGTAGACCTTTTCCCTGGAAGAAGGGGGACTCTTTGAATTCGGTAATTTGCGCTGGGGCTGCCGTGCTTTCCCCGCCCCCTGCGGTAAGCTTCACCTCGTCTTTATGCGGATCTTTCTTCTGCTGTTGTGCTGCAGGGACGGTCGGCGCAGTGCTGCTCTGGCAACCCGCCAACGCGAGACCGAGCATGAGTGCGGAAGACAGCACTATCGGAATCGACTTACTCCTTAGCTTCATTTGCAACCCTCCGATTCTTTGGCATTGTTTTTGAGTTTTTTTGGCTCAACCTCATTTTTATTCCGAATCCAAAAAAAATCAATATTAAATTTGCTAATTTTCTGAATATTTTGAACTAGAGCTAAATCGTCCACTCTCTTCCAGGAAACGACAAAAAATTCATTGTATTCGATAATTAGATATGGCTGAAACCACTATCATTTTGTCTGAATCCGCTTTCATTCTGTTTATGACCTACAAATTCAGTCATAACCAGTGAAATATGTACACAATCGGGCTGCTCTTCCATCCAAAAAACAACTGCAAAACAACACAAAAAACAAACCTAAACAGAAATATAAATAAATACAAATAAATAAAAATAATACAAACAATAAACTCCCAAAAAAACTAATACGGTTGCGAAATGCCTCATATGATGTAAGCGATTACATTATTATTTAAATTTATAACCTGTCTTTCTAAGCTGCTGCGGGGTCATGCCGAACGACTGCTTGAATAACCGGAAAAACTGTGTTTTATCCGCGTAGCCCACACTGCGTCCAATGGATTCCACAGTGTCTTCCGTTTCCATGAGCTTCCGCTTTGCTTCCTGCAATCGGATCTGCTGGACGTATTCCGTGAAAGTATAGCCCAGGCACTCCGTAAAAATTTTGCTGATATAATAAGGGGAATAAAAACTTTGCTTGGCTAAGTCCTGCAAAGTGATTTGACCGGCGTAATGGCGCTCGATGTACGTCAACATCTTCGGCAGCATGTGGTAAGCGTCACGCAGCCCGGAATTCTTCAGATAATCCTGCATCGTCCGGAATGTCATGGCCAGAAGCAGCGTGACATATCCTGTCAACATCGCCTGGTATCCGCATTTTTTCTCGACGTATTCACGGCACATATTCTCCAGAAGCTCTTCAACCTCGATCATCCGTTTTCCGCGAAATTTCACCATGGGTGTCTCATTCTCCAAATTGCCATGGAACTCCTGAAATAATTTTAATGACATAAAATTGCGCGCGGAATCGACCGCCGACAACTGTTCGCTGAGGAAGTCAGGTTCAAACAAGATGTTCATATATTCCAAGTCTCTATCGACCTGGAAGGAGTGGCAGTCTCCCACATTCATCATTAGAAGGTCGCCCCTTTGCACTGTGTACGATTGGCCGTTCACCTGATGGTTCCCCGACCCGGACCGAATGTAGACCAGCTCGACAAATGTGTGTGTATGTTCCGGTTCCAGCTGATGGTTCATTATTTTGGCAAGGGCGATTTTCTCATTGCCGGAAAAGCATTCGGCTGAATCATATACTTTCACACATTTACACTCCCTTCACTTAATCAATTATGCATCGACATAGCTGGATCGCCATATAATATTACTTTAACACATAGAATACCATTTTGTTACAAAAAAGTATTAAATTTGATTGCCTGCACTTGACTGAGTAATTCGTGCGGCAAGTTAGGAAGAACGTATCGTTCCATTTTGACAAGTTGATGCGGGACGTTTTCTGTTGCTCTGACATCCGGCTCGTTTATTAGTGATCATGGCGACAGCAGGACATGGGAAGGCCTGGGCTGGCTGGACGGGGCTTTAGCAGCACGGTGAGCATGCTGGATTGCTTTGATTAACGGGGAAAAAATCACCCCTCGGGTGAACGGACAGAAACTTTGCGACTTCCGGTATGTGCTGACCCGCGGCATGCTGGATTAACGGGAAAATATCGAAGACAAATTAGATGCATGATTTCCACTACGCGCGGCTCTCCCGGCGCGAGTGACTGCACGGCGGGTGGTCATACCGTTAAACCAGGAAAATATCGATGAAGTTCATACGATCCTGCACAATATAACACCGAGGGGCAAAAACCGAGGGATTTGCGATGCAAAACAACATCACCTTAGCGGTTGAATGTATCTCAAACACACTTATGTACAATGATGACCTTATCTACATCTGTCAAAAATTATAATTCCCCAACAACAAAAAAACCGTGCCTGCGCACGGATTTTTTGCTATGTAATGATTAAACTTCCATCTTAATTCTGAGGCTTTTCACTCGTTCCCCTTATATAGGCCACCCAGTATAAAAAAGCGACAAGAACGCTTCCGCCAACGGCGTTTCCGAGAAATACAGGAATGAAATTCATTAACCAATCTCCCCAAGTGGCGTGCCCTTCGAAAATCGCTGCCGGAATGACAAACATGTTGGCTACTACGTGCTGAAAACCGATAGCGACAAATCCCATGATCGGAAACCAGATCGCTAGAATTTTACCTGCAGTATCTTCCGCCGAGTAGGAAAGCCAGACGGCAAGAGCGACCAGCCAGTTACAGCCTATGGCCGAGATGAAACTTTGGATAAATGTTTCATGCAGTTTCGCGTCAGCAATGGACAGCGTTTTTGCCAAAAAAGGACCTTGTCCCGTCAATCCGACAACATGTCCAAAGAAATAGGCTACAAAAACAGCACCGACAAAGTTGCTCAAAGTGACCCAAAACCAATTTCTAAGCAGTTGCACAAATGAAGTTTTCCCGGCGAGCGTGGACAGCGATACCAACATCATGTTCCCTGTCAGCAATTCTCCGCCCGCAATTACGCTAAGAATGAGTCCTAATGGAAAAACTGCCGCCCCCAAAAAACCGGCAAAGCTGCCCCATTCCTTGGGAACGTTCCCGATTACACGGATGTCCAATAAAAATCCCACTGCGATAAAGGCACCGGATAAAAAACCCAGGGCCAGCAAGGTTGAAAGCGGTAAGTTAACCTTCCGTTTACCTGCCTCGATGCTTAGTTCCGCAATCCTCTGCGGAGTGTTGTAAGCCATGATCATTGTCCCCCCAAAGATGATATCAAATATTACACTTCCCATTTTTCGACAAAATATTTGACGGAATTCAATGTATCACATTGTGGGCGGGAAAACAATCCTTTTCTCATCTTTGTAATCGGACATACCGCAGTTCTTTTTTCTTTTATCAACGCTCCAAATAATGATCCTGCAGCCTCACTTTATTCAATATTGTCTTTGGAGACCGTATTATCAATAGGCCGATATAGGAGGTAACTTACTTGACTGCCCCGCCCGTCAAACCTGTAACGATTTTTTCCTGGGCCATAAAATACACGATAAGTATCGGCAAGCTTGCTAAAGTTAAAGCTGCCATTAACGCCGGGACATTGACGGTTAATTCGCCGTAAAATTTTTGCATTCCCAAAGGAAGCGTCATATGCTCAGGACTGGAGATCAGTACAAGGGCAAAAATAAACTCCGTCCAAATATGAATAAAATTGTAAATGACGATCGTGGCTAACGCGGGCGTCAGCATAGGAAGAATGATGCTCCAAAAAATCCTCCGATGGCTGCAGCCGTCGATTTCTGCGGCCTCCTCAACTTCCCGCGGGAGTTCTGACATAAACTGTGTCATGATGAAAATGGAAATCGGTAAACTAAACGCGACATATGGACCGATTAACGCTGCGATGGAGTCGATCAGACCCGCGTTCTTGGTTAGAATAAAAATAGGAATCAACGTCGAATGAATCGGGAGCATCATACCGGAAATAAACAAAAGAAACATTGGTTTGCCGAAACGAAACTTTAACCGGCTAAGCGGGTAACTCGCCAAGGAGGAAATAAGCACAGTTAAGGTAACTGACAGAAGCGCAACAATCACGCTGTTGGAGAAATAATTCATCAGGCCTTTCTGAAACGCGAGCGCGTAGTTTCCAAATTGAAACGAGCTGAATAACGAAAATGGATCGATAAAAAATTGCTCCTGCGTTTTAAAAGATGTCGTAACCATGTATAAAAACGGGTATCCCGTAAACACCAACAGCGCGAGCGCAAGTACATACAAAGGAATCCGTTTGAATGTCGCTTCCATTACGCCGCCCCCTTTTTCTTTCGTTTGGCTTCCATTACCTGGATCATCGAAGCGGCGATAAATGCGAACAGAAACATCATAAACGCGATCGCGCTTCCATAACCCATATTGAAATGAACGAAAGCTTGCTTATACATATAGGTGCCGAGCAGCTCCGTTCTATTGTTGGGTCCTCCGCCCGTCATAATATAAAAGATGTCAAAAGCCTTCAATGAACCTACTACAGCCAAAGTCGAAGAAGTTACGATCGTTGGCATCAGCAATGGAAAAGTAATATGGGAAAATTTTCTCCAAGCGCTCGCTCCATCAATGCTTGCCGCCTCATAGAGCTCCTCGGAGATTCCAACCATTGCGGCTTTGAACAAGATCATGTAAAAAGGAGCATACTGCCAGACAATAACCAAGATAATGGCGCTCATAGCCGTCTTCTCTTCGCTAAGCCAGGCTACATTTTCGAATCCGAACAGGTTAATCAAGCGGTTGACGGCGCCGTTCAAGGGATCGAACATAAAGACCCAGAGCAAGCCTATCGCTACAGTAGACATCAAAAAGGGCATAAAGTAGATCGTTTGAAAAAAACGCCTTCCGCGAATAGGAGCAAATAAAATCAAAGCCATGATCAATCCCAAAGGGATTTGAAGAAATACAGAGGTCAAGATGACTTTGACGTTATTCAGAAGACCCTGCCAGAAAACTGCATCGGCAAAGAGCTGCTTATAATTCTGAAGCCCGACAAATGTTTTATCCGCCCCGCCCTTCCAATTGAACAAACTATATTCAAATGTCCCAAAAATAGGATACAAAATATAAATGATATAGATTAGTACCGCGGGAGCCAGAAATAAGCAGATGGTCAAATTTTTATCAAAGTTTTTTCTTTTCGCCGAGGTAACCGATACTGCGGGTTTACTGTAATTGACTTGTTCCAAGGTCTCACATCCCTTCAATGATATAAAGACAGGTGGGGAGTTTCCTCCCCGCCGGCACTACTTCAATACTTGCTTTGCTTTGTCTTCCATTTTTTTAGCAGCCTCTTCAGGGGTAATTGACAATCCGAACAGCGCCTGGGTGGTATCCTTATGCAGTTCGGCCAGTTCCGCTGGAAGAGTCTGGTCGTAAGGCCAGAAAATGGATTTTGCATTATTTACCGCATCAGCCAGTCGTTTGGCGTATTCATCTTTGTAGGTGACTCCTTTGATTGCAACAGGAGATGCTGTGCGATCAGAATAAGCTTGCGCCGTTTCCAGATTAGTCAATTCTTTGATCAATTCGATGGCCAACTCAGGGTTTTTCGATTTCTTGGATACCGACCAGACCGGAGCTGTCGCACCTTGAAGGCTGGAAGGGTCCCCCTTGCCGCCGGGCAGTGTAGGGAAGCTGAAATAATCCAATTTTTTCTCAAAATTCGGCGCTTCCTGTCGGACATTGTTTACTAATGCATTCGACATCAGCATCATAGCCGCTTGCTCCGTGTATAGAAGCTGACGGCCCTGGCCCGCATCATAAGGAATTCCGTTGAATCCTTTGTTGAAAGCCTCTTTTTTTGAAAGCTCTTGAATATATTGACCAGCTTTTATATAGCCTGGATCGTCAAATCCCCGTCCCTTACGCTGGAAAGCGCCCAGGAACAAGTCCGAACCTTCCGCACGATCCGCCAAATACATTAGATAATAAGCACCCGGCCATTTCGGTTGGTTAGCCAACGCAATCGGGATCACTTTATTTTTCTTTAGTGTATCGACTACATTTATAAATTCTTCCCACGTCGCGGGCGGCTTCAAATTATATTTGGCGAAAATGTCTTTGTTGTACCACATTTCAGCAATAGATAGACCCAGTGGCAAACCGTATACTTTGCCGTCAAAGGTAGAATTGTCTAAAGCCTGCTTGCTGATCGTGTTGGCATCGAATTTATTCGTGATTTCAAGCACGTTGCCTTGATTCACAAATTCTTTAAGCCATCCGCCGCCCCAGGAATGAAACACATCCGGGGGATTGCCTCCGGACATCGCTACTGCAAATTTTTGTTTGTAAGTATCGTTAGGCGTTTGCAGGGTTTTCACCTCGACATCCGGATGCTTCTTTTTGAATCGCTCAACCGCTTCCAAATACACCTTTTCCTTCTCGCCGGGATCGATATACCAAAACTCCAAAGTTTTCTTATCTCCGCTTTTGCCTGCTTCCGCCGATTTGCTATCGGGCGTTGTTCCCGGCGCGTTCCCCTGCTTGCCCGAAAGCGTTGTTGAACTGCTGCAACCCGCAAGCGCCAGGGACAGAATGCTGGACAATACAATGGCTTTTTTCATTGGAAAGACCCTCCTGTGGATATTAGATAAATAGCATGCGAAAGCTCTGTTTCTGAAAACGCTGCCTAGAGATCCACCACCTCCTTGAAAATTCAATAGTATGTTTTGTAATCGATTACATTGTAATCGATTACATTTTCACCGTATTAAACTAAACCGGCGCCGCAAGAATTGCGTATAATGAGTTCGTCCTGAAGAAATACGTGATTGCTCTTTAACGTTTCCCCTTTAATAATCTTCAGCAGCATTTCAGTGGACTCTCTCGCAAGGTCCTCTTTAGGCTGAGCCATCGTAGTGAGCGGCGGCTCGGATATAGATGCCATCTTAATGTCGTCAAACCCTATTACAGCAAAATCGCCGGGTACCGAGAACCCTAATTTTCTCGTGGCCTTTATAGCTCCAATCGCCATTTCATCGCTTGCCGCAACCAACGCAGTTGGCGGATTTGTTAAAGCGAGCAGTTTTAGCGCCAAGTCATATCCGGATTCAAGATAAAAATCCCCCTCGCACACCAATGTTTCATCAATATTTAACCCATGGTCCTCCATTGCCGACAGGTATCCTTTCTGCCGCTCCAGGCTGATGGAAAGTTTTAAGGGACCGGAAAAATGTGCGATTCGGCGATGTCCCAATTTAATCAAATGCTCGGTTGCCATTCGTGAGCTTAAGCGATTATTGTTAATCACAAAGGGAATATCAGTATCAGGAAGTGGATGTCCAACAATAACAAAAGGATGTTTTTCTGCAATATTCTGTATTATGGTTGGATGGGTGCGGGGGTACAATAAGATGACACCGTCAACCAGTTTTTGCTGCAGCAATTGCAAATATTTTTCTTCCATCTCCGCTGATGAATCCGTATCTCCCAACAGTACCCGGTAACCGTTTTTAAATGCTGTCCTCTGTATGGATTTTAAAATATAAGAAAAAAAAGTGTTCATGATGTTGGGGATAACAACCAGGATTGTGTTGGTTTGCAGCTTTCTAAGATTGCGCGCCAGAGCATTAGGCTGGTACTGAAGCTCCTCAATGGCGCGAAAAACCTTCTCGCGATTTTTAAGGGAGACCTTATCGGGATTGGAATAAACCCGGGACACTGTCGCTACGGACAATTTGCACTGCTTAGCAACATCGTCCATCGTAACATTGCGCATAAAGGGCCTCCTCCTTTGTTTTATTATTTGTCTTTTATGTAATCCATTACATTTTTATGTATGCGTTTCCATTTATTATTCTAATATAAGGTGAAATTTAATGTCAATATGTTCCAATAATAATTAAACAAAACTTAATAACGGCCGTTGAGCGGTCGCCCAACAGCCTGCTGCCTTCGCACCATTTCATTAATACTGGATTGAAATCATCTGATGTCCGTTCAGCTTGGGAAGCGTAAATTCGATGCGCCCGTCGGCACTGTCAAAAGCCAAAGGCTGCTGTTCCGGTACGCAGGTGACGGATTTTACACCCTCGGCTCTCACACTAAGTTTGACATCATGCAACGGGATCACATCCTCGATGATATCGATATCCGCGCTTCTGCGCTCAGGAATATAATGCAGCAGATGCACTACCCACCGGTTGTCTGCGCTTTGTTCGTTTACCGTGGCCAGCATGGTGCTGGGCCCGTTGTGCGTTAGCACCGGCTCAGGCAAAAGCATCTTGAGCGCGTTCAAAAACAGCTGCTTGCACCAACGCGGCGCATTTTGCTGGTACTGTGTAAAGATCGGATGGGCGAAATAGATGACATTATCCATTTTTACAATACCTGCGCTCTCCACTTCCCCTGAGGACGGCGTTTGCCGGTGAGAGCAGAAATGTCTATATGTGCGGTTGAAATAAGATTTGATCACCGGGGCAAGCACTTCGCTTCCTACCTGCGCTTCAACCTGGACACCCTTCAAATACATGGCATGCTCCGTTTGCGGCAGTCCGGCTCCAATGATCCCCTGCGGTAATATATAATCCACGTAATCATTACTGCCGTAATGTCTGCCCCGCACCAGATTACCGTTTAAATCCCGAGTTGGCTGCTCACACAGTTCGATTCCCAGCCCCTTCCATGCGACCTCCGTTTTTTGCGCGTTCAAGCCGGACTCAAAGGAAGCGATCACTGCTCCCCCGGAAGCCGCAAACTCATCAAGCTTGTCAGCGAATTTCGCGGATACCGGGATATTATCGGGCAGGATCAATACTTTGAAACGGGAAAAATCGCTTTCGCTGTCAACGATGTCAAATTGATGAGCGCTTTCCTGCAGCATGCGGGTGACGCCCATGGCTGCCGGTGGCATTCTTAGCTCCGTCTCGCTGAATTCTTCCGGCGTCAGCACTCCGATGTCGCTCACCGCTTTAGCCTTGACGCACCATGGCTCTTTTTGCTCGACCTGGCTGTATACCGCGCCAATCAGGTCATACACCGAGGCAGAGATTTTGCCGCCCGGGTCCAACTGGTCGCCGATGCTGCATTTCGCATTCAGCGAGAGCATGTTAAAGCATTCGAATTCCAATGCCGCCCGGTTTTTGAAGGAGTGGAAATCTCCCCATGAGGTGTGGAATTTGCCGGTCATACCCAGGCAGTCTTGCCCCAGGTTGCGCGCATACCGCATCGCCAGCGGAAAATGCATATATCCCCAGCCGCCGCTCGGCAAAGACTCTAGCTCAAAATGGCTGAACGCTGCAGCGGACGCCTTGTCGGCAACGCCTACATGGCCCTTGTTGTAGAAAATCGTGCAGTCTTTATTGTACTCCCTTACAAAAGCCGTAATATCGCGCTTAAAATCGTCTATCATCTCTGCCGCATACTGAAGCCGTTCGGAAGATTTAACAGGGTCAAGTCCTTTTTCTTCTATGCCCGCCCGGCAGTATTTGCAGGAACAATCTACCGTTTTCACGATATCGTAGAAAAGGCCATCAACGTCGAACATATCGAGGACTTCTTTCGTATGCTGCTTGAGAAAATCCCGATAAGGCGTATTTACGCAAAGATGACGGTAGAAACCGGCTTCGTACACAGGCGTCCCTATGGGATTGCCCTTCTCGTCCAAAGCAAGCCATTCGGGATGCCGCTCCGCCGTAAAATGGTCCCACTGCACGGTAATGTAGACAGGAACACGGATATTGCGCTTATGACAGGCTTCAATCTGTTCTTTTAGCAAATTCTTATTCTTGAGATTGGGGTGAACGCGCTCTGGATTCGCTTGAGAATCGTAATAAAGCATGCCATGGTGGCAGCGGGCGAAGCAAGTGATCGAGTCCACCCTCGCCTGCTCCAAAGTTTGGGTAAATTGCTCGGCATCGAACTCGCTGCCTATTCCCGGAATATCGGGGCTTGTATGATAATCCAAATGCACCTGTCTGAAACGCAGCTCAGTGGCCATAAGCTCTGAAGCCTCCTTTTCGTTTTATAACTCTATTATTTCAATCGAACCGATTAGAAGTGAATAAACATTTCTAAGAACCTTTTGCACGGAAGTAAGACAGCCGGACCAACCTCCGCCTTGTTTCTGGCTCAGCGAATCTGTTTAATTTTATAAAAAGGGAGGTGTGCTGTTATGTTCAAGGATGAAGAGAAGCAGACAATACGTTCTATTGTAGATGACGAAATTTCAATTATCGACACGTTGGAGAACGAAGAAGAAGACATACACAAGTTGAATGAGCAGCATATTAAAAGGGTTGAAAAACTGATCACCGAATATAAAGGAAATATCAAGTCAAGGCTGTCCATAGAGCAAAAAAAGAAATACACGTGGGCGGAAAAATTGGCTGACAACATGGCCGCCTTCGGAGGAAGCTGGACATTTATAGTTCTCTTCGCTTGTTTTCTGGTTGGTTGGATTATTTGGAACACGGTACCTTTCCTGCCGCATTTCGATCCCGCTCCGTTCATTCTGCTCAATTTGTTTCTTTCCTTTCTTGCCGGCTTTCAGGCTCCTGTTATTCTGATGAGCCAGAATCGGCAGGCGGCAAGGGATAAACATGAAGCCATGATCGATTTTGCCATTAATTACAAGGCGGAACAGGAAAACGTAGAGATGCAAAAGCAGTTGAAGCGGATAGAACAAATGCTGACTGAGCTTACCCGGAAACCTGCTGATAAACAGACCCATTGACGAGGAACATTTCCTGCTCTGTTCGTACCGATGTTTAGTAGAACAATAACAAAAAAACGGCTCTGTTCGCGTCACAGTTCACAGTGACGACAGTGCCGTTTTTCCTTTTCCCGAGATTATTTATTTACCAGCTTTTTTAAATCCTCTCTTACTTTTTCTTGATATCCAATTGGCGCAGTGGAAGTGTCAAATATACTGTTATGCTGCTTTTTGTCTATGGTAATATTTTGGACTTTGGAAGAAATCGATGGTGTTCCATTCGAATTCGTGGTCTCTAGTCCAAGCAATACTCCTGTTTCTGTATCAATATGCATAACAAAGCTTTTAGCTTTCGTTTGCATAGATTTTAACATAGTTCCCGTGATGACAGTTGCGTCTCTTCCAAAGAGCTTCTCATGTCCGGACACTGCATAATTTGCCTCATCATCATCTAGCCAAAAAGCAATCTGTTGAGGGAAGGTTATCTCGGCAGCTATTCCAGCTGAAGCAGGATCCGGTCGATATACATAAGCGTTATTACCATCAGCATGTTTAAACTTACGACTACCAGGCGGAGTATCCCATTTGACTTTAGGTTGTTTCGTAAAGGATTTGTCTGTTTCATTTTTATTTACAACACTATCCGCGTCACTGATAATCGAAGCCAAAATCTTCCCATCTTGACCTTTTACGGTTACTTTACTACCAGGGTTCTTGCCTTCCTCAACTTCAAATTCTACTTGATTAGAAACACCAGTTGAACTCGTTGAGACAAAGGACCCTTTAGCATAGGAATAATTATCAATTGCATTAAGCATTTTTTCTCTGATAATTTTTCCTTCTGTTTGATTAGATGCAGCTGCAGTGTTTGCAGAGAATTTACAATAACCAACAACAATTCCTGTTACGAGTAATGCAACGGCTGTAACACTAATTATCTTCACATGTTTTTTCATGTTATTCACCCCTACCACGAAATTTGCACAGCATCGGCGGTAAGATCTCCGTTTGCTATAGATGCGTGTACTGACAATGGAACCGCCCCATAATCTCGGTCACTGCCAAGATAATTCCACCCTGGAGCCGCAAGATTTTGATCAATTGTTGTTAAGTATCCACTTACTGTGTCATACTCAGCGTAATTACAGGTAGCGTAACTGCTATTAAGATATGCCCAATAATTTAGTGAAATAGAACTTGTAAGGCCACTACTTAAACCATAAAGATATTTACTGCCACTGGTCTGATCACTTGTAAACTGTACCCTAGAATCACCAGAATAACCGACAGATATCAATCTCCAAGTACCATATTGAGTTGCTGAACAACCACTACTCCAAGGGTCGTTATCACAAATTTTGGAACCTCCTGCTGCAAAAGCTGAACCAGCGAAAATTCCACCAAAAACCAGCAATAACAAGGTTATACAAAAAAATTTAATACTTCTCATTAATCATACCTCCATCATTAAGAATTTCTAATATTCACTCTCTTATTGTTAGATGTGAACCAGTATTACGTTTCCAGCATGCAGGTCGAAAAAACACCGCTTTTGCTGAATATCACTCCTCCATTTCTTGGTTTATATTCCATCTAATACTATCAATAGTATATTATAACGAGCGTACTAAATAGAGTGGTTTGAACTAATTAATTGGGTTTATATATCTATTTTTGGTATAAATGGTAATTTATAAAAGAAAACCCGCCCCTCCCTAAATCGGGACGACGGGTTTTCTGAACATATTTCCGCTTCTATCACAAACGGCTTATTTATCGACTTTCAATGACCGCCGAAATCCCTTTTTCCTCCTCGAATGCAAGTTCAACGGTGAGCCGGTGCGGATCGAAATTATGATACTCGGACAGGTACATAGCACATCCGTCGATCAGATCCTGCTCGGAGAGCGTATGAGTGTATTGTGCGTTCTGAACAGTCACTTCAGCAGAAATTCCTTTGCCTTCTTCATAATTCAACTCAGCTTTGGTGTCCTGGATGTTGACATTAAACCGGCTTGCGGCAAAAAAACATGCGGCATCGATCAGATCCTGTTCGTCAAACAAAATTTTCATCGATTTTTCCCTCTGAATTTTTGAAATAGTTTATAAGCTGCGTATAAGATAACAGCCCAAAACAGGATGCTGAGCAAAGAAAATCCTGCTCCGACCCCCGAGCCGTACCCGCCGAAAGGATTGAAGAGATGCCCGAGCAACGATCCGGCCGCAAGTCCGCCAAAGAAGCTGCCCCAGCGGCCGGTCGGCGCGGCTGGGCTTGGAGTCGGCCCCGGGGCTGGCCTTGGATTGCGAGCCACATCCGGTGAAGGCGCCCTTGGCCCTGTACTGTAGCCGGGTCCCGCCCCTCCTCTGTTTCCCCCTGTAAACGAACCGGAAGGAGATCGGTAACTTCCTCTGCCCGAGGAGTACGACTCGGTTTCAGCGTTGACTGTGTTCTGATTTTGCTTGGACGGTACGACTGGTTCTGCCAAAACGGGTACGGCTAACAGGCAGCATAAAATAATGGAAAGCATTAATCCATACAATGACTTCTTCATTTTTTATCCTCCATGTATGTCTTTACCTTGGTGAATATTAGTTCCGCCGCTACCTAGTATGCTGTAAAACTTCCGGCCTTATTCGATTTCAAGGCATCTGGGTGTTAGGCGACGTAACCAACGCAAGATAAAACCGGCTTAGAGGTTTTTTTCCTTTATTCTTCGGTTTGGGAGGCATCACAAAAAATAGAGGAAGATTATTCCTCTATTTTTTGTGCAAACGATACTTTTGAGGGTTTTTGCCAGAAATCCGAGATAATAACGGCAGCCAATTCCGCTAATTTTGGGAATCTCCGGGAA
This sequence comes from Paenibacillus sp. JCM 18996, assembly GCF_055392555.1. Lineage (NCBI taxonomy): Bacteria > Bacillati > Bacillota > Bacilli > Caryophanales > Paenibacillaceae > Paenibacillus > Paenibacillus sp. JCM 18996. The sequence continues at coordinate 1,071,149 of NZ_AP043884.1, forward strand.
ATACCGCTTTAACGGAAAAAAATTCCGCTAAGCCAACCGGCGGCAACGAGGTGCAATTCCGGTAAGTCCAGCCGAAGGCGCGTAGGTTTCAAAGCCTGTATTGGCGAATCAGCTTCAATTACGGCTATGCTACCGGCGATAAACAAGCTGAATTAATATGACAGCGTATTAACCGGAGCGGCGAACGTTTGCTTGATCACCAGTGCCGCCGCCATGCCCGCGCCGTCGGCTAAATGATCCTTATATACGAGGCGGACGTCGCGGCAATGCTCCGGAATGTTCCGCATCATCAGTGCTTCGATCATTGGCAGGAGCATGAAGCCCGCCTCCTCGACGATCCGTCCGGTCAAGAGCACATGGTCGGGATTCATGAACGTCACCATATTGGCCAAAGCCAGGGCGACAGCCTCCCCCGCGGCGGTAAAGAGACCGGCTATCCGTTCATCGCCGCCGCGCAGACGCTCCACTATCTCGGAGAACTTAAGGCCTGTCACATCCTCCATGCCGCCGATCGACGCCACGGTGGTCAGGCACCCATAGCCCCTGCAATGGCAAAGCCGGGCCTCGTGTCCATTGAAAGCTTTGTAATGTCCGAACTCGCCGGCAACGTAAGACGAACCCGCCTGCAGCTGCTTGCCGCAGACGACAGCTCCTCCAATACCTTGATCCAGCTTGCAGGTAATATTGTTTTCCGAGGAAAACAGCAGACCGTCCATATTTTCAACCAGGGCCATGATGTTTACATCATTTTCGATATGAATCGGGAACGGGTACACAAGCCCAAGCTGTTCTCGTAGAGCGTACTGCTTCCACCGTAATCTTTCCGAGTACAGCACTACACCCTGCCTGGAATCCACCATCCCCTGGATGCTGAGGCCGATTCCTTTGATCAGTTCAGGTGTGCCGATCTTCGCAATTACCCTGTCCACCGCTTCTTTCACACACTCCAGCGTATGGCCTTCGTCGCGGAAAGAGTCGACATGCACCTCGGCTGCATCAATGGTTTCACGCTGAAAATTATGGAGCACTGCCCGGACTCTTTTGACAGCTACTTCGACACCGACTGCATAAAGGTTCCCGTGGTTGATACTGAGCGGGATGGGCTTGCGCCCTCCTGCCGAGGCTGCCGGTGTGCCTTCCACGACGGCGTGCTCCTGAAGCAGACGATTGACGATATTAGTGATCGTCTGCTGGGTTAAACCGGTTTTTTCCGCCAATTCGACTCTGGAGATGCTTCCTGTGCTATAAATCAGATGAAGCACCTTCTGCTGGTTCATATTTTTCATCAGCTGTTGGCTTCGAGTGTTATCAAACATAGGAATAAAGACCTTTCATTACAATATTTAGGGATTGTTACCGGAGATCAAGGACGACACCGGTCTTGTCATCCGAAACCTTCAGCCTTGGATATTTAGAGCAGTCCGGATCTTCTTGTTCAAGTCGAACCAAGCCTTCGGCGTAGGCTGCCAGACCCTGGTTGTCTATTTCGGCCAGCATCCGTGTCCACGTTTCTTGCGGCGACGCCCCCTCCAAGCAGTGAAACAAACCATCCGTAACGGCATAGAGCCTGGTTAAACATGCCCGGCTGAGCCGGCCTGCTTCCATATAAAGGTCTAAATTGATTTCGCCGTTCATAACGGCATATCCTTCCGGCGTATTCGCTTTTCTCCTGTTTTCACAGAGCGTCGGATATAGATATTCACGGATTTTTGCCGGTTCTGTGATGCCTTTGGCGATTGCCTCTGCGCGTTTTTGAAGCGTGACCCGGTCGGCATGGGCCACCTGGTCATGGGTTACCTGCCGGTACGTACCGTCCGCATATTTGGCAAACAGCATACAATCTCCGGCCTGGACATATTCGACGTACGTATCCCTTACCCGGAAATACACAAAAGCGGCGGACCAGAGCTGCCGTTTATCCTCTATATCGATGCCCGCGCTGAGCATGCTTTGACGCAGCGCAGCATTCGCCCGGATGGCGACCTCCTCCAAACGGGTATCGTACGGTACTTTCTGCAGATGCAAAGCCAGCAGTTGCGAGGCTAAGTAACCGCCTGTAAGCCCGAATTCATCCCGATAGTCGATGAGCGAAGTGGCACCGTCGGCCACACCGTATACGCTGTCCTTTTCATTGACTATCAGCGCATCTTCGTTTAAGCTGCCGGTGCCTTTTATCGTATAAACCTGCATCATTTAATCAACTCCATTTGACGGAACCCTTCCGCTTCTTAATCGCCTTATATGTGGTGGCAAAGGCTTTAAGCTCATGCAGCGTCCGATAGATTTGCCTGCTTACGGCGCGCAAACTCCTGTCAGAGAAAAATGAACAGGAAAAACCCGCTTCCCTCGCTATATAACGGATCCTGCGTATATGAAAAGAATTTGAAATCAGCATACATGTCGTAAGCCGATGGAACTCCATGATTTTTCTGCAGTTGTCAATATTTTGGAGCGTATCCATTGCCTCTTTGTCCAGCACGATCCGATCCTCTTCCACGCCGCGTTGCACCAAGTACTCTTTCATTATATCGGCTTCGGTCTTGGAGGAAGTGACCGCTCCGCCGGTCAGAATTATTTTTTTAAAAGGATAGGAACGCATGAGCTCTAACGCAACCGAAAGCCGTTCCTCCAGAAGCGGATGAATCCGGTCGTTATCGCATTGGAAGCCGAGGATGACCATGGCGTCCGCCGCTTCCTTCCGCAGGGGCGCAGTGTGAATCCATACCATGAACAGAAGCAGAAAAACAGCTAAACTCAGTATTAAATAAACAAAATAAGCCATTAAGCAACAGTCCTGTCAGAATTATTAATTCATCCTTTTACGCCGGAGGTCATGGTCCCTTCTATAATATATTTTTGGTTGAACAAGTAGACCACGATCAGCGGCAGAATGGTGATGACGGAACCCGCAAGAAGCAGGGACCAGTTCGTGTTGTATTCCGATTGGAATTGCGAGAGCCCCAGCGTCAGCGTCCGAAGGCTTGGCGATTGAATATAAAGCACCGGACGAAGCATTTCGTTCCAGTTATTCATGAAGGCGATAATGAACAGCGTAGCCAACGCCGGCTTAGCCAAAGGAAGAAAAATATTTCCGTACACACGGTAAGGAGAACACCCGTCGATAATGGCCGCTTCCTCCAGGCTGGCGGGAACACTGGCAAAAAACTCGCGCAGCATAAACGTTCCGAACGCCCCTACCAGAAGAGACGGCACGATAAGCGGAGCATAAGTATCCAGCCACCCGAGCTTGGAGAACATGAGAAACTCCGGGATGATTGTGACCTCCATAGGAACCATCATCGTCGCAACAAGCAGCGAGAAAATCCAGCCTTTGCCCCGAAACGACATTCGGGCAAACGCGAAGGCTGCAAGAGAACAGGTAAGCAGCTGCCCAAGCGATGCCGTAGTGGAGATCAAAGCGCTGTTGCCCAAATACCTGAGAAAATGATGCTCCTTCAGTACGACGACATAACTGTCCCACATCCCCGGTTGAAACAACCGGTCGGGAATGAGGCGCGGCGGCATTTCAAAGATGGCGCCCGACGATTTGAACGAGGACAGCAGCATCCACACAAAAGGAAACAATGTAGTCACACTGTAAAGGACCAAGAAGAGGTAAATGAACCATTTTTTCATTTGTCTTCCGCGCTTCATCCGTAATTCACCCACCTTTTCTTCAATACGAAGTTCACCCACGTTACAATCAGCGTCAGGAAGAACATGACATAAGCCAAGCTGGACGCGAATCCCATCCGGTAATGGACGAATGCGTTCTGGTAAATAAAATAAGACAGCGTTGTCGTCGACTGATAAGGCCCGCCTTTGGTCATGGCATAGGTGATGTCGAACGTATGGAACGATTCAATGATGGTAATGATTACCACGAAAAAGATCGTCGGCGTCAACAGCGGCAGGGTGACCGAAAAAAACGAGCGCACCGGACCGGCCCCATCCATCTTTACCGCTTCCTTCAGCTCTCCCGGAATATGCTGCAGTCCCGCCAAATAAATGATCATCTGATAACCGACCGATTTCCAGATATAGACGCTGACCAAGGTGCCGAGCGCATACTTCGGGTCTCCCAGCCAGGACGGCAGCTGCGAGCCGTGCCATACATGCGTCAGCAAGGAGTTTAAAATGCCGTATTGAGGGCTCAAAATCCAGTCCCACATAATGCCGATTGCGATAACGGACGTTATAACGGGTAAAAAGAACAAGGAGCGAAAAAAGCTTATCCCTCTCAGCTTCTCATTCAAAAGCACTGCGAACAACAGCCCGATCGTGCATACCCCCACTGTAAAAAAAGCGGAGAATGTCAATGTATGCTGAATGACTTTCCAAAAATCTTTCGAGTGAAACATCTCCACATAATTTGCCAGGCCGACCCACTTCGGTGGAGAATAAATATCCCAGCTCGTAAAGCTGGCCGCGATCGAAACGACGATCGGTATCAATCTGAAAAACAGCAAACCGATCAAGGTCGGGAGAAGAAAAATATACGCGTGAAATTTATAATGCCTCAATCAGTTCACTTCCTTGTCCCTAAATAGGAGAGGAGATTCCCGGAGGAACCTCCCTCTATATTCAAGCAAATACTTTTATTTACGGTTCAAAATATCGTTGGCGAATTTCGTTACGCTTGCCATGGCGTCATCAAAGCTTTTCGCTCCATCCAACACCTGATCCAGCTCCCCGTTCAAGCCGGAGCCTTCCGCCGCGCCGTAACCCCGCCATTCGGACCATGCCTTCGTATAGGAGTTGCGGCCTACGTATTTGCCTTGTTCCAAAATCATGCTTTTATTGTCAGGCTGCTTGTCCGTCTCAAGCCATTCTTTGGACAGAGCCACAGGTTTGTAGATCGGCACTTTGCCGCCTTGGTAATTGTCGGCTCCTCTGGACTTGCCGGACATAAACTGGATAAACTTCCATGCTTCCTCCGGATGCTTGCTGCTCTTGGCAATAGCCAGGTTGTCCGGCCAACCGTACGTCACCTGCTCCTTGAAGTGCGGTCCCTTGGGGATGGTGGTCATTCCCCATTTCAGGTTATCGCCGCCGACCTTGCGGATATTAGCCATCGCGAACGAACCGTCGACCCACATCGCCGCTTTGCCGAGCGGGAATACATCCTCCTGCTTGATTCCCTTCATTTCCTTCGGTGTCGGGGAAACTTTATGCTTTACAGTCAGGTCGGTCAAAAACTTCAGAGCTTCCTTGCCGTTTTCATTCACTGCAAACTGCGTCTTGTCCTTGTTCAGGATATCGCCGTCATTTTGATACAACCAGGGTTCAATATGCGCATAGCGGCCAAAGAACCAAAAGCCCCATTGATCCGTCTTGCCATCGCCGTTCGTATCCAGTGTCAGCTTCTTGGCCGCACTCAGGAAATCGTCCCAAGTCCATTTATCGTTCGGGTAGGCAAGCTGCGCCTTGTCGAACATATCTTTATTGTAATAAAGCACTGTGGTCACCCATGCGTATGGAAAAGCGTACATATCGCCTTTTTCCTTATCCGGATAACGCACCGCTTTAAAGACGCTTGTGTAATAATCGTCAGCTTTGATATCGCGGTCGACCATTTTTTGTATATCGTACAGCAAGCCTTTGGAAGCCCACTCGTCCACGAAACCGGAGCTCATGTCGAATACGTCAGGAGCATTGCCCGCAGCAGCCATGGCACTAACCTTCGGCCAGTAATCCCCGGGTTTCTGGGTCTGCACCGACACTTCGATGTTCGGATTTTCCTGGTTGAACTTTTGGATAAGCTCGTTGAGAGTTTTCTCCTGGGAGGGATCAAAGCTGAAATACGACAACTTTACTTTCTCGTTGGACGTTGACGTGTTTCCTTTAGTGTTGGATGCCGCCCCGTTCTGTCCCTGGCCCGCACCGCCCGAGCAGCCGATTAAACTGCCGGTCAATAACAAACTGGCTAATGAAAGTGAAAAAGCTTTTTTCAAGGTAATCCCCCTCAAATAATTGTGTCGGAACTTAGTAAATCAAATGGATTGATTAAGTTATCAAAAAAAAAATCCTGTTTCTCAATCCACCGTCAAACTTGTTTTCCTATTTCTACTTTAATAGCGAAAGGTTTTCCCAGCGTTAACGCAATATGAATAGATTGTTAATGTTTCTTCGAAAAACTCACATCCTGCTGGCCAGCCATATCACACTAATAATGTGCGCGTTCGGCGGCCCTAACTTCTTTAGATCGATGACGTCACTGCGACTGCCTTTTCTCAAGGCTCGCCGGCAATAAAATCTCTACGATCGTCCCGCTGTTCACTTTACTTTTGATTTTTATCACGCCGTTATGGTTTTCGATAATTTTAAAACAAATCATTAATCCGAGGCCGGTCCCCTTCTCTTTTGTGCTGTAAAAGGGCTCACCCAGCAGCTTGATCCGTTCTACCGGGATTCCACAGCCGTGATCGGCAAACTTTATTATCAGAACATTGGGCTGCCACTGCGCGGATACATTGATTTTCCCTCCGTTCGGCATGGCTTCGATCGCATTTTGCAAGATATTAATGAATACTTGTTTCAATTGGATTTCGTCGCAGCTTATGTATGGCAGTTCCTCCGGCACAGCGTCATCGATTTGCACATTATTCATAATGGCCTGGGCATTCATTAATGCTACCACGTCGGAAACAATCTTCTTTGGCTGCTCCAGTTCGAATTTCATTGCCTTCGGTTTGGCGACAGCCATAAATTCGTTCACTATAAAGTTGATGCGATCCAGCTCGGACAGCATGATTTCAAAAAATCCGCCGTCTTGCAGGTACTTCGTCTTCAATAACTGTGTAAAGCCTTTCAAGGAAGTCAAAGGATTTCTGATTTCATGCGCCACTCCAGCGGCCAATTGGCCGACAATGGACAGCTTATCCGATTTTTTGAGCAATTCTTCCGTTTCTTTCTGCTCGGTGATATCTCTTATGATCATAAACACGCCGACAATTTGCCCGTTTATGTCAATGGGAACGTTCTTGCATATCCATTCCACACGGTCACCATTTTTTTGGATGGTCGTCGATTCGAAAATCTGTGAGGTCCCCTTCTTGGTTGTTTCAAAGTAGTTTAACGCCCTGCAATTTTGTTCCGGCGAAAAAAGGCTTATGTAAGATAACTGCAGCAGTTCGTGTCTGGGATATCCGGTTATAATTTCAGCCGCGGGGTTAGCGCTGATAATGTTCCCTTCCAAATCGAGGCGGCAAATACCGTCGGGGTTATTTTCCACTAAAGATTTATACCGCTGTTCACTTTCGATCAGTGACAATTCCGCCTTCTTCCGCTCGGTGATATCTTTGCATAAGAGTTGAATGGCGTGCCTTCCCTGGTAAGTGATGGGAACAGCCTTTACCTCAACATCAATCACCGTCCCGTCCAATTTGGTGAATTTTTGTTCCACCGGTTCTGTCGCTTTCCTCTCCACAGTCAACTGGCGTACCCTCTTCCTGGCAAGCTCAAGAAATTCCGGCCGGACAAAGCTGAAAACCGATTGGCCTATAAAGTCCCTTGAGCTCACTCCGCCAAGGACCTTGACCCCGGTGGGGTTTATGTAAACTACTCTTTCATCCTGATGAACAATTACAGGCTCCGGTGATAGTTCAACCAGCTCTGAGTAACGCAGCTCGCTTTCCCTTATTTCATTGTTTTTTCTTTCAAGAGTTATTTTTATTTTATGCATCGAGCACTTGAAATTTCTGGAAACCTTGGTTTTGTTAAACACAGTGGTTCTCTTGATACGCTTTTGCATAGTAATTCGCCCTTTATACATTTTTAGACCTAAGTCTTTATATCTAGATTCGATAAAGCAGGCGCAGTTTCCTTCAATTATCAAAAAGAAATTTACTTAAGTAAAACTTTACGTCCGCAACTGCGATCTGGCTCAGCTAAAATGGCAGATTGCAACCAACACGCCGAGATCTGCCGCGCGATAGCGGACAAAGTGGCTTTATCCGCCTGGAATTATACCTAGAGCAGCACCGGCTAGTACGACAAACCACGGCGGCATTTTCCAAAATACCAACAGACAATAGAGAAGCAAAGCGAAAACAAAATCAACCGGAGACAGGATTGCCGAGGTCCATATCGGGTTATAAAGAGCTGCAAGCAGAATACCGACGACGGACGCATTGATACCGGTAAGCGCACCCTGAACCTTCCGGTTATTCCTCAGAGTGTCCCAGAAGGGCAAAACGCCGATAATCAATAAGTACGCGGGGAGAAAGATAGCAGCTGTGTCGATCACGGCTCCTGATATGCCATTTGACATGGCGCCCAAATACGAGGCAAAGGTAAACAGCGGGCCGGGAACGGTTTGCGCCGCAGCGTAACCAGCCAAAAAATCCGTCTCGCTCACCCATCCCCGAGGGACTACTTCCCGTTCAAGTAAAGGCAATATGACGTGGCCGCCGCCAAAGACAAGAGATCCGGCGCGATAAAAAGTGTCGAACATTGAAAACATTCTAGTATGGATGAGTTTGCCTGCCACAGGAAGAACTAACAAAAGCCCAAAAAACAGCATAATACAAACCACAGAAAACAGACGGTTCACACATACAGTACTCCGGGGGGCATTCTGCGTCGCTGCATTGTTGTATAGCAGAAGTCCAATCAGTCCGGCAGCGAGGATGATTATCACTTGGGAATAGGCTGAATGCCATAATAAAGTGCCGCTGCAAGCAAGAACGGCGATCGTCGCCCTGCTTTTATCCGTTATAAGCTTCCGCCCCATCCCCCAAACCGCTTGGGCTACGATAGCGACCGCAACTATTTTTAATCCGTGGATCCACCCCGCTTTAGCGATGTCATAACTTTTCAATATGTAAGCAAAAACAATTAACGCTATGATGGAAGGCAAAGTAAACCCGATCCAGGCGGCAATTCCTCCCAGTATACCTGCGCGGATAGTACCGATCCCAATGCCCACCTGACTACTGGCCGGTCCGGGGAGGAACTGGCATAAAGCGACTAAATCCGCATAGCTTTTCTCGTCCAGCCATTTTCGTTTGCGGATATATTCATTGTGAAAAAAGCCCAAATGAGCAATGGGTCCGCCAAAAGAAGTTAACCCCAACTTTGTTGAAACCGCCAAAACCTCGAATAAAGCTTTCAACCTGCCTTCATGGCTCATATAGTCCCTCCCTGCTAATGCCACTTTATCATACTCCGCCACCCTCTATCAAAGCACTTATGAAAAACAGCCAGGAACAGATCATCCAGACAGTGCTTTATGGTGCTAAGTTAAAATGCCGCATCAGGAGTTTTCTCCCGAGGGGCGGTATGCGTTCAAATAGCCAATGTGTTCAGACATCAGCTCACGTCCTTTACTAATGGGGAAACAAGAATCAAGAAGGAAACCAATAAGTGGCGGTAACTCGGCTGCCATAAAGTAACCCCCTTAGGCCCGCGGCTTTGCTTCCTCCTCTTTCGAAGGGTTTGCCGTTATCGCCCTCGACGATGGCCATCAGCATGGAATGTCCGTTTTCTGGGTCATTTCCTAACAAATTGGGTAATATGACGTTAATACCATCTATTTTATTGGAGAGGGTGAAGGGCAACCATGAGAGAATATACAAAAGAAACACGTTCCTCTTTGCCGGAGTTATGTGAAGCGGAAATCATCGTTTATAAAGCAATCAGCACAGAATCCGATCAAGACGGCAGTATGGATCTTGTTAACCACGTCGCGAACCAGACTCAATTGACAGAACTGCAGGTAAGGGCGGCGCTGCTTCTTTTATGGCAAAAAAAGTTGATCTCCAGCAGCGAGATCATCGACACAGAAATGGGGTAAATTGTGATTGGACTCTCCCTGCACTTAAAAACCCGCCCTGCGGCATATCCGCTAAAGGACGGGTTTCATTCATTTTACCACTCTATGCCGGTCCATCGGTTGCTGCATCTTGTCTGAGAAGCGTCCCCCGTTAAGAATGCGGCGGGCTCGTTCGAGCTCCCGTTCCGTCGGCGTCCGCGTCCCATCAAGAGGATAGGCTTTTCCAAGCAGCTGCCATTTATATACGCCCATCAGCTTGATGTGCTTATCCCGGTTAATTTGCTTCTGTTCCCTGCTCATCCGTCTGAGCAACTCGTACGGTGTCCTTGACGGCCCGGATACTCTGATCGGTCTGAAGATCAATAACACGGAAATGGCCGACATCATCGGAGCCACACGCGAAAGTGTCAACCGCATGTTAAGCGATATGAAAAAGGAAGAAGTTGTTTCCTTCCGGAGCGGGCACATCGTGATTCAAGATATGGACTACCTCCGTAATGTCTGCCATTGTGAGAACTGCCCCAAGGAAATTTGCCGCATGTAGGGAGCAATTGCGCGCTATTCCTTTGGCAGCTTCATTCCGGCCTGTCCGGCCGCATTCGGTCGATAACAGCTCCAGAACTTGATCCAGGGTGGAGCGATATGCGTGAAATGTCCCCAACTGCCTGGCTCTGTGTCAGGCAAATCGCTTTTCACTTCCGAGAAGCTTGTTATTATGAATCCATAATCTATCAGTCCGTTGATCAATCTGCCCATAGTTTGCCGATACTCTCTGGGACCGTTGATCGTTGAGCCTTGTTTTTGTTCGCAGACCCAGTCCTGATCCTTGTAAGTCAGCACGGTGCCGTCCTCATAAGGGATACTCAAAGGATATCCGCTGCCGTTCCAGTCCCTTTCTCCAACACCCCAAATAAAAGGGTTCGCACACATAAAATGGTACATTCCGCCTTCCCGTATGACTCGGGCCGCTTCACGAAACACCTCGCGGCAGTCGGGAACAAAGTTTAATGAGTAAGGATGCCATACAATGTCAAAAGAATCCTGCGCAAAGCAGGAAAGATCTCGCATATCCCCTTGATACGTGTCGATCGTTACTTTATAATGCTGCGCCGTCTCCTTGTCGCGGATCAGCTGTGCCCCTGAAATATCGAGCACCGCAACATGGGCGCCGAGAAGAGCGAAAGCAGCAGACTGCTGGCCTCCCCCGCCCGCCAGACAGAGAACGCGCTTGCCGCTGACATCGCCCAGCATCCCGTCCGGATCCAAATATTGACGGGCCGATTGCTTGTCCAGATTCATCTTTGGTCTAGTAAACAATGCGTTCGCTTTAACGAGCGCCTCCCAGCGTTCTTTGTTATATTGCGCAATTTCATCTTCATTGGGTTTCCCTGCCTGCTTCACCCGGATCCGCCTCCGATTATTGTTACTATTCTCGCTCCCGCTGCTTTCGCTTATCTAAAATGATTTGCACTTCCTTCATCTGCGGTTCTATGCTGTCCAAGCGATTCAAGCAATGGTGCGCGACCATGTCGAGATCATTTATACTCTGGGCTTCATCAGTGTTGTTATAAAGAATATTGTTCATCCAGTGATTCAGATTCCTCAAGTGATGACGGTACCAATAGAATCTTAAAAGGTTCACAGCACAAAGGAAGCAGGCCCTAACGATGTTTTGAACTGGCCGGCCCGATTGGGGATCGGATAGGTCAGATTGGTAAATAACCCTCTGTCAAAAAGTTCGCGCGTCAAACCAAGATAATGTTTAAGCTGCTCAATGTTATTTTTATGAAGATGGTTGTCGAATAATTTCATATAAAAGCTGCCGCCATCAACACAATTCACTTTGTACGAATATCCCTGGTCTCCCATGGGAATCGAATTCAAATGGTCCGCCAGTATCCCATATTCCTGGCTAATTTGCTTTATTATCGCTGAATCTTCCATTTGGTATCTGACCTTCATACTTTGACTCACCACCATTCATTTTCTATTATACGACCCGACGTTGGTTATTGGTATGTATGTAGCAATAAATATCCGGTTCTAATTGTCTCACAATGCCATGTCAGACAAAAGGACCTGCACCCGATTGCAAATCGGCATGCAGGCCTGTCTCTCCGTCCTATCCATTAAGTTTTCTGTCAATGGCTCGGCAATCCGATTTGGACCTCGTCTCCGCTCACACGAATCAGGTATGACTGTGATGCTCTAATTCAGTGAATTCTCATTCACTGTCAGTGCAAACAAAGCTTTAAACATGATCGGACTCAACGAATTGTTTAAGACCCACCAGTCTTTCGTCCCAGTATCCTTCGAAGAAGTGAAGCCATTCTTTGATTTGGCTAAGCGGTTCCGGGTGAAGCTTGTAGCGGGTTTCCCGCCCGACCTTCCGACTGTGGACTAGTCCGGCATCGGAAAGAATATGCAAATGCTTATTTATCGCCGTGCGGCTTATTGGAAAATTATCGGTTATGGCTGCGATCGGCATTTCCTTATTCACCAGCAATTTCAGCATCTTGCGGCGCGTCGGATCTGCAATGGCTTGGTAAACATCATGTTTCGCAGCTGTTGCGTTCATTGGGAGCTGCCTGCAATATAGTGGACAAGCCGTTCGTTCACAATTTTCTCCCATCCGCCATTCATGATACCGCGGATAATCGAATGAGGTTGTCCGAACTCTGTATTTTTAGATGGGTCCCAGCCTGAGTGAATAAGTGTGAACTCCGTTTTGTCCTCTCCAACCGCCGTTAGCAGAAATTCCAGATGCCAGTCCTTTCCCCAATCAAACCCGACACGGTTTGGAGGATCGATGTCTGTTACTTTGCACGGGGAGTCTCCGAATTGACCAGAGTGAAGGACAAAATTATGACCTACGACCGGCTCGAACGAATTATCCATCCACCACGCTGCGATCCCTCTTGATGTCGAAACTGCATTCCACACCTTCTCAATCGGAGCACCCAGTAATACCGTCTTTCGAATTTCCGGCAAAGTTTCTTCTTTTTGCATTATCTTCAGACCTCCAATTTATATATGACACCTTTTGGTAATACGTTTATTATAACACCTTTAAGTGTCAAGTCAAGAAAGTTTTATATCGCATTAATCCTTCAAAGCACTCTTTAACGTAGAAAAGTCCGCTTTTAGCGGACATAATCCTGCATCGCTTTCTCCCATTCACCCCTTTACGGAACCGATAGCAACGCCGCCCATAATTTTTTTGGAGAAAATGGCAAACACAATGATAATCGGCAGAATCGATAGAGCTACTCCCAAGTAAAGCAGTCCATAGTCGGTGCCGTAATAGCCTTGTATGAGGGAGACCACTACAGGAAGCGGGAATTTGTCCTCCGAGAACAGAAGAACGAGCGGCCCCATAAAATTGTTCCAGGACCCAATAAACGAAAAGATGCCCAGAGCGGATAAAGCCGGTAAAAGCATCGGTAAAATAATCCTGTTGAAAATCATAAATTCGCCTCCCCCGTCCATTCTCGCCGACTCCAGAATTTCGTTGGGGATGCTGCTGTCAATAAACTGCTTGAGAAAAAATACAGTGAAAGCGCTTGAAGCGGCCGGCAGAATAATTGCGGCGTAAGTATCCAGCAGGTGCAGTGTACTCATCCAGCGGTAGGTTCCGATCAGAGATAATTGTCCGGGCACCATCATGGTCGCTAGTAGAAAAGTAAAGATTTTTTTGTTTCCCCTGAAATTGAATTTTGAAAAGCCATAACCGGTCAGAGCCCCGAAATACAAAGTCAGGAACGTCGATGAAAAAGAAATGATGACACTGTTCAAAAAACCCCGTCCGATGTTCACGTTCTTAACCATTCGATCAAAATTCTCAAACAACGAATTGCCAGGCAGAAAGATAAATTTTGCCGCAATTTCATCGTTGCTGTGGGTGGAATAAATTAACATAATGTAAAATGGAACAATACATAAGATCGCCAGCGCGATTAAAGGAACATAGACGAGAAAACCGTCCATAAAACGACTGGAGTGATACTTTTGTTTTTGTACGGCCAGGCTGCCGGTTTTTTCCGCCAAGTGCATTTCCATACTTCTCATCACCTCACTGATCTGGGTTCTTTGCATTGGTAAGACGAAATGAAATACTTGACAGGACGACGATCACCAGGAACAGGCAGAACGCTATCGCAGCGCCGTAACCATACTTGCTTTGTTTAAAAGCGGTGATATACAAATACATTACACTTGTCAGCGTAGCGTTGTCAGGCCCCCCCGCCCCATTCGTAAGAGTAAAAGGCTGATCGAAAATTTGCACTCCGCCTATCAAGGAAGTGATGACTTGGAAAATAATGATCGGTTTTAACAAAGGAATAGTAATTTTGAAAAACACTTGGACTTTATTTGCCCCGTCGATTTGGGCCGCTTCGGAGAAGTCCGAAGAAATCCCCTGCAAGCCCGCGATATAAAGCAGCATGGAATAGCCGAAGTATTGAAAAAACAATATGGTTGAGATCACCAGTCTCATGAACACAGGATTATTCTTCCAGTCGATAGGCTCTTTTAAAATTCCGAAATTCATCAGCATGTGGTTGACGCTTCCCGACTGCCAATCGAACATTAAACTGACCAGCAATCCCAGCGAAGCGGCGGTTACAATATGCGGAAAGAAATAAACAGAACGAAAAAAATCTTTTCCTTTGAGAAATTTCTCGTTTAATATTACGGCGAGTACGAGGCTGACTGTTAGCTGGGGAATGACAGAAGGTACCCATATCACGAATGTGTTATATAGTGACTGATAAAATATAGAGTCGGTAAATGAACGCAAATAGTTGTCCAAGCCGACGAATTCCGGTGCGCTGATGCCGTCCCAATTGGTGAAGCTTAAATAAAAGGAATACAGAATCGGATAGATGTGAAATAAAAGAAAAATAATTAGGAACGGAGCGATAAACAAGTATCCGTAGTTATCTTTTCGAATAGGGTTGGAGAACATTTATTACAGTCACCACCTTTAAAGAGAGACCCGGGTTCGCCGGGTCCGCTCATAATATTAATCTACATTCAACTCCGGAAAGTCATGCTTGACATCTTTTTTGAATCTGGCGATGACTTCGTCTTTTGTTTTAAGATCGCCCTTCATATACAGCTGTACAGCCTTTGAAAAAATAGAGTCTATGTCGCCGTCGTATTTGGTTCTTGTCACAGGTGCGACTTTGTCCCCTTCTATTCCGAAAAACTCAAAATACTTTTGACCGCCGAGAAATTCGTCTTTCACTTCCGGAGCCAATTCCGAGTTAACCGCTTTGTTGCTGGTAAAATAGGTTTGTTCTTTTCCCAATTGTTTTAAAAAGTCATGGTCGAACGAATAGAAGTTGATAAATTTCCAGGCGAGATCTTTTTTCTTGGTTTTGTCGTAGATCGCATAGAAGGTTCCGCCTGAGCTAAAAGAGCCCGGACCGTGGGCAAGTCCCCACATTCCTGAAGTTTTTGGAGCATTTTTCTTAAGCACATACTGCAAGTACCAGGTTGCTCCGGGGTAAAACAACACTTCACCATTTTGCATAGAAGCATTTACAGCAGGACTGCCGGCTTCCAATTTGGCTACGACATTTCTATCCTGAGCTTGTTTTCCCAAGTCCAGAACCTCCAGGCGGGCGGGATCGATGACCAGTTTGCTGTCCTCTACCCAAGCTTTTTTCACATTGCCGTTCTGCACTGTTGCTATGTCGTTCCAGTTTACAAGCGCATGCACCTTGCCATTGCTGTCTTGGGCCACTTTTTCTCCAAGTTTAAAGACTTTATCCCACGAGGAAATCATTTCGCTTACTTTGTCGGGATCATCCGTTCCGAGGTAAGTTTTAGCAAGATCGCGGCGATAATGAATTCCCCCTGGAGTTCCCTGATAGCCTATCGTTTTTATATTGCCCTTAGAGTCCTTCTCTGTCGCTTGGACATACGGATACTGCTGAGAAATAAGGTCTTTTGCATACGGTCCCAGATCGGCTAATGCTGGATTATCGATGAATTTTCTTACAAAGCCGTTCTCCAGCGCAAACGCGTCGGGGGCCTGTGCTCCGGTCTGCAGAGCCGACCGCAGCTTCGTTTCATATTGATTTCCCGGAATATAAACCAAATTCACTTTAATATCGGGATACTTTTCTTCAAATTTCTGGATCGCATACTTGGCTTCATCCGTAAAGCTCCAAACCGTAATTTCTTTACTGCTGCTGCTGACCGATTTGCCGCCGCCAGACGCTGCCGGTTGACTGCTGCTGCATCCCGACAATAGCGAAGACACGCCCAAAACTCCGATGATAGCGAAAGTGCCGACTTTTTTCAACATAAGCGATACACCATCCCTTGTTTGATGTAATTACCAGTTTTTACCTTATTACATTTGGAAAGTAAGCGCTATCATTTTTTTAGAAAGTAAAATCAAAATCACTACAAACCCCCGGCAGCATTCCATTATCCGGGAATTATGTACGCGCGTACATTTGGGTGCATGGAAATCCTATATATCATCCCCCTGTCCTATTGTAAATGTACACGCGTTCATTTTTATGAGAAATACTTCTCTGGATGGATGAATTTATTCTTTCAAATTATGTATCCGCTTACTTGAATATTCTGCCATAATATTAATAAAATTGTCAATATGCTATCTTGTCCAAGAACACATTAAATTGCAAAATCTCATGGAAAAAATCCCACCACCCTGCTGCGGTAGATAGGATTTTTAGTTAGCCGTCAGCTCATTCTCCGATCTTTACCCACTTTTTTTCCCTGTGGCTTTTCAAGACGGATTCTACCAGCTGCATGATTCGATGACCGTCTTCCAGCGTGGCAAATGAGCTTTTAAATTGTCTGTCCAATACCTTTTGATAGAAATCGATGCACAAGTTTTTTAATCCGTCGGGCCAGCCCTCATGATGTCCTCCCGGGTAATGCGTTAATGAAGCGGATTTTGGACTGAGCAGCTCTGGATCACTCAGCCACTCTTCGCTCGCTTTTTCCCTTTTCCCCACCCAAAGCTCATTAGGCTTTTCCTGGTCCCAAGCAAAGGACGATCGCTCTGAAGCAATTTCAAAATGCAGGTGGTTTTTTCTTCCAGCAGCAACCTGGGAGACTGTGAACACACCTTGGACGCCGTTTTCAAAATGAATCAGGACGCTGCCGTAATCCTCCGACGTGATCTTCACATCTTCCCTTTCCACATCTTCGCTGGAAGCAAACGTCGATACGCTTTCTTTCGGCTTCCTTCTGACGGGATGAACCGTCTTTAAATCCGCGAAAACCTCCACTATCCTTTTATTCAAAATATATTGCACCGTATCGCACCAATGGGATCCGATATCCGCTATGGCACGGGAGGGGCCGTTCGTTTCAGGGTCTAGCCTCCAGCTGTAATCCGTGTCGAGCAAAAGCCAATCCTGAAGATAGCCGCCGTAGACTAGATTGACCTTGCCCGGCTTGCCGGACTGCAGCATCTCTTTAATTTGGGAGACCATCGGGTAATGCCGGTAGTTGAAGCAAACTCCGCTGACCGAATCCGCCAGCTTCGTTAATTCAACCAGCTCTGCGGACTGATCGCTGTTGATCGCCAGCGGCTTCTCGGACAGCAGGTGCTTGCCTGAAAGAAGGACCTGCTTGTTGATTTCGAAATGTAAAGCATTAGGCGTACAATTATGCACGGCCTGGATGTCGGGATCTTTAATGAGCTCGCCAACAGAAGAGTAGGCTTTGGGTATGTTCATTTTTTCAGCAATTTCCTCACTCTTCTCAAGCGTGCTTCCGGATATTCCCCACACTTGAACATAAGGAATACGGCTTAAAGCTTCTAAATGTGCCATGGCAGAGAAACCTGTACCGGCGATTCCAACTTTAATCGTATCCATTGTTTCCCTCCCCAAAGTGTTCAAAAATTGCGCGGCCAAATAAAGTCCGTTGAAAAATCCGCTGCGCTACCCTATTATTAAACAGATTTTTACCTGCTCAACCTTTTGCTAACCGGGAGCCTTCATCTCCGTAAACGTCAATTTCGTCGTGTAAACGAATCCAGATAAATTCTTTCTTTCACGTCCGGCGGATAGGCGAGAATCCGACTGAAGTAGAGAGCATTTTATGCCGCCAGTAGAACAGGATCACATAGCTTACTTCCTCATTCAACTGCTTGGTACATTTTCTGAGTATTATACACAGGGCATACGCAAAGCTTCAGCGGCGCTGATTCACTCTGTCTATAACTTCGAGGGCTCGTCAAACAATAAAAAAAACCGATCAAAGGATCATCCTTCAACCGGGAATTCTTTTTTTCATTGATAACGAGGATTTGTCATTCCCTGTGCCTGCGTGTTCTGCATGTTTTGCATGTTCTGGTTCATCGAGTTGACGGTTTGCTCTAGCTCCGTGCAAATTTGGGACGTCCGTTGCATTTGCTGCATAGCGAATTCATGGCTCTGAAGCGCTGTTTGAATCATCTGCACCGCCTGGCGCTCCCTTTGCGCCAATTGCTCAAGTTGATATGCGTTTTGCTGCTCCTGCTGCATCATTCTTTGATACATGGCGTTGGATTGTTGAGTTTGCTGCATCAGCCCCTGGATGGTCTGGCGGCATTCGTTCAATTGCTGAGAGACATTGCTGGTAAACATGAAATTCCTCCTGAGTTTGAAATTGGAAACCATAGAATATTATGCTTTCCCCGCGTGAGTTTTATTCAAGCGGCTATCCTTTCAAACCCGTAGTGGCGATTCCGTCAACGATATTCTTTTGGAAAAAGATGAAGATAATGAACTGAGGCACCAGCGAAAGCACAGACATGGCAAACATATATCCCCAATTGGAGAAAGAGGACGGGTCCGAAAACATCCGCAATCCGAGTGAAACGGTAAACAGCTTCGGATTATTCAAATAAATCAGCGGCCCCATAAAATCATCCCACGTCCACATGAACGAAAAGATTGCGACGGTGACGAGCGCCGGCTTTGCCAGCGGCAGCGCTATTTTCCAGAAAATATTGTAAGTGCTGCAGCCATCGATCACCGCGGCTTCGTCCATATCCCTGGGAATGCCGCGGAAAAACTGAATCATCAAAAAGATGAAAAACGGGCTCCCGCCGATATAATGCGGTACGACTAACGGATAAAACGTATTTACCCAGTCCAGCTTGCTGAACAAAATATACTGTGGAATCATTGTAACCTGATGCGGAAGCATCATGGTCACCATCAGGCAGGCGAACAATAGCGACCGTCCACGGAAGCTGACTCTGGCAAAACCGAAAGCGACTGCACTGGACGAAAAGATCGTGCCTAGCACGCCGAGCACCGTAATAATGGCAGAATTTTTGAAAAAAACCGAAAAGCTGGTGGTGCCAAAACCTTTCCATCCGTTGATGTAGTTCTGCCATTGAAAGCTTGACGGGATCAAAGATCCGGCGTGTTTAAAAATTTCCGCTTCCGGTTTAAAAGAACTTGCCAGCGTCCACAAAATCGGGTAAATCATGAGCGCTCCGAAAGCGAGTACAAACAAATGATAAGAGAACCGGCGAACCGTAAAATTCATCTTATTTGCCTCCCTCCGACTCGTAATATACCCATGCCGAAGACGATTTGAAAACCAATGCTGTGAGCAACGCCACGATCAACAGCAGTACCCAAGCCATCGCCGAAGCGTAGCCCATCTGGAAGTTGGTAAAGGCGTTTTGGTACAAATATACGGCGTAGAACAAAGTCCGGTCCAAAGGACCGCCGGCAGTAATGAGGAAGCTTTGCGTAAAGGTCATAAAACCGCCGATCATCTGCATGACGAGGTTAAAGAAAATGACTGGAGTCAGCATCGGAAGCGTGATCCGGAAGAAGCTCGAGATGCTGCTGGCTCCGTCCACATCGGCTGCTTCATACAGCTCCTTCGGAATTTGTTTCAGTCCGGCCATGAATATAAGCATCGGAGAGCCGAACTGCCAAATGACGAGAATAATCAGTGTCCAAAGCGCTGTCTTGGGATCGGTCACCCAATCTATCCCTTTGATGCCAAGCAGCTCTAACCCGCTGTTAACCGCGCCGTGCAGTCCAAAAAGCTGCTTCCACATCACAGAAACGGCCACGCTTCCGCCAATAATAGACGGAATGTAGTATACCGTTCTGTAGAAACCGACCGCCTTGTGATTTTTCGTGAACAGCATGGCAATAAACAGCGCAAACGCCAGCTTTAGCGGCACGGAAACGATTACAAACAAGAAGGTCACTTTAACGGATGTCCAGTACCTCGCATCGTCGGTGAACATTTGCTTGAAATTGCTGAGGCCGACCCATTCAGGGCTGGAAAGCATATCGTAATTCGTAAACGACAAGTAGAATGAAGCGACCATCGGACCTATCGTAAAGCATAAAAATCCCAAAAGCCACGGAGAAATAAAGCTGTACCCTACCAAATCGCGTATCAATGACGTTTTCCTTTTGGCTTTTTTTGTAAGGACAGACTCTCTCGTCAAGGAAGCTTCCATCTAATCCCTCCTGGAGAACAAGCCTTCCCGACAAGCAGAAAGGCTTATTATTTTTTGGATTACTTGTTTGAACTTAAAATTTTATTTGCTTCATCCATAAACTGTTTTGCGGCGTCCTGCGGTGCAACTTCACCGTACAGAACCTTGTCCAGAGTGCGTCCAAACAGATCGCTTACTTTGCTGCCGCCCTTCGGAGAAGGAGGGTCGATAGGCTTGGAATGGCTTTTGACATATTCTATGTAATCGAACTGCTCCTTGGCTCCCGCTTCAAGTTTCGGCACCAGGTGTTCTCTCACTTTTGACGAAACCGGAACTCCGCGCTCCCCGAATAAGACGTCGTTGGCAGCCAAATCGTTAGTGAAGAAATCTATAAATTTGACGGCGGCTTCTTTCTGCTTCGAATTGGAGGACACCGAAAAGAATTGCGACGGTTTCAGATAATTTCCTTCTTGTCCTCCTGCTACTGCCGGTAGAGGCATAAGCTTCAACGGTCTTTTGGCGTATTGAGTAAAGGCCACGATCAGGTTGCTGGTAAATGGGCGAATGGCTGCGTTTCCTTTTACAATCAAGGTATCGGTGTCGCTTTTTATCGCTTTTGTAATTTGCGGAGGCGCTATCAGCCCTTCCTTCACCATGTTGTTCTCGAGCGTGAAGAAATCGGCCACATACTTGGCATCCGAAAAACCGAGCGCGTTGCCCTCTTTGTTATAAAAATTGGTTCCCCGCTGCCTCAAGTAATACCCGAAATCAAACGTGCTGTCGATCGGATAAAAATCCTGTTTTCCCACTTTCGATTTAAGATCCTTCGCGGTCTTGATCAAATCGTCGAAGGTGTAGCCTTCTTTGGGAGCCGGCACACCCGTTTTTTCGAAAATGGCGGGATCGTATTCGATTGCCGGGGCATTGGCGCCGAGGTTCACAGCGTACAGCTTGCCGTCAATGCGTCCGCCCAGCAGGAAGGTTTCGTCGACATCTTTCAGGTTAAGCGCATCTGCTTTCGAATATTGGTCAAGCGGTTCGACGAGCTTGCGGGCGGTATATTCTCCGATGTAAGCGTAATCCATTTGGAAGACGTCAGGCAGGTTCTTCCCTGCGGCCTCCGTGGCCATTTTGGTCCAATAATCGTTGAAGCTTGCGTATTCGGTCTCCACTTTAATGTTCGGATTCTTTTCTTCAAACATCTTGATCACCTTTAATGTACGGTCGTGCCGGTCTTGTCCTCCCCACCAGGCGATTTTTAGCGAAACAGGGCCTTCCTTGGCTTTGGTTTGTGTGGCTTTTGCTTCATTTGGCTGCCCCCCGCCGCTGCACCCGATCAGGCCAAACAGCATAGATGCCGAGAGAGCGGCCGCCGTAATTTTAAGCATTGCTGCTTTCATTCTTTTTCTCCTCCTTCGGAATATAAAACTTGAATTTTAAGCGCTTTCAATTACAATGGTAATTAATAACAACGTTGTTATTTTTGATTATATTAATTCGTTTAAATAATTACAATATTCTTACCATTCGAAAATTTTATGCAAAAGGTCGAGGTGGATGCAATTTGGGAATAACTATAAAAGATGTTGCACGAGTTGCAGGAGTCAGCTATTCGACGGTTTCCAAAGCTTTAAACAACAGTCCCCTTGTAAAACAACATACCAAAATGAAAATAATTGAGTTGGCGGAGCAAATGGGCTATCAACCGGACTTTACAGCTAAAACGCTTGTTTCGAAAAAAAGCCGCACCATCGGGGTGGTTTGGCCCAGCCTGGAAGTCGCCGCCTTATCGACCCTTGTCACGCTGATATCGCAAAAATTGACGGCCAGGTCGTACCATACGCTTCTTTCTATTAACCCGATTCCCTCTGCTATAGCGCTGTTCAACCGGTTCCGAGTGGATGGTATTCTTGTATTCGACACGGCGAGACACTCAGGTGAAGAAGAAACCGCGCTTGTATCGAATGTTCCTCTGCTTACTTTTGGCGAATACAAAGCGGCTTCCGCTTTTCCCGGAATCAGCGTTAACCGTACGCAAGCCATCTGCCGGTCCGTTGAATATCTTTACCGGCTGGCACATAGAAAAATAGCTTACATCGGTGACATAAATGGAAACATTGCGAATCAGGACGAGAAATTTAGCGGTTATCTGCAAGCCGTCACAGAACTCGGCATCAATCCAATCACTGTACATACGAATAAACTGTCCTGGCAGGAAGGCTTTTCGTCAGCGATGAAGCTCCTGCAGTCTGGAGGGCGGCCGACAGCCATTGTCAGCGGCAGCTATGAACTAACCGTCGGGATCCTGCAAGCTGTAAAAGAGTGCAGTTTGCGGATTCCGCAGGATATGTCCTTAATCAGCTACGATAATATTCCACAAATGGCGGATCTGGACATTCCCGTAACTTCCACCGGGATTCCCGTAAACCAGATTGCGCAAAATATGGTCGATTCCATCTTGTCGTTAATAGAAGGGTCGCAGACTATCCCATCTTTTCAGGATATCGAAGCCGTGATCAAGGAAAGGAGTTCTTGTGCGCCTCCGGTGCAACCAGGGCGACCATGACTCCGCCACAGATGCTCCCCCATGTTAAAACAAGCCGAATCCGCGTGAGCGGCTCGGCTTGTTTTGACTAAACTAGATTTTGACGCAAGATAAAGTCCGGACGATGCAGCCGGCCTTATGCTTTATAAAAGTTGCGAACCCAGCGATGGGATTTCAGTTTGTCGACTTGTTCTTGTGGCAGGCCTTGGCCGTCACCCGCTTGACAGTTCCGTTCCACGTTCCGGATAGAACGCATGCCCGGAATGACGGTAGACACAGCCGGATGACTCAGAACATAGCGCAGCGATGTCTCTGCCATCCGATCCACGGAGATATCGAGGTCGGAAGCGATATTTTGAACCCGTTCGTAGACTTCCCGTTTCCGGTTGTCTCTGAAGTAGCTGTTGCGGAAATCGCCTTCTTCAAATTTGCTTTCCGGCGTAATACTTCCCGTCAGTCCGCCTTCATCCAAAGGCACGCGGACAATCACGCCCGCGTTATGGTTTTCGCACGCCGGCAAGAGCTTGTCCTCCGGGCTTTGGTCAAAAATATTATAGATCACCTGGACCGTATCCACAACGCCGGTTTCAATCAATTTGACCGCGTTGTCCGGTTGGTGGTCATTGATCGAAACTCCAAAGAAACGGATCTTCCCCTGCTCCTTCAGCTTTCTCACCGCCTCAAGCCAGTCCCCTTTACCTACCCATTCGTCCGACCAGACGTGAAACTGCTGTACATCGATCGTCTCCAATCCGAGATTTCGCAGGCTTTGTTCCGTAGAAGCGATGATATGCTCAGCCGGAAAAGTTTCTTCAACCGGTACGCCCGCCTGCGCCGGCCACTGCCGGTTTTTAGGCGGAATTTTGGAGGCTACGTATACCGTTTCCGACCGTTCCCTGACGGTTTGGCCCACCAATCGCTCACTGTGACCGTCCCCATACCCAAGCGCTGTATCGATGAAATTCAATCCGAGGTCGATTGCTTTATGAAGGGCTTGCAGCGATTCGCCGTCATTTGCACCGATCCAGCTCGTTTTGCCGATGCCCCAAGCTCCATAACCGATTTCAGAAACCTTCAGCCCTGTTTTTCCAAGCGTTCTGTAATTCATTGCAATCTCCTCCTGTCAAAGACTTGCTTCAATCATAAAGGAAACAGCAATCGGTTGAAAAGTACGCACTTTTTCTTAACCTTGTTACCGAAGGGTAACTTCAACCGTCCTTATTCCGGTCCCCTTTGATCTTTTTCTCAAACCGATACGCGCCATAAGACAATAACAGCACACATAACAATTGAAAACCCAGCATAACAATAAAGCTTTCTGAAAAGCCTCTGCCTTGTAAAGCCGTAAAGTAATTCACGATATTCACTGTAAAAAAGAACAGGTTCAGCAGCGCGATGGCGCCTAATGTCAGCTGTACCCTGCGGTAAAAGGCTATGAGTGAAGAACGGTCTGAGTATATCTTATAGGACCCTTCCGCGCGGTGTAATTTACAAAAGTAATGCCAGCCCACGCACGAGCCGACGTATTGCCATCCGGCATCGCCGAACAGTCCGATGTATTCATTGAAATCTCCTTCTTCAGATGCCTTTGATAATCCACTTTGTATATATAACGGACTGACGGATCCTTCACAAAACGGCTTTTGATAATCCCGGGCCGATCCATGTGCAGTCTGGTTCGGTATTCAAAAGCTTGTTCCTTTCCCTGTTTCATGCCCCATTCTCTCCTTTTCCCTCAGCCGTCAGCCTGCGGCCGTTATTAAGCAGCTCTTCCAACCGTTCCATTTCCGCCGCTGCAGCCTGTTTTCCTTGCGGAGTAATCATGTAAACTTTACGCCGCGAATCCGTATTGTCAATTTCAGGTGAATTAGCGATGAAGCCTTTTTTCAAAAGCGTGTTAAGTGCCGTGTACAGCGTACCCGCCCCAATGCGAACCCTCCCGCCGCTCATCTTCTCGACGTCCTGCATAATGCTGTAGCCGTGGGACGGGCCCTGGTAAAGGGCGATCAGAATATAATAAAACGCCTCCGTCAAAGGCAGCATGTCTTTTGTTCCGTCCATTTTTTGTTCACTCCCGTGTTCCGTAATCGATCTTACAAACTATATCGTCAACCGCTATATCGAATGATGTTATATTATCAAGTGTTATATCGAGTGTCAATATATTACAAAAAAAAAAGCCCGGCGCCCTTTCCCCGCCAAGCACTTTGAAGCCTCTGGCAATCCTTGATCAATGCCGCGAAGAACCTTTCTCTTTTTTCAATAAGCGGAATAAAATATACAATCCAATTAACGCGTAAGACACCGTCATCTGCACAAGGCGTTTCACAAACTCCGTCAGTTCCAGAGGAGCAAGGATCGCGGATGACAAATAAACTCCCAGGATAAACACGCACACCACCATTACAACTCCAAAAGACAGCGGATTCCAGACCAGCGATTTTCCGATGCACTTTTTTAAAGCCGCAAAATTCCACAATGTTGAAATCATCTCGAAGGAAAGATAACCGATCGTCATGCCTTCATATTGAAAACCCGGTAAGGCGACCAAATAATAATTCAACAGAACGCTGCAGGCGAGGCCGACTGCCATACCTGTAAAAGGCTCCCTCTTGTGATCCGTCGTCCATAAGACCGT
Source organism: Paenibacillus sp. JCM 18996 (assembly GCF_055392555.1). NCBI lineage: Bacteria > Bacillati > Bacillota > Bacilli > Caryophanales > Paenibacillaceae > Paenibacillus > Paenibacillus sp. JCM 18996. The sequence goes on from NZ_AP043884.1 coordinate 1,096,563, forward strand.
TGTAGTCAGGTCGCGCATGCTGGCCAGCAAAGGAGAGACTGCGAGATAACGAATGCCTATGGCCGCGGAATCGTTGCCGAATATAAAGATGGACAATTCCTTGTTGTAAAAATAAAGCACGAGCGCCGATCCAACACCCCATAACCAGCCGACATCCAATGCGCTTCGGACTCTTCGGGCAAATTGAGCCGTTTTCTTATTTTGCCAATCCGCGGTGATCCTGGGGAACAAAATATGGATTAAAGCTGCAGTGAGAATCAGCGGCATATAAGTGACGGTCGCGGCCATGCCCGACATTTCACCAAAAACAGCGGCGGCCTGGCTGAAAGTTAGACCTGCCTCCTGCAGTCTGTGGGGGATGATCAGCACATCGAGGAATTCAGATAAAGGAACGAGAAAACGGCTCAGCGAAATGAGCAAAGTCGCCTGCAGCAATTGGCTCATATTCACGCTTAAGAACAGATCGCCCCCTCTATGCCTGTGCTGGACAGGTTGATAGGGGAGCCTCACGAGAACCGCAATTAGAAAACAAAACGCGGCTCCCGCGCCGACAAATGCGCCCAAAATAGCTCCGCTAACCGCGATACCGGATCCCTTATTGATCCAGAATGAGACCAAGGCCAGCATAGTGACCACTCTGACAGCCTGCTCGATCAGCTCCGAAACGGCAATATGCGCATAAGCTTCCACACCCTGGAGAAAGCCGCGCACCAGACTAAGGATGGGAGCAAGCAGAATGGTGACAGCCGTGCAGCGAATGGCGAATGTCAGCCCTTCATCACCAAACCTCTGGGCAAGCACCGGGGCAAAAGCATAGCAAAAAAAGCTTGCCGCAACGCCCAGGATGATGAACAGGAGCGATAGAATTTTAAACAGCCGCCAGCCCTGCGTCTGATTATTGGCCGCCGTAAGTGCCAGAACCGTCGGAAACCCGCCCGTGATGAGGGTCAGCAGAACCGCGTACAGCGAGTAAACCATTTGATATTTTCCGATTCCTTCGGGCCCCAGCATGCGGTATAAAGGAATCCGCGCGGCGAAGCCGATCATCTTAACAATAAAAATGGCACTTGTGCGAAGTGCCAATTGTTTTATCAGGGAAGGCAAGGCCATGCAGGTCAACTCCACTTCCGATCTCCGTCTTGTCCTACTAACACTGTATGACAATGACTGCTCGGATATGTGGATGTCCGGTTTAATCATTTATGTGAATCAGCATATAGGAAGTGGACTTATCCCATCCCAAGTCGAAAGGCATCCGATAGCGGTCCGCAGTGTGGGAATTCACCAACGGATATCCGTTGTCGTCGTGTCCTACCACGATGGAGAAGTGGTCAACGTCGTTATTCATGACATAGGCAATTACATCGCCGGGCTTCAGCTCGGCAGCCGCTCCCCGCGGATGCTTCTTCGACGGCTGAACCACTTCCGTGAAAGTGCCCGACTTGATAAGACGTCCATAGCCGCTATACAATAAAAAATTTTTTAACCCGTCGGTTTGCACCCAGGCAACACTGCCGCCGGAATTTTTCACGTAGCGCCATCCCCCCGTCATCAGCAGGCCTCCCCCTTCCTCCCGGTCGCCCAGAGCTTGGGAAGTAAAGTTCGTGCAGTCACCGCCCTGATAGGTGTAATCCCTGTATTTGGCGTTATATCTTCCGTTATTTCCCGCTCCCCAAGCCGCTCCCGCGTATTTATTCGCATAAGCCACCGCTTTTTCTCGATTGTATCTTATCTGTTTGGCAGCCGGGGACGGCTGTTCCGCAGAGCGATCGACGGGCAGGGTCCGCATCATCTTCGGAAATCCCTCAACGTTAGCCGCAATCAGGTTAGGATTCTCATCAATTGGATCCAGATACCACTCCCGCAGAATGTGCCAGGCACCGCCCGTTCTTTTAAGCGTCAGCGCATGCCGGGTCCCGAAACCGAACGATTGGGCGGGAATGTTTTCGTTGGTGTATTTGTATGATATCTTGTTTGTTTGGATCAGTGAAATTTTCGCCACATCCCCTTCCTGCCGCAATCGGGTGATACGGATGCTTACATCGGCGTCATTTAAAAGGATGCCTCTTTTCTGCGCCCACGTTTGAAGATAGACGCTCCTGCGTATTTCCTGCTCTTTGGCCAACCTGCTGGACTTCTCATGCTCATCGTAAAATCTGGATATCGTCTCGGTCGACTGGTCTTTCAAAAGCCGGGTCCGAGCCTCGAACACTTCATTTACAAATGCGGTAATCTGTTCTTTCTCATCAGGAGTACCTGCAGCGAAAAGCGGGTGGGCTGTCATACAATCGAATAGAAAAAGATGTAAACAAAGCAGCAGCATTCTCACCGGTTTCATTCCATGTGCACCTCGCGTATGACGGTCTCTGCCTGTCTTGACCTTTTCTATGATTGCCATTTCGTTTAAAAAATATTGTAGCCCTCCTGACGGTTTTTTTAGAAAATATAAAGTTCCTCACATTACCTGATGCAGGCCTAAAAGAACGAGAAGTATTCCAGACACCACACTTGCCTTTTTTCCAAGCTTGTCGGCGGCAAACCGGTATCCGACATAAGAGCACAAACCGACCGATAAATAGCTGAGCATGCCTGAAATCAAGGAAACGATCCAAATATTTAAATGAGTGATCCCCGCGTCAAACCCGCCCGCCAGATTATTAATGGATAAAGCGATGCCGAGTACCACGGATTCGGTGAAGCTGATGGTCTTGGAACCGTCCAGATCCGCTGCTTCGGGATTCCGCAAAATCCGCACGAAAAGATTGCCTCCAAACGGCTCGCTCTGCTTTTTTTCTCCAAGGAACGACTGGCTGATCACCCAAATGCCAATGGCAACAAGGATAATCATTCCGAGGAAATTGCACAGGAACGGCGATACATATTGAGAAAGCCAATCTCCAAACAAGCCGCCTGCCAGTGCCAACAGAAAACCGATACAAGCGATAATGGTGTTGGCCATAAAAGATATGCGGATTTTGCGCACGCCATAAGCGGTCCCAACCCCTGCGTTATCCAAATTGGAGGCCAATCCGATCAATAGCATAGCTGTCAAATTTGTGATGTTCATGTCGAAACCACTCTCCAATGCAGTTTTTATGTAGTCTATGTACTTTGTTGTAAGAATGTTCCCTTATGTTACATATACTGTTGATAAAAAATGCAACATGTTGGCCACCTTTTTCTACAAAGGAGTGATCAGATGCATGGAAAACGGCCGGTTTGAAAACAGACTGGGACTTCTCATCATTTCTTTGCTGCGCGGGCGTTCGCTGTCTATGAGAAAGCTGAGCGCGATAACGGACATCGATACAGCCACAATCTCCCGCATTGTGAATGGGAAACAACAGGCTAAGCCTAAACATATCGAACGGTTTGCCGAGGCATTGCAAGTTTCGCCGAATCTGCTGTATAAGGCCGCGGGAAGCGCTGCCCTTGACAGTAAACAGCCTGAAGATATTCTATATTCGGTCGACGACGCCATCCAGGACATACTTAAGTCATACCTGTCGGAACAGCAGTATACAAAAGGCCGAGTTGAGCAGGAACTGAAAAATTACGAACAGTATGCTGAGACCCTGGAAGGACAGCAAATCATCCATGAACAATTCGCAGCCAAAATCCAGCAAGTGGACAGCTCCGGGCCTTTTATCGAGCATTTAAAACTAATGTATTCGCAATTTTCCAATGAGGACACCCCATCCGCCGAACGCGCTGTACTGGGAAGCGCGTTGTTGTATTTTATTTTATCCACGGATATCATTCCCGACTATATTTTCCCTATCGGTTATCTGGATGACGCAATTGCTGTCCAAATGGTTTTAAATAAACTGGCTTCAAGAAAGGAGGAGCAGGACAAAACCTAGAGAAGAGCCATGACGAATGGAATAAGCGCGGCGATGCGGACCATACTATAAAGGTGTTTTATTGACGTGGAATGGAAAGGAGGGTTTAACGGTGAGTAACAGCCTTGATGCGATTAAAGCGGATCAAAGCAACTTTCTTGACAAAACGGAAGACGAAGTCAAGGAGGTTGCTGCCAGCACCGATGTGGATGAGGCGGTGGAAGCCATTACCGCACATATCAACAAATACGATGAACGCGAGGAAAACGAACAAGCTCGATAATCTTTGTTGGACTTGAGGCTGTCGGCCAGCGATGCTGAATTTTTCTCGCTCTCACCCAGTACGAGCATGTAATGCACTTTTTCGAGCTGCGCTTCACGTATTTTGTAGACCAGCTTTTCGTTTCTCATATCGACCTCTATCCGGATGCCGGCCTCCCCCAAAGCTTACTTTACCTGCAAGGCATAATCGATAATCGGCCGGTTCAGATCGACCGGCTTGCCGTTGATTTTGCCTGCACCAGCGTTTTTCTTCAAGACCGCACTAATGGACTCCGCAACCTGTTCGATTGTCGTTCCCCTCGGAACCTCCCGCACCGAACCGTCAGGCAATGTTACTTTGAGCGCCATGTTTTAACCTCCTGCAACTGGAATTTGTGAACGCAAAAAAACGCATCTCTCCCGTAAGGGACGAGTGCGTTCAGCTCGTGGTTCCACCCTAATTCGACCTGAAGTGACCTTCATGCGGCTGTTCACCGTTACAAAGCAAAGCGAGGTCCTTGTTTGGTATCCGTTAACGGGGATAAAACGGTGCCGTTTACTGCCGGGACCTTCAGGTCAACGGGTTCAACGCCACAGCTGCAAAGGTTAATTTCGCCTCCGGTGACTGGAGAGGCTTTCAGCCTGAACCTCTCTCTCTGGACTGCCCGTGAAGGAAACCATGTCTTTGGTCATCGCTTGATATTGCTGTTGGTTCAACATTATATTATGGTCCGGCTAAATGTCAAGCTGTCTTTTAAAACAATGTTGTTTACATAATAAATATTATGTAAACAACATTGTTTTGGCGCCAAATCGACTAAGATACTGGTCTTCAGGCGAACATCAGTCCCGCCGCTCCCTTAATTCCCGCTTCCGAACCCAAAAGGGACTTTTCGATGCGGACTTGCTTCCTCATGTTGGGAATGCAGCGCTGTTCAATGGTCCTTTCAATGGCGGGCAGCACGAGTTCCCCCGCATGCATGACGCCGCCGCCCAGGATAATAAGCTCCGGATTAAAGATATGTATCATGTTTGTAAGGCCGACGCCAAGGTAGTAACCCAACCTCTCGAACGCCCGGATAGCCAAATTATCCCCTGCCGATGCGGCTTTTGCGATATCCACAGAAGTCAATGACGGCGTCCGGTCGCCCGCAATGCCGCTTGTTTCACCTGCGTCAAGCTGCTGCTTCACCCATTTCACAAGGGCTGTCCCCGACGAATAGTTCTCCAGGCACCCACGGTTCCCGCATGCGCATACGGGACCTTCGGGTTCGATTGAAATATGGCCGAATTCCCCGGCGCTGTCGCCGACACCCTTGATCAAGTGCCCGTCGCTGATTATTCCTGCCCCGATGCCTGTGCTTACCGTCACATATATCAGATCTTTATGCTCGCGTCCGGCGCCGAACAGCCACTCCCCTACAGCGGCTACACTCGCGTCATTGCCCAGGCGAACTGGGTAACCGGTCTCATCCTGGATCCATTTGCCTATCGGCGCATTGCTCAGTCCAAGGTTCGTTGCCTGCACAATCATCGATCGGTCCGTGTCGATTACCCCCGCCGTCGCAATGCCAACACCGAGGATTTGTTCCCTGCGCACTATATTTTTCTCCAAAATCGACCCGACAGCCGCGTTAATTTGTTGCGATATGGCACCCTCTCCCTGGTGTGCGGGGGTCTTCAGCTCTGTCCTTTCCACAATCGTTCCGCCGCTGTCCACAAGGGCGGCCAATATTTTCGTGCCCCCCAAGTCCAACCCTATGGCATACTCGTTATTGCCGTCCATTATAACACCTCGACTTTCTTATTCATATTTTTGAAGCCTGGAAACTTTTCAGATCGAAACGGGGTTCCCTGTTTTGGCGGATTCATTGGCGGCCAGAGTGACCTCAAGCGTCTTCATTGCCTCTTTATACGGCGCAAGAATTAGCTCCGGGTCCCCCTTTGCAATGGCCTTGATAAAGGCTTCATCCTGCTCCTTATAAAAGTCCACTTTGCTGTGATAGGTTATGGTCCGCTCTTTCTCTACGATGGTTAATGTTGAGCCGTCGATCGACACCCGAAAATCGCGTCCCAGAATTTCCAGGCCCGACCGATGGTCCGGCTGGGTAAACGAAGTGTCGATGTGGCCTACAGCCCCCGATTCGAACATCAAAATTACGGAGCCCACATCCGGAATATCGATCCGCTCGATATCTCTCATCACCCGAAGCGCCATATTGGCATATACCTTGCTTACGTCACCGGCCAAATACCGGATCAAATCCACCGTATGCGTAGTTTGCTCGACCAGCTGTCCGCCGGATTTGACCATTTCCCTCCACCAGGGAGTCGAAACGAAAGAGGTTAAATAATACCCGCGCACCATGGCGATCTCTTTATCGGCCAGATAGGCTCTGGCTCTCTCCACCGTATCCAGATACCTTAAGCAGTATCCCGCCCCGGTCATAATTCCCGCCTTGTCCAACACCTCGGCTTTACGCCGGACAATCTCCATATCCAGCCCCAACGGCTTCTCAACAAAAAGATGAATGCCGCGCCTGGCCGCTTTTTCTTCCAACTCTCCGTGCGCAAACGGAGGTACGCATAGAAATAAAACGTCCAAATGCTCTTTTTCCAGCATCTGGTCAGGATCGGTATAAGCTATCATACCATAAGCTTTTGCTTTTCTGTTCACCGTTTCCTGAGAAATGTCGCACAATGCCGTGAGTTCCACCTGTTCATTCCGGCTGAGGTTTTTCAAATGGGTATCGGCAATCCCGCCTGCGCCCACAACTCCAACTTTGATTTTCAAGGACAACTCCACCTTTTACAAAATATATTTGTGCGTTTAACCGATTAATGCTGCTCATCCCCTATAATTACTTTCATATGGCGGGCCGTGTCATAGATCATTTGAACGGGAGCCTTCTTGTATGCGCTGAGTTCCGCTGTGATGACGTCGTCATAACCGACCTCGCTCAAGGACGACCGGACGGCATCCCAGTTCACATCGCCTGCAAGCAGAGGCACGAATCCATTGATATTGCCAACCTGCACGCTGAAATCTTTGACATGGATTTTCCGGATTCTGTGCTTCAATATCCGGATCCACTGCTCCGGAAATCCGAACTGCAGCACGTTGCCCACGTCAAAATAACTGCCCACTTGAGGAGATTGGAACTCATCGATATAGCGGGCCATTTCCAGGGGGGACAGCAGAAACTTGTTCCATACGTTTTCGATTCCGATGCTGACACCGGTTTTCTCAGCCAGAGGGATTAATTTACGGATCTCTTCCTGGCTGAGCAGGTAGCATTCGTCATAAGACGTTTCGGCATTTACCGCTCCCGGTACGACCAGCACCGTATCCATCCCCATGATTCCGGCCAGTTCCAACTGCTTTGCGACGATCTCGCCGCCCCTCCGCCTGACGGACTCATCCTTGGAGGAAAGCGGCGCACCCCACAGCAAGCCTGTGGAAAGGCTGCGCAGCTGAAGGCCGTACCTGCGGGCGTCAGCTGCGATCTTTTCTGCTTCAGCAGCGGAGGTTTCCATAGTTAACCCGACACCGCCCGAAGGATTTAAGTTTAACTCCACCGCGTCAAAGCCGGCATCCTTCGCACGCTGGAAAATTTGCTCGAGCGAAGTTCCTTCAGGAAATCCCCATTGATTCATTGCGATTAACATTTCTGCTTCCTCCCTTATTATCGAATAGCAACCGGCATTTTTTTCTCCGCCGCTTCATAAGCGGCAACAGCCACTTCAACCGCTCTCAAACCGTCTTCCCCGGTTACCGAAGCTTGACTCTTGTTTTCCCGGACACTGGAAACAAAATCTCCTACCAACCCGAGATCCATGTCGTTGCCCCAATAATGATGCTTATACCCTTTTTCGTCGCTGTATACATGCAGCTTTTGGTTAAACGTGTCTATCGAGAGGGTGCCGGCGGTTCCAACGATCTCGAGAGTCACATCTCCCCAGGTAGGGAAGCATTTATTGCGTGTCCAGCTGCAGTCGAGGGTGGCGAAAACGCCGTTGTCGAACTCCAGAGTAAGGATCCCGCAGTCGTCAATCGGATTCGCTGACACCAAATGGCCTATTTCCGCATACACTTCTCTGACTTCCGAACCCGTAAACCAACGCATAATATCGACTACGTGAACGGTATGGTCCATGACCGCGCCTCCGCCTGACAGAGCAGGGTCCACAAACCAGCCCCCCGGATTCTGACCGTGGTTGGTGCCCTTGATTGCGAGAATCCGTCCGACCCTGCCCTGTTCGATCATTTGTTTGGCACGTACGACAGCCGGGTGAAATCTGACAGGAAAAGCCGTTTGCAGCAGAACTCCATGTTCCCGGCAAACCTGAACCATCTCCTGAGCATCTGTGGCGTTAGTGGACAACGGCTTCTCGCATAGGACATGCTTTCCGGCTTTGGCTGCCGCTAGGACATGCTCCCTGTGCTTGGCGTTCTCCGAAGTTACAACCACCGCGTCCAACTCCTGCTGTAACAGCTCGTTGTAATCGTGATAAAAGACCGTTCCGAACTGTTCCGCGAATTTTCTTCCACGTTCTTCATTGTCATCCGCTATGCCGGTCAATTCCACCTGATCGAGCTGTTTTAAAGCCTGCACATAAGAAAAGGCATGCATATGGGCGAAACTAATGATTCCAACCTTCATTGAAATTCCTCCTTTTTTACTAATTCAACCGGCTTTCCGGTTCTGATGCTCTCGATCGCAGACAAAGCAATGTTCATCGCTTCATAAGCATCTTCGGCTGTGACGATCGGAGTGCCCCCGTTCTCGATACACGACACAAAATGTTTCAGCTCCAAATAATAAGGATTCTCATTCAGCGGGCTTTCCGGAACTGCGACACCGCCGGAGCCGTCTTTTTTCTCCCGGCTGACCGACACCAGAGGTTGATCGCTTGCGCTGTCATAATCGATGATTCCCGATTTTCCGGCCAACTCAAATTTCATGGAGAAGCTTTCATGCGCCCACGTGCCTTCGACATGCGCGATAACTCCGCTTGCAAACCGCAGCGTAACCAAAGCGTAGTCCATTCCGTAGTGCCCTCTTCCGAACAGGCTTTTGGCATAAACCCGTTCTACCTCGCCAAAACACCAACGCAGGAAATCGAAGTCATGGATGATCATATCGAGAACGAGGCCGCCGCTGTTTTGAAAATCCGCGTACCAATTGTTCCACGCCATGGGGAAACCGCCGCCGCGAGTGGTTCTGACGACCGCCACATCCCCTATCGCTCCTTGATCGACCAATGCTTTCGCCTCTCTGTACTCGGGGAAGAAACGGAGCACATGGCCGACAAACAGCCGCACGTCCTTCTCCCTGCAATAATCCAGCATCTCCCGGGCATCCTCAAGACTTCTGGCAAGCGGCTTTTCGCAAATTACATGCTTTCCCGCGTCAGCAGCCTTCATCACATAGGATTTATGTAAAAATGTAGGAACACAGACGTCGACGATATCAATGTGCTCCGCTTCTTCCAACGCCTCTTCAAGAGAATTGTAGAATCGGGTATTCAGCTTTTCCGCTAGACTCGATCCTTTTTCCTTCTGAATTTCCACTATTCCCGCCAAATTTACGCTTTCCATCGCCGCATAAGCTTCCGCATGCACGCTTCCCATGGTTCCGGCGCCGATTACAAGTACATTTTGCATAGGATTCCATCTCCCTTTTTCTCAAAATCAATCGTTACCCCTTAATCCCGCTCATCGCAATTCCTTCGATAAAATACCGCTGGAACAAAGTAAACATGATAATCATCGGCAAAGTCGCCATGAGCGCTCCGGCCATCAATAAAGGGTAATCCGTTCCGTGCTGCCCCTGAAAGGATGCGATGCCTATAGTCAATACCCGCATATTATCGGAGCTTGTCATAATGAGCGGCCACAGCAGGTCATTCCAGGAAGCCAGAATCGTAAAAATGGCGAGCGACACAAGAGCGGATTTCGACAGCGGTAAAAATATCCTCCAATAAATGCCGAAATACGAGCATCCGTCAATCTTCGCCGCTTCGTCCAGGTCAAACGGCAAAGTCATAAAAAACTGTCTCATCAGAAACGTGCCGAAAGCGCTGAAGATGCCCGGAACGATTAGCGCGTAAAAGGTGTCCAACCAATTCAACTGCTTCATAATAGCGAAATTCGGAATCAACACTACCTGTGAAGGTACCATCAATACGCTCAGAATTCCGATGAACAGCAGGTTTTTCCCGGGAAACCTCAACCTTGCAAACGAGTACGCGGCTAGTGAGCATAGCACCAACTGCCCTGCCGTGCGGCTTACGGTAACGAATATCGTATTCAGGTAATAACGGATGAAGTCCATCTTGTCTATGACCGCCTTGTAATTTTCAAAGTGCCAGACGGACGGCAACAGCTTCGGCGGGACCTTCATGGATTCGGCATAAGATTTGAGCGAGGTGGTGAGCATCCAAAAGAAAGGAGTGATCATCACCACAGCCCCAACAATCAATATCAGATGCACCAGTATTTTTTTGTTTCTTTCACGAACCTCATAAGACATCGGGCGCTCCTCCTTTACTGGTAGTGGACCCATTTTTTCTGAAAATACAACTGGATGACCGTTATGACAAGGATCACGATAAACAGCAGCCACGCCTGAGCGGACGCATAGCCCATGTTAAAATACTTGAAACCGTTCTCCCATACGTTGTAGACGACCGTGCGGGTACTGTCCAGAAGCGCCTCCTGCTTGCCCATCATGATAAAAATCAGGTCGAACACCTGCAGCGAATTGATTAATGCAATGATCAGGACGAAAAACAAACTGGGCGTGAGCAAGGGCAAGGTAATATGGCGAAATTGTGCGAATGGGCTGGCTCCATCCAGAGATGAGGCTTCGTAGTAAGAGGACGAGATGCCCTGGAGGCCGGACAGCAGGATGACCGCATGATTCCCGACACTCGACCAGACACTGACCAGAACAATGGAAAACAAGGCGAATTTTTCATCAAACAACCAGTTGGGCTGCGGAAGGTGCAAATAACCCATAATATAATTGATCAATCCGAACTCGGAATTGTACAGCCATTTCCATACCATACCTACCGCAATGGGCATAGTAATCACCGGGATAAAATAGAGCGTCCGGTACATGACCATCCCCTTGATTTTTTGATTCAGCAGTACGGCCAGAAGAGTAGCCAAGGCTATGGAGAAAGGAACCGTACCGATGGTGTATAACAATGTGTTCACGATGGAGCGGATAAATTTATCATCTTTCATTAAAGCTGTGAAATTATCCAACCCTATGAACTCAGCGCTCGACACTCCGTCCCATTTCGTGAAAGAGACTCCCAAGGAGATCAAAGCGGGCAGCGAGTAAAAGAATGCAAGCCCCAGGACGACCGGCGCGACGAACAGATACCCGTAGAACGCTTCTTTTATCGCCATCTCCGAGATTTTTCGTTTTTTTGAAGAAAGAGCTCCTTTGTTTCCGCCTGCCTCAGGCATCGTTTGGCTCATCTTATCACCACCTGGAAAGTTTAATTGGGCGGGAAGGCTTAAAGCTCGCTTCTTGCCTTCCCTTCCGGGTTAAAAGAATTATTTATCTTTTTCCTTCTGCAGTACCTCGTTCATTTTGGACGCTACGTTTTTGGTGGCTTCTTCAAAGGTTTTTTTGCCCAGGAATGCCGCTTGTATTTCCTTGGTTTCGGCATCCTGCCATTCCGCAGTATTCTTGGAAACCGGATAAGCGACACCGAATTTCAGGCTGTCGGTAAACACTTGCAGCTTTAAGGAAGGGATCGATTTGACCCAGCCGTCCTCTGTGCCCTTTAGCGCCGGGATCGAGAACCCCGAATTGGCAAGCAGCTTCTCTCCCTCTTGGCCGGAGAGTACTTTGATTAAATCCCACGCTTCTTTGTCGTACTGGGTATTGTTGTTCATCACCCAGCTCAAGCCGTGGACAATGCTGGCGCTTTGCTTTCCTTTGGGCAGCGGAGCGACGGCCAGCTTGTCCCCGAGCATTTTATTAAGCTGAGGAGCGTTGACCGAAAGGGCAGGAAACATCGCTGCCTTACCTGAACCGAACAGTTGAAGCGGCTCGGTTTCCAGCTGCTGCTGTCCCCCTGGAGAAATGCCTTTCTTCATCAAGTCCGTCATCCATTGAAACGCGGAAAGCGTCTCCGGCGAATCGAAGCCTGACTTTGTTTTATCCGGAGTGATAACGAAGCCGCCGGCTTGGTGAATCAGATTATAATAGCCGTTCTGGTTCCCGATTGGAGCGATATAGCCGTAGACCCCTTTTTGCTTGTCAGTGAGCTTGGCGCCGTTTTCCTCGATCGAGCTCCATGTCCAGGATTCATCCGGGTACTTCACTCCGGCTTTATCAAACAGCTCCTTGTTGTAAAAAAGACCGACGGAATCCAGGAAATAAGGCAAGCCGTACAGGTGGCCCTTATACGTATACAAATCCACCAGAGCCTTAGTATAATTTCCGGTGTCAATTTTATCGGCCTCAATCATCGGCTGGATGTCCTTTACCAAACCGTCGGCGGCATATCTGTAAATGTTAGGTCCATTCATCCAAAATACATCAGGGCCGCTTTTACCAGCCAAACTGGTCTTCAGCTTGCTCCAATAATCAGACCATGGAGTATAAGTAACTTTGACATCGACATTGGGGTGATCTTTCTTATACACTTCAATGCTTTTCTTCATTACATCGGTCACGTTTTCATCCCACAGAGCCACATTTAACGTTACTTTCTTGCCGTCACCGCTTTTTGATGAAGAATCTGCCGGTTTACTGCAGGCGCCAAGAACCGAGCTGGAGAGCAGCAACAAGCTTAAAGTCAAACCAAGACGTTTTTTCATCTTATTACCTCCATGTTAAAATTTGTTTTAAATAAGAATTCATTGGAAAAATTCCATATTAAGCGCTTTATAAAAGTTTGGCCATTCACCTCCATGCAGAGTTAATGACGAGCCGGAGATCTGTCTAACTTTGTTCGAAGATTGGATAAAGTATGCATCATGTGAAGCAAGTATTGGTGTCAATGCTCAGAAGACAACGAAAATTGAAAGTAATCCTGCAGCAGTACGGCAGCTGCGCCAATTATGTCTTCATTCTCTCCCAGCGAGCTGTTGCAAATCTGAAGTCCTTCAGTGGAGAAGCCTAGCGCATGCCGCTTAATGTAATCCTGCAGTTTGGCGAGCAAAATCCCATCCTCGCCCACCATCTCCCCGCCAATAATAATGATATCCGGATTGAACAGGTTCACCAGGTTAACAATGCCGACTCCCATATAAGTGACCGTTTCATCCAGGATCTTATTCGCGATAGAATCGCCATCCTCCACCGCCCGATAGAAATCCGCCGGGGTTAGTTCCGCAGTTCCTTCAGCCCATAGATGAATCTGCGGAGATTGTGCATTGGCATACATATTTGCAATACGGGCCCGGATCGCCGGCCAGCTGATATAGTTCTCGAGGCAGCCCCTGTTTCCGCATTCACAAAGCAAACCGCTGCTGTTCACGGTGGTGTGGCCGAACTCCCCGGCACCTCCGCGGCTTCCGCGAAGAACGGAGTCTCCCAGGATAACTCCCGCTCCTACCCCTCCTCCCATCGAAATATAAATCAGGTTTTGGAACCCGCCGTATTGTCCGAACTTCTTCTCCGCCAGCACAATGGCATTCATATCGTTCTCTATCCATGTTTTAATCCGGAAACGGCTTTCCACTCTGTCCTTCAGGTGCACGTTTTCCATTTTTAATTTGGAATTATAATGGACGATACCGTGTCTTGAATCGACAATTCCGGGAACGATGATCGATATGCCGACGCATTTATCCATGTTGTTGTAATCCTTAATAAACTCCTCAATGGTGCTAAAGATCAGAGCCATTACATTTTCGCCAAAAAAATCGGCGGGAGGAGTGATTTTCTTGATCCGGCGAATGGAAGCCTGCAAATTGATCTCCGCAATAGTAACTCCAAAGTTCGACACTGAAATACCGATCAGAAAGTGGTTATCCGGAGTAAAACTAACCATGACAGGTCTTCTTCCGCCGCTGGAGGATCCCATGCCGTTCTCGCACACCAATCCCGACTGGATCAATTCATTCACTGCAGAAGCAACTGTTGATGGACTCAGTTTATTCCTTTTGGCGATTTCACTGCGGGAGATCGGACTATGTTCCCGGATCATATTAAGGATGATGGATCGGTTTAATTCCTGGATCAGCTTTAAATCGCCGGTTCGGTTCTTAAGCATTCTGTTACCTCATTCGCGTACTTTCTTTTTTTATTGGAAAAAGTAACTTTTGACAAAATTATACTCTTAACCATCACAATTCGTCAACAAAATATTCAGAAAATTTTAATGATTAATGGAGTTAATGACTTGACAGCAGGATGCATAAAACATAACGGAGAAAGAAAAATACAATCGGCCCTTGTTCAGTTGAACACGGGCCGATTGTATTTGCCATTGGCTTATAATCCATCAATTAATTGTTATAATAATGTACTCAGTAAAATTAAAACGCCTACGATCCAGCAATAATAAGCAAATGGACGCATTGCGTTGATTTCATTTGTTTTAAACCAGCGCATCAGAATCCACACACTTAGAAAAGCAAAAATCCCGGACATCAATCCGCCAAGCAGAGACATTTGCAGTAAGCCATGTGTGCCGGATTTCATGATTTTGGGTACTTCAATAATGCTCGCGCCGGCAATGATAGGAGTAGCCAGCAGCATTGAAAAACGGGCAGAAGCTTCATGCTTAAGTCCCATCCAAAAACCGGCGGTCATACTTGAACCGGAGCGTGAAAAGCCGGGTATCAAGGCAAGTGACTGAAATAGACCAATTATAACAGCTTGTCCAACGGTCAAATCTTCTATTTCTTTAGTACCTCTGGACTGAAGTTTTTCTCCAAAAAATAGAAAAAAACCATTCAAAATTAAAAAAACAGCAGCGAAAGTTACATTACTGAATATATGACGCAGCGGTTTTTCAAAAATCAGTCCCAGCAAGGCAGCCGGTATAGTTGCAATAATAATTAATAAAAGGACTTTTTTACTGCCGATGAACAGGGATTTAATGATCTCAACCCATTCTCTCCAGAAAAAGAGCAACAAAGCAACGGCTGTTCCTAAATGAAGCATAACAACATACGGCAAAAAATGCTCTTTGAGAAACTCCTGGCTCAAATTCCAGTGAAACACGTAGGGTGTCAATACGCCGTGAGCCACACTGCTGATCGGAAAGAGCTCAGTTATCCCTTGAATAATAGCAAAAATTAACGTTTGAATGATGTCCACAATTTGCGCCGACCTTTCTTCTTATATTAGTGTCCATATGATTTTATGCCAAATGAGAATATTATTAAAGCTATTTACATAATTTTAAAAATCTCCGCTGTCTAAGAAATAAGCCTGGCCACAAGAAAGGCGATTGTCGCCGCCAATCCCCCGACCAGAGTGGTTTGCCATGCGCTTTTAAAAGGCTGGGAACCGGTGAACCTCCCCTTTACATACCCAAAAATAAACAATGCGATTAAAGTAGCGATGACGGATGTCATTAATGCGGCATTCGCCTGATGGATAAACATGTAAGGAGACAAAGGGATAAGTCCGCCTGCAATATACGATATACCGATGGTAAACGAGCTGTTTCTCGCCCTCTTGTGGTCGGGCTCTTCCAGTCCAAGCTCATGCTTCATCATGAAATCCACCCATCTGTCGGGATCTTCGCTTATCGCATCGACTGCCGATTTGATATCGGGTTCACGCAGTCCCCAGCTTCGCAAATAATCCGCCACCTCTTCTTTTTCCCGCTCAGGAACTTCTATTATTTCTCTTCGTTCTCTCTCCAGCTCGTTAGCATAATGCTCCTGGTCCGTTCGGGCAGCCAGATAACCTCCCAGCCCCATTGCGATAGAACCGGCTGCGATTTCAGCGAGTCCGGCTATAACGACAACGTTAGTCGCAGAAACGGAGCCTGACAATCCTGCTGCCAGAGCAAAGGGAACG
Organism: Paenibacillus sp. JCM 18996; assembly: GCF_055392555.1. NCBI lineage: Bacteria > Bacillati > Bacillota > Bacilli > Caryophanales > Paenibacillaceae > Paenibacillus > Paenibacillus sp. JCM 18996. The sequence goes on from NZ_AP043884.1 coordinate 1,112,680, forward strand.
GTTAGCCCGTCCGACATGCCGATCACAATATCCCGGATCAAATCGGTAGACGCAAAATGTTTTTCAATGTGCACTTTTTGTTCGTTATCCATTTCTTCCACTCCATTCTTATAAATGGTTCACTCGCTACACATACCGGCATACGATGAGAATGATTATTAACCCCTTAACACGACGCATGCTGCCGTCAATAATGACAGCAGCATGATTGTTTTGTTATAAAGCTATTCCGCCGGATCCTGTTTAATTTGTGGGGCAACGGCTAACAGCAGTTTTTTCACTTCCAAAAGTTGACTTTCAATCCGGTGCAGATGGCTCTGCATATCATCGATTTCCTGTTCCGCTTTATAGTTGATGGCAAAGTCGATGATGGATTCATGTTTGTCCCGAGCGGTCTGTCTGTTCTGGCTCATCATAATGATCGGTGCTTGAAAAGCTGCAACAAACGACAGGCATAAATTTAATAAGATGAACGGTGCCGGATCAAAATGCAAAGGAGTAAATGGCAATGTATTCCAAAGAATCCAAACCGTCAGAAATATTGCGAAATAAATGATGAATCTCCAGCTGCCACCAAAGAAGGCAATTCGGTCAGCCAGCCGTTCCGACCAACTCGTCTTCCTGATATATTCTTCGTCCAAATGAGATACAATACTTTTCTCGTAATGATCGACCAGTCGGTCAATGCGATTGGCGCTCTCCTGGTTGAGTTCAATATCAAAACCTTGGATGTTCGAAGCTTCTGTGAATTCCTTTTTCCATTGAAAATAATTCTTTTTTGCCATCTTGTCAACCTCCTCCATAATTATGAGGAAGTCACACTAAAACCTATGCTCCGGAAGAGTTGAATAAAATTTCATGCGGCAACCAAATCATCGCGGCGCTTAGTTCATTGGTGACTTCCTTCTGGCTCCCGACAGGCTCCGGTTCTGACGAACTTTGACTGCTCATGCAAATACTCAACTCCTTCTGGTAAAGTTTTTAGTCCATCCATATCATACTCCGCTGCTGAGCAATTTGTATATAGGTGTTTCTGAAGAATGTGTAAAGAAAAAAGGCCGCGGCTTACGCGACCTTAACGAGAATAGTAAGCAATTGAAGAATTATTGTTTATTCAAAATATCCGTTAAAACAGGAACGATTTGCGATTTGCGGGAAACTACGCCTTTCAGCACCGCTTTGTTGTCCACAAGTGTAACATTGTAAGCTTTCTCCACCGCATCGGCGGCACGTCCAAGCGCGATCGCTACGGAATCGTTATTCAGAATATCCGTCACAACAAAGAGGAACAAGTCCAGACCTTTTTCTGTGATGATGTTCGTAAGTGCGTCTTCGAGCTCCGATTGACGGGACAGCACATCGTTGGTATCTACTGCGTTTACTTGAGCGATTTCCACTTTGGAGCCGCCCATTTGGAATTCCTTGGAATCCAGGGAAATGAGCTGGCTGATGCTTTTGTCACTTAAATCCGCGCCTGCTTTCAGCATATCCAAGCCGTAGCTTTCAGCGTTCACACCAGCAATTTCGGCTAATTCGCGAGCGGCTGCCACATCTTCTTCCGTGCAGGTCGGCGATTTAAACAGGAGAGAATCCGAAATAATAGCAGACAGCATAAGTCCAGCAATGTTTTTCTCGATGGCGATGCCGTTTTCCTTGTATAATTTCTTTAGGATGGTCGCTGTGCAGCCAACCGGCTCAGCACGGTAATATAAAGGAGCGCTTGTTTCAAAATTAGCGATCCTGTGGTGGTCAATGACCTCCAGAACCTGAACCTGGTCGATGTCAGGCGCACTTTGCTGGCGTTCATTGTGGTCGACAAGGATCACGCCTTTTGCTTCGCCCGCTACCGTTTCGACAAGACGAGGAGCCTGTGCCTTGAAATGGTCCAAAGCAAACTGTGTTTCCCCGTTTACGCTTCCCAGACGGACAGCTTCAACGCCCAGCCCCAGCTTGGTCTTTAAATCCGCATACGCAATTGCGGAGCAAATAGTATCTGTGTCCGGGTTCTTATGACCGAAAATAAGTGTTTTTTCCATGATCCGACTCCTTATTCGTCTTATTTGTCGAGAAAAGTATACCTTAGAATAATATGTACAATCAAGATTATAACCTGAAATGAACCTTATTCCTACCCCTTTAATAGGATTAATTGAAATTCCTGGTACCATCCCGCGAGTCCTAACACTGACTGTAAGAAAAAATCCCCGTTTCCGGGGAAATCAATCTCACAGATCAACTCTTATTTTCCGCGTCCGAAGTTTCGGTTCCATACCTGTTAAGATGCTGGTCACCGATTAAATCCACATATTGTCTTACGCCTTCAGGTGTGGTCGTTAAATCTGAGGCTTCCACCGTGGATTCCAAATTTTCGATTCCTTCCCTTGTTTCCTTGTCCATTTCCCACCCTCCTTTCTGCAGCAAGCTTATTGTGGACTTTTGCTTTTGGAATTATCCATTTTTTTGAAAACGCGTTGAGGCACAACACGACGGACGACCAGACCGGAAAAGTGCGCCTCTCTCCAAACTTAAACTATCGTCAAAAAAAGCCTCAGATCCATTTGGATCTATAGGCTCTATAGTTGATGATCGCTCGAGAGGATTGGTTATGCTGACTGTACCCGGATGTCTTCCCTGTAGGAACGCAAAGAATGAAAAATGATCGTCTTGATAAAGCTTGGATCCACGTCAGGCAGCACCTTTTCGGCATAGGCCCAGGCATTTTCTTCAATTTGCAGAGCAATCCGGTTGCGGATCGCGCCGTCTTCAGCTTCATCCCACTTATCGGCCAGATCACTTAAATACGGATCCTCCGCATGCCCAAGCTCATGGGCTAAAATAACCATCAAATATTCCTTCATATATTTCAAAGACGAAAACATCCATAGACACTGGTCTTCAATTTCTTTCATAAAAAGAGTCACTGAATGGGATCCCATATTGTATTTGCCGCCGACAAAACGATGGCCTGGAAAATTCGACTCGATCGACACCTGCACCGTGCTGCCAGAGCGCTCCAACAGCAATTCAATTACATTCTGGATATCTATTCTTCCCAACCTCAATACTCCTTGCCTGTTAAGATACAAGAGTATTATACGGTTAAAACTTACAAAAAGAAACAACTATTTATTTAACCTTTTATTCTTGGATTGAAACAGGCCGGATCCAAACTTAAGCAGGGATGCCGCCCGAGCCGCATGGGACAACCCCTCTCCATCCCTCAACGTCTCGCTCAACCCGTTAATGCAAAAACCGGAGGGTCTCTCCGGTTCCTGATCCACAATTATTTCTCAGCATGCTCACGCACCTTGAAATAAAATAACCACAGGCTGGTGACTATCGCTCCAATCGTCCCGCATATGATATCGGTCATCGTGTCCATCAGGCTTCCGTTTTGACTGGTCAGACCGAAAAGCTGATCCCCCGTGAACTCATATATTTCCCAACACCCGGCCATAGCCACCGAAAAAAATAAACTGAAATAAACGCTTTTCTTAGTAAAAAGCGGGCTATCATCCTTCATTTCAGCGATATGTTCATACAGAAGAATTCCCACAAAGCAAAGGATGACCCCGGAATACAAATGTTCGAACTTATCCAGATATGGTATGGCGGAGTACAATCCGAATTCATTGGCCAGAAACATCGTAATAAAAATGAACAGCAGCACGGAAAACCGCAGAGCAGGAATCAATTGTACTTTGGTGTGTTTATGCACCATTCTGAGCACGAACAAGACGACAATGATAAAAAAAGGCTCCAATGTCTTCGCCACATTCCCTTTCGACATGAAGTAAACCATACAGATGACAGCAAGAGCATACATGGCAAACTCTAAATAGTCGTTATAATCAAATTTTCTTTTCTCACTCATTGCGTCTCCCCCTGTCATTTAAATTTCATACCTTGTCCAGCTCGCAGCCGACCTTTGGCCGCAGCCATTTCCAGATTCCGTCCATTGTTTTGGACAGATTGGAGATGCCGCTCGCATCCTTCATCTCTGACCGGAAATAATCGGGATGCCCGCCTACAATGTCTACAGTTTCGCAGCAACGCGGCGCTCCGGGACAGGGCCTTCCCCACCATGTAACGGGATCGCCGAACCGGCCGGCTTTTCGGATGCTGTGCACCCGTTCCTGCCAATCGTCGGCGATCCACAGCTCCGGCGACCCGACCAGAATCACTCCATCCACAGGATATCCTCGCTCATGGAGCATTTTGGCCGTGCCATAGGCAACTACTCCGCCCCCGCTGTGCCCGATCAGGACGATTTCTCCGCCGCCGTTCTTTTCGTAGTCGCGTATCATCGGACGGAGCGTCCGGAGGGCGCCGCGGCTGTTGTTATACTTCACATACATATCCCTGCTGACCTGGAAAGCCTGGCGCGCAAGGAAAACATTAAAATGTCTCTTGTCGACTCCGTCCATCGTGCCGTAAGGGTAGAAATCCGCCGTGCGGACGGTGATCCCTTCTTCGCCGTATTTTTTTTCGATATAGGACATTGCCCCGCCAAAAAGATTGCCGCTCTGCCAGGTTCCGATGCCTGACAGAAAGTAAACCGTTTTCTTCCGCTCCGCCTTCATGTTATTCCCTCCTATCAAGCAAATCTTTTGTGAAATAATATTGTTTTATATTTAAACCAATCAGCGCCGGACTATTCAAAGAAAACGAACAAGCGCTCCTCTCCGTCGGGAGAACAGCGCTTGCCATACATTTTTCTATATGAAAATCAGTTATTTTTCAATCAGGATTGTTTGCCGCTGCCTTTTTGAGCCCTTTAAGCGACATGTCTTTGAGTACAAAGCCCTCTTCATAATTGTAAATCGTTTGATTGGAAATCGGGCTTCCTTCAATTAAATGCCGGGAGACTATGCTGCGTCCCAGCTCCGGTGTTACCTGCTTGTACCAAACGCCGGCGGGATAAACAGTTACGACACAAGAATTATCGCAGCTTCCCTGACATAGGGTCCTTGTCGTATGGATCAGCGGATCGGCTCCCCATTTGTGAATCTCATCTCTGATGGCGAGAGTGACCTCATCCGCTCCTTGTCTTTTGCAGCAAGCCCCATTGCATATAAAAACGTGATGCTTTGTCCCGGACAAATCCCATGTCGTCATACTTATCCCCTTCCACATTTGGCTTGCATTAGTCGTTCAGTGCGCTTTGAGTTCGTCTAATATTCGTCATCATGCCGATATTGTCTAATCTCTTGGCTTTGTTCATCTGCCATTCTCGCCTCCCAAAACACTAACCTGTTTCTTTTAATTAATCGTAATGATTACGTTTTAAAAATATAACAACTTTTTCGTTAATCGTCAAGATTGCGATTTATCTTTTCAGATGCATAGACTGTCCATGGAATTTGTATTATGATGGCTACATATTATTCGTAATGATTACAATTTAAACAAGGAGGGTGCTATGCATGGATAAAGTGCCGGTTATCGTGTTGAGCGGATTTTTGGGAAGCGGAAAAACAACTTTACTTCTTCGTTTGTTAAATGAAGCCAGACTGCGCGGACTGAAAGCGATGGTTCTTATGAATGAGCTGGGGCACAGCGATGTGGACGGTACAATTCTGCAGGGGGCTTTCCCTGGAATTGGCGTAGAGAAGCTGATGGATGGCTGCATGTGCTGCACCAAAAAAAGTGAAGTCGCGGGCTGCATCAGCAGGCTTCTGATTCAACAGCCCGATCTGATTCTCATAGAACTGACCGGCGTCGCCAACCCGGATGAAGTGTCAGACTGCTTAACTGAGCCGTTTTTACTGGGAAAGGTTGCTCTTAAGCAGATCATCACTGTGCTCGACTCCGAGCATGTGCCTGAATATAACAGCATCTTTTCTACCGACAAGGAGTTGGTCCATACTTTGCGAAAACAAATGGAATTGGCGGACCTGCTTATTTTGAATAAAATCGACAGACTCAAACTCCCCTATTTGGCCAAAATTGAGAAAGCGGTGCGAAAATATAATCCTTACTCCCCGATTGTTTACAGTATTGAATGCGATATCGATGTCCAATCGATTCTGGCCGATATCAGTTCCAGGGAGCGCAGAATATCGTCAGTCCGAAACACTTTCAAGATAATCGTCCACAAGCCGGCTCCATCCGGTCACAAGCATCAGCACCCGCACCAAGCATCTTACTCCAGAGTTAGAAGCATGGTTTTATCTTTTCAGGAAGGGACTTCTATAAAAACAAAAAAGCTCGAGGATTTCCTGGATCGCTGGAGTTCGCAGCTGCTTAGAGCAAAAGGTTACGTTTCGGTCAACGGTGAAGGCTCGTGCTTACTGCAGTACGCGTTGAAAAGAGCAGTTTGGCAGAAGAGCAACTACAAGGGCCCCTCCTATCTTGTACTCATCGGCTTGAACCTGGATTGGGATAAGCTGTTTGCGGAATGGGAGAGCTTGTTCGGACACCCGGCCGCCTTGATTTGACAATGGAAGCTTGTCCCTTTATATTAGTTAATAGTAATATTTACGATTAAAATCTTATGTTGAGGTGACTGCACATGCTATCCGAACAATCTGCAATCTCCAGAATACCCGTAACCGTATTAACCGGATTTTTGGGAGCGGGAAAGACTACTCTTCTGAACCATGTCCTTACTGCCGACCACGGCCAGAAAGTTGCTGTTATTGTGAACGAATTCGGCGAGACTGGAATAGACAACCAGCTGGTTGTGGGGGCGGATGAAGAGATTTTTGAAATGAACAACGGCTGTATTTGCTGTACTGTGCGTGGAGATTTAATCCGGATTCTGGGTGAATTGATGGACGCCAAGCTTGGCAAGAGCAACCGCAGCGTTCAGTTTGACCGCGTTCTGATCGAGACGACAGGCCTGGCAGACCCGGCTCCTGTGGCGCAAACGTTTTTTGTGGATGAGGAAATGGCGGGCTTTTACGAATTGGACGCGATTGTGACGGTGGTTGATGCCAAGCATGCGGGACAGCATTTGGACGATGGCCATGAAGCCCAGGAGCAGGTTGCGTTTGCAGATGTTATTTTATTGAACAAAATCGATCTGGTAAGCGAAGGCGAGCTGCAAAAGCTGGAACAGAGATTAAAGTCCATGAACACCGCGGCGAAAATTTATCACACAAAGCAATCCAATATCGAGGTAGACCAGATTCTCGGAATTCAAGCCTTTAATTTGGAGAAAAAGCTGGAGATCGAACCAGGATTCCTGGAAGAAGAGGACCACGAACATGACGATGAGGTAAGATCGCTTTCGCTCAAGGAGGATCGGCCCCTGGACCTGAAAAAGCTTGAAAAATTCCTGGGTGAGTGGCTCTCCGAGCATGGAGTGGACACTTTCCGCTACAAAGGCGTGCTCAATATTAAAGGAGTCAAACAACGAATTGTTTTCCAAGGTATCCACATGCTGTTCAGCTCAACTCCGGACCGTGAATGGAGAACCGATGAAGCAAGGCGAAGCGAGTTTGTGGTCATTGGCCGGAATCTGGACGAGAGCTGGTTCAGGGAACAATTCGCTGCATGCGCGGTTGTATAGTTTCTACCATTATGAGCGACCGTCAGGAACAACAAAAACTCCTGCCGCAGTGTACTCGGAGATTCTACTCAGAGATGTTACCAGGCTGTTCTTAGTTCGATAGGCCCGCCGTAGTCGATCAAAAAAAGCCGCGGTTTACGCGGCCCTGATTAACACCATGATCTGTTAGAAAGGTTTTCTGTACACTTTAATGATACGTACACCGCTGCGGATAAGCTTTATAGCTTGCGCCCGATTGATTCTTACAAGAACGGAAATGTCAGTCTTGTTTTCCACGTCGAAGACCTTAAAAATGCGGTCATTAGCAAAAAGTACGCCTTTCAGCTCCACTTTCTTTCCAGGACGCGGTTTAGGGTCGGTGCTTTGGAATATAGTGCGTCTTACACCCGCCTGAATAAGTCTGGCAGCTTGTAATGCTGTCGTCCGGACTCCAAATACCGGATCAATTTCAACTCCGGTCGTTTTTGCCTCTACTTCGACAATGAGAAATGAACGGCTGCCGATTTTTGCGATACTGTTCGCTCCGATGGTTATTGGCTGCTTTGTCATGCTCCATCACCTCCCTCGCACTAACATATGGAAGAGATATTTTATTTGTCTCCGATAACCACCTATACGTGCGGTGAGTTTTTAAACAAGCGTGCAGTGAGTTTTACGCAGAAGCTACTTCTTCACTGGATACAAGATAAAGTTCCACTGATTGCAAATAATAAAACCCGGCAATTTCACCGGGTTTTAATTAAGATGATGCGGATTATCACTTCAATGAAAGATGATCCCGACTAACACTTCAACGAGAAGATAACGCCAACTATCAGTTCAACGAACTGCTCCTGGCCTGCACTTCGTTCCAAATCCGCGAGATGTAAGACAGCGATTCCTCGCTATCGACGGCAATTTGTTTGGAGCTGCATTCGGCGGATATTCCCCCTGTGTAACCCGCTTCCTGCAGCAAAGTAAACAGCTGAGCGAAATCCACGCCGTTGTCGGCCTGTCCCACAGGAAAGCTGCGGTCAAATTCAGCGTAATGAACATGCGCCAAACGGCCGGCCTTGACTGCCCGGCTGATGATCTCAAGCGGTTCACGCTCCAAATACATATGATAAGCGTCCGCAAGCACCTGGATGCCCGGCAGATCCAGCTCTTCCGCCAGTTCCAAGGCCTCCGCGACCGTGTTGATCACATTGCTTTCTTTACGGTTCAACGGTTCGATGGCTATCGTAACGCCATATTTCACGGCATATTCACTGCACAGGCTTAAAAATTGTTTGATCTGCGCCATGCCCTCTTCCGGAGAAAAATCCTCAGGAACATTTCTTGCCCCGCCGCTGCCGAACACGATGATTTTGCCTCTAACCGACTTTACCCTATGTACAGCCAGGTCGATATAGGACTCCAGTGCGGGCAGATCAACCGACGGACCCGTTATTTTTAAGGAAGCTGGTATAAAACTGTTGAAAGCCGGGATACTGAGGTTGCCCTGGGTGAGCTTGTCCACCACCTGTTCAAATTCGGACTCGGTCAGGCCGGTTAAGGCACCGACGGTGAGCTCCGCAAAATCATAGCCGATCCTCTGGGCTTCGCGTACCCCGTGTACTAATCCTGAAGCCGCGTCTTCTTGGTGTTCGTTTGCCTTCTCCTGCTGAGGAACAAAAGATCGCGCACCCAGGCAGCAGCCAAAACCGGAAATACGATGATCGGGCATCTGCTTTTCCTCCTTTTACATTTTTTCGACGTAAGCGTTTGCAATATGTTTGATAACGGAACCGCGGCTCCTTTCTTAAGAGTAAGCTTTTATGATGCGGTTATCAATCCTGTCTTAAAGCGAGATGAAACTTTTTTACCAAGAGAACCTACCTCTAACTCGTGGTCGCTCATCATTGAATGGCCTCGGGTAGAGGTTTTCTTAGTTATGTTAAAGTTTTGAAAATTTGCGCCGGGCCCACTGGTCGAGCTGCTTCATCTTTTTGCGGCCTAAGGTTGAAGCGTAGAGGATAAGGAGGACTATAACCAACGTAAAAAGGTCCAGTTTTTTTTGCATGATCAAATTTATGATTCCCAGTGCCACCTGAGGGATGACGCCGGTCGATACGGTTAGCACTGCCCCGATTTTAAACCAGACTTTAGAGCCCATCCGGTAACGGGCATACAGCATGAAGAAGGTGGATGACCATGCCAAAAGCTCAAGCGCCGCAAGGAGCGCCCATTTATTCAGAAGTATATAATTCAAGTAAGGCCCCCCTTTTCGATGACACCGCTTATCCCCGGATGCACTCATAAGCCTGCTCACGAGGTTCTTGGCAAAATGTTCGATTTCTATCCTTTCCGAGCCAAGAATCTCTGTTCAGATCCCCGGATACGATGCGCCAGCCTGTACAAATCCGCTATATCGTATCTCCGGATCTCCTCTAACCTCCGCACGGCTTCATCCAAATCCACAGCCTCTACCTTGGCAATCTTTTCACCATCCTCCGGATTAAGAGGTTTTCCGACGATTTTTACATCTCCAAACACAACGGCTCTAATGAAATCCGGGTGTGGAATATGCGGCCTGAAGGGAGAATCTGCACAGGAAGTGCAACGAAACTGTCCAAAAATGCGGTAATTCGTTAACTCCGCCCCCGCCTCTTCCATTAATTCTCTTTTTAACGCGTCTTTATAGCTCTCCTTCGGCTCCAAAGTCCCGCCGATCAGCTCCCAGCGGCCGTCCTCCAATTGAATCATGACGCACTGATCGCCTATAAAAGGAATGATGCTCACATTGCTTACAAGGCTTTCATCCTCTATCAGATGGGTCAATTCAAATTTTGCCGTAACGGGTCCCCAATGGATGTCGCGATTCAAGACTTCATATTCCTCAAGATTCAGACTGCTCATTTTCCCTCTCCTCCATGGGATTTTATGCATGCTGTTCCACCTTATACAATACAAGCTTCCGGGGAAAATATCCAATTTTACCATCAAGTCTTTCTATTCATTCACCTGCTCTTTCCATTACAGTAGAATAGTCGATTTACTAGAATTGAAAGCAGGGATGAAATGAAAAAGCAAACACTGGCTGCAGCTGCGCTTTTAACAGCTCTCTACAGCCCCTTTATGACCGTTAAAGCAAACGCGGAGCCTTCTTCGGGCGGAGTTTCATCTCTTCTCGCCGCTGTCGCCAAAAAGAACGGCACACCCGTATACACCAGTCCGGACTCCGCTTCATCTTTAAAGGAAACTCTCTCCTCAGGCGAGGAATATCCGATTAAAGGAATGGTGCCAGGTTATTACCAAATAGGCCTTCTGGCCGGACAAACCGGTTATGTCCCAAAGTCAGACGCCAAAGTTAAACCCGTCAGCCGGTTTGTGCTCGGATGGAACGCTTTCGGCAAGACGGACACCTTTCTCAGGCAGAACAGCGTATCCCAAAATTTGTCCGTTGTGTCTCCCCGCTGGTTTTTCCTGCAAAAAGGCAGCGATCCCGTGCAAAAGCTGACGAATACCCGTTATGTCAATGCCAGCCACGATCAAGGGAAGAAAGTTTGGCCTATGTTCGGCAACCATTTTGATGAACAACTGACGGCTGATTTCTTGAGCAATCCCGAGAAAAGGCAAAAAGCGGTCGAGGAGGTCAAAGCTGCTCTTGTAGAAACCGGGGCGGATGGGATCAATATCGATTTCGAAAACATGAGCACGAAGAGCAAGGCGGATTTCGTGACCTTCATCTCGGAGCTTCATGCCGCTCTCCAACCCGCAGGCAAGATGGTATCCGTAGATGTGATGCGCACGAACGGCGACCCCAACTGGTCCGGCTCCTACGATAGATATGCGCTCGGCAAAGCAGCCGACTTCGTTATCCTGATGGCCTATGAAGAGCATTGGGCCGGTAGCGGGATGCCTGGCTCCGTGGGCTCCCTTCCCTGGGTCAATGAGGGAATCCGGCTGCTTCTGCAGGAAATTCCCGCACATAAGGTCGTTCTTGGCGTTCCTTTCTTCACACGCGATTGGGTCACCGATCAGGTAAAAGGAACTGTCACCGATGCCGACCTTACTCTCACGGAAATGCAAAATGTGTTGAGCAGTCAGAAGCCGGAGATCAAATGGGATGCTTCGACGCAGCAAAATTACGCCGAGTATACACAGGAAAGCAAGAAGCACCAGATTTGGCTGGAAGATGCGGCGTCAATGCGGGAACGCAAAGACCTTATTTTGAAATATGGTTTAGCGGGCGCAGCGGGCTGGTATGTGGGCGAGGAAACGAAAGACATTTGGCCTGTCTTTGACGGCTTTCCTTACGGAGGAACGAACCAGGCGGCCGCAGATTTCACTGATATCAGCGGCCATTGGGCCAAAACCGACATTGCGCAGCTTTATCGTCAAGGCGTGATACAAGGAACCTCGCCAAAAACTTTCGATCCCGAACGCCCAATCACCCGCGCGGAGCTGGTGAACATGCTGGCCCGCTGCATTCTTGGCGGAAACCCGCCGGCTGCGAACAACCCGTCTTTCTCGGATATTCGGCCTTCCGATTGGTATACGTCAGGGATTCAACTGCTGCAGGGTCTGGAGATTGTATCCGGATATCCGGACGGGACGTTTCAGCCAAATCGACTGGTTACCCGGGAAGAGATGGCTCAGCTGCTGATGAAGGCTCAGCAGATTCTCGGCGACTCGCCGCAGCTATCTGAGATAGAGCGGGGGTCCATCCTGAAGACTTACTCGGACGGACCCTTGCTAACCTGGTCGCGTTCTGCTGTCGCGGCTGCTGTCCAAACCGGTTTGCTGCAGGGAAAATCCGGGCAGACGCTGGATCCTCAGGGGACGGCAACTCGGGCAGAGACCGCGGCGATGGTAAACCGGCTGGCAAAATGGCTGGACAACCATCGGTAAAATTGTCAAAGAAAAGCGCAGGAGCTTGATTGTATAAGCTTCCTGCGCTTTTTTGCACACCTTAGTCTAAAAGTACCTTTTTATCTGGATCCCTCAAAAACTCGAACATCGTAATAATCTGCTTTTCCGTGTTCCGCTCAAGGGATAACTCCGGCAGCTCATTGTCTGCGAAAAATCCAACCTCGCTCGTTTCCGTTCCGCCGATTGCAGTGCCGCCCACAATCTTGCACAGAATGAATATTTTATAGATATGGTAGGGCTCGGGTGGATGCTTGTGAAATTTTTTATCCAGTACAGCAAGCAGTCTGACAGGTTCGGCTGTGAAACCCGATTCCTCCTTGATTTCTTTAACCGCCACTTCCGAAGGAGAGAGCCCGATGTCGGCCCAGCCGCCGGGCAAAGACCAGGCGCCGTCGATTTTTTCCCTGACCAGCAGGATTTTGCCGTCTTCAAAGATGACCCCGCGCACATCGACTTTGGGTGTGGCATAGCCGCTTTCGTTGGCAAAGCTTAACCTGATCCTCTCCGCTCCGGCGAATGTGTATTGATCGAGAATATCGATACTGAGCTGCCTAAGCGTCTCATACCTTTCGATATCGTAAACGTCTTTGGCGTAGGTGAGCCCGGTCTGGGCGATCGATTGAATCTGTTTGGCCCACTCCAGCCATCTCAAGCTTATATCCGCTTCCTTCTCCAGCAACTGAAGAAAAGGTTCCACCTGCGTGTACAGATGGTCCGGTTCGACCTCAAAGCTTGCGCTTTGATAAGTAGAGAGCCACTGTACTCCGTAAGTTCGCATGCCGGCGGCTTTACCCGCTTTTATATCGGCGCTGCTGTCTCCCAGGAATATGGCTTCTTCTGTGGAAACGTGAAAAGCTTCCAACGCAGTGAAGATGCCCTCGGGGTCGGGTTTGGGCTTGTCCACATCGTCTCCAGTTATGACTATATCGAAAAAACGGGACATTTGGAGCGAATTGGAGGAGATTTGCAGTGCTTCTCTGCTTTTTCCTGTGATGACACCGATTTTCAGGCCCCATGATTTGATTGTTCTCAGCATACGCTCTATTTCATCCGACTTATGTACTTGTGAAGGATGGCCTTGTTCGTACAACTGATAATAGTCGCGAATCGCTTCCGGAACGCTTCCCTTGGCGTCTAGGTTTCTTAAGATGATCTCGTCTTCCGTCGGTCCGAACATAGCCACAAGTTCTTCGCGCGATACATCGCGTTTGTCGTATTTTTTGAAAACAGATTGAAACGCCTTAAAAGAGACCGGCAGCGTATCGGCCAGTGTCCCGTCAAAATCAAACAAAACCGCTTTTATAGTCACAACACCGTTTCCTTTCTCTATGAAATTGCTTTTCCAGCCGGCGTATTGCTGATTGCGAGGTAGCGAGCGTCCAACCGGCATCTGCGCTTCCCCTATCCTGTAAAAATTGTACGATATAGATGACCGTTTCATCAACAATGGTTTTGGTTCTTCTTATGATTCGATTTACAATGAAGAGCGAACATGATATTTTTTTCTTAAGCAAGAAGCATCTATTTAAAGTTTAACCAAAACTTGAACTGCATGCCGTTACGCTTCAAGCAGCTGGAAAAGCTCCGTCTAATCTACTTTCTAAGATACACGTATCTGATTCATTAGTTAAAACTTATCTAACTCATACAAAAATAACAGCCCCGCCACAAAGCGGAGCTGTAACAAGCCGAACAACTTACATTCCCGAAAGTGTAAGTACGGATTAGATCCAAAGCTTAACGGCGGGCAACGTGAGTTACAAACCGAATAACTACATTCGCATGCGCGTAAGAGCGCCTTCAAAAGAGGCGTCGACCCGGTCGTCGCCGGTCAAATAGCGCCAGAACTTGGCGATATTCACCTGGTTGATGCGCGACTCGTCGCCGCACCAGGCATGGTGGCCCTTACGTACAATAGCCATTACTTCGGGAGAGTTATAGTCTTCCGTGTTGAACAGCGCCCGCTGTTCTTGTCCCGGACGAAGCCGCAGCTTGAAGACATAGCGAGTAGTGTCGGTAAAGTTCGGCTGGGCGCAGTGCCAGATCGCCTGATGAAGAAATGCGATCGTTCCTGCTTTCGACTCCATTTTCTTCTGGCCGACGATATTCTTGTAATGTCCAATGCTGTTATTGCTCACCTTCCTTAAATGCGAGCCCGGGAGAACAAGAGTAGGTCCCATAATCGCCGGAGCATCGTGGGAGAAATAGAACGCCTGAATGTCGTAGCCAAACGGCCGCGTATCAATGATAGAATCGGCATGCCATCCTTGCGCCTTCTTATTGCCCGCTTTAACGACATGCAGGAAGGAATGGTCATACACCGGGTGCTGTCCTACAAAGCTTTGAATGGCTCCTTTCACCTGCGGAAGCCCGAATATCTCCTGGATTACGTTGGATTCTGTCCAATAGGCGCCGGTGCCGCTTTCGTATTTTCTCATCTCGGCGCTGGCCGCTTCGTTCAATTCGCGGGGAACCAGATCCTCCATCTTCAAAAAGCCGTTCACAGCAAAATCAGCCATCTGGGCGGCGGTCAGTAGGTGCTGCTTCTCTACTTTACTCATGGATCGTCACCTTTCTTTCCAACACAAATTCATACATAAGGTGGCCCTGCTCATGTTCGAAACCGCTGACAAACTGCCTTGGAACAGGAACCTGCAGAACATTCCAGCCGTCGCGCATAGCATCAAGGACGCTCTCATACATCGGCTGATCCGAGTCTCCCGTATTCATTTGCAGATCCCTTTCGGGAATTGCGCTGTCATACAGCGCCCAGGCGATCGTCCGGGATTCCGGATCGGGACCGCTTAAATGTAAATATAAAAGCTGCTGTCTTGTAGTGCTCATCGCATCGTTCTCCCCCTGAAAAGGAAATGATATTGTTTCTTAAAACCATTGTAATTTTCTCCCACTGAAAAATCGATAGAGGATTATAGCGAACTTTTACACAATACTAAGGTAATTCAGGAGATGGAAATGGACACTTTACAACAACTGCATCTGGCCCAAAGCTATTTATCCAATACGAAAATCACCTTATTTACGACACAGCATACGAAGGTGAGCAGCATTTGGAAATTTATGAACATTCTCCCGGAGATCAACCGGCTTTACTATATAAGGGAAGGCGAGGGCTGGATCAGAATCCGCAATCGCGAGTATTACCCGAAGCCGGGACAGCTGTTCCTGCTGCCAGCCGGAGTAGAACAGTCTTTCTCATGGATTAATGACAATTATTTCCGCAAATATTGGTGCCATTTTACCGCAACCGTCGGCGAAATTCATCTGTTTCACTTATTGAATGTCCCGCATTATGTAGAGGTTGCCGATCAGGAACGGCTGGAAAATCAATTCCAGGAACTGATTGCCCTTCAGAGCAGCACGGAACTCACGGCGCCCTTCCGCATTAAATCGCTTATGTACGAGATCATTTCACCTTTTATTCGGGAGGCGGATTTGAACGGGTCGGACGGTGCCGCTTCGCCCTCTGTCTCCAAAATCAACGTAATACTGCAGTACATCGAAGAACATTTATCCGAACAAATGACGATTGAGGTACTGGCAAAGCTCGTCCACCTCCATCCTAATTACTTTATCCAGGTATTCAAAACGATGCTGGGCATCTCACCAATAGCTTATATCAATAAGAAAAGAATGGACACAGCCCAGAATCTGTTGTTAACGAGCGACTATACGGTGTCGGATATCGCTGAGAGAATGGGAATGGATCCCCCCTACTTCTCCCGTTTGTTCAAAAAGCTGACAGGCCTTTCACCAAGCGAATTCCGTCAATATGCTGCTCT
This sequence comes from Paenibacillus sp. JCM 18996, assembly GCF_055392555.1. NCBI lineage: Bacteria > Bacillati > Bacillota > Bacilli > Caryophanales > Paenibacillaceae > Paenibacillus > Paenibacillus sp. JCM 18996. The sequence goes on from NZ_AP043884.1 coordinate 1,128,889, forward strand.
GCGAACCTAATAAAATCTAACAGATAAAACCTGCTCATTTACCCAGTTCTATTGTATTAAATGCAATCGATTAAGCGATAATGGCATCCAAATGCACTTTTGATTGTACAAAATACAATGAGGGCCAATAGAAAAAGGATGGCAATTGAGCCATCCTTTTTACATTTGATTATTCAACAGCATTGGTCAATTTGTTTGAAAAAACAAGCTTTTTCACCTCAGAAAAGTACCCGCCGCCGGGCCGGTCAATGTCTTTTTTTCAACTATACCAAATGCGGAACTGCTGCTTCCAGAAATCTCTCGCAATCCAGAGCGGCCATACAGCCGCTGCCCGCTGCGGTAATCGCTTGCCGGTACTTGGTGTCCTGTACGTCTCCGCAGGCAAATACTCCCTGAATATTGGTTTCCGAACTGCCTGGATTCACCAGGATGTACCCTTGCGCATCTGTGTGAATCTGCCCGTCCAGAAATCCTGTATTGGGCGTATGTCCAATGGCTACGAAAATGCCGTCGGTTTCCAGAATTTCTTGTTCTCCGGTTTCGTTATTCAGCACCTTCAGGCCGGCTACCCCTCGTTCTCCTTCCACCACTTCAAGCGGTGTGCGGTTCAGCGCCCAGGAGATTTTGCCATTTTCTTGTGCTCGGGTTTGCATGATTTTGGATGCGCGAAGCTCGCCTCTTCGATGCACAACCTTTACTTCCGAAGCAAAGCGGGTAAGGAAATGGGCTTCCTCCATCGCAGAGTCCCCTCCGCCGACCACGATAATCTTTTTCCCCCGGTAAAAGAAGCCGTCGCATGTGGCACAGGTGCTGACTCCGCGCCCGATGCTCTCTTTCTCATTCGGAATATTCAGCAATCTTGCGGATGCCCCTGTCGAGATAATGACGGACTCTGCGATAACGTCCCCCAGTCCCTCCACCTGCATTTGAAAAGGGCGCTGAGAGAAATCGACGTTCTTGACCCAACCGCGTACGAAAGTGGCACCGAACTTTTCGGCTTGCTTTCTCATATTCTCGATTAGTTCAGGTCCCATAATTCCATCCTGAAATCCGGGGAAATTCTCGACTTCGGTTGTCGTGGTCAGCTGTCCGCCCGGCTCGTTCCCCTCGATAATCAGCGGGCTCAAGTTGGCGCGAGCCAAGTAAATGGCAGCCGTCAAGCCGGCTGGGCCCGTACCTATGATTACAGCTTTGTGCATTCATGCTCCCCCTTTACATTCTCTCATTTCCTGTCAGTCACCCAGAAGCTTGTCGCCAGGCTTCCAATTCATAGGGCACAAACCTCCGGACTGCAAAGCTTGCAGCACGCGCAGCGTTTCGCCTACATCCCGGCCCACATCGTTATGGTTAACGACCTGGTATTTTACAACGCCTTCCGGATCGATGATAAACAACCCTCTCAAAGCGACGCCTTCCTCTTCGATCAGCACGCCGTAATCGCTGCTAACCCTCTTGGTGATGTCGGAGGCGAGAGGAAATTGGATTTTGCCCAGACCCCCATCGTTTCTTGCCGCATTAATCCAGGCACGGTGCGAATGCTTGCTGTCGGTGCTGACGCCGAGGACTTCGGTATTCAGTTTCTTGAATTCATCGTAAGATTCGCTCAACGCAGTAATTTCGGTTGGGCAAACAAATGTGAAGTCCAGCGGATAAAAGAAGAATACCAGCCATTTGCCCTTGTAATCGGATAACGAAACGCGGCCAAACTCCACGCCGTCTCCCCCTGCTGTTTCCATGTTAAAATCGGGTGCCTGCAATCCTACGAATCTTGATGCCATATAGTTAATTCCTCCTTGTGTGGTTTGTAGAAATACAATAACACGAATGATAATGATTATCAATACTTATTTATAATTATTTCAAAATAGGAATGATTATATTTTGTGGCAAAAGGTTCGCGGCTGATCGGCAAAAAGACTGCCGATGGCTCGGCAGCCTGGATTATTGATGCAACACTGTTATTGACTATGATGCTAGAGCATTGATAAGCTGTTGCTTACTCTTTCGGACCTACCATTTCCTCCGGCTTGACGTACTCGTCAAACTGCTCTTCAGTCAAGAAACCGGACTTTAACGCGGCTTCCCGCAGAGTAATCTCTTCTTTGTGCGCTGTCTTCGCTATGAGGGCCGCCTTCTCGTAGCCGATATGCGGATTCAAAGCGGTAACCAGCATGAGGGAACGCTCAAGATAGCTTTGAATGACCTCCCGGTTTGGTTCGATTCCTGCGGCGCAGTGCTCGTTAAAGGAGTTCATGCCATCTGCCAGCAGACGCGCCGACTGAAGAAAATTGTGCAGAATGACCGGCTTAAACACATTCAGCTGAAAATTGCCCTGGCTGGCGGCAAACCCGATAGCGGCATCGTTGCCCATGACCTGACACGCCACCATAGTGATTGCTTCGCACTGCGTCGGATTCACTTTGCCCGGCATAATCGAGCTTCCAGGCTCGTTCTCGGGAATGCGAAGCTCCCCGATTCCACAGCGAGGCCCGCTGGCAAGCCAGCGAACGTCGTTGGCGATCTTCATCAGATCCGCAGCGAGTGCTTTCAAAGCGCCGTGGGCAAATACGGCCTGGTCATGGCTTGTCAGCGCGTGAAACTTGTTGGCGGCGGAAACGAAACGGACTCCTGTCAGCCTGCTGATCTCTTCGGCCGCCGTTTCCCCAAACTTCGGATGCGCATTAAGTCCTGTCCCTACGGCTGTGCCTCCGATCGCAAGCTGTTTCATCGTTTCTACGCCTGACCGGATCATTTGCCCGGAGAACTCCAGCATGGCCTGCCAGCCGCTGGTTTCCTGCCCCAGCGTCAGCGGGGTTGCGTCCTGCAGGTGCGTCCTGCCGATTTTGACGATGTCCTGAAATTGTTCCGTTTTATTCGCCAATACACCTTTCAAACTGTCCAGCGCAGGCAGAACTTGTCCTTCCACGGCCAGAACACCTGCGATATGCAGGGCGGTGGGAAACGTATCGTTCGAGCTTTGAGAACGGTTGACGTCATCGTTCGGATGGACACGCGCCGCGCTTCCCTTTTGCTCGAGAAGCTGGTTCGCCCGGTGCGCGATCACTTCATTGACGTTCATATTCGTCTGCGTGCCGCTCCCTGTCTGCCACACTGCAAGCGGAAATTGGTCGTCCCATTGTCCGTTCAAAATTTCATCTGCTGCGGAGGAAATGGCATCCGCCTTCTCGGCGTCCATCCTCCCGAGCTTCCGGTTAGCGGAGGCCGCCGCCTTTTTCAAAATCGCAAACGCGCGGATCAGTTCCAAGGGCATCTTCTCCGTGCCGATCCGAAAATTCTCCATGCTCCGCTGGGTCTGCGCTCCCCATAATTTATCCGCGGGAACCCGGATTTCCCCCATCGTGTCCTTTTCGATTCTGTATTCCACAACGAATCTCTCCCTTCTGCACGAATATTCAAAGCTTCCATATCTGATTTAGATATGATAATAAGTGTATACACCCAGTATGACAAAGCTGATCAAAAACAAAACCGTATAGATTAGCGTCAGCCTTAACCATTTCCTGTTTGTATGCATGTCATACGTCGGGTCGCCTTCCTGATTCTTTTGGGATTTACCGATCATAAAAGTCGCGACCCCCGCAAATACGAGCAAAACAAAGAAAAAAACGCCCAACCCGATGTAATACATACCCCTGGCTCCGATTCTTTTTTACCTAGATTATAGCATATCCGCGTGAAACGGACAGATTAATCATAGTCTCGATAGAAATGATCTGCCTGGACACTCCCGTTCGTTCCGACAGCTGCTCTTGAGTCCAACCTACGGCAGAACGAAATTCGCTCATCCTGTTACATTTTTTTGTCGTCGGATAAAGCTGCTGGAAGATGTTGAATGGAAGGGGTATCCGCCAGTTGGATTTGAAGGTTAAGCGTATGGTATTATTTGGTGAAAGTACTATACTGATTGGGAAAAGAAGGAACTGTCAATGAAAACTACTTATCGTAAAGTGTTCTGGTCAGCCGGCTTCGGATGGTTGTTTGACGCGATGGACGTCGGCCTCTTGTCCTTTCTTATCGTGCAGCTTTCCAGCGAATGGGGTCTTACCCCCATTCAGAAGGGCCTGCTTGGCACCTTCACTACGGCGGGTATGGCGTTCGGGGCGCCGCTCGGCGGATATCTCGCGGACAGAGTCGGCCGTAGGCCGGTGTTCCTGTGTACCCTTGTTCTGTTCGGTTTGGCCAGTCTGGGCAGCGCTTTCTCACCGGGCCTCGCGGTCATGCTGCTGTTTCGGCTACTCATGGGCATTGGCTTGGGAGCGGAGCTGCCCGTCGCCTCCACGCTGGTAAACGAGCTCTCTCCACCTGAAAAGCGGGGACGGACCGTCGTTCTGCTGGAAAGCTTCTGGGCGGTCGGGTGGATTGCCGCAGCCGTCATCGCTTACTTCATTATGCCTTCGTACGGCTGGCGAACGGCCCTCATCGTCGGCGGGCTGCCCGTCATCTACGCCATATTCATACGCCGCGGCATTGCCGAACCTGCCCGCGCTATTCCCAGGACGGCGAAGGTTCCGCTGCGTAGCCTCTTCAGCCGTTTTGGACGGCAGACAGCGGCCTTGTGGGCCGTATGGTTCGCCATCGCCTTTTCATACTACGGCATGTTCCTGTGGCTGCCCTCCGTGCTCGTTGCCAAAGGATTTACCGCGATCAACAGCTTCCGCTACGTGCTGCTCATGACTTTGGCGCAGCTGCCGGGCTATTTCGCGGCCGCGTTCTTGGTAGAGCGTTGGGGGCGCAAACCCACGCTTGCCCTGTTCTTGTTTATGACCGCTATTATGGCCGCCATATTCGGCTGGAGCCAATCCGCTTTCACTCTGCTGCTGTCAGGCGCGCTGCTGTCCTTTTTCAACCTGGGAGCATGGGGGGCTTTGTACGCTTATACTCCGGAGAACTATCCAGAGGAAGTCAGAGCCTCCGGCGCCGGTTTTGCCTCGGGCTTTGGCCGGATAGGGAGCGCGATTGCCCCTTACCTCGTAGGGTACCTGGCTGCCGCCAAATTCCCTTTCGCGGGCATTTTCTTCATCTTTACAGCGGTGCTGATCGCCGGAACTGTCCTCCTGCTGCTGCTCGGGCAAGAAACAAAAGAATCCCGAATACCCGGAGAAGCAGAAAAGAACCCTTCCCTTTGAGGAAAGGAAGGGTTCCTATTTAACGTTTTTCCTAACGCTTGCCTCTCCCGGCATGCGTTGAGGCGTTACACGGCGGGTGGTCAGACCATCACAAACCGCCAAGGCAGATCGGTCCCGGCCTTAATGCCTATGCGGGGCGTTTGCCGCACTTCCAACTGCCGCTCCTTTTGCTGTAACCCCAGCAGGCCTCCCGGATTGTCCAGTAAATTATGTCCGTTGAACCCGCCGTCGACAGAGAGTGCCGAAGTCAGTTTGGCCGGTCCGTTCAGCAGCAGCCGGTCGCCCACACCGGGCCTGTTCAGCCTGATCAACTCCAATCCTTCCACAGCCTGAGCCCCTCTGATAAGTACGGCCCCGACCCCTCCCGGAGGATGAGCCACCACGTTCATACAGTAATGCATACCGTATATAAAATAAACGTAGAGAAACCCTGCTTCGCCGAACATCAAACGGTTGCGCGGAGTCATCGATCGATAGGCATGGCTCGCCGGATCTTCACTGCCTTTGTAGGCCTCCGTTTCCGTTATCCGCACCTTGATCGTCCCTTTTTTCGTCTGTCTCACAAGACAGCAGCCTATCAACTGTTCCGCCACATGGACCGTGTCCTGCTCGAGAAATGCTTTTTCCATCGTAAATCCTCTCTTGAAGCTGATGCTACTTATATTTTCGGATAAATTCGACTGCTTTGCGGATGTCTTCTTCCGGCTGCCCGCCCACTTCCCTTTCGATGGTCAGATAGCCTTTGTAACCAATTTCCTCAAGCGCGGCAAAATAGGCATCAAAGTCAACCATCCCTTCGCCAAGAGGAACTTCCTGGAAGATCTTTCCTTCTGTTGCCATCCTGGCGAGTTCCTTGTGGCTCATTTTCTTGTAACCCAAGGCTCCATAAATTTCACGCGGATCAACCTCTGCATAACGGATGCCATCTTTTACATGCGTATGTACGATATAATCCTGAAGCAGTCTTACGCCGGCCACAGGATCGTCCCCTGTTACCATCACCATGTTAGCGGGATCGAAATTGACCGACACCCCTTTGCTGCCCAGCGTATCGAGAAAAGATTTCAAATGCGCCGCAGGCTCGGGACCCGTTTCGATGGCAAAAAAAGCATTCATTCCGGTCGCATACGATGCGAGTTCCTCGCAGGCATTCTGCATTGCCGCATAAATGGGATCGTTCTGATCCCGGGGAACGACTCCGATATGCGTAGTAACCACGTTTGTACCGAGCTCAACGGCAAGGTCGAGAATGCGTTTGGATTTTTCGATTTTTTCCCGGTTTACATTCTTATCCTGGAAGCCGTGTCCACCCAGATCGCCGCAGAGCGCGGAAATTTCAAGACCTATGGAAGCGATATAGTCCTTAAGTTCTTTTCTCGCTTCGGATGTCAGATTGGCCGGATCCATCTCTCCGCTTACCGCATAGATCTGTACGCCGTCCGCCCCCGCGAGCTTTGCTTTGCTCAGACCTTCCCGCACGCCCACCCTGAAGCTGTCGGCAATGACGCCTATTTTGTTGGTTAACGCCATGTGTGCCGCTCCTCTCCCATTTGGATTCAGATACACTTTTGGAAACGATTACCTTATTATAGTAGCATTAACGCGCCTTGCAATCAAAGAAAGGACGCTGGACGAGATGTCAGTTTATACAATGGGATTCCCGGACTGCCTGTTGCAATTTGTACAATGCAATCCAGAAAATTCTCTTCCGACGGCAGCACGCATTGTAGAATCGGCTAGGCCCCCTAAATCCGGAGTCCGCACCAATTAAAACCGTAGTTTATCAGAATAGCTCTATTTCTCGAGATTTTACAGGGCTTTGTGGAAGATCGAACGGTCTTCCAGTTGCATGACCCACTCTGAAAATTTAGCAGGCGGCATTCGTTTTAAGCTGCCGTGCATTTTTCGATTATTGTAAAAGTCCATGTAACGATCGATCTCGGCGTAAGCCTCCTCAAAGGACATGAAGTCCATCTTTGAAAAGAGGTCACGTTCCAGCAAGCTATGGAAGGATTCAATATATGCATTCATGTTTGGGGTTCGCGGCGGGATCCGCTCATGAACCATTTCGAGACTTTCACAAGTATCTCCGAAAAGTGTGCTGACGAATTGAGGCCCGTTGTCCGTGCGAATCACGGGTAGCGTTTCTCCCGCATGGATTCGCTTCTGTAGCGCTCGCCATAACGTTTGACAGGCATGTTTGGCTTCGCATACAGGACCTCTATAATAGTCGACGACGACACGGTCGAACACATCGATGATGCTGAGTACAAAAAAGAAGCGTTCACGACCAGGAACATAGCCGTATTTAATATCCATTTGCCACAGCTGGTTCGGTCCAGTCACTGTGCGGTTCTTAGGCAGTCTGCGAGGGTGCTTGGTGTGCTTCTCCCGCTGTTTCTGCAGGATACCGAGTTCCTTACAAAGTCGATAGGACTTCTTTTTATCCAGCACCAATGCGCGCTCATTTCGGAGAGATTGGGCGAGGAGCTTATACCCATACACATGTTCCTCGCCTTCTACAAGCTCCAAGAGCCATTCTTTAATCTGTTCACCGCTTATTTTCTTCCCTTCGGTTGTCAATGAATAACCGGGGCAGGGCCTACCTTTCTGGCCGTTAGACGCGTGAACTGTCTCTGTAGCCGCTCGCTTCCTCCGATCGTAGTAAGTTGACTCTGACAGACCTATGATTCGCAGAACTAGCGCTGCTTGTTCACCCCGCTTAATAAACCGGTCTGCTATTTCGTATTTTTCGGATAAGCGGGGTTCTTCTTTTTTAAGAGTTCACGCAGTATTTCAATCTCAAGCTCTTTTTCACCAAGAATTTTGACTGCTTTCTCATATTTCTCTTCGACCTCTTGAAGCCTTTTCAGCTCCTGAATTTGTTCATCAGTCGAAGGGATTTCGTCGGTACCCACTTGATCTCGGTACTCCCTAAGCCAGTTACGGATGGTCTCGGGATGAATCTCGTATTTTCTAGCTAATACCGCAATCTTGATCCCTGAGAGGGCCTCTCGAACGATCTTTAACCGAGTCTCTTCAAATACTTTTTTCGAACGCATTTTGTCCCGCCTCCCATTACCTTCAGTCTAATTTATTGGGGGCTCGGACTCCAGTTTAATTAGGGGGCCTAGGAGGAATCTGCAACAGATTCGCGTGAAACTGACCCTTTCAAGCGTAATCGACCGGAAACGTTGTACATTTTACAATCAATTGGGCGTAATCGAAATAATTTGTAGAGTCCACTGTATGAAATGCAATGAGGAATCAGGCAACGGCTCTAGATTAATGCCCTAATTGCTAAAACAAATCGGATTTGACAAGAAAAATGACATTCAAACTGTTGTCCGTTCGAATGTCATTTTCGTTGTCCATCAAGCTCCTCGCACCTGCACAGCGGACCTGCTCAGGGAGTGAGCCAGCGGCCTCTTGTTTCTGCAGTCAATCGTCAGACTGAGACGAGCCGCTATTGGCGGCTGGGGGCGGGGCTGGGCCCGCTTTGACGGCGGGCGCGGGCCCCGCTTTGGCAGCGGGCGCCGGGCTTGGACCCGCCTTGGCTGCCGGCGCCGGAGCCGCCTTGGCGCTGCCGCCGGCATCACTGCCGGGCGCGGCAGCCTGGCCGGCTGCGCCGCTGCCGTCGCCGGCCGGCGCCCCGCCGCTCCCCGAGGCGGGGCCGGCTGGCGCCGCTGCGCCGGCGCTTTTGGCGCTGCCGCCTTTGGCAGCGCCACCTGCATCGGCGCCGGCACCGGCGGCGCCGTGCGTTCCAGCCGCGGCCGTGCCGGCGGCTGGGGCTGCTGCGCCCGGCCGGGCTGTGCCGGCCGCAGCAGCGTTTCCGCCTCCGGCAGCTGCCGGAGGCGCGGGATTTTTGACTCCTGACGCGGCTGCGTCAGGGGCCGGGGCTGCGTCAGGGGCCGGGGCTGCGGCGGCAGGACCGCCTGCCGCTCCTCCTGCCGCAGGCTGCAGCTGCACACCAGCGTCCTTGCTGTCAGCAGGCTTCGGCTGGCCTTTCTCTTTCAAAGCGTCCGGCTGATTGTCTTTCAAAGGCACAGGACGGGCGGTATCATCAGTGCTGCTCGATACATTCTTTTTCCTGGAAGCGCCCGAGCCGGCAAACAGAGTATCCTTGTCTCCGTTGATCCGTTTATCCCCTCCGAGCGCCGCCACATAAGATGCAGGCTCGGAAAAAGCCGTCACCGGAGCATCCTGCAAAGCACGACTTACGACTTCTTTAAAAATCGAAGCCGGATACTTGCCTCCCGTCGTCGTAAGATAATGGTCTTTATTCGTTTTCTGGTATCCCAGCCATACGGCAGCCACGATGTCCGGAGTATAGCCGACAAACCAGGCGTCCTTGGAGCCGTCGATTACATTTCCGTCTTTATCTTTAAATTCGGCAATGTCCGGAAGCTGGGTCGTTCCGGTTTTTCCCGCCACCGGCCTGTCCATCATAGCGTTCTGTCCCGTTCCTTCCGTAACGACCTTTTCCATCATCTTCGTCATCGTATAGGCCACATTCGGGTCTAAAAGCTGTTGAAACTCAGGCTTGGCTTCCGCCACCAGATGGTCTTTATTATCGGTAATCTTCGTCACCGCGAAAGCCTTGGACATTTTGCCGCCGCCCGCAAAAATAGTGTATGCCTGGGCGATCTGCAAAGGAGATGTTCCTTTCTGCATGCCTCCCAGCGCTATACCCAAAGTCTTGTCTGAATTCTGCAGCGGCAGTCCCGCCTTTTTCGCAAATTCAAAGCCTTTATTGATCCCGATCTCCTTCAACAGCGCGACCGCCGGTATGTTGTAGGACTGGACCAAAGCCTCCTCCATCGTCACCCACCCATGAAACTGCTTCTTGTAGTTCATCGGCTTATAGCCGCCCCCGAAATCCGTCTCCTCGTCATAGATCATATCCTGCGGTCCGTAGCCTTCAGCCAAAGCCGGAGCATAAACCATGAGCGGCTTGATCGTCGACCCCGGTTGGCGCTCTGCCTGAGTGGCATAATTGAATCCACGAAATTCGCGGTTTTGGCTCCTGCTCCCGACAATGCCCAGCACAGCGCCCGATTTTGGATCCATCAGCACAATTCCGCTCTGCAGCCCTCCACGGTCCTCCGGGAAAAAGGAAGCTTCCTTATACACCGCCTCCGCCGCTTCCTGCACCTTCGGATCCAGGTTGGTATAAATATGCAGACCGGCTGTCAGGATCTGCTGCTCGGTTAAACCGTACTTGTCAATCGCTTCTTGAATCGCATGATTGACATAGGAAGCATATTTGCCTGGCGCCTTTGCGGCGCTTTTATCCGCAAGCTTGATTTCGCTGTTCCTCGCGGCATCCCTCTCTTGCTCAGTAATTTTTCCCTGCTCGGCCATCAAATTCAAAACGAGGTCTCTGCGGTCCTTGGACTTCTGCGGGTTATCCACCGGCGAGTAATTGGTAGGAGATTTCGGGATCCCCGCGAGCATTGCACACTCCGCCAGACTGAGTTCAGGTGTACTCTTGCCAAAATAGATCTTGGCCGCCCTCTCAAGCCCCCACGCCCCTTCCCCAAAATATATATGGTTCAGATAAAGCTCAAGTATCTGTTCCTTGGAATAGGTTCGTTCGATTTTTACAGAGGCTGCCGCTTCGTTGATTTTTCTGGAGTAGGTTTGTTCCGTGGAAAAAAGCATCGTCTTGGCAAGCTGTTGGGTGATCGTACTGCCGCCTTCGACAGTATCGCCTGATTTGAAGTTGCGGTATAATGCCCTTCCGATCGCGTAGAAATCAACGCCTTTATGTTCATAGAACCGGGAGTCCTCTACGGCTGTAATAGCATCCAGCATGGTCTTCGGAAACTTGTTGATCGGCATGTACTCCATTTTGGAATTGGTCACTTCCGTAATCACTCCGCCGTTCCGGTCATAAAAGATCGTCGAACGCGGAGGCTCCTTTCCCAGCAAAGAAATATCGGCGCTTCTATAGATATGTAAAAAAACGGTCCACGCCCATCCGCAGCAAATAACAGCCACAACGATAAAAGCGAGCACCGTAACGCGAAACACCGGGAATTTTTTTCTGCGTTTTCCGTCATTTCCCGGCGGTTTCCCTGAGTTATCCGTATGTTTCTGTTGATCCATTATGTCCCCCTCCAGCTTCGTGGTTTGTTCTCTGCATAGACTTTTACCTATTCTTACCACGTAAGCAAGATACTCAAACAGAGGGGCCCGGGGCGCCAAAAAACCGCCGTGAGAATTCGCGGCGGCAGGCTTGTTACAATTCCGCCTGCTTGCCGGGCGGTGCTTTCTTCATCACATCCCTCTCCGCTTCAGCCCGGGCGATTGAAGCTTCCTTTTTTACGCGTCCGATCTCCGGCACTCCCAAATTCTCTATGTACCCGTTGTCGTCTTTAACTTTTTTGATAGTAAACGAGACGACCTCAAGCCCCATTTTATCCAGTCCTCGGAACAGGTTTCGCGCATTTTGCTGTTGATTTCTTCCGGGGTTTTCAATATGCTCTCTACGGACAGCTGCCCGATGATCCCCCGAAGGTGGCCTTCAATGCTGTGCAGTATGATGCTTTCGCGCTCGCTGTCCGGGCGGTCGAGGAACTGTTCGCTGGCGGTGAGGATGGCGGTTGGGTCACTTCTGATCTTGATTTGGGCTACCGCTTCAATACTAAGGGCGATGCCCTGCTTGGAAAACATGTTCTGCTGGGGGACGACGTCAAAGCTCTTCAGCATCTGGGCGGTACCTTCTTATAAGCGCTGATCATAGTGCTGAGCAGAACCAAACGATTACAACAATGCCGGCAATAATATAAAGAATAAACATAACCCTTTCATGCGCATAAGCACCTTGGAAAAGAACAGGAACAGGATCCACGCAATGATCAGCCCGGCCGTTGACGCAATGATCAGAATGGTTGTAAAGCGTCATTTTTAAAAATTGATCATAAGACGGCGGTCTTGATGAGGAAAAAGTTATGTAAAGAAGGCTGGCTGCTCCCTTTTTTGCGAGGCAATGGTAGAAGGGTTGCCCGGAATGTGCCGGCCCTGCGGCAAGCTGGATTAATTTGATTAACAGGAAAATATGCTGATATTTGCTCAGTTCGATTGCCTTCCTATCCATATCCATGGAAAATCTCCTGTTAATTCAACCCGTTCCGGCCAAATATTAGAATAACCGCTGATTTTGATGGCACTTTTCCAGTTAAATGCATCTGTAACCAAATCGAAGTCAAATTAAATGGAGGAATTCCCTTTAATTTTTCCAACCCGCGATTCTCCCGGGCGTTGCACAGTGCACGGCGGGTGCTCAGACCGTTAAAGCAGGGGAATATCCGCTGAAGCTGGATCGATCCAACACCATTATAACGAAGGGGGCGCAAAGGTGATCCTCTGGATTGGAATAGAGGGGATTTACCAAGACAACATTTCCCAGCGGATGAATGTATCTGACGCACACTTATCCACAGCCACCGAAAATCATAATTTTCTATACAATAAGAAAAAAAACCCTGCATTCGCCCATGCAGAGTTTCTGTTAAAGTCAGAACGTATTATATACATTTTCGCATGTTGCAGCCGTGGGTTCATAAAAGCAGTGCAGCTTATATCGGCCTACAAAAGGCTGATTGTACCAGGTCGGAGGACAATCCCCCGGAGGCCTGAAATACCACAAGCTGAACTTACCAGGCCACAAGCTCTCACCGTTGATCGACCTCTGGGCCAGGCGTCTTTCTTTGTCTCTTGCTTTCTGATAAAAAAAGCTGTGGATCGTCGCTTCAAACGCATGCGGCTGGTATACCATTTGCGGGATCGTCCGGAGCCCTTTAAAATCGGAGCAGTTGGCTCTAATCCGGTTTATCCCGACATTGCCTACAAGCAGCATGCCCTGAATGCCTTCTCCTTCAGCTTCAGCCCGCAGAAGCCTTGCCAGCAGATCTACATCTCTTGCCCTTGCCTTCACTACGGCCATTAGTTCACCTCATTCCATGGAGATCGAATCTATATTATGATCTGGCATTACAAGGTATTCTACGTATTTGTAACGGCCTATCCTCTTTTCGATTGACCTTGGGAAGCTGTCCGACAGTGGCAAATCTTGCCATATGGGCCACATCCGCAAACACTTTTGCAATTGCAGCCAGGAATTGTTCATCTGAAATTTCCGTATTCTCGTCTGCGAGAAGTCTCTCCTTCAGATCTTCAACCACTTCGAATCAATGCCCAATCTATTTGATAATGCTGCAAGCGTTTGCACTGCACTCTCATACGAACAGGATAGGAGCACCTCAATCCTTCCTTCCGTCAAAATATCGGCTGCCGCTTCCCATCGACCACCCCTTTTGCCGATAAGCCGCGCTCTCTCTCGTTACCCGAGGTATATGGCGATTCCGCATGCCTTATCATATAAACAACTGTTGTCATCTCTCAATGTTACCTCCATAATCGATTAGTGGACGTGCCTTCCGTATTTATTGGAAGTAAATAAACGTCCGGATTGGTTAAACGTTTCCACTGCTCAAGTCCGTACACCCGGTCAAAATGGCTCAGAATCAAAGACATAAGATTTCCGTGCGTCACCACTGCTGAGTTCTGTGCAGGCCTGTTTTCCAATTCCTTAATCACCTGGACTCCCCTGTGCATCGCTTCGCTTGAGGACTCGCCGCCCGGATAGGGTCGTAATCCCGGAAAGTTTCCGCCAGCTTTTCCATCCAGTCCGGCACAGGTTCCTCGCTTAGCAGTGCCTCACTATATATATCTTTTACAAGTTTCGCCTTCCTTCCCGGCAAATTTACAGAGTGCGTCTCATCAATAGCCCATATTGCTGGCGGCATGTCTGTCCGATTTTGCTTGGCTTGCGGGATTTAGATGTCTATATTCGGATTCTCGCTAAAATGGTAAAGCAGCCGAACCACTCCTTTATGAACTAATCATTCACCACTATTAAATCGAAAGATGCCGGTGGACGCAGGACTGAGAAATAGTAATCCTCAGCAGAATCCCATCGAATATGCCAAGCCGCATCGTCACTGCCCTCTCTAAGATTATGCCTATGGCGGCGAAGCCCGGGTGACACATCCACTAAAACCGTAAAATCAAGCACATCGCATAGTTCAGGCAGCGAGCTGTAAATTCCGTCGAGGATAATTACTTTTGAAGGCTCTAAAGTGACCCAATTTGATGCCAAACCGCTTCCAGAAGTAAAGGAAAAAGGGTGATAGCAGGCTTTCTCGCCTGCCACCAGTTTTAACAAAGCCTCATTGCGCATACGCTGCCAGTCAATACAACGGCTGCACTTTTGCTCCAATGTACATGTGTCCCATTCATTATCTGTGACAGTTGCCGCGAAGAAGTCATCACACTGAATGATTGTTGCTCCCAAGTGAGAAGCCACCTCAGCAGCCAACGTAGATTTGCCTGCTCCACTTCCTCCGTCCAAGGACACCACCATAGGACTCGTTCGTCCTGTCAGGCGCTGATTAATTGCAGAAACAATGGACTGAATGGCTTCCGGTGATTTATGTGTTAGATGGTTATTCTCCACGAGTACCACTCCCCATCTTTGATTTATGTACCAGTTAGGTGGACCCTCTGCGACGCTCAAAGAGCTTAATTTGTTCAATAATCCTTGCTATTTTGACCTCCCTTAAGCGAATAACACATTAACTCTTCATCATAAAATTGCCCGTTGTGCCGCAATGCGTTTTTTTCAATGCCATACACTACAAATCCTAAAGACCGGTATAACCTTCCGGCGCCTTCGTTGGTCGATACCACGGTCAGATTGATTTGCAGGAGATCGTCCAATTCCCATGCTCTGGAAATAACTTCCTGCATAAGCATACGTCCTGTACCTTGCTTTCGGCAGGCTTCCGTTACGTACATGCCCCATATCTTACCCTTGTGCCGCAGCTTCCTGCCGGTTTCCCTTTTAAAACCAACCATTCCAACAAGCTCATCCGACGGTGAATAAGCCCCCAAAATGTAATTTTCGTCTGTCGTATTGATTCTGCATCTTACCTCTTCAATCGTTCTATTCACTGATTCCTCATAAGTTGATCCGAACGCCTCCGGGTTCGTTAGCAGCGCTTCCAATCTTAGCTTCCAAAACTTTTCCGCTTCTTCTTTTGCGATCATTTTAATTTGCTGCATCTATTCTCCTCCACTTTTCACTAAAGAAATCGGCCAAATCACCAGGGACTTGCGGTCCACCTGCGCTCCCAGCCGCTTCAGCACCGGAGCAGCTTCTGACTGCTGAACGGGAATGTCATTCCACTTGTCAATCATAATCTTGCGGACACCAGACTGCTTCCTGATTGTCTGCGGACAGCAGTGTCTGTTCCGGCAGGGTGACCTGCAGGCTGAATTGCTTTTCCATCGAGCTTTCGATGATCTTAACGGGCCGCGCAAAATCGGATGGATTCTCCCAACCGGCAAGAAAGCGCGCAATCCGCTCAATCGGTTTTTGCGTAGCTGAAACTCCGGTGCGCTGAGGCGTGGCTCCTGTCCAAGCTGTCAATCTTTCCAGTGACACGGATAAATGGAGCCCTCTGCTGCCCGCCGCCAAATCATGTTGCAGACGTTTTTTTCCATTGCCGCTGGATCATTTTTCCAATAATAGATGCGGATCGATACTCACCTTCGGGTAAGAAAGCGATAATTTCTCCATGGAAGAAACGATGACTTTGAGTACCAGATAATCCCTGAACCATCTATGGTTAGCGGGCACGATATGCCAAGGGACCTCCTCCCCGGAGGTTTTAGAAAACACGTCTTCATAGGCCCTGATATAATGATCCCAGTATTCGCGTTCCTGCAAATCGCTCGGGTCAAATTTCCAATGCTTGTCGGGATTCGTCAACCGTTCGTTGATTTTTTCCTTTTGAAAAGACTTCGATATATTGAGGAAAATTTTGATAAGGAGCACTCCATTGTCCGACAGCATGTTCTCAAAATGCCGGATCTGCTCCATTCTCTTATCCGCCTCTTCATCGGTGATCGTTTTGTGAACCTTGGTAATGAGAACGTCTTCATAATAAGAACGGTTGAATGCTGTTATATACCCTTTGGCAGGCGTCACTTTATGGGCTCTCCAAAGAAAATCGTGCGCTCCCTCTTCCTCCGTCGGCCGCTTAAAGCTCTCAGCCCGGAACCCCTGCGGATTGAGAATGGAAAGAACCTTCTTGATCACCCCGTCTTTACCGCTGCAATCCATTCCCTGAAAAAGGATCAGCACTGAATGGGTCTTGCTCGCAAACAGCTTCTCCTGGTAGTCCCTCAGCGTGTCTTCCATTTCCATAAATTCGTCAGTGACTTCTGACTTGTCTGTAAAACGGTCCGTATCCTCCGGATCGAAATTGTCCAAATTGACCTCTTTTGCTTTGGATATCGTGTATTTCTTCAGCATGCCGATCTTCCCCTTTTTCAGAAATAATGGACTTTGCCAAATCTGCACCCCTCCCGGCGCGCGTTGTGGCAGGTACTGAATTTTAACCGAAAAAGGGCGGGATTAATCTCGGGTTTGGAGGGTGGTCGTGTATATAAAGAAAGGCGGCGAAGGATCAGCCCTCCTGCACCACCGCAACATTGCTCACGCTTCAGTCTTGCTGTCGGGCCATGGCCCTCTTCTCGGCAGCTTCTTTGATCGAATTATAGTAATCCGGGCTGCCGCTTATCAGCCAATTCCGGTGAAGCCGCGATTGTTCATCGCTCTCCGGATCGCCGTAGGGCCATTCTTCCCCTATTCCTTCGGCATAATCCTTGATCAGCATCAGCAGCGCCGCGCTCCATTGGCGTGTCCCGGTTACGCGAGGCACAAGCGGATAATACTGGTCGTAAGCGGTGCGAAGCAGCATATGCGCAACTTCCTGCAGCACGCTTGGAATATGCGCTTCATCCGCTTTGGCCGCGAGCTCTTCCGACATTTGAGGTTCGTCGGTCGCCGCATGCCGCTCGTATTCCTCAGGCGTCACGAATCCCTGCCGCATGGCAATCCACAGCTTCATCCGGTCCAGTGCAGGCTTGAAAATTTCCGGCACGGAGACCGTCAGTTCCGGCACGGGATGTTCCAGGTCGACGATAAAGGACTCGCCGAACTTATGAAGGCGGGCATTACCGCGGACTCCAAGCCATCTGAGCGCGAGCAGCGAGTGCGTCCTTACTTTGCCGGCCACATTCTCATCCCGGCATACCCTGCGAAGCAGCTTCTCGCTGCGCGGATCGGGCAGCATGCACAGCATTCTTACCGCGACGAGCACGGTCTCGGGGTTCTCAAGCCATTGTTTGACCTGTGCGAAGATCTCGTCCGGCGAAACCTCGGTGAGCCAATCCAGTTCTATGCGGCGCTCGGCATAGTCCGAAAGACGGAGCATTCCCTGCGCCTTAAGCGTGTCTTCGCCATACTGGTCAACCAGCTCCTGATAGGCTTTGTCAAGATTGTCGGCCATCTGGGCCAGCATTTTGCTGTCCTGTGCGCTGATGCCCTTTCTTTTGGAAACAGCCCTGATCCACTCCGCCAAAGCGCGATGGTTGTGCTGCCACATCATCATCGCAAAGGTGACCATATCCCTGTCGAACGGCAAAAGATCCATTGACCCAAACCTGGCCAGCACGGTCTGGACATCCTCTTCCTTACGCATGAGGCTTAAGGACAGAACAAGGCCGTTCCAGGCTCCTCCGTTCCCCGGCTGCTGCTGTACGGCGCGGTATAGACAGAAAGCCGCCGCACCATAAGCTTCATTTTGTAAATAATGCCGTCCCAGACTTTCCAAATCCACCTGCTGACTCATCGTATTGCGGACCCCCATCACAGATTAAATGTAAATCCAGTATACCTTAGATTGCCGCTGTTTTACAGTTTCGACAGCAATGAGCGGACAGGTGCCGCCGGCAGAAATTATGCATTCTTGTAGAGCGACAAACGCAATCCGGAATAGTTGGATGAAATTTCAGCAACCTTCCGCTCTAACTCGTTATCGTCAAATGTGTTTTTAAAAAGATCCGGGTCCGCAAGGAAAGTCACGCTCGTGCCGGTTTCTTGCGTTGCTCCCACAGTGATCAAGCCTGTTTGCGGGATCCCTTTTTTATAGTCCTGCCTGAAGATGCGGCCGTCTCTCCGGATTTCTAGACTCAAGCTCCGGGACAGTGCATTGGCTACTGCGATGCTGATCCCCTTCTCGGCCCCTGGCGCGACGAATACCGGTGTATTGCTTAACCATTCAATGTCGGTCAGAATCGATTGCACATTCGAAATTTGATACCCTGGCAACGCCTTGACCGGAATGCCGCGGCCATTGTCCGACACCGTCACGCTTCCGTCTTCATGCAAGTAGAGGCTGACCTCAGTGCAGTGGCCGGCGCGGTGCTCCAGGATGCTGTTTTCCAATACCGCCCAAAGCAGCACATGGATATCATAGCCGCCGTTGGTCTCAGTCCCAAGATAAAGGTTAGCCTGATTCCTCGCTTCCTCCATACCAATGTACGAGCTGGAATCCAACAGATTCGATCCGGCAGCAAGCAAAAGCTGCATCGGCAGCATCCTGCGGGCAGGCAGCGTATAGCGTCCTCCCCTTTCCTCCTGTGCCAGCAAATCGGCGGCAGCAAGCGCTTTAATATGGTGGTACAGCTGGCCGGTCGTTCCCATATTTAGGCGTTCGACAAGCTCCGGCCCCGTTAAAGGCTTCTGCATGACGGCCCTCAGAATATCCAAACGCTGCTTGTGAGCAAGCGCCGACAGCACTTTGGCCAGTTTCTCCCCGTTTAATTCCAATAAGTGGCTAACATCTTTTTGTTTAAGCTCCCAGCGGGTGCCGCTCCTTCCGTTTCGATAAAACCCAGAGAAATAAACGGCGCCTGCTTCTTCTGCTTCGAACTCTTCGGTTGGGTTCAGTATGGGTGAACGTTCAGTTAAAGGGTTTTCTTTTTTGCCGGCAAAAAAATGCTGCACCATCTGCTGGAGCCCAGCAACCTGCTCGGTCAGAGCATCGATTTCTTTTTCTAAGTCTCTCGACACATGCATCGCCGCCTTCATTATATTTACGTAAAAACGTAATTACGTATAATTTTATTGTGCATCTATATCCATTTTATGTAAATACGTATTTATGTTTTTCACAAAAAAATCGGCCTTTGCGCATCGATTGATCGACACAAAGCACCGAATTAAATAGGAACCTATGTAAAAGTCGTGACGGCCGCGTATTTTCTCGAGGATTTATTTTGCGAAAATATGATTGCCGATCTTAACCGTTTTCGTCCGGCTTTGAACCCACTTGGAGGTGGAAATTTTGGGATTGTAGTAAAACAGCGCGTTGCCTGCCAGAGCCTCATAGGCCGCTTCGTAAGCGGTGCGTATTATAGTATATAATTTGCCTTGCCAGAAGATATATTCTATTATTATTTTCATGCAAAAAAATCAGTATATTATACCAACAAAACAACATAGAAAGCGGATGTATGCCTCAATGATCAATAACAGAGTGGAACCTAAACTTACCCGGTCCCGGACAGGGAATATTATGCTTATCATAGGAATTATGCTTATTGCGGCAAATCTCCGCGCAGCCATAACGGGCTTGGGACCTTTGGTCGGGATGATCCGCTCCAACACTGGCTTATCCAATACATTAACGGGCATGCTTACCACTTTGCCGCTGCTTGCTTTTGCCTTCCTTTCTCCGCTCGCGCCCAGAATAGCCCGACGGATCGGGATGGAATACACCCTGCTCATCAGCCTCATTGTACTTACGGTGGCGATTGCTATACGTTCTACCCCTTCTCTGCCGGCGCTTTTCCTGGGAACACTCGGGATAGGTCTGGCCATTGCGGTGGGCAATGTACTGCTGCCGGGTCTGCTTAAACGCGATTTCCCGGCTCATGTCGGAATATTGACCGGAGCCTACTCCGTGTCGATGAATATTTTTGCCGCGCTCGCCTCAGGCATCAGCATCCCGCTTTCCGTCGGAGCCGGTCTTGGCTGGCGCTGGTCGCTTGGAAGCTGGGCCGTGCTTGCGGCATTGGCTCTGCTCTTCTGGCTGCCGCAGCTGAGATATCATCATGTCGCGGAAATGCCAAAAGGGCGAGGGTCCGTCTGGCGTTCCCCCCTTGCCTGGCAGGTTACTCTTTTTATGGGGCTGCAGTCTTTGCTGTTCTACATCGTTGCCGCCTGGCTTCCGGAAATTTTGCATGAAAAAGGAATGAGCGTCGAATCGGCCGGTTGGATGCTGTCCTTGCTTCAGTTCGTCAGTCTCCCTCTTTCCTTCATCGTTCCTATTATAGCGAGCCGCCGGCCAAGCCAGAGAGGAATTGTCGTGATTACGATCGCTTTTTACCTCATTGGATATATCGGGCTGCTAAGCGGGGGAACCGCGTTATCCTGGTTGTGGATTGTATGTATCGGAATTGCCGGGGGATCAAGCATCAGCCTCGCACTCACATTTTTCGGACTGCGGACGCACAACGCCCGTCAAGCGGCAGAATTATCGGGCATGGCCCAGTCGGTCGGTTATCTGCTCGCGGCCTTCGGACCAATGTTATTCGGGTTTCTTCACGATTTGACCCATGCCTGGTCTGTTCCTTTGACGACACTCGTACTCGTCAGTGTCATCCTTCTCTTTGTCGGACTAGGTGCGGGGCGCAATTCTTTTGTCGGTCCGGCCCGCTAAAATTAAAAAAAGGATAATTGAGAGCACTCCCGGGAGCTGTCTCAATCATCCTTTTTTCACTGACATCAATGAATCAATCACACAGCAGCCAAGATATCACACCGCTTGTTGGTATTGCACAATCAATTTGTCGAGCTCCTGACTTATATTAATCACCGTAGGATCAAGCAAGCTTTTCTTTTGATCAAAAAGACTCAATAATTGGTTTCTAGTAAACTCGATATTCTCCAACAAAGTACGATTATTCATTAATAATCACCTCATTTTGAAATACTGCTATTTACTATATAAACCAATTATTCCCTTTTAAAACACCCTATGTCTGTGATTTATCTAATAATTCTCAAAAAATCTGTAGAATCCCATACTATTTGCCCGTCCACATATCCAGCATGAATGCGGCATCCTGGAACATTTTATAAGGAATATAACAGTAGCCTTCGTCTCCCCAGCCCTCTCCCCAACTGTTGCGGACTATGACCACTCCTTGGCCGGGCGTGGAGGAGGTCCGGTCCTTGTAGCCGACTGCCAGCATCGCATGTCCTCCCAAAATCCGCTCCCTGGACTTCTTGGGGACAGGCACCCGTCCGGTGCGGGCAACCTCCTCGGATTCGAAGCTTTCATAGATCTGCATGCCGATGACTACAGGCTGCTGCTCGGCTAGCGCCGCTTTGAGCGCGTACAGGTCGGCAACACGGTGATATTCGCCAATCAGAAAAAAGTGCGCGCCGCTCTCGGCCTGCGGGGTTGGAGCCTCCCGGAAATGGGAAGGAACATACGGATAATCGGCCTCAGGGCATACCCCATTCTTTTGCAGCACTTTCATACCGTCCCGGATATAGGCTCCGGCATCCTCGTTCACATTTCCCTCCAGCTGCCGCTCATGCCAGTATAAATACAGTCTGGATAAGGGAGTATAGGTCCCGCCATGCTGCAACATCAAATACTCTCTCAATCCGCTGACTATCGCGTTGGCCGTACAGCTTCCGAGCTGCCCCTGGTCCACAACCGGCGACATCTTGCTCCGCAGGTCGACAGACGGGGGAAGGCTTGCCGGAGACGCATACACCGAGCTCATAAATTGCATGTCCCTCAGGTCTCTGGGATCCTTCCTGACCGGATACTTTCTTAACATCAATCCACCTCCAATACTATTTTCATATAGTATATCGGCTCTTCCAAGTATTTCATAGAGAGCGGGCGCCTATTTTCAACAATCTCCTTTCTAGCCGAAAAAAAGGACCTGCCCGTAAGCAGACGGCTAACAAATCCCGCTTACAGGAAAGTCCTTCTCATCTACGGCGGGCGGAATCAGCTGGCCAGAATTTTACCGTAGCTTCCGTCCGAGCGTTTGTACACCACACTGGTCCGCATCGATTTTTCATCCAGATACAAAAAGAAATGATGGCCCAATAGATTCATCTGCAGTATCGCTTCTTCATCATCCATCGGAGTGAGGTCAAAAGATTTGGTCCGTTCGATCACGAGCGTCTCCTCTTCCTCCTCCGCCGGAGCTTCCGTTGCCAGCATCTTTGGCGTCTCCTCGAGGCCTTGCTTGCGGTTCTTCTTATAGAGTTTCGTCCTGAATTTGCGGAGCTGTCGCTGCAGCTTCTCTTGTACAAGATCGACGGATGAATAGATATCGTTGCTCGTAATCTCCGCGCGGATAAACAACTGTTTTAACGGGATGGTGACTTCTATCTTCTGGTCTTCTTTTTTGACGGAAACGAGCACCTGTGCCTCAGCGTCTGCGAGCTCGTCATAATATTTTTGCAGCTTGCCGATTTTGGACTCAATGTATTCCTTGATCGGGGAAGTCAGCTCAACGTTCTTGGAACGGATGGCAATATTCAAAATTCATCACTCCTCGGCAGCTTATTCATTCTGCGTGGTCGGTAGTGGCGGGCCGGGTTAGCCCCGCGGTTGCGGGGAAGCCCGGCTTACTGGAAATCAACGTCAATCCGTTTGTGGCTTTCATGGTTCGACTTTAGCATGATGACTTCAAGGATGCCGTTCTTGTATACGGCTTTCGTTCCCTGCGCTTCCACCTTATGCGGCAGAGCAAGAGTCCGCTGGAAGCGGCCGTACGACCTTTCCCTGCGGTGCATCTGCTCGTCCTTCACATCGGTGCTGCGGTTAATGCTGCCGTGAATCGTCAGCATATTGTCATCTACATGGATATGGACATCCTCCTTCTTGTCCAATCCGGGCAGCTCGCACGTGGCAACGACTTCATTCTCCGTCTCATGCACATCCACACGGGGAGAACCGAATTCCGACTGGAAACCGAAGCCCGAGAAAAACTTGTCTACGTCCCTTCTCCAATGGTCCAGATGCCTGAACGGGTCGAAAGGTGTTTGTGGCATAGCATTACCTCCTGATATTTTGGGATTTTAGGTGAACCCGCTTACATAGAATTCCCTAAAATGATCCAATATCATTCATCATTACCCTTTTTTGATCGGGATTAAACGCCTTACTCCTTCCATAGATGCCCATTATGCTTTGTGCTACAATAGGCAGGAGGAGGTGCGCTGTGAACATTCAGAAAGTAAAAGACCGCCAGGAACTGGACAAAAAGCTGCTTCATATGCCATGGTATGTGGACCGCTTTATCCATCATAAGCTGCCGGACCTGTCCCCCTCCACGCTGCTCGAATATGCAAGAGATTATGAGACTTTTTTCTCCTGGCTGTTGGCCGAAGGGCTAGCTCACGGAAGCTCGATAAGAGAGATAGAACTGACGGATCTGGAAAACCTTCATATGGAAAATGTGGACTCCTTCCGCTCGTTTCTGGCCACGCGCAAAGATCACGGAAACGCCAAGGTAACCATCATCCGCAAGCTTTCCTCTCTTCGTTCTCTGTTCCATTATTTGAGCCAAATCGCGGAAGACGAGAACTTTTATCCTTTGCTCAAAAGAAACGTCATGGCCAAAGTCGAAATCAAGCGGACCAACAAAGCGAAGGATCAGGCCAGCAAGCTGGAGGGCAAGCTTCTGCAGGAATCCGAAATCGTCGAGTTTATCGACTATATCCGTTCCGGCTACGAAGCGGATATTGCCGACAACAAGCAGGCGTTGTACGCATTTGAGCAGAATAAATACCGCGACGCCTGTATCGTCAGCCTTATTTTGCATTCCGGTCTGCGGGTTTCCGAGGTTGTAAATATGACGGTCGATGATTTGGATATGAAGAAAAGGACCGTGTACGTTTACCGCAAGGGAAACAACGACGGTTCCTTTAAAACGAGAGTATTCTTCCGTCAAGAGGCGCTTACAGATTTGCAGAGATATCTGGAGCTGCGCAACACGACGTACAAACCTCCAAAAAAGGAAAAAGCCCTCTTCCTGACCGTGCCGAACGGCAAGAAGGAAGGCCGGATGATGTCCAAACGGGCGATCCAGGAAATGGTCATCAAATACGCCAAACGGTTCGGCAAGCCTTATTTAAGCGTACATAAGCTGCGGCACTCTTTTGCCACGGACTATTATTTGCAGAACGACCTGTACAAAACGCAGGAGCAGCTGGGCCACGCTTCATCGGATACGACCCAGATCTATGCGCACCTGACCGACAAGACGATGGCGGAAGCGATCAATAACCGGAAAGAAGAGCAGGTTAAATAGCCATCCAGATATTATCTGAAATCAGGCGGGCCCGGCAATTAACGGCTTTTCTCACGTCAAAAACCGGGAAGAGGACATATTTGCCGTTCAGCATGCACATCGAAAGAAGTGAGCGTTTTGGTATAAAGGCATAGCTCCCAGCATACTCAGGAGATCACCCGGAACGTTCCCGTTGCCAAAGTGCCCAATCTGCCTTCTTCATCTGCTACTGTTCCTGAAGTGGTCATCATTTTGCGGGATTGGTGGATAATTTCTGCGGTCACCGTCAGACGGCCTTTTTTCAATGGAGATACAAAATGGACGTTCAAGTTAGTCGTTACGCATTGGTCATTCGGGCGCGCCGCCATGACGGCGATGCCCATCGCGTTATCGAGCAGGGAAGAAGTGACTCCGCCATGAACGATTCCCATCAGATTCAAATGGTGGGGCTTTATGTCCAAGGTCACTACAACCTTGTTGTCGGACAGGCTCTCCAGACTGCATCCGAGATAATCCCAGAACGTGTGCTTGGCGGCTTCCGACAGCTTCTTTATATATTGTTCTCTCTCCATCCCATTCTCCACTTTCCATTCCTCCTGTCCGGCTTCTCCTGTACAGCAATGTATCCGGCTCATTAAGGTATATCAAATAAAAGATGTAATGTAAAGCAGCAGTACGCGGGAGAAGGCCGGAAGGCAACGCATCCCCCAGAAGACCTGCAATCAGCCGATATTCTTGCTGCGCTCCAGCTCTTCCTCCATCAATTTTCTGCGCAATACTTTGCCGACAATGGTCTTGGGAAGGCTGTCCCTGAACTCGTACTTCCGGGGGATTTTATAGGCGGCGAGACGTTCTCTGCACCAGCTTTCCAACTCTTTCTCGGTGACCTTCGCATCGTCTTTCAGCACAATATAAGCCTTCACCGTCTCCCCCCGGTAATCGTCAGGGATGCCGGCTACGGCCGCTTCACGGATCAGCGGGTGCTCGAACAGAACTTCCTCGATTTCTCTCGGATATACGTTGTAGCCGCTGCTAATGATCATATCCTTCTTCCGGTCCACGATAGCAAAAAAGCCCTCCTCGTCTACCCGCGCCATATCTCCGGTGAGCAGCCAGCCATCCTGGAGCACCTTCTCCGTTTCCTCCGGCCGGTTCCAATAGCCCACCATAACCTGCGGCCCTTTAACCGCAAGCTCGCCGATTTCCCCTGCTTCCACAGGTTTCCCGGTAGCAGCATCAACGATCTTGGCATCTGTGCCAGGAAAAGGAATGCCGATGGTGCCGATTTTGCGGTACTCCCAAATGTTGTTGGCATGAGTGACAGGGGAAGCCTCAGTCAAGCCATAGCCTTCGATCAGCCGGCCGCCGGTGATGGCTTCGAACTTTTCCTGCACCTCCAAAGGAAGCGGGGCGGAGCCGCTGACGCAAATGCGGATGGACGACAGGTCGTGCCTCGCCAGCTCAGGATGGTTGATTAACGCGATATACATCGTCGGAGCTCCCGGAAACACAGTGGGACGCAGCTTGTCGATTGTCTTTAGAACCGATTTCACTTCGAACCTGGGGATCAGAATGAGCATTCCCCCATTATAGACGCACTGCTGAAGGCATACGGTCAACCCGAAAACATGAAAACATGGAAGCGCTGCTAAATATCGTTCTTTGCCAAACCGCCCTTTGTAGGACCAATGCGCGTTCTGCACAGTATTGGCGGTGAGATTGTAATGCGTGAGCATCACTCCTTTGGACACGCCCGTCGTTCCTCCTGTGTACTGCAGGACGGCGAGGTCCTTTTCCGCAACCACTTCTGCGCAGATCGGGGCTGTCGAAGCTTCCGACAGAAACTTGGCAAAAGCAAGAACCCCGTTTCCATACTCCACTTTGGGCACGATTCCGGCTTTCTTTTGCGTTAAGGTGTTGACCCAGTTCTTGGGAAAAGGAAGATAGTCCTGAACGGACGTAATGATCAAAGTACGCAGCGAGGTGTGAGGCTGGACCTTGAGGACTCTGGGACACAATGCGTCAAGGGTGACCATTGCGACAGCACCGGAATCCTCAAGCTGCTGCTTGAGCTCCCCTTCCATATAAAGCGGGTTCGTCTGAACGACCACAGCGCCCATCAACAAGCTTCCAAAGTAGGCGATCACGGCTTGGGGGCAGTTGGGAAGCATGATCGCCACCCTGTCGCCCTTTGTGATACCTAATCCAAGCAGTCCGTTGGCAAACCGGTATGAAGCGGAAAGCAGCTGGCTGTAGCTCATTTTTTTGCCCATAAAATAAACAGCCGGATTGTGCGGGAGCTTATTTGCCGAATTGATAAGAAACTTGGCCAGATTGTGTCTCGGATACTCATAGGAAGAAGCTACCTCTTCCGGATAGTGGCGCAGCCATGGTCGTGAGAAATCCATTCCAAACCAATCCCTTCCGCAAGTTTCTGATTGGCTGTCAGACGATATATTTTTCCTCCTGAATTACGCGTGCGGCAATTTGGCGTTTGATCTCAAACGTATTCACCGGGGTGCTGCGGGTTAGTTTTTTCAAGATGGACAATTGGGTGCGGAGCATATCGCCGGATTCCATTGCGGAGAGAGCTTCTTTCGCAATATTCTCGATACGGCTGAACGCCTCGTGAATGTAAACCTGCGTCATTTCCACCGCGCCTAGCGCCTTCACTTCGCCAGAGCGGTCGATCAGCTTGCGTGTGCGCAGCATGGCGCTTTCCATCGCGTAGATTTCGATCATCTGGTCGGCAAGGGCTGCCAGGATTTCCTGTTCTTTGTCGAGGCCGGTACCGTACTTTTGCACGGCGGCGCCGCCTGTCATCAGAAAGATTTTCTTGGCCATTTGGAGGAGATGTGCCTCTTGTTCAAGCGTGCCTTCAAAGGATTGGCCGGGAACGAGCATAAGCAGCTCGCCTTGCAGCGCCTGGGCTTTTTGCATCAAAGGCAGTTCTCCCTTCATCGCTTTCTTGAGCAGTGTGCCTGGAATGAGCAGGCGGTTGATCTCGTTCGTCCCTTCAAAAATCCGGTTAATGCGGGAATCGCGGTAAATCCGTTCAATTTTGTATTCCTGGATAAATCCGTAGCCGCCGTGAATTTGCACGCCTTCGTCGGCGATAAAATCCAGCCCTTCGGTGGCGAACACCTTGTTGATGGAACACTCCAGCGCATACTCTGAAATTCCTTTAGCGGCATACGTGCCGGCATCCGGGCTGCTGTAATCGATGTCCTTCAAAATACTGTCGATCAGGCCTGCTGTGCGGTATACCATGCTTTCCATGACGTAGGTCGTAATGTTCATTTCGGCCAGCTTTTTGCCGATTAACGGGAAGCGTGAGATTGGAGTATTGAACTGAGTTCGCGTGTTAGCGTATTTGGAGGCCAGCTCGATTGCTTCTTTACAGGCTCCAAGGCAGCCTGCTGCCAATTTATAACGGCCGATGTTCAGGATGTTGAAGGCAATCAGATGGCCTTTGCCGATTTGGCCAAGCAGGTTCTCGACAGGCACTTTTACATCTTCAAAAAAGAGCGGACGCGTCGAGGAGCCCTTGATGCCCATCTTCTTCTCTTCCGGGCCAAGGGTGAAGCCTTCCATTTCCTTTTCCACGATAAAAGCAGTAAAGTCTTTGGCGTCCACTTTGGCGTAAACGATGAAAATGTCGGCAAAACCGGCGTTGGTGATATACAGCTTGGAGCCGTTCAGTACATAGTGTTTGCCGTCTTCGCTCAGCCTGGCTGTCGTTTTGGCGCCCAAAGCGTCTGAGCCGGAGGTCGGTTCGGTCAGGCAGTAGGCCGCGATTTTGGCGCCTGTGGCCAGGTCCGGCAAATATTTCTCCTTCTGCTCCTGCGTACCGAAGAAGACGATGGGCAGCGTTCCGATACCGACATGCGCGCCGATGGACAGGGCGAACGAGGAGGCTTTGGCCAACCCTTCGTTGATAATGGTGGAGCTGACCTTGTCGAGGCCGAGTCCGCCATATTCCTCCGGTATATCGGAGCTCAGCAGGCCGAGATCACCGGCTTTGCGCATCAGCTTCACAGTCAGCCCGTAGTCCAGCTTTTCCAGCTGCTCATCGTGAGGGAGCACTTCCCCTTCGACGAATTCGCGGGTAGTGTCGGCAAACATGCGCTGTTCTTCTGTAAAATCTTCGGGAACGGTAACGAAATGGGCGGGCAATTCCTCAATGACGAAGCTTCCTCCAACAATTTTCCGGGCGGTCTGGTTATCGGACATCGTTCATCTCTCCTTGGATTGGAAATGGTTTCACTTGGAAGCCGGTTACCTTCGCAACGCGCGCCTCTCCCGGCGCGCGTTGCGGCGCTGCACGGCGGGTGGTCAGAGCCCAGTGCGTTGGCATGGTCAGCAACCAGTAATCGGTTAATCGGCGTGAACTTCGAACACACCGGCGGCCCCCATGCCCCCGCCGATGCACATGGACACGACCCCTATCCCTCCGCCACGGCGGCGCAGCTCGTAGATCAGGCTCGCTGCCAGTTTGGCGCCGGTGCATCCGAGCGGATGGCCGAGAGCGATCGCTCCGCCGTTGACGTTGACCTTGCTTTCATCGAGATTCAGACGGCGAATGACGTGCAGGCATTGAGAAGCGAACGCTTCATTAATTTCAAACAAATCTACCTGTTCCTGCGAAATCCCGGCCATTGCGAGAGCCTTTGGAATCGCCTTGATCGGTCCGACTCCCATAATTTCAGGCTCAACGCCTGCCAAAGCAAAGGAACGAAAGGTTGCCAGCGGCCTCAGGCCCAGCGTCTCCGCTCTCTCCTTGCTCATAAGCAGAGCCGCTGCGGCACCGTCGCTGGTTTGGGAGGAATTGCCTGCGGTGACAGTTCCATTCAAGGCAAAAGCCGGCTTCAGCTTGCCGAGCGCCTCTAAACTCGTATCGGTCCGGACGCCTTCGTCCGTGTCGAAGCTAAACTTTTTTTGCCACGGTTTGCCGTTGTCGTCCATACCCTTCAGGCCGGTGTTCAGGGGTACAATTTCCTCCTTGAATTTGCCTGCGGCAATCGCGGCCGCCGCCTTCCGGTGGCTGTTCAGTGCGAATTGATCCTGGTCGCTGCGGGAGACGCCGAATCTGGAAGCGACATTCTCGGCCGTGTGGCCCATGCTTATATAAATCTCCGGCATCTGCTCTACAATCTGTGGATGGGGCGCCGGTTTGAAGCCGGTCATCGGCACATGGCTCATGCTTTCCACTCCGCCCGCGACCATCACATCCGCTCCGCCAAGCTTGATCCGTTCCGCTGCGAAAGCGATAGCTTGAAGCCCGGACGAACAAAACCGATTAATGGTCAACGCGGGCACCGTATCCGGAAAACCGGCATAGAGAGACATGATGCGGGCGAAGTTCAACCCCTGCTCTCCTTCCGGCATCGCGCAGCCGATGATGACATCCTCCACTTCTTCCTTCGAAACGCCTGGAGCCCGTTCGATCACCGCATTCAGCACCGTCCTGCCCATGTCCTCGGCGCGGGTTTGCGCCAGACTGCCTTTTCCGGAGCGGCCGACGGCGGTACGGGCCGCCGATACTATGACTGCTTCTCTCACTCTGATCACCTCTTTATCGGTTTGTGCTTTGAATAACAACGGCTATGGGAAATTGGCACGATAGGTACCCTCTGAAGCTTGACAGTCAAGAAGAACGCGCATTGTGCGGGTGCGGGCGACGGCACTAGCTTCGGGTGCGGACGACGGTCAAGCTTTGCGTGTGCGCTTCGCTAGTTGCGAAGCGGTTTGCCTTTGCTCAGCATGTGGGACATCCGCTGCTGGGTTTTGGGCTCGCCGCATAAGCTGAGGAACGCTTCGCGCTCGAGCTCGAGCATGTGCTGCTCCGTCACCCAAGTTCCCGCCGGAACTTGGCCTCCTGCCAGCACATGCGCGAGCTTATCAGCGATCAGACGATCGTGATCGCTGATGTAACCGCCTTGGCGCAGCGTGTACGCGCCAAGGCGCATGACCGCGCAGCCGGTGTCCCCGGCGGCGCGGAGCTTTTCCGCAGCCGGCTTGGCATAGCCGGCTGCATGCAGGCGAAGCACGGCCTGCTTCGCTGCAAAAACGCGGTGATCGGCATTAGCGATCACCCGGTCCTGCGGCCGCATGTAGCCCAGCCGCCGCGTATCGTGCCCGCTGCTCGAAACCTTCGCCATGGCTATGGTTTCGAACACGCGGTTAAGGTACGGCTGCGGGTCCGCCTCCGTGTCGCCGACCCGGCGGCTGACGCGGAGCGCCATCTCCTTGCAGCCGCCTCCGGCCGGGATGAGGCCCACGCCCGTCTCGACCAGGCCGAAATAGGTTTCGGCCGGGAAGACGATCTCGTCGGCCGCCATGCACACCTCCACGCCTCCGCCCAGCGTCATTTGGTGCGGAGCCGCGACCACCGGGATGTTCGAATACTTGAGCTTCATCATCGTATTCTGGAACAGGCGGATGATGCTGTCCACTTCATCCCACTCGCCGTCCTGCGCTTCCATCAGCAGCAGCATCAGGTTCGCGCCTACGCAGAAGTTTTTGCCTTCATTGGCGATCACCAATCCTTTATAATTGGCCTCCGCTTCATCGACGCTCTGGCTGATCATGGACAAAATATCCGCCCCGATCGCGTTGTTCGGCGAATGAAATTCCAGGCACGCCACACCGTCTCCTATTTCCACCAGACTGGCTCCGGTGTTCGAACGGATCACTTTGCCGCGCTGCTTTAAAGCCTGCAGGGAAATGCGCTCAGCGGGAGCGTCCAGGCTTGCATATTCACTCCTTAAATAGTACAAGGTCTCACCTTCGCGCCGCTGATAGAAACTTTCGTTTCCTTGCTCAATCCATTCCTTCACCCACACCGGAACCGTTAATCCCTCTTCCTCCATCCTCTTCACGGAGCGGCTCAATCCGATAGCGTCCCATGTTTCGAACGGCCCCAAATCCCAGTTGAACCCCCACTTCATCGCATTGTCGATGTCCACGATCGTATCGGCGATTTCTCCGAGCTTCTCTGCCGAATAAATCAACACATGCTTGAGCACGTCCCACGCCAGGCTTGAATATTTATCCGGTGTGGACAGCAGCGCTTTCAGCCTCGGGGCGGCGCCTTTGGCGGCTTTCGCCGCTTCAAGGGAGGCCGAGGACACTTTTCGGGCAGGAGCATATTCCTTGCTGTTCAGATTCAGCGCTTCAATGACACTTCCTTCGGCGCCTTTCACTTTTTTGTAGAATCCCTGGCCCATCTTTTCGCCGGTCCATCCTTGAGCGACCATTTCATTCAAGACAGCCGGCATTTCAAAAACAGCCTTCTCCTGCCCATCCTTCAAATGGTCATACACATTTCGCGCGACATGCACGAACGTATCCAGTCCCACCAGATCCAGCGTGCGGAAAGTGGCGCTTTTCGGCCGCCCCATCGCCGGACCAGTGACTGCATCCACTTCTTCCACCGTATACCCTTTTTCCAGCATCTCGCGCAGCGTTACCATCAAGCCGTAAGTACCGATCCGGTTCGCGATAAAATTCGGGGTATCCTTGGCGATAACGACGCCTTTGCCTAATGTGCGGGAGCCGAACTCCTGCATGAACGTGACAAGCTCTTGCGCCGTCTTCTCGCCGGGGACCACTTCCAACAGCTTCATATAGCGGGGCGGGTTGAAGAAATGGGCCCCCATAAAATGTCTCCTGAACTCCTCGCTGCAGTCCTCCGCCATTTCATTGATCGAGATCCCCGAGGTGTTCGAGGATACGATGATGCCGGGCCTCCATACGTTTTCGATGCGGCTGAATAAATTTTTCTTTACCTGGAGATTTTCTGTCACCGCTTCAATAATCCAATCCGCCTGGGACAGCTTCGCCAAATCGTCCTCCAGGTTTCCGGGAGTGATCCTTGAGGCAAAAGCTTCGCTGTACAGCGGAGCCGGACTTGTTTTGCCCAACCTTTGCAATGCGCCGGCAGCCAGCCGGTTCCTCACTTTGGGATCCGTCATCAGAAGCCCTGCCTGCTCCTCCTGCGGTGTCAAGCTTGTCGGCACAATATCGAGCAGCAGACAGTCGATTCCCGAGTTGGCCAAATGAGCGGCGATGCCCGAGCCCATAACCCCTGAGCCGATGACCGCGGCTTTACGAACCGTTCTCCCCATTTCATACCCTCCTCAATCGTTAATCTCCTTTGTACAACCAGCCTGCTGTCCAGTCCTCTTCCCCTGCAAAAGCATATCGATTTCCTTTGACCTTCCTTTCGCCGGCACCCGCTCCATCCAACACGCTTTTCCCTGCTTCACCTTACTGTCACTTCCCTCAACGCGCCTTCTGCTGTTCTTCTTCATACACCGGCTGCACCCGAAGTCCAAACACCGCCTGCTCCAAAATCTCCGCGATATCTCTCGCTTTCACCTGCTCCTCCACTTCCTTGGCCTTCGTACCGTCTTCCAGCATGATCAAGCAGTATGGACAGGCGGAGGAGATCATCGTCGGTTTCACCGCAAGAGCCTGCTCCGTGCGCGCCACGTTTACTCTTTTGCCGGCTGTCTCTTCCATCCACATCATGCCGCCTCCGGCGCCGCAGCACATTCCGTTCTCACGGGAGCGATCCATCTCCACCAGCTCGACGCCCGGCACGGCCCGCAGGATATTACGCGGCTGTTCATACACGTTGTTGTACCTTCCCAAGTAACAGGAATCATGGTAAGTGATTCGCTCCTTCAACGGATGAACCGGCTTCAGCCTGCCCTCCCGGACCAGAGATTCGAGAAGCTGCGAATGGTGCAGCACTTCCGCTTCCAGGCCGAATTCAGGGTATTCGTTCTTTAATATGTTGAAGGTGTGCGGGCAGGCCGTCACTATTTTCTTGACGTTGTACTTTTGGAACGCGGCAATATTTTCGGCGCATAGCTGCTGGAACAAGAACTCGTTGCCCAAACGGCGCGGCGTGTCCCCCGAATTCTTCTCCTCGTTCCCGAGGATGGCAAAATTGACTGCCGCTTCATTCAGCAGACGAACGAACGAACGGGTGATTTTGCGGCTGCGGTTGTCATAGGATCCCATCGACCCGACGAAGAATAAATAGTCAAAATCCGGATTCTCCTTTACGGTAAATACCTTCAGTCCGCCGTCCTCGTCAAGCTCCTGCACCCATTTGCTCCGGTCGTTCCGGCTCATCCCCCATGGATTGCCTTGGCGCTCGATATTCTGCATCGCCCTCTGCCCGTCATGCGGCATACTTCCCTGCATCAGTACAAGCTGTCTGCGAAGATCGACGATTTTATCCACATGCTCATTGCCCACCGGACATTGGTCTTCGCAGTTGCGGCAGGTCGTGCAGGCCCAAATCTCCTCTTCCGTCATCACGTCTCCGACCAGCTCCACTTCCATGACGGATTTTTGCGATGTCATCCAGGAGTTTTTCTGGGCTTGCATCGTTGACGAAATATCCGTTATCGAGTCGCTGCGCCAGCCTGCCTCCATCCCCTCTTCGTCTGCTTTCATGGTGTGGATGCCGCTGTATGCGAAAGCCAAAGCCGGCATCCACGGAGATCTGGACGTAATCGCGGCTCCTTTTTCCATTAGATGGTCCCTAAGTTTCACAATCATGTGCATCGGCGACAGCAGCTTGCCGGTATTCGCGGCTGGGCATACATTCGTACATCGTCCGCATTCAACGCATGCATAAAAATCCAGCATCTGCTTTTGCGTAAAATCCTCAATCCTGCAGACACCGAACGACTCCGCATTTTCATCCTCCAAATCAAGCTTTCTGAGCCGCCCGACGGGGCCGGTCCTTTGCAGCAACAGATTGACCGGCGCGGTAAGGATGTGAAAATGCTTCGACTGCGGTACATATACCAGAAAAGACAGAAGAATCAGCAGGTGCGCCCACCAGAAAATGTAAAATCTGGCCTCAGCCTGCGAATGGCTCAAACCGCCGAGCGCCCCGGCAATCAAAGAGGAGACCGGAGCATAGCCGGAGGCCGGCAGCCCTTCGCGCATCCGTTCGAATCCCAGCGTGAGCACAACCGAAAGCATGAGGAAGAAGATGAAAAATACGACGATGCCCGGCTTCCAGCCTTTGTTCAACCGCTTCAGATTTTCAACGTACCGCCTGTACGCCGCATATCCGATAGCCAGAAGCACGGCAAGCACCGTAACCTCCTGCATCAGTCCGAACGCCGCGTAACCCGGAATGGGCAAACCTCTGCCGATCAGCCCTTTCAAGATAATATCCAAAGCCCCGAACTGGAGAATAATGAATCCGTAAAAGACGGCAAGATGCATCACACCGCTTCGGCGGTCTTTTAACAGCTTCGTGTGCCCGAATGTTTGCACTAGGAAGGCGGTGAGCCGCTCCTTCAACTGCTTCTCCAACTCCACAGGCTGCCCCAGCTTCAGGTACAGAAAACGGTGGTAGACTACTTTTGCAAACATATATAGGAACAGCCCTGTCACTGCAAGAAAAGCGGTCACCTGGACCAATGACCCAATCATCCGCACCACTCCGGTCCTTGTAAAATAATACCCAGTTTTTTTTAAGCGCTTACATTTCTTGCATAAAATTAAACTTAGCTGATATGGAACGGATTCTACTTCATCCTATTCGACAAAAATCGAATTCATCCCAACGGCCAAGCCTCGTAAAGCGTTTCCACGTGTCCAGCGCTTGTCAAATCCCCTCCTTAAAGTGTCTCTCGCTTGTCAGGTTTGTCATTGACATTAACGGGCATCTGACTTATGATAAATTCATAAAATGAATGAGTATTCATTCACCATTTAGTTATATCTTACCACCGGGGTGGCGCCATGACAAGTAAAAAAAATGAAAAATATTACCAAATCCTCGAAGGCGCTCTTAAAGTTTTCGCAGAGCACGGATACCACGGATCTCAAGTTTCCAAAATCGCCCGTGCTTCAGGGGTCGCCGACGGAACCATTTATCTTTATTTCAAAAGAAAGGAGGATATCCTCATCTCCCTGTTCCGCGAGAAGCTCGGAGAGATGGTAGACAAGTTTCACCAGCGCCTTAAGGATACGAACGATGTCAAGGATGCGCTGCGCAGCGTCTGCGAAATCCATTACACCATGCTGGAAAACAACGTCGATCTGGCCTATGTAACGCAAATTGAGCTCAGGCAGAGCTCCCTGGAATTAAGAAAGGAAATAGGTGACGGGCTGAAGCCATATATATTACTGATTGAAGATTTGCTGCGCCGTGGGATGGATCAGGGAGTCTTCCGCCCGGATCTGGATGTGAAGCTCGTCCGGCTTCTGCTTTTCGGGGCTATGGATGAGGTCGTGACCTCCTGGCTCATTTCCGGAAGGAAATATTCGCTCACAGGCCAGGTGGATGGCACATTGAAGTTTTTTTTGCAGGGCTTACAATCGTGATCTTCAAGAAAGGGGCTTAGAATATGGACATTTATGTGCTGTTAAAGCAAACCTTTGACACTGAGGAAAAAATCGTTCTTGAGAACGGGGCTGTTTCCGAAGAAGGAGTGAAGTTTATTATTAACCCTTACGACGAGTATGCGGTGGAGGAGGCGATCCGGATCCGCGACGAGCTGGGAGGCAAGGTTACGGTTGTATCCACAGGGCCGGGCCGCTCGGCTGAAGCGCTGCGGACCGCACTCGCGATGGGGGCGGACGAAGCGGTCCTGATCTCGGACGATCGGATTCCTGCAGAGGAATTCGTCGTGTCGCAAGCTTTAGCTGCCTTTTTATCCAGCCAAAACGTCGACCTGATCCTTGGCGGTAACTTCTCCGTTGACCAAGGGGCAGGCCAGGTGGCCGTACGGGTGGCTTCCCTGCTGGATCTTCCGCACGTCGGCTCGATTACCAAGCTCGAACTCACGGATGGCAAAGCGCTTGCCCACAGAGACGCGGAAGGCGACGTCGAAGTGGTGGAAACGTCCCTGCCGGCTCTCTTTACCGCCCAGCAAGGGCTTAATGAACCACGCTATCCTTCCCTGCAGGGCATTATGAAAGCCAAAAAGAAGCCCTTCCGGCAGCTGACTTTGGATGACCTGCACATCGATGCCTATTCCCTGGAAGCCAAAACAGTGAGGCAGGAGATCACCCTCCCGCCCCGGCGCAATGCCGGCAAGGTGCTGAAAGGCGAGCCGGGGGCCCAGGCGCTGGAACTCGTCCGCCTTCTTCGCCAGGAAGCTAAAGTCATCTAAATTCGAGCCGTTTCTTGCCTTATACTATTCCCGAGGGAGGCACCCATATGAGCAGAACATTTCTCGTCTTCGCAGAAAGCCGTGGAGGCGGACTGCGCCAAGTGTCCTTTGAAACCGTCAGCGCCGCAAGACAGTGCTCTCAGCCTGGGGACAGCATCGCAGCCGCGCTGATCGGCAGCGGGGTCGCTGCTTTGGCGGATGAGCTGTCTGCCTACGGCGTTGAAAGCGTATACGTCGTTGATCATGAAGAGCTCACGTCCTATAACCCGGAAGCGTATTTCTCTTCTTTATCTGTTGTCATAGAGCAGGTGAAACCGGATGCCCTCTTCTTCGGGCATACCGCGATTGGCCGCGATTTGGCTCCTATGGCGGCAGCATCCTTGAAAGCCGGACAAATTTCGGACGTAATCGCATTGGAAAACACCGGCGGAGAGGTGCGCTTTTCCCGCCCGATTTACGCAGGGAAAGCGTTCGAACATAGAACATTTGCCTCTGGTCCATGGGTCGTCACTATTCGCCCTAACAATTTTCCTTTGACCCAGCCATTGACCCAGCCTTCGACCGAGCCTTTGAACCAGCCCGACGCCAGCCGGCAGGGCAACATCATAGAAGTCGCTTATCCCTCCCCTACCCTCCGCTCCGTCGTCAAAGAAGTCGTCAAGAAGACCTCCGGAAAAATCGACCTCTCCGAAGCCAAAATCATCGTTTCCGGCGGGCGGGGCGTAAAAAGCGCCGAAGGCTTCAAACCGCTGGAAGAGCTGGCGGCTCTGTTAAACGGTGCGGTGGGCGCTTCCCGTGGAGCCTGCGATGCCGGCTACTGCGACTACTCTCTGCAGATCGGGCAGACCGGCAAGGTCGTCACTCCTGAGATTTATATCGCCTGCGGCATCAGCGGAGCGATCCAGCATTTGGCCGGTATGAGCCAGTCCCGAGTTATCATCGCGATTAACAAAGATCCGGAAGCCCCGATTTTTAAAGTGGCGGACTATGGCATCGTCGGTGACCTGTTCGAAATCGTTCCCCTTCTCACCGAGGAATTCAGAAAAATAATTTAACCGAGCAGGAGGGAACGAAATTATCAAGACCTAAACATCAAAAACAATTAAATAAAAGTGAGTCACATATTAGTCATGCCTATATGTGACTCACTTTTTTGTTGTATAGGAAATTCGAAAATCCACCTTCATTCGCAGTTTCTATTGCACAAAGTGCAATGCCAGATGATCGGAAGGTTTTAATTTCCAAATATTAACACACTGCAATGCAACTTTTCCCAATCATCCGCCGTCTAATGTTATAGCAGCTAATTTATACATAATTTACCTTGTTTGTGATTGAAAGCTTAAAAGACCAGGAGGAATAAGATTATGAGGTTTTTGGAAAGGGCCGGCATTGTCGGGTTGTCTACAGCGTTTATTTTATCCTTCGTATCCCCAGTATTGGCTGCTGATGCATCGGCGGGTACTGCGCAAGCGGTATCATCCATGGACGCCAAATCAAGCATGCCGAATGACAGCGCTGCAGCTCAGATCAGCAAGGAGAAGGCGATCGAGCTATTTCGGAGTTTTGTCACGATTCCCGAGGATTATGTGCTGCAGGCGGTCAATTACAACTCGAATTTTAACTATCTGAACCATGGAGTCTGGAATCTCAATTTCGCCAAAAAGAATCAGGAGCGTTATTTCGGTAATGCCAACGGTGCCATCGATGCCGCGACCGGTAAATTGATTAATTTCCATATCGATGATAACGATCCGGGCAGCCAAGCATCCTTTCCGCCCAAAGTAGACCTGCCGCAAGCCAAAGAGATCGCACAGCAATTTATCGCCAAGGTGAACCCGGAGGAAAAGTCCGAACTCATTTACAACGCTGATTTTGAAAAATCCTTCCAGCCGCCTCTGAATGGCAACATCCGTTATAATATCAGGTTTGACCGCACCGTCCATGGTATCCGATATGCCCAGAATCAAATCGGTGTGACCATAGACGGAAACGGAAAAGTCGTAGGCTATGATTATCGTTGGGATAACTCCGTAAAATTTCAGGATGAAAAATCCGCAATCAGTTTGCAGGATGCCACGAAAACTTTTCAGGACAAATTAAATTTATCGTTAACGTATAAACTTCCTTGGCGCATGCAGCAGCAGTCCGAAATCAAGCCTTATTTATCCTATCAGCCTGCTGCCGGAATATTTATGCTGGACGCGGGAACCGGTGAATTGCTAAATTTCAATGGCGACAAATACGATCAAGTGTATGATAACAAGCCATTGACGGACAAACCGCTCGCAGAAGCCCCGTCCAACGATCTCAATTTGACGCAGGAACAGGCGCTGTCCAAAGCCAAATCGATGTTCAAGATTCCCGACAACGCCGTCCTGAACAATGCTTCTTACCAGGAAAATACAAGATATAACCCTTGGAAGCTTGTATCTTCTTGGAATATAAACTGGCGCGTGCCCGGAGACAAAGGCGGATTCGACCAAAATATATCGGCGAGCGTAAACAGCAAGTCGGGTGAAGTTATCAATTATGGCTGGTACGTACCCTACTATGGCGGTCCCCAGAATCAGGAAGATCCGAAAGTTTCTATGGAACAGGCAAAAGCGATCGCAATAGACTTTATCAAAAAGGTTGTGCCCTACCATACTCACGAACTGTATTTGTTTCCTATGCCTGTCCCTAATATGAAGGATCCCAAGTTTAAAGGGACACGGGCGTATAACTTTACATTCAAACGGCTAGTAAATGGCATCGGCTCGGAAAGCGAAAATGTTACCGCAGCGATCAATGCCGACACCGGAGAAGTGATGAATTTTTACAATCAGTTGTCAGACATCGCTTACCCGAACATAACACCGGAGGTGCTGCCTCCTGCAAAAGCAAAGGATCTCTTTTTCTCGCAATATAACGTGGAACTGCGCTATTCCCTGCCGAACGAATATCTTTACATTAATGCTATGAAAACAGGACAGCCTGCTGCGAAGCCGGAAGATAAAACAGCGAAGCTTGTGTATCAGATGGTGCCGAAGAATGGAATGGAGCAGGTATTTCTTGATGCCGTCACCGGAAATTGGAGAAGCGCGGACACCGGAGAGCTGACATCGCTGGAAAAGGTCCAGGTTAAGGATATCAACGGGCATTGGGCGCAAAAGGAACTGCAGTTGATGCTTGATTACAAGGCGCTTGAAGTAAAAGACGGAAAGGTCGCTCCGGATGAAAGCATTACACGCGGCGAAATGGTTAAAATGCTGGTTGCTGCTATGAATGGCGTCGGCAATTTTGGCCCGATGTTTGGAACGGAACGCAAAGCTTCCTTTGCAGATGTCAGTGCGGCATCTCCCTACTTCTCCTTTGTAGAAACCGCGGTTGACCGTAAGCTGCTGGACCGTACAGGCGGTAACTTTGACGCGGGCGCCAAGATTACCCGCGATGACCTGGCGGAAATGATCGTCCGCGCGCTCGGTTATTACAAATTAGCGCAGAACAAAGATATTTTCGCGCTGAATGTAGCGGACTCTGATCAGGTCAAGCATACAGGCCAGGTCGCCATCGTTACAGGTCTCAGAATCATGACGACTGACGTCGGGTATTTCCATCCTGACAGCGTCGTTACGCGCGCGCAGGCTGCCACCGCATTCTACCGCTTCCTGCAAAAAAGAACCGAGCTGCAGTAATGGAACTGTAACAGCGATGTAAGAGTGAAGAAAGAAGGCTGCTTTATGGGCAGCCTTCTTTTGATTTTTTTAGTTTTTATTTTCACCAGCATCCAGTCTGGCAGCGCAAATGTACTGTCTATTCGCTCATCTGAACGCAGCTGTGAAAATGACAAAACTTTATATCTCGCATTACCTAATCACCCAATCATTTTATCCGCCCGTCTCATACAATGTACAATCTAAAATGAATGGCGTGGTGCATGAATGAATAAATGGTCGAAGATTCTACTTTTAAGCTATTCTCTGACTACCTTAAGCCTGGGAATCGTTGTGTTGGTGAAATAGCAACTCCGCCTAGATGTGCTATACGAGGTTTAATCTGATTGGAAAACGATGCGAGTCACCGGCTTTTCCTGAAGTCATGCGTATTTTGTAGGCTGAAAGGCGCCGGATAATATTGCATGCTCATAACATTATTGCCTTCTCCCGTTCACCCAGTCTCGTATTCGTAAGGCTGTTTCTTCCGGCTGTATGCTCGTATTGTCCACTATTTGCATCGGCGGGTCGTATTCCACAGCCGCGTTATCCAGCAGCCACCGCGCAAACTGCTTATGCTCCTCTATGAACTCCTCGGTGCATCCTCTCCACTGCGGCCGGCTGCGAAGCCGCTTCTCCCGTGCTGCGTCGTCGCAATGCAGGTTAAGATAATACACCTCCCGAAAGAACCGGTAATGGTCACACTTTTCGACGTCTCGCGGCATCATGGTGCCGCACAGCACTGTATGCCTGCCGCACTGCGCAACCTGAAACGCTACCTTGAGCCAATTGGATCGTGCCTGGTCCCAATCAGCAGCGTGCATTTCGTCGGTGTCAAATATGTCACAATCCGGCAGTGTTTCGCGGAGCCGCTTAGCCACGGTCGTCTTGCCGACTCCGCTCGCCCCTGTCACGATGAACAACGCTAACATTGTGATTTTCTCCTCATACCCGCACTCAGGACAAACACGCAGCTCCATTTCTTTTTTTACGGAAGTTTCCACGTACTCTCCGCAGTGCTCACAAACGATTGACATTATCGAACCTCCTCGCGCTTATTTTCCACTCATCCGGGATCCTGCCCCATTGGCAAAAAGGCTGCCGAACGGAATCGGCGGCAGCCTTCGGTGTAATGATTGAACTCTATCGTCCTTCATATATCTGAAAAAATCATCCTTTTATTCCAGTTAAGGTAACGCCCTCAATAATATATCTCTGGCCGAAAATATAAACGATAAGCACCGGAATGACAGCGATCGCTGAACCCGCCATCAACAATGTCCAGTCTGTTATATACATACCGCGGAATAAATTGAGGAGAAGCGGTACAGTAAATTTATCTGGACTGTTCAAGAAGATGAGAGGTCCGAAAAAGCTGTTCCACATGCCGAGAAATGTGAATATGGCTAGTGCCGCAAGCGCGGGCTTCACCAACGGCAGGATAATGCGCCAATAGATCGTTAAGCGATTGGCTCCATCGACGATGGCCGCTTCCTCTAATTCATCGGGGATACTCTTCATAAACTGACGAAGCATAAATACTCCAAAAGCGTTAAACAGTGCACTGGGTACTATTAATGCATAATGCGTATCCAGCCATCCAATACCTTTCATCATCAAATAAAGAGGTATAATAGTCACTTGGTGAGGAACCATCATGGTCGCCAGAAATAAGACGAAGATGGACTCACGGAATGGAAATCTAACTTTGGCGAACGCATAAGCCGCCATCGAGCAGGTAATCAACTGGCCTGCAACGGAAATTAAAGCGATATAGAAACTGTTAAAATATGCCCTGCCGAACGGCAAAGCTTCCCACGATCTTTTATAATTCCCCCATTCCCAGGGATCGGGAATCCATTTGGGCGGGATCAGAAAGACTTGTGAAAACTGTTTTAATGAGCTGAGAATCATCCAGATAAACGGGCCTGTCATTAATATGGCGCCTATAATCAGTACCACATGCAGCAGCAGCGTGGCAATGGGACTAGTTCCGCTCCGATTCGTTCTAATCGCTGCCGCGGTTATCCGCCGGTTTTGGGATTTAGCTTCCATTTTTGCTTCCATTACATCCCCTCCTTTTGTGAGAAATTAACCCCCGTAATGCACCCAGCGCTTTGACATGTTCATTTGTATCAGGGTCAGTGTCAGGATAATTATGAACAAAATAACGGCTGCTGCAGCACTCTTGCCGAAAGTGAAGTCTACGAATGCCAGCTGGTAAATATGATACACTATCGTGTAGCTGGCCTTTGCCGGCCCTCCGCCAGTCATAACAAACGATTGGTCAAACACCTGGAACGATCCGATAATGGACATAATCGTTGCAAAAAAAGTCGTCGGAGACAACAATGGAAGAGTGATGTGCCAGAACTGATGAAATTTGTTGGCCCCATCAATCTGTGCAGCCTCGTAGTAGCTGGACGAAATCCCCTGCAAACCGGCCAGGAACAATACCATGTTTCCTCCTAGCCCCCACCAGACGCTGAGCAGTGCGATTGACGGAATAACGAGCGACCGGTTCGTCAACCAATCGGGACCTATGATCCCAAACCACTGCTTTAAGTAAACGTTAATGATCCCGAAATCCGAGTTGAGTAGCCACAGCCAAACAACAGAGACAGCGATAGATCCGGTCACGACCGGCATATAATAAAACAATCGATAGAAGACTTTGCCTCGTACCTTGTTTAGCGCCACGGCGACCAATATAGCGAGAAAAATACCGACAGGAACCACTAAAAGCGTATATTCTGCCGTATTAAGCAGTGCCAGTCTAAAATCCGGATTACTGAACTGGCCGGCAAAATTCCCGAATCCTATAAATTCTTTCTTGCCGAATCCATCCCACTTCATCATGCTCAAAGCAATAGCGGAAACGAGCGGAATTAGTGCAAATAATAGGAGTCCTATCATCTGGGGCAAAATGAAAAAATAACCCCAAAGGCCTTCCGACACGCGTTTGTTCATATGCCACCATCCTTCCCCTTCATATGGAGGAAGGCACCATGGCATTGGCCATGGCAGCCTTCCTATGTTCATAGAACCGTAAGTGGTTAGAAATTACTTTCCTGCTTTGAAATCGGCGATCTTTTGGTTGGCTTTTGTATTGATAGTCTTGAGTGTCTCGTCAAGCTTGCCGTCCTTTAGCCAAAGCGCTTCCATTTCGTCGGTGATAACCTTGCTTAGACCCGGTACTCCCGATTCAGCTGGTGTTAAGGCATAACCGATATTACGTGCATCAATGAAATATTTCGCATGCTCAGGCAGATTGCCTTCCAATACGACGTCATCAGCACCCTGTACGGAAGGAACCGCATTACCGCCGCCCTGCAAGCGGAACTTCTGGCCTTCCTTGGAAACAAATGCGCTTATAAAGTCATAGGCTTCTTTCGGATGTTTAGTGCTCTTATTCAAAACCATATACGCGGTAGCTACAGCGGCAGGCTCGATCTTCTTGCCGGTGTTAGTCGGATATGGAACGATATCAAATTGAAGGTCTTTATTTTGTTTAAAGATTGGAAGATACCAGCGGC
The DNA here is from genome assembly GCF_055392555.1 of Paenibacillus sp. JCM 18996. Lineage (NCBI taxonomy): Bacteria > Bacillati > Bacillota > Bacilli > Caryophanales > Paenibacillaceae > Paenibacillus > Paenibacillus sp. JCM 18996. Next base: position 1,172,673 of record NZ_AP043884.1, read on the forward strand.
CTGCTGTTACAAATCCGACCTGGTTTGACATAAACATTGCGTCTCCGCCCTGGCCCTTAGGCAGCGTGCCAGCAAACGTTATGTTTTTGTTCTTCACGTTGTCATAAAGGAACTTGTATGCGTCTACGCTCTTAGGATCTTTATCCTGCACGTACTCCCCTTTGTCATTGTAGAGAGTGCCTCCGTTAGCGGTTACAAAGCTGTAGTAGTTGGTCCAACCGTTATCCATTACAAATCCGTGCTTTCCTTTTGCACGCAATTTCTCAAGTGTTCCTTTGAAGTTTTCCCAATTCCACTCGCCCTTTTCATAAAGGTCGGCGGGCATTGTGGTAACTCCTGCATCCTGAAGCAATTTTTTGTTATACCATAGAATCAGAGGATTACAGTCAACCGGCACACCGTATACTTTATCGTCTTTCTTCGCTGCGCCCCACAAGCCCTGAATGAAGTCCGATTCTTTAACATTGTCTCCGGATTTCAAATACGGCGTCAGTTCCGCAATGGTCTGGTTTTGGATCATTTTTGCAATCGTGCCGTCCCCGGCATAAAACACGTCAGGCGCTGTGCCCCCGCTGAGCTGGGTCAACAGTTTTTGTTCATAGTCGCTCGGCACTGGAATTAATTCAAACTCAACATTCGGATGCTTTGAATTATAGTCCTTTGTGAATTCCTGAAATCTGCCTAATTCGCCGGGGTTGCCCCATGTCGACCATTTCATTTTTATTTTCTCTCCAGCTTTAGGTGCATTCCCATCAGTCGATGAAGCTTGTCCCCCTCCAGCTTGTCCCCCTCCATTACTGCATGCTTGCAGCACTGGAAATAAAGCCATTGTCGCCGTTAACAACGAAAGCGATAATTTCCCTTTCAAATTCATATCGATCACCCTTTTCAATATAATATTTGAATACGCTTTCATTATAGCTTTAATCCACCGTTTTGTGAAACCGCTTTTATTCCGAAAAGGTGTATTGATTTCCGAAGTTTTGAAACTGTCTGAACAATCAGCTGATTTTCTCCCTGTAATCGGCCGGCGACACTTTCATGATCTTTTTAAATACTTTACTGAAGTACTTTACATCGTTAAATCCGGACATTTCGGCAACTTCATACACCTTCAGCGACGAGGTGCGTAAAAGCTCGCTGGCACATCTGAGCCTCAGCTGGATAAGGTAATCGATAAAGTTTTGCCCGGTGTTTTTCTTAAACACTTCACTGAAATAATTTTTGCTCATGGACACATGGTCAGCTACTTCCTGCAGACTGACGTTTCGCCTGTAGTTGCTTTTCAAATACTCGATCGCCTTGGCCACAGAGCGCCGGTGGATTCCTTGGTCTTCGGTGATCTCATCCTGCTGCCTCCAAATCTCTTCGAAAGCGGAGCTTATCAATTCCTGTACCTGTTCAACCGATACCATAAGTCGCAGAGCCTCGATTTGCCCAATTGTAACGGCTTTATTATCCTTCTTCCACATCTGGAACAGATAGAGCAGATCCAACGCTTCGCGCTTCACCTCAGACGGAGTCCGATGCTCGTATGTCCAATACATAAAGAGCTTTTGCAAATAATGGGAGGATTCTTCCCTTGCCCCTTCCGTGAGCGAGTCCTTCAGCATGTTCTTTAATCCTTCCGTTTCTTCTTTGCCTGTTGCCGAACTAGGGACCTGTTCATACGAATGAATTCCGCCGGCCCCCTGGTAAAACCGCATTTTGGCAGCTTGACGTCCTTCCTGGACGGCTTCCTTTAACCTCTCTACCCCGGTGATTTTTCCACTGATGCCAAAAGTAAATGACACACCTTTCTGCTTGAGCAAAGAATGAAAGGCTCCCAATCTCTCTTTAAAATAATCTTCTCCCTCCGCTGCTTCCGGCATGACCAATATCAGCTGATCCGCGTCGCTTCGAAAGGCAATACCATCTCTTGCCAGCTCGTAAAAGCTTTCCTGCACTTCTTCTACAACGATCTCGATGAAAATGCCACCTTTTTCGGAGCGCAGCTCAGCTGCATTGTCCAGCAAGCAAACCACGATACGATACCCTTCATTCAGCCACGGCAGGCCAAGTGTTAAACTTATATCCGTCTCTTCTCTCGCTATAAGCTGTGTGAATGCTTTTTCCAGAGCTGCCCGTTTACCCGACAACTCCTGCTGAAGATAAAAATGGTTTATTTTCCTGTCTTCCACTATTTGTTGTTTGATCTTGTCCAAAACCTCTTTTAAATCGTCCGGTTCTAAAGTTGGCTTGAGCAAGTAATCCGATGCCCCCATACGTATTCCTTCCCGAACAAAAGCAAAGTCGCTGTGGCAGCTAAGCAGAACGATCTTGATCCATGGGCAGCGCTCCCGAGCCGCACGCATAAGCTCAAGGCCATCCATCACCGGCATCGCTATATCGGTTATCAGAATATCCACTTCGTTCCGGTCAATCCATTGAAGCGCATTTTTTCCGTTCGATGCCTCCCCTACCACCTGGAAGCCATTGATCTCCCAATCAAATGTAGACCTTAGCCCCATCCGGGCGAACGGTTCGTCATCAACGAGCAGAACTCGGTACATGTATGTCCATCCCCCTTTCTGTAAACTAGTATACACTGTCGGGCTGATCTTCTGCAGAAGCTTTTTGTATTGGAAAAATCAGCCTGACGCTCGTTCCTTGACCCTCCGTGCTATGCACCGACACCCCGTACGGGGCCCCGTAATACAGCTGCAGCGTTTGATGAACATGTAACAGTCCGATGCGAGTCATGCCGCTCGTTCTGGCGCTGCCCTTGCCGGTCAGCAGATGAGATAATTTATCCTTTTCTATTCCCACGCCGTCATCTTCAATCTCAATCACTGCGTCAGTTCCTTCTGTATACACGGTCACCTCGATGGAGCCTTTATTCTCCTTGGGCGCAATGCCATGGAAGATGGAGTTTTCCACAAGTGGCTGCAGGAGCATTCTCGGCAAATTTAACTTTTCCAGCTCCGGAGGACAATGGATGTTCAAAGTGATACCATTGTTGTATCTATACTGCTGTATAATCATATATTTCTTCAGCAAATCAAGCTCATCTCCCAATTTGACAATGGATCCGCTTCTTTCGAGGCTCGCTTCAAGCAGAATCACCAGCGTGGAGATCGCATTAGCCACATCTTCGGTCCTGCGCAGCTTTGCCATCCACCGGATGGAATTGAGCGTGTTATAAAGGAAATGAGGATTTATTTGGTAGCGGAGGGCGCGGATCTCCGCTTTTTTCTTCTCGCTCTCTTCCTCGGCGATACGTTGGATGAGGGCGTCGATTTGACGAATCATTTTATTGAAGCTTCGGCTAAGCTGCCCTATCTCATTTCGGCCCGCTATATTGGAGCGTACGGTTAAGTCTCCTTCCTCGCTGCGCGTCATGAGTTTACTTAAATACACGAGCGGACGGCCTATCTTATGAGCCACATAATACCCCATAATCACGGCCAAGAGGACGGAAGCCAAAGCGATCCAGATGGTCAAGTCGCGAATGGCAGTCGAGCTCGCCACCAGCTCCCTGACAGGCACGACACCCGCAACCCGCCAGCCGTTCCCGAGTTCAGCAGGTATAACCATCATATCGCCGTTTCTCATCTTCATCACTTGTGTCCTGTTCGGCAAGACCATATCTGAAGCTTTGCCAAAAAGGGACGGGTCGCGGTGATAAGCAAAGTTGTTATTTTGGTCGATCACATAAGTGTAGCCTGTCTGGCCGAATTTCACATCATCCAGCGTTTTACTGAGCACGTTGCCTATTACTTCGATGAACATGACGCCGATGATTTTGCCCGTTTCTACATCTATGACCTTGCGTCCCAATCCGAACACGGGAATGCCCACGCTTACGCCTTTCAAATAAGAAGTATTGGATAAGCCGAACCAAACCGCGGGACTGTCAGATTCGATGATACTTTTGTACCATTCTGTTTGCCAGGGATCAATTTGGATAGTTGAGCTTACAACCGAATTTTGCTTATTCACATCCAATATATAAATATCCAGAATTTCAGGCATATTTGCGATTAATGAAATTACAAAATTTTTCGCCTCGAGGTTCAACTTATAATTATCATAAGGAGATGTGTTATTCTTAGCTTGCAGCGCTTCGTGAATCGTTTTATCGCTGAGGAGCCTCATTGAAGTATTATCAATGCCCTTAAAACTATAATTAAGATTGTCGCTCACCTGTTTTATAGTCAAGGATGCTACATTGCTCACCTGGACTTCGATCATGTTAGCCGATTTTTTGTAGGACATATAACCTCCGGTGAGCACCGGGATAATAATGCTGATAGAAAACAACAGAAATAATTGCACTGCAATGGAATGTAAGCGTTTAAAACGGAAGCCTGAGAAAAGGTTCGTTCGTAAGTTCTTTGGCAGCGGCATCCATATTCCCCCATTCGAAATTATGATAGCAATTTTCACTGAGCTGCAGGAGACGTTATATTACAAAATTCGGTAAAGGGATACAATTTTCCTGCTCTGCTATTAATCGCGTTATGAAAGGACAAGTGTCTGATGAAAGCATCCACTGTTTTGGACTGCCGGATTAATATGGCCGGTGATTTTACCGTGAAGGCGGGCTGGACGTTAGGGCCCAGACAACTCAATGAATACGAGCTGGTTTATTTTCCTGTGGGCTCGGGTACGCAATACAGGGTGAACGGCCGGGTGTACGCTCTTGAAGAGCCGTGCTTTGTCCTGACACGGCCTGCGGAGGAGCATTCCTATATTTTCGATCCAGCCATGCCAACAAGGCACTTGTTTATTCATTTTAGTCTTGACCTGCCGCCGGATAACGATCATTTATCGATCTTGGCATCGCCTGACGCCCGCTCTGTGCATTTAGGCCATGCATCGTTTCTTCCATCATTATTCAAGCATATCCTGCACCTCGCTGCCGTCAAACATACGCACTGGAAGGAAAGGTGCAATCTTGCGCTGTGTATGCTCTTGGCCGAGTTAGATGCTCTTTCGGGAGCCGATGATTTGCCATCCAGCAGCTTGCAGCTCCCTCCCCAGATATCAAAAGCGCTCCATTTCATCGATAACAACCTTCATCTCCCACTCTCAGTTGCCGATGTCGCCAAGACGCAAGGCTGGACGCATGAACATTTTTCCCGTATTTTTGTCCGGTATATGGGGATTTCCCCGCAAAAGGCAATCACTTACAGACGCATTGAAAGGGCATGCCAGCTGCTTATTCAGACCGACTCCACCATTAAACAGATTGCCTATGAAGTAGGATTCCATGACGAACATTATTTTTACCGCTGTTTTTTGAAAATCAAAGGAACCACGGCATCCGAGTACCGCAGGCAATTCGCCGATCCGCGCGCACAGCATCTGGCGCCTACCGAAGAATATCGGGCATTATATCCACTGAATAAATTTTTGGTATTGGCACAAGAAAACCATATCAAATAAATCCACAATTGCAACGTTTTGCTCTATTGAACGGCAAACCGTCATCTGATGTAATGAAAGCAGTTACACAAACGTTTACAATCCGCGGGAGGGAAGTTTCATGTTAAGTTTCGCCGGAATAAGAAATCCGTACGCTTTGGGACAGTATGGAGTAGAGAAAAATGCAAAAGTTTTGCAGCGCTATCGTTTCCTGCATGAAAGTCTGCTTCGAATCGCAGCGGGCCATCTGCCTGCCGCAGAGGATTGGAACCTGAAAGTTGCTCTTGGAAAGCATCTGTACGAGGATTCCGACGCGGCCGACAGACTTCGGTCACGGATCACGGAGCTGCGTACATCCCCGGCTGTGCTGAACCATGAGCCCGATGCGTCTTTGTCTCTGCTGATGGATGAGCTGATTCAAGCCCGCAATGATTTGGAGCTGGCCGTCGGAATCTATGGCGTTGTGAAACCCGCTATGCTCGCTGCATACAAGAAGCATATAGCTTCCACTCAGCAAATTGTCGACCAACCTAGTATTCGTATTCTCCGTACAATGATCCTGGACCTGGAGGAACAGCTCGCCTGGGGTGAACAAATGATCCGGGAAGTTGAAGCTTCAGGGATCTATCCGGAAGGCAGCGATGAGTTTAGGCAAAAAATGCTCACTTTCCTGGCTGCTGCAGGGGGAATAGACGGTCTTGAGGAAAAAACACCCGTGCTGCCTTATCGTTGGCGTTCGCACGAACCCTACAAATTGCCGCTTAAATCGATTCGGGATCCTCGGAAAATGGGCCCTGTCACCTGGGCGCGAACCAGTGTGGCTAATCCGCCGGAAGATCCGGTGCAAAAGGAACTGCTCGCCAAAATGCGCGTGAGGCAGGAAGAAATGACCGCTGCTGAATTAATTGCCGGGGTCATTTTCTCGCAAAAAAACATGCCTTGGGAATTTTACCGCGACTTGGCCCGTCATCTGTGGGACGAAGTAAGGCATGCCTTATTCGGTCAGGCCGCGCTGGAAAATGATGGTGTGGACTGGATGAGCCGTCCGCAATACACATCGGATTATGATGTGAATGCACCGAAAATCCCCGGAGCTCAATACACCTGGCTTGCGATCGGTATTGAAGAAGGGGCTATGAAACGTCCTGGAAAAGCCGGCGAATATGAATTCTGCCGCGATCAAGCCAAGCACCCTTTAATGACGCAGTTTCAAGACTACGATTGGGCCGACGAAGTAGTTCATGCCAATTTGGGCAGAAAATGGTCTCCGGATCTTATTGGCGAAGACATCGGCTTTATACGGGAGATTGCCAAAAAAGAGCTGGAACACTTCTGGGAACACGTCCATGCCGCACAGCAAAAGTGGAACGAAACTGCAGGCTAGGTCCGGCATCTGCTGTAGAAGTTCCTGCCGTTGGTGTCGGGCACCGTATCTCGTAATTTATTAGGCGATTGAAGAAAAACCGTCAGGAACAGATTATCCTGACGGTTTTTGGTGCTAACCCATACTTTGGCGCGTTGCAGGGAGATGGATATGGGGTTCATCCCGTGTGACTGCCTGATTGGATCTCCATTTTCGGCCCCCTGATGTCCGTGAACACCCGGTAGAACCGGCTCACCAGATAAAAACCCGCCGTGGACACCGCCCCTATTGCCGCCATAAGCAAAAACGAGTTATGAAAGCCAAACCGGGCGGCATACAGTCCTCCCAGCATACCGCCGATGATTTTGCCGATGCTCAGCTGGATGACGGAATTAAGCATCTGCCCGGTCGCCTTAAGCTCCTTTACGACATGCTTGTTCACATACTCCGCAAGGCACATATAGAAGAGAATATAAGTCCCCCCGTGCAGAATCCAGCTGAGAATATAGGTGGCCGGGGTTAGAGCGAAAGCGTAAAAACACCATCTTACCGTATGTACCGCACCGGAGAAAAGCAGGATTTTACGTATGCCGAACCGATTATAAAACCGCTGAAAAAAGATCATGAACGGAAATTGGCTCAGCGAACCGACGGCAAGCCCTACGCCGATCACTTCCATGCTGATCCCCTGCTCCTTGCTGTAGATGGCTTGGAATGACCACAAAAATCCCATAGTAGCAGATAATACGAGCGTATACGCATACATTACGACCAACTGCCTATTTTTAAAAATTTCCACCAGCTTTACTTTTTTCGTGCCGCTTTGATGGCCTCTTACCTGCGGAATGCCGACAGACAATAAAAAACAACCAAGCATAATAAGCGAGGTCACGAGAAAAATGGTATCGATATGTTTGGCAAACAGCCAGCCGGCAACAACGGAAATGAGGGCATACCCGACCGAACCGAAAGTGCGGATACTCGAGAATCGAACGACTCCTCTGGATGACAGCTCCAATGTAATCGCGTCGCTTAATGGATTGATCGCAATTTGAAACAAGCTGAACAGAGCCATGGCAAACAGAAGCGGCATAAACTCCGACCCAGCCCAGGGCACCAGCCATACGGTCAGCCCGGACAGCAGCGTGCAAAGCATAAGGATGCGGTTTTTCGTTTTCGACCGGTCACCTGCCAAACCCCACAACGGCTGCGCGAACAATCCGACGACAGCGCCTATGGACGTAAGGATGCCGATCTCGGTATGCCCGATCCCCGCTTCTGTGAAATAGACTCCGATATAGGAGGAGAACGAACCTGTGCTCATATAAATAAAAGCATAGAACAAAGCAAGGATTATAACATTCCTCTCGCGCATCCTGAAGCTCCGCCTTTCCCGTACGTTTTACTGTGAATTTTACCATAACACTCTCCTCCCGCCTATCCCGTCCAGAACAAAATCACCCTGCGGATGAATAAAGACGTGTTTTTAGAAACAGGGACTGTCATGTTCATACATTATAATCAGGGATAAGTGACGAAGAACATACCATTCCATTCTGACGAGTGGAAGCAGGATGTTTTTCTGTTTTTATGGAGGGGTATTAGAGACTGACCTGGCTGGCCGTTCCCGCCGAAAGAGGTGGAGCGTCATTTTTAAAAATTGATCATAAGACGGCGGTCTTGATGAGGAAAAAGTTATGTACAGAAGGCTCGCTGCCCCCATCTTTGCTAGGCAATGGTGAAAGGGTTGCCCGGAATGTGCTGGCTTGCGGTATGCTGGCTTACTTTGATTAACTGGAAAACATACTGATATTTTCTCTGTTTGATGCATTCCGACCCATATAACTGGAAAATCTCCCGTTAATACCATCCATTCCAGTGAATTATTAGAGTAACCGCTGTTTTTGATGGAGGTTTTCCATTTAGATAGATCTCTAACGATATCGAAGTCAAATTAGATGTAGGATTTCCCTTAATTTTGCCCAATGTGCGGTTCTCCTAACTCGCATTGAGGTACTGAACGGCGGATGGTTATACCGTTAAAAACCAAGGGAGTATCGCTGTAACTCCGATCGATCCTACCTGATATAATGCCGAAGGCGCAAAGGTGATTTAGGAGACGGGCGACTTGCGATGCGAAACATCATCTCCCAGCGGATGAATGTATCTACCCACACTTATCCACAGCCACTGAAAAACATAATTTCCTATACAATGAAAAAACAGGCTGTGGGCACAGCCTGCCGAGTATCGATTATTCATTCGAAACCGCTCTTATACTTCTTCTCGCTTGAGGAATTATGTTTTGTGGCGCCTTTTTGTTTCTCTTCCTTCACTTCCATATTCAAATCTTCCATCGGAATCGGATCCACGTTCCGTTCGCTTTCGTAAAGGTCGAATAAGCTTTCGTTTTCAGTCGGATACTGCTCCGGGTGGTCCCTGTTCCCCTGCTGCTCTATTTTTGCAGTATTCTTTTTCTGTTCCATGGTAGTCACCTCTTTTGTGTTTATTCTATCTTTTATACACATCCGTATAGAATTAAACACCCGATAGAGAGATGTGCCCGCTGCTGGACTCACTCGACTGTGACTAAATAGATAGGCTCTGTTATCTTTAATTGTTGATTTTTGACCAAAAGAAAAACCACCTATGGCAGTTGATTCCGAAATATCGTCTTCGTTATCGTAATAACAGTTGAAATTTTACAATAATATTGGTCCTTCCAGTATTGCATCATTACATCGTTCACGATCAGTATTCCCGCAATGTGTTATCATTGGATTCTGAAGAATGGCGTGCTGTGTAATGTTCCTCTGCAAGAGGACCAATTGCGTTAAATGAATTCAATTGATGTAGACCACGTTTTCTCTCCTGCATGTTTCGAATTGCTTTTGGAATAGCTCCCATATCTAATGGTCTCTTATTGTCAGGGGGATCAACAGCAAAAGTAGAAGAAAATGTTGGCACCAATAATGTGCAATCTTGCTTTAAAAAAGCTTGAATTATTGATTCAACCCCTCCTTTTATCAGAAATATCCTTCATCGTAACTTTCATAACCACAAACCCTTATTTCAAAAAATACAACTATATATTCCACCATCGAACATTACTGTCCTTCAATAAGAATATCAACAACAAAGTTTAACAATAGATAAAAAAGAATTATACTGGTTGAGGGTCGTGATATTATTTTGTATGTCTTAATGGGGAGATGGGGATGATATGTTAGAAATTATAAGTTTAAATAATGATAAGTATAAAAATACATATTAAATCGTAGGAGATGGAATCAGTATGAAAATGAAACATTTTTTATTTGGCCGCCCGTTGTCCACCGAATCGATGGAGGAAGAACGCATGCCCAAATGGATGGCATTGCCTATCCTCTCTTCCGACGCGCTATCTTCAGTGGCTTATGGAACGGAATCCATTTTAATTGCCCTTGTTGCTTATGGACTGGCGGCCAGATGGTTTAGTCTCCCTATTTCACTAATCATAGTGATTCTGCTCTTCACCCTCATTATTTCGTATCGTCAAGTGATCAATGGCTATCCAAAAGGCGGCGGCGCTTATGCAGTGGCCAAGGACAACTATAATCCGCTAATGTCCCTCATTGCCTGCGCCGCGCTGCTCGTGGATTATACTTTAACCGTCGCCGTATCCGGAACAGCTGCTGTAGCCGCTATTACGTCCGCCTTTCCACAACTGCTTCCGTTTAATGTCGAGCTTTCCGTGCTGGGCGTAGCGCTTGTTGCTTTTATCAACCTGAGAGGTGTACGGGAAGCCGGAACCATTTTTGCTTTTCCGACCTACTTTTTTATTTTCAATATTTTTGCCCTGCTGGCTGCCGGTTTTTATCAGGTTATTACCCAAGGGATTCCGTCTGCCGCCATTTCCATGCCAGCGCATATACCGGCGGGTGTGACTCTCTATGTTCTCCTCCGCGCATTCTCTTCGGGGTGTTCGGCACTAACCGGGGTTGAAGCCATCTCTAATGCCACTCCAGCCTTTCAGGAGCCAACCGTGAAGAATGCAAAAGCCACACTTTTATATCTGGGTATTTTATTGTTTTTGATGTTCAGCGGGACTTCTATTTTGGCCAATCTATACGGCATTGCTCCTACTGAAACAGGAAATCCCACGGTGCTTTCTCAAATAGCCTCAACTCTGTTCGGAAGCTCGTGGCTGTATTATTCGGTTCAAATCTCAACCGCTCTCGTTCTGTTCCTTGCAACAAATACGGCGTTTGCCGGTTTTCCGCTTCTTGCCGCTATTGTGGCACAGGACGGGTATATGCCGAGACAGTTTCATGCCAGGGGTGACCGGCTTGCTCTCAACTTCGGTATTGTCGTTCTGTCGGTCATGTCCGCCTTGTTAATCATTGCATTTCGGGCCAAGACCGATGCTCTTGTTCCATTGTATGCCATCGGGGTATTTCTTTCTTTTACGGTTGCTCAAACCGGCATGGTTAAAAAGTGGCTGAAAGAAAAACCGTCCAGTTGGAAATCGAAGGTATTCATCAACGGTCTGGGTGCTGTGATGTCCTTCTCGGTTGTTATCATTTCCCTTGTAGAAAAGTTTGCAGCTGGAGCTTGGACCATTGCCATTATTATTCCGGCTTTGGTATGGGTTATGGTAAGAATCAAACGTCACTATGTCAGCGTTGGCAAGCAGTTAAAAATGGCTGTCGATCAAGAACTGCATTTGAAAAGCACGCTGATGATTGTCCCGGTTGGAGGGATCAATCAAGTCGTGCGCAATTCGATCGAATACGCCTTGGAATCAAGCTCGCCAGAACAGATTCTTGCGTTCCATGTTGCCATCAATAAGGAGGCGGAGGAGAAGTTCGAACAGAAATGGGAGGCGTGGAATCCTGGAGTCCGGTTAGAAACGTATTATTCACGTTATCGAAGCATTAAAGATCCGTTACTGCGGTTTATTGACCAAGTCCAGCGGCGAGTCGGCGATAAATATGAAATTACAGTGGTTCTGCCGATTTTCATTACCAAAAAATGGTGGCATAGGATGCTTCATAACCAGGCCGCGTATTTTATTGAGCGTGCGCTGTTGAAACGGAAGGACATTATTATCGTCAAAGTGCCGTTCCATTTGGAATCCTGAAGCCAAAAGCACAGCATAACTTAAGATGAGCAATAAGCCGACCTGCAGCAGGTCGGCTTTTCTATTGTTCATACATCTTTCATAAAAAGCACTCATAAACTGTGAGTAAAAAATGTGAGCTAAGCCCAAGGAGGGATTGCACATGGTTGAAGTGATTCAGTTTTTTGTATGGTTATTGATAGTTGCGTTGATTATTGCCGTGCCGATAGTTTCACTTATGATTTTGATCCGTCACGATTCGACCGCGTATGATTTGGAGTTCATATGGGGTGGAAAATATACACCTGAGCAGCTCCTGCTTCTCCCCCCTGAGTGAAAGGTATTTTTCACAACAAAGCGCTGGCGTCTATGAACTCCAATCCATGCGCGGCTGCCACAGCCTCGTAAGTGATATGCCCGCCCATTACATTGATGCCTTTTCTTAAGGAGGTGCTGCTGAGACCGGCTGCTTGTACACCCTTGCCTGCAATCTGCAGCGCATAAGGGACGGTCACATTGGTCAAAGCGATGGTGAAGGTCCGGGGAACGGCTCCCGGCATATTTGCCACCGCGTAGTGCAGGACGCCATGTTTGATGTGTACAGGGTTATCGTGCGTGGTAAGGCGGTCGGAAGTTTCAAAAATCCCTCCCTGATCAATCGCAACATCCACAATGACTGAACCGGCCGGCATCGCTTTCACCATCTCTTCCTTCACCAATCGGGGAGCTTTGGCCCCCGGAATGAGGACCGCTCCGATTACAAGGTCCGATTCCGCAACTGATTCGGCGATGTTGGAAGAGGTGGAAATGAGCGTGTTGATGGAGTTGCCGAACAAATCATCGAGCATGCGCAGCCGATTGGGGTCCAGATCGATGATTGTCACATCCGCCCCCAAACCCACCGCAATTTTAGCGGCATTCGTACCGACAATTCCGCCGCCTATGACCGTAACCTTCCCTCTTGTTACTCCGGGCACTCCGCCCAGCAGTAAGCCTTTGCCGCCATGCGGCTTTTCCAGGAACCGGGCTCCAATCTGAGCAGCCATGCGTCCCGCCACTTCGCTCATCGGCATCAGCAGAGGAAGCTGGCCGCCCGGAAGCTGGACGGTCTCGTAAGCGATCGCAGTCACCTTTTTATCCATCAAGGCTTTGGTCAGCTCCGGTTCGGCAGCCAGGTGAAGATAAGTGAACAAGATCAGTTTTTCATGAAAAAGCTCATATTCCTTAGGAAGCGGTTCTTTAACTTTCATGACCATTTCCTTCGCCCATACCTCATCTGCAGTAGAGGAGATTACGGCGCCGGCCGCCTGATATTCGTTATCTAAAAACCCGGATTCGGAACCGGCGTCAGTTTCAACGAACACTTGATGTCCGGACCGCACTAATTCCGACACACCGGCCGGAGTGAGGGCGACCCGGTTTTCATTATTTTTAATCTCTTTGGGGATTCCGATCTGCATGATGGCAGCAGCTCCTCATATCGCATCTGGTACATAACTTCATTGTGTACTTCAATTGTACAAAATTTTGCTATTTTTCGATACGGATATCTATCGGTTTCCATTCGGAACCTTTCAACTTCCAGACGGACTGCGCGTTTCCTACCGTATCCTCATGGCCTACGCCGCTGATTCTTTGTACGCCTCTCAATTCGCACACTCCGTCGCGGTCCAGGTCTTTGGCAGTCCATATGCTGTACGGGTGTACCTTCAGTTCGACAGGCTTGACCAGCTTTCCGCCGCGATAAATTCCCATTTGTTCGTAGGCTGCCATTTTGTCCTTCAAATCCAGCGAAAAAGTCCGGTTAGCCTCTGCCACCTTCACTTTTGCCGCATAATGGTCCTCCAGGCTGCCGGTGGCGGTCAGCTCGGGCGGATTGGGAATCCCGGCAGGCTTAAATTCTTTTAAGGAATAAATAGCCAGGTCGACTGCACCGCCGCTGCTTTCGGTCTCTACAGAGACCAGCATTTCATTGGTCTTGTCCCCGTTGAGATCGCAGAAACGCATTCTGGGATTGTATCCGCCTTTTAAGGAAAGGGATGCCTTTCTTTCACGGGTGCCTCCGTCAAATACATTTATGGTGAGTTCGTTGTATGCCGTGCTTGCGTTATTTTGTTTGCGGCCTGCAAGTTGTACGATATCCCGGCTCCCCTCAGCGCTCACGTTCACCTGCTTCGTCTGGATTTCAATCAAATTGCGGGGCGCTTCCGCGGGAGCGGAAGACGCCTCTCCGGTTAACGGGAGCTTTCGTAAGCCCATCGCCACCAGGGTAAAAAGCAGCATGAGCAGGTACCATTTTTTCAACATTTTAACGACTCCTTCATCCGGTTATTGTTCACAGTCTTACATATTATGGATAAATTTAACGCAAAATATGTAAGTGAGTTCGCGGAAGATCCCGCCAAATTCTGATGAACAATACCTTCTGCGGAGCAGTCAGCGCCCGGATCCATTATTCAAGCGAGTTTACCGCTTCTTTCAGCACTTTTCCGATCGAATCCTTGATGATCAAGTTCGCTTTGGCATCATAGCCCGTAGCAGACCGGTTGATCAGAACGAGCCGGTTTCCCCGATAATAATCGACCAGCCCTGCGGCGGGATAGACGGTCAGTGAAGTGCCCCCGACGATAAGAATGTCCGCGTCTGCAATCAGTCCAACCGCCTCGCTCAACAATTCGGTGTCCAGAGGTTCCTCATAGAGCACGACGTCCGGTTTCACCACTCCTCCGCAGACGCACTTCGGAATTCCGGTATCCGCCTGACGAAGCATTTCCTCCAGCGAATAAAATCTGCCGCAGCCGAGACAGGTATTGCGGTGGACCGAGCCGTGCAGCTCGATCACTTTCCTGCTCCCCGCCATCTGATGCAGGCCGTCGATATTCTGCGTAATGACCGCTTTCAGCTTGCCTGAGAGTTCAAGCTGTGCGAGCGCAGAATGAGCGTAGTTCGGCTTCGCATCCTTGTAGATCATCTTCGAGAGATAGAACCTGTAGAATTCCTCCGTGTTTTCCATGAAGAAGCTGTGGCTTAGCATGACCTCCGGAGGATAAAGGAACTCCGCTCCGGCTTCACTGCCGTATAAACCGGAAGCCGAGCGGAAGTCAGGTATGGAGCTATCCGTAGAGGTACCCGCTCCTCCCAGGAAAACAACGGAATCGCCTTCTTTTAGATAACTGCGCAGCATGTCGACATTACCCATAGCCGCCCCTCCCTCTTATACCAAATGGATTCGCCCTGCCTTGTCCGGTTCGCTTGTGCGAAAAAACCGCCGCAGAGGCGGCAGCCGATTCAGCAGGATCACGTAAGCAAGTATACCCTGGCCTCGAATGGCATTAAAGCCATTCTTTCCACAGCCTCGTTGCCGTCAACCTCATAGTTGGATAGCAGCAGCTCTTTTTCCGTATAAACGATCTCCTGCGGCAGCTCAAACAGCGCATCGCGATCTGAAAAGTTGTTGATGACCACAAGTTTTTCATTCCCGAGTGACCGGGTGTACGCGTAAATTTGCGGATGGGGCCCCAGAATAAGATCGTATGTCCCGTATACGATAATGTCGTGCTTTTTTCGGAGCTGAATCAGCTTTTGGTAATAAAAGTACGTCGAATCAAGGTCCCTCAGAGCGGCTTCAGCGTTGATATGTGTGTAATTGGGATTCACTTTCAGCCAAGGAGTACCGGTCGTAAAACCCGCATTTGGGCTGTCGTCCCACTGCATGGGTGTTCTGGCGTTATCCCTGCCTTTCAGATAGATCGCGCTCATGACCTCGTTGTGGTCCGCTCCGTTCTCAATCACTCTCTGACGGTACATGTTGCGGGTCTCGAGATCGTTGTAGTCCTCAAGCTTCTCGAACCGCACGTTCGTCATGCCCAGCTCTTCCCCTTGATAGATATAGGGCGTGCCATGCATCATATGGAGAAAAGTAGCGAGCATTTTGGCCGATTCGACCCGGTACTTACCGTCGTTGCCGAAACGCGAGACCATCCGCGGCTGGTCATGATTGTTCAGGTACAACGAGTTCCACGCTTTCCCTTCCAGCTCTTTCTGCCATTTCGACATCGTCTCCTTCAACCGGTGCAGCTCCCACGGCCTTACATCCCACTTGCCGCCCCAGCCTTCATCCAAAGACATATGGTCGAACTGAAAAATCATATTCAGCTCCGTACCCCCGTCGTTCGCATACCGAAGAGCTTCCTCGGTGGAAGCCCCCGGCGTTTCCCCTACCGTCATGATATCGTACTTGGATAGAACCCGCTCGTTTATTTCCCGCAAATATTCATGCACCCGGGGACCGTTCATAA
The DNA here is from genome assembly GCF_055392555.1 of Paenibacillus sp. JCM 18996. Lineage (NCBI taxonomy): Bacteria > Bacillati > Bacillota > Bacilli > Caryophanales > Paenibacillaceae > Paenibacillus > Paenibacillus sp. JCM 18996. The sequence goes on from NZ_AP043884.1 coordinate 1,188,844, forward strand.
AAAATTCGCCTCCCCACGCGTAGCGCTGTCCTCCGGGAACACTCGGCAATCCTTCCGCTTTGGAGATCATGTTGATCACATCCATACGGAAGCCGTCTACCCCTTTATCCAGCCACCATGTCATCATATCGTACATTTCCTGGCGTAGTTTAGGGTTATCCCAGTTCAGGTCCGGCTGCTTCCTGCTGAACAAATGAAGAAAGAACTGCCCCGTCTGTTCGTCAAACTGCCAAGCCGAACCGCCGAAGACGGAGGTCCAGTTGTTCGGTTCCCAGCCGTTGTCAAGGCCGTCCCTCCAAATATAATAATCGCGGTATTCGTTGTCCCTGGACTTTCGGGATTCAATAAACCAGGAGTGCTCGTCAGAGGAATGGTTTACAACCAGGTCCATCATCAGCTTCATTCCCCCGCTGTGAATCGCTTCGATTAGCTGCTCCCAATCCTTCATAGTGCCGAATTCATCCATAATATCCCGGTAATCGCTGATATCGTAGCCGTTGTCGTCATTCGGCGATTTAAACACGGGAGACAGCCAGATGACATCCACTCCCAGTTGTTTTACATAATCCAGTTTGGAGATAATCCCCTGCAGGTCCCCGATGCCGTCCCCGTTGCTGTCTTTGAAGCTCCTCGGATAAATTTGGTATACAACGCTTTCTTTCCACCAGTTTCGTTCCATTTAAGAGCGCTCCTTCCCAGCATACATTTATTTTACGGAACTGGAGTTATAGCCGCAATCGTGTTTTCTTCTGCCTGCAGAACGCGCTGTGCAGCGTTTACATTGCCCGCAGCGTTTGAGGCAAAAAAATCTGCAACTACGTTAGCGCCGGTTACACGGAGTTGTGTTTCATAGGCGGGGAACCTTGCAATACTCACTGTCCTTGTCGCCACAGACTGGGGAGCTATTCAGCTTTGTTACAAAAGCGTCAAAAATCCCGCCATTGTACTCAGTCGAAAATTTTCCTGGAGTAACGGGTAAGTTTGCAGAGCCGGTTACTCCCGTTATATATACCCCGAACGGTGTCAGACTCATAATGAACAGCAATATCCGGCGTTTTCCTTCTAATTTTGCGTAAGTCATTTCGGGATCTGTTTTCCAAAAAGGCGAATCTAACCTCATCAGGTGTAAAATAAATGCCAGGCCTCTTGGAATTGCCGAGGTCGATGTTCGCCTGTCACACCAGCCTTCTTGGCTAATGTTGCAAGGCGATTTTATTGTAAACCGAGTCGGTGTAACATCCCGATGAAATGAGCGGCGTAGGTGTCTGAACTGAATAAAGATTCGATATGCGACCTGCCTCGCATTCGGATTGACTCACGCAGCGGCCCGTTTTTCATCAGTTCCAGTCCTTCTTGAACCGCCTGCCCAATGTTGCCGAGAGGATAAAACTTGCCTGTTGAATTGTGATTGATGAAAGCACGCACCCCGTCGGAATCAGTTGAAAGAACCGGGCAGCGGCAGCTCAAGGCTTCAGCGACTGCATATCCGAATCCTTCGAGAACAGACGATGACAGTAAAAATCCTCCTGATTCACCTATAACCGAGTAATAATGAGGCATATCACTATGCGGTGCGTTAGAGAACACGTCGATTCGATGACCAAGCCCTAAGCGCGCGACCGCAGCCTGAAAAGCAGCCCTTTCCGGTTCGGCAGACAGATTGGAGTCCTCGAACAACCACAACCGCAATTGCGGTTCGTACAACGCAATCCGATGAACGATTTCCAGGCACTCCCGCCAATTTTTGTTTGGTTCAAGTCGACCTACCCAACCGATGACCGGATAAGAAGTTCCTGCATGTGGACGGAATTGAAATTTCGCAGTATCAACACAGTTTGGAAAGCAAAAATGGAGTTTGGTCGGGAACCTTGAAAACAGCTGCACGAGGTGAGAAGTTGGAGGGTACAGCAGCGCATCGGCATAAGCCAAAATGTATGGCGAAGCTTGGGTTACCAGCCTGGTTGCATGATCTATCTGACCGAGGCCTTGTGCTTCATAGATTACGGGACCTGTAAAACCCATGCGGCGAAGTCTCTCCAGCATGATATAGTCGGATGAAACCACCGCTGCTTGAAACCCTTCATTTTTAAGAAGATGTTGAATATCTTGATCATTGTCCGTAACATGTGTAGGAGAGTCCGAGGCGTTCTGCATCCCTGCCCCGCAGCGTGAGTACAGCAGATGACAATCGACGCCATGCTTTCGAAGCGCCTCGCCTCGGGTTCTATTCAGAGTTTCCATCCCGCCGCTCGGTATGATATAGCTAAATAATACTCTCAATTATGGTCCTCCTTATTTGTGGTCTTAATATATGTATGTTGCAGGAAGATACCGGGTTGTACGAATAACTATTCGTTCCTCTAAAAAAAGTTGCCTCGACTGCTATCTAAAAAAAATGATCAGTGCATGTAAATCTGCCTAATTCGTCCACAATCATATCCTGCGATCAGCATATCGTAATATGACGGTGCTTGCAGCCCACACAATAGAGAGGTGAGAGAACATTGCCGAAAGTAACTGTTGTCATTCCATTTTTTAACTGCGGATACGTAGACCAGGCTTTACTTAGTGTAATGAACCAGACCTGCCGGGATATTGAAGTTATTGTAGTGGATGACGGGTCTGCTATTCATAAGGAACGGATTAAACCTTACATGGATCGCATCCATTACATCACTAAGGCCAACGGTGGAACAGCAAGTGCGCTCAACCACGGAATAAGGCTGGCTGCCGGAACGTATGTTGCTTGGCTTAGTTCGGACGATATGTTTTATCCGACGAAGGTTGAACGTCAACTGGCGTTTATGGAGCAGCAAAATGCTGCCATCAGCTACACAGATTACCACGTTATAAACGAATCCAGCCAGGTCACAGAGAGTTGTGCGACTGTGAAATTTCCGACCGCTCGAGCACTTATTGAAGCATTCGCTTCATACTGTCCGGTGAACGGCAGCACTGTTATGATGCGAAAAGATTTTGTACACAACATAGGGTATTTCGATGAATCCCTGCCCTTTACTCATGATTATGAATTTTGGCTCCGCACGTTATTGCACAGGGTAGATTTTTACTACATTAACGAACCCCTCACCGCTTACCGCAAGCATAAACAGATGGGTACAGTACGACATATTGCCGCCATTCAAACTGAGTTTGAAACAGTCAAGAAGGCGTGCCTGCCCCAGCTGCGGAAACTTTTAAAAAAACTTTGATAATCATGTCCATAGTTCAATACTGGAGGGGGCGGAATGTTAGTCAGTATCATCATATTAACTTTCAACAATTGGAAAATGACGGAACGATGCCTGAATAGCGTTGTTCAATACACCCATTTACCCTATGAGCTGATCTGCATCGACAACGGGTCAACGGATGGCACACAAGGCCGGCTGCGTAACCGGACGGATATTCTCTTGATTGAAAATTCGACCAACCGCGGTTTCGCCGGTGCATGTAATCAAGGTATCTCTGCAGCAAGGGGAGACATGATGCTTCTACTTAATAACGATACTGTCGTTTCCCACCGTTGGCTTCAAAATCTTGTCCTCACGCTCCATAGTTCATCTGATATCGGCATCGTCGGACCTGTGTCTAATATGGTAATGCCTATGCAGCGAGTCCCGATGTCTTATGCAACGTATGAAGAGTACCATCCCTTTGCGGAAATATTCAATCGGCACAACCCGTACCTTTGGCGGGAAACAACCGCGGTAAGCGGATTTTGCATGCTGTTCCCGCGGTGCTTGATCGATAAAATCGGCATGTTAGACGAAGGGTTTGCCACAGGCGGATATGAAGATATTGATTTCGGATACCGTGCGTTGAAAGCAGGCTTTCGGCTTATCGTTGCCGGCGATACACATGTCCATCATGAGGGCAATGCGAGCTTTCGCAGTAATTCGATTGACATGGCAGAGCAAGCCCGGAAAAACCGCCGAAGCTTCATAAGAAAATGGGGATTCAACCCCGAACGTCTTATATATACTGTAGATGAATTGTTTTTACCCGGAAGGTACGGAAATTCACACTGTCATCATGAACCGGTCGGAAACCCGCTGCCAGGCGGAATATTGGTTAGTGATTCAAAGGGGAACATTTACAAAATTGAGAGGGGATTCAAGCGGCCTGTCGTATCTACTGAGGCATTTCAAGCGTTCCGATTCCGACCGGATCAGCTTGTTCAGCTGCCGGATTCTATTATTGCTACGATCCTCGAAGGAATGCCGCTGCAGCATGGCGGCATGTTCCCCGAGCATTACCCGTCAGTTTTCGTGGCACGTGACGCAAAGAACTTTATGCATTTGGTGAGCCATGGGATTCGCTATTCTTTTCAAGATTTCGATTCATTCCTCCGGTTAAGATTCGATGTTGACGAAACAATTCGGCTGTTAACCGGACAGCTGGAAAGTTTGATCGAAGGACCTCCTATCGGTCCGGACGTGTTTGCGGAGCATGAATTACTGGAGTATCGGTTGTTTTTGGGCCCGGATAACGGGCTTTATTATTCAGAAGGCGGGCGCTTACGACCGATTCCAAGCCAGAGAGAATTACAAGCCTACGGTTGGCAGGCTGAGAAAGCAGTACCCCTTCCTGTTCAAGTGTTCCATCGATATCCGCGGGGACCAGCGATCATTTCATAAGCGTAAAGGAGCAAGCCGGCAACCAGGCGCTCACCTATTTGAATAGACATTGAAAAAGTCCCGGGTTAGTCCGAAGCTGACGTTGATTGAGTAACGACGCCAGCTTGCTTCCCAGGGCTTTTCAATGTCCAATGAGTCTTGGCCATCCCTCAGGGAGGCCGCTTGGTGGAGTTACTTACTTTTTAAGGCATACAGCGACGATAAAAATAGGTTGTGCGTTCTTGAGCGTTGAGAGAGGCACAAGTTGATGTCCGTGAATATCGGGACAGAATCCAGGTACATACGATAAATCTCGACCGAGCGACCCTCGAACAGCCTGTCGAGCATGGATCTTGTGGTCCGGTATGATCGTTTGCCCGTAAAGTTCCAGTACATCATAGGATGGCAACAGCTCGCCTATAAATTCGGAAATTGTATACTCGAAGCAATGATACGGGTTAACCGGCTGTTCTCCGTAGTAGAGGCCCGGGTTGGTCACATCGCGGTTTGGCGTCGAAACTATAAGCAGTCCGCCAGGTTTCAGCATCCGTGCGGATTCACAGATCCAGAGGCTGCCATTGGAAACATGTTCAATCGTTTCAAACGAAACAACCACATCAAAGCTTTCACTTTCATAGGGAAGATGGTTGATATCACCGCAAACGTAATGAATACGGCTTCCAGCATAATCTCTCAGCGCGTGTCTTAGGCTCTCTGCCGAGATGTCGATAGCTTGTATTTCCTCTGCCCCGGATATCTCCAACATTTTCGAGCCGAATCCGGATCCACAAGCTGCGTCGAGCACTTTTTTTCCTGCGACGAAACGACAGGCAAGATCATAACGGATCAAATGCTGCGATAGAACATTCGCGTGGGCTGACTTCACGAGCTCGTTGATCACCAGGCGTTCCCCTGTGAATGCCACATCGTCATGATTTTTTTTCGTGATTTCGTCAAATAGAGTAAGATCGGCAAATGCTGACCAAGAGGCGTTATACTGTCTGATAATGTCATACACGCCTGTACTGTCTTTTAGATTCGTCATTAATAACTCCTCCTATAGTTTCTGGTAGTCCCGGCACTTCCCGCTAAGAATGCTTCATCCATTGTCCGACAGTACATTGTATTCCACGCAGTTGAATTGAGAATGGGTCACCATTTTGTAGCATTAGAGGAATTTTGTAAACCATCCATGCCATCTTTCAGAATTTGTCATATCGTATAATATCTCAAGTCTAGGAGGTGAAATGCAAATGGGAAGATTTCTTGATTTGAGAGTTTCCGAAAACTCCAGCACTTTCGGGGTTGTCCCCGTCACAACCGTATCAACCGTCCCTGCATTGGCAGGCGTGATCGGTTTGCAAACGCAAGGCGTAGCGGGTACAGGGACGAATGGCCTTATTGTGAATCTTACGGGAACCGTAGGAGCACAGAATTCGAATGAAGTATCTGCAACCGTAATTATTAATGTGCAAAGAGGATCTGCCACATTCGGTGCCGGCCCCATCATCTATACGGCTGAGCACCAAGTTGTCGCTGGTGCAACTAACTTGATTACCTTCAATGCTATAGACCTTAACGCTCCAGCAGCGGCAGAGACAGTTTATGCTATGTTTATAAGCGCTAATTCAGCGGCAATTGTTGCTCGCACTGGCCCTGAATCCTTCAGCGGTGTTTCTCAGAACGGTTTGGCAGCTACTCCGTAATCATGCGGTATAGACAGGCAAGGTCATAACGGATCAGATGCTGCGAAAGAACATTGCCGTGAGCCGACTTCACGTGTTCGTTGATCACCAGGCGTTCCCCTGTGAAATGCCACATCGTCATAATTAGTCTCAATACTCAAAAAATGATAGACAAGTCCTGGCATGTCCCGCTAAGAATGCTATACCTATCGTCCTGGTATAAACGAAAATGAGATTGTGAACAGGCGAGCGAACGCAAGGAAAATAAGGCAAATGTATTCTATAATCCATCCATGCCATCTTACAGAGTTTGTCATATCGTATAATATCTTAAGTCAAGGAGGTGAAATCTAAATGGGACGTTTTCTTGATTTGAGAGTTTCCGAGAACTCTAGTTTATTCGGTGCTCCTGGTACAGCCGTAGCGACCGTTCCTGCATTGGCAGGCGTGATCGGTCTGCAAACGCAAGGCGTAGCGGGCACAGGCACGAATGGCCTTATCGTGAATCTTACTGGAACCGTAGGAGCACAGGCTGCAGCTGCTGCAATTGCAACCGTAATCGTTAATGTGCAGAGAGGATCCGCTGTATTCGGTGCCGGCACCATCATTTATACGGCTGAGCACCAATTTGGCGCTGCTGTACTTCAAAATAACTTGATTACCTTCAATGCTGTAGACCTTAACGCTCCGGCAGCGGCAGAGACAGTTTATGCTATGTTTATAAGCGCTACTACTACAGTGGGAGTTGTTACCCGGTCTGGCCCCGAGTCCTTCAGCGGGATTGCTCAGAACGGTTTGGCAGCTACTCCGTAATTATGCGGTATGCAAGGATATCGCCCCCGCGGCGGTATCTTTTTTTCTCTGACATCCACCGGTTCTAACCGTGTGTACAAAACCGTTTCTATAAGTTTTCTGCGTCATACTGCAGTTATTTCTTTTTGAATGCGAGGTGCTCCGATGATAACGATCAGCTTGTGCATGATTGTAAAAAATGAAGAACATACGATTGCCAGATGCCTTGATTCCGTGAAGAATATTGCGGATGAAATCATAATCGTGGATACGGGTTCGACCGACCGTACCAAAAAAATTGTACGCGGCTATACGGACAACATCTTTGATTATGAATGGATTGACGATTTTGCTGCGGCAAGAAACTATTCGTTCAGCTTGGCGACGATGGATTACATTCTTTGGCTGGATGCGGACGATCAGCTGCTGGAGCAAGATCGGCAAAAGCTGATGGAAATAAAAGCATCGCTCGAGCCCTCAGTGGATTCCGTTTCGATGCTATATCATGTAGCTTTGGATCTGCACGGTCATCCTGCCGCCAGCTGCCGCAGAAACAGATTGGTCAAGCGAATCAACAACTATAAGTGGTATGGAGCGGTTCACGAATATCTGTTTTTAGGTCCCGAAGCGACAATCTTTCATAGCAACATCTCCGTCACCCACAACAAACTCGCTCAAAGAACGCAGCGCAATTTAAGGATTTACGAGAAACTCATTGCCCAAGGGAACAAGCTTTCCCAGCGGGACCTGTTTCACTTTGCTGATGAGCTGTTGGTAAATGAGTCTTATGAAAAAGCCATCGAACAATATCTTCATTTATTAGACAAACAGGAGCTCGCCCTTGAAGATATGGTTACGGTATGTATTAAAATATCACAATGTTATCTGCTGTTGGGAAACCGGGAAAAGGAGCTTCACTATTTATTGAAATCATTCGAGTACGATGTGCCGCTCGCTGAACAATGCTGCAGGATCGGCAATCATTTTTTTGTGAAGGAAAGTTGGAATACAGCTGTTTTCTGGTTCAACCTGGCAGCGCAAATGGAAAAACCGAAGAACTCCTGGGGATTGATTAACCTGCAGTTCTATACGTGGCTTCCCCACCTGCAGCTCGCCGTCTGTTACGGCAAAATCGGAATGTTGGAACAAGCATTTTATCATAATGAAATTGCACGTTCCTATTTGCCGGACGACCCGGCTGTACTGAGCAATAAACAAATCCTGGAAACCCACCTTGGGCGCGAAGGGCAGGTTCAGCAGTCATGAAAACGAGCATCGTAATCCTTACACACAACAAACTGGAATATACGAAGCTTTGCCTTGAAAGCATACGCCGTTATACGAGGGCGGACAGCTATGAGCTCATTATCGTTGATAACGGCTCCACGGACGGCACGGCCCAATGGTTGCAAAATCAGACGGATCTCCGCGTGATTTATAACGCAGAGAACGCCGGTTTCCCGAAAGGCTGCAACCAAGGGATGGCGTTAGCTACAGGGGATTATATTCTGCTGCTGAACAACGATACGATCGTAACCGTCAACTGGCTCGACCAGCTGCTCCTCTGCTTGAACAGCGACGAACGGATCGGCGCCGCAGGTCCGCTGACCAACAATGCATCCTACTATACGGCAATTCAGGTGCCGTACCGTACGCTGGAAGAGCTTCATCAGTTCGCCGGCGAATACAACAAGACCGATCGGGCGAAATGGGAGGAGCGGATCAAGCTCATCGGCTTTTGCCTGCTGATGAAACGCGAAGTGTTCGAGAAGGTCGGGCCGCTCGATGAACGATTTTCTCCCGGCAACTTTGAAGACGAAGATTACTGTCTGCGGATCAGATTGGCCGGATATAAGCTGATGCTGTGCAAGGATACGTTTATTCAGCATTTTGGCAGTGCTTCGTTTAGCGGCGATCCGTCCGCTTTTTCAAACCTGCTGCAGGAAAATGAACAAAAATTTGAAGAAAAATGGAAATACAACCCAGTCTACTCTACCCATATCCGGTATGATCTCCTTTCGTTCATCGACCGGCCAAAAGACGAGCCGCTCCGAATTCTTGAAGTAGGCTGCGGCTGTGGAGCCACTTTGCTGCAGTTGAAGAACTTGTATCCTCATGCGGAACTGTACGGAATCGAATTAAACGAACATTCCGCCGCTGTTGCCTCCTTGGTTGCTCACGTGGAAAGTCAAAACGTCGAAACATTGGATCTGCGCTACCCGAGACAGTTTTTCGATTATGTTATTTTTGGGGACGTTCTGGAGCATTTGTACGATCCCTGGAAGGTGTTAAAAAACATAGCCTTCTACTTGAAAGAAGACGGTAACGTGCTCGCCAGCATTCCGAACGCGATGCATTTCAGCCTGATCCGGGATTTGCTGAACGGATATTGGACCTACACCGATAGAGGGTTGCTTGATCGAACGCATATCCGCTTTTTTACGTTTTACGAAATTTGCAAAATGTTTAAGGAAACCGGATATGAAAACCTAGTTTATAATCGGGCCACCATCGGGCACACAGAAAAAGATGAAGCGTTCATCACGGAACTGTGTAAGTGGAGCCATGAAAGCTTGTGGGATCATTACCATACGTACCAGTATTTGTTCCGGGCTGCGAAGCATGCGCCCGCCCGTAACGACTCGGATCCCGCACATCGGCAGAAGGTGAAGTTTTTGATGCGGAGAATTGAACAGAACGTTGAAAGGGCAGATAGCATAAATACGGTCATGACGATGCTGGCAAGCGGCGACATCGGGTATGAGGATATAGCGGACATTTTGCAGAGCGACATCATTGAAAAGGAATATACGATCCGTTTGCTGGCCGATACCAGCTTTGCCAGAGGTCTGACCGCTTCCGCAGATGAATTCGTATCCAAAATTGAGGGGTGCTGTAAATGAACGATAGGAAAATATCGTTCATTTATTGTACGAACGACTGGATGTTGTACGAAGAATCCGCAGCTTATGTCCGGTCGCTGGCAGTTCCGGACGGGTACGGCATCGAGCTTATTTCGAGCGAAGGCAGCTCAAGCATGACGGCGGGCTATAACGATGCGATGAGAAGGTCCGACTCAAAATATAAGGTGTATTTGCACCAGGACGTTTTTATAATTCATTCCCATTTTATATATGATATGCTGTCCCTGTTCCAAAACAATGCTAACATCGGAATGCTCGGCATTATCGGCGCCAAAACGATTCACGCAAACGGCGTTTGGTGGGAGAGCGACGATATCGTTGGAAAAGTATACGACAGCCATCTGGGAAAAATGGAGCTATACTCTGGCCGCGAAATCTGTGGAGATTACGAAACGGTTCAAGTCATCGACGGGCTTCTTATGGTTACCCAATACGATCTGCCCTGGAGGGAAGACCTTTTTCAAGGGTGGCATTTCTATGATGCGTCGCAATGCATGGAATTTGCAAAGGCCGGATATGATATCGCTGTCCCGGCACAGGAAAAGCCGTGGTGCGTACATGATTCCGGAATCGCGAAGACAGGCTTGCCTTATGCCGTGGCGAGGAAAATATTTTACGACACGTATTTAAGATCCAAAAGTAAGTAAGAGTTTGAATCTTAAACCGACCTGCCATCAAACAGCAGCCTGGAAGGCATTGCCGCCGGCTGCTACTTATTGTGACATCGTCCATTCATATAACCGGAGAGGTCCTTTTTCAGACATAAAAAATCCCCTCCGGTCGACATCGAAAGCTCATCTTAACAGATGGCCTTTTTTCGTTATCAACCATGAAGGGATAATTCCAATTCGCCGCATCACGACAGAGTATTGTTTTGTGAAGGAGATGCGGTTTTCAAATCCAGAAAGAATCGGAAGGCGTCTTGGAGCGACTCATCGAATGAATACTGAGGCACCCATCCGATGGATTTCACCCCGTCGATATTAATGGGCTCAGCAGATTGTTTAGGCAGCGCCGTTCCCACTTCAATAGGGATTGGCCGGGAACATATCTTTTGAAACCCGTTCACCACGTCTTCCAGGGAATGTAAATTGCCGGATGCCACACGATACTCCACTCCGGACGCGCCATGGAAAAGAATTCTTTCATAAGCTCTGACTGCGTCGCGGACATCAAGAAAATCCCTTTGCTCCACCAGAGAAGACAATCGGAAAGGCGTCTCATCCCCTGCCCGCTCAACTTGCACGGCTTTTCTGGCCAGCAGGCCGCAGACGCCGCCCGAGAACCCTGGTCCGATCAAATTGGAGGGCAGCGCCACTTTAATAGGCTGTCCGTACAACTCGCGCCAAGAGTGTGCAGTTAAGGTTTGCAGTGTTTTAGTCAGACTGTAGGGGCTTACAGGCTGCGGTTTTGCCGAGAGTTTGAAATTCAGCATGGAGCCGACAATCAGCGTTTGGCATGCAGGAAATGCGCGCAAGGCGTCAAGCAAATATACGGTAGACATCACATTCGCCGTAAAATGCCCGGCGGGATCGGTCCAGGAATCGCCTACAGCATTGCGGCCGGCCAAATGCAGAGCGTAATCAGGAGCGGTTTCGCAGACGGCTTTCCTTACCTGTTCCGCATCGGTACAATCGCAAACCATTGTTTCGTATTCCACCGCATTCTCCAATTTACGGCGGACCAATCCTATTACTTTCAGCCCTTTTGTGTGAAAATGTCCGCATGCGTGCCTTCCTGTGAATCCGCCCGCGCCGGTGATCAGGATCGTCCTTCCATTCATCCCGACCGCATCCAAAGCCGCAGTTCCCGCAGCATATGAGGATATGGAGGTGTACAGGGCTTAAAATCGGAACGCGTGTTTAACAGCGTACGGTCGATCACAACCCTGTCGTCCGGCATGATTTCCACATCTTTTTTATCGAATACGTCCTGAAACCGCCTCAGAAGATTATATTTGTTGATGGGCTCAGGAGCTGTGAGATGAACCAAGCCGGAAACCGGCCTCAGGGTCATGCCATGGATAACCTTGGCAAGCTCCAAAGTGGTGACCCCGTTCCAAAGCGCGTTGACATATCCGTGGACCGTGCCGGTCTGCTGCAGGAACCAGTGGAGCAGCCCGATGCCCTGCTCCCTCACTTCAGGTCCGATAATGGACGTGCGAATCGTCAAATGGCGGCTGCAGATCACCTCGCCGACGATTTTGGAACGGGCATAGACGGATTTGCCGTCCGGAGGATGGTTTTCCGTGTGAAAACCCGATTCCCCGGAGAATACGCAGTCGGTCGAGATATGGATCAGCATTCCGCCTTGCGGTTCCAACGCTTCCTTCACTTCATGAGGAAATTTTCCGTTGATGCGAAAGGCGGCGGCTTCATTCCGCTCCGCGTATTGGTTAAGAATGCCGATGCAGTTAATAACATAATCCGGACGAAGCCGCTGCAGAATGGGCTCAATCGCATGTGGAACAAAGGCATCCAGCGGAATGCCGTCCGGATCCCGCGGATCCCTGCAAGTGTAGTGCACCTCATAGGCTGACTGCTTTTTAAAATATTGTACCAGCATATGCCCTGCCATCCCGTTACCGCCCAAGATCAGAATTCTCATTTATAAAAACCTGCCTTTGACCAAAAGCTTTTTTATCTCCTCTTTAGAAATCAGCGCTTCATGGGAGGAATAGGATTTGGTTTCGAGTCGCAAATATTTTTCGTAATGCTCCTTCAGGTTTGGAATGTCGATGGAAGGTAGGATGACCAGGTAGTTTTCGTCGTATTGAACGGAGAACTGGCTCTCATATTCCGACAACAGAATTTCGTGAAGCTTCTCTCCCGGACGCATTCCGATTTCCTCGATCTTCACATGTTTTTCACCGGAAGCCTCAATCAGGACCTCGGCCAAATCAATAATGGAGCAGGAGGGCATCATCATGACGAACGTTTCCCCGCCCCGCCCTTCTTTTGCCGCACGCAGCATGGTGTTGATGGCGTCCTCCTGGGTCATGAAGAAACGCGTCATCCTTTTATCCGTAATGCCTATCTGGCGCTTGTTTCTAATCTGATCCTTAAACAAATGCACCACGCTTCCGTTAGTTCCCAGAACGTTCCCGCCCCGCACACAAACGAACTGCGTCTCGGAACCGAGCAGGTTGGCAAATACAATCAGCTTTTCTCCGATGGCTTTGGTCATGCCGTAAAAATTGGACGGGTTCGCGGCTTTGTCGGTCGAGATGTTAATGACTTTTTTAACCTTGTTCCCGATGGCAGCTTCAATCACATTGCGCGTTCCGTTCACATTGGTCTTCAATGCTTCGTAGGGCTGATCCTCACATACGGGCACGTGCTTGAGCGCAGCGAGATGAAACACAAAATCAATGCCTTCGCATGCTTTGAACATCGCTTGCCGGTCACGGACATCCCCTATGCAAAAATGAAGCCGCGTGTCGTCGAACTCCCTTTTCATCGCAACTTGAGAGCATTCGTTTCGGGAGAAAATCACGATTTCCCGCGGATTCAGAGGAAGCAGCTGCCTGGTCAGCTCATGGCCCCAAGAACCGGTTCCCCCGGTGATCAGAATAGCGGCCTGTTCAAACATGTAAGTTCCCTCCTAACAAAAATTTGACAACTTTATGGGAGACACCAGGATCAAGATAGCCTTCGGGACAGCTCCAGACGGCCGGAATCGAAGTCATCAGCGTTACCGCTTCGGCGATCCGCTCCGCTTTTAACCCAGATACGATATTGCTGCCGCAGTCAACCGTTTCCGGCCTCTCCGTCGTGCTGCGCATGGTGACTGTCGGAATCCCGAAAATGCAGCATTCTTCCTGTACCGTCCCACTGTCTGTCAGCACGCAGAAAGCATTTTGCTCCAAATGGACAAAATCAAAGAAGCCGAAAGGTTCATGAAATTGGATGAGCGGATGGACGGATAGAGCCGGAAGGAGGGACAGACGGGATGTGGTGCGGGGGTGGGTGCTGCAAACGATAGGAAGTTTATATTTGTCTGCGATAAGGTTAAGTCCCTCTAGAATTTCAGTCAAGTTCTTGACCGAATCGACATTTTCAGACCGGTGGGCCGTGACCAGAAAATACTGTCTTGCCTGCAGCTTCATCTTTTGTAAAATTGCGCTGTCCGTTATCGGCCGTCCATACGCCGTAAGCACTTCATAGATCGGATTGCCGGTCAGGACGATGCGTCGGCCGGGGATCCCTTCGCGGATCAGATTCTCCCTGCTTTGCTTCGTGTAAGGCATATTGATTGAAGAAATTGCGTCCACCACTTTGCGGTTCTTTTCTTCGGGTACATTCAGGTCAAAGCATCGGTTGCCCGCCTCCATATGAACCACAGGGATTCCCATCCGTTCCGCCAGAACGGCGCATAAAGCGCTGTTCGTGTCGCCGAGGATGAGCACCCGGTCGGGCTTTTCTTCCAGTAAAATCCTCTCCGCCTGCGCCATCATTATGGAGAGTTGTCCGCCCAATGTCTGCCCCTGCATCTTCAATAAATAATCCGGCTGCCTCAAGTTCATTTCCTGAAAGAAAATATCGCTTAACGTGGCAGTGAAATTCTGCCCTGTGTGAATGACGGCATGCCTTTCAGCCAGCCGGTCCAGTTCCTTCATAATAAGACTGAGCCGGATAATTTCGGGCCTTGTACCAAGTATGGTTACCACTCTCATAGCTTCAGCTGTATCCCTCCTTCGGTTCAAGCTGATTTTCGAGCGGAAGAAGCTTTCTTGACGGTGCGTTTTCTATTGAGTGAAACAAACTTTCGGAACGATCCCGATCTTTGTCCGATAGCTTTTCTTGTTCGGGTCACCGCCGGCTTTCTTCTTCTCTTTCTTTTCTTTCTGATCCTCAGGGTTCGCTCGACGGCGGCGCCTGTAGGAATCGCATTTAACATCGCGTCCTTGAGCACCTTGACCTTGCTCATTCGCTGCCTGTAGAATTTCAAAATCCGCTTGCTCAGGAAGGGCCTCTTCGATCCTTTGTCGGTCAGAAAAACTACTATGGATTCGGAGCCTTTCAGCAGTCTGCCGTCAAGGTACCGGCGCGGCGCGGAGGTTCGAACCGCAGTGTGCCGCTTAGCCTGATCCACCCATCCTTGCATCCTGCTGCGAAAAGAATGGATCCCGAATGCCTCTCTTACCGCCAGGCTGTTATCCGTCCCAACCCGTTCGCGGAGCGCGGCATCAGCCACAAGCGGGGATATTTTACTCGCCAACTCGTTGATATTGCCTTTCACGGCAAGCAGCTCCGCATTGCGCGTTTGGAGATGGATTTCTTCCACTCCTCCGCCTCCGTAGGACACGACGGGCTTTCCGAAGACCATGCCTTCCATCGCAGTCAGGCCAAAGCCTTCGTCCACCAAGCTGGGAACGACAACAATATCCAGTGCTGAATAAATCTGCTGCACGTCGGCGGAAAAAGGTACGAAATGGAAACGGGAACCAAGCGCCGCAGCCTCCACCAGCTGTACGCAGTGCCTGTAATAATCTTCATCGAGAGGCCTCCCGGCCAGAAGGAACTCCGCGTCCGGGTACTTTTCGCTTAAAGAAATGGCCATGGAAATGAAGTGCTGTATTCCTTTATTCGGAATGAGGTAGGAAGAGAGGCATCCTATAAGCGGGCGGGCTTCGTTCAGGCCAAGCTGCCCCCTCTTCATCAAGCGAAGATTCGGCCAGCTTTCCGGTTTGTAATCTTCCTCGTGCCAGGACGGGTAAACCAGATGGAGTTTGGATTCGATAGACAGCGGTTGAAATGGACGGAGCACAGTATCGGAAATTCCGAGAATCCAGTTCGAGTGCTTATGGATCAGAGCCGCGGAAACGCCTGTATAAGGATTGGAAACAATCGCCTCCGTAATCAGCCAAAGGCAGGGGATACCCATAATTTTGGCTGCTAATGCCGGAAGCGGATTGACGCAGGTGAGCGCCGCAATGTAATCGGGCTGCCGGATATGCAGCAAGTCCAGCAAGGCGGGCATCGCTTTATGCTTCCTAAGAGAGCGGAACTCGCTGGAAGTGTTCGGTCCCGGAATGCATAAGCTGTAGAGCAGCGGGTAGGATTGAACAATTGTGTCTATGCCGCGGTGTCTGGCTTGGGCAGACAGGATCCCGTCGGCGGGCACCACCAATGTACAGTGAAAATGAGGCTGCAGCTCGCGCATCAGAAACAGCAAAAACTTCTCGGCGCCGGTTATTTCGGACGAACCGCAAATATGGGAGAACAGCATCAGCTTCGGCTTCATATCGCCGCGTGCCAGAGAGGCGATAGCGGCTTCTCACCTCCTGCAACCTGGGTAGTACAATATATTTGCGGTAAGCTCATTTCGGCACGACAGTTAATCCTCCTCCATTCGTCCATTTTCCGTACGAGCGCCCGCCCAATACAAAAAGACACAGGTTGTCCTGTGCCTCACTTTAGCAAACCGCTTTAATGCCGTGATTTTAAAAGATCAGCTCTTTCTCCCGCATCGTCAGGCGGCGCCCGGGGATGTCGAGCTCGAGCCGGCCGCCGGCCAGGCCCCAGATCCGGGCGGCGTACTTCTCCGCCAGCTCCAGTTGGTGAAGAGCGCAGACGATCGTGATTTTCTCCTTCTCGCACAGCTTCTTCATATCCTGCATGACGGAGGACGCCGCATCGGGATCAAGTCCGGACACGGGCTCGTCCGCATAAATGACCTTCGCTCCTTTGATCAAGGCTCTGGCAATAGCCACCCTCTGCTTTTCTCCACCGCTAAGCTTGCTCACGGGCATATCCGCCTTATCCAGCAGTCCCACTTTTTCCAAATAATCCATTGCCCCGACATGCTCGTCCATCGACGCGCTGCGTGTCAGCGTCCTCCATAGCGGAAGGTGGCGCCAACGGGACGACAGCACATTTTTGACTGCGGTTTGATTGAGATTAAACTGGGGGTTCTCTTCCAGGTAGGCCCAGTCCTTGCTGATCTTGAATTTCTCAAGTCCGCGGATCTTGGAGATATCCTTGCCGTTGTATATGTACTGGCCATCCGTCCACCTCTCCTTCAGCATCAAGCAGCGGAATAAAGTAGTCTTCCCGCTTCCGCTTGCGCCGACAAGGGCGACCAAATCGCCTTGGTCCACCTGAAAACTCATTCTATGCAGGACGGTGGGACCGTTTACGATTTCTTTTGTCAAATTCCTCACAATGATCATACCTATGCTTCTCCCCCTTGGCTCGAACCGATGCAGATGATGGTGAATCTATTATAGCTTATTTTGGGTAAAAAGGTCATGGCCGCTCCGGTATAAAAAATCCAACACTGAATCAGGGAATCGCCGCGCGGACAGGGATCTCATTTTTACATGGGGGAGGAGTGTGTTAAAATACAAAAATGGCAAGCTTGACTTGTGACTATACTCTGTTCGGGAGGCAGCGCAATATATGCTATCAATAGGAATTGCCGGCGGGACGGGATCGGGGAAAACCTCCGTCGCCCGCCAAGTTATCACGAATCTGGGTCCGGAGAATGCGGCGCTGATCTCGCAGGACAATTATTATTTGGACCATTCCCACCTGCCGATGAGCGAGCGGGAAACTATCAATTACGACCATCCCTTGGCGTTTGACCACGAGCTGCTGCTCAGCCAGCTCGAACAGTTAAAGCAGGGCCGCGCGGTGGAGACGCCGCTTTACGATTTTGCCATCCACGGCAGGTCCGGGAAAACGGTTGTGGTAGAACCCACCCAGGTAGTCATTATCGAGGGGCTGCATGTCCTGTCGGAAGAAACCGTCCGGAACATGCTCGACATTAAAGTGTTCGTCGACACCGACAATGATGTGCGGATCCTGCGCCGCGTGCTGCGTGATATCCATGAACGGGGACGGACCATCCAGTCGATCTACGACCAGTATCTCAAAACCGTCAAACCCATGCACGACGCATTCATTGAGCCTTCCAAAAAATACGCGGACATCATCATACCTGAAGGAGCCCATAATGAAATCGGGGTTCAGCTGCTTACCATTATGACGGAAAGATATTTGACCGGCTCCTTCCCGGGTTAGACGTCAGATCACCGGGATATTGATATAGAGTGGAACGGTAGTTTATTGCATCTGCCTCTTTAAGAAAAATTTCTTAAAGAGGTTTTTTTTGTAAATTTTTTAATTGCCATACGAATATATGTTTGGTATACTGGGTATACAAACAAATGTTCTGATATTTCAATTACAAGTTTCGGGAGGGACAAACATTATGCGGTGCAAGAATTATCGGTTCATCGAACGGGATTATTGGTATCAGAAGGCTCTTTCGGCCAGTGACCATATGGGGAGCGAGCAAATTCACGAGATGCTGGATAATGCTCCCTTCGGATACGTTGATTATACCTTCAAATTTTACGGGAACGGATCCGTTCTTATAATAGATAACGATTCGGACAAAGAGGTTCTGCCCAGCGAGCTTTCAGGAGCTCCACTGGATTTTTATATCCGCTGCAGGATCGATCTGATCAAGACTTCGCTGAAGGAGAAGCTGCTGCAGCCCGCGTGAACGAATAGCGGCAGTCCCGTCTTCGAATCATACTACCATGGAGGTGAAGACCGATGCCGATCAACAAGAGCGGGAAGAAGGAAAATCAGCAGAACCGCGCAAGATTCGCCGAACAATACACTACATTGAATTCCAGGAAAGCCGAAGAAGCTCCAGCTTCCTTGAATGAATTGCCGAAGAATGAATCCTGACGTTTGACAGCGGCGAAAGCCAGCCTGCCCCTTGTCGACTATGATTAAGGCAGCGGGCCGGCTTTTTCCATCTTTTTAGTCACCGTACCGGCGGGTAAATGATTAATATTCTTCTGCTGAAGTACATACATGTCAGGTATAAGTATACGAACCAGATTGGAGGAGGTCAGGATGCGAGTCTACATTTCACGGCAACAACGCGGTGACCGTTCAAGGCTTTGGAGCGGCGCCTCCATACAGATTGATCCCACCTTCCCTTACTACCTGAACCGTTCCGAAGCCAGCATCGCCGACGAATTGGCTGTCTCCGGATTTGGCATTGTCCACTATTTTGTCGTTTCCGAGAAACGTGTGAATGCCAAGCTGATCGATGCACTTCATGCCAAAGGCATAATCGTATGGGCGATGGTGCTCGGCAACGGCACCTACAGCACGGACCCCCTGCCGAAGGAATGGCCTGCTTGGCGCATGGAATTGCTTAAGGACGTTAACGATGGGTACTGCAGGCTCTCTCCGCATAGCGTCGACTACAAGCAATGGAAGAAGGAAGCATTAAGCCGATTGGTGCGGGAATACCCGTTTGACGGCTTGGAGATAGCCGAACCCTACTTGCCCGAGTGGAACGGCCTTAAATCGGGAGTGTACGGAGATATCGGCACAAATGCGAAGAATGCCTTTAAACGGCTGTACGGAGTGGAGATACCGGATTTTCGCGACCCTTCCTCGGCCTCCTATTATCTGCGTGACAGCGAGCGGTATCGGCTCTGGGTGGAGTTCAGGGTAAACGCGGTGAACGGCTTCATTAATGAGATATTCAACGGTGAAGGTGGAGTGCGCCAGGCCAGACCGGGAATCGGGGTGGCCACTTGGTCGTTAGCCGTGCGGGGCGGGACTGAGGCTGTGGATAAGCTGCGGGAGGAACAAGGATTGGAGTCGGCGGCGATGATAAAGGAAGTCTCTCCCGACATCCATTTTCTTCAAACCCATTGGCCGGATTGGATGGATCCCTTTTTGCCAGCTGGGTATGTCGAAGAGTACAGGCCGTTCGTTGAAGAGATCCGCCGATCCCATCCTGAAATCCCCATCGGGGTTCAAACCGACAGCGGTTCCTCGAAGAAGATGATGCGCAGCAAGCGGTGGCTGGATCGCTTTACCGACACCGCCTGGAGATCAGGATACTCGACTTGGACGGCTTATGAGTATCATTTGAGTAAGGGCATTGTGGCCGAGAAGCCTCGGCCCGTTCAAGCCGAAAGATGCGGTTCTCGTGGGGTGGTATTAATATCCTTCAATAAACGGATTCGCATTTTGGACGGCAAACGAATGCAATGCGTGTCATATATCGTGAATGGGAAGCGAATCCCCCTCCGGCTGAACGCGGTCAGAGTCGATGGCAACCTGCTGGAACTGAAGTCGGACCATTTACCTGCCGAGTCATTCATCGCCGAGCTTCGTTATATCACGGATACGCCTGATTTATGGTTCTATCCTGCAAGGAAGGCGAAGAAAGCGGTACGTCCCTGCCGTGTACAGGTGAATGCTGTCAAAGAAGAAGTAAAATAGTCGCAATTGTCTGAATAATTTGTCGAAATTTCATTCATTCGCTCGTTTTGCGCGCTTACCCAGGAAATGAAGCCTGATCCAGTCAAGAATGAAATTGATTTATTTGGTGCAACTTAACAAATGCCGTTTCCTTTCTTACTCACGCAATTTAACGACAGGAGGTTTCATCATGGTTGAACCGAACCAGCATCAGCAGTTTTTAACGCACGCTTTTGAGAACGCTCAAGAGGCCATCGAATCAGCGAAGCAGGCTCAACAGGCAGTACTGGAGGCGCAGCATAACGCGGATCCGAATGAAATGCGAGTTGCAAGAGACCAGCTGGAGTTCGCCCTCCACCGTGTAGAGGAGGCACAGAATCAGCTGCTGGCGCAGGACCCCGTCCACGATCAGCAATCGGCACCGCTGCGTAATGAATTGGTCCA
Organism: Paenibacillus sp. JCM 18996; assembly: GCF_055392555.1. Classification (NCBI taxonomy): domain Bacteria; kingdom Bacillati; phylum Bacillota; class Bacilli; order Caryophanales; family Paenibacillaceae; genus Paenibacillus; species Paenibacillus sp. JCM 18996. Next base: position 1,209,555 of record NZ_AP043884.1, read on the forward strand.
GGCGCTTCAGGAGATACAGGGACTGGAAACTGCGACCAGGCAGCCTAAGCAAGTTCGTTAATGTAAGGTTACGTTTATTGTCCCCGGGCATATGCTGTCTTGGGGTGATTTTTGTATGGCTAATTATCGTATCTATGTAGTCACGTCGGAACGAAAGCTCCATTTGTACGATGGAGACCGGTGGGTGAAATCTTATCCTGTCGGAATCGGGCGAATTGTTACGAAGACGCCGGTCGGACATTTTACGATCATCAATAAAGCCCCGAATCCAGGCGGTCCTTATGGCGCCTACTGGATGGGGCTTTCCAAACAGGGATATGGTATACACGGGACCAATCAACCGGAGTCCATCGGACATGAGGTATCCAAAGGCTGCATCCGCATGTACAACGATGATGTGATTGAGCTCGCTCACTTGGTTCCCGTCGGCACGCCAGTCACTATCCGCATATGACCCGGGGAATATCGATCCATAGCGGACTCTATGCGCAACGAACCATGAGTCGCGGAACCAGGCGGCACATTGGCTACACGAGCGGAGCATAGCCGGTCTGCTGCAGTCTTTTGGCAATCGCTTTGTAACCCGCCGCATTGGGATGAATCCCGTCTTCGGATAGCAGCCGTACTTCATGGCCTGCGAAGGCGTCGTAGATGTTTACGACCTGAATGTTCCGGTCTCTGAACTGCAGCAGCGGTTTATTGAACCTCTTGATCCAGATTTCCGCCTCGTTTATTCCGACAAGCGGGTTGTACAGATTGATCAATCTGACCATATGGCGGCTTTTCCGCCCTTTTTTTAATTCCTTTAACTGGGCCACAATCTCCGAATAATTTGCTTGGAATCGGTTCAAAGCTGACGTTAATACCCGGGTGTCCCTATTCATAAAGAAACTCTTTCCCGCCTCAATCAGGTCATTCCCGCCCGCTGTAATCGTTATCAGATCTGAGGCCACAATATGAGCTCTCACGGATGATTCCCGTTTTATTTGAGAAAGAATCTCTTCCGAACCGGCTCCTGTCGTGCCCGCGTTAAAAATATTGACTTTGGATTGCAGGCTTTGCTCCGTTAAATTGGCATAGATCGGTACAAACCCAAAACCCGGAGCCGCCCCGTAACCTACCGTCAAGGAATCGCCCAAAGCTGTGTAATGTAAAGCCTCTTTTCCCATCGCCTATGCCCCTTTCGCTCCTGCCCGATACTTTATCTTATTCCGTTTGTTGCGGAACAGAGCCAGGAAAAACAGCGAAACGGGCATTTTTCTTTACAAAGAAGCAGGCGTAATATATCTACATGGAAGGTACAATTTGCACAAGCCTTGGCGGTGTAGCGCGGAACCGCCGATCAACTCGTAGCAGAGGCCGCGAGCACCTCGTTCATGCTGCCGGAACGGTAGCCCTGCAGGTCAAGTGTTACATAAGCGTATCCGATTTCCTTCAATTTGGCCGAGATGGTTCCGGCGACGTTGACCGCTTCCATCAGTTGTTCCGCAGGAACCTCAATCCGGGCCATAAGCTCATGCTGCCGGACACGCACCTGCCGGAATCCCAGCTGAATCAGGAAATCCTCTGCTTGGTCAATCATCGAGAGCTTCTGTGCCGTAATCGCTTCTCCGTAAGGAATACGCGAGGACAAACAAGCAAAGGACGGCTTATCCCATGTACGCAGGCCGAATTCACGCGACATATGCCGGATTTCCGATTTCTTGATCCCGACTTCCATCAGCGGCGCTCTTACGCCTTTCTCATGCGCCGCGAGCAGGCCCGGGCGATGGTCTCCCAAATCATCCGCTATGGCGCCAAAGATGACGTGCTCGATACCTCTCTCTTTGGCGATAGGGATCAGATGCTCGAACAAGGAATTTTTGCAAAAATAGCAGCGGTTTGTCGGATTCTCTGCGTAGCCGGGGATTGCCAGCTCGCTGGTGTGAATAACTTCATGCCTGCTTCCCAGCTCCTTGGCGAGCGCGATCGCTTCCTCCCTTTCTCTAACAGGGTAGGTCTCGGAGTCCGCCGTTATGGCAAGCACACGGTCTTCTCCAAGAAAATCCAGTGCCGCCTTCAACAAGAAAGCGCTGTCTACACCGCCGGAAAAAGCTACCACTACTTGCTCCATCGAGCGTAAAACTTCTCCGAGTTGTTCATACTTCTGTTGCATAACATTGGCCATCGTGTATGTACCTCCAGTACAACTCAAAGTGGGTTTACGGAACTTTCACGATTCATTCCGTTAATTATTCATGTTATTAATTGATAGTCTTGGACGGCTGCAGCCGCTTGAAGTGCAGCAACGCGTACCGGGACAACCGCGCGTTGCCAGCGCATATTCACACGGGAATAATCGGCATTATTCTAACAATTCGATATAAACTTCAAGTTTCCTCCCTTGAATTAGCCCTAAATCGACGTTAAATCATTTTATTGCCCAGAAGAGAGCCAATCCGCACCACGCTACATAATTTTATCGCCCAGAAGAGAGCCAATCAGCGCCACCGCCGTATCGGCAGTTTGATTGCGGTGATCTAGCAGCGGATTCACTTCAACGAATTCGGCACTGACGACACAACCTGCAGACGAAAGCAGCTCCAACGCAAGGTGGCTCTCGCGGAAGGTGATTCCTCCCGGAACCGGTGTCCCAACTCCCGGCGCGTTATTAGGGTCAAGTCCGTCAAGATCCAGGCTGAGGTGCACTCCATCCGTATCATTGGAAGCGATATCTATCGCCATTTCCATTACCCTGCTCATTCCCAGACGGTCAAGCTCATGCATGGTAAAGACGGTGATGCCCACATGCTTCAAAAACACTTTTTCACCGTCGTCCAAGGACCTGGTGCCAATCAAAACCGTATGCTCAGGTTGAACAGCGGAGCTGGCCCCCGCAATGGAAGTAAGAGCCGGATGGCCGTACCCGAGCGCTGCCGCCAGCGGCATTCCATGGATATTGCCGGAGGGTGACGTATCCGGTGTATTTACATCTCCGTGCGCATCAAACCAGATCACGCCGACCCGCTTTACGTGGCGGCCTACTCCAGCCAGGCTTCCTATCGCAATGCTGTGGTCCCCTCCGAGGATCAAGGGAAAATGTCCGCTATGCATAACGTTCGCCACTGTATCCCGCAGCTCTTGATTCACTCTGGCAATCTCCTGCAAATATTTTAAATTCGCATAGGGGGACGCGGCATGCTTCGATCTTTTTACAATTAAATCTCCGATGTCCGACACCTTCCATCCTAACTGCTCCAGTCTGGACTCAAGCCCGGCATACCGGATCGCGCTGGGGCCCATATCCACTCCTCTTCGGTCAGCTCCCAAATCCATAGGCACCCCGATAATCGCGACGGATTGATTCTTGGACAAGCTCATATTCCCTCTCCCCTGCAGCATAGTTTTACCTCATACCTACTACAGTCGGGTGGAGAGTAGAACGGCTGTCTCAAGCCATGCCGGCGAACGCGCGCCTGTCAGATCTGTGAGGGAGTGTGAATTCCCAGAAGATGAAGCCCCTTTTGTAAAATACATCCCGCTGCATAAGTCAGAATGACCTTCGCCGCTTTCTCCTCTTCATCGCTTGCCAGTATGCGTTCTTGATGATAAAAACGGTTAAAGGTTTGGGCGGAGTGGATCAAATATCTGGCCAGCAGGGAAGGTTCATTCTTCTCAACCGCTTTCAGGACCACGGACGGATAGTCCGCCAGCTCTTTGAGCAGCTGCCACGCCTGGGCGCTTTCAAGGTAAATACCGTTTAGCCCGGAAACCGAGCTGCCGGTTAGCAGGGAAGCTTCCATGCCGGATTTATGCAGGATACTCTGCGTCCGGGCGAAAGCATACTGCACATAAGGCCCCGTTTCACCATCAAAATTCAGAGCTTCCTCCAGTGAAAAATCCACTTCGTTCAAACGGTTGTGTTTTAAATCCCCGAAAATGACGGCCCCCACTCCGATTTGTTCAGCCACGCGCTGTTTGTCAGGGAGGTCCGGATTTTTATGCTCAATAATTTGCAGGGCTCTACCCACCGCTTCGTCAAGTACCTCTTCGAGCACTACAATCTTTCCTTTGCGTGTGGACATCTTTTTTCCTTCAAAACGCATCAACCCGAAACCGATATGCTCACAGCTTTCCGCCCAGTCAAAGCCCGCTTTCTCAAGCACGGCAAATACCTGCTCAAAATGAAGCGTCTGCTCCATACCCACGACATACAGCAAACGATCACCTTTCATCTCCCGGTGGCGGTACAGCGCCGTTGCCAAATCTCTGGCAGGGTAAATCGTAGTTCCATTAGACTTGAGGATTAAACAGGGCGGCAGATTGCGTTCATCCAGCCTGACGACGTAGGCGCCTTCACTCAGTTCGAGCAATCTTTTTTCCCGCAGCAAAGCCACGACCTCGGCCATTTTATCATTGTAAAAGCTCTCTCCCAGCGTGTAATCAAAAGAAACGCCGAGCTTCTCGTACATTCGTTTGAATTCCTTCATGCTGATTTGGATGAACTTGCTCCACAAGCGTACGGTTTCCTCATCGCCCTGCTCCAGCTTACGGAACCATTCGCGGGCTTCATCCTCCAATTCGGGCCGGTGTTCGGCTTCCTCGTGGAATTTCACATACAGGTCGAGACAGGCTTTTATGGAATTGTGCTCCAGCGTTTCCGGTGTACCCCAATGTTTGTAGGCTGCGATCATTTTGCCGAACTGGGTGCCCCAATCTCCCAGATGATTGACCCTCACCGGCTCGGATCCGGTTTCCTTGTACAAGCGGTACAGTGCGTTGCCTATGACCGTGGAGCGAAGGTGCCCGATGCCAAAAGGTTTGGCGATATTGGGGGACGACATGTCGATTATCACCCTGGCCCCCTGCCCCGATTGCGACTGTCCGAAGCCGGTCTGCAGTATCTCTGTGAGTAAAAGCTTGCCGTACACGCTGCGGTCAAAAGAGAGATTGAGATAAGGACCCGCTGCGCTGCACGTTATACCATGAGTGTTCGGCAAGGCTTTCAGCTGGCCAGCGAACTCATGGGCGATAGCCTGAGGCGACTTTCTCCATTGTTTGCCAAGGTGGAAACAAGGCAGAGCGGCGTCCCCCAGCTCCGAGCTTCGCGGAATTTCCAGCCAATCCAGAATTTGTTCCTCTGGCACTTGCAAATAAGGCTGCAGCGCTTGTGCGGCTTTCTTGAGCAGCATTTGATTTCCTCCTTTGTTTTTTGATATGAAAACCTTTGTTGTAGGCATTCCATGGATGCTCGATCGCGACTTAAAAGGCAGGTTTTCCTGGTACAGAACAGAAAGTGAATTTCGATCTGGACGAGCTGCAGCGGTTCAGGGGTTGATGGATCGCTTTGCGAATTCTGATGTTTTGTAACGCAGAAAATACGTAAAAAAAAGCCCCGTCTCCATAAAGAGACGAGAGCTGTTGTTCCCGCGGTACCACTCTTAGTGCACGGCTGCCTCTGCGGCGTCCGCACCCCTCAGTTACGTTAACGGAGTATCCGTGCCTTCCTACTTGGGTCGGATGTTCAAAGCGCGAGGCGTTATGAGGTCCGATTCTCCCGTTCCGGAGGCAATCTCCAAGGCCCGTTCATCACCGCTTCCGTACCGGCTTCCACCCACCCGGCTCGCTGCGACTATCTGCAGTGATTACTGTCCTATTCATCGATTGTAGATATGATTTTTATCATCTTACCAGCTGGATTCGGAAAAATCAAGAGGTTTTTATACTTCATCGGCAGTGGCAAATAGTAACTTGGGGTCTGACCACCCGCCATGCAACGCCACAACGCGCGCCGGGAGAGACACGTGTTGGGAAGCTTGGCGACAGAAGCTTCCTCAATGGACTTCTCGAGACAGGGTTAGTCTCGCTCGATTGTAATTTGTGCAATTGATGAATGTACTCGGAACGCTGTCAGAGGTTTCGTTGCAAAGTACAATACTTTTCTCAAAATCGAGCCAAATCACATGGATTTACCGTATTCCATTGTATGAAATACAATCGGCTGGCGATTTTCCGAAAAATATAGGGTTGTTGACTGCACAAAATACAACGGCGCCCATCTTCATTCCAGTTCACCAACCATCTTACGCACCAGCCTACGGAAATAATGTCTCCAAGACCATGGTCATCCTCTTTCCAGCTCCAATGCGCCGGTGTTTCTGTCGGCCAGCACGATTCTGGCTTCAAAAGGTTCCCCCGACTGGGTGCTGAATTTCAGCTTATTCGTCCTGCCCTTCTCAATCAGCGACTTCACCATCGAGTCGCTCAGCGTCTTGCCCAGGCTCGACTTCCAGATCACGAAGCCGCAGCCCTGCTTATACTCGCTGCAGCCGTACCCCTTGCGGCCCATAAAAATGCGGCCGCCGCACCCCTCGCGCGGGCACGCCGCTACCGCCGCAGGCGCAGCCCGCCGCTCCGCCGGCGAGCCCGTGCCCGCTGCCGCCGGGCCTGCGGCCCCGGCGGCGCCGCGGCTCGCACGGCTCGCGCGCGCTCCAGCGCCTTCGGCGCTGGAGGCACCGCCGCCTTTCGCGGCGACGGTGCCTCTCGGGGCGCGGCCCGTGCCGCGCCCCTTGCGCCCGCCCGCGGCGACGGCCCCCTCCGCCGCAAACTGCACCCTCGCCTGCCTGCGGACCTTGTCCACAATCTGCACCGTGAATCGCTTCACGTTGTCGATAAACCCTGTGTCCGTCGCCACGCCCTTGGCAATCTCGTTCAAGCGCCGCTCCCAGCGGCCCGTCATCTCGGGCGAGGTGAGCAGCTCGATGCCGGCTGCGCGGATCAGTTCCACGGCTGTGCGGCCTTTGGCCGTCACCCGGATCCGCTTGCCCTGCATCTCGATATAGCCCACCTGCTTCAGCCGTTCGATCGTCGCGGCGCGCGTGGCCGGCGTGCCCAGCCCCGATTCCTTCATCGCCTCCCGCAGCTCCTCGTCCTCGATCTGCTTGCCGGCGCTTTCCATCGCCTTCAGCAGCGTGCCCTCGGTGTACGGCTTCGGAGGCTGCGTATCCCGCTGCTTCGCTTCCGCGTCCGCACACAGCACAGGCTGCGCGGCGTCCAGCTGAAACGGCGTATCGCGTTCCTCTTCCGCCTCCGGTTCGGACGCCCCGCTTTTATCCTCGTCAGAAGCTTCGCCGCTTTTCCCTTTGCCGCCACGCTTCTCTTTCTTATCGTCGGCATAGATTGCCTTCCAGCCCAATTGCAGCAATTCCTTCACTGTTGTCTTGAACAGTTCGCCCGCCGCTTCCGTCATGACCGTGTGGACTTTGTACTCCGCGGCCGGATAGAACTGGGCAAGAAACCTTTTGACAACCAGATCGTAAATTTTCTGCTCGTCCGGATTCAGCGAACCCGCCCTTTTATGCGTAGGAAGAATGGCGTGGTGATCTTCCACTTTCGCCGGATTGCAGATATGTTTATTGTTTTTATGCACAAGGCTCCGCTGCGCGCCCGGCAACCAGCTTTCATAGCTTGTACCCTTGAGCGCGTCCAAAGCCCGGTGCATCTCAGGGATGTTCTGCTCATTTACATAGTTCGAATTCGTCCTCGGATACGTGATCACTTTGTGCTTCTCATAGAGAGACTGAGCGGTATCGAGCGTCTTTTTGGCCGAGAAGCCGTATTTTCCGTTCGCCTCCCGCTGCAGCAGCGTCAAATCGTACAGTTTGAACGGATACTCTCTCGTCTCCTTCACTTCGTAGGAAGAGATCCGGCCTTCTTTTCCCCTGACTTTGTCGGCCAAGGCATCCGCCTTCTGTTTATCGGTGAACCGCTCTCCCTGCCACATCGCTTTATAGCGGATTTCGCTTTGCACAAACTGCGCTTCCACGTCGAAGAATGTCTGCGAAGCAAAAGCCTCGATCTGCTTCTCCCGGTCATAGATCAAAGCAAGCACGGGAGTCTGTACCCGGCCCACTGAAAGCAGCGTATTATGCTTCGTCGTAAAAGCTCTCGACCCGTTCATACCAACCAGCCAATCCGCTTCGCTGCGGACGCGGGCGGCTTTGGTCAAATTCTCGAATTCCGCCCCTTCCTTCAGCTCCTCGAACCCTTTGCGGATCGTCTCCTGGGTCAAATCCGAGATCCATAGCCGCTTTACCGGCTGCTTCAGCTTCAAATGCCGCTGGATCAGCGAAAAAATATGCTGCCCCTCCCGCCCCGCGTCGCAAGCGTTCACAAGCCTGTCGCAGCGCCCGGCAAGCTCGGCGATCACTTTTAGCTGGTCCCTCGTTTTGTGATTGGGCACAAGCTTGAAATGATCCGGGATAATCGGCAGGTCGCCCAAATTCCACTTTTTATATTTGTCGTCATAGGCGTCGGGCTCAGCCAAACCAATCAGGTGGCCTATCGCCCACGTAATGATATAATGCTCGCCTTCTATATAAATGCGATGATTTTTGGCCTTGGGATCTATCGCGGCAGCTATATTCCGCCCCATGTCCGGCTTTTCCGCAATGATGAGTGTTTTCAAAACCTTATCGCCCCTCAAAAAACAACCTTCGTCCCATAATGGTAACCAATAAATTTTTCTTTGTAAACTTAATATTCATTGCCCGTGCCGGGCTCAAAACTTGGAACCGCTTCGAAACCTGCTTTGAACCGTGCGTTCATTGTGATATAATGTATCTCTCTTTCCAGAATAATGGAAGAATGATCGGAGGTACCTATTTGGAAACCGAAATACAAAGCTCGTATCAGGAAGAACTCCACAAGTTGGAGGAAACCATGAAGGAAATCGACCTGCAGCTGCAAAATTTGGCGCAAATCCCGGTGTACAACGGTCCCGACCATACGGAACAGGTTCTGGAATCGATCCGTTCAGACAGACGGAGGAAATTGACAGCGGCGCATCCGGAGCCGTATTTCGGAAGACTGGACTTTCAAGAGTCCGGCAAAAGCCAACCGTCACCCCTCTATATAGGCAAAGTGGGCGTAGAGCGGGACTCCTCAAACGAGCTGATGGTGGTTGACTGGCGGGCTCCAGTGGCGAGCTTGTTTTATTCCTTTACAGGGGGAGTCGACGGGGCGTCTTACGATTCGCCGGACGGAACGGTGGAAGGATTGGTCTATCTCAAACGAAACCTGGTTATCCGCAAACAAATTCTGCAGCGGGTAGTAGATACGTTCGACCGCTCTTCCGACAGAATGGCGGTAACGGATGAATTCCTGCTCTACAGGCTGGGCGAGAACAAGGACAACAAGCTGCGCGACATCGTCTCCACCATTCAATCCGAGCAGGATGCGATTATCCGCGCGGTGAAGAACAGCGCCCTAATCATCCAGGGCGTCGCGGGCAGCGGAAAAACGACGGTAGCCCTGCACAGGCTCGCCTTTTTGTTGTATCAGTATCGCGATCAGGTGAAGGCGGAACGGATGATTATTTTTGCCCCGAACCGGATGTTTCTGGACTATATTTCAGGTGTGCTGCCGGAGCTTGGCGTGGGCCAAATCCAGCAAACGACGTTTGCCGACTGGGCGCTGGAGCTGCTCGAGCATGAGGTGAAGCCGGCCAACCCTGCCGAACGGCTGCGGTATTGGTTCCAGACCGGACCCGGAAGGCCGCAGATTGACGATATGGCTCCAGGCCGGTTCAAGGGCTCCATTCGATTCATGCGGTGGCTTGACCGGGTGCTCGAGCTTTATGAGGCGAACGCCGTCCCCGATACGGACTACTTCCCTTGGGACGGAGCCAAACTGGACCGCAGCACGATCGTTCAATGGCATGATATTGAAAACAAACACGAGCCTCTGATGAAGCGGCGGGAGCGGGTTCTGGCGCGGATCAAGCGCTGGCAGGAGATGCAGCTGGAAAAGGTGTGGGAAGTACATCTGAAAAAAGAATACAAAAAGAAAGCCTCCCAGCGTTTGCGCGAATTCGGCAAAAAATGGAAGTTGTACACTCCGTTTTCTTTGTACCTGGAGCTTTTCAGGGCAGAGAGCCGACCCGCTTTTCTGAACAAGGAAATGCTGTCCTTCCTGCCTGAGCCGATTCGTATGGAATCGGAGACTTATATGGAGAAGAAGCGGGTGCAGCCGGAGGATTTTGCTCCCCTGCTCTATATCCGCTCCAAATTGTTCGGCATCCATGGAGATCTTACGTTTGACCATACCGTGATCGACGAGGCACAGGACTTCTCGCCGTTTCAAGTATCGCTGCTAAGGCTGCATACGAGGAACGATTCATTCAGCATTCTCGGCGATTTATCGCAAGGGATCCACAGCTATCAAGGGATCAACGACTGGCGTGAATTTTCGGATCTGTTCGGCGAGGGAAGATCGGCCTATTTTGCACTTAACCGCAGTTACCGTTCCACGATGGAAATCATCCGTTTTGCCAACGAAGTGCTGCGGGGCGGCATGGCTGAAGAGGCGATCGAGGCGATTCCCGTGTTCCGCAGCGGCGAGCCGGTGAAGATTGTACAGGTTGACGAGAACAAGCTCACTGCCGCCCTCAAGGAAGCTATCCGGAGGCTGCGCGGAGATACCAATACGGTAGCTGTCCTGGCGCGGACGGAGGCCAGGTGCCTGCAGCTCCACAAGCGGCTGCTTGCCGAGCACCTGCCGGTGAATTTGATCGCACCGGGGCAGCAGCAATACGAGGGCGGTATTTCGATTCTCCCAATCTTCATGGCGAAGGGACTGGAGTTTGACGCGGTGATCATTATCGACACGGACGAGGTAAATTATGAGGCCTCCCCGCAGGACGCGAAGCTTCTTTACGTGGGCTGCACCCGAGCCCTGCATACACTGGAGCTTTGGCACGACGGCTCCCCTTCCCCGTTGATCGCTGCGATCCGAGGCGATTTCACTTTCCGTTCCGGACAATAAGGAATATAGCAGCCGGGTTATATATGTTCGAATCTTCTGGTAGTGATAAAATGCGCACCCAAATAGATCATTATGTAAATCGGGAACGAATAAATGCTGTTCCACTTTTCCGGATTGTAAAGGTTAAGTCCCTTGGCTATAGTCTCGGCTACAAAAGCTGCAAATAACGCAAACATAATTGCTTTCACAAAAGGGTTTAAGTCCGGTTTGATTTGGATCAAAAACATGACTATTACGGGGATGAGCGAAAAATCCCATAGCACAAAGGCTGGAATAAAAGGAAGGACCTCCATGTGATAATGCCAGGCACCCAATGCAACCCCCAGGAAATCAAACCAGGAAATGATAATCATAACAAGCAGCCCGGCAGACAAGAGCCGTCCTTCACTTCCTTTTTTTCGCAGCCAGATCCATAATGCCCATGGAACCAAGGTCAAAATTACTCCTAACCACCACTGCCAACTGAAGATAACATGTTCCATCCAAATGTGGTACATTCTTTTATTTGCTTCTTCAATAAGACCGTAGCTGCTTTCCATTTCCATTTCTACTTGTGTGTCCATCGTTTCATTTACCTGCCTCTTCAGTAAATAAAAGTTTGTCTCATTATTTACATAACGGACAGTTTTTAACAACGCGGCGAAACTGAAAGCATTTTACCAAGTGAAAAAAGCCTGTGGGGAACTTCCCGACAGGCTTTTTTCGTTTTTTAAAATCCTTTGTACTGAGGTTCTTCGTTTTCAATTTCCTGTACCCGGGACGATAGTTGGTCGACTACTTGCTGCGTAGTCTGGGCCGCATTCTCAAACAGCGATTTTGCCGCTTGATTTTGAGTGCTGAGCGCAAAGGTTTCCAGACTGGCCTGCGCGCTTTTCAAAGAAGCTACTGTTGTTTTGACCTGGGATGCTACTGTCATTTTCGTTCACCTCTTCATTGATATTGTTGGTGCCGTTTTTTATTTTGCCCGCCGCGGACGCTTAAATAACTGTAAGATAAATACAATCATAGTTCGCTCGCTTTTAGCAAATAATTCATAGCGACAACGATTTTAAGCAAAGGGGAGAGAACCGTGCCTGACTGGTTATTGATCGCAATCAAGTCGTTTTTTGCCATCTGCATGCTGTTTGTGATAACACGCGTGCTTGGCAAAAAACAAATTTCCCAGCTGACCTTTTTTGAATATATAACAGGCATCACTTTAGGAGAGCTGACGGGCTTTATTTCGACCGATCTGGAATCCCATTACTTTCTGGGCGTTGTGGCGCTCGCCGTTTGGTTTGTGGTTCCTCTGTCCATTGAATTCCTCACTCTGAAAAGCAAGAAGCTGCGCGACTTGTTCGAAGGTAAAGGAAGAGTCCTCATTAAAGAAGGAAAAGTCCTGGAAGATAATTTAAAGAAGGAAAGACTCTCCAGCGATGAGCTGCTGGAACAGCTCAGGACCAAAAATGTATTTAAACTGGCGGACGTAGAATTTGCCGTACTGGAAGCGAGCGGAGATTTAAGCGTGCTTTTGAAAACCGAGAATCAGCCGCTGACTCCCAAGCACCTTGGCCTCAAGGTAGGGCCGGAACGGGAAACACAGGCCGTTATCCTTGATGGCCAAATTATGGACGAGCCGCTCTCGACTTTGGGACTTAACCGCGCCTGGTTAAAAACCGAGATGGAGAAGCTCGGTGTGAGTAAAGACAATGTGTTTATCGGACAAGTCGATTCTTATGGAGAATTCTATGCGGATTTATACGATGACAAGTTAAAGGTAGCTTCGCCGCAGCAAAAAAAACTGCTTTATGCGACCTTGAAAAAATGCGAAGCCGATCTCGAGCTGTTCGGTTTAACGACTCAGGACAAATTGGCCAAGATGATGTATGAGAACAGCGCTGCAAAGATCAAATCGATCGTAGATCAATTAAAGCCTATTTTTACTACTACTTAATTTGACGGCGGGAGGCTCCTCATGACTTTAAAAGGACATCAAAGCTGGGAATACGAGAATCGGCCGGTCATTTTGGCTACAGCCACAGTAGTCGGTCCCGATGAAGGAAAGGGGCCTTTGAATCAGGATTTCGATATCATTCACGAGGATCTCCTACTAGGGCAGAAGAGCTGGGAGAAAGCGGAAAGAGTATTGATGGAGGAAGCGGCGAAGCTGGCTGTCGAGAATGCCGGGCTGACCAACGGCGAGGTGCAGTTCTATGTCGGCGGCGACCTGATGAACCAGATCATTTCCAACAGCTTTGCCGCACGAACGCTGTCCATTCCCTATATCGGCATCTTCGGCGCGTGCTCTACATCTATGGAAGGACTGGCTTTGGGCGCCATGATGGTCAACTCCGGCCATGCGAAGCATGTCCTCGCCGGAACGTGCAGCCACAACTGCTCCGTGGAAAAACAATTCCGTTACCCCACGGAATACGGTTCGCAGAAGCCTCCTACGGCTCAAAATACAGTCACAGGCGCCGGCGCTGCCGTGCTTGCTAAGCACGGGAAAGGTCCTGTTGTAACCGGAGCCACAATAGGGCGGGTAGTGGATATGGGGATCAAAGATCCGCTGAACATGGGCGCTGCCATGGCGCCTGCGGCTGTGGATACGATTGAGGCCCATATGCGGGATTTTAAAAGAGAACCGGGTTATTACGACCTGATTGTCACTGGAGATTTGGCGAAAGTAGGCTATGAAATTGCAAACGATCTGTTTAAGAAGCATAACATTCCAATCCAACAGACCCAGTACAATGACTGCGGCCTTATGATCTACGACCTGGAAAAGCAGGCTTTTCAAGCCGGGGCAAGCGGATGCGGTTGTTCGGCAGCAGTAACATACGGACACCTGATGAAAAAGCTGAAAAAAGGAGAACTGAACCGGATCCTTGTCGTTGCGACCGGAGCCCTTCTTTCTCCCCTGTCTTTTCAGCAGGGCGAAAGTATCCCATGTATTGCGCATGCCGTGGCCATCGAGAATACTTAAAAACCAAAAAAACTTGCTGCTTAAACGGCGGCAAGTTTTTGTTTTAACCGATGGAACTACACGCTCTTGAGCTCCAGCTTCCGGGCCAAACGCGAGAGCAAGAAATTGATGATAAAATACATCAAAGCGACAAGCGCCAACACAGGAAGAATATGGTTCACATTCTTGGCGCTGACGATTTGGGCGTTGTGCATTAATTCAGGCAGCGAAATGACGACGGCAAGCGAAGTATCCTTTAACAGGGAAATAAACTGGCTCACCATCGGAGGCACCATTCTTCTCAGTGCCTGGGGAAGCACGATTTCCCATAACGTCTGCGTATAAGTCAAGCCGGAAGAACGGGCTGCTTCAATCTGGCCTTTGTCAATGCTGCGCAGGCCGCTTCGGACGATTTCAGAAATCATGGCCGCTTCGAATACGGTCAATGCGGTTATGGCCGCCCATTCGATGCTCATCCGGATTCCGAAGCTCGGAAGAGCAAATTTCGTAAAAAAGATAATCAGGATGAGCGGCAGGTTCCGGATCAATTCCACCCACAGGAACATAAGCTGCGACACGGCAGGGATTCTGGCATAACGCAAGGTTCCAATCAGCGTACCGAGAATAAAGCTGAACGCTATCGAGATAAAGGCTACTTTTAAAGTGACTCCGAAGCCTTCCAGCAAAAACTTCAAATTATCCGGTGTAAAAGCTGAAAATACGTCCATCTCTCTCCTCCTCTAATAGCTCTTGGCCAGACGGCGTTCCAAATAACCGACCGCCAGGCTCAAAGGCACCGTCAGAATCAGATAGAACATGCCCACGAAGATATAGGTGTCAACCGCATTAAAGGTTTCGGAATTGACGATATCCCCGAAGTACATTAAATCCATCCCGGCAATGACACTCAGGATCGAAGAGTTTTTGACCAGGTTAATGAACTGGTTGCCGAGCGGCGGGATAACAATTTTGATCGCTTGGGGCAGAATGACATGTCTCATCGTTTGATTATAGGTCAAGCCGGAGGAACGGGCCGCCTCTGACTGGCCTTTAGGGACGGACAATATTCCGGCACGGATAGCCTCGGCGATAAAAGCGGAAGTATAAACCGTAAGCCCGAGTGTCCCTGCCACGAACGGATCCAGTGTCTGATGGATGACCTGCGGTCCTAAGTAGAACAAGAACACTACAAGGAGCAGCGGGATATTCCTGATAAATTCAACATAAGCCGTTCCTATGTAATTCAGCGGTTTGAAAGGAGCGATTCTGAACACTGCAATGAGAGTGCCCAGAATAAAGCTGCATACCAGCGAGATCAGGCTGATCTGAATCGTATGAATGAATCCCTCCATAAATTGAGGCCAGTACTTTGTCAATATTTGAAAGTCCAGCATCGCGGTGTGCTCACCCCTGTGTCCATGAAGTAAACAGGATGAGAGGCTTAAGCGCCGCCCATCCTGTGTTTAGTACGGGTTTATTTTTTTGGTTGTTCGCCAAGCCACTTCTTATACAATTTGTCGTAATCACCGGAAGACTTCATCTTGGCCAGCACATCATTGACATATTTGACAAATCCGCTGTCGCCTTTCATTATCGCCATCCCGTAAGGCTCTTCGGTAAATTTTCCGCCCACAACCTCAAAATTCGGATCCTGCTTCACCATACCGTAAAGAATGATATCGTCGGTTGTCAATACATCGCCCTGGCCGGCTTTCAGCGCAGTAAACGCGTCCTGGTAGTTAGGCAGTTCGCGGACATCGGCCTTAGGCTTCTTCTCTTTAATGGTTTTAGCCGGAGTGGAGCCTACCACGGTGAGAACTTTGGTTCCGTCTTTGATATCATCCAGGCTTTTGATCGGGCTGCCCTTCTTGACAAGCAATGACTGGCCGGCCGTGAAATAAACATCGGAGAAGTCCACCTGCTTTTTGCGTTCCTCGTTGATCGTCATCGTTGCTATAATAATGTCGATATCGCCGTTTTGCAGCATCTGGATGCGGGTTTTGGAAGTGACCTCTTTCAGTTCCAGCTTATTCTCATCGCCGAAAATCGATTTGGCGATAGCTTTCGCCATGTCGATGTCGAAGCCTTCCACATTGCCGCTCTTCGGATCCTTCAGCCCGAACAGCATCGTGTCGTACTTCACGCCGGCCACCAGCTTGCCGCGCTTCTTGATGGCATCCATCGTCTTGCTGTCGATCTTCGGAGCTTCAGCAGCAGTTCCCCCACCCGGCGCGGACGGAGCAGCCGGCTCATTCTGCTTAGTTCCGCAGGCGGCAAGCGCCATAGCGACCAAAGCCATAGTCAGGCTGACTGTAAACCATTTTTTCAATACCATCTTTCAATCCCCTTCCTTTTCTGTTGATTTAAAGTAAAGAGGCTTCGGAGGATGGCTGCCGCGGCGCTCAGCCGGCTATGTATTCTTCTATTGTATAGGCGCCAAACCTCTTCCGCACTCGTTCACACAAAGATGGCACATCGGCTTTCAATGCTGCAGCAGGCGGCTGAGGAACAAGCGGGCCCGCTCTTCCTTGGGATTTGCGAAAAAATCGGCAGGCGCCGACTCTTCAACGATTTGTCCGCCATCCATGAAAACGACGCGGTCCGCCACCTCACGCGCAAACCCCATCTCGTGCGTGACGACAACCATCGTCATTCCTTCGCGGGCAAGCGTCTTCATAACCTCCAGCACCTCGCCGATCATTTCCGGATCCAGAGCCGAGGTCGGTTCATCGAACAGCATGATTTTCGGTTTCATCGCAAGACCCCTGGCTATAGCCACCCTCTGCTGCTGTCCGCCGGACAGCTCGGAAGGAAAGGACGCGGCTTTATCCGGAATGCCCACTTTCTCCAGATAATACATGGCCGTCTCTTCCGCCTCCCGCTGCGACTGGCCCAACACCTTGGTTGGCGCAAGAGTGATGTTGTTCAGCACCTTTTTGTGCGGGTAAAGATTAAAATGCTGGAAGACCATGCCGATATCGCGTCTAAGTTTGTTGATATCGGTCTTTTTGTCGTTCACCTTCACCCCACCCACCGTCAGCTCTCCGTCCGTTATAGACTCCAACCGGTTGATGCAGCGCAGCAGTGTGCTTTTGCCTGATCCGGACGGGCCGATAACTACGACGACTTCCCCCTGCTCAATATGCAGGTTGATATTCCGTAGAACGTGAAAACTCCCATAATATTTATTGACGCTGCGAAATGATATCATCGAACCCCTCCTTTTAAGCACTACGGAAATTGCCCAGGTATAAACGTATAAAAAAAGCGCTGCCGGAAAATAATTGATGTTACAAAAGTGTAATCTATAATAACATGGTTCTATATTACATGCTTTACTTTTGCAAATCAATCCTTTTTTGACCCGTGGTTATCCCGCTCCGTGCAAGGAAAAAAAGACCGGGCCCTGAACCTCGGCCCAATCTCTTTTTGTTATCCCCGTTATAATTAAGCCGCGCTGCCCTCATCTTCCCCTGCAGCCGGAAGGTTCCAAACAAGCAGTTGCTGGAGCACTTCCAGAAATATCTTATCCATGCTGGAGGATATTGCGAGGATCGAGTTTTCGCTCACAACGGAGGGCGGCAGCCAGTATTCGGAATCGGTGAAGCACTCCTTCTTGCTCCATTTGCCGTCATTGCCGCATTCGAGCAAGGAAAGATGGAAATACATTTCTCCCATAACATTATATCGGCTGCTGATATCCGTCTGTTCCGCTTCAAGCCAAACTATACTTTCCATTTGCTGGATGACTGCCTTGTGCTTTGTGCCTCGTTCATCGACTAAATTCAGCGCCCTAAGCGAAACATTCTCGATGTTTAACCTTGCCCAAGCCATCTCCACCGCGTGCTTCTTGTGGTGCGCTACTACCAATTGCTTAACCGTTAATTTCATCATGGCCTGCGCTCTACCGTCAATTGTCATAATTTTCGAGAATCACCCTTTCTTGGCTGGCAGCTAACTGTGCCGGACATTTGAATATATGGTGAAAAACACGTTGTTATGACCAGCCTAAGCCGACGGATATGTGACAAAAGTGTGACTTTCTAAGCCGACAGGGTTGTGACCAAAGTGTGTCTATCTTTTTTCCCAAATGAGAAAGCTGTAATCGTACGGACTGTCTCCTTCGTCCTCCGCCTTACGCTCCGATACCACTTCCCATTCCTGCTCGTCCACCTCCGGAAAATACGCGTCTCCTTCAAACTCATGATGGATTAAAGTCATGAAGAGCCTATTCGCATAGGGCAGGAACAGCCTGTATATCTGCTCTCCGCCGATGACGAATATTTCTTGCTCGCTGCCCCGGTATTCCTCTAAAAATTGCTCCACGGAATGAATCACCGAACAGCCTATGGGCGCATAATCTATATTTCTCGAGAAGATGATGTTGGTGCGGCCTTCCAGCGGCTTGCCTATCGACTCGAACGTTTTTCGGCCCATCAGGACGGGGTGCCCCCAAGTCGTTCGCCTGAAATAGGCCATTTCGCCCGGGAGGTTCCACGGCATCCGGCCGTTCCTTCCGATGACCCTGTTACTGCCCATGGCAAAGATCATCGACAGGTTAAGCTGATCTTCACGCTTACTGTCCATTCGTCCACCCTCCCTCTTCAACAAAGGTTTACCTGTTACTTGAAATACGTTACAATTTTACCATGAGTCAAGCCTGTCCCGATAGTCCGCTGCCCCGTCCCGAGTCATATTAAGGAGGTCCATAATGGAATATTCCCTGAAAGAAGAAATTGCTAACGCGGTCAGCCACGGTATCGGCGTTTTACTAAGCATTGCGGCGCTCGTGCTGCTCATCGTGTTCTCCGTCAAGTACGGCGACATCTGGCATGTCGTCAGCTTTACCGTGTTCGGGGTATCCCTGTTGATGCTGTATACGAATTCGACGCTGCTTCACAGCTTTCAGAACGTCAGAATCAAGAATATATTTGAGATCCTTGACCATATCTCCATTTATTTACTCATTGCCGGCACTTATACCCCCTTTCTTCTGGTAACTCTGCGCGGTCCGATCGGCTGGACGGTTTTCGGCATCGTATGGGGGCTCGCTTTGATTGGATGCATACTGAAATCTTTTTTCGTCAAAAGGTTTATTCTGCTCTCGACATTATTCTATATCGGCATGGGTTGGCTCATCGTGCTTGTCATACAGCCTCTGTATCAGCAGCTTCCTTTTAACGGCATGGCCTGGCTTGTAGGGGGCGGATTGGCCTATACTTTCGGCACGATCTTCTTCTTGTGGAGACGGATTCCTTACCATCATATGATTTGGCACCTGTTCGTGCTGGCGGGAAGCTTTTGCCACTTTATTTGCGTGCTTTATTATGTCCTGCCCATGCCATATCTCGCCGGTTAAAGGGAATGAATGCGGCATCTCCGCTGTTTTGGTATTCTTAGCGCGATGGGCTATAATTTTACCAGGACAGTCATTCTGGAACAGGGAGACAACATCATGAGAGACCCTCGTTTAAAAAGCTTTGCCCGCAGCGTAATCCGTTATTCCGTCGATCTGCAGCCCGGTGAAAACATACTGATCGAAATGATCGGAGTCAAGGACCAGGAATTGGCCAAATGCTTTATCGAAGAAGTCGCCGAGGTCGGCGGCCGCGTCTTTATCGACCTGCGCGATCCCGCGGTGACAAGGAGCCTTCAGTTGCATGGCAGCAAAGAGCAGTTTCAGCAGCTTGCCGAGCTTGAAGTGGACCGGATGAAGAAGATGCAGGCTTATGTCGCGGTCCGCGGCGGCGAGAACATTACAGAATCGTCGGACGTGCCGAAAGATCAAATGAAGCTGTACTTAAGCGAATATCAGCGTAAAGTATTCGACCAGCGGATTAACCACACCAAATGGGTTGTGATGAGATATCCGAGCCCTTCGATGGCCCAGCAGGCGAATATGAGCACGGAAGCTTTCGAGGATTTTTATTTTCAGGTATGCAATCTGGATTACAGCAAAATGTCCAAAGCGATGGATGCCCTTGTCGGCATTATGCAGCGGACCGATAAGGTGAGGCTAACCGCGCCGGGCACCGATCTCACCTTCTCCATCCGAGGCATTCCGTCGATCAAATGCCCTGGCAAGCTGAACATACCGGATGGGGAGGTCTTCACCGCTCCGGTGAAAAATTCCGTAAACGGCACCATTGCTTACAATGCGCCTACGATCTACTCGGGCACATCTTTCGAGAATATCTCCCTCCGCTTCGAGAACGGCAGAATTGTGGAAGCGACAAGCAGCAATACGGAACGTTTAAACGAAATTCTGGACACGGACGAAGGCGCCCGTTATGCAGGCGAATTTGCGATCGGTGTCAATCCGTACATTAAACATCCTATGAAAGACATCCTTTTTGACGAAAAAATCGACGGCAGCATCCACTTTACGCCGGGACAAGCGTATGAAGAAGCGGATAACTCCAACCGATCCTCCGTTCACTGGGATATGGTGCTTATTCAAAGGCCGGACTACGGCGGCGGCGAGATCTGGTTCGATGATGTGCTGATCCGCAAGGACGGGCGTTTCGTCGTGGATGAGCTTCTCGTTCTGAATCCCGAGAATCTCATATAACTCATAACATTTCAATCGGGAGGTTTGGTTGATGAAAGAAAGGATTCATAGCGCCATTGACGCGAGTTCCGGGCGCTTTAAAGAAATTTCCAGATATATCGGAGAAAATCCGGAGCTCGGGCATGAGGAATTCAAAGCTTTCGAGCGCTTAACCGAAGAGCTGGAATTTCACGGTTTTCAGGTGGAGCGGGCGGTTTTGGATATTCCGACCGCTTTTTTGGGGACGTACTCCGCTGCCAAACCGGGGCCGGTGGTGGCGTTCTTATGTGAATATGATGCGTTGGCAGATCTGGGACACGCCTGCGGGCATCATCTTATTTGCATGATGAGTATCGGAGCGGCGGTTGGCTTGAAATCCGTCATCGACGAAACCGGCGGAACGATCAGGGTCTACGGCACACCCGCAGAAGAAACGAAAGGGGCCAAGGTTCCGATGGCAGCAGCAGGTTTATTCGACGATGTAGATATCGCTCTTATGGCCCATCCGTATTATGCGTACGAGAAATCGGGCGCCTCCCTCGCGATGGATGCGCTGCAGTTTGAATATACAGGCAAAGCGGCCCATGCGGCGGCAAGCCCTTATGAAGGCGTAAACGCTCTGGATGGAGTCCTGCTGCTGTTCAACTCCATAAACGCGTTAAGGCAGCAGCTTCGCAGCGACACCCGGATCCACGGGATCATCACGGAAGGCGGCAAAGCGGCCAACATCATTCCCGATTATGCGGCCGCCCAGTTCTATGTCCGCTCGGCCACCCGCGTATACACAGATGAAGTGGTACATAAAGTGCTCAGCTGCGCGGAGGGCGCCGCACTGCAAACCGGCTGCACCTTGAAGGTGTCCAACTATGAATATTCGTACGATGAGCTGATGACGAATGAGGCGCTATCGGAGCTTTTTACAAACAATCTTACTGCTATGGGGATCAGCGAGGCGGAAATACAGACCGGAAAAGACCACGGATCGCTTGACTTGGGCAATGTCTCAATCCACTGCCCGGCAATTCATCCCTACGTAAAAGTCGTGGACGAGAAGCATCTGCTGCACACACCCGAATTCCGGGATTTGGCTATGAAGGACAGGGCCCTGGACGGCATGGTTTTTGCGGCCAAAGTTCTGGCTTCCACCGCATACGATGCGATCTCGAATCCTGAGGTGCTGAAGTCGATCAAGGACGAATTTAACCGGCGGCTCGGACGAAATGTGTAATTTACAAAAAGTTGCTGACAAGATTAGAGTGGATAGAGCGGTGATGAGAAAAACGCGCTGCCAGGACGGAATTTCCCCACTTCGTTAATCTATCAAACTGACTCCCGGATTATCGAACAGAATGGAAAAACCTTTGAATGGGGCCCACTGAGGTACAAATCCAGCGACTTTAGGATTAGTGATCAAAAACATATACAACCTCCCTATCTTCCTGCTTGAAAATTGTAATTTCGGATTGCCATGCCTGCTGCTTTGAACATACCAAATCGCTCGTAATATGATTGTAAATTTTCATCACAAATTAAATCAACCATATATATATCATGCAGTTCATCTAACATAAGGCTAACCAAATTCTGCCCTATTCCTTTTCTTTGATAGTCCGGCAACACCTCAAGCAAAGGAATATAGGCGGATAATATGCCATCGCTAATTGCCGAAATAAAACCCGCAACTTGATTGGCACTTTGATCAATTGCAAGGACAACTTTATAGCTTTGGTGCAACAATTGTAAATGTTTAGAATTCGAAGGACGGTTAGTCCAACCTGCAAAGAAACCGTTTAACATCTCAGGGGAGATGCCTTGAAGTGAAGTTGTATACAGCATATTAAAATGATACTCCCTTTCATATTAAATTTGCCTCTCCGTGATGGATTCTTTTGCTGAAAAGCCAACTCATATCGATACTCGCACTGCATGAATTCTTCCCACGATGCATGATAAGAAGATGACATTTGGGGGATTACTTTTCTGTTGTTGTCGATGCCCGTATTTTTGGTTCGGTGTGCATCGCGCGGTCTGTTCTTCTGGGATATAGCGGATTTCGGAGGCCTTATTCTTTCTCCTATTGTACGTTTTAACCCGATAACGCCGTTTGGAGTTCTTATTCGCTACATTCTTGCCTTTCCCAAGTCAATGGGCCGGAATAAGAACTTGAAAATCCGCTATAGGGTCGATATGTATTAACTGCAAGAGGAATAGCTCCCTGCTGATCCTTTATGTCTTCGTTATGATATAAAAAAAGAATTTATCTTTCTTTATATAAAAAGAAGCACACGCAAAGCAATACAGCTTTACGTGTGCCTCTCTTGATCTGCTATTTAAATGCCATCAAGTATTAAACAATATTACAGAATCGTACGGTCGCTGTCCAAATGGTCGCGGCCAGAACGGCTGTGAACTGCATTCGAGTCCATCGTTCCATACATATCGGAGTTGAGAGATCCGTGAGTACGGAAGATATCGTATACTCTGGATTGACGGTCGTCGGCCACATCCACCATTACCAGCAGCTTGTCATTTCTCACATATTCGTCATAGCGCTTGGCTTCGTCCTCTGGGATGCCCAGACCGATCAAGCCGCCCACCAAACCGCCCGCTCCAGCGCCTACCGCAGCTCCGGTCAGGGTTGCCGCAATTGGCCCTGCTGCCAGAATGGGTCCTACTCCAGGGATGGCAAGCATACCGAGACCAGCCAAAAGTCCGGTGAGACCTCCCAGCACACCGCCCGTTGCGGCGCCAGTAGCCAGTCCTTTCGGAGCCTTCGTTCCGGTTTCGTCGCCTACGTGACTAACATCCTCTTTATTCTTGCCTACGACAGAAATCTCATCGGACCGGAACCCCAGGCTTTTCAATTCCTCGATCGCTTTAATGGCCTCATGCTCTGATTCGAATACACCAACGATATGCTTATTCATGTTTCATCCTCCTATTAATGTGATGGACAATCCTTGAACACTGTTTTATTAACCATCACAGGAGATTTCTAATCAGAGACTAATAGGCGACCAGAATGCCGCCCTCTCCCGCATAGGTGCCGATGACAGACCCCATATTGGACAAAATTGCCTTTTTAAAAGGGTATTTGGACATGATCATTTCGATTATGCTTTTCGCCTTCTCTTCACAATTGCCATGGGCAACAGCTATAATATCGCGGCCGGCACCGATCTTCGTTTCGCCGATTTTTTCGACCATCCTTTTTATCGTGTTCCGGGAGCCTCTGATCTTTTCAATCAATTCGATGGTGCCTTCTTCGCTGTTGTGCATAAGGAGTTTAATATTGAGTACGGTAGCCACCGCTCCTCTCACACGGTCCAGCCGG
Organism: Paenibacillus sp. JCM 18996; assembly: GCF_055392555.1. Lineage (NCBI taxonomy): Bacteria > Bacillati > Bacillota > Bacilli > Caryophanales > Paenibacillaceae > Paenibacillus > Paenibacillus sp. JCM 18996. The sequence continues at coordinate 1,233,186 of NZ_AP043884.1, forward strand.
CCGCCCTTGATCACGTTCTCAAGAGTATCCAGCATGATATAAATATGCGCTTGCTTAATGAGCTCATTCACTCTGTCCATAAGCACATCCAGGCTCGTGCCTTCTTCGGCCATCATAGCAGCTTTATAAGCGATCAGGCCGAGGCCCACGGAAGTGTTTTTGCAGTTGAGAACCTCCACCCGCCCTTTGTGCCCTGCTTCTTTATACAGCTCTTTCGCCATGATAGCATGGTTGTAGGTGGAGCTTAAATTGGCCGATAGAGCAAGAACAAGAATGTCCCTGCCCCCTTCTACCTCCTTATATTCCTCCAAAAAATCGTTCGGGGAAGGGCTTGCCGTTTTGGGCAGCTCTTTGGAGGCTTTCATCATGCTATAAAACAAGTCGCAATCCATATCGGATTTATACTCAGACTGGTTAAAACGCACAGTAAGAGGGACTACGCCAATCTCCCACTGCTTCAAAAGCTCCTCAGGCAGGTCGCAGCTGCCGTCTGTTATGATTTTTACGTTTGCCATCTTGCTGTATCAACTCACTTCTTATTTTCTTGAATAAACGATCCCTATCGTGTCCGGTCCGCAGTGGCTGGAGATCACGCAGCCTGTTTCCGTGACGATGACTTCCTGCGCGACGGACTTGTCCACAAGAATCTGCCTGATTTGTTCGGCTTCCGCCAAGGACATTGCATGAGTGACAAAAACACGCCGGGGATCAATGGCCTGCTTGTTTTCCAGCACGTTGCGGACCAACTTTTCCACCGCTTTCTCACGTTTTCCGCGAATTTTTTCCGCAGGAATCATTCCGCCATCGGCCACTTTCACTATAGGACGGATCTTGAGCAGGCTACCCAGCAGATGCTGCAGATTGGAGACACGTCCGCCTTTATGTAAATATTCTAACGTGTCGATGACGAAGGAGGTTTCAATTTTGGGCACGGTTTCTTTTACCAAATCTTCAATTTCCGGTAATACTGCGCCCTGCGCCCTCGCATCGGCCGCTTTTAACAGTAATAATCCTATACCCGTTGACAGATTCCTCGAATCTATAACCGAGATGGACACACCGGGCAGCTGTTCCGAGGCAAGCAATGCATTCTGTACCGTGGACGATAAAGCAGAAGACAAGCCAATGTAGACAACATCCATACCCTGCTCTGCATACGGACGGAACGCGGCATAGAAATCCGCCGGAGAAGGCGCCGACGTCTTGGGTAAAACGCCTGTTTGCCGCACTTTGTCAAAAAGCTGTCCGGGGTTCATATCTATTCCGTCGCGATAGGATTCCGTTCCGAATGTCACATAAAGGGGCACGACTCCGATTTCATGCCGCTCGATGAGCTCCGGGCTTAAGTCATTTGTGCTGTCCGTAAAAAGTTTAATTCCTGCCATGATGTCACCTTTCAATCCATTTTAGTGATCGTTTTAACATGGGCGTTTGGTTCTGCTCCAATGAGTATGATACGATAAAATATGCCATTTTGCCTATAGATATTGCTGAAGTGCGTGACTGAATCAATCGTTCTGCCGAATGGAGGGCAGGTATGGACATTTATGCAATTCAAGTGAAGACCGAACTAAAGCGTTGGGAGCAGGAGCTGCTCAAGCCTCCGGGATTTCTTCAGCGTACTTCCAAAAACCTGTCGGTGAAGGTGAATAATCTGATCCCGGCCATAGTGCATGCCGCGATAACCGCAAGTGTAAAAGGCATAGTGAAGTCCGCGCTGGCCGGAGCCGAGTATCTGCCCAAAAAGGAAGTGGCAGTCGGCCTTTTCTTACAGGAACGGGATGCGATTGATTTTCGCAAAATGCTTCAAATGATCCCCGGCATAGACGCAGTCATCGGCGCTTGGGACAATTACGGCCTCCAGGAGGAACTCGGAATCACCGGCATGAATGCATATAGGATGCGTATTCTTAAGCTTGAGAAACAGCCCTTGGAGTAGGGGCGTGCGTCAAACTCGTCCGGACAGCTTTATTTATAAGCTCTTGCTGCGTTTACCGCTTTTTTCCAACCGGCATAGAGACTGTCCTTAACATCCTCCTGCATTTGCGGCTCAAAACGGCGGTCAGCCTTCCATTTTTCGCAAATTTCACTTTGATCCTTCCAATATCCTACTGCGAGACCTGCAAGATATGCCGCACCAAGCGCGGTCGTCTCGTTAATCACTGCCCGCTCGACCGGAATACCCAGTATATCGCTCTGAAAGCCCATGAGAAAGTTGTTCCTGACCGCACCCCCGTCCACACGCAAGGCGGGTATCGGTATACCGGAATCTTGTTCCATCGCGGTCAGCACGTCTTTCGTCTGATAAGCCAGCGCTTCCAAAGCCGCGCGTACGAAGTGTTCCTTGGTCGTGCCCCGGGTCAAGCCGAACATGGCGCCTCTCACATCGCTGTCCCAATAGGGGCTCCCCAAGCCTACAAAAGCGGGAACAAAATAAACGCCCTCCGTGCTTGGCACCCGGTCCGCGTAGGATTCACTGTCCTTGGCATCTCTAAACATACGCAGCCCGTCACGCAGCCATTGGATCGCGGAGCCCGCCACGAAAATGCTTCCTTCGAGCGCATACTCCACTTTGCCGCCCAGTCCCCATGCGAGTGTCGTAATTAACCCCTGTGCGGATTTGACCGGCTTCTCCCCGGTGTTCATCAGCATAAAACAGCCCGTGCCGTACGTATTCTTGACCATTCCTTTCTCGTAACAGGCCTGCCCGAACAAAGCCGCCTGCTGGTCACCCGCCGCACCTGCGATAGGAACGTGGCATCCGAAGAAATGATAGTCCACCGTGTGTCCGTACACCTCGGATGACGGCCGTACCTCCGGCAGCATCGATTTTGGAACCGATAAATACTCCAGAAGCTCGTCATCCCATTGCAGCTCATAAATATTATACATTAGCGTCCTGGAGGCGTTGGAGTAGTCTGTGGCGTGAACTTTACCTCCCGACAGCTTCCATATGAGCCAGGTGTCGATCGTTCCGAAAAGAAGCTCACCCTTGTCCGCTTGCTCTCTTGCCCCCCCTACGTTGTCGAGGATCCACTTTACTTTTGTGCCGGAAAAGTATGGATCGATCAGCAGGCCTGTTTTGTCCCGGAAAAGATCGCTCAGTCCCTTCGCTCTAAGCTCCTCGCAAATGCCCGACGTTTGGCGGGATTGCCATACTATAGCGTTATAAACCGGTTTCCCCGTAGCTTTCTCCCAGACCACGGCAGTTTCCCGCTGGTTGGTGATCCCTATGCCCGCGATTTGCTGCGCTTTCACACCCGACTCGGACAAACAGGAAGCTATAACGGCCAGGATGGAGCTCCAAATTTCATAGGCATTCTGCTCAACCCAACCCGGCTTCGGAAAATATTGCGTAAGTTCTTTTTGGGCGGTATAGACGATATCCCCGGATTTATTGAACAAGATGGCGCGAGAGCTGGTCGTTCCCTGGTCTAAGGATAATATGTACTGTTCCATCTGAATTCCCCCCTGAATAGATATGAATTAATGTAAGTATACAATAACAGCAGCCTGATAGCCTTTATTCGATCCGTTAATAATGAAAGCGCCGGATGGAAATGTATTTGTCTTGGTTGGACGATAGAAAAAGAGAGCCGACCAAATACCCTCTTAAAGGATTTTCTTGTCTGGCTCTCGGCTTCTCCGGATCAATATTCACTCAAAGAGAATCAGAGTATGGTTGTGTTTACTTCCTATTAATCGTGTTCCAATGCTCGAAAAAAAAGCTTCTGACAAGTTCCTTTTCTCCGGGAGAAAGCAAAAATTCGCTGTCACAGTCTTCCTCCAGCAGGACGATCTGAATGATGTCTCCGTCGTGCGTGGCGATAACCAGCAGACTCGGATCCTGAAGCTCCTCCGGCTTGACGGACCCTTCCGCAAAAATCAGATCCATATAAACGTTCAACCACTGCTGCTGCGTTTCCACTTCTTTGATCAATAAAGTGAATTGGCTGTCCAGGTACCGCTCGGAACCGTATTTGTTCATCGCAGCCTCCTTCACGAATTATTGTATATTTGGGCTGTAACCATTATAGTCGAAAGCAGCACATTCCGCATAGAACATCCATCCTTTCATTATCCGGCAAAAGCCAAAAAAAGAACCCGCCCATGGCAGGTTACTAGTCGTCGAGAGAAGCTCGGCATCCCAAATCTTCTGTTTTGCTGTATGCGATCAGCGTGACATCGTCACCGGTCGCCTGCCCAAGCTTTGCTTCCAGCTCCGCGATTTCTTTTATTAAATCCGTCCGGTCTTCAAGATCGGCAAAACGGTAATCCCCCGGCATAAAGGTCACTCCTATCTATTTTTTCGATAAATAATAGTGTTCCCCTTTTCAGCAAGAATAATCACAGCGGCAGCAGCTTGATCTCATCTTTTTTCTCCAGAGCCTGTACCATCTCTTCCCACTGCTGAGGCTTTTCGGAGAGAGCGGCGTAGTAGCGCCTTAAGAAAGCGGCAACCAGGCCAGCTTCTATGGATTCCTCGTTCCCGTCATACGGCAGAAAGCACAGATCAAGTCCGGTCACGACTTCCCCGTCATTTTTCCAGGAAGGGTGCACATAAGTGAAGTCCAATCGGCGGTATCCCATATGAGACAGCACCTCCCTGCGCACAAAAGGATTCATCGGCTTTACCCCGCCAAACCCTTCGTCCTCCACCAGATAAGGATTGTATATTTCGGCAAACATGCCGCGCAGCTTCTTGCCTGCAGCTTCCGCCAGAGCGAACAAATCCTTGCTTCGCTGTTCCGTCAGGAATCTGCCGATTGCAAGCCCTTCCCTGCCAATAATCGTAAAATCGGTCATAGCGGTATTGGTATCTTCATAATAGCGGTACTCCGTCGCCCCCACCACTTCTCCTTCATGCACAGCAACAAACACCCGAATTCCGGGATCTTCCAGCGGCTCTTTCCATAGGCTGAATTCCAGCACTTCCTCCGGCGGAAAAATGTTCTGCATCATCCGGTGCATCTGAGCGAACAGCGGATTGCCAATATCGTTAATGCGTATATATTCCACGTATCTTCTCCTCCGATCTCGATTAATTTTGGATGAAAGGATTGCTCCATTCCATTAAAACCGCATAATTGCGCGATTCCTCATCTTTCACATACTCCTTCAATACTCTGACGGGGGTTCTGCCGCAGCGCAGCAAAAAAGTGATCACCGGATCCTTTTTCCGCCCTGCCAGCACATGCTCAAGATAGTGCTCCGCAGACATCTCGGCGGCATACTGGCCGTAACCGGGCATCCTCCCGCCTCCCAACAGCCGTGCGAGTCCCAAATGAACCACGGTTTCATACATGGAGTGCATCATCAATTTGGCAAGGCCAAACTTACGATAGGCAGGCTCCACGCAAATGTCAACAACATACAGAGTATCCCCGTGCGGGTTATGATTGCGGATATAGCCGCTGTCGGTGACCTCCTCCCACGTATGCTCCGGCTGGTCCTCATCGAACTGAATGATAAGCCCTGTAATAGAGCCGGCTACCACTCCGTCCAGTTCAACACACAGTGCCCCTTGCGGGCAATGCTGCACATGGCTCGCCAGCTGTTCTTTGTTCCACCAAAGCTCGGAAGGAAACGGCGGAGGAAAGCTTATCTGCTGAATACGGATCAGGTCGTCAAAATCGTCTGCCGTATAATTTCGGACAATCGCATGTACCGAACGGTCGCCGTCAAAAACATACAGCCTTTTGCGGTACATTCCTTCGCCTCCCAAGCTGCTGAGCAGTTTGCTCTGATGTTCTTGCCGTCCTACTCCCAATCGGGATAAAGATCGGTTCTCCGGTCCCGCCAGGTGGTCACTGAACCGCGTTCCCTTACTTCGTAAAGCAGATCGAGGTCCAAATCCGCCGTAATGACCGTGTCATGGTTGATTTCACCTTCAGCCAATATACCTTGGGGAGGAAAAGGCACGTCATTCGGCGTTATTACCGCTGCTTGCCCGAAATTCCCCCTCATAAAATCAACCGTCGGCAGCGATCCCACCGTACCCGTGACTACAGTATACACCTGATTTTCCACCGCTCTGGCATGGTTTGTATAACGCACCCTATGAAAGCCATGGCGGTCATCCGTGCAGGAAGGACAGAATAGAATGTCAGCTCCTCTAGCTTTGGCCATCCTGACAATCTCCGGGAATTCCATGTCATAACAAATGAGAATGGCGATTTTTCCCTTCGAGGTCTGGAACACCTTTAGCCCGTCGCCCTTCTCCATATTCCATTCCTTGACTTCCGTTGGAGTGATATGGAGCTTGTTCTGCTCGTCCCATGTCCCGTCCGGATAGAACAAATAAGCGTTATTCAGCAGGCGGTCGCCTCTGCGGATGATATGTGTCCCTCCGATGATATGTACATCATGCTGCTTAGCCAAGGAGGTGAATAAACCGATATATTCGTCCGTAAATTCAGGCAGTTCGTTAATGGAAAGAGCCCGCCCACTCCCATCTCCGATCGACATCAGCTGTGTAGTGAACAATTCGGGAAAAAGAATAAAATCCGGTTCGAACTCAGCAGCCGTTTTAACGTAATGCTCCACTTGCGCGGCAAATTCGCTAAACGCTGAAATCGTATGCAGATGATATTGTACCGCAGAAACTCTTACTTTCATCGCTGTCGATTCCTCCTGTCGCCCATGCTGGCTATGTTTTACTCGATTTTCTGGTTTAACGCGGCTTCCACTTTGCTGACCAGTTCCTCGTCGCCGGGAGCCACCTTGCTGCCGAACCTGGCCAAGATATCACCGTCTTTGGAAACCAGAAATTTTTCAAAATTCCACTGCACTTTGCCTGCAGGTTCCGCATTTTCCATCAGATACCCATACAAAGGATGCGGGGAGTCACCCAATATCTCCACTTTTTGAAAAAGTTCGAATGTCACGCCGTAGTTGGTCGAGCAGAACTGCTGGATCTCTTCCATCGTACCCGGCTCCTGGCCTCCGAAATCGTTGCAGGGAAATCCGAGGACACGCAGTCCCTGGTTTTTGTAGTTCTGGTATAGCTGTTCAAGCCCCGCATATTGAGGCGTAAAACCACAGGCGGAAGCCACGTTTACAATAAGCAGTGCTTTGCCTTTATAAGCTTCCAATGAAATTTCTTCCCCGTTCGCTCGGGTCGCTTTCAAAACGTAGAAGGTATCTGCCACATCACTCACTCCCTTTTTTTGGATTTCTTTTATTATAGCATTGCAGTACCCTGGGCACAAAAAGGCCCGAAAACCTGGCCGCTGTATCGGAAGGGTTAACGGGCCTCGACGGATCCTACAGTATTTTACTTAAGAAGTCCTGAGTGCGCGGATGCTGAGGGTTGGCGAAAACCTCCGCCGGCTTGCCCTCTTCGACGATTTTGCCGCCGTCCATAAAGACCAGCCGGTCTCCAACTTCACGGGCAAAGCCCATTTCGTGAGTGACGACTACCATCGTCATGCCGCCCTTCGCCAGCTTCTTCATCACATCGAGAACCTCTCCGACCATTTCCGGATCAAGCGCAGAAGTCGGTTCGTCGAACAGCATTACATCCGGCTTCATCGCGAGAGCCCTAGCTATCGCGATCCGCTGCTTCTGGCCGCCAGACAGCTGGGAAGGATAGCTTCCCGCCTTATCCGACAAGCCTACCTTCGCAAGCAGGTCATGCGCGACTTTGTTCGCTTCCTCCTTGGACAATCCCTTCAGCCTGCGTGGAGCGAGCGTAATGTTGTCCAGCACGGACAAATGCGGGAACAGATTGAACTGCTGGAACACCATTCCCATTTTTTGCCGCAATTTATTGATGTTGTTCTTTTTGTCCAGGACCGAAACGCCTTCCAGAACGATCTCGCCCCGCGTAGGCACCTCAAGCAGATTCAGGCAGCGCAAGAATGTGCTCTTTCCCGAACCGCTGGGACCGATCACTACCACCACTTCTCCTTTGTCAATTCCGATGTCGATGCCTTTCAAAACATCCAGTTTTCCGAACGATATATGCAGATCCTTCACATCCAGCATCAGTTGCTCATTCTCCTTTCAGCGACACCAAGCAGTTTGGACAGCGTATAGGTCATCACAAAGTAAATGGCAGCCACCGCAATCAACGGCTCGAACGCAAGGTATTTCGCTCCTCTGATCGTATCCGCGCTGAACATCAGTTCATGCAGTCCGATGACGGAGACTATCGATGATTCTTTTATTACAACGATAAATTCATTGCCCAGCGCGGGAAGAACGTTACGGAGCGCTTGCGGGAATACGATAAGGCGCATCGCCATCGATCCCGGCATTCCCAGTGACCTGGCCGCTTCCGTCTGGCCCTTGTCCACCGATTGGATCCCGCCGCGGAAAATTTCCGCGATGTAGGCAGAGCTGTTGATCGATAGAGCAATGATACCCGCCACGACTTCTGAGAAATTGCTGCCGAACACCGCAGGCATGATGGCAAAGTAGATCAAGTACACCTGGACAAGCAGCGGCGTGCCTCGGATAAATTCGATCCAGGCCACGGCTGCAGCTTTCAACGGCGCTATATTCGACTGCCTCATAAACGCAAGCAGGGAGCCGAGAACGACGCCAAACAGCACGGTAAAGAAAGAAAGATATAAAGTCATTTTGGCGCCTTCAATTAAGAGCGGATAATACTCCACCAACCAAGAAAAATTCAAACCCAACCGGACCAACCTCCATTTACTGTCCATATGCTGATTAACTTCTCATAAAATATACCATAATTTGACGGAAAACAAGAAAATAGCGGAGAGCTTCCGCTATTTTCACTGGCTGATTCCGTTTAATCTATTCCACCAAAAGGTTCGCGTCGGTTACAAACTGCTCTATTTTCTTATCGGCTGCCAGCTTGTCAATCGTCTTGTTTACTTCATCCACCAGCTGGCCGCTGCCTTTCTTGAAGGCGATCGCGGATCCGCCTGTTTCATCCACAGGCTTAGGCTCGCCAATAACAAGGTCCTTATTCTTGGAGATAAAAGATTGCGCTACAGGCAGCTCGGCAACGACAGCGTCTACCCGCTTATTCTTCAGCTCTTGCATCAAATCAGGAAGTTTGCTGAGCTGCTTGAGCTGAGCGTCCGGTATTTGCTTTTTGGCCATATCTTCCTGGATTGAGCTCTTTTGTACTCCGATTTTGAGACCTTTCAGGTCTTCCAGCTTCTTATATTTGTCTTTGTCTTCCGCTCTTACAACTACGCTCTGAACGGCAGTGTAGTACATTTTGGAGAAATCCACGTTTTTCTTTCTTTCTTCCGTCGGCGTCATTCCCGAGATGACCATATCAACCGTTCCGCCTTGCAGAGCCGCCAGCAGTCCGTCAAATTTGATATCCTTTATTTCCAGTTCAACGCCCAGCTGCTTGGCGATTTCTTTGGCAATCTCGATATCGAAACCGACAATTTCATCTTTACCGTTCACCACTTTGTGGAATTCGTAAGGAGGATAGTCGGCGCTTGTCGCCAAAACAAGCTTCTTCGCTTTCTTAATATCGGCCAGCTTGCCTGTTTCCCCGGAGCCCTGGCTGGTATTGCTGTCTTTTGACGCCGGTGCAGGTGTTGGGGCGGACGACTTAGTGCCGCAGGCGGCTGTGAATACCGCGATTAATAGGACAACGGTCAATAAAAGCAGAGACTTTTTCTTCAACATGGTTCTTTCCCCCTAAGACTGTATATTTATAAGTTTGTATAAATATTTATAATTGATTAGTATAAAGGTTTGCGAATCATTTTACAATCTTTTTTCACAAGTTTTTTTTCACAATATCTTTATACAGCATCTCTCAAAAACTCGTAGAAAATTGTGCGAAAAGAAAAAAGCCCGCAATGTCGCGGACTTAAATGGCCTAAGCTATAATAGAACGAGAATCTGAACGAAATTAAACTTTCTCACAGCATTTTGACCTTTATTGTAAAATGGTTCTAATACGTCGCCGGAGGTATACATGAGAAAACTGGTTTTTTTCTTGGGTCCCGCCGCTGCGGGGAAAACGACACTCGCCAAAGCGTTGGCGAAAAGGCGCCGGGCGGCTTTTCTCGACATGGACACGCTGTCCCGGCCTGCCGCTCAGGCGATCATGGCCCTTTCCGGGCATGATCCGAACGATCGTGATTCGCCCGTTTATAAAACCCGCTGCCGTGATTTAGGCTACCGCATCACGATGGACGCAGCATTGGAGAATGTTGAGCTTGGAGCGGACGTTTTTGTCGTCGGACCCTTTACCAAAGAGACCGAAGACCCTTTTTGGCTCGATAGGGAGCTGTCGCGCATTAGTGCATCACAGCGGGACGTTGACGCCAAAGCGGCTTGCATATTTCTGCCTGACGAGCGGCTTTACCGGCTCCGCATTGAGGAAAGAGGCTCGGCTTGGGATGAGTGGAAGCTGCAGAACTGGGACGATTTTAGTCGATCCCTTGCGCTTCGCGAAATCAAATGGAACCTTCCCCTTTCCTCGATTCTTTATTTCGACAACTCGGGGCCGCTTTCCGAAGAAAAAATTTCGCTGCTCGAGCGATTCGTTTATGGTAACGAAAAAGAGGCCTAAAGAGGTTTCTTTTTCAGATATCCCTTAGATATGAAACAAAGCTCGGGCCAGCTCCGATTTACAGGTTTTCTTCCCGCTTGATATGCTGAAGCAGCCGGCGGCAGCCGGCGTCTACCAAAGCGTACACTTCTTCAAAATTCCCCGTATAATAGGGATCCGGCACATCTCTCACGGCACTATCCGGAACGAGGTCCAACAGCTGCATAATGTGCGGTCCCCCTTGGCGGGATGGACGATTGCCTCCGGCCTCGTTCCCCGGTATCAGCTGCTCGATATCCTTCTTGTTTCTGGAGTCCATAGCAATGATGTAGTGAAATTCCTCCGCGTCCTAGGCCGCAATCTGCCGAGCTTTGAGCCCCGAATAATCGATTCCTTTTACGGTCAAAATTGTTCGCGTGCCCTCATGGGGAGGATGTCCGACATGCCAATCTCCTGTGCCGGCAGAGTCTGCCTCTATCCGGTTTTGAAGCCCTTCTTCCCGAATGAGATGCCTTATCAGAGCTTCCGCCATCGGCGACCTGCAGATGTTGCCCAAGCAGACAAAGAGAACTTTGATCAAACCGCTCACTCCTTTCCGAAATTAAGAAAACCTTTATCGAGGATATAAAAGCATGAGCGACCGCGTTTTAAAGGCAGGTTTTCTTGGTAACACCATTTCGCTTTAATCCTTTAGCGAATTTTTCTTTAACGTAACAAAAAAGCCAAGGCCAAGGCCTTGACTCCCGATTAATCAACAACGGCTTTGATGTGTTCTACCGTAACCGCCCAGTGCGACGCGTTCCAATAGGACGCTTTATCCTTGACATAAATGATCTGCGGGGATGCGTGCTGAACGCCCAGATCCTGAGCGATCTGATTGGAAACCGGCCGGGATTCGATCACCTTTACCAGTAAATAATCCATATCCTCTTCAGGCTCCGTGCCCAAAAATTCCTCGTATTCCTTGAGCGCGTTGGCTGATACCGGGCAAGTTGTGCTGTGCTTCAAAATAATAAAAGGCTTTTCTCCCGATTGGTTATAAGCTTGGTTCCACTCTTCGATCGTGTTAATTTCTTTCCATTTCTGCATGATCGCTGCTCCTTTCCAAAATGCGGCTGTAATTGTGATTATAGGACAAAACAGGATCGAAGTCTAATCGTCCCAAGCTATTCCTTGCTGTCATAAAAATAATGGCGTGCGGACAACATTTCCCCAAGCTCAATAATTCCGTAAGAATAGCGCGGCTGACTTCTTTTATCGGTGGGCGAGCCGGGGTTAAAAAGTATCAGCCCGTCCGCTTCCTTAAGCAAAGGAATATGCGAGTGGCCAAACACAATAGCATCCACCCGCTCCTTGGCAAAAGCGTGCCTCGCCGCCGCTTCCGTTGTCCTTGAGGGAGAGTCTCCATGTACAAGCCCGATTCGGTATCCGGCAAGCTGGACAATTTTTTTGCGGCCCAGCCTGTTTATAATGTCATCACCGTCGTTGTTGCCCGCCACTCCGTCAACCGGAGCGATCGCTTCGAACAAGCCGATCACATCCGGACTGACCCAGTCCCCGGCGTGCAGGATCCGGTCGACACCCTGCAGCCCGCGCACGAGCGTTTCCGGCAGCTTCTTTGTGCGCTGCGGCATATGGGTATCCGATACGATGCCTAAAAGCATACTTTGCTCTTCCTCCTTTAGTCAATTCCCGTTGACAAAACTGTGACTGCGAGCTGCTCCGCCGGCCCCGGGCTACCGAGGTTCGATCGACGTCATGCAGCAACCGTAACGCGCGCCGGGAACTGCGCGTGGCGGGTGACGCAGCGGCATTATCTCAGGAACAAAGCCCCGATCAGCAGCGAGCCCAATATTCCCCAGACCGCATTCAGGCCTAAATATTGAATGGAAATGAAGAATGCGGCTGCAATGGCAAATGGGATGAACGGGATAGGTCCGGGAGATTCGCGGAATGCAAATTTGGCAAAATCGTAAGCCAGCATCGCCATCATGACGAAAATAACCGGCTGTACTCCTTTGATCATGCCGCGGATGAAGGCGTTATTGGAGAGCTTGAACATTACACCGACCAGTGCGATCATCAGAAGAGCCGTAGGCAGCACGACGGCGGATACAGCCGCCAGCGCTCCGAGCCATCCGGCGACTTTGAAGCCTATGTATGCGGCAAGCTTCGTAGCGATCGGTCCCGGCAGCGCATTGGCGAAGGCCAGCGCCTCCCCGAAATCCTCCTTGCCCAGCCAATGGTATCGCTGTACAACCTCATGCTCGTAAAGCGGAATAATGGAGGGGCCGCCTCCATAGCCGAGCAGGGTCGCCCTTGCAAAAGAGATGAATAAATTCCATAACTGAAGCACGAATGAATCACCGGTCTCTCTAGAAGTATTATTCCACTAATACCAGATCAGACTTATTTTACGATACAATTACCCGGCAATACTGCATATAGCCGACCCCAAAACATAACGCAAAAAAAACCCCCTGCTTCAGCGATGGAGGTGAGGCAGACAAGAATTCAGAAAAACTAACGCGTCTGGAAGATGCTTCTTCCAATAATCCCAGTTGTGTTCGCCTTCAAATTTTTCCATGCGGTGGCCGTAGCCGATGCTCTCCAGATGGAGGTTAAACGCCTGGTTAAAATCAAACAAATAATCGCCTCTGCCGCAGTTAAAATAAATCGCAGGCCGCCGTTCCTGTATTCTCATTGTGGCCGATAAATCGTAAATATCGTACTTTTCGGCGTAGGCGCCATGCTGCGGTCCCAGCATACGGCCAAAATCAGAGCGGGCGTAATCATAGAGAGACATTTGTTTCAAGGAAGCCAAGGCACCCGACAGACTGGCGGCGCTTCCGAAAACCTCCGGATTTTTCAGAGCAAGCATCACTGCGCCGTAGCCGCCCATGGACAGCCCGCATACAGCCCTTCCTTCACGTGAAGCGATCGTACGGTAAGTGCTGTCGATAAACGGGATCAAATCGCAGATGATATACTGCTCGAAGTTTCCCGTACCGTCATACCAATCCATGTAAAACGTTCCATGGCCGTACCCGCCGTCACTCGGCATCACTACGATGCATTCCGGAAGCTTCCCTTCTGCCGCCATTCGTTCCACGGTCAGGTGGGCATCGCCTTTTTCCGTCCAATCCGACTCGCTTCCGTTTAACCCGTGCAGCAAATAAACTACCGGATATTCCCGGTTATTCTGATCATAACTGTCCGGCACATAGACCATACAAGATTTGCGGCCGAACAACGCCCCCGAGAAAAAAGGCACCGATTTCACACCCACTGTTCCCACTCCCCTCATCTGCATTACATCCTTATTATTATAACAAGAAAGGAAAGGGAAAGCATATTTCCGGTGCCATTTGCCGCTAGATCGTCCAATCGTTCCAGTCCGTTTTTCGTTTATCGATTTGGAAAAGCCATTTCCTCGTGCCGTCGATCAGCTGCTCTCTGTGCGGGCGGCTGGAATATGTATGGTCCGCGCCTTCGATCAGCTCGCGGTCGCATTGGCCGTTCGGCCGCTGCCATGCAATCCGCTGAAACAGCCAGCTGTAGTCGGAAGGGATGACATCGTCGCCTGTGCCATGCAAAAGAAGAATATCCCCGTCATATTGGCGGATCTGCTGAGTCGGCGAGTGATGCGACAGCGACTCGAAAAATTGGGATTTCAGCTGATAGCCCAGGTAATCCAGAGAAACCTCATGAAGCGCCTGGATATAGGCCTCCTCGCCAACGATTTTGACGATGTCGTGCAGAGGGTTCGCCACCGCGGACCATAACACCAACGACTTCACCCGCTTATCCTGGGCGGCGGTGAGTACAGCTACCGCCCCTCCGAGGCTGTGCCCCAACAGGACGACCCGGTTCGCGTCCACAAAGTCCATGCCGGTGCAGTAATCCAAAACCCGCCGCGTCTGGGCGATCATCGAGTCCAGTCCCTCCGCGCCATAATCGCCCGTGCTTTCCCCGCAGCCCACATAGTCGAAGCGGAGCACCAGATAGCCTCCCGAGCACAGCGTTCTGGCTGTGTTCACGAACAGCCGGTCTACACCGATGCGGCTGCCCACAAAACCGTGGCAAATTATAATTAAAGGCCAGCGGCACGGCTGGCTCCCGCACTCGCTCAGCTCTTGCGAAGGATAGTGCAGAGTTGCTGCCATATCCTGATTTTCATATGTGATCGTTAAAGAGCGCTCCATTAAACATACTCCTTTCTGTAGGACATGATAGCACAGAAATGATTGTGAAAGATATAATCTGTATATCGGTCAATCCCCGTCCACAAGTCTGCCAAGGCCTCCTGGATTCGATCTTCCTCTCAAGCTCCTCGGCCAAACCCGCAGGCAGGCCCAATCTGAACAGCTCATCTGTTTTGTCCATATTCTTTTCCAGTCCCCTTTACTCTTTACAGAGAGAATCGTCAGTGTTCGCATAGAGAATGTTATACCTCAGCACACCTGATTTTACAAGGAAAAACTGCGCAGGAAAATACCATCCAATGAAGAAAATCCCCCTCAAATGGTTTATAATAAAAGCATGCGATAAAAATCAACCCTTACTTTTGTCAAGTAACTATGTTAAAATAAAATGATACAGAGAAGAAATCAGATAAAGGAGGAAACAGCATGAGCCTGAACGAGAAGCATATGATGCACTTGTGTCCCAAATTCGAGAATGCTTTTGAGCTGTTGGGCAAACGCTGGACGGGCCTCATTATCAGGGTGCTGATGGAAGGCCCTCAGCGGTTCAAGGATATATCCGGCATCATTCCGGGAATGAGCGACAGAATGCTGGCCGAGCGTTTTAAAGAACTGGAAGCGGCCGGCATCCTTATCCGGAATGTCTATCCCGAGACGCCGGTACGTATAGAGTATGAATTGACGGAGAAGGGCAAAGCGCTCAAACCGGTCATGGATGAAGTCCAGAACTGGGGAGACCATTGGTTGGGCTGACTCCTTCACCTTCCGGCAGCGGAGCGTCCTGGATGGACGCAAACGGATAGAACTGCATCGGATCACCGCATTGCGGACAGGCGAGAGACCTTTCCGATTCATTCAAAGACATCGCGTAAGTAATGGAAGTATGATGGTCGGCAGTTTCTATCAGATCCTGCGGTTGAATATAATCGCATGTGCGGGTCGTGCAGTACGCCCGAACTTTATAACGAAGGGACATAGATGGAACCCCCTCTCTTCCGGTGATTTTTTTTACCTTAGTAGGATTGGACCATCCCTCCCTTTTATATACCTCACACATGAAAAAAAGGACCTTCCACCGGTATGGTGAAGAGGTCCTTTCCTGTTTCAGGGTATTGGTGCATGCGCCGGGGTTATATCTTCGGTCTGAGCGAACGTCGGGGCAGACGCCATTTGAAGAAGACGGACAGCATCCTGAAGATAATGACGAGCAGGAACAAAGTGAGCAGGCCCCAAATATTTTGGAACCAGCCGACTCCGACCATCAAGCCTGCAAGCATCGCCCACACCGCGTAAATTTCGTCCCTGAGAACAAGAGGCTTGCGTCCTGCCAGCAGGTCCCGGATAATCCCCCCGCCGATCCCCGTCATCATGGCAGCGACAATAACTGCAGAGATCGGATGGTTCATGTGGGCGGCATACAACGCTCCCTGGATGGAGAAAGCGGACAGCCCTATGGCGTCAAACAACGATTCCCACGATTTCCATTTCTGAATCCACTTAATAGGAAAAATAAAGACAAGAAACATGGCTGCGAGCGCCAGCTTAAAGAACATCCCCTGCTCCCACAGCGTCGTTACCGGGATGCCGATCAGAATATTGCGGACCACCCCTCCGCCGAAAGCGGTGACAAGCCCCAGCACAAGCACGCCGAGGATATCGTATTCCTCCTCCATGGCTACTACTGCGCCGCTCACTGCAAATGCGATCGTCCCGATAATGCTGAACAAACTAAACAAATCCCCACTCAAAAGCGATGCCGTCCCTCCGTTGCTGTTTAGATTTCCCAGTTGAGTCTGACTTCATGTCCAGTACGCGATGATTGATAGATCGCATCGAGGATCAGGTTGTTCGTATAGCCTGTCATAACGGAAGTCACAGGCGTTTTGTTCTCCCGAACGCATTCGATAAAATGCCTGCTCATGCGCATCCTTGATCCCTCATCGCCTTCCGGGGTGACAACCGGCACATCGACCGTACGGTCGAACATCTCCGTCATCAATTTCCCGTTCGGTCCTTTGATGCTGGCCCCGCCTTCCGTTCCGAGCAGATGTACATACGGCTGATTGTCGGTATCCATATGGGCCGCCCAGCTGACATCCAAAGAAAGCGTTGTGCCGTTCTCCATCTTGATTAATGCGGTAGCAAGGTCCTCCACATCATAGAGTCCGTTCCAGTCCGGCGTTCCCCAGGAACCGATTCCTTTCCTCTTCGGTCCGAATTCGGAATAAATCGATCCGTAGACGGAGACCGGTTTGGTATCCCCCATCAAATGCATGGACAGGTCAAGCATATGGACGCCGATGTCGATCAGCGGCCCGCCGCCGGACTTTTTCATCTGGGTAAACCAGGTGCCCCACCCCGGAATTCCCTTGCGGCGCATCCAGCCTGTCTTGACATTGTAAATCTGGCCGAGAGCCCCTTTTTCCACCTGGTCTTTAATTTGCATGGACAGCCATTCCCACCGCATCTGATGCGCCAGCATAAGCACGGTGCCCGATTCTTTCTGCGCTTTGACGATTTCCCGGGCTGCGTCCAGGGAGACTGCCATCGGCTTCTCCAGCAGCACGTTCTTGCCCGCTTGAAGCGCGCGTATGGCCACGGGGGCATGCCACTCATTGGACACGGCTACGATGATAGTGCCGATTGTGGGGTCGTTGATCAATTCATCCGAATTCGCATATACCTTCTCAATGCCGTGCTCCTTGGCTTTCGTCTCGGCAAGCGGCAAAAAAACGTCGGTCAAAGCGGCAATCTCCACACCCGGAAGCTTGCCGAAGTGATTCATATGCACCGTCCCGATATTCCCGGCTCCGATAATTCCAATACGAACAATATCTTGCGTAGACATAGAGCAATCCCCCCAAGAGTAATTCCTGTCGTTTTTTATCATATCGGCACAACTATAACATAGGATGGCTGCCATATCTATACGCAATTTTCGCTATAAATTTATGCTATCTTGTGCATCGAATCCGGAAAAAAGACTACTTTCCTTCCGGAAAATAGTCCTTGGAGAGAAGCTCCAATTCCTGGAGGGCCCTCGCCGAATATTCATCACCGTTTGCACGCAGCGATTCCATTTGCGCCTCCAAAGCGTCCTTCAACGACTTCCTGTAATCCGGAATTTCACCGGTGTAAGGCTTGACTGTGTGCACGGGCATCAGTGCGATTTCTTTGAATGCCAGCGCCCTGCGCTGATGAAAAAAGGCCACCTGCGACTGCATGGGCTGATGCAGATCTCCTTGCTGCGGATGCTGCAGTACAGCGAGAATTTGTACCGCGGCTTTGGCGGGAGAAGTCTGTTCCACGATCTCGCCGATGTATCGGCCTGTTTTATACATTGCGGTTACTTTGTCCCCTATGTTCATTTCAATTCCTCCTTCAATCTCGTATACAATTCGTCGACGGAATGCATTCCATACACAAAGCTGGCCGCTCTGCCCTCTTTCACAATCGCAATGCAGGGCACGCTCCGGATCTGCCACTGCGCGGTAATGCCGGGAGTGAAATAGAGATTCGATTGCTTCACAGGCAAGGAAGGATCCGCGGCAAGCACAATGTCCAGCATCCTCGCCGCCATTTTACAGGTTCCGCAAAAAGGGGTATAAAAAAATACGGCAAAAGGGCTCGTGTAGTTTCTCACTGCTTCCTGCAGTTGGGTCTGGGTCAATTCCTCCACTTTCAAACCTCCCTGCCTAAACGTTGACATGCTTCATCGAATCCAGCTTTTCCAGGCTTTCCAGGGTGTGGGCCGTCAGCGAAGGCAGATCGTCAACCTGATTTTCATCCAGCTTCCGGCCGAAATTCAAGGAGATCACATTCGCATAGGATTGATCCACCTTCCCATATACGTACGACAAGGTTTGGACGATGTTCGGCCTGTCACCCCAGGTCTCTTTGAGATGAGCCTCAATTGCCCGACATTCTTTGTCCACGCTGCGGATGGGAAGCTCGAAATGAATTTCCAGCACACAGCCCGGTTTTTCCCCTTTCCGCTGCAGCAGCTCGGAGGAGAGGTCGGTCAAGGTTGTGCTGAGCCGCATTCGCGCAAGGGCAGCGCCTTGCAGCCGTCGAAACTCGATCTGGTAAAGCCGGCTCATAGTCGAAAGGTCGATTTGATCCTGACGGCCGGATATCCGAACTGCTCCGGAAAGATCCAGATCGTACACAGAACCTTCCAAAACTACTTTCAAATTGTCGTAAATGGTTGGGTCAAACATACATACTCCTTCGCACGGATGAAATGGTTATAATGTAGTATTAGTATTGCGGCCTCGTCCCAAAACCATTACAATGAGAGCATCTCGGCCATGCCGACAGCCCATGCTGTATGAAGAAAGAGGTGTATCCGATGTCCGGCGATAAAGAACCGAAGAAAGTAAGCCTGGCGGAAGCCGCTAAAGCAATGCTTGCCCAGAAAAAACAAGCCAAACAGAATGACGGCCTGAGCTCGAATGTCAAAGCTACCAACGGACTTGCCATGAAAAGCCAGAACAACAAAAAGCCCAATAACCAGCGCCGCAGAACCGGCGGAAGCTAGCGGCTTGCCAATTAACGGTGCCGCAAGCAGGCTGCTTGCCCTAACGGCACAGCCGGCATCAGCGCATTAGAGTGCACATGCCGAATCGGCGGCAAAGAGTAGACAAAAGGATGAGCGGCAACGCTCATCCTTTTTGCTGCCGCACGCTCTACGCGTAGAGCGTTTCACGCTGGCTTTTGACATCTTCATTCTCCAGGTACTCGTCGTAAGTGCTCATTTTATCGATCAGGCCGTTCGGCGTAATTTCCATAATCCGGTTGGCGATGGTCTGGATGAATTGATGGTCATGCGAGACAAACAGCATCGTGCCGTCAAAATCGATCAGCGAGTTATTCAGCGCGGTGATGGACTCCAGGTCCAGGTGGTTGGTCGGCTCGTCGAGAATAAGCACGTTGGCGGCCGTCATCATCATTTTGGACAGCATGCATCTGACTTTCTCTCCACCGGAGAGCACGCTCGATTTCTTCAGCGCTTCCTCGCCAGAGAACAGCATGCGGCCCAGGAAACCGCGGATATAAGACTCATCCTGATCCTTCGAGTACTGGCGCAGCCAATCCACAAGATTCATGTCCGTTTCAAAATAGTCCGAGTTGTCTTTAGGGAAATAAGCCTGGGTTGTAGTCACTCCCCAACTGAATGTGCCTTCGTCCGGCTCCAGCTCGCCCATCAAAATTCTGAACAGCGTGGTTTTGGCCATCCCGTTCGGACCCACCAAAGCGATTTTGTCATCCTTGTTCACAGTGAAGGAAATGCTGTTCAGCACTTTCTCTCCGTCCACAGTCTTGCTCAGGTTCTCCACCGTCAGCAGCTGCTTGCCCGCTTCTCTCTCCGGCTTGAAGTTAATAAACGGATATTTCCGGTTCGAAGGCTTGATGTCCTCCAGCGTGAGCTTTTCCAGCTGCTTTTTGCGGGAAGTGGCCTGCTTGGATTTGGAAGCGTTGGCGCTGAAACGGCGGATAAATTCCTCCAGCTCTTTCCGTTTTTCTTCCGTCTTCTTGTTGGCGTCCCTCATCAGCTTGGTAGCCAATTGGCTGGACTCGTACCAGAAATCGTAGTTGCCGACATACATCTGGATTTTGCCAAAATCGATATCCGCAATATGCGTACATACCTGGTTAAGGAAGTGGCGGTCGTGGGATACGACAATTACGGTGCCTTCGAATCTGGACAGGAAATGCTCCAGCCAGTTGATCGATTCGATGTCCAGATGGTTCGTAGGCTCGTCGAGCAGCAGAATGTTCGGATTTCCGAACAGCGCCTGCGCCAGAAGGACACGGACCTTTTCGTTGCCGCTCAGATCCTTCATCTTCTGGTCGTGCAGTGCCGTTGGAATGCCCAGTCCGATCAGCAGCTCAGCCGCGTCCGACTCCGCCTGCCAGCCGTCGAGGTCCTGGAATTCTCCTTCCAGTTCGGCCGCTTTCATGCCGTCTTCTTCGCTAAAGTCCTGCTTCGCGTACAGCGCATCCTTTTGCTCCATAATCGAATATAGCTTGGCATGCCCCATAATCACGGTTTTCAGCACTTCAAACTCGTCATATTCAAAATGGTTCTGCTTCAATATCGCCAGCCGCTCGCCAGGGGTAATGCTGACCTCTCCTTTGCTGGGATCGATCTCGCCGGAAAGAATTTTAAGGAAAGTGGATTTCCCCGCGCCGTTTGCCCCGATCAAGCCGTAGCAGTTACCCGGTGTAAATTTGATATTGACATCTTCAAAAAGCGCCCTCTTGCCGTATCTTAACGTAACATCCGTAACAGTTATCATCTAAATTGTTCTACCTCCACGATTCTTCTTCACTAAAGACCAATTATACCACAGGATCGGGAGAGAAAAAAATATGCAAATGCCGTTTACAAAGAAAAAAAGGATAACCGGAGGGCTATCCTACTTGATCTTGATCTTCACAGGGCTTCCCTTCGTTTTTGGCGGGAGCTCCCTGTCGGTGCCCGACATGTCAGGCCATTCCGGCGACATCGGCTTCTTTTTGTCCTTTTTTGTAAAAAACGGCAGCGGCAGCGCATACTTCTTGCATTCCGCTTTTTTCAAGCCGTTTCTCTCAAAATGAAGGGTGGCGTTGATTTCGCAGCCCATAATGATGATGATACTGGAAATGTACAGCCAAATGAGGAGGACGATCACACCCCCGATGCTGCCGTAAGTCTTGGTGTAATTGCCGAAATTGTTGACATAAAAAGAAAACAGGATCGAGGTGACCAACCAGCCGAAGGTGGCAAACAAAGCGCCGGGCAGCACTTCCCTGAACTTCAGGTGCAGGTTCGGCAGGTATTTGTACATGAGAAGAAACAAACAGATCAAGGTCACCAGAGGAATGAGGTACTTTGCGATTCCCCATACTGTTTCAAAATACGGCAGCCGAATAAAGGTAAAAATATGCTCGCCGATCACTTTTCCGAAAACAAGCATGATAAACGAAAATAAAATGACGACAGCCATGGCCAAGGTGAAAATGAGCGCCACTCCCTGGACCTTCCAGTATGGCCGGTCCTCCTCGCAATCGTAGGCCTTGTTCATCGCCTTCATGATCGCACTCACCCCGTTCGCCGTAGACCACACGGCCGCAACTATACCGAAAGACAGCAATTTCTCGTCGTGTCCCGTCATAATGCCTGAAATGACATCCGTTACCGTCTGATACGACAGGTTGGGAAGCACCCGCGTCAACGTGCCGAGAAGCTCATCCGTGGTCATATGGGTAAAGCTGATTAATGACAGCAGGAAGATAAGGAAAGGAAAAAACGAGAGAATCAGATAATAGGTCAGCTGTGCGCCCAAAGCGGACACTTCGTCGTCCTGGTAGCGGCAGTATAGACTGCCAAGAAAATCTTTGAAGCTCAGCTTTTTGACAGACGGTTTCGTATCCAATAATATTCCCCTCCTAACGATTGGGGCACCTATCATGAATCCATGGAACCCCCGAGCCCAAGTATGCCAGTCTGCTTATTTAATAAACTAACCATTCTCGTGCTTTCTGAACCATTCGGTTTGTCCTCGGGTAGTGAATATACAGGAAAGATTTTGCAAATATTAATTTCGGTGGAAAAAATGGATCGACCTAAGGTCAACCGCTTGACGCGGGTACAACATCCCAGGATGTGCATGCATGCTCATCCATCCAAGCGGTTGGTTATACAACAAAGGGAGTGGAATTATGGATTCAGTCACATTGGCAAGGGCGCTGTTCGGTACTTCGTTGGCCTTTCACATTATATTTGCCACATTAGGGGTAGGCATTCCTGTAATGATCTTTTTTGCGGAACTGCTGCTGCACTTGAAAAAAGACCGTGACTATGCCATTCTGGCCAAACGTTGGACCAAATGCCTGGGGATACTGCTCGGGGTGGCGATTCCGTCGGGTACTATCGTAGGGGTAATGCTTTCCCTGCTGTGGCCGGGGTTTATGAAATATGTGGGGCAGGTTATCGCGCTGCCTTTTCAGCTGGAATTGTACGCCTTTTTTCTGGAGGCGCTGTTTATGTCCATTTATGTGTATGCTGCAGACCGTTTGTCCCCGATCTTAAGGATTATCAGCATGTTCTTCATTGCCACTGGTGCCGGCTTGTCCGCTGTACTGATCACCGATGCCCACTCTTTTATGAATACACCAAGAGGATTCACCGTACAGAACGACGGGGCGATAACCGATGTTCATCCTTGGGAAGCGGTGCTCAACCCGAGCTTTTGGGTTACCGCCAATCACGTCACTTCCACAGCCATTATGACGGGCGCATTCGCCGTCGTTTCAGTAGGAGCGTACAAGCTTGCTTTCGGTAAACCGGACCAAAAGGAAGCCGCGTATCACCTCAAAGGGATCTTGATCGCTCTCGTCCTCGGCGGCGTAATGTCATTGTACAGCGCGGTCAACGGCCATGCTACGGCCCAGAATTTGCATCACAACAACCCGGAGAAGCTGGCGGCCGCCGAAGGGCTGTTCGTTACCCAGAGCCATGCCCCGCTGGCGGTTTTCGGAAGGGTCGATCCGGCGGCCCAAGAGGTCATCGGCGGAATCAAAATCCCTTCCGGACTCAGCTTCCTGGCAGGAAACAGCTTTAACACCGTGGTCAGAGGTTTGAATGATTTCCCGCGGGAGGATTGGCCTCCTTTATTTGTACACTCGATGTTCGACATGATGGTAACCATCGGGATGGTGCTGATCTTTCTTTCCTTCCTCGGCGTGTTCTACCGGTTTATCCGGAAAAAGACGTTCCCGCGCTGGCTGCTTTGGGCCTTCGTGGCCACAGGGCCGCTCTCCATGTTCGGTATTGAAACGGGCTGGGTGTTCAGCTGTTCAGCCCGTCAGCCATGGACGATTTACCATGTACTAAGGACGGGTGAGGCGGCGGTCCGATCCAATAACCTGGGCCAGCTGTTTGTTTTGTTCGTCGGGCTGTATGTGGTGCTATTGTTCCTCACAGGGGGCGTGACCTATCTTTATTTCAAAAGGAATCCGGTATCCGCGGACCTCAGCGACTCGCCGGCGGATTCCGGCAGCAGCGAGGTGAAGCTCAATGGATGACGCGGTCATCGGCATTTCCATTATAGGAGCCCTTCTGTTCATCTACGCTATCTTGGGTTCCGTAGATTTCGGCTCCGGTTTCTGGTCGTTGGTCTATGAACGGAATACGAGAACAACGGCCGGAGTGATTGCCAACCGGTTCCTGTCTCCGGCATGGAAAGTGACCAATGTGTTTTTGGTGCTGCTGGTCGTGGCGTTAGGCGGTTTTTTCCCTGGATCGATCGGAATTCTGGGCACCATTCTAATCGTGCCGGTCAGTCTTGTATTGATCGCCTTAACGATCCGCAGCTCCTTGATGGCCTATTCTTATGCAGCTGATAAATACAGCCGTCTTCTTAGAGTCATCTCAGGACTAACGGGCCTGCTCATCCCCGGACTGCTCGTCAGTGTATTGCCGGTCACCTTGGGAGGGTTTATCAACCGTTCCGCAGGCGGCTTCCAGCTCATGCTGGGCCGGTTATTCAGTTCTTTCACCGTATATGCGCATATTATTTTCGGGATCGCGTCCGAGCTGTTTATCTCCGCTTTACTGCTGGCCGATTACTCTAAGGAAGGCGGGGATCATTCCGCGTTCCTTGTTTACCGCAAAATCGCGTTGATACTCGGGCCGCTCACTCTGCTGTCCGCCGTCATCGTCGCCTCAACCTATGTGCCGGAAGCGCTTTGGATTACAGTGAATATAAGGCAGCGGCTCCCTATGTTCGGGCTTTCCGTCCTGGCCTTCTTGTTGGGCTACCTCATGCTGTACATCGGAAGATCCCGCGCTGCTGTGGTCGCCATTGTGTTCCAGTACCTGTTTGCCATGTATGCTTACGGCAGCAGCCATATGCCTTACATCGTCTATCCGGACTATACGATATACAACGGTATTACCAACCACGCGATGTTTGTTTCGTTGGTCATTGGATATATCATCGGTTCCGCGATTATGGCCCCCATCTTCATTTGGTTCTGGAGGCTGTTCCTCAAGGATAAGCGGTATATCCAGGGTGAAAAATGATCACTGAGCCGTCCCTGCTCACTAGCTTTTATTGTTTTCAATACTCTCAACCAGCTCGGAAAGTTCGGTCCAGCGCTCCATAGCGTGTTCGAGCTCGGAAGCAGTTGTTTTCTCCTGTTCGGTGAGATCGATCACTTTGGAATAGTCCGCCCCCGCCTGCCCGAGCTGCCGCTGGACTTCGTTCAGCTTCTCTTCCAATGTCGCGATGCGGTCCTCGATCTCGTCCCACTCCTTCTGCTCCTTGTATGAGAGCTTGCGCGGCCTTTTAACCGGCTGCGCGGTTAACGCTGCAGATAGGGGCATCGTAGGCTTGCCCGCAGAAGCTGCGGTTTCCTTGGACAGCGCTTCTTCAGCCTGTTTCTTGTCCAAATAGTCCGAATAAGTGCCGTCGAATCTTTCGACTCTGCCTCCGCCTTCGAATGCAAACAAGTGAACCGCCGTCTTATCCAGGAAGTAACGGTCATGGGATACGGTGATCACGGCTCCCGGGAAGAGCTCCAGATAATCTTCCAGGATCGTCAACGTTTGAATGTCCAGATCGTTGGTCGGCTCATCCAGCAGCAGGACGTTCGGTTGTCCCATCAAAGTGCGGAGGAGATAAAGCCTTCTGCGCTCTCCTCCGGACAGCTTGGAAAGCAACGTCCACTGCATCGCGGGAGGAAAAAGGAAGCGTTCCAGCATCTGCGCCGCGGTAATCGAGCCGCCGT
The DNA here is from genome assembly GCF_055392555.1 of Paenibacillus sp. JCM 18996. Classification (NCBI taxonomy): domain Bacteria; kingdom Bacillati; phylum Bacillota; class Bacilli; order Caryophanales; family Paenibacillaceae; genus Paenibacillus; species Paenibacillus sp. JCM 18996. The sequence goes on from NZ_AP043884.1 coordinate 1,258,671, forward strand.
CCGCAGTGCGGATGACTTCCGCGGCTTCTTTAATGTATTCGATCACCCGCATATTACCGTCCATCTCGACATTTTCCTGCGTGTAGTATGCCAATTTCACGGTAGAGCCTGTCTCGATGGAACCTTCATCCGGTTGGAGGCGGCCGGCCAGCATATTCAGCAGCGTCGATTTCCCGCTCCCGTTAGGGCCGATAATGCCGAGCCGGTCATCCGGCATAACGATATAGCTGAAATCCTTAAGCAGCTGTCTGCCGCCGAAAGCTTTGGAAATATGCTCGAGCTCCATCACCTTCTTGCCCAGACGGCTGGCACCTAGAGCGATATCCAACGTCTCCGCCGGACCCGCCATCTTCCGGTCTCTCAGCTGCTCAGCGCGTTCGACGCGTGCTTTCTGCTTTGTCGAACGGGCCTGCGCTCCGCGGTGCAGCCAAGCAAGTTCTCTTCGGAGCAGATTCTGCCGTTTATCCTCAGACGCCGCCTCCCTGGCCAAACGATCCGCTTTCTGTTCAAGAAACGTGGAGTAATTCCCCTCATAGCTGTACAGCTTTCCCTTGTCTAGTTCAATCATCCGGTTCGTCACCCGTTCCAGAAAATATCGGTCATGCGTGACGAGAAGCAGTGCGCCTTTCCATTTGGACAGAAAATCCTCAAGCCACTCGACAGTTTCGTTATCGATGTGGTTCGTAGGCTCATCCAGAATGAGCAGGTCGGCCGGCTGAATAAGCACGCGGGCCATAGCGACCCGTTTGCGCTGGCCTCCGGAAAGCTGTTCCACCGGCTTGGAGAACTCATTGATTCCAAGCTTTGTCAGGATTGTTTTGGCTGTGGTAGCCGCATCCCAGGCCTCTGTCGCATCCATTTTCTGCTGAGCGGCGAACAGCCTGCTCTGTTGCTTCCCGCTGTCCGGGTCCAGTTCCAGCTCTGCCAAAGCCTGCTCGTATTCCCGCAGCGCCTGCATGAGCGGGCTTTCGCCGTAAAATACCTGCTCCAGGACGGTCGAGTCCTTTTGAAACCTGGGCTCCTGTGGTAAATATTCCACCCGGAAATGGTTCGAGTGAATGATTTTCCCCTCGTCCGCGGTTTCGAGTCCGGAGAGCAGCTTGAGCAGCGTCGATTTCCCCGTCCCATTGACACCGATGAGGCCGATTCGCTGCTTCTCATTTACCGTAAACGAAATATCGTCAAAAAGCACTTTCTCGCCATAGCTCTTGCTTAAACCTTCCACCGATAAAATGTTCACTGATATCCTCCCGCGGGTTCAGTGACATAAGCAGCCATCAAAGCGATGGTATTCCAGATGGCGTCCTGGTGCGTACGCTCCATGCCATGGGAAGCCTGCACTCCGGGACCGATCAATGCAGCCCGGATATCATTGCCGGCCCTGAGCGCGGCCGAAGCATCCGATCCGTATTGGGGATAAATATCGACCGCATACCGCAAACCTTCTCTTTGCGCAAGCCGGACCAGCCGGGAAACCATCGCGTAGTCGTAAGGTCCTGAGGAATCCTTGGCGCAAATGGACACGTCTTGTTCCGTACAGGAGAGGTCGTCGCCGATAGCCCCCATATCAACCGCAAGAAGCTCGTCGATTTCCGCAGGCAAATAGCCGGCCCCATGCCCCACTTCTTCGTATGTGGTGATCAGGATTTTCAGAGAATGCACAGGTACGAGGGATTCTCTCTTAAAAAGCTCAAGCATCCCGAAGATAGCGGCAACACTGGCCTTATCATCCAGATGCCGCGATTTGATATAACCGTTTTCGTTGAAGACAGGCCTTGGGTCAAAGGAGATAAAGTCGCCGACCGCGATTCCCAGCGATTCCACTTCCTGCCTGGAAGCTGCGGCTTCATCGATGCGGATTTCCATGTTCTCTTCGTCCCGTTTTTGCTCACGGGCATCCGGAAATACGTGGACCGACGGATGTGTGGTTTGGATGGTTCCTTCGTACACTTTCCCTGCTCTCGTATGGATCAGGCAGTACTCGTTTTCCAAAGAGGCCATCATATATCCGCCAATTGGGGTTAATCGAAGCCTGCCCGAATCCTTAATCGAACGGACCATAGCGCCTAGCGTGTCAACATGGGCGGACAGCCCGATCGTACGGCTGCTGTCTTGGCCCGGCACACTGATCAGCCCGCAGCCTTTATTCGTATATTCATATTGCAGGCCAAGCTTCCCGGCTTCTTCCTCAATGGTTTTCATTATTTTGTGGCAGTATCCGCTTGGAGAGGGCGTGATCAATAAATGTTTGAGCAGATCTAGAACATACTTTCGGTCTATGGATTGCTTCATGGGTTCCCTCGCTTTCCGCTGCATTCGTCAACAAAAACAGCGCAGCACGTGAGAGTCTGCACTGTTTGTTCCTTGCGCTTCGTACATCCGCCGGCAGCGCCGGTTCCTTCTATAACAGAATTATTGCTTTACGGCAGACCATTCTTCAACATTCCACACTTTGCTTACCCAATCCTCGTAAAAATCAGGTTCGTGGCAAACGAGAAGCACGGTTCCCTTATATTCCTTCAAAGCGCGTTTGAGTTCAGACTTCGCGATGACGTCCAGATGGTTCGTAGGCTCGTCGAACAAAATCCAGTTGCTCTCCCGCATCAGCAACTTGCATAAACGGACCTTTGCCTGTTCTCCCCCGCTAAGCATGTTCAACGGCCTTGTAATATGCTCGTTCTTTAAGCCGCACCGGGCCAGCGCGCCGCGTACCTCATGCTGGTTCATATGGGAGAATTCATTCCAGACATCGTCAATCGGAGTGATATTGGGCGCTTTCACTTCCTGCTCGAAGTATGAGGGGAACAAATAATCCCCTTGGTAGGCGGTCCCGCCTAACGGAGGGATTTTGCCCAGTATCGTTTTAAGCAAGGTGGATTTTCCCACTCCGTTGCAGCCGACAATGGCAATCTTCTCACCGCGTTCGATCGTCATATTCATTTTGGGCAGCAAAGGAGCCGAATATCCGATCTCCAGGTCTTTACCCTCAAAAACATAGCGTCCGCTCGCTCTGGCTTCCTTGAAAACGAAGGTCGGCTTCATGGCTTCCTCGGGACGATCAATCCGTTCAATTCGGTCCAACTGTTTCTCGCGCGATTTGGCACGTCCGGAAGTGGACGCTCTGGCTTTGTTGCGCTGGATGAAATCCTCCTGCTTTTTGATAAAATCCTGTTGCTTTTCGTAAGCGTCGATATGCTGATTCTTGTTGATCTCCGCCATCGACAGGAATTTCTCATAGTTCCCGGTGTAACGCGTCAGCTTGGCAAATTCCAAATGGTAAACCACGTTGACCACTTTGTTCATAAACTCGGTGTCGTGGGAAATAAGAATAAACGCATACGGGTATTCCTGCAAATAATTCGTAAGCCACTGAATATGCTCAACATCCAGGTAGTTCGTAGGCTCGTCGAGCAGGAGTACGGTCGGCTGCTCCAGCAGAAGCTTGGCCAGAAGCACTTTCGTTCTTTGTCCCCCGCTTAGTGCTGCGACATCTCGGTCGAGCCCGATGGCATTCAAGCCAAGACCGTTCGCCATCTCCTCTACCTTCACATCGAGCATGTAAAAACCGCTGGATTCCAGCCGTTCCTGGATTTCTCCCATCTCCTCCAGCAGCTTCTCCAATTCCTCGGGCGGGGCGTCTGCCATCTTATCGGTGATCGCCATCATCTCGCGTTCCTGGTCCAGCAAAGGCAGGAACGCGTCCTTGAGCACATCGCGGATCGTATTACCCGGAGTCAGCTTCGTATGCTGGTCCAAATAGCCGTAATGAACTCTCGGAGTCCATTCCACCTTTCCGGAATCTTTCAGCAGCTTGCCCGTCAATATATTCATCATAGTGGATTTCCCCACTCCATTGGCTCCTACCAGACCTACATGCTCTCCCGCAAGCAGGCGGAACGACACATTCTTGAAAAGCACTCTATCGCCGAACGTGTGGCTTAATTCTTCAACCGTCAACAGACTCATGGTTGCTTTCAGTCTCCTATCGATTTCATAATTGTTCTGTATAGCAACTCATTATAGCATTGAACGGTGTCCGCAGGAAAGTGAAATCCGCCTGGAATCATCAAACATAATCGGGAAAAATGAATAAAAACGCCGTCTAACCGCCCCCCGCAAAAACAAACTCCGTTTGAACCAATTTCACCTTATCCCCGTCGTTCAAAGGATAGGATTTGTACGCAACTAGCCGCTCACCGTTGAGCAGCGTTCCGTTCTTTGAGCCCAGGTCCTTTATGCTGTAAGCCCCGTTCTCTTGATTCACCTCAAAATGGACTCTCGATACTCCCGGTTTATTTTCCGCATACTGGACGTCATTAGGCCCCCGGCCTACAATAAAGGAAATGCCGGTAATCGGAACCTTCTCCAGCTTATCCTCTCTTCTCACTTCAAAAACGGGCTGCCGTTCGGTCATTTTGGAAGGCTGAAGAAACACGGTCGCATCAGGCGAGGGCAGCGGCGAGGTGTACGGCAGACTTTCATAATAATCCAGCATATACTTTTGCATATTTACCGGCGGTGCCAGTGCTTTACCTGGTTCATCTTGTTCGCTGCGCTCCCTGTTTCCGGTTCCTGCCGACAAGCTAGTCCCGCCGGCTATAGCTCTTTTTGAAAAAGGATTCCAGATGTGCAGCAAAGCAAATACTGCATCTCCGATCAGCAGGCTCAGCCCCAGCTTCAATTGCAGGATAGCTTCGCCGCTTCCCTTGAAGGCAGCTCCCCATAGGGCGGCACACGCTGCCGCGGCAAACAGATACGCGGCACAGCGGGAGAGCGTTTTGCCGAACACTTTGATGCTATCCCGCTCTCGACGACCTGCATGAAACAGATTCGGCGCGAATGTGTTTTGTGCAGGCTTTCTTCGCGCTTCATCAGTCCCCGGCCCATCATATTCAATGGGATGCTCGCGGCCCTTGCCTCCGACTTCGTCCGGCGTCTGGAAGTCGGCTGCTGGTGCAGGAACCGGCGGCTGTAACTCAGCAAGCCGTTCCAGCATGGCAATAATCCGCTTTTTACATTCGGCAATACTGAAAATGTGGTCCCGCATGAACAACACCAGCATGCCCAATTCTTTATTGGCTGACAGCCCCGTTTCAATAAGGATCGTATCGGAAAGCTCGCACAGCTCCTCTTGGACAGCTTTTTTCTCAGGCCAGGCCTTTAACGGAACATATGTCAAATAAAGGTCCGACAAGCCCTGTCCGACATAAATAAAGTCCTTCCGAAGAAGATAACAGCTCTCTGAAAGCATGTAGTTCCGACTGTCTTCCAGCGTATTAAGCAAGCTGAGCAGCAGAGAAAGAAAGCTGAATTCCGTGAACGTTTTCTTATCGATGCAGTGTGCCAGCTTCTTTTTACCGGTTATATCGTAGAGCAGCTTAGTATCGGCATTCTGGTATTCGATATGTAATGGAAGCATTCCCGGGATGCTGTTGCCCAGTATAAATTTGATCTGGATCGCCGACAAATCGGCTTCGCTCAAACCTTGTTCCCGAAAAAGTACCGCAAAATTAAACAGCCTATGGATATAATCCGCTCGAAATCCGTAAACGCTGTCGGTCACTGCAGCATTTCTCCTTCCCAAATATAATAAAAGGCGGTAATCGCTCCGGGAAGCACCGCATACATAAACGGAAACCGGCAGGAGTCCCGCTTTAGAGCAGGCACAGCTTTGAAATCGCCCATCAGCAATATCCCGCCTGCAGCTGCAAACACTCTGCCCATCCGCTGCTTCCATTGTTTCGTGATCAGCAGGATGGCAATTCCAATGACTGCAGCATACAAAATGGAATACACCGAGCTGTACAGAACAAATTCCGCTCCGCCGCATGCGCCGAGAGCAGCAAACAGCTTGACGTCACCCGCGCCGAGAGCTCCCGTCCAATAGAGAACAAACATCATGCCAAACCCTGAAGCTGCTCCCGCTGCGGAATAGATCAGCCCGGACCAACCGTGCAGCGAAGTGTGCAGCAATAAACCGGCAAGCAAAGCGGACAGGGTGAGCCGGTTGGGAATCACCATCGCTTTGGCATCCGTTATAAATGCTGCGCCGATCAAGGTAAATAATAAAACGGTTGTCCATTCCATATGCATTCTCCTCGCTAAGCGCCGACCCAGGCGCGTTCATAAGCTTGTTTCTTGATCCTTAGTACTGGATGGAAAAAAGGCACCGCCAGCCTCATTTCATACTCCGCTTCAATGCCGACAAACGCTTGACCGTGGGCCTCGAAATCCGGAAAAGTCACCTTGGTCACTTTCAACCGGTCTTCCCGGATCAGTTTCGGATCCGCCATTTTGTACACCAGCTTGCCAAAGGTCTGATTCAACAAAGGGACGAAAACTGTTTCCGTGTAATGCCGATATTGTTCTGCAGGCATTTGTTCGTATTTCTCCCGCTTCGTCCTCTCCCACTCCATCAGCTGCACCAAAGGCTCCGGTATGTATGCCGAGTAGTCCTCGACAAATTGTTCAGACTGCTTTGCTTTATCTCTCGCATTCCGTACCTTACCCAACATATCGGCGACCGCGCCTGCCGCGCGGGTGTCCATCACTCGCTTCGTTCCTTCCGCGTAGAGCAGCCGGGCCGGATAAAAATGGCCGGCTATCATTTTTGCGGAATCCGAAAGAGCCGACTGAAGCGCCATTTCCGCCATCGACAATTTTATAAACGAGACCAGTACGATCAAAAACGACAAAAACAAGGGAAGGATCAATGCTGCCTCAAGGATTAAGCCTCCCTGATCATCCGGTAGAAAAAGCCTCCTCTTTTTAATAGGACATCACCGCCGTTTTGGTTATTTGACAGCGGCCCGCTGTTACCCGGCAGTTCAACGCTCCGGCCTCCCCCAAAGCTCTCATGGCATCCGGAAGGAACCAGAGCCTGAACGAAGTGGTTGCCGCCGTCTGGATATAAGTGGTCTCCTTCTGCAGGTCCTTGCCTGTGTTAAGATCTATTAAAGCCTGCATCCGCGGTATGGTCCTGCGTTCGCTGCCGTGCAGCATATAAAACAATCTTAAATAATCTTTATACCCCATCCGGACCGTGTCCGGAAGTTTGCCGGAAACGGGAACATCCTCTCCGTCTATCAAGAGGTTCATATCATTAAAGGCTTTAACCGAGCCTTCCGCAGCGGCCGTCAAAAGTACGAGAAGAGGACTGCCGGCTTGGAGCAGCTCATTCCCGGGTTCAGCCAATGCCTCCATCGTGCGCACCGCAAGCCGCAAGGCAAACATCTCCCCGTAGGCCGCCGAATAGTTCGCTGCGCAGCTGTTAAGGCCATACAGGATATATTCCGCTTCCTGCTTTTGAAGCACACGGGTCCCTGGCTGCGCCGGTTCGGCCGCCACCTGCTTTAAAGCCCCGTCAGTCCCTTTTTCCATTCCAAAGGTGCGGTAACCGTATTTACTCAATACGAACTCATCGAGATAAAACTGGTCACGCACGGAATTCATCAAACCGGCAATTTGGGAGAGGAGGGCCATGGAACGTTTGGCGGTCCGGTCGGCGTCTTCGATTTCAACGATATCCACACCGGCGGGAACGCCGGACTCCCACCTATATTTGGGTACCAATTCGTTTTTTAGCTTAGTATATGGCTCTCCGCCTCCGTTCGCAGCCTCGACAATACTGCAGCTTCCGATCGCATTCCTGGCTTTATCCAGCAATTCATTCAGCTTGTTTTTCTGCTCCTTCTGCTTCCGGGCAGCTGAGCTGCGTGCGTATTGTGCGTTTTTTTCCAAGGCGTTTTGCTTGTCGTAAAATTGAAGCGTATGGGTATGGAAGCTTTCATTGGCCGCCCGCCTTTTGCCTAACGCCTCGCCAGTGTACAGCAGCGTTGTCTCAACTGACGCCTTGAACCCTGAAAATAGCGCCGCAATGGAGCTTACTCCAACCTCATACTCTTGAAAATAACTGTCGCGCAGTATCCTGATACTTCGGAATACATCATCCGAAGCGAGAGTTTGGCCGTCTGTCCCGCTATTTGCAATGACGTCGTTCAACTTTTCATTCAATTCAATGTTCACTTTTTGGGCTTCCGCCAGAGTGCCGGTAATTGTCTTTTGGTACGAAACAAGAGCAGCTTCATTGAGTGAAACTTCTTGCCTCGTTGCAGCTGCCAGTGCCCCATATTCGATAATGAGATTTAACAGTCTCTCCCAATCGTTTATTTTCGCCTCCAACGCCGAAATCTGATCTGCAAGACGGCTTCGGCTTTCACTCAATGCGCGAATGCTGTCGACCGCCCCGGCGCCTGCCATGAACAGGGATATAAGTGAGCCGTCTATCGATTTTAAAGATTCGGCTAGAGAGGCCATTTCTTTTCTGGCCTCCTGAACATTGGATATCATTTCATCCGCGGTGTGAATGCCGATTTGGTCAGCCAAGGAGCTCAATTCATTGAGCCTGATATTGTAATAGTCATAATACTTATTGGCTTTATCGACCATCTGCTCCGTTTGATTCCAGGCGGCGCTGAGCTGCTCGTCCCTCTTATCAAGCAGCTTCTGCAGCTCTGCCGCATTGGCGGAAAAAACGGAAGCCCGCTGCATCGACTTGTCCAAGCCGGTCTTTTTGAACTTGTCCGCTATTTCCAAAGAAAATTGAATCGGCGCCTTATACTTCATTTCTTCCAATACCTGCCTCTTAAACACCGTGTGATTGGCCAGCGAATAAACCGGTGTGATCGACGGATTCTTTGCTTCAGGCCTTACATCGATATATTGAAAACCTCCAGGCACGGCTAAGTTCTCCTTCAACACCTTTGCAAAAAGCTGCTCCGAATCTGCGGCAGGCAGATTGAAGCCGAATAAGCCGTAATTCTGCATTTCCGGATCAAAATAAGATAACATGGATCTTGCGGCGGTTTTGACCGCGCCTTCGGATTCGCGTTCAGCGAGCTTCACTCTGGCAAAATCAATGAACACCGCATGGAACAAAAACACGGGTACGATAAGGATGATTAAAAAAACCGAGACCGAGCCGCGTTTATCGTACAGCATCCGCTGTATGCCTTTTCCCGATTTCAGAAAGTTCACCTCTCTTAATGCAGCACTATGAGAATGCCGTTCTTTTCGAGCTCGCGGCGGAAGCTTTCAGAAGGCCCTGCCTTTCCCTGGCCGTTGGGTCCGAAAAAATGCCACACCACTCCTCTGATGCTCGCGGAGGACCTTAACATCTCGATATCTTTCGTCATCTGTTCCCTTGCCAATTGATTCTCCGTAAAATTGTAATAAGCCTGATGGGCCACTCCATTCCCGTCCAGCGCATCAATCACTCTGATGTTCCCCGCTTTTAACGTGTAGATGCCTTCCTTGGCTTGAAGCAAATCCCTTAAGTATTCGCTCGCCTGCCGCTCCGATGTGATCTTGGGCATGTCCCGTCCCTGTGCAGGTTCTTTCATAAGAGATTTAGCCTCGGCGGGTGAGATCCTGCCTTTGATCGTCTGGTAATAGCTTCGGGCCAGATTGACATTCCTTATGTATTCGATGGGATCCACTATCCTCGCTGCAGCGGCAGCTTTCGCTTCTTTTTCAGGCAGCCAGCGGGACAATAGATCAGGAGCGCGGAAAGGTTGGTGCAACTCGGCTCTTACCTGCCTGTCAATCCATCTGTTGATGTAGGTCAATGTCCCGGTCACGCCATTCGCCTGGCTTCCAGCCGCTTTCTGCAGCTTTTTCTCCGGACCCTGGCGGTAGGCAGATGTGCCCGGTATCTGTATCGCGGTGGACTTTGACCCGAGCAGCCCCGCAAACGCGTCGTCTTCAACAGTTCTCCAATATAATCCGTCGTAGCTGCCAACCGGATAAGCTCCGGTCAGCGGCAGCTTGAAGCTGTTATCCCACGCATAAGCAGCCCGGTCAGCGGCGAGCGAGGCTGCTTGGTGCAGAGAGGCCTGCAGGTAGACGTATAACACCATGAACATCACGGCGAAAAGGCAGAGCAGCACCATAGGGAAAAGGAGCGAAGCTTCCACCGTAAAGCTGCCGCGTCTATCCTTAAAAAATCCCTTTACCGCCGAGACTGTCACTGCGAACAGCTTGTCGTAGGGCTTGGCTGACAGGGAGTAACCGCAGTATTGTTCTGCATGTCGCTGTTGGCGTCGCCAATCAGCTTGTTAAACCAGCCGACGATCCACTTCCTGAATATGATGGCCAATGTCACCAATACAGCTACAATCAGCAGAATTTCCAATGTGCCAAGTCCTTCTTCTTCCTTCCAAAATCGCGTTACTGCCCTTTTTAAATTCCAATCGTTCATTACTCTTCCTCCTCTAAATTATGGATTCATAACCAACAATGCAGGTGCCGCCACGAGTACCATGACTACCATAAATATGACCACCATTGGAAATACGAGCTTGGATGAAGCTTCCTCCCCCAACGTTCTGGTCACCGTTTTGCGCTTATCCCACAGCATGTGCGAAAGCTCCTTCAATGCGAATACGAATTCGTCCCCTCCCCTCCGGTGATTCAAAAGAATTGTAGTTACTAGACTGGACACCTCCTGAAGTGCGCAGCGTTTGTTGAAATTATCCATCGCCTGCGTCAGCGAGGAATTCATCTGCAGCTCGTTGGATAAGAGGTGCAGCTCCTTTTGCAGGGGACGCTCCGATCCCATGTCAACGCATTTCATCAACGCTTTCTGTACCGTCTCTCCCGCATTCACCAGCAAAATCATTTTATTAAGCATCTCCGGCAGTTCGAGCAGGATCGATCTTTTTCTGGCTGTCGACGTTTTTTCAAGCTCTCTCAGCATCAGGAAAGGTATAAGCACGACACACGCCAAACCTAGGGCCAAACAAGCCGCATCCCCTCCCGCGATAATCGCCAGCAGCGTGGAAAAAGGAATAGAGCAGATACAGCCGAGCAGGATTTTGGCGGTAAAAAGCCGGCTTTCCGCATGGGCAAGCTTTCCGCCATGCAGGCCGTTCATATGGACATAGATTTTGGAGAACGTGTCCGAGAACAAATCCGGCAGATTGAATCTATCCAACAGTAAAAGCGGACCCGCAAAAATCCATCTCTTGCGCTTATGCGGAACGTACTCTGCGAGAAACGCTTTGTACTTGTTTCCTGCCCGCAGCCACAGCATCAATAGAAGCGCCGCCTGGACGACTAACAGGATTTGCAGGAACATGGAATCACACCTTCAAATTCATCAATTTTTGCGCGGCCGCATAACAGCCCATAAGTGCCAGCAACGCTAGAGTGGTGATCAAGTATCCTCGTCCGCTGTACAGAGGACTCATGTATTCGGGCGAACTCAAGCTTAATAAAGCAACAATAAGGACGGGAGCAGCAGTCAATATTTTGGATTCCAGCTTCTTCTGGGCGATCATGACAGTAATTTCTTGCTGCACATCCAGCTTTTCGCTAAGAATTAAGGATGTTCTGCGGATGACTTGAACGAGATTCCCACCTGTTCTTTTGCATGTGGAGAAAACGTCCGCAAAATTCGTTACGTCCTCCAGATTCGCCCTGAGGGCAAAATCGGCTAACGCTGCCTCAATCTGTTCGCCGTTCTCCACCCGCCGGTTAATAATTTCCAATTCGCGGATAATGTGGCAATCAGAGCTCGGATACAGAGTCCGCAGATCGACAGCCGCATCGCGAAAGGCATTTTCAACGGACTTTCCGGCCACAAGCGAAGAAGAAAGCGCATTTAACGCCTGCTTGAATTGAAGACTGAGCAGCTGGAGCCGCTTTTTGGCAAGCTGCTTCTTACGAACCTTCGGAAACAGAAGGCCTATCAGTGCAAACAGCAATGCTACAGAAGCCAATTTATAAAAAACGAATCCGATGAATCCAAAAGCTGCTGCGGCGCATAACGCGGACACAACGATTTCCCTGGCATTCATTTCATAGCTGGAATAATTGACCAGCACCGATGCAGCCGCCCTGTCCTTCGGCAGTTTTTCTCTTGCAGCATTCTGCTTGGGTAAAACCTGCGCTGCTTTCTGTCTGGATAAAGGAAGCTTCCCCAAAGGCATTCCCAGAAAGCTTCCAAGCGAAGCTTCACCGTCGGGCGGCTTATGCCTTCGATCATACAGCTGGAATGCCAGCCAGCAAACCCCGCCGGACAGCACCGCATAGAGCCATATCAACTTCCCCCCTCCTTCCGGTGAGTAGAATTCCACAAGGGCTGCTCAGAGAGTCCAGCCATTCTTAACTTCCATGTATGGTTCAGTTTACTGCCTGTAGCTATCAAGCCCCCTATCACTTTACCTCCCGCAGCTGCCCCCCTTTCCTCGAACCGGAATAACGGATTCAGCACAATTTCCCCGTTTTCGATTCCGGCTATCTCGCTTATCTCCGTCACTTTCCTGGTACGGTCGCGCATTCTGGACAAATGCACCATGATATCGACAGCCGAGCTGATCTGCTTGCGGATCACCTCCACCGGCAGGGCCGCTCCGCTCAGCACCATCGTCTCCAGCCGGCTCAGCATATCCGCCGTGGAATTGGCATGGCCTGTGCTGAGTGAGCCGTCATGCCCGGTATTCATCGCCTGCAGCATATCCAGCGCTTCGGCACCCCGGACCTCGCCGATAATGATCCGGTTGGGCCTCATTCTAAGCGAAGAATGGATCAGCTGGCGTATCGTAATCTCTCCTTTGCCTTCCGTGTTCGCATTACGCGTTTCCAGAGACACCAGATTCGGCACATTCCTGATCTGCAGTTCAGCCGAATCTTCAATTGTAATAATCCTTTCATCCTGCGGTATAAAATTCGAGAGCACATTCAGGAAAGTGGTTTTGCCCGAGCCAGTCCCGCCCCCGATGAAAATGTTATATTTGGCCGCTACCAGCATTTTCAGAAAATCCGCTGCATCAGGGGTAATTGCGTCTTTACCGATCAAATCATCCATAGACATTGGTTTCTCGGGAAATTTTCTGATAGTTAAGGTAGGACCATTAAGAGCGACCGGCGGCAGCACAACGTTCACCCGTGAACCGTCTTTTAATCTGGCATCTACTATTGGCGAGGATTCATTCACCACCCGGTTCACTTTGGAAACAATGGCCTGAATTATATTATCGAGCTTCTCCTGATTCTCAAAAGTCTCGGCACAAACTTTCACTTCGCCGTCCTGCTCAATGAAAATCCGGTCGCAGCCGTTCACCATAATCTCCGTTATGGAGGGGTCATCCATGAGAGGCTGAAGAACGTCAAGCCCCCGAAAGCTGTTATACAATTGGCGCACCCATTGCTGTTTCCTGTTCGCCGTCAAGGGAAATGCCCTGGAATGCTCGAAAACCACCTCCTCAATCGTTTCTATAAGCTGCTCGTCCGAAGTGGTATGGGATAGATCCAGACGCTCAGAAATTCTCGTTTTCAAATGGTGCGGCACTGCCTCACTCGGCAACTTCATCACCCCTATGGGCAATTTCCAGGGACGCAGCCAGATGCATGAGCTGACGGTTAAACGCTTCGGAGTGAAACAGCGATTCTGAGGAAGAAGCCGCCTTCCATTGCGGGATGTACGGCAATTGACCGCTTAGGTTGTGGCCGGATGCCGACAGGCCATGGGATGCGTTTCCCCGGCACTTGTTCTGGATAAAATATACCGCATTAAGCACCGCCGCAGCTTCCGTGTCCAGGCCTCTCCATCGGTCAAGCAGTAGCCTCGTCTTTGTAATACACGCAGCTTCATCCGTGACAATCCACCATACGCTGTCGCTTTCAGACAGAGCTCCCAAAGCTCTAGGATGGGCGGATGACTCCAGGTCGACTATGACGCTGTCGTATCCGCACTCAGAGATCGCCTTGATAAGCGACGAGGTGTCTGAAGCCGTCATTTCCTGAAGCTCCGACAGTGACTCGGCAGGCGGCAAATAATCAAATCTCAAGGAAGGTTCCCGTATGACAGCCTGTTCAAGCTTATTGCGCACGACGGCCGGCTGGGTCCGAATGTAGTACAAAACTTCTTCAAACGGCTGCGTTTCCGGTGCGGCACTCGGGATTACTGTCGGACCGAGCAGCTCGAGATTCAGGTAAAACACCCGTTTGTCCTGCATAGCCAGCCCTCTTGCCAAATTCAAGGCCGTTGTCGTCTTTCCGCATTGTCCCACGGCCGAGTAAATGGAGATGACCTTCACGGAGCGCGGTTTATCCGAAGATGGGCGGTTTCTTCTTTCTAAAGACCGTGACACAATGGCAGAGAACAGCTTATCCAAAGGCTGGTATTTGTACAAATAAAACGGCTCCGCCGCTCCGCCGCTCTCTGTCAGGATCCAATAATCTTCCTGTAAATTGTTCTCGCCCCACTCCTTCCACTTCTCGTTCAATAAAACTGTCCTCTCTTCGTTGCGGTTCTTCAAGACATTAGCGGCTGCAGCGGGTTCCGTAAAACAGCGTACGCTGCAGGCACCATTGACGGTAGCTGTTCTGGCATAAGCCGCAATCCATTCCACATAATCCGTGTCCGGATCGATAATGCAAATCTGCTTGGTTGACACATTCCTCTCCCCTTAACCCCACATTTGTACGAGGCCGCTCGCGGTTAGCACACAGGCAATCGCGGCAATCGCCGCAGCCACTCGTATTTTGTGCTTCCTCTCCATCATAACCACCTCCTGACAACGAAAAAAAGCACCCTAACGCCCGTAGGCATTAGCGGTGCTTCCGCTTTGCAGATAAATTAATTTTGATGCTATTATAACTCTTGTTGGAATCATTTAGCAATACCTAAGTGGAAAATACCTTAAATAAAATTTTTCCCTTTGATTTGGCATTCGGGATTCCTTCCGTGAAAACTTCCTTCCATAAACCGGAAAAACCTCGTGAAGCTTCCTCCAAATATTTCGGGTTGTCCTGCACGCAGCGCCCCTTCCATACGGCTGAAGCCACTTCCTCAGCGGCTATGGCGGGCAGCGAAAGCACCTTCCAGCCGGCAAAATGCTCCAGCCACTCTTTTGTTCCTGCTGGAGAGACGGCACGGTTAACGACAAGCTGGACTTTTTGTCCGCTTTCAGAATACTTCTCCATGCGCTGCAGAACAGCCGCTGACGATGGCCTGTTGATTTTTACGGAGCAATCCTCCGCAACAATCAGCAGCAGATCCGCCGCGTCACACAATTCTTTTACTGATTCCTGTTCCCACTTGAAGCCGATGTCCACAATGCGGATGGGCTTTTTAGCGCTGTTCAGCCAATAAAGAATGCTTGGGGCGGGCTGCTCGCATTCTTTTATAACGCCGTCCGGAGGCAGAGCAAGCCACTGCGTAAACCCGTCAGTCCAGACGGTGCTCCCGCCGCGGGAAAGATAGTCTTTTGGCGCATGGCGGTCTCCGAAAAGCAAAGTATACAGCTCCGGTTCAACGGCAGGATGCTCCATGACAGCATGAGAGATGCCCCAACGGTTCAGCATTCTGGCCAGCGATACGGCGGTGAAACTTGCCCCGGCGCCAGGGTAGAGGCTTCCCACTACGATAACTTTGGGATCCATCGAAAGATTTTTGCAGCTCTTCACAGATTTGCTCCGTACTGATCCAAGCAGCTCCTCAAGATGTTCTTTTACTTCAAAGGCCCCTCCGGGGCGGGAGCGCGGGTCCTCCGCAAGCAGGCTCATTACAAGGTCAATCAGCTTTATGGGCAGGGCCGTATTTATTTTTCCCAAAGATATGCGCGACACCGAATAATATCCGCCGCCGCTCAGCAAATGGTACATAAAAGCGCCCAAACTGTATAAATCCGAGCGGGCATCCGTCTGAAATCCGTGCAGTTGTTCCGGTGAAGCGAATCCTATCGTCCCTAACGGCACAGTGTCAGAGTTCTGACCTGCCTTATAGCTGCGGGCCGTCCCGAAATCAACCAGTTTGATGCGGCCGTCCTGTCCGATAATCACGTTGGAAGGCTTCAAATCCCTGTATATGACAGGCTCAGGCTCAATCGAATGCAAATAATGTAAAATATCGCATAACTGCACGGCAAAAGACAGGACTGACGCAGCGTCGGCCTTCTTCTGCCTATTCGCGAACCACGCCTGCAGCGTCTGCCCCTCGATATAATCCATCACCACGAAGCACACGTTGTCCGGTTCCACCACATAATAATCTACGATCCGGGGCAGCTGCGGATGGTTTAAGCGGGCCAGCATTTGGGCTTCCTCCAGAAAATGGGGAACATCCTCGGGGCGCTGTGGAATCTCCTTTACCGCCCACTCCTTGCCGGCCAACTTCACATCCTCCGCTAAAAATACACTACCCATCCCTCCTTCTCCAATCGTTTTCACTATCTTGTAACGGCCAGCCAGCACTTCACCCGGCTTTACACTTTTCACTGCATCCTCTCCTTTGTAAATAAAAATGCACTCTGATTATAGCGGGAAAGGGCTATTTTATCTACTATTTTTTGTATGGCCCTAGGGTATCACCCTTCTGGCAACGGCATATTCAACGGCATATTCAGGCGTATTCATGGAAATCATCTCCACCGAGCGTTCGGTTTTGGGCGAATGGATCATTTGGCCGTTTCCGATATACATGGCGACATGGTGAACAGCCCCTTTTCCTTCCTCGCGTGCGTAAAATAACAAATCTCCTGGACTAAGCCGAGATGGGTCGACTTTTTGGCCGAACTTTGCCTGGTCTTTGGCGTCTCTTGGAATGGAAATCCCATAAAAGCCATACAGGGAATAAGTAAATCCGGAGCAGTCAAAGCCAAATCCCGAGGTGCCGGCCCATAGGTAGGGCAAGCCCAAAAACTGCCGGGCGAGCTCGGAAACCTCTTGTCCCGTCACAGCCTTTCCGGCCTCGCCGCCGCGGATCAAGACATCCTTCTTGTCGATCCATTTGAACCCGTCCGCCGGTGTCGCAACGGTCAATATGTCCCCGTCTTCTGCCGCCAGCGGCAGAACGGTGTTAAAACTGATTTGACGGTACCGTTCCGTTAAGCTTGGATCGTTGTACAGCCACGCTGTTTTAGCCTGTACCACCACCTTGGGACATGCACCGCCGGATTCCACGCCGGCTTTTTTCGTTAGCTGCTGCGAAGGAAGCCAGCCAGGATAGCCCTGTGATAGAAGAGGTGTCGACTGATTGATCACAGCAGCCTTCGTCCACTCCCCCCGCTCCTCCAAAGTATAGACAGCCTGACCCAGCAAAGCCTGCGTCTCCGTCTTTCCTACGAGCCACAGTTTGTCCGGGATGCTCATTTTGCGGGTCCACTCCAATACACGGACAGGCTGCTCCATGGAAAGAATGTCCACTTTACGCTGCATCTGCGGTTGTTTCCATAGCGTGGCCACGGAAACATTGACATAAGCAATATGCTCATCTACGGATGCGTTAGAATTCATGCAGCTGTATGGCTTTGCGGAAGAGAGACGGGCCGGCTGCGGATCTTTTTGGAGCTGTGAAGACGTTAGCTGTGCAGGCTCCTCCATTGCTTGAAACTCGGTTGATTGCACAGAGTCCTCCTTGGCCTGCACACCGTTTCGTCTCACTGTATCTACCGTCTGCGTGGCTGTCTCTGCCCCCTCCGGCTGATGAAGCTGCTCCTCCTTTTGCAAAATGGACGGGGCAATGGTTGGGGTTGTGTTCTCCCCCGGCTTGTCCGGCACAGGATGATAAGAATCAAACCCATAAAAAATAACGCACAGCAGCAGCATAACCGATAGGCCGACAGCGGATTTTGCACGATTAAATTTATTCATAGCTTTATCATACAAAAAAAGCGAAGCGCGTGGAGCACCTTTTGCAGAAAATATTTTTCCCGCCGCTTTTTTGCAGGTAATGGGGAATAATATACTTGTTCACTCGAATTTTAAGGAGGCTTAGCGGCATGGCTGAAGATGAAGCAAGGGACCAGGTCATTGTAGAGGACGAGGCCGGACATCAACATGAGTACAACGTAGAGGCGCTGTTCGATATGGAAGAGCACACCTACGCACTGCTGAAAAGGGAAGAAGACCTCGTGCTGATGCGGGTCGAAGGCGATGAGGAGGACCAGTACCTTGTGGGCATAAAAGATCCCGAGGAAGCCGAGTCGATCCTGAATGCCTATCAAATTGCCGTTGAAGCCGCTCCTGCGGAAGATTAATACCAAGGCCCCCAAAAGTGAAGCAGCCCATTGCAAAACTGCTCCAACACTTTTGGGGGCCCCATTATCCATAAAGAGCATTACATGATTTCCTGCCTACCGCAAAATAACAACCAGCTCACCATGCTCGCAGGAAGAGCTTGTTTCTCTTTACATAGCATCGCCTTTGCCCCCAGATAAGCTTGTTTCTCTCTGCACAACGCCGTGCTTGCCCCCAAGGTGAGCTTGATTCTCTTTCCACAGCGCCGTCCTAGCCTTTGACCAAGTAAAGAGTCAGCTCTTCCCTGTTATGAAAAAGCTGCCTGGCGCCGCACAGCGTCAAGCTGTCCGCAAAACGCTCCGTGAGCTCTCTCACCGTCTGGAACGGCTTTTTGTGCATCAGCTTCACTGTAATAATGGCTGTCCCTCCGCTGCGCAGAGCATACAGCAGGTTGGCAATCAGCCTGCCCATCTGCCTCGGGCTCCAGCTCATATCACATACGAGCAGATCGAACGTCTCGGCGGCAAATTTCACCTCGTCGGCGTTTTTCTGCAGAAAGGTGAGAGACGGGTGGTCAAGCAGGCCTGGATGCAGATGAGCCGGATCCACGGCGGTCACTTTAAGTCCCCTTTCCAGAAGCAAAGACGTCCAGCCGCCGGGAGCCGCGCCGATATCCAATGCATGTCGGAACGCGGAAAAATCTACTCCAAACACATGCTCGGCCTCAAGCAGCTTGAATTTGGCCCTGGACACTTGCCCGTCTTCCCTCTGGAACCGGATTGCGCCGCCGGACCAGTCGGACAGATTGTCTTCCGGTGAGGAAAGCCCGACATATATCGCTTTGCCGGTAATGTAAATGGACAAAATGTAGTCCGCATCCCGTACTACGGTTTCCGCTTTATATTCGGATGCGAGCACCTGGTCCGCTGCTTCTTTAACCGCAAGTAAAGGGTAAACTAGATCAAGTCCCTCCTGCTTACGGGCCTGCACCGCCACTTTACTGTCCTCCGGGAGGTCAATCCGCCCTGCCAGCAGCTCCCTTAAACGCTGCAAATCTTGCTCGCCGCCTTCAGCCTCGACAGCTAAATTGGCCGGCTGGAGGTGCCTGAGAAACATCGGTTTATTGTTTTTTATCCTGTCGATAACCGTCCGCGCGTCACTCGATGTTTCGATCAGAACGACCTCTGTCGGTACGATTGCGTGAAATTTGGCATCCGGAATCAACCTGCGGACCTCTTCCTGGGCATACTGCCCAAAGCCGTGATTCGACGTTCCGATGAAGCGTGAGCCGGAAGCCGTCAGTAAAGATAGTTCCATCGATTACAGCACCTTTATCCAAGGCCTATCGTTCGTCCACTCCAAAGACACGGGAACCTGATAAGCCCTTTCTATATTTTGGGCGGTCAGCACTTCTTTTTTGGGGCCTGCCGCGATAATCTGTCCTTCCTCCACAAGAGCAGCATGAGTGAACAATGGCATAATTTCCTCAATATGATGAGTTACGTAAACAATAGTCACATTGCTGGTGTAAAGGGCGCTGATCGTTTGCAGCAGCCGTTCTCTTTCATACAAATCCAATCCGGAGCACGGCTCATCCATGATCAGAATCGAGGGCTCGGCCAGTAAAGCCCGGGCTAACAGCACCTTTTTACGTTCACCCTGCGATAAAACGCCCATAGGCTGTTCTGCAGTATGCTTGAGCTGGACGCGATCGAGCCAATCCACCGCTTTTTGCTTCACTTCGTCCGTGATGTTCTCATAAAACCGGAGGTTTCCGAATTGGCCGCCCGCCACGATTTCCCAGACGGGGTCGCGCAGCGCAAGTTTCTCTACCAGCGATTGGCTTATGTAGCCAATGGATTTGCGCATTTCCCTAACCTCTACCTGACCATATTGATGGCCCAACACATGGACAGTCCCCGAGCTTGGAAACTGATAAGCGTTCATCAACTCCAGCATTGTAGTTTTTCCGCAGCCGTTTCGGCCCAGAATTACCCAGTTTTCCCCCTGCCGGATATGTAGATTGACATCCTTAAGAATATGACGCCGTTCCCTTATAAAATGGACATCCGATAACCGAATCATTCTTCTCCCCCACCCTCCAACGCGATTATTTGCTTAAGCCGGCCAGAACGCGTACATAAGCGATTTCCTCCCCGTGAGAATCGGAATCCGGGGTCTCCAGCACGACCGGTATGCGCGCCACATGCGGGGAACTCAGCAAATCTTTCATCGCCGCTTCCCCGATCTGCCCTCTGCCAATGGTTGCATGACGGTCGCGGGCGGAACCGGAAGGATACACCGAATCGTTCAGGTGCAGCGCTTTCAGATGCTCAAAAA
This sequence comes from Paenibacillus sp. JCM 18996, assembly GCF_055392555.1. Lineage (NCBI taxonomy): Bacteria > Bacillati > Bacillota > Bacilli > Caryophanales > Paenibacillaceae > Paenibacillus > Paenibacillus sp. JCM 18996. The sequence goes on from NZ_AP043884.1 coordinate 1,279,032, forward strand.
AACCTAGCTCCTCTCCTCTGGCTTCAATTTGCGCCCAATTCGAGCCATTCCACAGCCCGCTTGCGAACGTATGGCAGCTGTCCAGGCAAAAGCCGATTCTTTCATTATGGTCGGCCAGATTGCGGATTTGCACCAGTTCTTCCAGCGTCTTTCCCATATTGGTGCCTTCACCCGCCTGGTTTTCTATAAGCACCAGCGCGTTCCCATGCCATTCCGCTGTGACCCGGTTCAGTAATTGTATAATATTTTTGTACCCTTGTAACGGGTCTTTTCCTTTGTATTTCCCGAAATGGACGACCAGACCAATGGAACCGCACGCTTCCACGATCTCCAGATCGTTCAGCAGCGACTGCACCGTAACCTCTTGCATATGCGGATCTTCGGCGGCCAAATTGGCGGGATAAGGGGCATGGGCGATGGATATTATCCCTTCCCTGCGGCAAAATGCCGCGCAAGCTTCCGCATCCGCGTGATCAAACTCCTTGACCGACAGGCTTCTGGGGTTCTTCGGAAAATATTGAAAAGCCGTACCGCCGATTGCAGCGGCCGTTCTGGCGGCGCCCAAAAATCCTTTTCTTATGCTGACATGGCTGCCTATAAACATGAGACATCATCCTTTAACGCTGGCAGTTAGGGCAGTAAAAGCATTTGCGCGAATTCAGCTCGTGCAGCTCTACCGTATGACCGCACCTTGGGCAGGGCTTTCCTTCATTATCGTATACATTGCAGCGGTCATTATAATTACCCGTGAGGTCGTCATCCAAAGCAAGCGGCCGTTCTATGTACCCTCCGTACCGTATCGCTTCGTTCAGCACTGTCTGCATGGAGCGATAGAGCGCGGCAAGCTCTTCGCCGGTCAGCTCCTCCGTTCTCCGCGTGGGACGAATGGCCGCATCGAAACAGATCTCATCAGCATAGCAGTTGCCGATTCCGGCGATTCGGCCCTGATCGACCATCACCGTTTTGACGCTGCCGCGTTTGCTTGTGATCCTGGCCATAAACTGTTCCAGCCCGAAGTTTCGTTCCAAAGGCTCCGGCCCCAGCTTGGACAGCCGCGCAGCGGCGTCCCGCTCCGTATGCATATGCAAATAGCCAAGCCTGAGCCCCAGAAAAAACAAATGATGGTCGCCAAAAGACAGCTTCACCTGAACGGTGCGGTCCGGCTTTTCTTGTTCCGTGCCGTAGAACATCCATCCGCCCAGCATCAGATGCAGCAAAAGTACGAGTCCATTATCCAAATGAAACAGCAGCTGCTTCGCCCGCCGGTCAATGGTAACCATGGTATGACTGCGCACATTTTGTATAAAATGCTCCGCCGGCACATTTAACGATTTTTCCCGTCCGATCTCCACGCCTGTGATGACTTTACCCGCTATTCTAGGCGCCAGGAGTATCTTGTAAGTTTCCATTTCCGGAAGTTCAGGCATGGATCATTCCCTCTTCTCGCTCTCTTACGAGAGTTGGTGGCTGCTATCAGATAGTGTTCCTTTGCAGGCTGGAAATATTCAACAATGGGCAGCCGCTTCCTCACCCGCCTGTCGTTCCGCCCGAGCAATACCGGCAGGAAATGAAGTCCCCGCAGTATTGACACCCTGTCAGTAGCCGGCTTCTTTAAACAAGGAATCCATATAGACGCCCTCGTACCTTGTCTTGCTCCTCCTGGAACCTCTGTTTCCCGATGCAACGGCAGCCCGTTTGGAACCTGCTTCACTGTCCGCTGCCATCTTTTTTTTAATCCGCTCAATCCTTTTTTCCAGCTCCCGGACGGCCTCCAGATTATTAATTCCCTTGGCCGGCCTGGACAGAGACTGCCGCTTCCAAAGCCTATCCAAGGCCCACTGGGCGTACTTCAGAGCAGAGCGAAAGTCCTTGGCCCGGTGTTCGTAAAACATGGAGAGCTCAATGTATGGCTCTATTACCGCCGAAGGAGCCGCGTGCTTCTCGTCGACATATCCTCTCCATAGAGCGACAGCCCGCTCGTAGTCGGTTTTTTTTTTGTAGTGCTGGGCCAGCAGCAGCTGATAGCCACCCGCTTTGTAGCTCGCACTATGGTCCATTAAATACTGAAAAGCGTCCTCCGCCTGCTCCTTGCGCCCCATTCTCTCTAGCCAAGCCCCGGTACGGTAAATTTCATCGGGATGCATATCGCTGAAAATGACCTCTCCTTGAAGCAGGAGACCGAAATGTATAGCGAGTCCGGCGAGGGAGAGAATATCGTACTCGTTATGCACGAACACCCCTTCAATAAGAGTGGCGTCGTTCTCTGCCAGGTACTGGAAGTAGAGCGCGGGGGCCAAGGATCCGGGCACATCATCCTGACGGAAAAAGCCCAGCCGCGCTTCCTCAACCTTGCTCAGCCGGCATGAAGGCAGCGTGCTTTTCCACAAGCTCCGGGAAGGATACAGAAAATCTAGGTGCAACAAACAATCCTCGAGCGGTTCTAACCGGTTGATCACATAGCGGTTCTTCAAAATCGGCCAGTCGAAGGTTCTTCCGTTGTATGAAACCAGATGCGTAGATGCATCGAGTTTGTCCTTCAGGTGCTGCAGCATTGCCAGCTCTTCGCCGGGATTGCGGATAAAAAGCTGCTGTACGGTAAATTCACATTCCGTATAAAACCCGATACCGACCATAAACGGGACGTTGCCCACGCCCACTCCAAGGCCGGTCGTCTCGGTGTCAAAAAAGAGAAGCCTGTCGCAGCTTACTTCCTGATGAGGATGAAAGGCGGACAGGAAATGCGATTCTCCAGACAGCTTCCCCAGTGGATAACGGCCATGCATATGGTGGAGCGGATAAACGCGTTCCCTCATGATGAAGGAGCCTGCTTCGTTTGTCTGCAGCCGGGCGTTCATACGGTCCCAGTCCGCTCCAAGCGATTCGGTTCTGCGGACCGCCTTCTCCGGCTCGCTCTTCTTCAACCGGTTAAGCCTTTCCCTTAATCCGTTCATAGTCAGTCCCCCGTTTCCCTCAGCAGTTCAAGCGCAAGCTGTTTGCCTGTGAGTCCCACTTCCTCGATCGGCCCGACGCAAGCAGGACAGCCGCTCAGGCAGGTGCAGGAAGAGATGAGACGTTCCGCTTGGCGAAGCAGCGTGCCGTGCACCTCGTACAGCCTTTCGCTCAGTCCGACGCCGCCGGGATACCGGTCATAGAAGAAGATCGTGGGCTTTTTGTTGTGCACTGCCCTTACCTGCGGCACTACCCGAATATCCGAAGGATCGCACATCAGATAGAGCGGAGCTATATGGACCAACACATTGGACAACCCGAGCAAAGCGTACTGCAGATCGTTAGTGCTGCGCTTGCCGGCAATCTCATCGCCGAATGTGAACCAATATGAAGTGGTATGCATCTCCTCTTCCGGCAGATGAATCGGTCCCGCGCCTATATTCTCGTGCGTCCTGAGTCGGATTTTTTTGAAAATCGTCGCCTTGGCGTTCACTGTCACTTCGCCGTATTGGCGCAGCAGCTGCCCCTGCAAATCTTCGCGGTGCACATGGAGGACTTTGAGCTGCACCGCAAGGTTGGCGTCGGTAAAGTAATCGACGTCGACTTCCCGCACGTAGGCTTTCTTCTCCTCGTAGTCAAGCTTCTCAACCTGGAACTGCACACCCTCATGAAGATAAATCGCTTCTTCATGAACGAGCGTGGGAGCGCTGAACCGGTCCACTTCACCGATCACTCTGCTGCCGTTTGTCGTATCGATGATTATAATGTTTTCCTGCGCGGCGCTGCGAAGCGAGATATCGTGGGCGGGGAACGACTGTTCCATCCAATACCAGCGGTTGTTAACATGGTGGAGGATCTGTTCCTCCGTCAGAAATTCTAGAATCTCGATCAGGGTCTCGTCGCCGAACTGTTCCCCGTCCTCGAACGGCAGCTCGTACGCCGCGCATTTGATATGGTCAACCAGAATAATCAGGTTGTCCGGGTGAATGAGCGCCTGCTCCGGCGGCCGCTCGAAAAAATACCGCGGATTCTGGATCAAATATTGATCCAGCGGGTTCGAGCTCGCGACGAGGACCGTCAGCGAGCTTTCCTGCCGCCGCCCGGCACGGCCGGACTGCTGCCAGGTGCTGGCTATCGTGCCCGGATAGCCGTTGAGCACGCACGCCTGGAGCTGGCCGATATCGATGCCCAGCTCCAACGCGTTCGTGCTGACGACGCCGCGGATCTCTCCGCTGCGCAGTCCCCGCTCGATCTCCCGCCGCTGCTTCGGCAGATAGCCCCCGCGATAGCCGCGGATCGATTTGCTCCCGAGCTCGTGCTTGATCAGATCCTGCAGGTACGTCAGCAGGATCTCCACGCGCACCCGGCTTCGAGCGAACACGATCGTCTGGATACCGTGCTTCAGCAGCAGGCCCGCAATCCTCTTCGTCTCCAGGACGCTGCTCCGGCGGATGCCGAGCTGCTGGTTGACGACAGGCGGATTGTAGAACACGAAATGCTTCTCCCCGGCAGGAGCGCCATTGTTGTCCACAAGAATGACCGTCTCGCCGATCAAACGCTCCGCATGCTCCTTCGGATTCTCGATCGTTGCGGAGGCGCAAATAAACTGCGGGCTTGAACCGTAAAAACGGCAGATCCTCTTCAGCCGCCTGATCACGTTCGCCACATGGCTGCCGAACACCCCTCGGTAAGAATGCACCTCGTCAATCACGATATATTTCAAATTCTCGAACAGCTTTACCCATTTCGTATGATGCGGCAGAATCGCCGAATGCAGCATATCGGGGTTGGTCACCACCACATGCCCCGCATTGCGAATCGCCTGCCTTACATTAGGCGGAGTGTCTCCGTCATAGGTATGCGATTTGATGTCGACGCCCATTTTCGTTATGGTTTCCTGCATTTCCGCCACCTGGTCCTGGGCCAAAGCTTTGGTCGGAAACAAATACAGCGCCCTGGCGCTTGCGTCCTGCAGTATACCCTGCAGAACCGGTAGGTTGTAGCAGAGCGTCTTGCCTGAGGCGGTAGGCGTCACAGTTACCACGTGATTGCCTCTCAGCACCTCTGCCACCGATTGGGCCTGGTGGGTATATAATCGGGAAATTCCTCTATCCTTCAACGATTCCCGCAGCAGAGGGTGGATTTCGTCCGGGAAATCAATCAGCTGGGGATGGCGCGGAGGAATGGTATGCCAATAAGTAATTCCGTCCGCTATCTCCGGCGTACTCCGGAACAAATCTATCATCTCGTTAATGGACGACACTTTCCCTGTCAAACGGTTCATATGTAAAACTCCTAACGAAATCAGCATTTCTTTTATTATACAGAATGCATGTTCGCAGGACAATACGTTCCCCAAACAAAAAAAGAGCCTTATTCCCGCTTCGTCCGTCGGGTATTGTGACTCCATGCCTGATTTGAAACAGCAGAATCCCGACCCTCGGCAAACTGTGGGACGGCCGTCTCAATTGTGTGCAGACCCCTCCGCTGTCCCGGGCAAAAATCTACTGCCAGTGTCCAGCTGAGAAATCGTCGTAATCAAAGCGCAGCCCGTTTTCCGCAGCGGCATACACAGGGCCTGCGGATGTGCGGATCGCGATCTCTGAGCTTGCCTTAAGCTTAGCCAGCACTTCCTTGTATGAGTTGATCTTTCGGCCGTCCGTTTCTTGTGCCATAGCCGAATGCAGCGCTTGTTCTATAACGATGATATCGTGACTGCCAAACTCCACGCCGGGACACCTCCATAAATAGCATTCCAACTTCATAAGCATATCCAATTTTTATGGAGTCCATACGAATTCGTTTCGCCGGCTTGTATTAAAGTTTAAAAGTAAATATATCTACATACAAACCATCCTTATAAGGAGGAATCACAATATGAGATTAAACGTTACGTCTGAACAGGAAACTTCCCAAACATCTGAATTAGGCATTGATCCTCAGATTTTCACCCGCTGGTCGACCCGTTCCTTTCTGTCGAAGGACGTGCCGAACGATGTGCTGATGGCAGTATTCGGAGCGGCGACATGGGCGCCTTCCGGTAACGACGGGCAGTCTTGGCGGTATATTATCGCGCGAACGCCGCAGGACCGGGAAAGATTCCACAAGTTTATTCATCCTCTAAACTTGGCGTGGTGCGTCGAAGCGCCTGTGCTGGTGCTGGCAATCTCCAAACGCAAGGCTGTAAAAAGCCAAACGGAGGCGGTCGAAGCGTCCCTTGACAGCGGATTATGTTGGGGTTACCTCGCGCTTGAGGCGTTAAACCACGGCTTGATCACTTATGCGATGACCGGTTTTGACAAGAACAAAGCCAGAGCCTTGTTGAACATACCCGGGGAGTATGACATCCATGCCGTTATAGCCACCGGCTACCGGGGAGATAAGGCGCATTTTCCGAAGCAGCACGGGGAGCGTAAAAAGCAATCATCATCCGGAGCCCATAGCTTGTTTGAGGGGGGTTTTGGAATGCAGTTGATTTAACCGTTACACCACCCGCAAGATATGCCCGCATAGTCCGCGTGAAATCAACATGTTCGACGCCGGAACCAATCCGAAATATCCCCGTCACCTCGGCGAATTTACAGACCGCGAGGGCTTGCGGCGGATGATCGACGGCTATGACTGCGGCATGCGAGCTGGAGAAACAGAGAGTTATGGAGGAGCTTATTGTAATCATTACCGCGGACCACGGCAAAAACATGGGCGAGCTCGGCTTTTACGGAGAGCACGGAACCGCCGACCAGGGAACGTGCCGCATCCCTATGATTATCCGTTGGCCGGGCATGAAGCAGGGGCATGTCGACACAGGACTGCACTATCATCTGGATTTGCTGCCGACCATCGCCGATCTGCTCGGGAAGAAACCGATGCCGTTCTGGGACGGAGCCGGCTATGCACCGGCTATTACCGTACGGACGCGACTATCTGGTCGTCTCCCAATGCGCGCATGTTTGCCAGCGCAGCGTGCTCTTTGGAGATTATTTGTATATGCGGACTTATCACGACGGGTTTCATTTATTTGACAAAGAAATGCTCTTTCGTTTGGCAGAGGATCCGCACGAACAGCATAACCTTGCACAAACACATCCCGAGCTTTGCCAACAAGCGGCTTATTATTTAAACGAATGGCATGATGCGATGATGGAATCGATAGCTTTTGACACTGACCCGCTGTGGACGGTCATCAAAGAAGGGGGACCTTACCACGCCAAAGGCCAATTGAAGAAGTACGCGGAACGGCTGGGAAGAATATACGAAAAAAAGCCTGCAAGAGCAGTCCTCTCCGCAAGCTATTTTTGCTATAAACTGCAGTTTATTTTTAACAGTACGACAGACGCTTTAGGAATTGTCACTTTGAACTCCGAGCCTTCTACATGGATGGATTGCTGTTTTGGTGTTACCTTGTTCGGCTCATCGAAGGAGTTGCCGTCCGTGGGGCTTGCAGAGGCCAGCACAGTCATTGTCCCCTCACCTGCAAATAAGCCGCCATTCAGATTAAGCTCAACATGCTGCGCTTGATGGACAGAAGTGTTTACAAGCGTGACCGCCAGAACGCCATCTTTTACGGAAGCAGAACAAGAAACGCTTGGAATGGAATAGCAATTGTCCTCTATGGTATATTCAATCGCTTCCGTATCGACAATCGTTTTGACGCCAGTAGCATTCTGGTGGATTTTAAAAAGATCAAATACATGAAAGCTTGTTGTAGTAACAAACTTGTCGCCCTTTGCAAGGAACAGGGAATGGATACAGTTCACAAGCTGCGCTACGTTTGCCATGACTATCTTGTCGCAGTGGTTATTAAATATATTCAACGAAAGCGCTGCCACTACCGCCTCACGCATCGTATCCGGCTGCTCGAACAGGTATTTTCCGGGCAATGGATGCTTGCCGTGCAGCAGATGCCACACTCCCCACTCGTCCACAATAAGACCGATGCTGCTGCCGGGCATTGCCTCGTTAACCATCTCATATTGCGTCTGGATAAAGGGCTCCATTTCCAAGCCGAGCCGCATCATCTCATACCACTGGGCATCCGAATATTCCAGCTCTGAGCCCAATCTTCCGGTGTTGGTGACATAATAGTGCAGGGAGTATCCGAACATCGGGGGGATACGGCCGACCGTATACATTTCCTTATACTTCTCAAAAAATTTCAAGGTCCAATCAGGAATACCCTCGTAGGGGCCGCATGCTATGTAGTTGAGCTCCGGTCCTACACTTTTGCCGATAATGGCATACTTCCTATATATGTGGCAGTAATCCTCAGGAGTCATACAGCCGCCGCCACCCCAGTTCTCGTTGCCAAGGCCCCAGTATTTCACGTTGAAGGGCTCCGAACTCCCGTTATTCTCACGCTCTTTGGCAAGCGTGGTGGTTCCCTGCGGCATATTGCAGTATTCAATCCAGTTTCTGCCCTCTAATACGGTTGAAGTAGTTGCGTTTAATGCAAAATACGGCTCAGCGTTAACGAGCCTGCAGAAGTCGATAAACTCGTGTGTCCCGACTTGATTAGACTCATATTTGCCGTCATTCATGTACCACCAGTTCACGGTGGTAGGACGCTCATTTCTTGGACCAATTCCGTCTCGCCAGTCGTAGGTCTCGGCAAAACAGCCGCCCGGCCATCGGATGACAGAAGGCTGAATCTCCTTCAGCTTTTCAATAAGGCTGCGCCTGAAGCCTCTGATGTTAGGAATGCCGGAATCCTCGCCAACCCAAATGCCATCGTATACAACGCCGCCCAGGTGTTCTACAAAATGACCATAGATATTTGGATTGATGCGGCCGATCTCGTTCTGGAGCAGAATCTCAATTGCAGCCATCAAGCATTACTCTCCTTTTCCCTTACCATTTCGGATGTAAAGGATAGGGGCAGTACTGCCCCTGAATTTTCGTTCGAATCTGAACAAGACAACCGCAGTATTTGCAGGTGCCTCCAAGTGTATAAGCTGGACAGCTCATACACTCGGATAGCCTTCTGCTGCTTGTATCCTCGTCCGCCAGCTCAAGGTTCCTGGACTTCAATAGAATCTGCAGCATGGCTTCTATTTTTTCCGGTGACACCTCAATGGTTTCCGAACAGTCCCTGCATGGGCCTTGTTTAGCCATCTTGTTCACCCGGCCTTAGCTCAACGTCAGCACGACAACCGACATCGGTGGAATCTCTGCATACAGGCCTCCTTCATTCAGCTGCACACTGGTAAATGGTACGGCCTTTACTTGATCCGGCTTTTCAAATGTATTATGACTGTTCATGGAGGATGCGGTTAATACTCTGCCGGATACCTGCTTACCGGCATACCCGCCGATATTGCAAGCCACCTCCGCAGCATTTCTCGGGTCCGTATTGCAAAGGGTGATATTCATTTTGCCGTCAGCATCAATGGATGCAGATACACTAATCTGAGGAACTTCCTCCCCATCGTAACTGTATTTGCCTGAATGGAGCTCAATCGGCATCATCATGGCATCCTGGTGCACCTTAAACATTTCAAAGACATGATAGGTCGGAGTCAGGATCATCTTTTCCCCTTCCGTCAAAATAACAGCCTGCAGCACATTGATCGTCTGGGCAATATTCGCCATTCTTACACGGTCGCAGTGATTGTTGAAAATATTCAGGCTGATCGCCGCAGAAACTGCGTCTCGCATTGTGTTTTGCTGATACAGGAAGCCGGGGTTGGTGCCGGGTTCTACGTCAAACCATGTGCCCCACTCATCGATGATCAGCGCCACCTTCTTCTCGGGATCGTATTTATCCATAATGGCGGAGTGCTTCGCTACAAGCTCCTCTGTGAAATAGGCCGCCTTCATAATGCCGAACCATTCGCTCTCGTCGAAGTCGACGGCCTGGCCTCTCACTGCATCCGGTTTTTTTAAATAAATTCGGTTCCCGTCGGGATTTTCAATCACGATGCTGTGATCCCTCAGCCTCGTGTAGTAATGGAGCGCCAATCCGTCCATGAAATACTTTGCCTCCCGCATAAGCACTTCCGTCCAGTGATAATTGTCCCCTCTAGGCCCTGCAGCAATTCTATAAAGGAAATTTTCCCCATAATCTCTTACATAAGTGCTGAACTGTCTGTATAGATCGGCATAATACTCCGCTCTCATTCTACCGCCGCAGCCCCAGTTTTCATTCCCTATACCGAAATAGGTAAGCTTCCATGGCTTTTCTCTTCCGTTTGCTCTGCGCAGGTCAGTCATAGGCGATTCGCCGTCAAAGGTCATGTATTCGACCCATTGCTGCATTTCATAAACAGTACCGCTGCCGACATTCCCGCAGATATAAGGATCGGTTTCCAGCATTTCGCATAAATCGAAAAATTCGTGGGTGCCGAAATGGTTATTCTCCACCACGCCGCCCCAATGTGTGTTAATCATATGCGCTCTGCTTTCCTTAGGTCCGATACCATCCTTCCAGTGGTATTCGTCGGCAAAGCAGCCTCCCGGCCAGCGCAGGATCGGAATTTTCATATCCTTTAACGCCTGAACGACATCGTTTCGGATTCCTCGCGTATTGGGGATGTCGGAATCCTCGCCGACCCAAATTCCCTCGTATATACAGCGGCCCAGATGCTCGGCAAAGTGCCCGTAAATATTTCGGTCGATTTTGTGTTTTCCAGCTTTCGTATCAATTTTGACGAGATTTTTCATTTTTAGTTTTCTCCTTCATTTTCACGAGTTTTTATGTTATTTTACATGAATCAGCCTTTAACTCCGCCGGTGGTCAGACCGGAAATAAACGCCCTCTGATTCAACAGGAATAGGATGATGATCGGAATCGTGGACAATACGGCACCGGATATCAGCACGTCGTAATTGTTGCCGTAAGGAGTGAGCAGCGACGATAACCCGATCGGCAAGGTAAACATGCTGTTGGTGCGAAGCACGATCAGAGGCCAGACCAGACTGTTCCAGTTCTGCATGGCGAGTAGAATGCCCATTGCCCCGAAGGCCGGCTTCATTAAAGGAGCCATGATCCGGAAGAAGATGCCGTACTCCGTGCAGCCGTCAATCCTTCCCGCATCCATGAAATCTCTGGAAAGTCCCGTCACAAATTGCCGGAAAAAGAAGATCGCCATAGGTGAGACCACAAACGGCAAGATAACGCCGGCATACGTATTGATGATCCCCATCTTGACCGTAAGCTTGTACAGAGGCAGCATCAGAATATCAAGCGGCACCATCATGACGAACAGGACCATGACGAAAATCAGATTCCGGCCTTTGAACTGATAGGCTCCAAGTGCGTAACCGACCAAAGACGATAAGAAGAGAGAAGCAACCGTATACAAAGTTACAAGCAAAAGGCTGTTTTTGTACCAGGACAAATAAATGCTCTTGCCTGTGAATAGGAGCTTGTAATTGTCCAGACTCATCAGCGCGGGAACAATCCGTAAATCCATGCCGTTGCGGAACAATTCTTTCGAGCTCTTGAACGAAGCCAAGAACATGTAGTAAAGCGGAAACAGCATCGCAAAGCTGACAATGACGAAAAAAACAATGATTAAGGCAGCCCCTGCCGTTTTTTTGGATTTTATGCCCATACTCAATCACTGTCCTTCTTGAAGAGTCCGAAAATTCTCAGCTGTACCAGGTTAATGGCCAGCACGATAAGAAGCAGGGTAATGCCGATGGCCGAGCCGAATCCCATGTCATTCCGTTGGAAAGCCTGCTGGTAGATGTACCTGACAATCGTCAGACCAATATCGGCGGGCATGCCTTCGTTCCAGAATACGTAGCTTTCTCCGAACATCCGGTAGCCCTCGAAGATCGCGATTGTCATCGTATAAATAATGATGGGCTTCAACAGAGGCAAGGTGATGGCAAAAAACCTTCTAACCACACCGGCTCCGTCGATTTCCGCAGACTCATACAATTCTTCCGGTATGGCTTGCAGACCGGCAAGGTAATACACCATATTGATGCCCGCATGCCTCCAGAGATTCAAAACCGTCATGAGTAACATCCCCGTCCAATAGTTCAAAGCCCATTTTTGCGGGGGAAGACCCAATTTGATCAGCAGCGAGTTTATCAAAGCGGTGTCCATCTCGCCGAACATCAGCCGGAACGAAACACCCGCCACTATAACGGAGGTCAATGCCGGAATAAAGATGGAAGCCTTAAACAAATTTCTGCCCTTAACCACTTTTGCATTCAAAAAAACGGCAAACACAATAGGAATGGGGATCAACAGCAAAACCGAAAACATCGTGTATAGTGTGTTCGTTTTCAAGGCATTGTAAAAATGGACATCGAATAATCGCTTATAATTGTCAAGTCCGATAAACTTGGCGTTATTAAGTCCCGTGACTTCTTGGAAGCTCATAATCACGGTAGAGAAGGTCGGATACAGAAAGAAGATCAGAAACGTCAATATGAAAGGGGATGCAAAAATGTACGGAGCCAGCTTTTCGGAGTAAAATAACTTCCCCAAGCTGAATTTATTGGGCGTCCCGGTTTGTCCGTAACGCGTATTGACTGCGCCTTTGGCCAAAAAACCACCTCCAAGCCGGATGGTGGACGGCAACCGAAACCGCGCCTTGATTTCAGCCGCCATCCGTCCGAGCATTACTTTTTCTGCTTGCGCAGCTCATCGGCTGCTGCCTTCAGCGCCTGTTCCGGGGTAAGGCTCTGATCCTTCAACGACTTGAACATGACACTGGAATTCACGAGATCCTGTGCGGCGGTGCTAAGCTCGGTCATGCTGGGCGATTTAATTTCGTCCTTCATCTGAACCAGCACATTAAACACTTTTTCGTTTGCGAAATATTCGTCAGGCTTCTGCAGCTCCGGTGAGTCCCATACATCCCATCTCGGAGGATCGAATTTAAGCTCCTGCCAGATCCTGATATTGGCCTCTTTCGTCATCTTGGCATACGCTAGAAATTGCATCGCAACTTCCTGATTCTTACTCTGCTTCGTCACCGACGTGGCCGTACCACCCATTCCTGCGGATTTGGCGTTGCCTTGTTCAAACACAGGCATGGCGCGAACCTGGATTTTACCCTTCAAGTCGGGCATATAAGCTAAAAACCGGCTCATGTACCACATAGGCATGATCAGAGCGGCCATTTCGCCTTTATTCATAAAGCTGAAAAATTCTTCCTTGGTGGTATCTCCACCCGGCATGGCTATCGCGATTTTATCTTTATACATCATGTCCTTCATGGCGTTCAAGGTCTTAATATTGGTTTCGTTATCCAAAATGACGTTACCGTTCTTATCCAGATAATCAGAACCTCTTTGGACGATCATGGGCCAGAACGGCCGCTGGTTGGTTACTTCGAAAGCGGTCATCGGCTTTCCGGTTGCGGCGACAACCTTCTTCCCCGCTTCGGTAAAATCATTCCAGGTCTTGATGTTATCCGCGTTTACACCCGCTTTGTCCAAAAGTTCTTTATTGTAATAAACGACCGTTGCGCCTACATGGAAAGGCAAACCATAAAGCTTTCCGTTTTTGGTGTAAATATCGAGCCGGGATTGAACGTATTTATCCTTCACCGGTTCGACGAGCTTGTTCAACTCCACCAGTTGAATGTCGCCTTTCATAAAATTGGAGAAGAAATTGAGGTTGATATCGACAATATCCGGCGCTCCCACTCCCGATTGCAGGGCGATCAAAAGCTTATTGTGCATTTCCGCGTTAGGATAATTGTCCACCGTTAATTCGATCGGCTGCTCGGGATGATCCTTTTTCCATAATTCAGCCGTCTTTTGATAGTATTTCTGGTGCAATTCGTTTGATGTCCACAAGTTCAGCGCAACTGGCTTCTTCGGTTTCTGACTGTCATTCGCCTTTTCGCCCTGGGCTGATTGCGATCCCTCGCTGCCGGAGCACCCTGACATAACAGCCGTCAGCAGTACGGACATGCTTAAAGCCATAATGGACGCCCTTTTCATGCTTTCTCATCTCCCCTTTGAATAATAAATTGGTTTCCCCTTTCGGTTTACCTATTTTCATTATAAGAAAGTGCAGTTCGCATCGAACTACACTTTCTTAAGATCTACTATAACTTTTTAATCTCTGTTCATATTCCAGCGGTGTCATTCCTACAATATCCTTGAACACCCGGAAAAAGTAATTGTAATTGTTGAAACCAACACGTTTTACAATTACCTTCAGCTTGAGTTCGCCATTCTCGATATGCAGCTTGGCATTTTCCACCCGGAAATGATTCATATATTCCGCAAATCCGATCCCGCACTCTTCTTTGAACAGCTTGCTGATATGCGGACCGCTTACGCCGACGAAATCTGCGACATCGGTTAATGAAATGTTGTTCTGGTAATTGCGGTGAATAAACTCAACGGCCTTGTGGGTTACTTTGCTTAATGTACCGTTGATTTTCATCAATTTAAGCATGGCGATCAGCTTGAGGTAAAGACCCAGCACCCATTCTTTGATATCCATCAGAGTCTCGTACTTCTGGATCATATTGTAGGGGACGTCTTCACTTGTATATAGGGTGGATATTTCCATCCCGAAATCTCTGCAAACTTTGCCTGCGATATGGATCAATTCGGCGCAAATCATCTGCGTCGATTTGCTTCCCAGCCGCGAAGCTTTGATTCTATCAAAGATTTCATTGATCCGTTGTTTTACGCGCTCCTCATCCTGATTTCTTAAAGCGGTGTAGATCTCCTTTTCCATTTGAATATCCAGGCTAAAAAAAGACTCCACCGACTTACTGCTTGTGTTTTCAATGAAGATTCCGTCCTTGCCTTTGAAAAACTTGTCTCTCAACATGGACTCCGCATCGCGATATGCATGATGCAGTTCAAAGACATCCCTGCAGGCATGGCTTACACCGAAGCTTGCCGTAATATTCAAATACTTTTTGATTTGCGAGCGGATTCGGTTCAGAATGCCATATTGTCTGTTGTAAACATACATCTTGCTGCTGGTTTGATCTAAAGAAAAAATCATGACAAATTTCCCATGGGTCCAATGAAAAATAACGGACTTCTTCCAGTCATTAAGAATTTCTGCGGATATATCCAGAAACGTTCGGATGATTACGTCCACTTCCAGGGGCGTGAATTTTTCTTCAATAAATCGAAAATCATCGATCTCCGCAACCGTTACCATCAGGTTTTCCATGTCGAGGCCGATATCCAGGAAGTTGAATTGCCTTTGAATCTCATTCGGATCCGTCAGGCTCCCTTCCAAAACCTTCCGCATGAACTCCCGGCCTAGAGCGGCCTTGCTTAAGGAAAGCTCCTCGGTAATCTCGTTTTGCCGTTCGCGTTCATTCCTATATTTGACTATCGAGCTTGCGGCGGACTTAAGAATGTCCAATAACACAGACGCATTCAGACGATGCTTCAGCATATAATCGACGGCTCCCTTCTTCATGCTTTCCCGGACATAATCAAAATCATCATAAGCGCTCAGGGCAATGACCTGAACCTGGGGGCAATTTCTTTCTATATAGTCGATCAGATCAATGCCGTTCATGACGGGCATGTTCATATCGGTTATCACAATATCGGGCATGTCATTTTCCATCGAATGAATGGCGTTCATCCCATTGCTCGCTTCTCCGGAAATATAGAAACCGCGATTCTCCCAATTGATCATCGTCTTCAAATCGGTACGCGAATAAGCGCTGTCATCGACTATCAGTACCTTCAACATACTAGGCGGCCTCCTCTGCGGCAGCAGGAATCTTAATTTCAACGGTCGTGTACAAGTTTGGGACGCTTTGGATGGAGATACCGTACTTTTCCCCAAAATACAGCTTTATTCTTTGATCGACGTTCCAAACGCCGATCCCGTTCCACCCGGCCTTCGTTTGTTTCGGCTTCTCGCTCATCAGACGGTTCAACGTGAGTTCATTCATTCCTACGCCGTTATCGGTTACCGTGATCTTCAATTCGTCGCCGATCCTGTATCCTTTGATGACAATCAAGCCTTGCCCTTCCATGGGCTCAAGTCCATGCAGCAGCGCATTTTCCACAATCGGCTGCAGAATGAATTTCAAAATATCACAATCGAGTATGCCTTCCTCCATCTCGATATAAACCTCGAACTTGTCATAATACCGGTAAGCCATAATGTTCAAGTAATCTCGCACATATTCGATCTCTTCCCGCAGCGTGACGCGTTCCCTGCCCTTTCCCATTGAGGCGTGCAGCAGCTGGATGAGCGACGTGATGATACTTGAGATATTTTCCGCCTTCTGCAAATTGGCAAGCGACCTGACGGTATTCAATGTATTGGACAGAAAATGGGGATTGATCTGGGCTTGAAGCGCTTTCAATTCAGCCAGCCTTTTGGAGACCTCTTTGTTTTTGACTTCATCGATCAGGAATTGAAGCTCGCTCACCATATGGTTGAAATGGGTCGTCACCACGCCCAGCTCGTCATTGCTGTTGTCATGGCTCCTTATGCCAAAATTGCCGCTTTTCACGTTATTCATCAATTTCACCAGTTTATACAAAGGCTTTGAGATGCTTTGGGATACGATGAAAGACAGAAGCAGCGCCAGCAAAAAACAGATGATTCCCAAAACGGCGATAAATACGCCGATCTTAACGGGTTCATCGTTCAAGTAGGAAAACGGAATCGTACTTACCAGGTACCAGTCGGCGCTCGGTATGTACGTATAGGCAACCAGATAGCGCTTCCCAGAAATAGCGGTATGAAATGAAAAAGCGCCTTTTTCCCTGTTCTCCGCCAGTTCTTCGACAAGGGAAGCATCCGGGTACATATGCGCGGCTTTGATACTGGGATTCCGGCTTGAAACGACGGCTCCTCGGCTTGTTAAAATCAATATATCCGCGCCGCCGCCAAGCTGAACATCTTTGAATTTGGCCAAAATGTATTTCTCATCAATGCGGATGATAATGTTTCCAATCGGCTTGCCTTGCAATGATTTGAAGCTTCTCGACAACAAAATGCCAGTCTCGCCGTAATTATTAACCCGGTAGCGCGCATTCACCGACTCTTCATCCTCCTGACCCGCGATTTTCCATATAGGGACACCGTTTTTCGCAGCGGCTTCCTCCAATATCGAATCCAGGTAGTTCGGCTTTAACCGGAACTTAAAACTGACGTCTCCATAAGCCATGATTTTCTCTTTGCGATTGGTATATAAAAGAACATCGGACACGCTGTGGAAAGAGGAGAATCTTTTCGCCAGCATGTTTTGCATCTTTACCTCCGCATTGATTTTGTCCAATTCACTGATTGCCGGATAGGAAACCAACGTGTTCTGAACCAGATCGGAGAAGGCAATATCCACACTGTCATTTTCGAGTTTGGTCAGCTCATTTTGAATATTTTCACTGACTTGATTCATGACCTGGATCGTGGAAGCGCTAATTTTTCGTTTGATCGCTTCACTGGACCGATCGTACGCAAAAAATCCCGTTATTAATAAAGGAACCAAAGATAAAATAGCGAACGCCGCAACGAGCCGGTTGTGAATTTTTACTTGTCGGATCCATCGGCTTATCAAAGGTTGGTGTCCCTCCTTTCTTTATATCAAAAGCCCTCTATCCTAGATATTTCCATGGGGGAAGTTGAAATTCCTCTTCTGATACACAGATTTAAGGCTGTAGTCCTCAAATTTCCACAAAAAGAGCGTGTGAATTATGTAGTAATTCACACGCTGTAGATGAATGCTCATTCAAATTTGCTACCGAAAAAACACTGGTCGTTGGCGCAGACATTCGCCAAGAAGATTCACGTAGCTCGTGCCGTGGATTTCCGCGGAATTGAGCTTGGGAAAGACTGCGTGTTTCCCAATGATCAGGAAGGGCTAACGAAGCTGGCGGCGTGGATGAAGGAGCTTGGCCGAGTACATCAGAAGGTCATGGTGAGCTTGAATCAAGTGAAAACTCGGATTACAAACTGGTTGGATCGTTACTTTCCAGAGGATCTGTTCTCCCTAGTCGGGATGACAGATCCTTTTTTATGCATAAGCGTAATTTCTTTTTCGATATTCGACAAAGTTTGTCAATTTTCATGTTATACTTTGATAGGAGACGGGTCATCGAATTCTTTTGGGGGCAAAATTTTTATCCCCATAGTAGTAAGTCGCACCGGAACTGATCTGGACATTGTTCGATTTATTGGGATCTATTGGGTCATCCCCTGGATTGGACAAAGTATAATTTTTAGCCGCAATCAGGGCGGTTTGCTTTACTCCTGATTTGGTGCTGAGCGTATCCGTGACAACCAGGTTGTTCACCTCAAAGACCGGTTTGTTGACCGTGAGGCTGCCATTGATAAAAACCATGCCTTTCATCCGCCAAAGCCCGGAAGAACTTCCTCCGGTATCGGTTATGCCGTTTGTAAAATACACAACGAAGGTACGGGAATTATCCAGAGTGAAATCGTAATTCCATTTTGCCCCAGCCAGATTGACAGGCTGACAGGTACATTTGAAAGAGATTTGCTTTGTATCCGCTGTGCTTTTCGCGCTGTTCATCTGCTCGACAAGCCCGCTCACAGTTGTGATCTCTCCCTTGTCTCCGTAATCAAACGGCATTAGAGAATCACGCAAATCCGAGATATACTCATCAAATTTGGGCAGCAGACTGGCAGTCACGATCGTTCTGGACGTCGTACCGTTCGAGTTCTTAAATGTATTGAAATCATTGATAAATTCGAGCAGCTCATTCCAGGTAAGCTTATTCTGCTGCAGCAAATCCCATAAATAAAGGATACGGCTCCAATAATAATTTTGGGCTTCCTGCTCAGCAGGCTTGCCGACCGCTTGCTGGTATTGAAGCAAGTCGTTTTGGAAGAGATCGTTTTTCGTAAAATTCCATTTGTCGATATGAAAAGTATATTTTATTTCTTTTACATAATCCCCCATTTGCGCCTTGGAAACTATATCATAATCGCCGTAAGAGTCAATAACCGGTTTAAGAAGCTGG
Source organism: Paenibacillus sp. JCM 18996 (assembly GCF_055392555.1). Taxonomy (NCBI): domain Bacteria; kingdom Bacillati; phylum Bacillota; class Bacilli; order Caryophanales; family Paenibacillaceae; genus Paenibacillus; species Paenibacillus sp. JCM 18996. Next base: position 1,297,878 of record NZ_AP043884.1, read on the forward strand.
TATCTGATCGAGCCTCCCTGGGGAACCGCAATCGTGGAATCGACCCAGCCGGCATACTTGTTAAAATAATCGACTCTTGTCGTTCCGCTTCGATATGCGCTTAAATATTCGATGAAGGCCTCCATTCCGCTTTCGGCCATGTAGGTTGCCTGCGACTCGTTGGCCGATTTCACAGTCGTCCTGTTGCTGCTGCTTATCAGACTGAGCAGAGGCACGGAGACTATTCCCAACACCATGATGATCATCAACGCGTAAAGGAAAGCGAAACCTTCATTCTTTTTTAGAAGTTTCATAGAGACCACCCGAATTAGTCAAATTCATTGCCCAAAACATAGTTGAAGCAGGTGTGAAATGCTTATGATCCGCAACGAAAAAGGGTTGACTCTGGTAGAAGCCATGGCAGCCACACTCATAGTGGCCATCGCAGCGGTTGCCTTTGCCGGCTTATCCGGAAGCCTGTCCCTGGGGCACAAGAAAACGTCAAATAAAGAGCAGGCAAGGCTGATCGCAGAAAGCAAGCTGAACGAAATGAGAAGCAATAAAACCGTCTTGGCCCAGTGGATAGCCGCACCTTCGCAGGAGTCGGTTTCGCAAGGAAACGTCGAATATCATATTTACAAGCAGGTTACTCCCATGGAAAGCAGCCTGAAACCGAGCCCTTTTACAAACGATAATAACGCCGCATCCGTCCAGGCCATCGTTTTACTGCCTTCCGCAGCAGCCAATACACCCTATATCTACTCGGTCACCGTCACTTGGGGAGGTTAACGTTTCAACATGAATAACGAACGAGGCATTACTTTAGTCGAATTGCTGGCCGCCGTCACGATAAGCACCATGATCCTTGGTGCAGCCACTACGCTGTTCTATTCCATCCAAAAAACGCAACAGAACGCCGTGCAGCAGTTTACCGATGAATCCCAAATGAAAGCCGCCAGGACGTTGTATTTCAGGGCTCTTTCCGATGCCAGCGAGGTCTACGTCGCGAGTAATCAAGAGCGTTCGGAATTGCGGGTCAAGACGTTCTCGGACGGACAGGCGGGTTACAAATCGTTTTATTACGAAGCTGACAGTCACCGGTTAACTCTGTATGATTTTACGGGGACCTTCGACGATCCCAACCTGACCTCAGCCGTCTTGCGAAGCGCGTATTCCAACGGCAGGGAGATTTTTTCCGTCAATGCCCTGAACAAAACCTTTCTTTCAGGCCCCCCTCATTATAAAACGAATAAAAAAGAGATCCAGAATGCGGTTTTAAATAATGCGGCGGTGCTGCAAATTCATTTCGATCTGGACGCTTCCACGAAAGCGTCGGGCTATCCCGACTCCTCCACCCCGCTTAATGTCAAGCTGCTAAACAATTAACTGCTCCCTTACTCGTTTCGTCGCTCGGCCAGTTGTAAAGGGCCGGTGATCGCTGCCCCATTTGCAGCCGGCACCCACGCTCGTATCGTTCACTCTGCTGTCTGTAAAGGGGCGGAAGACCCATCGCCGGGTTTCGGCGGCTCCGTTATGTTCTGGGACTCACCGGCGGGCAATTGGGGGACCGGATTGAACTTGCCGGCATAGCCCTCTGAAGTAAACAGCGATAATTCCAAAGTGATTTTCCACACACGAGTGTCAGCAGGCGCTGCGCTCTCTTTATACTCCTCCAGGATCCACTTGTTCACACTTGCAAACCTCTCCATGCCATAAAGCTTCCCGATAAAATCCACAATCTGCGCGTAAGCTCCGCTGCATTCCAGCTTCGCTTTCCGCTCCCTTAATTGAACCCCTCCTGCCGCGCCTTTGGCTGCGGACGCGGCGCCGCCTTGGTTTTCTACTGCAAAAGGCAGGTTGCTCCCCAGCAAGCTCTCTTGTCCTTTTTCGACGAAAGACAGCTTTTGTATAGAGGCTCCGCTGGAGGTTTGGATCTCTTTTAACGCGCGGACCAACCTGGCCTGTTCATCTGTCAGCGGCACTGCAGTGAGCAAAGCTTGAATATCCTTTTGCGCCGCTTTCGAAGGAGCCGGCTTTTTCTCCAAAACAGCTTTCTGGTTTCGAAGCTGCTCTATTCTGGTACCCATCGCTTGAAGCTCCTGCTGTTTCGGCACGATACCCAAGAGGACAAAGACTGACGTGCACAATGCACTAATCAACAGAACGCCGCCTAAAAGGTACCACGGAGCACTCGACGTTTGGAAGAACGCCTTCCGGGAAGTTTTTTGTTTTTTGCTGATCGACATAACATCCCTACTTCCTGGCTACTTCCATCGATTTCAATGTGATCTCTAAAGAAATGCTGTATTTATATTCAGCTCTGGCTGTATCGTTTGAAGCTGCAGCGATCATTGATTGAAGCTGATTCATCAGCTGTTCCCCTTCGGCCCCGGTGACCGGCTGGTTCAGCTGTCCGGGAAATAATTGCTGCGGTGCTTGGGGTTTAACCGGTAAACCCTGCGGCAGGGCAACCCCCTCCGATTTTGACCGGACAACCTCTAGGAGATTCACTTTGTCTACAACAGGTGAAGTCATTAGAGAAATAATATATTCCGCGCTGTCCGTGAAGACGGCTGTTTCCAATTTTACCTTTATCTTCTCTTCCGCGGTGGAAGCCGCCGACAATGCTGGTGCTGTTGGAGCTTGCGCCGCTGCCTGCACTGCTGCCGGGGCTTGCGCCGCTGCCGGAACTGCGGAGACGGCAGCAGCTGTGCCCGCAGAGAGCAGCCGTGTTGTCTTCGGCAAATTCGACGTGATCGCTTGAAACACGGGAACCCAATCCCGGCGTGATTTAAATATTTTATCCAGATCGGCTTTCAGCTGAAGGTATTCCTTGGTCTGGGAATCCATCGTTTTTTCCGCTGTTAACACTGAAATCGATGACTCCAACCTCGTTTTCTCCGCCTGCTTTGCTTGCAGCTCATCCTTCAGCCCGAATTGAAACAGCACAAGAGCGGCATTTAAGGCAATAGCAAGCATCACAGCCGCAACAAGAGCGGGAACCAATACCCTTTTAATAAGCGGGACTTTGGGAAGGAGGTTGATATTCTTCATTATTTCCCGCCCCTTAGAGCCAAACCGATGGAAACCGCCATACCCGGAATGTCAAAATTCGCACCATTTGCCGCCTGGACATTGTCCAAACCGGGAACCCTGACACTCAAAGAAAGACGTTCCCTCAGATAATCGGCGGCTTTATTTAATTGAGGCACATCCCCGCTGACAATAATTTCAGAAAACTGCTCGCTGCGGTTATTTAAGCTGTATCTGTAAAAATTCATCATCCGTTCGATCTCATGCGCCAAATCGTTCATAGCTGTACTCTCAAGCTCCGGCTCGTCAACCGGGCCGCCGAATACAATCGGTACACTTCTGTTAATTTTCAGCTGGCCGTCATGATAGATGCTGAGATCCGATAAGTTATTATTGATATCCACAGAGAGAAAAGTTCCGCCGGTTTCCGTCAAACGCGCGGCTTCGACAAACCTGTAGAGCGAGAAAGCTTTGATCTCAATCGAGCGCAGCGAAAGTCCGGCCCTTTTGACGACTTCACAATATTGATCGATCAACTCCTTCGGTGCGGAAACCAGCAATATATCGGATTGTGCTTTTTTGGCTTGTTCGTCCGGGTTAGTTTCCCAATTGTCAAGAGCTCCTTCCCCCGCAGCCGCTTCCTTCATGCCCTCTTCCTCAAAATCCTCTTCTCTTGGTGTGCGGGCTTTCTTGAGAAACCCTTTCCTTGTTTGATTCACTCCATTCATCTTGATGAAGTCATAGACCGGCTCGTCGAAGGGAAGATGGATATTATGTTTGATTTCAAAATCGATCAGTTTTTTCAAGTCGGCAGCCGGAATGTCGGGGAGCTTCAAATACCTCACCATGACCGATTGGCTTGGAATCGCCAAGTGAACTTTTGGGCTGGAGAAATCCATTTGGACAGCCAGCAACTGAAGAGTCTGAATGACCTTTAGCGGAGACAGAATTTTGCCGTCCTGGACGGTGTCAGCAGGCAGCGGTTCCGTTTTCGAAGCAAGAAGATACGGTTTCCCGTCTTTGCGAACCATAACTTCCGTCATTTTCACGGCGTAATCCGTTATTTCGATGCCGATGGACGAAGACTTCCACAGGGCGGCCCATCCTTTTCCCAGTCGTATCATGCTGCTTCACACCTTATGTCAAGAATCTATAAAAATAATTGGACGTACCATTCGATCATCCGGTCTCCCCATAAATAAGCGGTGTATGCCCCTGCGGAGATGAACGGTCCGAACGGAATGGGCTGCTGCCTCATTCTTTTGCCAGACTGGATGAGAAGCCCGCTGATCACCGTTCCATACAAGCTTGCCAAAAAAATGGTCAACAGCGTCAATTTGATACCGGCAAATAACCCGATGAGCGCTAAAAGCTTAATATCCCCTCCGCCCATGGCTTCTTTCCCGGTGAATAAATAGCCGCACCAGGCAATCAAATAAAGAATCCCTCCGCCAAGAAAAAAAGCCGCAACGTAATTCCAGAACGGAAGCGGATGAATCCAGAAGCGCAGCAAAAGACATACCGCGATCCCAAACAAAATGATTTTATCCGGAATCAGCATCGTTCTTAAATCGGTCATTGCAATGAGCATCAATAGGGAGGCGAAAAACAATCCGACAGCGAGCTCTGGTACGGGCCCGATCACCCGGGCGGCAACAAAGAACGCAATTGCTGTAATCCCTTCTCCCCAAGCATAGGCGGAGGACACCTTGCCTTTACAGTAGCGGCAACGGCCCCCAAGCAGCAGATAACTAAATACGGGGATGAGGTCAAAAACACCCAATCCATGCCCGCAGTGCATGCAGTGAGAAGGCGGATAGACAAAAGACTCGCCCTTCGGCAGCCGAATCGCCACCACGTTCAGGAAGCTGCCAATGAGTAATCCGAATAGTGCCGCAACGGTCAGAATGTAGATGGTCAGAATATCCATATTGACTCCCCTGATAAAATCGGAAGAAAGGTAACTCGGCAGGAGTTACCTTTCGGTTGGTTTCTAGTTTCCGGTTGCATCTGTTGTAACTGAAATGGTCCAGGCACCAGAAGTATCATTTTTTGATGCGGCAACTTTAAATTTCTTGGTGGAATCTGAAGCAGGAGTTGGAATCTGATTTAAATAACCTTCGCTAACCAATTTCGTCACTGTAACATCACTCGAATTTTTATCAATGATATATCTTTGGGCAGCGTCTCTTATCACAACAGTGCTGGCGTTATCGGCATTCGCTTTAGCCGAATCAAATCCCTTGACAACAGCCACCCCGGCTACAGCAGCCAAAATCCCCAAAATTACTACTACCGCCAAAAGTTCGATCAGCGTCATCCCTTTTTGATTGCGGATGAAACGAAATTTTGCGCGCGTAAACTTTTTAACCATTTGATTTTCTCCTCTCAATCTCTAAGAACATTTATGTTTTAATGATGTTAAAACTTTAGTGAAGATTCTCCATCAGCTTAAAGGATGGAAGCATGACAGCCAGAACGATCGTTCCGACGACGACGGACAGAATGACGATCATGATCGGTTCCAGCAGGCTTTTCAGCCGATCGGCCAAGGCGTCGACCTCTGCCTCGTAGAAGTCCGCCACCTTTTCCAGCATCGCATCCAGAGCGCCGGTCCGCTCTCCTACGACAAGCATTTGCAACATCATCGGCGGGAACAGCCAGGTTCCCTTGAACGGATCCGCTATGGAGCTGCCGCTTCGCAAACCTTCCCGGGATTCCCTGATCAGCTTGGCAATCACTTCGTTGCCTACTACGGTTGACAGGATGGACATCGTCTGCAGCATAGGGATGGCTGAAGCGAACAAGGAAGAGAATGTGCGGCTGAACCGGGACAGCGCTTGTTTGTGCCAGAGCTTGCCGAAGACCGGGATTCGAAGCTTGATATAATCCAGCGCATATCTGCCCTGAGGGTTGTTAGTGACGGTTTTTAAAAGAATCGGCGGTAGAAGTAAACCCGCTAACACCAGATACCAGTACAATCTCATCCATTGGCTGAGCGCAATTACAAATCGGGTCGGCAGAGGCAGCTCCAGCCCCATCGCTGCGAAGTTGCCTACTAATCTGGGTACGACAAAATTCATTAAAATAATGACGACGATGACTGTAACAATGCTCATAATGAACGGATACACCATGGCGGAGGTCACTTTTTGCTTTGTGTAAAACTCTTTTTCATAATAGACAGCGATCCGGCTGAGCATTTCATCCAAGTTGCCGCTGGTTTCCCCCGCCCGGACCGAATGAACGAAAATATCCGAAAACACGGTCGGGTATTTGACAGCTGCCGCAGAGAATTGGCTGCCTTTCTGCATCTCTCCGGAAATTTCGAGAAGAACCTTCTTCATCACCTTGCTTTCCGCCTGCTCCCCGAGCACCCTTACCGCTTCCACAAGGGAAATCCCGGACTTGTACAGAGTGGCAAGCTGGCGGCAGAAAACGGTAAAATGGCCGCTTTTCACTTTCGGTCCGCCTAACGTTAGTTCTTTGTAAAGAACACTCTGGCTTAAGTCGACCAGGTTCAAGATCCAGTAGCCTTTGGCTTTCAACTCATCCGCAGCCCCATGAAAAGTTTGGGATTCCATCGTTCCTCTGAAATGGTTCCCAGCGTCATCTACCGCGTGATATTTAAACTTAGGCATGCTATGTCATCTCCGATCACTGTCTACAGCTCCCCGTAGCCGAACATCGCCTCCTTCGCCGACTCAATGGTGATAGAGCCCGTCTGCAGCAGTTCACGAAGAGCGCCTTCCATAGTCTGCATCCCTTGGGCCCTTCCCGTCTGCATGGCGGAACGGATTTGATGCACTTTCTCAGAGCGAATCAAATTCGCTACCGCAGGCGTATTCACCAGCACTTCAATCGCGGCCGTTCTTCCTTCGCCGTCTGCCGAGGGCAGCAGCCTTTGAGCCATGATACCCAGCAGGACCGAAGCCAATTGAACGCGTGTCTGCTGCTTGGAGGCCGGCGGGAACACATCGATGATCCGGTCGATGGTCTGGGGGGCGTCTGCGGTGTGCAGGCTCCCGAATACCAGATGTCCGGTCTCCGCTGCAGTGATCGCAATCGAGATCGTTTCAAGATCCCTCATCTCTCCGACAAGGATCACATCCGGATCCTGCCTTAGCGCCCCGCGCAGGCCGGTTGCGAACGACTCGGTATCCTCTCCGACTTCCCTCTGGTTCACGATTGAGAACATATGGGAATGGACAAACTCTATAGGATCTTCCAAGGTGATGATGTGTGCGCTTCTTGTTCTATTGATATAGTCCAATATGGCGGCCAAAGTCGTTGATTTACCGCTGCCTGTAGGTCCTGTGACCAATACAAGCCCTTGAGGTTTTCTGGCAAACTCTTCAGCCATCTGCGGGAGCCCCAGCGCCTTCATGGAAGGAATTTGCGCAGGAATCAGCCGAATGGTGAGCGATACGGACCCTTTTTGCCGAAACGCACTTACCCGAAATCTTGAATGCCCAGGTATGGCGTAGCAGAAGTCAAGGTCCCCTTTTTGCATAAACCTGTCATACTGCTCGGCAGTCGTTAACTGCCTGGCCAGCTCCAGCATATCCTCGGACGACATCGGCACCTCTCCGGCCGGCGTCAGCTTGCCATGGATTCGGAACATTACGGGAGATCCGGCGGTGATGTGTATGTCAGACGCTTTCTGGTCAAAAGCTTTCTTCATCCAGTCTAATGCGGAAATCAATGCCGCTCACTCTCTTTCTCTTCGGATATGGCGACCCTGAATACTTCCGCAATCGTAGTAATCCCCGCCGCTGCTTTAGCCAGTCCGTCCTGCACCATCGGTATCATCCCGTTCGACAAAGCGTAAGCCCTGAAATCACTGTCAGGTTCTCTATCAAGAATCATCGAACGGATCTTATCGTCCACGAGCAGAACCTCATGAATCGCCGCTCTGCCCCTGTATCCGCTTCTTCCGCACTCACCGCAGCCTGTCCCTTTTTTCAGGCGGTCCACAGCCAAACCTGAGGATGCCAAAAGCCGGGCCTCCTGCTCGCTTGGACTATAGTCTGCTGCGCAGGCCGGGCAAACCTTGCGGACCAACCGCTGAGCAACAATGCACGATACTGCGGAGGAAACGAGATACGGCTCTATTCCCATATCAATGAGACGCGTGATGGAGCCGACAGCGCTGTTCGTATGCAGCGTGCTGAGCACCAGATGGCCTGTCATGGCAGCCCTTATGCCGATCTCCGCAGTCTCCGAATCGCGGATTTCACCGATCATGACAATATTGGGATCCTGCCTCAATATCGCCCGCAGCCCTTTTGCAAATGTCAATCCGGTGACCGGGTTCACCTGTACCTGATTGATTCCCTGCAGCTGGTACTCTACCGGGTCCTCTACAGTGATTATGTTAACCTCGTCTTTATTTAACCGGGAAAGCGCAGAATACAGTGTCGTTGTCTTTCCGCTGCCTGTAGGCCCGGTTATCAAAACAACGCCATGAGGGGAATGGATGCCTTTCAGAAACCGCTGAAGATTAGGCTCGGATAACCCCAGCTTCTCGATTTCCGTCAAAGTGCTGCCCAGATCGAGTATCCTCATCACCACTTTTTCCCCGTGGATAGTAGGGAGCGTCGCGATCCGGATGTCTACCTTGCGGAACTCGATATCCATTTCCACGCGTCCGTCCTGCGGGACCCTCCGTTCAGCCACATTCAAGTTCGCCATAATTTTGATGCGGGCGACGATAACGCTCTGCATATGGGGCGGCAGCGTCCGCTCCGTCCTCATCATTCCGTCTACCCGGTACCGGATGCGCAGGCTGTCTTCCTGAGGATCGATGTGGATGTCGCTTGCCCCCAGTCCGATCGCCTGGATAATGATCTGATTTACCGTCTTCACTACAGGCGAGTCTTCATCGTTTGGCGCGGCATTGGACTCATCCATCGGGCCCGGCTGCAGATTCTGCATAATCTGATCCACCGTTTCCTGCAGTCCGTAGTACCGTTTGATTGCCCGGGTCAGCTCGTCCTTGGAAGCAATAGCCGGTTCGATGCGAAGACCGGTAGCCATCCTCAATTCATCTATGGCAAAATAATCCAGAGGATCCGCCATAGCCAAGATCAATTTGTTTCCCTCTGTCTTGAGCGGGAGTACTTGATGCTGCTCTGCCAACCGCTGGGGAATAATGGAAATGACTTTGTTGTCGATTTTCTGCCTGTACAGTTGAACATGGGGAATGCCCAACTGAAATTCCAATACTTCGATAAGCTGCTGTTCGGTTATGTAATTGCGGGTGAGGAGAACGTCACCCAGTTTCATCTTGAGCTCCCGCTGTTCTTTTAACGCGTTTCCCAATTGATCTTCCGAAATTAGTCCGGATTCGACTAATAAATCTCCTATTCGTTTGCGCGGAGCCATCTTCATCCCTCTTATATCACAGAAATACAAAAATGACCATTTCAAATAAACGAATGGCCGGTTGCGCTACTTGCTCCCGGCTACCCAAGCGCCCATATTACGGATAGCCATTCACAGCTCCAACGTATTGCAGGAAACATATGCTAATCTCATTTAATCATTGGACTAACAAGAGGTCAATGTAAACCATTTCCAATTTCTATTAATTTATGGTGAATTTTTTATGTCTTCAAATTCAAAGATTCCCACAGATAAAAGGTAACGTACGAGCTCCATGGACTCCATTTTCTTCCCATCTCCCGCACTTGCGCTTCCGACGGCTGGTCTTCCAGTCCGTACCAGCGCCTGAGAGCGTTGCGCAGTCCGATATCCGCGGCAGGGAGCAGGTCAGTTCTTCCCAATCCGAACAACAGAAAGCATTCCGCCGTCCATCTGCCGATTCCTCTTTGCTTGATGAGCAGCTCCATAATTTCCCCGTCTTCCATGCTCTCCATAGCAGGCAGATCTATTTTCCCGCTCACCACTTCCCTGGCAAAGTCAATGGTGTATTCCGCTTTTCGCTGGCTGAACTGCAGCTCTCTTAGTTGTTCGTAGGAGCAGAGCGCCACCTGTTCGGCGGAGGGAAACACGGGATAAAGCTGCCCTTCCGTCTCAAAAGGAGGAGACAGCAGCTCGATCAGTCTCTTGTTTAATGTCGCCGCAAAAGCCAGGTTCAACTGCTGTCCGACGATCGTCTTGGTCATACATTCGAATAAATCCGACTCCCTGATAATATGCAGTCCGTTGAACTTTTTGGCGAGCCGCTCCATCCCCGGGATGCCCTCCATATGCTTGTGAAACTCGCCCAAATCCACATCGATCGAAAGCATAGCCGACAGATGCCTTTTTACCGCGTCAGCATCAGGGGCCGCTTCCCGGCTTCTCACCTCGACCTCAAGTTCGGGCCGGTCCACCGTACCCGTAGACTTCACGGACACCCAACAGACCTTACCGCCGACTCTGATTGTCCTCTTCAGGCAGCAGGGCTCATAACGGTACATTTCATGGTTGACTCCGGATAATCTGTCCAGCATTCGCTGGAAATCATAAGGCCGCCTCGGCATTAACGTAAAATGAGCCATACTCCACACTCCTTATCGTTCCTCGGATTTTTTGCGGGGAATCGTGTACCTCCAAAAATCCTCAGCGATAAAAGCGGGCTTATGGATCGCTTCCGCTTCTTGAAGCAGCAGCGCGGTACCTTCCTCCTGATAACGGGAACTGAGATGCGTCATAATCAATGCTCCCACCTCCGCTGCTTCGGCTGTGCTTGCGGCGTCAATTGAAGTGGAATGGCCGTATTTCACCGCCATCTCCTGCAGATCCTGCGCGAAAGTCGCTTCATGCACCAGCACATCGGCATTCCTCGCCAGCCGGAGAGCGCCTTCACATTTGTTCGTGTCCCCCAGAATCGCAATGATCCTGCCGGGTATTTCCGGACCTACATAGTCGTTTCCGAGCAGAGTTCTGCCGTCAGCCAGCTGTACGGGCTCTCCCTGCTTAAGCTTGCCATAGATCGGGCCGGGACGAATTCCCAGCTCGCGCAGCTTCTCATGCTGCAGAGCTCCGGGTTCGCCGCTTTCCGTAATGCGGAATCCCCAGCTCTCCACACGGTGCTCGAGCCTGGCAATTTCCACCCGGATATCCTTGTCCGCAAAAAGTGTACCCTCCGACTCATATTCAATTACATTCACCGTGTAGCTTAAGTGAGACTCGGAGACGGACATCGCCGTATCAATAAAGCTGCGGATCCCCTGCGGACCATACAAGGTCAAAGGGGTGTCCCCTCCCTGGTAAGACCGGCTGGAAAGCAGCCCGGGCAGTCCGAAAATATGGTCTCCATGGAGATGGGAAATAAATATCTTTTCCAGTTTGCTTAATTTGAGGGGCGAACCCAAAATTTGGTGCTGGGTGCCTTCCCCGCAGTCAAACAGCCACAGGCTTCCCCGTTCGGCGGACAAATCCAGCGCTATGGAGGTGACGTTGCGTTTGCGGGTCGGCATTCCCGCTCCGGTTCCCAGAAAATACAGTTCCATAACCGATTGCTCCTTTATATCCAAATCATGATCGGAATCATGCCTTATTCGTTCAGACGAAAGCATGTTCTCATCCTAATGGATTTGGAATAACATGTCAAACGGCGAAAAAAGCGCAGATGGCTTCATTGCACAGAATCGTGAAACCACATCGCTCCGAGCTAAGCATAACGGCCTCCAGCCGCTGTTGAAATTGAGTTCCTTGATTAGATTCAATGGCGGGAACTCAATTTCAAAGGCGGACGTTCCACTCTTCCGACCGTTATGCCAGCCCTCCGCTGGAACTTTCACGAAAATTGCTGATGAAAAACATCTCCGCTTTCCGGTTTCTAAAACAACTGAAATGATAACATCTGCGTTTTTTTCATGAGCGCGGGCGGGAACTATACCTTCTCGACGTTGAAATAGCGCGCCTCCGGATGGGAGAACACAATGGCCGACACCGAAGCTTCCGGTTCCATCATGCTGCCCTCGGTCAGCTCCACGCCGATATCCTGCGGCCTCAGCAGCCCGAACAGCTGGAATTGGTCGTCCAGGTTAGGGCATGCCGGATAGCCGAACGAAAAACGCTGGCCGCGGTATTTGGCCCCGAAGCGTTCCTTCATCGTCATATCCGCAGGATCCGGGAACCCCCACACATCGCGCATCATCTCATGGATACGCTCGGCAAAGGCCTCGGCCGTTTCCAAGGCGGTGGCCTGCAGGACGTGGGACCTCAAGTAATCGCCCTTGTCCCTCCACGCCTCGGCACGCTCGCGGATGGAATGGCCTGCCGTGACAACGAAGAAGCCTATATAATCCATTACTCCGCTTTCGACGGATTTTAAATAATCTGCCAGGCACAGGTATGGCTCCGTGTTCTGGCGGGGGAAATCGAAAGTTTGCAGCACTTTCGTCCGATCGTCCGGATCGTACACCAGGATCCGGTCCCCGCTCGATTGGGCGGGGAAGAAACGGTACACTCCCTGAGCTTTGATGATTCCATCGCGCATCGCCTCCGACAGGACTCCGTCCACCGTCTCTTTTAGCGAAATTGCCTTCTGATCGTTTTCCGCCAGCAGCTGATCCACCTTGCCCTTCAGCCCAAGGTGATGGCCGAGCAGCGTCTGCATATTAATGTAAGGTATGATATGCGAAATCGGATAGTCCCTCAGCACATGGCGCTGTAGATCAGGGGGAACTTGCACCGGAAGCGTCCGGTCGACAGGAGAGGTTTTCACCCTTGTCAGCGCAGGCAGCGCAGGTTCTTCTCTCTTCCCGGATTCCATGACATCCGATTCCTTCAATTCCCTTAATTCTTGTACGAGCCTGAGGCGGTGCTGCGGATCGGTTAACCGGTTGGCGATATCCAGACCGTCCATGGCGTCTTTGGCGTAAAGAACCAAACCGTCGTACTCGGGAGAGATTCTCGTTTTGGTAAACTTCCGTGTCAATGCCGCGCCGCCAACCATAATTGGCACATCAATGCCCGCAGTTTTCAAATCCTGTGCCGTGATAACCATCTGCTGCGCAGATTTAACGAGCAGGCCAGATAATCCTATCGCATCCGGCTTCTCTCTGCGGAACGCTTCGATCAACTGCTCGGGCGGCACTTTGATTCCCAGGTTGATGATCTGGTAGCCGTTGTTGGAGAGGATAATCTCCACCAGATTTTTACCGATATCATGCACGTCGCCTTTGACTGTGGCCAGCAGTATTTTTCCTTTGACGGCACTCTCGTTCTTCTCCATAAAAGGCTCCAGATAAGCCACCGACGCTTTCATAACCTCCGCGCTCTGCAGCACCTCGGCGACAATAAGCTCGTTGTTGTTGAACAGGCGGCCTACCTCTTCCATCCCTTTCATCAGCGGGCCGTTGATCACCTCAAGCGGAGAATACTTCTTTAAAGCTTCGTCCAGGTCGGGCAGGAGGCCTTCCTTTGTTCCTTCCACGACATAGGCAGCAAGCCTCTCCTCTAATGTGAGGTTGGATACTTTCTCGGTTTTCTCCACCTTTTTGGTGCGGAAATGGGCGACAAACCCGGCCAAAGTATCGTCATTGGTTTCATAGATCAATTTTTCCGCCAGCGTTCTTTCTTCCTCAGGGATCGAAGCGTACCTCTCGAGGGTTTCCGTATTGACGATCGCATAGTCCAGCCCCGCTTTGGTGCAGTGATACAAGTACACGGCGTTCAGCACTTCCCTTCCGGCAGGCGGAAGCCCGAAAGAAACGTTGCTTAAGCCCAGGATCGTCTGGCATTCCGGCAGCGCTTCTTTGATCAGACGGATTCCTTCGATCGTTTCCTCCGCAGATCCGATATACTGCTGATCCCCTGTCCCTACAGGAAATACGAGAGGGTCAAAAATGATCGCGGACGATTTGAGTCCGTACTTGTTCACCAACAGGTCGTGCGACCGCTTGGCTACTTCCAGTTTATCCTGCCGCGTGATGGCCTGGCCCCTCTCATCAATCGTGCCGACGACAACCGAGGCTCCGTATTTGTGAAGAAGGGGAACCACTTTTACGAATTTCTCTTCACCGTCCTCCAGGTTGATAGAGTTAACTATGGCCCGGCCCTGCGAGTATTTTAAGCCAAGCTCGATGACTTTTTCGTCCGTGGAATCGATCATCAGCGGTACTTTCACCTTTTTCACCACCAACTCGAGAAAAAGCTTCATATCCGCCGCTTCGTCCCTGTCCGGGTCCTGAAGACAAATGTCGACTACCTGTGCTCCTCCTTTTACCTGGGCACGGGCAATTTCGGACGCTTCCTCATATTTTCCTTCAGCGACAAGCCGTTTGAATTTGCGGGAACCCAGAACATTCGTTCTTTCCCCCACCATGTACGGCCTGTTTTCAGGCTCGATGTACACCGTCTCAATGCCTGACACTGCTGTAGGATGGGATCCCGTTTGAGGCCGCGGTTTATATTCTTTTAACGTTTCGGCCAGCGTACGGATATGGTCCGGTGTCGTTCCGCAGCAGCCGCCGGCGATGTTAAGCCAACCCTGCTCGGCAAATCCTGCCAGCTTCTTGGCCAGCGATTCGGGCGACTCGTGATAATGGCCGTTCTCATCCGGCAAGCCCGCGTTTGGATAGCAGCTGACAGCAGTGCCGGCAATATCCGACAGAGTGCGGATGTGGTCGCGCATAAATTCAGGGCCTGTAGCGCAGTTCAAACCGATCGATATCGGGTTCAAATGCTCCAGCGAGATGTAAAAGGACTCGATATTCTGTCCGGCCAGCGTTGTGCCCATCGGCTCGATCGTACCGGAGATCATAACCGGCAGCGTCTTTCCCGCAGCTTCAAAAGCTTTGCGCACTCCAATCGAGCCTGCCTTGACATTCAGGGTATCCTGGGAGGTTTCAAGCAGAATAGCATCCACTCCGGCCTCGATAAGAGCAGCCGTCTGTTCATAGTAGCTGTCCGCGAGCTCGTCAAAAGTAACCCCGCCGGTGACGGACAATGTCTTTGTAGTCGGCCCCAACGCTCCGGCTACATAACGCGGCCATTCCGGCGTCGAGAATTTATCGGCTGCCTCTACCGCAAGCCTGGCTGCCGCAAGATTAATCTCTCTGGCCCGATCCTGCAGGCCATATTCGGCCAATACTATGCTTGTCGCTCCGAAAGTATTGGTTTCAATGATATCAGAACCTGCGGCAAAATAGGCCTCATGTATTTTGGATATGACATCCGGACGGGTAAGCACCAGCATTTCGTTGCAGCCATCCAGCTCTTCACCGCCGAAATCCGCTTCCGTCAGGTTTTCCTGCTGAATCATGGTGCCCATGGCGCCGTCCAGTATGAGAATTTTCTTCTGCAGCTGCTCTTGTAACGCCAGTTTTGCCATTGCGCTTCTCTCCTTCAACGTTCTCTATATCTGGTCAAGCTCTGTTCGTGCCTGATATTTAGCTAATAGTGTAACAGATTGACCGTCCCGTGAAAAGAATGAAAACTCCAAAGTGACAGCTCCTAAGCATCGACAGTGGAGCGAATTTTGAATATAATAGCGTTAGATTGTTTAACTCTACTCGAAAGAGGGAATTAGCCATGGCTGAGATACGGATTCGCAATACTAATGAAAGAATCCAAGGAGAAGAGCAGGTGAAAGCATTCCTGGATCAACAGGAAGTGCTGTACGAGCATTGGAATCCGGGCAAGCTTTCCGCAGAGCTGCAAGAGAAGTTCGTACTGACCGATGAGGAAAAGGCGGCGATTCTTTCCACCTATAAGGAAGAAATCGAAGACCTCGCAAGCCGCCGGGGTTACCTTACTTGGGATGTTATCGCCTTATCCGACGCCACTCCGAATCTTGATGAACTGTTGAAAAAATTCGAACAGGTGCATACCCATACGGAGGACGAAGTACGCGCCATCACCGCGGGTAAAGGAATCTTTATTATTAAAGGGACAGACGATGTCGGCTATTTCGATGTAGAGCTTGAAGCGGGAGATGTAATTTCCGTACCGGAAGCCAAGCCTCATTTCTTCACTTTAATGGAGAACCGCCAAATCGTTGCCGTCCGCCTGTTTATTGAAACCGAAGGCTGGATCGCCCACCCGTACGAAGATGCTTCCTTCCAAAAGGCCTGATTACAGTAAATGATCCCTAAAAAATGCCGTGACTTAAATCATGCCTAAAAAACTTGTTCTTCAAATTATCCCAAAAAACCTGTACCGCACGGAAAGCGTGAGGCACAGGTTTTTTTATGTTGCAGGATGTTCAGCTGTCTGAAGGATTAAGTCGAATGCGTCTTTCTTTCAGGAAATTGCGCGGATCAATTCGCTGATTTCCCTCAGATTGGTTATTGTATAGGAGGCCTCAAACTCCTCCGGCTTAGCTGCTGCGTGGCGGTTCACCCACATGTTTCTCATTCCGGCGCTGTTTGATCCGAGAATGTCCGTCGTCAGCTTGTCTCCGATCATGATTCCTTCATCCGGCTCTATAGCAAGAAGCTTTAGCGCGTGCTGAAAGATGGAAACGGCAGGCTTGCCTTCCCCGAATTCACCCGAAATTACAATATGGTCAAAATATGACGCAAGCTTCGGTATGCCGGCGATCTTCTCTTTTTGCAAGTCGGGAGAGCCGTTGGTCAGCAACAGCAGACGATAATCGCGCTTCAACTCGTCCAATACCGCAAAAGTTTCCTCATACACAATCGGTCTGGCTCTGCGCTCCGCCGGAAACTTGTCCGCCAGAACGGCGCCGAGCTCCCTGTCTTCGATCCCCAGCCGCATCAAGCCTCTCGTCCACGATTCCACTCTATAGGAAGGAGCCAGCTCCTGCAGTTTGCGGAAATTTTCATTCTCTCCCTCGCTAAACCGCGCCCACAGAGCTTCAAAAGGGTTAATCCCAATCATTTTGGTGAAAGGAAAGGTTTCAAAAGACTCATACAGCGCTCTCGCTTCGGCTCTTACCGCCTCTTCCAGCTTCTCCGGATCAACGCCGACGCGTCTTGCCGCTTCCTGGCACGTCGCTTGGAAAGCTTCGTTCACACTGCGCTCGTCCCACAATAACGTGTCGTCCAAATCAAACAAAATTGCCTTAATGGTCATACGGTTCCCCTCTTTGTATGGATTATTGCTCCACCGGGATTGAGTTGCGGTCAGCGAACTCTTTAACGGATGGCGTTATGGCATCTATGTCAATCCGATGGAATAAGCGGGAGAAAATCCAAGGAGCTTTGTTGGAAGTGAAGGAAAAGGAGACTTCCTTTCCGGTCATCCGAATCGACTTGATCTGCTCCGCAGGAATGGTTCTTTCCCCGCCAAACCTGCGGGAGGAAATCTGCCTGGTTCCAATTCTCAAATAAGGCCTTCTCATGAAATAAACAATGAAAGCGAGTACGACATATAAGCCCGCCGTTACTAGGTACATCGGGTCTTTTCCGTAGAACTGCGGGAACATTGCCAAGCTTAATATGCCGATGGCCAACAGAAATAGGGCCAGCACCCAGCTTCGGCCCCGGTAAGTGAGCTGATCTTCAACGCTCGTCCCATTGATCAGCGCTGTTCCCTGCTTTTTTCTTTTCGCGTTCACGTTTTTTGTATTTTTGCGAACCATTCTCTCCCATTTGCGAGACATCGGTTAACCCCTCATTCATCTGTGTTATTTCAACTGCAAGACAATCAAACGTGCTATGGCTTCTCCGGGTCGTCCTCAATGAATTCAATGTTCTCCAGCTGATCCTTCACGGAAGACTTAATCGCTTCAATATAACGTTTGCGCAGCCCGTTTCTTTCATCAATTTCTTCTTCGGTCAATCCGACTGTCTTGGCTTTGCGGGCCAGCTCATTAATTCGATCTATATAAGGGATATTGCTGTCACCTTTCATGCTTGTCTCCTCTCGAAGTGATTCGTTATGTTCTTTACTTCTTTATAACTTTGCCATGGTAAGGGGTTCATGTCAAGATGGACTAAACAAGCCCAATTATTTAAAATGATAAGAAGAATGTCTTGCGAAAAACGTCTAGCTGCAATCGTTCCGTTTCCGGATACGTTACCACAGTAAACGCACCATTTACAGCAGTTCCTCCCACTGCACAGCGCGCTGCCCTCGGATTTATATTTTCTTATCTTTGGGCTGTTAAATCTTATTGTTTATTTTTAGGTCAAAAGCAAACCGCCTTCCTGAAAAGGCGGTCAATTGACTATCGTCCATCTTTCACTCGACATAGTTCATACGACAACGTTCATCCAACATGGTAAAATCAAGCACTCATAAATCCATACTCATTTGATCAGTTCTTTTGAATCCGATATTCTCATAGAGGCTTCGAGCATCATGGCTTGCAAGCAACCGAACCGTCTTGATTTCCTGTTTGCGAAACCAATCTATAACCGCTTGAGTCAAGTTGCGTGCATACCCTTTACGCCTATGATCTGGACAGACATACACATCTCCGATAAAAGCATATTTTTGTTCACGATAAAAGCAATATGGCATATCGTCCTTGATAAAAGCTCCTGCACAAGCAACAATTTGTCCATGAGATTCGATAACAAAGTGGCATGCAGTCCTCGATTCATACATTTGGCCATAGCGATTGATGACTTCGTCAATGAATCCGTCCATCAAAATCTGCTCCATCCCAACCTCTTGAAACATTTTCAATTTCAAATCTGCAATTTCCGGAAGTTCTGATACAGTTGCAATCCTCATTTAAACCTTCCTTCATGTGTTCAAATCGGTCAACTCATTCGCAGTATTCCGGATATTCTTATCCACCGCAAGACTCACATGTGCACCTATGCTGCTTGACAACGATCACGGCAGTAGAAGCGTTTGGCCCTCTTTCAATACGGTGCTCTTCAACCCGTTCAACTTCCTGATTTCGGAGATATAGTCGCGGATATCCTGCCTGTCCGTAACGTTCGCTCTGGCTATGCTCCACAACGTATCCCCCGGCCTTACTTCAGTGCGCTTTGTGTGATCCGCAGCGCTCAGCGTCGATGCGTAAATATTGCTGCTGGCGGAACCGCCGGCATACGCATGGACAAGCGCCCCAAACCCAAAAGCAGCGGATAAAATCGCGAGCATAAAAAGGTAACGGAATATTTTTACGAACACTCTATTGCTGTCTGCCTTATTCACGCGGGATCTCGTGCTGTCTTCTTTCATCTTCTTATTAGTAGAACCGTGGGGACCGGCATCTAAAATTCTATCTACAGTCGGTATGCCTGCTGACGAAGCCGAAGGATTATAACTCATATAACCGTATGTATTTGCCATAGTAATGACCTCCCAAACATTTGTTCTGTTATCAATTTAACACGAACGTGTGTTTGAGTCAACCTTTTTTCTCGAACTTATGTTTGTACGAACTCCGGTTCTGTGTTATACTTCAAAGTAATTATTACCATAAATGGAGTGATCGAATTTGAGCAGGATATCAAGCCGCCAGCAAGCAATACTGGAATTTATCAAGAACGAGGTCAGGGAGAAAGGATATCCACCTTCCGTTAGAGAGATCGGGGAAGCTGTCGGACTGGCCTCTTCTTCCACCGTGCACGGACATTTGGAAAGGCTGGAGAAGAAAGGGCTTATCCGCAGAGACGCCACCAAGCCAAGAGCAATTGAAATCCTCGGCGAAGAGGAGGCCAATGTTCATTTCGATCTGTCGGTTGTCCGCGTTCCGCTTATCGGTAAAGTTACGGCTGGCGTTCCCATTACCGCTACCGAGAACATCGAGGATTATTTCCCGCTTCCAAGCCATTATGTGGGCGACTATAACGTGTTCATGCTTTCCATTATCGGAGACAGTATGATCGAGGCCGGAATCCACAACGGCGACTATGTTATCGTAAGGCAGCAGCAGACCGCGAACAATGGGGATATCGTGGTTGCCATGACGGAAGAGGATGAAGCCACCGTCAAAAGATTCTACAAAGAGAAGGATTACATACGGCTTCAGCCTGAGAACTCCACCATGGCACCGATTCTGCTTCATAATATCACCATTCTTGGCAAGGTCATCGGATTATTCCGCGACATTTACTAATTCTCGCAAGCTTCCCGCCAGTCTATATTTTCATAACTATCATCAGAGCCTGTCTCAGGCGGATTCCTTTTAACCAAGAATTCCGTTCGCTGCCGACAGGCTCTTTATATTCATAAGACAAATCCTCTATACTCTCGAAAACAGCATTTGAACCGGGGCGGCACTGTTTACATAGGCACATTCGCCCTTTGAATGCGCTACACTTCAAATAGACTAATTAAACCTATAGCCGTCAGTAAGAAATAGCCGCGGTGTTAGCAGTACTTTTGACACTATTTTCATTAGTGCTGCCTAAGCAGCATGAGAGTCTTTAAAAAAGCCCGCCAACCGGAATCGGCTGACAGGCTTCTTGCCCTCTATTTTAGTACAAGCTCATGTATTGATCTCGTTCCCATTGATGGACCTGGGTGCGATACATATCCCATTCGATTTCCTTCAATTCATACAAATGCGTGAGAGCATGCTCGCCCAGTGCATCGCAGATGACCTCGTCGCGGATCAATTCATCAAGCGCAACCTTCAGGTCAAGCGGCAGGCTTGGAATACCTTGATCTTCCCGCTCGTCGTCCGTCATGACGTAGATATTGCGGTCCGTTGGAGCAGGCAGCTGCATTTTATGCTGAATGCCGTCCAATCCGGCCCTCAGCATAACGGCAAGTGCCAGATAAGGGTTTGCGGCGGGATCCGGATTACGCACTTCGATACGTGTGCTCAATCCGCGGGAGGCCGGAATACGGATCATCGGACTGCGGTTGCTCGCCGACCACGCCACATAACAAGGAGCCTCGTAACCTGGCACCAGTCGCTTATACGAATTAACCGTTGGGTTGGTCACTGCCGCAAACGCTCTAGCGTGCTTCAGAATTCCCGCCATATACTGTCTTGCCGTTGTGCTTAAGCCGAGCTTGTCTTTCTCGTCGTAAAACGCGTTCTCACCGTCAATGAACAAGGACTGATGGCAGTGCATGCCTGACCCGTTCACTCCGTACAGCGGTTTTGGCATAAAGGAAGCGTGCAGCCCGTGCTGCCTTGCAATCGTCTTTACAACGAGCTTGAAGGTTTGAATCTGGTCAGCCGCCTTAACGGCGTCTGCGTATTTAAAATCGATCTCATGCTGGCCCGGTGCCACCTCATGGTGGGAGGCTTCGATCTCAAAGCCCATTTCCTCCAGAGTCAGCACAATCTCTCGGCGGCAGTTTTCGCCCAGATCCGTCGGCGCCAGGTCGAAATATCCGCCTTGGTCGTTCAATTCCGTGGTAGGATTGCCTTTCTCGTCTGTTTTGAACAAGAAAAATTCCGGCTCCGGACCCACATTCATAGCCGTATAGCCCATATCCTCAGCTTCCTTAAGCGCACGCTTCAGAATACCGCGCGGGTCACCTGGAAACGGGCGGCCGTCCGGAAGGTAAATGTCGCAGATAAGTCTTGCCACACGGTCTTCCGTCACCCAAGGGAACACGACCCAGCTGTCCAAATCGGGATACAAGTACATATCCGACTCTTCGATGCGGACATACCCCTCGATGGATGAACCGTCGAACATCATCTTGTTGTCCAGAGCTTTCTCCAGCTGGCTGAGCGGAATTTCCACGTTCTTGATCGTACCCAGCAAATCCGTGAACTGCAGCCGGATAAACCTCACGTTCTGTTCTTTGGCGGCCTTGAGAATGTCTTCTTTTGTGTAACCCATTAGCTTCTCCTCCTAGCACTATTAGAAAATAACAATCGCCTAAATAAGCAAGATACCATTACCTAATCATAACAGACTTGACCGAAATTTTAACGCTTAAAAAATCGGCTGAGCTCTCCCTGGATAATCGATACCTGACCCGGGCGCCTGTCTCCCATCAGCTGCTGTTTCAACATCTTGTGCAGCTGGGTTTCGGACAATTCCTTACGCTTGACTTCGGTTTGCTCCGTTATGATCGTTGCGTCCTCGGAATCTTTGGACACCGGCAGAAGAACCTGTTTAATCCCGGCGATATTGACCCCTTTTTCGATCAAATCCTTGATTTCAAGCAATCTCTGGACGTCGTTGAACGAATACAGCCGCTGGTTGCCGGACGTTCTTGCCGGAATGACCAGCTCATGCTGCTCATAATAGCGGATCTGCCTTGCCGTCAAGTCTGTAAGCTTCATTACGATGCCGATTGGAAACAATGCCATATTGCGCCTGATCTCATCAGTCATGACCATCACTCCTGTACAATGTCAATCTACTCTCTATTGTATCCGGAACGACATAAAAGTGTCAATCTGTGTAAGGTTTGATTACAGTAATTGGTTGTTTATCATATTCTGAATGGCCGATAAAACACCGAGCTTACAGTGGGAGTAAGTTAGACCTCCCTGCATGTATGCGATATAAGGCTCCCGAATCGGGGCGTCGGCGGACAGCTCCAGGCTGCCTCCCTGAATGAACGTTCCCGCAGCCATGATCACCGGATGCTCATATCCTGGCATGTCCCATGGCTCAGGCACGACATGCGAATCGACCGCGGCCGCCTGCTGGATTCCTTGCACAAAAGCGATCAAATGCTCCGCACAGGTAAATTGGACAGCTTGTATCAAATCAGTCCTTTCGCCGTTCCAATGCGGGCGGGTCGTAAAGCCCAGCTGCTCGAACATGGCGGCTGCAAAAACAGACCCTTTCACCGCCTGTCCGACCAAATGCGGAGCGAGGAACAACCCCTGGTAGATCGATCTTGCCGTTCCCAGCATCGCGCCTACTTCCCCGCCGATGCCCGGCGCGGTCAGCCGGTAAGACGCCAGCTCCACAGCATCTCGCTTGCCGGCGATATAACCTCCCGTGGCTGCCAAGCCTCCGCCAGGATTTTTAATCAGCGATCCGGCGATGAGATCGACCCCTGCTTCGGTGGGCTCCATCGTTTCAGTGAATTCTCCGTAGCAGTTGTCAACGAACACCACCACGTCCGGACTGAGGCTTTTGACAAAAGCGGCCATTTCGCCTATTTCCCGCACCGTAAAGGAAGGCCTCCAGTCATACCCCCGCGAGCGCTGAATGCCAACCACCTTGGTGCGCGGCGTCAGCTTGGCGCGGATGCCTTCCCAATCCGGCTTGCCGTCCGGCAGCAGTGCCGCCTCGTCGTAGGCGATTCCCCAATCCTGGAGCGAACCAGTACCGTCTCCCGGCTTCCCGATCACTTTATGCAGCGTATCATACGGTTTGCCCGTTATGTACAGCAGCCCGTCTCCCGGCCTAAGCAACCCGAACAGCGCCGTACCTATCGTATGCGTGCCCGATACAAAGTGCGGCCTGACCAAAGCCGCTTCTGCGCCGAACACTTCCGCATACACAAGGTCGAGTACTTCCCGGCCTCTGTCGTTATAACCATAGCCTGTCGAGCCGCCAAAGTGGTAATCGCTTACTTTATGCTTCTGAAAAGCGCGTATCACCTTCCATTGATTATGGTCTACGATCCGGTCAATGTCTTTCAATCTTGGTTCAATCAGCGTCTCAGAAGTTTCCATCAGCGCCGTAATGCGTTCGCTAAACAATACATCCTACACTCCTCTGTCTTTACACGGTCACTGTTCAAACGGCTCGATTAAATGACCGGCCTTTTCATAATCCTGCTTGTCAATGCGGACTTTAAACACCATCTCTTCTCCGTCCACTCCGCTTTCCAGCACGTCCCCGACCCGGTACACCACCGAGATGGCGTCGCCTTTGTCGGCTGGAATACGGAATGTCTTCGTGCCGCCCATCAGCTTATCCTGGATAAATTCCTTCAGCTTCTCCAAATCCGAATCGGAATAAGCGGAAATTTTGAGAAACAGCCCGTCTGTATAAAGCATGTCCGACTGTCCGGGAGAAATCAGGTCGATTTTGTTGAAAACCGTAATTTTCTCCTTATCGTCGGCCCCCAACTCTTCCAGCACCTCGTGCACCACCTTCATCTGTTCCTCTTTCATCGGAGAAGAGCTGTCCACTACCAGCAGCACCAGATCCGCTTCAAGCACCTCTTCCAATGTAGCGCGGAACGAGGCCACGAGATCGTGGGGAAGGTTCTGGATGAAGCCGACCGTATCGGTCAGAACGATCTCTTTGCCGCTCGGAAGCTGCATGCTGCGTGAGGTGGGATCCAATGTGGCAAACAGCTGGTTCTCGATATAGACGTCCGCGTCGGTCAGCTGTTTAAGCAGCGTGGACTTGCCCGCATTCGTGTATCCGACCAGCGCCACCTGGAATATGCCCGATTTCTTTCTGCGTTCCCTGTGAAGATTGCGGTGCTTGACGACCTCTTCCAGCTGCCGCTTCAAATCGCTGATCCGGTTGCGGATATGGCGGCGGTCCGTCTCGAGCTTGCTTTCCCCGGGACCTCTTGTGCCGATGCCCCCTCCCAGCCTCGACAGGTTTTTCCCATGGCCGGACAAGCGGGGCAGCAGGTAGCTGTGCTGGGCCAGCTCAACCTGGATGATCCCCTCCCGTGTTTTGGCCCTTCCGGCGAATATGTCCAGAATCAACTGCGTCCGGTCAATAATTTTCACATCCAAAGCTTCTTCCAGATTGCGCACCTGGGCTCCGGACAGCTCCTGATCGAATATGGCCGTGTTCGCGTCGAGCTCGTCGATCAACGCTTTGAGCTCCTGGACTTTGCCTTTGCCGATAAACCATTTGGAATCCGCCGTTTCCCGGTTCTGAGTAATCGTGGTCAGCACCGTTACCCCCGCGGTCTCGGCCAATTGGACAAGCTCATCCAGTGAATATTCCAGCTGGGAGGCTTTTCGCTTATCTTCCTGCGTGACCAAACTAATCAGAATGGCGCGGTCATTGCTTTCTTTCTGCACTTCATGTGAATTCGGTCTCATGGCACATCTCCTGTAAGGTCTGATCGTTATTGATCTTTCTGAACGAACCTCACCCCTATTATCTATCAAATGAGGGTCTTTTTTCAAATTTCATGTCCTCCGGACGGATCGTCATTAAATCCTGGCGGCTCGGAGTGACGCGCAAATTCAACAGCCGCACGGCTTGGGCCCGCATCGACTTCTCGATGATATTTCTCACATAACGCGCGTTGCTGAAGCAGTACGCCTCGTCTTTCTCGCTCATCAGGTGAAGGCGCAGCTTTTGCTCGGTCAGCGGGCTGAAGGTGTATTCACGGTCCTTTAGCATCAATCCGGCGATCTGCATCAGCTGGTCCACAGTGTAATCGGGAAAATCGATCTGGATGGGAAAACGGGAAGGCATGCCCGGATTCATCGAGAGAAAATATTCCATCTCCTCAGAGTAACCGGCCAAAATAAGAATAAACTGGTTTTTGTTGTCCTCCATCGCTTTGACCAGCGTGTCGATCGCTTCTTTGCCGAAATCCTTTTCCCCGCCGCGGGCCAGGCTGTAAGCTTCATCGATGAAAAGAATGCCGCCGATCGCTTTTTTCACGAGTTCGCGGGTTTTCAAGGCCGTGTGCCCGATATATTCCCCTACCAGATCCGCCCGTTCCACTTCTATCAAATGGCCTTTGCTCAGCACGCCCATCGTCTGGAACAGCTTCCCCATGATGCGCGCAACGGTGGTTTTGCCGGTTCCCGGATTGCCTTTGAACACCATATGATATACTTGCGTGTTAGTCTGAAGCCCCGCATCCTCACGGAATTGACCGATCTGCAGAAGTGCGTAAATCTCGTAGACTAGGTCCTTGACGTTATCCAAACCGATCATACGGTCAAGCTCTTTGAGTATCTCCCCTAAAGCACCCTGCTCTGCAAAAGCTCTCCCCGCGCCTATTGATGCTGGACCGGCAGCGGCCGAACCTGCCGGTTCTCCGTTTCGCAGCACGATATTAATTTGCCTGGATCTTTTTAACGCATTGGCGCTGTCGGTCATCACAACTTCGTTCATTGCTTCTCACCTCACTGTAAGGTGATATCAATATACGCAGGAGCCCAGAAGAGGGTGAATTATATTTTTGCGGCGCCACTTCATATGCGAATTGCTGTATCTGCTGTTCAGTGTAATCTTCCCCGTTTAGCACGAGTCCGGCAGGATTGCCCTTTCCGGCTTTGGGGCTGAATGCTTCGTAATGCCGGACATTTTCCTCCATAAGATCCAATCTCCCTCCCGTGAAACGACCAATGGTCCATGATCCTTTTATTATCGTTATTTCCTGCCGGCTCGTCTACAGTTATTGTTTAAACGGGTAGCATGAAGGGTAACAAATAGATGGACATCGCATAGATTTACCGCGTAAGGAGAGTATATTTAAGCGACTTATGCCTAAGGAGGAATTGAACATGTCGAATAGTTCCAGCAATGAACAGACCAATCCCCCGCAGCATCAAAACCGGCAGCCAGGGATTGAATCGCAAATGCATCCCCAGCCCGAATTCGAAGACAGAGCTTATAAGCCTGCAGGTAAATTACAGCAAAAAGTGGCCCTGATCACCGGAGGAGACAGCGGGATTGGCCGCGCGGTAGCCGTTGCATACGCCAAAGAAGGCGCCGATATCGCCATCGTCTACCTGAATGAGAACAAAGACGCCGAGGAAACGAAGCAGCAGGTGGAGCAGGAGGGCAGAAGATGCCTGCTCATTTCAGGCGATATCGGTGAGGAAACTTTCTGCAAGCAGGCGGTGGAGCAGACGGTCCAGGAACTGGGAGGCCTGCATATCCTGGTCAACAACGCGGCCGAGCAGCATCCGCAAAAAAGCTTGGAAGACATCAGCGCCGAACAGCTGGAGCGGACGTTCCGCACCAATATTTTCGCAATGTTCCACTTGACCAAAGCCGCCCTGCCCCACCTGAAAAAAGGCAGCGCCATCATAAATACCGCGTCGATCACAGCCTACAAAGGCAATCCGATGCTAGTCGATTACTCCTCCACTAAAGGAGCGATCGTGTCCTTTACCCGTTCCCTGTCGCAGCAGCTGGTCGAACAAGGCATCCGTGTAAACGGTGTGGCTCCCGGACCAATTTGGACGCCGCTCATTCCGTCGACATTCACGGAAGAACAGGTGGCGAAATTCGGCTCCGACACACCGATGAAACGCCCGGGACAGCCGGAGGAGCTTGCCCCCGCCTATGTATTCCTGGCCTGCGACGACTCTTCTTATATGTCAGGCCAAATACTGCATATCAACGGCGGACAAATCATCAACGGTTAACCGCCTGCCAAGTAACGTTTTCTGTACCCTAACAAAAAACCTGATGGAACCGCACCGATTCAGCGGTTTTTCGTCAGGTTATTTTGTGGCGCCTCTTATTCCATTTCCAGGAAGCTTCCGATCCTTCCAAACAGCTCTTCCGTCTCTTCCCCCAAACAGACCATGTGTTTGGATCTTGGCAAATAGTGCAGTTCCTTCTGACCCTGCAAGTTATTGTATATGTAAGCGGCGCTCACCGGATGCACCACTTCATCCATTTGTCCTTGCACGATGAGCGTGGGAACCTGAATCTGAGAAACCTGGGGGATTAAATTCAAGGCAAGCTTCACAAACTGCAGAGCGGAGCCGATCGGAGTGATAGTTTTTTTACGGAGTGTTCTCCAATCCCTCTGACTGATCCTGTACCTGATATCCTTCGCCAGACGTCCCGGGCTGAAGAAGACGACAGCGGTGCTAAGCAACACCAGCCTTTTGACAGGATACCGGTTGGCCAAATAGGCTGAAATCAGCCCGCCCATGGAGAATCCGACTAAATTAAACCCTCCGTACTGCTCTGTCAGTTTTTCGGCTTCCATGACTGCACAATCCAGCCATTCTCCCCATTTTACGCCCCGCAGCCTGGACAGGTCTCCGCCGTGGCCGGGCAGTGTTGGCACGATGCATTCCCATCCTGCATGACGCAAATAATCGGCTAAAGGTTCAACCTCGAAGGGCCCGCCGGTAAAACCGTGCAGCAGCAAGCAAGGGAATTTCTTCATAAGCGCTCACCCCGGCATAATATAAAGTAGGAAAAAAGCGTGGAAACCACGCTTATTGCGATTCTTGTATGGAAATAGATTGTATCGTTACCTTTTCTATGGGTTTGCTGGGTACAGACTCGCCGCCCTGCGCGACCGGTGTGCTTGCGATAGCCTGAACGGTATCCATTCCGTCAACAATTTTGCCGAAGATCGTATAATCCGGCTTTCGGTTCAGATTCTTGCTGTCGTCTCCGGTGCAAATGAAAAACTGGCTTCCGTTCGTATTCTTGCCCGAGTTAGCCATGGCGACAATGCCTGGCTCGTATTTGTAGGGAGTTTTCAATTCATCCTCAAAAGTATATCCGGGGCCTCCCGAGCCGTTTCCTTTTGGATCTCCCGTTTGGATCATGAACGATTTAATAATCCGGTGGAACACGATATCGTTGTAAAACCCTTCTTTAGCCAGGAAAACAAAATTATTTACCGTCTTGGGTGCTTCTTTGGCGAACAGCTCCATGCTGAAGGTTCCTTTGGAGGTAGCAACGACCGCCTTGTACTTCTTGTTAGGATCAATCGACATGGCAGGCGGAGTTTTCCAGGGTTTCGCCTTATTTTGTTCTGCCAGAGCAGGATTCTGATTGCTATCCTGTTTAGGCGTTTGGCCTCCTGAAGCATTCGAATTATCCGCTGGTTTCGTGCCGCAAGCCGCAAGAAGCAGCAATAAACTTAGTACTGGAATCAAAAGTTTCATCATTTTCATTTGCTTCATTTATAGTTGTCATCTCCGAAAAAGAAATTGATACAGCCCGAGGAACCTTTCCCCCGAGCTGATCTGTTTTATTGTCCAGGCACAGGTAGAGGATTTCCTCCGCCTTGCTGCACCGGTTTAGGCTGCTGCGTCGATCCTCCGGGCTGGCCTCCCGGCTGCGTTGCTCCTCCGGTTTGGCCTCCCGGCTGCGTTGCTCCTCCGGTTTGGCCTCCCGGCTGCGTTGCTCCTCCGGTTTGGCCTCCCGGCTGCGTCGGTCCTCCGGGCTGCCCTCCCGGCTGCGTCGGTCCTCCGGGCTGCCCTCCCGGCTGCGTCGATCCTCCTCCGGTCTGCCCTCCCGGCTGCGTCGATCCTCCTCCGGTCTGCCCTCCCGGCTGCGTTCCTCCTCCGGTCTGGCCTCCCGGCTGCGTCGATCCTCCGGTTTGGCCTCCCGGCTGCGCTCCTCCTCCGGTCTGCCCTCCCGGCTGCGTCGATCCTCCGGTTTGCCCTCCCGGCTGCGTTCCTCCTCCGGTCTGCCCTCCCGGCTGCGTTCCTCCTCCGGTCTGCCCTCCCGGCTTCTGATTCTGATCAGTTCCCGGCGCCGGCAACTGATCCTGCGGAATCGTCAAGGATGCCACGTTCGAACGGTCCCCTGTTTCATTCGTATCGCGATTAACCGGAACCACATAATATTGATAAGTCTCGCCCGTGATTACGGACAAGTCAGTGGCGGTCGGAGTGGCAGAAGAGGTGATCTGAACAAAGTCCGGTGATTTGGAGTCTTTCCTGAACACCTGATAAATCGTATTCTGACCTATGGGAGACCAGTCCAGCTTCACGGAGCGGCTATCTCTCGCATAATGCGCAGACAAGTCTCCAATGCCTTTGGGCGTATTCATATCCGGCGCGTTCAAGTCCGGAACACCCGGCGGTCGTTTGAAATCGGTAATCGGAACGCCATCCAGCGATTTGGACATATATTCCCTGAAGAGGGCCGCCGTTTTGTCGCTGCCCGTTCTCACATAGTGCTTGGAATCGGTCTTGTCGAATCCCATCCATGTAGCCGCCGTCCATTCCGGCGTATAACCTACAAACCAGGCGTCCTTATTGTATTTTTCTAAGCCTTGAATCGTAAGCTGCGTCGTTCCGGTTTTACCGGCCACAGGGCGGTTAAACCTTGCGGCTGAGCCCAGTCCGCCAGGCTCCACGACACCTTGCATCATAAAGGTGCTGTAATATGCGGTCTTGGCGCTCATGACCTGCTTTTTGTCCTGCTTGAAAGCGACCTGTTCGCGGCCCTTCGAGTCTACAATACGCAAGATCGCATGGGCTTTATACATTACGCCGTTGTTCGGGAAAGCCGAATAGGCTTGGGCCATTTGAAGCGGAGACGCGCCACCCGTCAAACCGCCCAGCGCAATCGCCAGGTTGCGGTCTTTGGCCGGATCGAGCGGGATGCCCATATCCGCAGCCATTTTCATTCCTTTCGTAATCCCTACTTCATTCAGAGTCCATACTGCGGGCACATTGATCGAATATTTAAGCGCGTCAAACATCGTGACCTCCCCGCGGTATTTGCCGTCCCAGTTGCGCGGCTTGTAATCTCCGAAGGAAATGCTCGGGTCGTCGGGAAGCTTGCTGTACGGATTAAATTTCCCGGATTCCAAAGCAGGCGCGTAATCGACAATCGGCTTGAAAGACGAACCCGGCTGCTGGCCAACCACGGCGCGGTTCATATCCTTTGTTTTGTAGTCACGTCCGCCGATCATCGCCACAATACCGCCGTCTTTGTTATTGACGATAACGGTAGAGCTCTGCATTTTGACCCCATCCGGTGCATCCTCTTGGAAAAACTTCGGATTGGCATATGCCTGCTCCAGAATTTTTTGTGCGTTGATATCGATAGACGTGTAAATCTTGTAGCCTCCGCGCAGCAGCTCATCCTCATCGATGTTGTACATATCCGCGGCTTCTTTCACTACATAATCGGCATAGCTTGCAAAATCTTTCTTTACCCCGGTGGCCGCTTGCTTCGGCGGAACATAATCCACCGCGGCGGCGGCTGCCCTGTCGGCTTCGGTAATATATCCCTGGTCTTTCATAAGCTGAAGCACAACCCCGCGGCGCTCCTTGGATTTCTCCGGGTTGGTAAGGGGGGAGTACGTATTCGGCGCTTTAGGCAAAGCCGCCAACGTAGCAATTTCCCACAGCTCCAGCTTGTTAAGGTCGTCTTTTCCGAAATAACGCATGGAAGCTGTTTTCACGCCGTAAGCGTTGCCTCCGAACAAAATCCGGTTCAAATACAGCTCCAGAATCTGATCTTTCGTATATTGGTTCTCCAGTGCTACAGCTACCGCCGCCTCGTTCGCTTTACGGAAAATCGTTTTATCCGATCCGACGATCACGTTCTTGGCGAGCTGCTGCGTGATTGTACTTGCTCCTTCCGCGGCGCGGCGTTCGACTACGTCTTTATAAATCGCGCGGCCAATGGCATAGAAGTCGACTCCTGCGTGCTCGTTAAACCTGCGGTCCTCCGTAGCGATAAAAGCGTCTTTCAGCCTCTTTGGAATTTGATCGCCGGTTACTATCTGGCGGTTCTCTCTGGCAAGGGTGTAAATCTCCTGAGGCTTGTCCGAGCTGTCATAGATATGGGATGATTCCGCCAAATCGAATTTATTGTCGTTCAAGCTTGCGTTCAGCATTCTTTGGCCGTTATAAATAATCCAGATATAAAATCCCAATGCGCAGACAACCGCTAACAAGCCGGCGACAAGGACCCATGCCATAAACTTTTTGAAGCCGGATTTCTTCTTTTTCCCAGGTGCGTTTTTCTCCTTGCTCGTTCCCATTCTACCGACCCCTTACTTCTCTCTATTTGCCTTGTAATTGCCCTCTGACGCAAGCCCTGAAGCGATGACAAGTTCAAGCACATCATTGATACTCTTCGGTCTGTTCGGAAAAAATATTATTTACCACTAAGCAAAAGAACAACCTCATGTCCATGGGTTGCTCCTTCTGCCATATACTCTTGTAAACTGAAAAATTTATGCTGAAACCAGATGTGATTTTTTTGGGTCATGCTTCCGGTTGGTTTTCGTTATTCATTAGGGAAACCGCTCTTTGCGGTGTGAAAGTAGAAATAGCGTGCTTGTAAACCATCTGCTGCTTGCCCTCGCTGTCAATGACAATCGTGAAATTGTCAAACGCCCGGATTACCCCTTTAATTTGAAAACCGTTCGTCAAGTAAACCGTAACCGGGACGCTGTCCTTGCGCAGCTGGTTCAGAAAGTTGTCTTGAATATTGATCGATTTATTCATCCCTGGGTCCCCCTATAAATTAGAAAACGAATGACTTAAAGGCTTGCTTCGCCTATGCGGCTCAACGGAAAACCGCCCTTAATGGAACATAAGCTTTCTTGTTATTATACCATTGATTTCTCGCAATTGCTCGTCAAATTTTGCCTGTTCCGTTACGTCCACCCATTCGATGTCCTTCATATGGCGGAACCAGGAGAGCTGTCTTTTGGCAAAATGGCGGGTGTCTCTTTTTAGCAGGACGATGGCTTCGGATAGTGTAATTTCCCCATGTAGATACGCGGCAATTTCCTTGTAGCCCAAAGCCTGCATCGATACCATCCCCCGGGTGTAACCGTCTGCAAGCAGGCGGCGCACCTCATCGACCAAGCCTTCATGCAGCATTTGATCGATTCTCTCCTCAATCCGTTTATATAGTACAGTTCTATCCATTGTCAACCCGATGATACATAATTCGTAGGGGGATTCCTTCTTTTGTCCCTTTTGCTGCTCCGACAAAGTTTCTCCGGTCACATGATAGACTTCAAGCGCCCGGATGATTCTTCTTTGGTCGTTGGGATGCAGTCGTGACGCCATTTCCGGGTCTACTGCCCTGAGCTTGGCATGAAGCGCTTCCGCTCCGTACGTTTCCGCGAAAATTCGCTGCTCTTCCCGAAACGCCTCATCCGCGCCGGTCTCGTTAAACGTAAAATTATAGCATAAGGATTCGATATACAGTCCGGTGCCGCCAACGACAAAAGGCAGCTTGCCCCTGGCAGAAATCTCCTCGATCAGCCTTCCGGCTTCCTTCTGGAATTCCGCTGCCGAATAAGGAAAATCCGGATCGTGTATATCGATCATATGATGCGGGACCAAATCTCGTTCTTCCTCGGACGCTTTGGCTGTACCGATATCCATCCCCCGGTAAACCTGCATCGAATCGCCAGAAATAATTTCACAAGCGTAGCGTTGAGCGATGTATAAACTGAGTCTGGTCTTGCCGACCGCCGTAGGCCCGATCAAGACCAGCAGTTTATTTTTCTGTGGTTGCCGCATTACAGTCTGATCACTCCATAGGCAATTTTGGCTCCGGATTTGTGGATCTCCCGAAAACCGAGGCGGACGAATTCCCTGCTGTTCCGATGCTCTTTGAGCACGATAGTTTTCCGTCCCACCCGTCTAGCTTCTCCGATCGTTTCCTCCCGGACCGGATGATTGTTAGCTGCTCCCCGCAGCGCGGAAATGGCAGCCGATTCCTCTATCGGATGCCTGAACATCGGATCCAGATAAACAATATCGACAGACCGGTCCGGCAGCCGCTTCAAATATTCCAAATGATCGGCATGCTCAAGCCGGACAGCCCTCATCGCCCGGTTCAGCTCCGGCACGTCCGATTTATATACGGCAAGCCCTACCCTTGTGATAAAAGCCAGCATCCTCTGGCTCTCGATAGCGGTAACCGAGCCTTCAGCACCGACTCCCAAAGCGAATATGATCGCGTCAGAAGCCAGCCCTGCCGTACAATCCAGCACGTGGTCCCCTGGCTGCACGTCGGCCACCTTCAGCAGAATGTCGGTTTCGCCGCGAAGCCATCTTTTGGCGCGCACCTGCGCCGTGCTGGGATGAAAAAAGAAAGGAGCCTGTCCCCCTCGAATCCATTTCAAGCCTTCCTTGGAAACGACAAGGAATTCGTCATCGCCAAATTTCTCGGTTAACTGGGGAAGAGACATTCTGCGCCTGGGCACCCAACGTGCGGAGAACTCCACAGCCAGCCCTTTGGCGGTGCGCACCGCTTCTTCGGCAGGGTCGTATGTAGTTGTAACAAGCATTGATTTCACCTGTTCTGTAGCAGCGGTAAAAAATAAACCTTCCAAAAGAAGAGAAAGCTCTTTCTCAGAGGTTCGCCGCGGAAAGATATTCAAATTATAGCTTATTCTTTATTGCGGAACAACTTTCCGCAGTGCGGGAGGTTCAGTCCCTATTTTCATTAGGGTCAAATGTTACACAGATGTTGCATAGATGCGGTTAAAGCCAATGATGACTTAGAGGAATTGTGTGTGATTTTAGAACACCGTTGTATTAATATTATATTCAAAATGATATATTTAAGTGGGATGGTAAAGCGTGTGGATAAAGAAAATTTGCTTGAACAAACGCATCAAATGGTTGGTCAATTGGTCACGATGGTT
Source organism: Paenibacillus sp. JCM 18996 (assembly GCF_055392555.1). Taxonomy (NCBI): domain Bacteria; kingdom Bacillati; phylum Bacillota; class Bacilli; order Caryophanales; family Paenibacillaceae; genus Paenibacillus; species Paenibacillus sp. JCM 18996. The sequence continues at coordinate 1,331,931 of NZ_AP043884.1, forward strand.
GCCAGTTTAGCGCACAAAGTCGATGCAATTGAAAAGAGGCTTGAGCGAGTAGAAGAAACGCTTGAACGAGTAGAAGAAGGGCTTGGGAGAGTAGAGTAGGACGTGAAAGAGATTAATAATAATCAGGAACGGCATGAACGCATATTGGAAACATTGTCATTGAAGTATGTGGAAGCCGATTTAGAGATTAGGGATATTAAGCGGAGACTTTAGTTTCTCCTTTTTTTCTGTGAAAATCATAACGCACGTATGTCCGCTTTTCGTCTTTATGAAAGTTGCAGGATTAGTCAAAATTGACAATAGGATGCCCAGGCCCATTTATTTTTTAGACCTTGGTATAAAAGCGATTACGTTTGGGAATATTGTTAAGTTAGCCTGCTTGAGGTTCTGTTTTTGGCCCGCCTTCAATATAAGGCTGCTTTCAGTCCCCTCTTTCATTCGGGTCAAATGTTGCCGACCGTTGACGGTCGCTAGGAAAACCAGTCGTGGCGCGGGTTTACGGATACACGCTACAAAACTGTATGCCATAAATTTTCGGGCATTCCATTTTTGCTGAAAAACCGGCAGTATCCTCGAAAACGTCGCGGCACTATTTTTGTTCAAAAAGCTTTACTGATAGTGTCCCTCTAACAGGTATAATCATGTATGTCTAGGGCTATAATAGTTAGTTTTCATCATGGTGCGGTAGGTTCCCGCTTCCCGCTCCCTGATATTTTTCAACACAGTCGGTGAAGCTGCTTAATAATAAACTCGCTTAGGGAAGCCTCTTGACGAACCAGTTCCTCGACAAACCTGATAGCCTCGGCATGATTAATAACTTCAAAATGTTCAAGAAGCGGTTTCCCTCCCCTCAAAAAATCAACGTGAACTTTGTTTTATGTATGACGGGTGTTAGTCCCCAAAACGACTCATTGTTAAGTCGTCCATCCGTCGAAAGTCTTTTCAATTCGTTGTTGAGTTTAGATTATAGTTGATCTAAAGATTGAAATGGATACGGTTACGCATCAAGCAACTGGAAAAGCTCCATCTAATCTGCTTTCTTAGATGTACATATCGGCTCTAACGTGATTTTCTCCATGTAATTGGGCACTTTGACCCCTGCAGGAGAAGTTTTTTACAATATTAACTGGAGCTTTCTCCTAGGCCCCCTAATTAAACTGGAGTCCGAGCCCCCAATAAATTAGACTGAAGGTAATGGGAGGCGGGACAAAATGCGTTCGAAAAAAGTATTTGAAGAGACTCGGTTAAAGATCGTTCGAGAGGCCCTCTCAGGGATCAAGATTGCGGTATTAGCTAGAAAATACGAGATTCATCCCGAGACCATCCGTAACTGGCTTAGGGAGTACCGAGATCAAGTGGGTACCGACGAAATCCCTTCGACTGATGAACAAATTCAGGAGCTGAAAAGGCTTCAAGAGGTCGAAGAGAAATATGAGAAAGCAGTCAAAATTCTTGGTGAAAAAGAGCTTGAGATTGAAATACTGCGTGAACTCTTAAAAAAGAAGAACCCCGCTTATCCGAAAAATACGAAATAGCAGACCGGTTTATTAAGCGGGGTGAACAAGCAGCGCTAGTTCTGCGAATCATAGGTCTGTCAGAGTCAACTTACTACGATCGGAGGAAGCGAGCGGCTACAGAGACAGTTCACGCGTCTAACGGCCAGAAAGGTAGGCCCTGCCCCGGTTATTCATTGACAACCGAAGGGAAGAAAATAAGCGATGAACAGATTAAAGAATGGCTCTTGGAGCTTGTAGAAGGCGAGGAACATGTGTATGGGTATAAGCTCCTCGCCCAATCTCTCCGAAATGAGCGCGCATTGGTGCTGGATAAAAAGAAGTCCTATCGACTTTGTAAGGAACTCGGTATCCTGCAGAAACAGCGGGAGAAGCACACCAAGCACCCTCGCAGACTGCCTAAGAACCGCACAGTGACTGGACCGAACCAGCTGTGGCAAATGGATATTAAATACGGCTATGTTCCTGGTCGTGAACGCTTCTTTTTTGTACTCAGCATCATTGATGTGTTCGACCGTGTCGTCGTCGACTATTATAGAGGTCCTGTATGCGAAGCCAAACATGCCTGTCAAACGTTATGGCGAGCGCTACAGAAGCGAATCCATGCGGGAGAAACGCTACCCGTGATTCGCACGGACAACGGGCCTCAATTCGTCAGCACACTTTTCGGAGATACTTGTGAAAGTCTCGAAATGGTTCATGAGCGGATCCCGCCGCGAACCCCAAACATGAATGCATATATTGAATCCTTCCATAGCTTGCTGGAACGTGACCTCTTTTCAAAGATGGACTTCATGTCCTTTGAGGAGGCTTACGCCGAGATCGATCGTTACATGGACTTTTACAATAATCGAAAAATGCACGGCAGCTTAAAACGAATGCCGCCTGCTAAATTTTCAGAGTGGGTCATGCAACTGGAAGACCGTTCGATCTTCCACAAAGCCCTGTAAAATCTCGAGAAATAGAGCTATTCTGATAAACTACGGTTTTAATTGGTGCGGACTCCGGATTTAGGGGGCCTAGCCGCTTTTACAGCAAAAGGATCCGAAAGAGCGCATCAGGGCAAGATTAGCTGGACGTTTTCCAGTTCGTCTTGTCGGGTGTTTGAGCCGCTTCCAGCCGAGCCCCTCGGCGCGCCGGTTCGGAATGTTACATGACCCGCTTGAACATTTTCTCCAGGTCATAGGTGGAGAAGCTCACGACAATCGGGCGGCCGTGAGGGCAGGTGTACGGGTTGCTGCATTGGCCCAGCCTGTCCAGCAATGACTCCATTTCGGCCATGCTCAAGTTCTGGTTGGCTTTGATCGATGCCTTGCACGAACACATGACGGAAGACTGCTCCCGCAGCTTTGCCAGATTGACGGACTTTTTCTCTGCCAGCACCCATTCGGCCATTTCTTCCACGATCGATTGCTCGAGTCCCGAAGGAAACCAGTGCGGATGTGCTCTGACAAGGAACGTATTGCCGCCGAAGTGCTCCATATAGACTCCCACGCCTTCAAAAAGCTTCAGTTGACCTTTCAGCCATTCCGAATCCGAGGGAGTGAATTCCAGCGTGATGGGTACGAGCAGCTCCTGACTGGCGTCCGCCGGGCGGCCGAATCGTTCATAGTAATATTCATAGTTGATACGTTCATGCGCAGCATGCTGATCGATCAAATACAGACCGTTTTCGTTCTGGGCCAAAAGGTAAGTCCCATGCATCTGACCAATCGGATAAAGCCTTGGGAAAGCGGGCAGCTCTGCAGCATGGCCCGACTGCCCGGGAGCAGCGTACTCCATATACTTCTTTACTGCGGCCGGGCTTCCCGAAGCACGTTGGTATTCGGCTGTCAATCGGCCCGAGTCCGTGCGCGGAGAAGCTGATGGGCGGCCGGATTCGCTCATGGCGGCGCCATAAGAATCCCGTGCAAGCAGTCCCTCCGGTCCCGAGGAAACGGACTCCTGACGTTGACGGGTACCAGGCACCGGTGTGCCGTTCGCATCGAACTCCGCTTCTTTCGCTCCGGACTCCGCTCCTTTTGCTTCGGACGGAGCGGAAGTGCGCCCATATCCGGCACCGTCAGTCGATGAGGGCGAGTGAATAGGCGAGTGACTATTCGATTCGATACCGTCAGACTCACTCGGAGCATGTTCAGAGCCGCTGCCCTCACGGGCAGTCGAGACAGTGGCTCCTCCGCCTTCAGAGGGTGCCGCCCCCGCATCAGGCCGGTAGAGCACCATCTGCTCCTGGACCAGCTGCCTTTTGGGTACCGGCTTCGCCCCCTGAGGGATCAGCACCTGCTTCCCCAAAGCCTCACGAACAAGCTGCTCGACAAAGTGCACGAGCTCACGCTCCTTGCTGAAGCGGGCTTCAAGCTTAGCGGGATGAACATTCACGTCGACCAGCACCGGATCCATCTCAATGTGAAAAACGGCGATCGGATGCCGGTTGATCGGCAGCAACGTGTGAAAAGCGCCCGCAATCGCCAAATTCAGCGGATAGCTTCGAATATATCTGCCGTTGATGATCGTAGTCATCGCATTCCGGTTGGCTCTCGTAAGCTCCGGTTTGGATACGTGCCCGGCCAGCTTATAGTCGGGGTGCTCCCCTTGGACCGCGACCATTTGCTTGGCGGTGGAAGTGCCGTAGATCGCGGCGATAACGCCCAGCAAATCACCATTGCCCAACGTTTGAAACAGTAAATTGCCGTTATGCCTTAAAGAAAATGAAATACCCGGGTGAGCCAAAGCGAGCCGGTACATATAGTCCGAAATATGCCCCAGTTCGGTCTGGATCGTTTTCATATATTTCAACCTTGCGGGGGTGTTGAAGAACAGCTCGCGCACCTGAATGTCCGTGCCCCGCGAAGCGGCCGCCTCGCCGAAGGATTGGACCGCGCCTCCTTCAATGAGGATCCTCCGCCCTAAACCGTCGCTGCGGTCCGAGGTCGTGCACTCCACTTTGGCTACCGCTGAAATACTGGGCAGCGCCTCCCCGCGAAATCCCAAGGTCCGGATCTGGAACAAGTCCCTGCCGGAGACGATTTTGCTGGTGGCATGGCGGCTGAACGCCAGCTCGCAGTCGTCGCTTTCCATCCCGGTACCGTTGTCGCTCACCCGGATCAGCTGCAGGCCGCCTTCTTCCACCGTCACGTCAATACGTGTGCTCTGCGCGTCGATCGAGTTCTCCACAAGCTCCTTCACCACCGAGGATGGGCGCTCCACCACTTCTCCCGCAGCGATCTGGTTGGCAATATGATCATCCAGTATTTGTATTTTCCCCATAGGCCATTTCCCCTTCTGCTATTTCCCTTTGCGCGTTGTCAGGACAACCCCGTCCGCCGAATCTTTCCAATACAACCGAGGGTACAGCTTGGCGAATACAGCGGGGTTGATGTAGGTGGTCCCATTGTTCATTACAAAATCGCCGTTCGACAGCTTGAATTGATTCGTTAGCCCGTCCACAGCAACCTGCAGCGATTGGTCCACCCCGTTCCAAACCACGGTTCCGCCCAGCACAGAAACAAGGATTCGGGTCGGCACATAGACCTTGCCCTCGGATCGGAGCACCGAACCCGGCACATCGATGTCCACACCGTTGATCTGTGCCGAATACGCCCCCAGCTTCACTTCCGGATCGGGAGCTCCGAGCGTATGAAAAGCCGCCAGCCACTGAGGCAGATCCCCCTGCACCTCCAGATCCGGCTGAATGCCGAGCTTGTCCACCTTACGCAGCTTTGGCGTCAAATATTCGTCAGTGGTGACTCTAAGCGCTCCGCCTGAACTGAGCGGGATGATCGACTGCATCACACCTTTGCCGAAGGTTCGTGTGCCGATCACTTTTGCCGCATTGTAATCCTGCAGGGCCCCGGTTAACGCTTCCGACGCGCTTGCGCTGTTTTCGTTGACCAGAACGGCCACAGGGAATGACTGGGTCGCTCCGCCCTCAATGATATCGGGATGATCGACATTATCGCGGTCTTTTGTATGTATGAAGGCCCCTTCTTTTATAAAAAGCTTGCCTATTTGCTCAGCTGTAGTGACGTAACCGCCCGGATTATCCCGCAGATCGATGATCAGCGACTTCATTCCTTGCGCTTTCAAGGCCTGCAGCAGATTGGCGAACTGGTCCCCCGACGCGCTTGAAAAATCGGTCAGCTGCAGATACCCGACACCGCTCTCTTTAAAATATTTACTGGTGACGGCAGGCACCTGAAACTTGGCCCGGGTTACATTGAAGTCAAGTACGGCGGCACCGCGCTTTACCGTCAGCTTAACGGACTCTCCTTCTTTACCTTGTATGCTGCGGGCGAGTTCACCGGCATTTTTCCCTTGCAGGGAGGCTCCGTTCAGTGCGGTGACCAGGTCCCCTTTTTGCAGGCCCGCTTTGGACGCAGGAGTGTCCGGCATGACCTCGCTCAAATACATCCCTTCTTCAACCAGCCTCATCCGCACGCCTATGCCCACGAACTCGTTCTCCAACGACGACGTAAAGGAAGCAAGCTCATCTTTGGAATAATAGGAAGTATAAGGATCCTTCAGGGAATGGATCATACCGTTGATGGCGTTTTTTTCCAGCTCTTCCTTCGCCGTTCCGCTTATATGCTTGGTCTGCAACAGCTGCAGCACCTCCTGCAAATCGCTCACTGAAGCCGCATTGCTTTCCGCAAAAGCATGAAAGGGAGAAATCGCAAGGGCAACGGCGCCTGCTGCGAGAACGAGCTTGAATTTATTGTTTTTTCGGGCGAACATGAGATGTCCCCTTTCGGAAGTTGGAATCATGGGTGCTGCAGCTTCTGCTTTAATTCGTAGAGAAGATTCATCGCCTGCAGCGGCGTCATGTTGATGAGATCCGCGGTTTTGAGCGAGTGAATGAGCTCGGCTTCCACAGCGGGCAGGACGGGTGCGGCTTGGGCGGATTCGGTCGTCTCGGAGGCAGCCAAGCCGGCTGCCTTGTCCGCCGGGCCGAGAATGTCAGCCGGCGCGCTTCGCGGCTGGCCTGCGGCCGCAGGCTCCGGCGCTTCGCCGAACAGGCTCAGCTGCACGGCGGAGCCTGCCGCCTGCGCAGCCGGCGAAGCGTCCGCGGCGTGAGTGCCGCCCGCTGCGGCATAGGCCGCAGCATTCTCCTGCAGCGCCCCCTCCGGTACGGCGGCCCTCGCCTCAAAGGCGTGCAGCAGCGAATAAGAGCGCTGGATTATGCTCTCGGGCAGCCCCGCAATCTGCGCGCAGTAGATGCCGTAGCTGGTGCTAGCCGCGCCCCGGATCAGCTTGCGCAGGAACGTCACCTGCCCGGAGTTCTCCTTCACCGCCATGCAGTGGTTGCGGAGATGGCCCAAGCTTTCTTCCAGGTGCGCAAGCTCGTGGAAATGCGTCGATACCAGCGTCTTGCAGCCGACGCGGTCATGCAGGTACTCAATGACCGCCTGCGCGATGGCCATCCCTTCCCCGGTCGACGTGCCGCGCCCGAGCTCATCGATGATGACCAGGCTGTTCGGCGTCGCCTTCTCCGTCATGGTCCGGATGTCCATCATCTCGACCATGAACGTGCTCTGTCCGCCGATCAGGTCGTCCGCCGCGCCGATCCGCGTAAAAATGCGGTCGATCACCGGCAGGACCGCCTCCCGCGCCGGCACGAAGCAGCCGATCTGGGCCATCAGGGCGATGATGGCCACCTGCCGCATGTACGTGCTCTTCCCGGCCATATTCGGGCCGGTGATGAGCAGCATGCGGCTGTCCGCGTACGTCAGCTCCGTGTCGTTGGCGATGAACGATCCATCGTTCATCACCGCTTCAACGACAGGGTGCCTGCCGTCCGCGACGCGAAGATCGTAGCCGCCGCCAATCTGCGGGCGGCTGTAGCGGTTCGCTGCCGACACGGCGGCCAGCGACTGGTACACGTCGACCGTGGCGACGGTCTCTGCCAGCTTCTGCAGGCGCGAAATCTGCGCCGCAATGCGCTCGCGCAGCCCGGTGAACAGTTCGAACTCGATGTCAGCCATTTTCTCCTGCGCTTCGAGGATCAGCGCCTCCTTCTCCTTCAGCTCGGGAGTCACGTAGCGCTCCGCGTTCGCCAGCGTCTGCTTGCGCTCGTAGCGGCCTTCCGGCAGCATCGCCGCATTCGCTTTGGTCACTTCAATGTAGTAGCCGAACACTTTGTTGTATCCAATCTTCAGCGAACGGATGCCGGTCAGGTCGCGCTCGCGCTTTTCCAGTTCGGCGATCCACTGCTTGCCGTTCCTGCTCGCTTCCCGCAGCTGATCCAGATGGGCATGGAACCCTTCCCTGATCATCCCGCCGTCCCTGATGCCGACAGGCGGCTCTTCCGCAATCGCCTCGCCGATCCAATCTTTGATATCGCCGCATTCATCTAGAGAATCCACCAGCTTCATCAGCGTCTGCGACCCCGAAGACCGGCACAGCCGGGCGAGAACCGGCACCTGCGCCAGCGACGCCTTCAGCGACAGCAAGTCTCTGGCGCCCGCGCTTCCGTACGAGACGCGGCCGCTCAGCCGTTCGACGTCGTACACTTCCTTCAGCTGCTGCCTGATTTCCTCTCGCGCGATCAGACCGTTGTACAGCTTGTCCACCGCTTCCAGCCGCTCTTCGATCTGTGCCGCCTGCAGCAGCGGCTTCTCGATCCATCTGCGCAGCATCCTTGCGCCCATTGCCGTTACTGTGCGGTCCAGCAGCCCCAGCAGCGAGCCTTTCTTGGACCGGTCGCGGACCGTTTCCACCAGCTCCAGATTGCGCCTCGTAAAAGGGTCCATCGTCATGTACTGCTTTTGCTCGTACAGCTTCAAATGTTTAATGTGGAGCAGCGACCTTTTCTGAGTTTCCTGGAGATAGCAGAGCAGCATGGACACCGTTTCTTTTTGCACGGCGGATAAGCAGTCAAGGGCTTCCCCGCCAAAATGCCGCCCAGGCAGCTCAGCATCAATCGAACTCCAGGGAGTCAGCACGAGAGGCTTGTCCCTCTCGGCCGCGTGAGGCCGCACTCTCTCCAAAAGCCCGCTGTCCGCCACCAGCTCCGACGGATTGTACACATTCGTCTCGTCCAGCACCAGCTGGAGCGATCCGCCTATTTCCGTCACGTACAGCTCCCCGGTTGAAATGTCGCATGCCGTGAAGCCGTAACCGCCTTCCTGCCCGGTGATGCACACGATGTAATTGTTGACTTTTTCGCCGAGAGATCTGCTGTCCATAACCGTCCCCGGAGTAACGATGCGCACGATCTCCCTGCGGACGATCCCTTTAGCCTGGGCGGGGTCCTCCACCTGTTCGCAGATGGCGACTTTATACCCTTTTTCAATCAGTCTCGCTATGTAAGTTTCCGCCGAATGGTAAGGCACGCCGCACATGGGGATGCGCTCCTCGGCCCCGCCGTCCTTGCCTGTCAGCGTAATCTCCAGCTCTCTGCTTGCCAGGACCGCGTCTTCGAAAAACAATTCATAAAAATCGCCTAGCCGGAAGAACAAAAAAGCGTCCTTGGCCCCTTCTTTCACTGAAAGGTACTGCTCTATCATCGGCGTATATTTCGTGGCCATCGGTCGTTAATTTCCGCTCCTTACCTGTGGGCCCCGGGGCCGTACGAACTCTCTTAAAGTGCTCGTGGCTTGTTCCTTTTCGGACCTCCGGAGCTTTGTCGTTGTACTGTCCTTTTGTGTAATACTGGATGATTGCCGACTATTTCTATTCGACCCATTATACCATGAATTGCGGGAGGGTAGTGGGTTTCTTGTCAAATTGGAAGATTCCCCAGCTTATCCGGATATCGTCTTGCTCCCCCCAGGGAACCATGGCCAGCACTTGGTTTTTCAGCCAATCGAGCGGCTCGCGGACCTCCCCGTAAGCCGGCAGCCGCTCGAGATCCTCCCACAGCAGCCTCACCCAGGGCTGCAGCCGCTGTTTATCGCCGGAGTAGTAGCAGGCCGCGAGCTCCGGCTCGGACAGAGGCTGCCTCGTGAGCAGCCTGTAATGGTTCGCGACCAGCGCCGCAAGCGCCAGCACGCCCTTGGTATGCAAGGGCGAGACGAGCCAGCTCGGCAGCGTCCGGTACTCGAAGCCGCCGTGAGGCTGGCGGCGGAAATCCCCGAGGCAGCCGTACTTCGGACGGCGGCTGCCGGTGGTTTCGGCCTCTGCCATGAGGAGCGGCAGGGCCACATAGTTGTCCAGCGCCCGCAGCAGGCGGGCACTGAGGGCAATGCCGCTGAAATGGATGTGTCCGCCCAGCGGCAATCCCTTCAGCGGCATTCCCCCGGCCACCCAATCGAGGCTGGGGTCGGTGATTTTCGCCGCTGCCAGGTGCAGCGTGCGGCGAAGCTGGCGCGCCAGCGTCAGCGGGTCGCGGCTTGGGGCCGGGCGCAGCTCGGCGAGGGGGTAGATTTTGCGCTGGCCGCTCAGCACAATGGAGTCGCAGCCGACTCGGCCTTCTTTCTCCATGAAGCGCGACGCGAACACGGCTTTGCCCTCCGGATTGCGCAGCGCAAATTCAGGGTCGCAGCCGAGCATGGCCTGCTCCTCCCGTCCTTCGTCCCGCTTCATCTCTTCGGCAAACGCATTGATTGCCTGAGCGAACAGCAGACCGAGCCGCCGGTTCAACGAAGGTATCGGCTTGACCTGCAATACGCCCGTATGGCTTCGCGAAGTCACGGCAAGATAGACGAGGCCGTAATCCAGCCCTAATGCGTAGACGGCCTTGACCGCTTCCTTTTTGGCCCTTTTGGAATGAAAGCCGAGCTCTTCCGTGTGCAGCTCGGAATATCCTCCCCCGCTGCTGCCTACTGTGATACCCGAACCGTTCAAAAATACGGCGCTTTTCCTTTCAAATACGGCGAGTGCCTGTTGTTGAAAAACCGGTACTATGTACCGGCAGGGATAATCGACGCTTGGGGGAGCTTGCTTTTTGTCCAACCAGCGAATCCCATGGGTTCTGAGCACGGTTGCCGCCTTGCTTCTGTCAAGCGAGCTCAGCACGGGCATCTCCGGCTGCAGCAGACAAGAGACTTCGACGCCGCAAGGCTTCAGGCCCCAACGAATGATGGTTTCTCCCTCCGTCTGCGGCGGCAATGTCCCGGACGGAATCCTTAAATGATCTAACAGATGCCGTATACCCGGTTCATTAGAGTGAAGCAGAAACATGGACCTCGCCCCCTAATTTCATCCTCACACAGTGAGGCCAAGCTCTGCGGTTCATTGCCGTTGCTTTTAGGCAGTCCAATGAAAAACGCCCATTTTTACTGCAAACCCGCCGTAATACAAAAAAGAGGGCATATGCCCTCTGCCGAAACTCTTTGCTCAACATATGATGTATCAAGTTCGTTGGAGCGGAGGGCAAAGTCAGGTTCGGGTCGAATTGCAGCGAATCATTCGAGTCCAGCACGGCAGGTTGCAACCGGAACCCAGGGAGGAACTTCTGTTGTCAACTACGAAACAACCGTGCGTCAATTCAGCTCGTCATCAACCAATTCCGGATCGAGATCCTCGAAATCGCCGTCGTCCGCGCTGTCGAAATCAACGTGCTTTTCATCGTAATCCGAGCAGTGGCTGCAGACGTGCACACATACCTTGGTTTCCGCCGTCAGTTCCACCGCAAACTCGCGTTCCACACGGATAATGACACTGTTGCCGTTAGCGGATACGCTTGCTTCCACACAGTTCGGTTCCTGCGTTGCGACCGCCGAAACCTCTGCTGTGGAAGACCTGTGTTTTTTGTCTAGGTAAGAGAGCGGCACGACTTCTACATAAGAGACCGTTTCTTTGGCAACGTCTGTTTTGGTATTTCTGTCGTAAGAATACCAAATATTGATGTCGTAACTACCCACTACCTCTACGCCGTCCCCTGAACCCACCGCTTCATATTGGTTATTGATGATCCAGGCCCCCAGGATGCTGGAAGGAGCATTCGACGGCGTCACGGTATGGCTGACGTGCGAGAACTTACGACCTTTGCCGCAGACTGCCTTGGTGATGATCTCTCTGCATTGCATGTCTCTATCTAAGGACATCCTTTCTACCTCCTCCATACAATCATTCATTTAAATTGTATGCAGGACATTCGTCTAGGGTGACAACTATTTTGGAAGTTTGTTCAATTTTCTTGACGACCCTGTTTTTTCTTCTTTTTCTTGGCGATGGATAGGTAGTTTAGAAGTTCCAGGCGCAGCTGAAGCAGAGCGGACCGAATTTCAAACTCCACTCTGCCCGCCGGAAGCGGCATATTGAGCATATTTTCTCCCATTTCTTTTAAAGCTTGCTCGCATCTTCCCGTATAATAATCGGATTTCACGTCCTTGCTTAATTCCTCAAAAATGAAAATAAGCCGCTCCGCCTGGGGAAGCCTCATATACACTTGCGAGGTTAAATCGACCATATGGTGTATTATATCGAGCTGCTGCTGCCTCATTACAAAATAAGTAATCCAGCTGCGGTCCTCCGAGATCAGCGCGTTTTCCCTGGATCTTTCGGCCAGCTTCAACCCTTTCTCTATCGTTTCGGACACTTCCAGCAGCTCTTTTCCGTCCCATATATGCACTTGGTCCTTCAGATGTCCCGCCAGTTCCTTAAATATGGAGGAAAACAATTGCTCCACCTGCCCCTTCACGTCCAGCAGCTCTTCGTCCACCTTGGGCATGTAGGTCAAATTAATGACGGTCGCAGTACCCAATCCCAACAGGAGCAAATACACTTCATTCAAAATGACCTGGAAGCTTGTCGATTGATACAATAACAAGTGGAACATGACAACTGAAGAGGTGACGATGCCTTGACTGAGGTTCAGGCGGCTGAGCAGCGGAAACGCGGTCATAATATAGAAGCCGACCACCCATGCGTGAAACCCGAATACACTGAATAACAAAGAGGCGATGAACAGCCCGAGCAGAGAGGCTCCAATCCGCTTAAGCGAAACGGTCAGCCCTCTCTTCTTGGTCACCTCTACACCCAGAATGGCGAGCAGCCCGGTCGAATTCGGAGAATGCAATCCGAAAGCCGTTGCCAAATAAATGGAAAGCACGGAAGCCACAGCCGACTTGACGATTCGAAGACCCATTTTTTTAACCCCGCCCGTTAGAAAGTATCGTCTTCATCGTAACTGATTTCGGGCCAGGTCACAAATGCATTGCTTAAACAAGAAAAGCCCTCCAAGGGCTTCATGCTTGCTCCACTGCACCAGCTACTGCTTGCGCACGATTCTTGCCTCCAGCAGGGCAACGGCCTGGTACATAACGGTCGCGACGATAGCAATAACGAACAAGCTGCCGATGACCAGCGTAAAATTAAACACTTGAAACCCATAAATGATCAAATAACCTAATCCTTGCTTGGCAACAAGGAACTCGCCCACAATGACGCCGACCCAGGCTAGGCCTACATTGACTTTTAGCGCGGATACGATCGACGGAACTGAAGCGGGCAGAATGACCGTCGTAAATACCTGCCTGCGGCCCGCGCCAAACACCCGCACCACCTTGATGTAATTGGGATCCACCTCTTTAAAAGAAGAATAAATGACCAAAGTCGTTATAATGACCGTAATTGAAAGAATGGTCGATATAATCGAAAGCATCCCGGATCCCAGCGCGACAATGAACAGCGGTCCCAAAGCGACCTTCGGCAGAGCGTTTAGAACTACGAAGTAGGGATCCAGCACCCTGGCCAGAAAAGGACTCCACCAAATGACCACTGCGATTCCCAGTCCGCACAGCGTTCCAAGGATAAAACCGGCTATTGTCTCCACCGCCGTGATTCCGACATGGGGCAGCAGCGAGCCGTCCATCAGCTTTTGCCTGAGCAGCCATCCGATCTTGCTGGGATAGCTGAACAGCAGCACATCGATCCACTTGGCCCTGCCTGCCGCCTCCCAGCTGCCGACGAACAAAAGGAGCAGCAAAATCTGCGCAGTGAGCACATACAGCGACTGCCTTTTTCTTTTGCCCAGAAAACGTTCGTAGATAATCTGCGGCTCCGCCATTTCATTAATAAGCGGCTTCCTCCCGGATTCCATGAAAGGTCACCTCTTTCTCTCCATGGACTCGAATTCCTTCCAGATCGCGCGAAACAAAGCATGAAAGCCTTCCTGATCGCGGGACTGGACAGGAAGAGTCTCGGCGATTCGGCGCGGGATGACGACTTCCGTGCGGATTTTGCCCGGGTTCGGCTCCAGCACAATGACCCGGTCGCTCATCGCCAGCGCTTCGGTAATATCGTGGGTTACGAGCAAGGCGGTCTTGCGGTGGTCTTTTAACGTTTGAAATATAAGATCTTCCAGCTGCAGCTTCGTCTGATAATCCAATGCCGCGAAAGGCTCATCGAGCAGCAAAAGCTCCGGCTCAGTCGCCAAAGTGCGCACCAGCGCGACCCTTTGCCTCATTCCTCCCGACAGTTCGTTCGGGTATTTATGCACGTACTGCCCAAGCCCCAATTCTTCCAGCAGATGCAGCGTGAACGCCTTTTTCTCGGACGTCAGGCAGCCCATAAGCTCCAATCCTATGACTGCATTCTCGCCGATCGTTCTCCATGGGAACAGAAAATCCTGCTGCAGCATATAGCCCACCTTCGGAGTAGGCCCCTTCACGGGCTGACCCGCAATCTCAACCGTCCCCCGAGCAGGTGTAATCAAGCCGGCAATAACGGACAGCAGCGTCGTTTTGCCGCAGCCGCTCGGGCCCACCAAAGAGACGAATTCTCCGTCCGTGAGCGTCAGATTGATTTTCTCGATCGCCAGGGCGGCCCCGCTCTCATTTACATATACATGCGTAACATCATTCACATCAACGGCAGGTATCACGACCTTGCCCCCTTGTATGCTGTGATTGCCGCAAGTATGCTGCCCGGCGCTCTCGTGCATGCCCCAACCCGGACAGCAGCCCGCCTGCGGCGGTTTGACCGGTCATTTCACGTTCTTCACTGCTTTTTCCGCAAAAGAATTGTCGACCAGCGTCTTGAGATCCACTCTTTTCTTCAATTCCCCGGCGGCTTCCATTACAGTCTGAAGATTATCCCACTCTTTATCGTCAATGATCGGATCGGTCGCGAAAGAACCTTGATCCTTATATCGCTTCACCACTGCACGCACGATCTCGATGTCGGTGTCCGGGAAGAAAGGAGCTGCGGAAGCGGCGATTTCATTTACGCTTTTTTCCTGGACCCATTTCTGGGCTTTATGGATGGCATTGGTGAATTTCTGCAGATCGGCGGAGTTTTTGCTTAGATAGCTTTTTTTCGTCATAAAAGACGTATAAGGAAGCTTTCCGCTCTCGGTGCCGAAGGACGCTATCACATACCCTTTGCCCTGCTTCTCGATAATAGTCGCCTGCGGCTCGAACATTTGAACATAATCGCCGGTACCGGATATGAAGGCAGGCGGGATATTGGCAAACTCCACGTTCTGTATCAGGTTCAAATCCTTTTTCGGGTCGATGCCGTGCTTTTTCAGCGTGAACTCTCCTGCCATCTGGGGCATTCCGCCTTTTCTCTGTCCAAGGAAGGTCACGCCCTTCAAGCTGTTCCAATCAAAATTCGCAATCGGCTTGCGCGCTACAAGAAAAGTCCCGTCCGTTTGCGTCAGCTGGGCGAAGTTTATGACCGGATCGTCAGAGCCCTGCTGGTACACATAAATGGAAGTTTCCGAACCGACGAGCGCCACGTCAATGTTGTTTGCGAGAAGCGCCGTCATCGTCTTATCCCCGCCGGGTGTCGTGGTGAGCTCAATGTCCAACCCTTCCTCTTTGAAAAAGCCCTGCGTCATCGCGACATATTCAGGAGCGTAAAAAATTGAGCGAGTGACTTCACCTATCCGGATTTTCCGGGTTTGCCCGTTGCTTCCGGCACATCCCGAGAGCAGCACCCCCAAGCTGACCATTACAACGATGAGCAGCGATAGCCCTTTTTTCATACAAATCCCTCCAATAATATATGTACTCCATCCTATGCATAAGCCCAGAAAAGGTGCGGAGGGTGCCTGCCAACAAAAAAAAAAGAACCCTTGCGGGTCCCCCTCTATTTCAAACCGTACAGCGGCTTATATTTATGTTCCAAATACTCCACCAGATATTCCGGATTCAACTCCTCGTTCGTCACGGAAGTAATAATTTCGTTCGGAGTCAGCACCTTGCCGTGGCGGTACACCTTCTCAACCAGCCAATGTTTAATCGGCTCCAGGTTTCCCTGCCCGACCCACAGGTCGAACTCCGGCATATCCCTTTGCATCGTATGCGCAATCTGCGCGGCGTACATGTTGCCCAAGGCATAAGACGGAAAGTAGCCGAAATCGCCGCCGGCCCAGTGCACATCCTGCAGCACGCCTTCCGCATTGGTCTTGGGTGATACGCCGAGATAGTCTTTGTACTTCTGGTTCCACACTTCCGGGAGGTCCTTCACCTTGAACGAGTCGTTGAAAAGGCCCTTCTCGATCTCATACCGCACCATTATATGCAGGTTGTAAGTGAGTTCGTCCGCTTCAATCCGGATCAGGGAAGGCTCCACCCGGTTGATCGCTTTGTAAAAAACGTCCACAGGCACCTGATCGAGCTGCCCCGGAAACTGCTTCTGCAGATCTCCATAGTACCGGTTCCAGAACGGAACGCTGCGCCCGACGACGTTCTCCCAGAAACGCGACTGCGATTCGTGGATTCCCATTGATGTGCCCGAGCATAGAGAAGTGCCTATCAAATCGGGTGACACATTCTGTTCATACAGAGCGTGGCCGCATTCGTGGATCGTACCGAACAGCGCGCTTACCACATCGTTCGGCAGGTATCGCGTAGTGACCCTGACATCGCCTGGACTCAGCCCCGTTGCAAAAGGATGCACCGTCTCGTCCAGCCGCCCCGCTTCAAAATCATAGCCCAGCTGCCCCAGGATGAACAGGGAGAACTGCTTTTGTTTTGCGGTGTCGAAGCTTTGATGCAGGAAAGAGGTGTCCGGCTGGGCAGCCCCCTGAATCTCGGACAGCAGAGGCACCAGCCTGCCGTGGAGAGCCCCGAATACGCTGTCGAGCTTTTTCACCGTCATTCCTTCTTCATACATATCCAGCAGCGTGTCATACCGGTTGTCTTCGTAGCCCCAAAGCTCCACAAATTCGGACTTCATCGCCACAATTTTCTCCAAATAGGGCTGGAATACTGCAAAATCGTTATTGCGCTTCGCTTCCTCCCACACGGATTCGGCCTGGGACGTCAGTACCACGTAGGCTTCGAATTTATCCGCCGGAATTTTGCTGCTGCGCTCGTAATCCTTTTTCGCTTCGGCCACCATGCGGCGGTCTACGCGGCTCAAGCCTTCAAACTGTTCGGGCTGCGACAGCTCCTCCACATAACGGCCCATCTCCTCCGAAGTCGTCATCCGGAAGTGCTCTCCCGAAAGCATGCCGATGACCTCGGACCTGGTATTCACGCCTTTTTTGGGGGCGCCGGTCCGTAAATCCCAGTAAAGCAGGCCAAGCGCTTCTTCATAGTTTCTCATTTTGCGTATGTATGCTCTGAATTCTTCGATTCGGCTCACAGGCGACCGCCCCTTTCAACTATAATTATGTTCATCATAGCGGGTAACTAATTCATTCGCAACAGAAACGGATAATATGATAAAATATTGAAAAAGGAGGACAGACCATGCATATAACTTTTACGGATACCGCTGTTTATGAAATCAACCACTCCATTCAGGAGAAGCCGGCTTTTATGAAACTGGTGTTCGATTCGGAGGGATGCGGCTGCGCGGTGAACGGCGTACCCGCCATTTGGCTGGTGTCCCGGTCGAGGGAGTACGATATGGAGCTTGAAGGCGAACCCTTCCCCGTTATAGTGGACCGGAAGCATGAGGTATATTTTGAAGAGGAAATGGTCATCGACTATTTGCCCGGTTCTCATCGTTACGTATTGAAAAGCGACAACCAGATCTACAACGCAAACTTAAATATAATAGATAAAAGATAAACCTGTATTGGAGTGGATGACCGATGAGTTTACTGAATGAGATTGTAACGTATAACCGCCAGTTTGTTGAGAACAAGGATTACGAGGAGTTTCTGACCGATAAATTCCCGGATAAACGCATGGTCATTCTAACCTGCATGGACACCCGGCTGGTGGAGCTTCTGCCCAAAGCGATGAACCTGCGCAACGGAGACGCCAAAATTATTAAAAGCGCCGGAGCCATCATCTCCCATCCTTTCGGAAGCGTAATGCGGAGCATCATGGTTGCTGTGTATGAACTGCAGGCGAAAGAGATTTTCGTCATCGGCCATCACGGCTGCGGCATGACGGCCTTGAATCCGCAATCCGTTCTCGCCAAAGCCAGCGAGCGTGGAATCAGCGACGAGACCATCAGTACGATAAGGAACTCCGGGATAGACCTTGACAGATGGCTGACAGGCTTCGACGATGTAAAAGAGAGCGTGACCCGCAGCGTCAATATTGTCCGCTCCCATCCACTTCTGCCGAAAGATGTTCCGGTGCACGGCCTGATCATGAACCCCGAAACCGGTTTGCTTGATATTGTAAAAGAAGGCTTTGCCGAGTAACACGCTCGTACGCAAAGAAATCTTGGCGGCTGGGTACCAGAAGCCGAGGTTTCTTTGTTTTCCTGCGAGAGGGGTGCAGTCCATGGCAAAACAAGGGGATTCGATCATTTTATTCGACGGCGTATGCAGCTTCTGCAATGGTGCCGTAAATTTTATTATCCGGCACGATCCGGCAGGGAAGTTCCGGTTTGCTCCGCTGCAGTCGGCTGCCGGCCGGGAGGCAGTGGCCCGCCGCCCGGAGCTGGCCAATATCGATTCTATAATTCTGATGGAAGCTGGACAGTATTACACCGAATCCGACGCAGCTTTGAGGATCTGCAGACATTTGTCAGGCTTCTGGAAGCTGATCTATCTCTTTATTTTCGTACCCCGAGCGCTGCGAAACGCTGTCTACCGGCTTATCGCCGAAAGGCGTTATCAATGGTTCGGCAGGCTGGACTCCTGTATGATTCCCACCAAAGAAATTCGAGACAGATTCATCCTCGACGAACAATAAGAGAACCGTCCCGACCTTTGGCTTGCTCCCCTTCATCGCGCTTATGCATGGCCGCTTTCCCCTCCAGCCTGGCTTTGAGGTATCCTGCAGGTATCTACTTCGGTTCATTCCGCTTATTCAGGGCCGCTCTCCCCTCATTCTGGCTTTGTGCGCTATACTGCGCTGCCTCTCCGCAATCACGTCAGAGCGGTCCCTCTTTTTATGCTTGTGGATCAAGTACTCATCGGCTAAATCGGACCGCCCGTTCCAAGGGAATCCGGACCGCTCCGCGCTTTTTCGGCATTGTTCCAGCAGCCGGCCGTCGGCTATGGGAATGCAGATATCCGCGAATGGAGGCCGCGCATCCTCGCAAAACGCCTGAAGCCTTTGCTCTATTACTTCTATCAATCCCTGTCCGTCGATACCGAGCTTGTCCAAATGCTCACGCCGGATATTGCTCCTTGCGCCGGACATCAATTTATAGGCACCCGAGTGGTTTCCTCGCCGGTGGTGGTATAGGGAAACGGCAATCTGGATCAGAGCCAGAAAGGTTGGGCGGCAAGGACTGCCCGGATGGTTTTTCCAGTAGGCTTCCATCACTTCATGGCATTCGAAATAATCCCTCGCACCGTGAAAATAAACCAGATACTGCACCCATTCCTCGGGGTAGGTGTTCACTTGATCGCCTCATTTACACGTGTTATCTCTATTATTGTATCAGGGTGGGATAAAATCCGAAACCATAGAGGAGATTATCCGTATTAGAGTTATGAACAAACATAACTTCCCAGGAGGAAACTGACAATGTACAAAAAATGGATCGCGCTAGTAATGGCCTTCGCCCTTGTGTTCAGCTTTACCGCGCCGGTTTCGGTTGACGCAGCTTCCTACAAATCGCCGACGCGAAGCTACAGCCCTTCCGCTCCGGGCAAAGCGCCTAATACCAACTACACCCGGCCTACACCGGCGCCTGATAAAGCAGCTACCAATCCGATCAACAATTCAACCGCCAAACGCGGATTTTTCAGCGGCGGAGGATCTTTATTGAAGGGAATGATGATCGGCGGACTCGCCGGCATGCTTTTCGGCGGATTGTTCGGTCACATGGGGGGCCTCGGCAGTCTGCTGGGCTTTATGGTGAACGTTCTGGCCATAGTGATTCTGATTTCGCTCGTTGTCGGGGTAATCAGATATTTTATGAACCGGAAAAAATTCGATCACAAGAGGTACTAATCCATGATTTTATCGGAGCAGGAGATCAGCAACGCCATATGCCTGAATATGGCCGAACGCAAAGGAGTCCGTCCCACGGAAGTGCAAGTCGGGCTGATGTATGACGACGATTACGGGTTTTCGGCCGAAGTCACCGTGCAAGGAAGAAACCAGGTGCTTATAGCGGCCAATATCCTTGAGGCTATCGAACGCTATATGCTGAATCAACATGGAATGCGAGTGTTCAGGGACCAGATCCAGCTGAGGCTGGAGCATGAAATCGAAGCGATTGTGCAGGTGTAACTGTACGTACACAAGCCGTCTCATCTGAGGATGAGGCGGCTTTTCGTATTATCAAGATCCTCAACTAGAAAATTCCTCTTTACCGCAACCATTTCTACTCTATCTGCGTTTAATACTAGGGAGAGTAGAAACTGGAGAGGCGTGATAGATTGAAGAAGAAGGTTTTATGGATCGGCTGCCTTGCGGCATTCCTTATGGCGCAGGGCACGGTTATGGCAGCAGACAAGACGACAAATTACAGGGTCTATCAGAACGATCATCTGCTGGTTGAATTTGCGGATAAGAACAGCGCTGTGAATTATGCGAAATATTACACGAATTCCTATGTGGAGGAAATCGGCACACGCAAGTGGGTTTGGAACAATTTCCCCCGTTACCGTGTGTATCAATATGACACGACATTGCCGGAATGGCAGTTTTCCAGATTGGAAGATGCCGTCAATGAAGCCAGGCGCTGGAGCCACGCAAGTGTCAGGGATCTTCAATCAGCAGGCTGGGTGTGGAACAATTATCCCCGTTATCAAATATACCAAGGCGATATAACGCTCCCCGATTGGCAGTTCCAATCCTATGGCGACGCTTTGAAAGAAGCGGCACGATGGGCAAACTCCCACATTATCCAGCTGAACGACAATCATTGGGTATGGGACAACATTTCTTCCGCCGACAAGCAGCAGCTTCGCACGCAGGCAAAGATGTATCAAGTCGTGCAAGGAAACTACGCTCCTGAGAACTGGAAATTCGCGTATTTGGGAGACGCCGTCAATGAATCGCTCCGTTGGGGGAATTCGCACATCGTGAATACGACGGCAAACAGCGTAGTTTTTGAGAATGAAATGCAGTATAAAGTCTACCAGAACCAAACGCCAATGGCCGAGTTCGTATCTCTGGACGAAGCCGCGGATTATGCCAGGCAGCTGTCGCATTCTTCGATTATGCTGAACGGAAAAGCCATTTGGAGCAATCATCCTTATTATGGTGTATATCAAAAAGAGGCTCTTATTGCCGACTCCAATACGATTGCCGGTGCTTTAGACCTTGCTCTCAAGTACAGCCGCAGCTCGATACGAGCCTTGGACGGCGTCACCTTGTGGACAAATTACCGCCAGCTGATGTTCTGGGGCTGGAACGGCCAATCGGATGCGAACACGGTAAAAGCGCATGTGGCGGGAACAACCGGACTGGATGCCGATTCTCCAACATTCTTCCAATTAGCTGATAAGGACGGCGGGCTTAAAGACAGTTCAAACAAAGAAGCCGTCGATATCGTGAAGAAACAAGGGATTCAGGTTCATCCGCTTATTCATAATCAATTTGACGGAAATATGACGAATTTGTTCCTTGCTAACGCAGAAGCACAGAATAAATTCATTGCATCGGTCGTTGGGCGTGCAGCTGAAATCGGGGTTGACGGCTTGAATCTCGATTTTGAAGCTTTGCTCGGCAAAGACCGCGCCGCTTACACAGCGTTTGTGCAGAAATTTGCGGATGGAGCCCACGCGCGCGGCCTCACGCTCTCCATCGACCTGCCGAGAGGCAGCGTGAAATGGAACCATCTGGGCGCGTACGACCACGAGAAACTGGCCCATATCGCCGATTATATAATGATTATGGCATATGACCAATATTACAGCGGCAGTGCCACACCTGGCTCCGTCGCAGGGCTGCAGTGGGCCGAGGAAGGAATTAAAGAGTTCCTTTCCTACGGGATTCCCCGAGATAAGCTGATCATGGGTATTCCTTTCTATGTACGGGAGTGGAAGCTGGACAGTTCCGGCAAGGGCGTATCGAACCGCGCGGTTTACATGAAGAGCGTTCCGGAGCTGCTTGCCGCGAAAAAAGCGGTTCTAACCTGGGACGCCAGCTTTAACCAATACAAGGCGGAGTATGAAGAAGGCGGTTTTAAGTACGTACTCTGGCTGGAAAATGAAGAAACCGTCATGGCGCGTCTGGACATAGCGAAAAAATACGACCTTGCCGGAGTAGCGGCTTGGCGTCTCGGATACGATACCCTTGATCTGTGGAAAACGATGCTGCAAAAGAAATATTGATCCTTAAATGAATTTCCAAAGTGAAGTTAACCTTTATCCTCAGAATTAGTACCGCATTAAAACAGGCCGGGACGCTCACCATGAGCGCTCGGCCTGTTTTGTTGCTTTTTATAGCTCCTCAAGCTCTTCCAAATCGTTGGTCGGAGCGTGGCAGGCGAAATTCTCGCATACATATGCCGTCGCTTTTCCTCCGAGGGCTATCTTGTCCCTGACGAGAGGGATCAACTCCCTGACCGCTTCCCCTGCTTGACCGGACGGATGCAGCAGAAGAATCGCGTATGGAAGAAATTTTTGCTGCACGGTGCGAAGCATCTCACGCGTATCTTCCTCCTGAGGATCGCCCGCGATCACAATCTCCTGGCCTGGTCCAAACGCGTAATCAAGCGCCATAAGGAAAAGAGCATGTCCCGCAGCATAAGTGTTGACCGCACCGGCAAAAGCTTCGATCTGTTCATCGGCTTTTTGCGACAGCCTGGCGTCGTATGTATGCTTTGACAGTCGCAGCAGATTCAAAGCAGCCGCTGAATTTCCGGAGGGCATGGCCCCGTCGTAAATCTCTTTGGGGCGGGTAAAGAGCTGTTCCGCATCGGAGCCGTAGAAGAAAAACCCTCCGTTCTCTTCGTCCCAGAACAGGCGCAGCATCTGTTCGTTCAACTCAACCGCTTTTTTCAGATACCCGATCTCGAAAGTCGCTTCGTACAGCTCGATGATCCCCCAGATCAGGAAAGCATAATCGTCCACGTATCCTGCAAAAGCCGCTTCTCCATCCCGGTACCGGGCCAGCAGCCTTCCGTCTTCCCTGACCAAGCGGTGCAGAATGAAATCGGCTGCTTTTCGTGCCGCATCTGCATATTCACTTTTCTGCAGAGCTTTTGCGCCTTTTGCCAGGGCCGCAATCATCAAGCCGTTCCATGCGGTGAGGATTTTGTCGTCCTTATGGGGATGAATTCTTTGCTCGCGGTGTTGAAACAGCTTTTGGCGTGACGCTTCCAGTCTTTGCATGAGCTTGGCAGGCTTGATCCCCTTCTGCTGCGCAAAGGATTCCAGTGAGGTGTGGATGAGATTGGGTATACTTTGCCCCTCAAAGTTGCCTTCCTCCGTGATGTCGTACGCTTCCGCGAAGAGCTCTCCTTCTTCCAAGCCTAAAACTTCAAGAACCTCTTCAGGAGTCCATACATAGAACTTTCCTTCCACCCCTTCGGAATCGGCATCCTCCGCAGAGTAGAACGCGCCGCCTTCATCGGTCATATCTCTAAGCACGTAGGTAAAGATTTGCTCCGCCACGTCGGCGTACTTCTTTTTGCCGGTGACCTGGTAGGCCTCCACATAAGTCATGGCGAGCAGTGCGTTATCATACAGCATTTTCTCGAAATGGGGAACAAGCCACTGCCCGTCTGTAGAGTACCTGGCAAAGCCAAAGCCGATATGGTCGTACATCCCGCCGCGGTTCATCGAATCCAGCGTTTTCTCCACCATATTGAGAGCATGAGTTTCCCCGGTTTTCTTGTAGTATCTTATCAAAAAGGACAGATTGTGCGACGTTGGAAACTTCGGAGCATCCCCAAAACCGCCGTACTCCCCGTCAAACGTCGTTGCATAAATACGGTAAGCTTTCTCCAGCGTCTGCTCGGATACTTGGCCCTTCAGTTTGGCGATCAACCGCTTCTGCGTTTCGTCCACTACCTGATCCCCAATCCCGGAGACTCCCTCGCGGTCCTCTTTCCACTTCCCTGCTATCTGGGGCAGTAGCTCAATCAAGCCGCGCCTGCCGTATTTGCGTTCCCTTGGTATGTACGTTGCGGCAATAAACGGCTTTTTCTCGGGAGTCATCACGATAGTGAGCGGCCATCCCCCCTGCCCCGTCATCGCCTGGCACACCGACATATAGAGATGATCGACGTCAGGTCTTTCCTCGCGGTCCACTTTGATGGATACAAAATCTTGGTTTAGCAGCTCGGCCACTTCCTCGTTCTCGAAGCTCTCCCTCTCCATTACATGACACCAATGGCAAGTTGATAGTATAACCAATCATATGTTCTTATTCATAGCCCGAAGGCTAGGAATAGCCTATCGATAAGAATACAGGCTTGCTCTCCCTTGCTGCCTTACTGAACGCTTCTTCTCCCCACGGAAACCAATCGACAGGATTGTAAGCATGTTGTAGTAAATACGGCGACTTTTCATTTATCAAACGGTTAGGTCTGTGTTTGTGTTTTTCGGTTGTATCGAGCATTTTTAAACAACTCCGATCTGGAATAATTTACGTCCACAATACGATCTTAGCATATCCCTAAGAAAAGGAAAAAACCCATACCGAAATTGGCATGGGCTCGCTTCTGAAACTTATAGAAACTTGACATTTAATTGGACATTATCGTTTTCGCGGATGTACTCTATACGGCCAATCACTGCTTTCGCAAGTTCTGTTTAGGTTTTCTGCTGTAATATCGTCTGTGTTCCACGCTTCCTTAAAGGCTTTTATTGCTTTAAGTCGATCTTCGTCTGAAACGTGAGGTACGTTGAACCTCGATTGACCTTTCCAATTCATCAAGCTCAACTATCAGATTCAGAATTTCACCTTGGTATCTCGTTTGATACCGATTATACTTAGTTTTATCGAACTTGCCACGCAAGAACATGTCCTCCGCACGTTCCAGCGCTTTCTCACAATTATTTCGCACGATCTTTATGGAGAAAGATTGTTTGACGATTGGGATATGAAAACATTTTGCCAACTACTTGAATTCCATTGGAAACAATGGGACAAAAAATTTGATGATATATATAAACGATGATCTTAGGCTTTCTTTTTTAAAAGGCTCTGTTATCCTTGATTGTTGATTTGTGACCAAATAAAAACCGCCACATTAATCGGTTTATTCTGAACTATCGTTTCCGTCGTATTATGAGGTCAGCCAGTTTTAGCAAATTGCTGAACTATGTAAGGTGACGGATTTACGAAGCACTTTTTTCAAGAATATACTTGATTCTTTTCAAGTCCTTGTTATTTGCTCTTTTCATCATCAATGACATAAAAGGAGCAAATAACATTGAAAACCCAGTCGGATTACCTTGGTTTCGCAATGTCATTCGGGTTGAGTTTCCATCAACGGCTTCCCAAGTGTAAGTTGTTTTCATTGGAAAAGGTCCATCCGCAGTATTCATTACAAGCAATTGTCCTGGTATATATTCCGTTATCTCATATACATACGAAAGTTGTCTTCCCAGGAATTGTGCTTTAAATGCAACTTTAGAACCGATCATCAAATGTTTTGGTGTTTGCCATTCTGCCGATTTAATATTCACATACCATTCAGGAGCATTGTCAGGGTTCGTTGCATATTCTGAAACTTTATCACGAGGACAATTTATTATTATTTCTGTTAAAACATCAACCATACTTATTCCTCCAATAATGCTTTCGCCGTTTTGAAAATAGTACTCCGTTAGAATTCCTGTAAAACGAATAATTAGGAGTTTGAATAAAAAGGAGCGCCTCTGTACGATGGGAGTACGCAACGGGTCAAAAGCCCTTAAAATCCCACATCAGGAGGTCGCTCTACTATGAAGTTTAAGGCACAAGACAAACAAAATCAACTCATTGAAAACATTACCGCAAGCCATCTTGTCGTCGGTGTAGATATCGCCCAGGAAGCTCATGTGGCTCGCGCTGTCAGTTTTCGTGGAATCGCCCTGGGCACACCTCTGGAGTTTGGAAATCACAACGAAGGTTTTCAACACTTGGGTCGTTGGATTCAGGATCTATTCAAAACCTACACGCTGAACAAAGTCATCGTTGGCATGGAACCAACCGGTCATTACTGGCTGAGTTTGGCTCGTTGGCTCTCTTCTCAAGGAATTGAAGTTGTTCTTGTAAATCCCCACCTCGTCAAAAAGAATAAAGAAAACCGCGACAATACCCCATCTAAAAGTGACCGGAAAGACGCACTTGTTATCGCGGATATGATCAAAAACGGGTACTACTCCCCCTGTACGTTTCCATCCAGAAGCCTTCGAGGAACTACGGATTCTCATGGCTATGTCAACTGCAAACGAAAATTACCCAAAACCGGCACTTGAATTTTCCCCAAAAGGTGCAAGTAGAAGGCCCGCGTGAGGCCGGTGAAAATCTATTTAATTTTCTTTTTCCTCATCCGGATCGGGTCGGAAAAATCCGGCTTTTTTCTTCTCTTTGATTCGGTAGCTCTCCCCCTTGATGTTAATCGTGCTGGAGTGATGGAGGAGGCGGTCGAGGATGGCGGTAGCGAGGACCGAGTCCCCAAAGATTTCTCCCCAGGCGCCGTAAGACTTGTTAGAGGTGAGAATGATCGAGCCAGACTCGTAGCGCTCCGCGATGATCTGGAAGAAGAAGTGGGCGGCAGTTTCATCCATCTTCCGGTAGCCGATCTCGTCGATGATCAGCAGATTCGGTTTGGTGAGCGCCCTCATTTTCTGCGTAATCGTGTTATTGAGATGCGCTTGCTGCAAGGTCTGTACCAAATCGTGTGCGGTGGTGAAATACACCGTGTAGCGCCGTTTAATCGCCTCCAGCGCGAGTGCTACGGCCAAATGGGTTTTACCCACACCGGGCGGCCCCAAAAAGACCAGATTCTCTTGGTGCTCGACAAAGCGCAGTGTCGCCAGGTCCCGGATGCGCCGCTCTTCGACCGACGGCTGGAAGCCGAAGTCGAACTGATCGAGCGTTTTGTGGTACGGTAAGTGTGCCATGCGGGTTTTCATGCGGATGAACCGGTCATGCTTAGCGGACAGTTCCTCCTGCAGCAGCCCATCCAGAAACTCCAGATATGTCCGGTTCTGTGCCGCCGCTTCCTCGGCATGGTGGTGCAGAATCTCCGGAATCCGGCTCCACCCGAGTTCTTCGAAAGCCTCTTGTAACCGTTCGGTGACCACCATCATTGGATCACCGCCTCATTCAGAAACGCCTCGTAGACCGACAGATCGCGCACGACCACGTCGGGCAACGCTTGCTGGACTAAGCGCGGCATGGGCAGCTGCTTGGGCTTCCCGACTGCGGAGCGGATGCCTTCGGAATGCTTGCGGTCGAAGACCACCTCATGGTGCCCAGTGGCTTTGTCGTGTTCGGCGATGAGCTTGTCCCCAGCAAAAATTCGGAGGCGGCCATTGCGCTCATCCTGCACCTCCACTGTTTGCCCCACATACCGCCAGGGCACCGAGTAGCGATTCGCCGCATAGGAGATCAGGGAGTCGGCGGACACTTTGCGGGCATGCCGCTCCGCTTCATCGAAGGGGCGCACATTAAACTTCTGCAGAACTTCTTGCTGTAAACGCTGCAGCGGCACTTCATGCGTGGTGCCGTGGATACGGACATTGGCCACCGTATCGAGCCACAAGCGGGCTTGGATGTTCAGATCGGTCAAACCGGTAAAGGTGCGCACGCGCGGCCAAAAGTTTTTGCGTACATACGCGACACCGTTTTCCACTTTCCCTTTGGTGCGTGGACGATACGGCGCACAGCGCCGGAGCAGGAACCCGTGATGAGCGGCAAAACGGGCGAACCGCTCATTCCATACCGGGTGGCCCTGATCGTCCACACCGGTGACAACGGTTTTCATATTATCGTAGAGCACGGTTTCCGGCCTGCCGCCGAAATACTGCATCGCCCGGACATGGCAGCCCATCAGCGTATCCAGTCGTTCGTCTTCCGTAAATTCGAGGTACATCATCCGGGAATAGCCAAGCACCATGACGAAGGCATACAGCCGTTTCGCCTCGCCCTTCCATTCGACTTTGAAATGTCCCCAGTCCACCTGCGCTTGTTTGCCGGGCGGCGTTTCAAAACGTTCGGTCGCTTTGGCGAGCACCGCTGGCCGCAGTGGCTCCATGAACGAACGCAATAGTCGGATCTGGCCCATGTAGCCTTTGGCTTTGATTTCGTCGAACAGTACCGCTGCGTTCAGGCAGCCTTCTTCCATTCGCGAACGGATGTAGTCTTGGAACGGCGCCAGGATGCTCGGTTTCGGCGTTTGCCGCTTGTAAGCTTGCGGACCGTCTTCCCGGAGCCACTTCCCGATGGTCTTCCGGTCACGGCCGAGTTCCTCGGCGATTTGCGTCTTGCTCATTCCTTTTTGTGTCATGTGCTGAATCACGTAAAACTCCCCATTCCTGATCATTGTCTCTCCCCCATAAGGAAGAGTGTCTGCCGATTATGGGGAATTTTCAAGTGCCATTATTGGGGATTTTAGCACTGCCGTTCACAGCTAACCGGGACACGGTTACTAAACGGCTCAACAGCGCTGTTAACCAGATTCATCGTTGGGTAGATATTGTGTTCCCTGAGCTGCGCCAGGTTTTTAAGATCCTTACCTGCACGAGTAGCATTGCTACGCTTAGGCTCTTTCCCTTACCGGAGGAAATCAGATCTTTAACCACTGAACAGGTCCTTGCCGGTTGGAAGCAATATGTCAAACGTCATGCTGGCGTTAAACGAGCGGAGCAGCTCATTGCACTAGCCAAATGCAGTGTTGGTGCTACGCAGGCACTCCACGCCTACAAGCTTCACTTGAGTCAACTGCTTGAGGAATACGATTTGGCACAGCGTCAGCTAGAACAGATTGAGCATGAACTCCATCTCATCCTGGGGCGTATTCCCTATGCGCAAAAGTTACTTGAAATACGAGGTGTAAATGCAACGAGCTTAGCCGGTGTGCTAGGCGAAGCCGGTGATCTAAGTGGCTATGCACACGGAAATGCTCTACTACGACATGCTGGCTTGAATCTAGCTGAGGCAAGTTCCGGGAAATGGCGAGGAAAGATGGTACTCAGCAAACGAGGCCGCCCTCGTCTGCGTCATTTTCTCTATCTCATGACGATGTGTATGGTGATGACCAATCCGGATGTCAGGGCCTTGCACCACTCCAACGTTGAAGTGAAGAAGTTAAAGAAAATGAAATCCATTATGAAATTATGCGGTAAAGTTGCCCGTATGCTTGTCGGGCTGGCCAAGAGTAGCGAAGCTTATGACTCTACCAAAGTCTTTCCGCAAGCAGCCTAAGATCAGTCTACTCTCACCAGCTGATGCATTCGCAGGATAAATCAGAAGCACGGAGTATCGGGAGACGTTACGCAAAAGGGCTCGGACCCGTTCCGTTAGAAAGACCGACCTCCACACCCTTAGTTAGATGTGACGAAGGAATGAAAGGGCTTAGACCGGTTGAGACATGGGAGTGAGAATCGCTAGGGGCTACATGGAGACGTGCAGGATATGGAACAAATTGGGTGTTTATGCCTCACCCTTATTCCTGTATGCCCTTTAGACTGCCTCAAGCTACCTGCTCCTCCGTGTACTTCCTTCTCCCACATATAGCTAAGAGTGAAATCCTGCGAATTCATGAGCCTGAGTGAGGATACTGAATCATTTCGAGGGAGCTTAATGGCTAATAATTTATGTTTTTTGCTTCATTCTGAAAGAACTGCCCCATAGGAAAATCAAGTATTTCATTCCAACGTGAAATATGGAAAGTGATGGTTACATCGGATGGTCTCAACCGACTTGAAAGCATGGATAAGGCTGGTTTCTGGCGATAACGGAACGCTCACCCAACTGCCCATGGTCGTTACTCCCCCACAGCCACACGCTGCCATCTTTCTTCATTGCCATGGCATGCTTAGTTCCGGCCGCAATATGAATAACATTGGTTAGTCCGGGAATTTCCTGGGCCACACATTTTTTTTCGTTCGTTCCGTCTCCAAGCTCTCCATACGTATTGGTGCCCCATGACCATACCGTTCCATCCATTTTCAGAGCCATCGTAAAGGCGCCACCCGCTGCAATGGCTTTAACATCGCTTAATCCGACCACCATTCTCGGTTCGCATGAACATGAATCTTTAAATTTCGCGTCGCCCAATTGACCTTCTGTGTTGTACCCCCATGTCCAAACAGTCCCGTCTTTTTTTAATGCCACACTGTGGGAGCCTCCAGCAGCGATAGCAATGATGTCATTCAGAGTATTTGCTTGTATGGGAACCCAGCTCTCGTCCTTAATCGGAAAAAATTCCGTACTATCGCCAAAACCTCCCCATCTCCATACCGTGCCATCGTGTTTTAAAGCCATAGAGTGGAAAAATCCGGCCGAAACTTCTTTTACATCCGTCAATGAGTCAACCGATTCAGGTGATTTTCTCTCCTTGTCTGTCCCGTCCCCGAGCTGTCCGTACCAGTTTGGACCCCATGTCCATACTGTTTTGTCTTTTTTTAATGCTAACGTATGAAACACTCCTGCTGAAATAGACACGATATCATTCAGACCTTCAACTTTTATCGGAGTCTCCTCGTAGCTGTTTCTCGAGCCATTTCCAAGCTGACCGTGGCAGTTGCTTCCCCAGCCCCATACCGTGCCATCCGTTTTTACGGCAAAGGAGTGGTAATGTCCGGATGCTGCCGCAATTGTTTTTACATTCGTCAGCAGCTTGATAATCGTTGGCTCATATTCATCCTTACTGCCAAAATTACCCCAGCCCCAAACCGTACCGTCAGCCTTAACTGCTATCGTATGTTCATACCCGCCGGCGGTAAATTTTTTCTTGTTTTCCTCAATTGCAGTCATGTCAAAGCCTTCAAACATTTCTTTCATATTCATCTTTATTCCTCCCGCTACGGACTGAATCGTTTTATTTACCGTATCGATAATATCTTCCAGACGATTTTTCTTCTGAATCAGCAAATCACGATGTAGTTCCAATGCCCTATTGCGGTCAAATTCGGGACTATCCAAAATTAGCTTGATCTCCTGCAGTGAAAACCCGATTTCCCGAAAAAACAAAATTTGTTGCAATCGCTCCAACTCGTAGTCGGTATAAAGTCGATGCCCTGCTGGACTGATGGATTTAGGCGTAAGGAGACCTATCTCGTCGTAATGATGGAGAGTACGTATGCTGACCCCTACAATATTTGCAACTTCTTTTACTTTATATGACACAGATGTTTTTCACCTCCAACCTTATCGTACTTCATCACGTTACGTGAGGAGCAAGACATAATTTCACCTTCAGGAAAAAAAACGCTTACCGCCCGGAAACCTGGCTAAACGAAACAAGCTAAATGATAGAACAAAACCGGCTATGTCAATACCGAAACAAATCGGAATCTTGCGAGGTGCCTTTGGTTACAACTACGCTTACTACCTTTTTTCAGAATACTGCCCGTTCGTATTATAAGGTTAACCAGTTTTTACTGGTTGACCTCTTTTTCTTTAAGGGGTTTAGTTTACGGGTAGCCGGGGTAGAACGTCACTGCCCGAGGGACTGTGATCCCGTGAAGTAACATGTTCGCCCCCTACTTGTAGAAACATGTTTGAGGCTGGTTGAGACATAGATCTCGTATAACAAGCGAAGCTATGACACTGCAAGAAGGACTAGGGGATACCGGCAAATAAAATCATAGAGGTGATACAAGGATGAATCCAGTACTTGGACTGGATGTTGCTAGTGGAGAGAGTAAAGGTCAAATCTTCTTAGACAAGGGAAAGCCTTATGGCAAAAGCTTTACTGTCCTTCACACCCGTGATGGATTGGGGGGCTTCCTTCAACTCTTGATAGATATTCAAGCCATGACAGGACAGCTACCGATGGTCATTCTGGAAGCAACAGGTCATTACCATACCCCTGTTACTCAGTTTCTGATGAACATAACTACCTTTACATTGTTATAAACCCACTTCTGTCTTATCAAGCGAAAAAGTCTTCAAGCTTACGTAAAGTGAAGACAGATGCCGTTGATGCTTATGCTTTATGCGAGTTCTTTTACAAGGAAGATTTTGAACCCCGTAAGAAAAGAGGTATTCAATTACTAAACCTTCGTAATCTTACAAGACAGCATGAATCGGTAACGGATCAATTTGTTCAGATCAAACTTCAATTCCATGCGGTTTTAGATCAAGTGTTTCCCGAGTATAAGGGCGTATTCGGGGATTTGTATTCGGTGATCTCTTTACAAACCTTATTAGAATTCCCTACTTCTGAGGCTGTTCTGAGTGCCGGTGAAGCTCAATTAACGGAGAGGATCTCGATTCTATGTCCACATCGTTCCGAACAATGGGCTAAGGATAAGGCTCAAGAGCTTATGGCAGCGGCGACCCGGAATCCCTTTCGGAAAGCTCTATTCCAAAGTCATTTGTTCAGCATGAGTATGTACATCAATATGTTGCTTCATTACAAAAAGCATTTATCAACCCTCGTAAAGCAAATAGATGCCTTTGCAAATGAAGTTGTTGAATATAAGATTATCCAGTCGATCCCCGGTATCGGAGAGAAAATCGCTGCAACGATTATTTCCGAACTTGGTGAGATCAGTCGGTTTAATCATCCTAAGAAGCTCGTTGCCTTCGTTGGTGTAGATCCAAGCGTGCATATCTCCGGTAAGTTTACCGCAACAATTAACCGGATCACGAAGCGAGGCTCCAGCAGCCTGAGGCACGCCTTATATATGGCTGTGCTATGCGGGTTGAGACGTACCGGAAGTAAAAAGCTTAAAGCCTTTTATGACAAGAAAATGTCCGAGGGCAAACCCCATAAAGTAGCGATGATCGCCTGTGTGAATAAGTTGCTCCATTGGATCTTTGCTATGCTTAACAGGAAAGAAGCCTTCCACGAATTAACTTAGTTTATAATTTACTGAAATTCGTGAAAAACCTTCCATAATTGTATTGGAAGGTTATTTGGCATGCTCAATTTCAAGTATAACATCAATCCACTACTCGTTAACTAGAAAAATCTTGACAAGATATTAGCTGGGTTACTTCAATAAAAAAAATCAACAACACAGTTTAACAGAGCCTTTTAAAAAATGAAGACGGATCTTTTAAGACGTTTCCAGCACATTAATGTGATCAATGTCATATCCTCGGCTAACTTCCATACCGTCTTGATTATGAAGTCCAAGCGTACCAACGATTTAATGCAATAAAGCGACGCAGAGAAAGAGTCGAGGTTTCGTGAGACTGACGTTCACTGTCGTAACACAGCTTGTGTAGTGCAGCTGCTCCTTGTTTTATTAAGCTACTTGAAGACGATTCGGGTTACGCCCTTAGGCGCTTTATATCTTCCCTAGGTGGAAAGCCAAACATACGGGAATATTCACGACTGAACTGCGATGGACTTTCGTATCCTACCCGGAATGCAGCTTCAGTCGCATCTGCCGATTCGGTTAACAGCAGTCGGCGGGCTTCCTGAAGTCTCAATTGTTTTTGGTACTGAATTGGGCTCATGGCAGTTACTTCTTTAAAGTGCCGATGTAACGAAGAAACACTCATATTTGCGATCTCGGCAAGCTCTTCAATCCGAAAAGAACGAACATAGTTATTCGTGATATGCTCGATAACGTCATTTATTTGATGGGCGGAGCTGCCTGCTATTGCAATTTGCCCAAGAGTAATCCCATACTCGCCTTGAAGAATTCGATACAGAATTTCCTTCGTATGCAGGGGCGCAAGTACTTGGATATCCTTTGGGGCATCAAGCAAACGAGCCAACCTGATGACCGCATTCGTTAAAGGCGTGTCAATCCGGCTGACAAACATCCCTCGCATTGCATTTTCTCTGGGTCCTACCCTTGTTTCAGAATCACGCAAAACCTCTAAAATTTGATTCTCCGTAAACTCAAGTTTAAAACCCAAATATGGAACATCGGAGGTCGCTTCAGTGACAAGGGCGGTAACGGGTAGATGAACGGAAGCAACAAGGTAATCGGTAGGGGTATATCTAAACCGGTCCTCACCCAGCCATACCTCCTTCGCCCCTTGGACCACCATGCAGAAGGAAGGCTTGTAAACTCCATGGTTGGGTACAGATGCATTAGAATCCCGCATAACTTCCATGAGGACCGCCTGATCGATTTGATTATTCATAATGAAGTCGTTCCTGCCGTAAACCAGGTTGAAACGCACCCATTCAACCAACAAATTGAAAATGCAAAATTCATGAAAGAGAATAATGTTCAAATTGAATCCTGGGCGCCTTTTGCAGAGGGTAAAAGTAACTTGTTCCAGAATGAGTTATTGGTATCCATTGCTGAAAAGCATAACAAATCCGTTGCTCAGGTCGTTTTACGTTGGCTGACTCAAAGAGAAGTTGTTGTAATTCCAAAATCAGTCCGTAAGGAAAGAATTATCGAAAACTTCAACATCTTTGACTTTGAATTGAGCCAGGATTATATGGATAAGATTACCACACTTGATACGAAACAGAGCCTGTTCTTTTCACATCGTGATCCTGAAATGGTGAAATGGATCGGCACCCGTAAAATTCATGATTAATGTTCAAAAAGCGTGTGAATTAACATGGCATGTCACACGCTTTTCCATTACGACAAAAAGTAAGGAGAGCGCCCGGTTACGGATTTTACGAAACTTGGAAACACCGGTTTGGACGTTTCTCGAATCTGCCTTGGTTGTATGGGCTTTGGTGTAGCAGAACGGTGGACCCACCCGTGGGTAATTGATGAAGAGCATAGCCGTCCGGTTAATAAAAAAGCTCTTGAACTGGGCATTAATTTTTTTGATACGGCGAATTTATATTCAGATGGAACCAGCGAGGAAATTGTTGGACGTGCGTTAAAGGATTATGCTAATCGGGATGAAATAGTCCTTGCCACGAAGGTTTGGGGGCGCATGCATCAAGGTCCAAATGGTGCAGGGCTATCCCGAAAAGCAATCATGAGTGAAATTGATAAAAGCCTCAAGAGACTGGGAACCGATTACGTCGATTTGTATCAAATCCATCGTTGGGACTACACTACGCCTATCGAAGAGACCATGGAAGCCATGCATGATGTCGTGAAGGCGGGCAAAGCAAGATACATTGGTGCTTCAGCGATGTATGCCTGGCAGTTCTTGAAGGCGCTGCATGTTGCAGAGAAGAATGGGTGGACACGGTTTGTGTCCATGCAGAACCATCTAAACCTCATATACCGTGAAGAGGAACGCGAGATGTTGCCTCTTTGTAGGCAAGAAAAAATCGGCGTGATTCCATATAGTCCGCTTGCATCAGGAAGATTGACGCGTGATCGTGGGGAAACAACAGATCGTTCCAAAACCGATCAAGTTCAAAAAAGAAAATATGATGCAATGGCTGACGCTGATCAATCGATTGTGGATCGTGTGGCAGAACTTGCAGAAAAACATGGAGTTCCCCGCTCTCGAATCGCACTTGCATGGGTATTGCAAAAACGACCGGTAACAGCACCTATTGTCGGTGCTACGAAGTCGCCCCACCTTGAAGATGCGGTAGGTGCGCTTTCGTTAAAGTTAACACCTGAAGAAATTACGCACTTGGAAGAGCCGTATGTGCCACACCCAGTGGTCGGTGCGAATTGATTGTAAGCTGTTGCAGGAACCAAGCCTGACGCACAACTTTTTTATCAGGCTGGTATTGCAGCGTAGTGATACATAATAAAGCCTGGTTGTTGATACGACGGGTACGATAGTTTGGCTCTGTTATCCTTGATTGTTGATTTTTGACCGAAAGAAAAAACCGCCATTTAATGACGGTTCCATACTGACTGCACTTCGTAGCCGACTAGAGTTACAGAGTAGTCGGCGTTCTCGCGTTAAACTTTAGTAACCACAGATGTGACGAGCCACAATGACCAGAAGAATAAACAGGACCAAGATAACGGCAGTGCTGGTAAAGTGATGACCATAACCTGCGCAGCTGTAAGCTCCCAAGTTCGTTCCTCCCCTCGAGAGTAATGACACTACGATATATTCATATGACCGTCACTTCAATCTTGCTTGTGCACATACCTCAGAAGATATTTGTTTAACGGCGTTTGTAGTACCACCTGTTTGTTAGATTGGTAGGAATTACACCTATCGGCAAAGGTGGCAGCTGAAAGTTTAGGTCAGCACGCAATCTCTGTTTAATCTACTAAATTCCCAGGTGTATCGTCAACGCTAAATGGCTTATTTGAAGAAACCGTAGGGATTACCTGAAATTTGAATTCGAATCTCGGGAGTAAACTGGATAGCTGCTGGTGCCTCCCTGAATTTGGACAATAATGATTTAGGCAAAGGTACACTTCCGTCGTAATACAACGGTTTGCTTTCCGCTTCGCTTTTTGCTTCGTTTGCCAAATGTAAAACCCCCCTGTTTTGCGTTTCATTTGAAATATTGCATTGTCCATTCCCATAACACCCATAAGCCTTATTTTCACAAAAGATTGGTCACTAGCTGTTATTTTAAATGTTGATTCCCCTCAAAAGGTCTCAACTTTATCTCAAGATTTTACAGCAGTCTCAAAGGAAAGTTTTGTTCCCTATCGAATAGATATATTTAGATCTACTATCAATATTCACAACTTACACAAGGTAAGGGAAAATATACGAGTATAGGTGGCATACAATGCAGAGTCTGAACCAAGCTTTAACCATAGAGCGAAGCCGTTTATTTGTAGGGAGAGAACAGGAACTGACCTACATACAAAATTGGTTGACTCAGCAGGACGCGCCGACTGAGGTGGTCTTCATCTCCGGTATAGGGGGCATTGGCAAGTCAGCCCTGGTGCTCAAATTTTTAAATATGGCACAGGATGAAAATATGTTATCCATCTGGCTGGATGGCCGTGCAGTCGTGGCAACACCCGCCGGATTTCTGGAATCTCTGCAAACATCTTTAGTTCAAAATTCACGTTTACTTTCTGCGTCCAAGACATCTTTGTCGGATATTGTAATATCTATTTCTCAGCAGCGTACCTTGATATGCATAGATAATTATGAACATCTTCACCAAATAGAAGGTTGGCTGCGTCAAGTGTTCCTCCCTAAACTGTCAGCAGAAGGTGTCCTAATCATACTTGCGGATAGACAAGAAATGACGATTGAGTGGCAGAACGATTTGGCTTGGCGCAAACACGTTAAACAAATGTGCCTGGCCCCTATTGCACGGCCTGAGGCTAAAGAATTTTACAAAAACATTGGTGTGGACGACAATTTTGAGATAGAGCGGCTCATCAACGAAACCAAGGGACTGCCACTCGCAATGGCTCTTTCAGCCGATAAGGCAAATTTAACAAAACTAGACTCAGATAAGTCCCAATGGCCTGTTTCGCTGCTTGTGAGCGCACAGCTCTTACGCGAAGTGGCCGAATCCGACCTTCAGGAGGTCCTGGATTTACTCTGTATATTGCCACAGTCAAATCCGGAATTGCTCGGGCGATTGCTTGTCGCTCCTCTTACAGCTCTGCAACTGCATCAGCTCACTCGGCTGTCCTTTGTACGTCCCACGATGGGAGGCTTTGCCCTGCACGACGTGGCACGTGCTCACCTGCAGGACGATTTCTTGCATCGGGAACCTGCACATTATAAGGCGCTCCGTTACCGAATTGTTCAGGAAATGATCAAGGAACTCAAAA
This sequence comes from Paenibacillus sp. JCM 18996, assembly GCF_055392555.1. Classification (NCBI taxonomy): domain Bacteria; kingdom Bacillati; phylum Bacillota; class Bacilli; order Caryophanales; family Paenibacillaceae; genus Paenibacillus; species Paenibacillus sp. JCM 18996. The sequence continues at coordinate 1,369,371 of NZ_AP043884.1, forward strand.
CAGAGGACATCCTGCAAAAAAACAAACCATCAACGATTTACTTGCCATATGCAGAGATTTTTTTCAGGTAAATATGACCCCTATCATCTCAACAAACCCGCAATCCATGACCATGGAATCGTTCCGCGAAAGCGATCTCCCCCATCTGCACGAGCTAATCACGGAACAAGCGCGTTTAGGTTTAGCTATCTCCCTTGAATCGGATGCCAAGGTCCATGAGCTTTTGGATGCATTAGCCCGGCAATTTCCGGAGTACTTCCGGGTTTTCCGGTCGAAAAACGGCATTCCCCTTACGTTTAGCGTAGGATTGCTGCTATATCGGGAAACCATTGATTTTCTGGAGCCCTTCATTCCTCATGTACTGGAGAACTGTTATCCGTTGGAGATCCGTCGCATGAAGCAATTGCGGCTTTATGAAGCAGACACTCATTATCAGCTATTGGCTGCTTCAACGAGTCAAGATCCCCATTATTCGTTCTATGAATTGAACGGTATTTTGCTGGCGGACCATTTTTCCACTTATTCGGTTATGGGCCTGCGCTGCACAGTCATTACCAAGCTGGAAGAGACGGTCTCGTTTATGCGGGGAGTGGGCTTTCCTATTAGAGCGCTTCTCGGCCTGCCTGAAGAACATCCTTCATACGGTGCTTCGATCATTGAGTTCGATTTACGCAGCTTGGATTTCGGTAACTTTGTGCTCGCCTTGCTCCATGCCTTCGACAATAATGTGAACTTGGAAGCCGACCCGGTGTCAACGGAGACTGATATCAAAACCGTATTAAAGTTGGGCAAAAATGCGGACTCCCTTGGTAAAACGGCGTTTGCCCGCAACGTAAACAGCAGCGGCATTCTCTTGCAGCAGAAGCTTCAGGAATTGTTAAACCAGGAACCTCCGCTGCCACCGCTCAACAAGAGGATGCAGGATTTGCTTCGTCTTATGTATGATGAGCCTCATCTGAATGTTGAAATTGCGGCTTCCAGAATGCACATCAGCAGGGCGACTTATTACCGGGATCAGCGCGAAGCCTTGCGTCATTTGAATGAATTGCTGAACAAATTTTTTGATGCCAAAAGATAGTGCGTGCAGTTAGTTTTCCATAATATAGTTATTCAAAAAGGCGTTGCGGAATTTTCCTTGGGGGTCACAGTGAAGCAGCAGCTCTCGAAAGTCGGGCAGCTTCTCGTAGAGCGATTGCAGCCGAGCGGGCGGCATGGCAAACAGCTTGCCCCAGTGTGGACGAGCATGGAAGGGCTGAAGCTGTTTTTCGATCATAGGCAAAACTTGTTGAACTGCCCCCCAATCAGCTTTCCACGTAAAGTGGATAGCAACCGACTCCTGCTTGTAACAGGGGCTCATCCACAGATCGTCTTGTGCAATCGTGCGAACCTCTGAAACATGCAGGAGTGGCGTTATGTACTCCCACAGCCGGTCAATCGCACACAATGCATGATATGCGTCTTGACGCGCTACAAAATACTCGCTTTGCAGCTCATCGCCGGTGCTTGGGGTGAAATCCATGCGAAAATGCGGCAGCCGTTCGTGCCAAGGTCCCGGAATGCCCATCTGTTCGTTGCAATTCTCCGAAGTGTGGCCTGGCACTGGGTGCCGATGTGCGGTTGCTCGTATCGCGCCGAGAAACTCAGGCTCCGCCTGCATGGAGACTTGATCTGTTATTCTGTGCTTTAGCCAGGCTTGATTAAACGTCGCATCCTTCCAGTCCGTGAATAGACTGACACTGTAAGCACTGGAGAAAATATCGTCAAAGTGATCTTCAAGTTGCGCTAGTGGCAAGTTATCGTATACGTACTGGCTCATCTGAAATGCCGGGATCAAATCCAGGGTGATTTTCGTGACTACGCCCAATCCCCCAAGTGCTACGGCTGCTCCGGAGATGAGCCCGTCTTGTTGTTCACGTGAAAACACGACCACCTCTCCATCTGCTTTCACTATCTCCAGGGAATGAACCGCTGTTGCAAGATTCCCGTTCCGATCACCGGAACCATGAGTTGCCGTCGCGCATGCACCTGCAACGGTAATGTGCGGCAGCGACGCCAAGTTGTGCAACGCATAGCCGTTGCCGTGAAGATATTGGCACAGTTCTCCGTACTGTACTCCAGCTTCGACAGTTACCCTATTACGCGTATGGTCTAATGCTGTCACTCGGTTAATCTTCTCAAGTGAGAGAAGGCTTTCAGTGGAATCGGCGATTCCATTAAACGAATGGCGGGTGCCGAGCACCTTTATTCGACTGCTGCGAGCCACCAATTCTTGTACTTGCTCCATGTTTTCCGGAACATGTAGTTCCGAGGCGCTGTATCTGTAGTTGCCTGCCCAGTTTCGATCATTATCCACGACTTAACACTCCTTCCCAGACTAATCCGGATAATCATGCTGCTGTAATGAGACCAGCTTCATCAACTATTGTCCTTCTCACATGCCATGGTGATTTTCCTTATCTTAGCACATCGTTGAACTGTATTGCCCATTTTAGGAAAAAAAAAGAAGATCTGCGAAGAGAGGAATTGGAAAAAACGAAACAAATTAAGGCGGCCGGGGCACCAAAAAGAAATACCCCTGCGACGCGGGAAGGGTGAGTGTCGGAATGAAACATCCGGCAGATTGTCTTAGGCGAAATTCACTCCTTTAAAGATATAAGTGACTGCAATTTTTCTGCTGAAGCGATCAATTTTGCTCTTTCCTCTTCATCCAGCGTCAAAGGCAGCGTTTCGCGCACACCGGAGCGATCGACAATGCAGGGAATCCCCTAATACACGTCGGAAATCCCGTGATAGCTCTGCATCAGTGTGGAAACCGTTAAAACCGCCGATTCATCATGCAGGATGGCCGCGCAGATTCGGTCGATCGCCAGAGCTATAGCGTAATAAGTGGAGCCCTTGGCTTTGATGATTTGATAGGCAGCATCCCGGGTATTCTGATATATTTCCTGCTTTTTCAACGGATCGAGCTGCACCTTGGTCCCGGCGATATTAGCCAAGCTCCATACAGCCAGCTCCGAATCCCCGTATTCGCCGATAATATGGGCATGCACGCTGCGAGGGTCAATCTGAAAATGCTGGCCGACCAGAAACCGCAGGCGTGCGCTGTCCAGCAGCGTCCCCGTTCCGATAATCCGTCCTGCCGGCCAACCCGAACGTTTCCAGGAATAGTAAGACAAGATATCCACGGGATTAGTCGCAATCAGTAAAATACCGGTCTGATTGTAGCTGGTTACGCTGTCGATGATGTCCGCGAGCAATAATGATGATATCCGCCCCTTGGCAATCCTCATACGATCCGGACCGGACTTGGGATCCTCCGACAAAAGGCAGCCCATAATTCATATCCAGCGCATCGCCCATCGCTTTATCCGTGTTCACGTAGATCAGAATCAGTTCCTCCGCCTGCCCTCTTAAAAAAGCGTATACGCCGTGGTAGATCCGACGGCCCCTATTCCGATGACGACGATTTTTTTTCTCTTGTCCATTCCACGTACCTTCCTATCTTATACACCACAAGCACACGAACTTTGCAAACTATCACGCATCCCTATCTTAATCCGAATTAACGGCTTAATACTGTGACAAAGGTCACACCTCTCGTCTAGAGCCTTTTTGCATTTTGATGTAAAATACCTTCATTGCCGCTCCCGCCGCAGCAGCATAAAAAATACTGAGCTCCGATGAGCGATGTGATGATTCACGCGGGAATTTATGCCGGTGCAATGGGCTCATAATTCAACTGTTCTATAGCAAGTTGAACCTTTTTGCGCGTTTCCCGATCAATACGAGGGCTATCATTCAAAACTCGTGAGACGGTTGTCCTTGAAACGCCTGCCAGTTTAGCAACATCTATTATTGTTGCCATTCGCTTCCGACAGGCCATGCTGTTCGACTTTTCAGGTAGCGGAATATTGTACTACTTCTGCAGAAGCACACGGGATCCAGGCACTTACTTCGATGAATAAGTGAGCATGGTGGACGCCGTGGTTATTAATCCAGCCCGCTCCCGCTTGCCCTTTCATGTGGCTCCAAGGCGTTCCTCCAAAAAAGCCGCGCTCCGTCACTTCAGCAGTAGCTGCATAATCTATTGTCAAGTATATCGGGCCCATGATACCGTCCCGAACTGCTCTTGAAATGGCAACCGCTTGAGCCCCCAGAACAATCGGCTCGGATAATGTTAAAACCCTCTCATATTTTTGGGCATCCGCAATCATTTTACGTCCGAATGACGACGATATTGCAAGGGGCTTCTGCATTTGTACATGCACCCCACGGCAAAGCAATCTTCCGCCGCCTTATGATGCAGATCATGCTGGTTCCTCGAGGCTCCACTGGTAAGATTTGATTCTATATAGCAATATCATTAATTCCGGTTGGTGGAGATGATTTTAGCTACGTTTAGAAGCTTGTACAAGATCAAACAGACCAATATTAAAAAAACATGACTCCTGGATTACGAAGTCATCTGTTGACCGCTTAGACAGAGTGTGGGGAAATATATCGCTAAATACTAATGGATACTCGCGGCCCGATGTCCCCCCTTCCCCGTTAGCGCCACTTCAAACATGTCGATAATTTCCAAAAATCTCTCCGCCTCGCGGAATACATGATCGGCCAATAACGGATGAATAATGCTTTTTATTTTACATTGCTCAATCAAATCCCTGGCTGTTTTCTTGAAATCACGCAACGACTTGACGGAAACCCTGTTCTGGTCGAGGAATTGATTCAGCAGAGGAGCAGTTTGGGACTGAGGGCGCATAGAGTCTAAGTCCCTCGCCTGGTACAGCAATTGATCAAAATCATGGCTGAAATCCCGTGCCTGTTCCACGAGCTTTCGTTCGGACGGATCCAGAAGATGCCCGATGAACTTGGCATGGTCAGCCATAATCCGCAGGAAGAACACATTTTCATCGATAATCGCATCCTGCAGCGGTTCCAGTTTGCCTTGGTTTAATTCAGCCAACCGGTTCCGAAAATAATTTGCTTCTCTGCTGGTATGATCCACTAATAAAGGAAAGTTGTTCTGCCCCGGCAGTTGACAGGTAACGATCAGTCCTAATACTTTTCGTTTAAAAGTCCAGATATGGGAAGCAGCCGTATACGCCTCGTTATTAAATTGCTGTATAGTCGACGGATCGGCGTTGGCACCCAGGGAATGCGATTTGTGCTCAATGCCCTCAAATATTTTGTAGAATGTATTGGCTTCGTTTATAAGCTGAGTGTCCTCACACCGGAATCCCAAACGTAAAAATAATGAATGTTCCTTCATAATCCTGGACCAAAAACGGATTTCGTCCAAAGAACGGGCAACAAACATATTAGACATACTTACGCCCCCATTCAGCAATTTTACTTTAATCTATGCGAGCTAATTGGGTTAAAATACTGCTTAACAAAAATTAGAAAAACCATTTCTTCAATATTAGCCCCAAAGAAGAGAGCAGAAAAAAAGAAGCTTAGAAGGCAAAAATAGCATTGTCCCTTTAAGCTTCTTTTACTTAGTTCTTTTCTTTTAAGACTGCATTCCTTTTTTTATCCAATCCGCGACTGTTACCGTACGTTTTGCCTGATGAATGACTGCGCTGCGGACGTCTTCTTTCATTTTGCCATGATTGACGCTCACGCTTGTCCCGTACGGGTTGCCGCCTGCCTCATAAAGAGCTTGATCTGTGTATCCAGGAGCAGCAATAATCGCTCCCCAGTGATGCATTGAAGTGTAGATGGATAATATTGTGGCTTCCTGCCCGCCATGCGGGTTTTGCGCAGAAGTCATGGCACTGACTACTTTGTTGACGGTTTTGCCATGAAACCAGATGCTTCCTGTAGAGTCCAGGAAATTTTTCATTTGAGCCGCCATATTTCCATAACGTGTAGGTGTGCTGAAAATGATGGCATCCGCCCACTCGATATCATCATGTGTTACTACAGGCACATTCTTTGTTGCTTCCACGTGCGCTTTCCAGGCCGGATTGGAAGCAATGGCATCTTCAGCAGCGAGCTCGGCAACCTTTAATACTTTCACTTCCGCGCCGGCCTCTTTGCCGCCTTCAGCGGCCCATTGGGCTAATTGATGGTTCGTGCCTGTAGCGCTGTAATAAATAACCGCCAGATTAATAGGCATAAGGTCATCTCCTTCCACATATTGAGTTATTTTTCTTAATTAAGTGGTCCCTGGCATTCTTTTTTAATTAAACAAAGACGAATGCATTTGAAGCACCAAAACATGCAGCGATCATTTTTCATATGCGTGCTATTTAGCAGCCTCGGCACGAAATTTCCCCCGCAACGCAGCCCTTTCCTGTTCTTTCATACGCGGGCAGCTATAGCAATACTGGCCTCCTTCGGTTGTATAAAATAAGCAGCAAGCGCTCTTCAAAGGAACTAGCTTATCCGCTTCCGCTATACTTTCGATCATGCGGCAGTTCACGTCGAAAGGATTCTTCTTCAGGCCGAATAAGCCTGCATCAAGTGTTTTCAACCAATGATAATCCTCGGCGGCTCTTTCTCTGATGTTGGGATCAGATTCTACCGCCAGCCCTTCCATAAAATAAAAAAATTTGTGCGGCAGCTGCCCCCATAACTGGGTTATATGTATTCCCGCTGCGCCCGATGCCGCTTCGAATAAAGGCCGCACGGTTTTGCCGTAAAAATCGGTAAACATTCGTTCGCGCCACCGGTCTCTCTCTTTTGGGTCAAGCGGCGCATCCTGTTCCTGCCACTCGCCAACCTGGAAGGAGAAGCGGTGGTAATTACCGACCGGATATAATTGCACGGTGATATTGCCGAGAGATAAATCCGGCCCCTTATTCCGGGAAATGAAATAATGGAAGGCCAGCGCCACGCCGCCGAACCAGCTGCTGAAATAGGCAGCTGCCGCAGCCGGCTCCGCTGCCTTTAAAAGCGGCATATAAGTGTCAAGCAGGCGCTCCATACCGTTCTGAGCGGAAGGCTGTGCCGCCGGCATGGAGAATACTGCGTTTTTCCGTGCCAACAAGCTGACAAAATAGGTTTCCTCCAGTTGAAGGAAGTCCATGTTAGTCCTCCCGTCTTTCATGACATGATTGGAACCGCATTTGCAGCGAGTTCGAACGGCAAGCATAACGGAACGCCGGTTCTCGGATCAGGGACCAGATCCGCTTCTATGTTGAACGCCTTGCGCAGCACATCTTTCGTCATCACATCCGCCGGCCGGCCTTCGCTGATGACTTTCCCCGATTTAATAACTACCATGTGATGAGCATATCGCGACGCATGATTCAAGTCATGCACAACCATCACAATCGTTCGCCGTTCCTCCTGATTCAACTTTTGCAGCAGCTGGAGCACCTCAAACTGATGGGCCATGTCCAGAAACGTGGTTGGCTCATCCAGGAACAGTATATCCGTCTGCTGGGCCAAAGCCATGCCGATCCACGCCCGCTGACGCTGTCCGCCTGAAAGTTGATCAACAGCGCGGTCGTAAAAAGATTCCAACCCGGTCATCCGGATCGCCCAGCGAATGATTTCCTTATCATCACTGCTTAACGTTCCGAATCCTTTTTGACGAGGGAATCGTCCATATGCGACCAGTTCGGAAACCGTCAGCCCCTCCGGCGCACCCGGATTCTGCGGAAGAATGGCGAGCTGCTTCGCCACATCTTTCGTAGACTGCTTGTGAATCGATTTCCCGTCCAACAAGACTTCCCCCGAGCTTGGCTTCATAAGTCGTGCCATCGTCTTTAGAATCGTTGATTTCCCCGACCCGTTAGCACCGACAAGCGCAGTGATTTTCCCTGTCGGCACGGTCAAATTCAAGTTATTTACAATCAAAGTGTCCTCATAACTGATATCAAGCTGCTCAGTGCTCAAACGCTCCGGCATCTGCTTCACTCCCGTTTTAATCAAATATGGACGGTAACGGTTAAGTCCTCTACGCTTTCGATTTGGCCAGCAAGTATAGAAAATACGGCGCACCGATAACAGCAACGATTATACCCGTCGGAATTTCGGCAGGCTGCAGAATCACGCGGGCCAGCGTATCGGCCGCGATCAGCAGCAGCCCACCTGCCAATGCCGAGGCAGGAAGCAGCCATTGATGCTTCGGACCTACCAGTCGGCGAGCAAGGTGCGGGCCGATCAGCCCGACAAAGCCGATACCGCCGCCGACAGCAACGCAGGAGGCCGCCAGGCCGACGGAGGCCGCAAGAAGCCCGAGGCGTTCCTTTTCCACCGGTACTCCTAGTCCGGCAGCCATCTGCTCCCCCAGGTTCAGCACGTTTAACACCCTTGCCTTGTAAAATACGTAAGGTAGTAGTGCCAACAACCAGGGCAGGAGAGTCAGCACAAACTTCCAGTTCGTTCCCAGGATGCTGCCCGCCATCCAAACGGATACAAACTGGTAGTTTTGAGGGTCCAGTCTAATAGTGAGAACGATCATGGCTGCACTGATGCCTGCCGCGACAGCAATCCCCGTAAGCACCAAACGGATCGGCGAGAGTCCCTCATGCTTTTTGAAGGCCAGTCCATAGATCAACGCGGCAGTCAGCCCTGCTCCGGCGAAAGCAAGAATCGGCAGGAAGAAGACCGGAGCCGCCGTATTCAAAGGGTAGAAGGAAACAAACAATATTACCATCAGTCCGGCACCGGCATTGATCCCAAGGATGCCGGGATCGGCAAGCGCATTGCGGGAAATCCCCTGCATAATGCATCCTGATACGGCAAGCCCGGCACCGGCCAGCACTGAAATCACGGTCCGCGGCAGGCGGAATTCGAACAGAATAAGTTCCTGCTTATCCGTTCCAGCACCTATCAACGTCTTGATAACGTCGAGCGGCGACAACTGGATGAAGCCGGTATTCATACTGACAATAAACACGATCAGGATCAGCAGCCCAAGTGTAATGCATACTGCTGTTTCGCTGAATCTACTGCGACGCCCCGTTTCCTCAAATGAGGTTTCCACTACAGTTCCCTCCTCTTTGTTCGTGCCAAATAGAGTACGAAAGGAACTCCGATCAAGGCGATCAGAGCGCCGATCGGGGTTTCGTAAGGCGGATGGACCATGCGGGCGGCAATGTCGGCGAGCACCATAAGCAGACTGCCGAGCACCGCGGAACAGGGAATAATCCAGCGGTAATCGACACCGACCAAATACCGTGCGACATGCGGGATAATAAGCCCTACAAAGCCCACAGCGCCAATAGCGGAAACCGATGCGCCAGCCAGCACCAGCACGGTGACTATAGCAGCCAGCTTCACCATACGGGTTCGCTGGCCTAAATTGGTCGCCACCTCTTCTCCGAGGCTGAGCAGGGTTATCGAACGGGAAAGCAGCAAAGCGGCGATCATCGCCCCGGCAGCCCAAGGGAACATCATTTTGATCTGCAGCCACTTTGTCCCCGCAACCCCGCCGGCATACCAGAAAGCGAGGTCCTGACCGATGTGAAAGTAAATGGCGATGCCTTCACTTAGCGCAGTGAGAAGCGCACTGACGGCGGCTCCGGCTAGAACCAGCCGCACGGGTGTGAGGCCCCCTTTTGCAAATGAGCCGATACCGTACACAAGCCCAGCGGCGACTGCAGCTCCAAGAAAGGAATTCACGATCAGATATAATAACGGAAGTCCGGGAAAAAAAGCGAAACAGAGCGCGAGCACAAATCCCGAACCGCTATTCAGGCCAAGCAGTCCGGAATCGGCTAACGGATTGCGGCTCATGCCCTGCATGATGGCTCCAGCTACAGCAAAACAGGCGCCTGTTAATGCTCCCGCGAGTACCCGCGGTATGCGAATTTCATTGATGATCTGGTGCTGGCTTTGCTCCGGATTGAACCGAACAATCGCTTCCCAAACGGTGGAAAGTTTGATGTCCGCCGCGCCGACGGAAACGGATAAGGCCATGCCAAGGATAAGGGCAGCTAATCCACAAATCAGGATAAGCGCAGCGACAATTGGCCGGGACTGAAATTTTGCTTCATGTTGTGTAACAGATTGGGTATGTGCAATCATTTAAACCATCCTTATATTTGCTTGTTAGAGATTGTTGCAATAGACTAAAACTTTTCAAATGATAATGAGAATCGTTATCGGAATTATTATAGATGTCTTCCTGCCGTTAGTCAATTACTAACCTTTATTCTTTCAGTTTCCTTATCTCGCTTGTGTCCTCCAGAAAATACCATTGACACATGTATATCCGCTCTGTAGGATATAGATGAAATTGAGAATCATTATCACAATGAACTACAGGGGGAAATAAATTCTATGTTTCACGCTCGAAAAAGTCTGCCCGTTTTAATCTGCTTGATCGTTTTTGCAATGCTTATTACCGCTTGCGTCGGTAAAGGAAACATTTCCGGAAGTACGCCTGCAGCGGAGAAAGCATCCAATCAAATCGTAAAAGATGCGATGGGCCATGAAGTAAAGATTCCGGCAAATCCGCAGCGGGTTCTTGCCCCCTATCTCGAAGACCATTTAACGGTCCTCGGCGTCAAGCCGGTCGCCCAATGGTCGATTGGCCAAACCGTTCAGGACTATCTGCAGCCTGCATTGAAAGACGTGCAAAAAATCAGCTGGGACCTTCCGCCTGAAGCAGTTGCCGCTGTCAATCCCGATCTGATCATCATTAGTTCACCTGCATCGGTACAAAACGGCCTTTACGAGAAATATTCCAAAATCGCGCCCACCTATATCCTGGGTGATGAATTAGGCAAAGATTGGCGTCAGCAGCTGCTAAAAATCGGTGAATTACTCAACAAATCCGATGCGGCGAAGAAAGCTCTAAATGACTATGACTATAAAGCCAAAGAGGCCAAAGCGAAAATCCATCAGGTTATCGGCGAGAAATCGGCGGCTATCGTATGGATGGTTGAAAAACAATTTTACCTCTTCGAGGAAACACGCTTTAGCGGAAAAGTAATGTATGGGGATTTGGGCGTGACCCGACCGAAACTTGTTCAAAATCTCGCTGCGCCTTCAGCCAAATGGGAGCCGATTTCTCTTGAAAAGCTTTCGGAGCTAGACGCGGACCATCTTTTCCTGGTAAAGAAGGATGGTGTAGGAAGTGGGAAAGAAGCCTTTGACAGCCCAGTGTGGAAGGCCTTGCCGGCCGTAAAACAGAATCATGTTTATGAAATAAAGGATTCCGGCAGCTGGACAAACAGCGGTTTGGCCGCCAGTGAAAAAACCATTGACGATATTATGAAGGCGCTGGGTAAATAGGTTGGAAATGGCGGGGGAGTATATGTACGCTTAGCCAATTCCGCATCCAGGATGAAGAACGCATTACTGTCGTTGTCTATCCTCTTTAATCTTGGTACGATGCTGTCGAAAGTGGCTTCTTCTTCCACCTGTTCATCTATAAACCATTTTAAAAAATTGATGGTAGCGTGTTCCCTCTCGTTCCAAGAGGCATCGGATATATCATAAATACGACGTGTCACCGATTGCTCATGGGCAAAGGCTTCTTCAAAAGCATTAAGCAAGTATCGCATGAATCACATAGCTTTCCCCTGCTTGGTGGAAACTAATTATACCAAATGTTTTCGAGGTGCCCTATGTCTGACTTTACTGCCACGGCGAATGGCAAAGAAATCACTATTACGAGTCCAGCCAAGCTGCTGTGGCCAGAATTCGGGATAACCAAGCTGGACTACATAAAATATCTAGTGGAGGCCGCCCCTTATTTTTTGCCTTATACAATCGATCGAATGCTTATGATTTGGCGTTACCCGACAGGGCCAGGCGGCAAAAGAATTGAACAGCGCTCCGTTCACGGAACTGCCCCGGAATGGTTGCCGCGCGTTGTATACAACGGAAAAGAAAGGATTTTACTCAATAACACCGCCTCACTTGTATGGGTCGCGAATTTGGATGCATTAGAGCTGCATGTTCCCTTTGACCGTTATGACCGCAAAGATTATCCAACCGAATTGGTTTTCGATTTGGATCCTCCGGATGACCGGAGTTTTGCGCTTGTAAGCGAAACAGCGTTGGCACTAAAAGAAGTCCTCGATTCCCTCGGGCTGTTTTCAGTTCCCAAAACATCCGGCGCAACGGGGCTGCAAATATACATTCCGATCGAACCGAAATATACGTTTGCAGAAACCAGGAAAATAAATAAATTTATTGCGGATTACATGTCACAAAAAATGCCGGATCAAATCACCTTGGAACGGGTGGTGGACAAACGGCGCTCAAAATTATATTTCGATTATTTGCAGCTTTGGCGGGGCCGAACGATGGCAGTCCCTTACTCCGTGCGCGCGCGCATGATGCCAACCGTTTCCACTCCGGTCACTTGGGAAGAAGTAGGCAAAGGCTTCAGACCGACCGATTTTACAGTATTAAATGTGATTGAACGCGTCAAAAAGTCAGGGGCTTTATTCGCTCCGCTGAGCACGCAAAAAATGAAGTACAATCAAAATCTCGACCCTATCATTTCGTTTTTCACGGTCCGGGAAGGCAGTCAAGGTTCAAAGAATGTTTAGATTTACGCAAATGTGGTTAGAATTTGTATACACCAAAAATATTTATTAGAAAGGAAGTGCTGACATGCTCTGGACAATTTTTGTTGTATTGCTGTTATTTTGGGTTCTAGGTCTTTCTTTTCACATCGCAGGTGGATTGATTCATATCCTCCTTGTCGCCGCTTTGATCTCCCTTGTCTACAATTTAGTGGCTGGAAGAAAAAATCGTTTGTAAACCTTTGAAATTGTGAAGGCTGCCCCACAGGCAGCTTTTTTGTTTCCAGGCTGGATTTCCGCTTGGTTTTTCTTGTGAAAGGGACTATCTGCGAGCAAAAAAAAAGCGACCTTACGGCGCCGCTGCTTTAACGTATTCGTTCCGCTTCCCGTTGCGGTGCGCGTCACTTAGCCCGCTTTCTTGATACATATTTTTTGTATTTCTTTACGCGGGGAATGCGCCTTACATTGCCGCTTTGCAACAAATTTTTGTCGCTTATGATCCAGGTATGGCCGGATGAATTTTTCCTGCGGACGGCGACGAAATGGTATTTGCTGCCGGAAAAGATTTTAAACCCCTTGGCCCTGCTGTCCCTGCAAAACTTATCGTCTTCCCCTACCGTCATGTTGGAGAAACGGACTTTGTTAAATACTTTCTTTTTGAACACTAAAGTGGCCCCGGGCAGAATAGAGACAAACTTATTTTCGGCTCCCGTATTACGGAGAAGGAGTGCTTTGGATTGCTTAAGCCAAATAAAATGCGCGCGTTTGCCGACGATATCCGCACGGCTTCTTTTTAATGCACGCATACAGTCCTTTAAATAATGGGGTGCATAATAATCGTCGTCGTCAAATTTGGCCACAATATTGTATCTGGCTTTGCTGACCCCAACATTTAAACATTTTCCCAGCGTCTTTTTCTCCGGCACCCGGTATATGGATATGTGTTTATATTTTTTAGCCATTTTTCGATAGTTTTTGCTGTTAATGCTATCTTTGTTTAGGACTATGATGAGTTCCTTTTTTTTCCATCTCTGCCTTTTGTAATTTTTAAACAGGTTTTTCTTGAAATGCGCCCTTTGCGTGCTGGTAACAATGGAAATCCCATGCATTACGGCTGTCCTCCTTCCTTAAAATTAACATTTGCTAATTATAAAGATATGGATTATTGACTAAAAAAGAAACGGCGCATTCAGGGGTTGATTCGTGGAAAAAGTTCCTTCCAGTACAGACTGGCGCTTACTTCGCGCAGCATCATTTGCGCAGCATTGCGTGGAGAGCCGGCCTGTGTGATGGCTGAAATGACGGCAGCCCCGTCTGCTCCTGCTTCTATCACTGCCTTTATTTTGCCTTGGGAGATACCGCCGATTCCAACCAAAGGCAGGGAAATGCCGTTTCTGCGTATCTCTTTAATTATGGATGGCCCCTTCACCTCGCGGATGTCTGATTTCGTTGCCGTCGGATACATGGGGCCTACCCCCAAATAATCCGCCCCGCTCTGCAGCGCGAGATTGGCTTCCTCCACGTCGTGAGCCGAGACGCCTACGATTTTATCCCGCATTTTCGTGCGCACTTCAGCTAATGCCTGATCTTCCTGGCCAATATGTACCCCGTCGGCATTTAACCTCAGCGCAAGTTCTGCATCGTCATTGACGATAAACAGCACATCGCGGGATTTACACAGCTTTTGCAGCTGTTTACCCAAAATGTATGCTTCCTGGCCCTGCAAAGCTTCGGGACCCTTTTCCCGAAATTGAAAGGCGGTGATGCCACCCTCGATCGCTTCCTCCAACGTGCGTAGAGGATCCGTGAGGCAGTTCACCGTTCCCATGACCAAATAAAGCTTCAGCCGTTCCCTTAACGCTTCCGCCACTTCCGCTCCCCCGTTCCAAACTTTAGTTGTTCGTCGCTATGTTGCCCCGGGAGTATTTCCTGTAGGCCCAATGATTGGCAGGCCCGTGTCCTCCGCCGATTCCCAGTGGATGAGCGATAGCCGCTTGAATAAAATGCTTCGCTGTACCCGCTGCCTGCCGGACAGAAGCCCCTTTCGCGAGCTCGGCGGCAATCGCTGCGGCAAAGGTGCAGCCGGTGCCGTGAGTATCTTTGGTCTTTACTCTCTCGCCAGTGAACGTATAGGAAGCTGCACCGTCATAAAGCAGATCCTCCGCAACAGCCTGCTCGTCTGCGTGCCCGCCTTTTATCAGTACGTACTCAGGTCCCAATGCATGGATTCTCTTTGCCGCTTCCACACGGTCTTTCATTGAATGGATGCTCATATTCGCGAGAGCTTCCGCTTCCGGAATATTCGGCGTAACTACCTTGGCGAGCGGCAGCAGGTGTCTGCATACAGCCTCTACAGCGTCGTCCCGCAGCAGCGCCGCACCCCCTTTTGCGGTCATCACCGGATCGACCACCAGCCCGCGCCAGCCGTAGCTGCAGATCTTGCCTGCCACAGCTTCGATGATTTCACCGCTGAACAGCATGCCGGTCTTCACCGCCTGAGGCTCCAGATCCTCGCCGATGGAATCCATCTGACGGACTACCGCTTCCACAGGAAGCGGGTAAACCCCCTGCACCCCCAGTGTGTTTTGAGCCGTGACCGCAGTGATCACCGACATGCCGAAAGCTCCCAGCTCCTGGAACGTTTTCAGATCGGCCTGGATGCCCGCGCCTCCCCCGCTGTCCGATCCGGCAATAGTCAACACTTTCGGTACTGCCATATCCATGGAATGGCCCGTTTCCTCCGAACGGCCGGTCATGATAGGCTCATTCCTTCCATCGGGCTGCTCGCTGAGGCGTAGCGTTTTTTCGGGATCCGGCCCGCCTCGAAGCCAAAACGGCCGGCTTCAATGGCGAGCTTCATGGCAAGCGCCATCTTGATCGGATCCTTGGCTCCGGATACCGCCGTGTTAAGCAGAACTCCGTCAGCCCCGAGCTCCATAGCAATGGCGGCGTCGGAAGGAGTGCCTATACCGGCATCCACGATAACGGGAACCGTCGCCTGTTCTACAATAAGGCTGATATTGAGCGGGTTGACGATCCCCTGGCCCGAACCGATCGGGGAAGCTCCCGGCATTATGGCGTGCGCTCCCAACTCCTGCAGCCGTCTGGCCAGCAGCACATCGTCCGAGGTGTAAGGCAGCACGATAAAGCCTTCCTCCAGCAGCAATTCGGTGGCCTTCAGCGTCTCCACGGGATCCGGCAGCAGTGTCTTCATGTCCCCGATCACTTCCACCTTAATCATGTCGCACAAACCGGAAGCTTTGGCCAGCCTTGCGATCCGCACCGCTTCCTCAGCGTTCCGGGCACCTGCCGTATTAGGCAGCAGCTTGAACCGGGCGAGATCCAGCATTTCCAGGAAATTCGGCTGGCCGGGCTCGAAAATATTCATCCGGCGAACGGCAAAAGTGAGGATCTGGGCCTCCGACACGTTGACCGCCACCCGCTGGACTTCGAAATCCGGAAATTTTCCTGTCCCAAGCAAAAGTCTTGATTTAAACTGATAAGGTCCGATAGTTAACATGTTTATCCGCCTCCCACAAAATGTACGATTTCGACCCGGTCTCCATTGGAAAGCAGGGCTTCGGCGTGCGCCGATTTTTCAAGAATATTCCGGTTCAATTCCACGATGACGACTTTGCGGTCCAGCTCCAGATGGGTCAAAAGCTCCCTTACCGTCGTGACCGCTTGCGGGACCTCAAGCTCGGTTCCGTTGATCGTAAGTACTTTCATTTTTTATATTCCTCCTGCCGTAAGAGAAGCGCTGTGCCGGTCGGGGCGAAAAGCGTCCAGATCCATGCCGGCCGTCCGCTTGCCCGAGATCAGGTCCGCTACAAGCTCCCCTGTAATCGGGCTTAGCAGAATCCCGTTCCGGTAGTGTCCTGCCGCCGCAAACAACCCTATGCAGCCCGGTACCTCCCCCAGATAAGGCAGCCCGTCCCGTGTCTGCGGCCTGAGTCCCGCCCATGACTTTTCCAATCTGGCCGCGGCGATCGAAGGCACGAGACGCACCGCTTTTTCCATTAAGCCCATCAGTCCTCCCACACTGACTGTCAAATCATAGGAACCTGCAACCATCGTAGCGCCTACAAGGATTCGGCCGCCGCGTTTGGGGACCAGGTAGCATCCCTTTGAAAATATCGTCGTTTCCAATAGAGGCTTCTGTGTGACGGCCGAAAAGCATTCTCCTTTGACCGGATAAAGATCCAGTGAAAGCCCGGCTTGCGTGAGCAGTCCTTTACTTCCGACCGCGCCTGCCACTACGACCCGTTCGCACAACACCGTGCCTTCTTCCGTGATTAAGCCGTTCACCCGATCCCCGTCGATAATCAACGATTTCACCTCGGTGTACTCCTTTACCGCGGCTCCCAGCGCTGCGGCTGCTTTCACATAAGCCTCCGACAGCTCAGGGGCCAACACCTGGCCGTCGCCTGGGATGTACACGGCTCCGCAGATCTGCTGCGTCAAAGCGGGCTCCACTTCCCGCGCCTGCTCGGGAGTCAGCCATTCCGCCCGCTCCCCTGCCTCGACCTGAAAAGCGATCATGCCTCGGCACTCTTCCGCCTGCTCGGAGGTTGCGGCAACCTTCAGCAGCCCTTTTTGCACCAGGCCGATGTCGATGCCGGTCAGCTCCTTCAGCTCTTCCGCGATAAGAGGAAATTTGGCTCTGCTGAGCCGGGCCAGGTCGAAGAACGGCCCTTTCTCATGCATTTCGGACTGCGCTCCCAGCATTCCACCCGCCGCGCTTGAAGCGCCGGAGCCTGTGCGGCCCTTTTCCAGCAGTAGAACCTTGAACCCCTTTTTCGCCAGATGGAATGCGACCGACCCACCAATCGCACCTCCGCCGACAACTGCCACATCGTAGTGTTCTGCCATATTCATTAACTCCCGTTGTGTAAAATTTGATAGTACGCCTGCGCCGTGTCCACAGGATCAACCGCTTCGAGGATACCGCTCATCACGGCAATGCCCGCCGCACCGGCGTCCAGCACTTCTGCGGCATTTAACGGAGTCAGTCCGCCGATGGCGATAACCGGCACCTTCACTTTCGCAATCACTTCACGGAGCGCTTCAACGCCTCTCGCTGCCATGCCCGGTTTTGACGCTGTCGGAAACACATGGCCGAATATCAGGTAATCCGCGCCCTCCTCTTCGGCCAGTACCGCCTCATCTGCGGAATGAACGGATTTGCCTGCAGCCAGGCCCGGAAATACTGCCTTCGCCTGCGCAACATCCAGGCTGTGATACGCCAGATGAACGCCGTACACATACATGGCGGCCGCGACATCGGCCCGGTCGTTGACAATAATTCTTCTCGGGTCGACACCCGCCATGAGTAATTGTTTAATGCCTTCGCACAGCTCGCGGGCCGTCCTGTGTTTCTCGCGCAGATGGAAAAAAGTTACCCAAGGATAAATCTGCGCGGCAATTGCGGCCACTTCAGCCATGGACTGCTTGCCTGTAGAAACGATGTGCAGTTCTTTTGGCCTCATAAGCACCTCCTTGAACAAAATAATCCCGGATACGCGCAGGGCTTAGGTGTGGAATCGCTGTTTTTGCGTGAGCCCGAAACTCACAAAAAAGACCACTTTTCCGATGAAAAGTGGTCGTCCCGGCTTGGTATACTCAAACCTTGAAACGGTACGCTCACCACTTCCCTACGCTGGCATAAACCAGATCAGGTTCAGAGGGTCCGGAGATGTTCCGTCTCAGCCGTATGGCACCCCTAGTGATACTTAGCATTCATATGATCGTAAATTATAGCACGAAGTTGCAGCGTTGAGAACCTTTTTTACTGACGCGCTGTAAAAAGAAACAAAGCCGGCCCGCAGGCCGGCTGTGCAAGATATGCACCCGCAGTTCAACCTTCGCAGGTATGTGCATACATCTTTGGCGTTATGGAAGGAATGGCACGCTTTCTTCAGAGGCCTTCTTTTCAGAAGCATTCTCTTGCGGCTCGTTATCCGGCGTATGTTCCGTGACGTTGTCCGTCTCGTTTTCCGGCATATTTTCCGTGACGCTGCCCGGCTCGTTTTCCGGCATATCTTCCAGGACGCCATCCGCCTCGTTTTCCGGCTCATCCAGCGCAATCCTTTCTTCGGGAACGGTAATCCTCTCGTACAGTTCAATGTACTTCTGAGCCGATTTACTCCAGGAGAAATCGCACTTCCTGATGTTGCCGTGAATGGCGGACCAGGCATCCGCATCATGGTAAAACTCCAATGCCCGGCGCACGGTATGGAGCATGTCGTGCGCGTTAAAATTGGTGAAGCTGAAGCCGTTGCCTTCCTTCGTAAATTCATTGTACGGCTGTACCGTATCCTTCAGTCCGCCGGTTTCCCGCACGATCGGCACGGAGCGGTAGCGAAGCGCGACCAGCTGGCCGATACCGCACGGCTCGAATTGGGAGGGCATCAGGAACAAGTCCGAAGCGGCGTACATTCTTCTGGCCAGTTCCTCATCGAACGTGATATGAGTTGAAACCTTGTCCGGATACCGCCAGGCCGCGTACCTGAACATCTCCTCATATCTATGCTCACCCGTCCCGAGAATCACCCATTGGGCATCCGCCTGCATGAGCTCCTCCAGCACACCGGCAATCAAATCGAGCCCTTTCTGCTCCACCAGCCTGGTTACGAGGGCGATCATCGGGATGTCCCTGCCCGCCGGGAGCCCGAACTGCTCTTGCAGCAGCACTTTGTTCATCTTCTTTTTCACCAGGGAATCCCGGTAATTGATAAAAAGCCGCGGATCCTTCATCGGATCGAACTCCTCGTAATCGATGCCGTTGACAATGCCGTGCAAACGGTCGGATTGGCTCCTCAGCAGGCTGTCCAGATTTTCCCCGAAATAAGGCGTCTGGATCTCTTCCGCATAGGTGGGACTGACCGTCGTAATCACATCGGAGTACAGCAGACCGCCTTTCAAAAAGCTCGCCCCCCCATGAAGCTCAAGCGCGTATCCGTGGAGATGTTCTTCTCCCAGCCCGGCCAGTTCCCTGAACTGGTCTTTCCCAAAGATGCCCTGGTACTTCATATTGTGGATGGTGATCATAAATTTCATATTGGCAAAATCCGGCAGGTTCCAGTAATGCGCCTTAAACAGCACCGGAATCAATCCCGCCTGCCAATCGTGACAATGAACCACGTCCGGGATGAATTTGAGGTAAGGGAGAGCTTCGATCACGCCCCTTGAGAACAGGATATATCGCTCCGCATCGTCCCCGTAACCGTACAACCCGCCTCTTTTGAAATAAAACTCATTATCGACATAATAAAACGTGACTCCCTCATGCTCCAGCTTCTGGATACCTACATACTGCCTTCTCCATCCGATATTGGTGTAGAAATTGCAGACCTGCTCCATACGCTCCTGAAAATGCAAGGGAATATCGCCGTATTTGGGCATAATGACCCGCACATCCACACCTTGTTTTTTGAGCTCCTTGGGCAGCGAGCCGATGACGTCGGCCAGTCCCCCCGTCTTGGCAAAGGGAACGGCTTCGGAAGCAGCAAACAAAACTTTCATTCTTTCCACTCCTTTATAAGCGGCAGGCTGAAAAGGGGCCGCAGCAGGTACCGGCATATCAAGCGCTTTCATGCAGCGGACGCCTTTACTCCTCCACTATTGTTTTTCTGAGTAATGACATCGAATTATATCACTTTCGTTTTCGCGGCGATAAACGGCGCTTTGGAATCTCCAGTTAGCACACGTCCTCTGGAAATGAACACATCTTTGTCCAGAATGCTGTTCTCCACGATCACGTTTTCTTCGATTTCACAGTTTTGCAGGATGATGCTGTTCTTGACATAAGCGCCTTTGCTGATTTTGACGCCGCGGAACAGGATGCTGTTCTCCACTTTGCCTTCAATGACGCATCCGTTGGCAATCAGGGCATTCTTCACCGTGGCGTTGTCCATGTATTTGGCAGGCGGTTCGTCCTTGATTTTGGTAAAAATAGGGTTGAATTGAAGAAACAGCCCGCGCCATATTTTGGGATTGAGCAGCTCCATACTGTGCTTGTAATAGTTCTGGATGGAGTTGATGATGCCCAGATACCCTTTGAACTCATAGCCATAAATATTCAGCTTGCGGACGTTCTTCATGATCGCATCTCTCACGAGATGGTCCCAGCCCCGCGCCAGGGAGGTTTCCACCAAATCCAGAAGCAGCGATTTCTTCATCAAATACATTTCCATCGAGATTTTGCTGCTCTTCAGCCTACCCAGCTGATCTTCCATCACCAGGACGCGACCGTCCTCATCGACTTCCATGCGCCTTTGCTTTCCCATCTCCAGCGAATCTTTTTCCTTATAAATCACCGTGATGTCCGCGCCGGTTTCTTCATGGTGTCTCAGCACCTCGTTATAATCGAGATTGCAGATCATATGGGAGCGCGAGATGACCACATACTCTTCCGGTCCGCGGTGAAAATAGTCCCTATGGCTGTAAAATTGGAACAAGTCCCCCCGCGACATGCCCGAAGGCTCGTCCAGCACCGCAGGCAGCAGGAACAAGCCGCCGCGCTTGCGGTCCAGATCCCACTCTTTGCCGGATCCCAGATGATCCATTAACGAACGGTATTTATGGTGTGTAAACACAGCCACATTTTCGATTCCCGAATTGACCATATTGGAGAGCGCGAAATCTATCAGCCGGTATCTACCGCCGTAAGGAACGGAAGCCACGCACCGGTAATAGGTGAGTTCTTCCAAATCATCCGGTTCATTCACAAGATTAATGACTCCCATGATACGTTTCATATAATTGTTATCCCCTTTGATTTGAAGTCGTAATCCGTTGGTTCCCGCCGATCAGCATAATCTCGCCGGATGTGTCCTCGCCGCCGACCGTGCAACCGTCCTCAACGACCGTACCTTCCCCGATGATCGCACGGTGGATGGTGACATTCTCCCCGATCCGCGCATTCGGCATAATAACGGAATCCTTGATATAGCTGCCTTCCCCCACCTGAACGCCGTAAAACAGTACGGAATGGTCCACTTCGCCGAAGACGGCGCAGCCTTCATTCACAAGGGATCTGCGGATTTGGGCCGTTGGCGCGATATACTGAGCGGGCTGATAAGGATTAAGGGAGTAAATCCGCCAGTGCTTATCGTTCAGATTCAATTCCGGCTCGTTGTCCAGCAGGTCCATATTGGCTTCCCACAAGCTGCGCACGGTACCGACATCCTTCCAGTAGCCTTCGAACGGATAAGCGTACATTTTGGCTTCTTCGCTGAGCATAAGTGGAATGAGGTCCTTGCCGAAATCCTTGGAAGATTCCGGATTCTGCTCATCTTTGCGAAGATAATGACGGAGAACCTCCCAAGTGAAAATGTATACGCCCATCGAAGCCAGATTGCTCTTCGGCTCCTTCGGCTTCTCAGCGAACTCCGTGATCGTTCCGTCAGCATCCGCGCTCATGATTCCGAACCGGCTCGCTTCGTCCCAGCCCACTTCAATGACTGCAATGGAAACGTCTGCATTTTTACGCTTGTGGTAATCGAGCATTTTGTCATAATCCATCTTGTAGATATGGTCCCCGGAAATGACAAGGACGTATTCCGGATTATACCGCTCGATAAAGCTGATGTTCTGGTAGATCGCGTTGGCCGTACCTTTATACCAGTCTCCGCCTTTTTGCTCGACGAACGGAGGGAGTACGGTCACCCCGCCGTCCTTCCGGTCCAGGTCCCATGGGCTGCCAATTCCGATATAAGTATTAAGCACGAGAGGCTGGTACTGGGTCAGCACACCGACGGTGTCTATACCCGAGTTCGTGCAGTTGCTCAATGTAAAATCGATGATCCTGTATTTGCCGCCAAAATGGACAGCCGGTTTGGCCAATTGTTTGGTTAATACGCCCAATCTTCTTCCCTCGCCGCCAGCAAGCAGCATGGCCACACATTCCTTTTTGCGCATCGGCTTCCATCCTCTCTCTGCTATACGTCTTTTTGGTACCGTTCACTTGCTCGCCGCTTTTATTGCCGTCTGCAGGCAACACATACCCTGCACCCCGTCGCTCGCCGTGAGACGAGTCCGGCTAATTTGCTCGCGGCGCACCACCGGGTGTTTTTAATTGCCGTTCTTGTTCGCGCCTTTGGCTCTAGCCTTTCTTTTGAGCTTAATGACCACCGTGGCGAGGGGAGGCACAATCATCCGGAGCATATAAGGCTGCCCGTGCCATTCCTCCTCTTCGGTCTTGAGAGGCAGCCCGTTGTACTGGTTCGATCCCCCGTAAGCTTCCATGTCGCTGTTGAAGATTTCTTCATAGGTGCCGGCCACGGGAACCCCGATCCGGTAGTCCGGATGGACAACTGGAGTGAAATTGCTTACGATCAGCAGCCATTCCCTCTCCTTGCTTCCTTTTCTCAGAAAGCCAACCACACTTTGGGATTGGTCGTGCGGGCTTATGAAGTCAAACCCTTCCTGCTGGTGGTCCAGCTCCCAAAGAGCGGGCTCGGACAGGTACAAGCGGTTCAAGTCGCGGACATACTCGAACATCCGGCGGTGCATATCATAATCGAACAGCACCCAGTCCAGCTGCTCAAGATCCTT
The DNA here is from genome assembly GCF_055392555.1 of Paenibacillus sp. JCM 18996. Lineage (NCBI taxonomy): Bacteria > Bacillati > Bacillota > Bacilli > Caryophanales > Paenibacillaceae > Paenibacillus > Paenibacillus sp. JCM 18996. The sequence goes on from NZ_AP043884.1 coordinate 1,392,371, forward strand.
CCACTCGCTGAACTGCCCGAATTCTCCCCCCATGAAAAGAAGCTTCTTGCCGGGGTGGGCGAACATATACCCATAGAAAGCCCTGAGACAGGCAAACTTCTGCCAATAATCGCCCGGCATTTTGTCCAGCAGCGACTTCTTGCCGTGAACCACCTCGTCATGTGACAATGGCAGCACATAATTCTCGGAGAAGGCGTACATGAAGGAGAACGTAACGAGCCGGTGATTGAAGCTGCGGAATAAAGGATCCATCTCCATATATTTCAGCATATCGTTCATCCAGCCCATGTTCCATTTATAGTTGAACCCGAGACCGCCTTCGTCCACGGGGTGGGTCACTTTAGGCCAATCGGTGGAATCCTCCGCCATCATCAATGCCTGCGGGAAGTATTGGAACACGGCGGTATTCAGTTTCTTGATAAACTCCACCGCTTCCAGATTTTGTTCTCCGCCGTATTTGTTGTACAGCTTCTGTTCGTAATCAGCTCTGCCAAAGTTAAGCAGCAGCATGCTCGCCACGGCGTCTACGCGAAGCCCGTCAATATGGAACTTGTCCATCCAGAACACCGCGTTCGATATGAGAAAAGAGACCACTTCCGGCTTTCCGAAGTCAAAAGTAAGCGTTCCCCATTGATGCTTCTCCGCTTTGGCCGGGTCCTCATATTCGTATACCGGGAGTCCGTCAAACTGCCTCAGGCCATGATCGTCTTTACAGAAATGGCCGGGGACCCAGTCCATGATGACGCCGATTCCTTTCCGGTGGCAGCAGTCCACAAAGTACATGAAATCCTTCGGCTCTCCGAACCGGCTCGTGACGGAAAAATATCCCGTCGCCTGGTAACCCCATGAACGGTCGTACGGATGCTCCATCAGCGGCAGCAGCTCGATATGGGTGTAGCCGAGGTCCGCCACGTAGTCCACCAACTCCTCTGCGAGCTCCCTATATGTATAGTAACCGTCGTTCTCTTTCTTTTTCCACGTACCCATATGTACTTCATAAATATTCATGGGCGCGTTGTAGGACGGCTTTTTCTTTTTGCCGTTCTGCCACGCCCTGTCGCTCCATTCATAGCCTTCCAGGTCGTACACCCGGGACGCCGTCAAGGGCTTTACTTCGGAGTAAAAGGCATACGGATCCGACTTCAGCATCAGCGTGCCGTGGGGAGTCAGAATTTCGTACTTATACCTCTCCCCTTGCGTAAGATCGGGCACGAATAAAGACCAGATCCCCGTCTCGTTGAGCTTGTCCATAAGATAGTCCGTGCCGTTCCATCCGTTGAAGTCACCTACTACCCTAACCTCCCGGGCATGCGGCGCCCAAACTGTGAACCGCACACCTTTCTTCCCCTCACATTCCATCATGTGGGCTCCTAGCATTCTATAACTGTGGTGTAAACTGCCTTCATGAAACAGGAACATATCGTGGGAACTGGGGACCAGGCTTTCCATTTTGCACCATTCCTTCTAGTAGAATCAACAACCATATCATCAAAACGATTTTTAAATATATTAACCCGATTTTTCATTTTTGAATAAGTTGGGTACAGTAAATATTGGATATTCGTGAACCGGTGTTGTAGAATGAAAATCTATGGATGCGGATGAATCGCAGATCTCAGCGAAAGAAGGTTTTTGCTCAATGTTTGTTGCAGACGATTGGAAAGATTATGAATTGATCGACACGGGAAGCGGTGAAAAGCTGGAGCGCTGGGGCCCGGTAGTTCTGCGCCGTCCCGATCCTCAAATTATATGGCCCTTGGATAAAGAGACACCGGCCTGGAAACAGGCGGATGCCCACTATCACCGCAGCGCCTCCGGAGGCGGCGAGTGGGAATATCGGACGGAGATTCCGGACAGATGGACGATTTCCTACGGCAGGCTCTCTTTTCACATCAAACCGACGGGCTTCAAGCACACGGGTCTGTTCCCCGAACAGGCTGTCAATTGGAAATGGATGATGGACAAGATCGGTTCGGCCGGGCGTCCGGTGAAGGTGCTCAATCTGTTCGCTTACACCGGCGGTGCCTCAGTTGCATGCGCTTCTGCCGGTGCGGAGGTGGTCCACGTCGACGCATCCAAAGGCGTAGTGCAGTGGGCCAAAGAGAACCTGCATCTTTCCGGGCTGGCCCATCGTCCCGTGCGTTTTATTACGGACGATGTGTTTAAATTTGTACAGAGGGAACAGCGCCGGGGAAACAAATACGACGCGATTATTATGGATCCGCCGTCTTACGGCCGGGGACCGAACGGCGAAACATGGAAGCTCGAGGACGATCTGTTCCCCTTCATACAGAGCTGCGCCTCCATCTTGTCCGACCGGCCGCTGTTCCTGCTGATCAACTCTTACACGACAGGCTTGTCTTCCACCGTGCTGTACAATATCCTGTCCTTGACCCTGCACAAAAAATTCGGCGGCCGGATTACGAGCGGAGAAATCGGACTGCCCGCCACAGCCACAAAGCTGATGCTGCCGTGCGGAATTCTCGCCCGCTGGGAGGAATAAGCCGTGTCGCGCGCTGCTCCTTCCATTCCCATCCTGTTCGAAGACAACCATGTGCTCGTTGTGGTGAAGCCTGTCAACATGCCCACCCAGGAAGACGAGTCCAAGGATCCCGATCTTCTTAGTGTGCTTAAAGACGGCATCAAGATCAGGTTCGGAAAACCCGGCAATGTGTTTCTCGGTTTGGTTCACCGGTTGGACCGGCCGGTCGGCGGGGTGATGGTCTTCGCCAAAACGTCCAAGGCCGCTTCGCGGTTGTCCGACGCGGTGAGAACAAGGTCGTTTAACAAAACCTACACAGCGGTAGTCCGCGGGAAATTACAGGGCTCCCGCGGCCGGCTCACCGACTGCCTGCTCAAAAACGAGAAGACGAACACCGTGACCGTCGTGGACAAAGCCCATCCGGGAGCCAAGGAAGCCGTTCTCGATTACGAGGTATTGGCTGAATCCGATGGCTTGAGCCTGGTCCGAATTCATCTTCATACCGGCCGGCCCCACCAGATCCGCGTGCAGCTCGCACATCAAGGCTGTCCGCTGTACGGCGACCAGAAATACGGGGCATCCGTAAACAAACCGGGCCAACAGATTTCCCTATGGGCAACGGAGCTCGAGTTCCCGCATCCAGTCCTTAAGGAGCGGATGAGCTTTCAGTCGGAACCGCCCGCGGAATATCCTTGGAACCTATGGACTTCTCTTGCTTAAAATTGAACCTAAGAGCCTCCCGGCCCGCAAGGTGCCGGTCTAATTGGCAACTTTGCCGAGCAGGTAAACAAGCAGCTGCTGGTTATGCTGAGAGATGCGGCCCAGGTGGCCGTGCAGAAACTCGCTGCGCACTTGGGCGCCTCTTTCGCATTCCCGCATTCCCTTCTCCGTCATCGTCACCCAGACGATTCTGCGGTCCCGCTCGTCCCTTTCCCTCACAATGAGCTCGTTCCGCTCCATCCTGTCCAGCAAAGTCGTAATGGCCGCTGGCGTCGTTTCCAAATGCTCGATAAAGTCGGACGGCTTCATTTTTCCATTCGTTTTCATCAATTCAAGCAAGTTCAGTTGGCTTTCCGTCAGAGTAGGAGCAAGTTCCGTTTCCATATGGGATTTCATTTCTTTGCTGAGCTTCATCCACAGTCTGGAAAAATCGTTATAGTACATTGCGCAATCACTCCTGGAATAACAGAATACCTAATCTTTTAACTTGTCTAAATTATAGCATTGTTCTTTGGCGGAAAATAGTTTTATGGCATTAATATTTTAGGACATGATTCGATCTTAGTAATCACGTTCTGACGCTATTCTACATACACTAAAACTATAGGCTGGCGCCTAACGGCGACGGAGTGATGAATTTGTCGAATTCGCTCGGAAAAATAGGACCCTACGGAGGGATGAACGATGGAAGAGTACAAAAAGACTATTGCGGAGCAGGCAATGAAGGAAGGAATAATAAACGACCCGCAGTGGCTGGACCGTTTGAACGAGTCCATACCATTGTGGGCCGTACTGGAAATGATGCTGAAGCTGATCGACCGGCTGGATCCGCCGACTCAGAGCTACGACTGACTTTGTACGCCCTCATTCGGGCAGCTTCATCAGGCCGGTGACCTGGTCGGTTTTCCCCATCGATACGACCTGCTTGCCTGTCGATTTGCGGTCTTCTAACGGAGCTTTCTCTGTAGATAGGGAAGACCTTTCCCCGCTTCCGAGCAATGCTGTGATGATAAACGGCTCCTTCACATAGAATGCGCCGGCCAATTGGGAGCCGCTCGGCTTTAGCCGCTTTCCGTCCTTGAATTCAAAGGTTATGACGCCTTTTCCTCCGCGTCCCTGGAGCGGGTAATCGATGAGCGGCGATCTTTTGGCATAGCCGTGGCCGGAGACGGCAAGAATTTGGCCTTCTTCGCCGTCGATCCAGTTCGGAACCCATTCCGCGGCAACCACCTCGTCATCCTCTTTCAGCTGGATGCCGCGTACTCCTCCCGCTGCGCGGCCCATGGAGTTGACTTCTTCCTCCTTGAACCGGATGCTCATTCCCTGCCTGGACACAAGCAGGATGTCCTGATTGTTGGAGGAAAGCTGCACTTGCACAAGCTCATCGCCTTCCGCCACTTTGGCTGCAACCAGTGCGTTGGAACGGTTGGTCATATATTCCTTGAGCTCGGTTCGTTTGACCTGGCCTTTCCTGGTCACGAACACCAGGGACTTGCCTGGCTGTTCGAAGTCTTTGACAGGGATGACGCTCACGATCCGGTCTTCTTTGGCAATCCCTATCACATTCACGATCGCGGTGCCGTTCTCTTTCCATTTGTATTCCGGAACCTGATGGACCGGCAGCAGAAAGTACTGCCCTCTCCTTGTGAAAATAAGCAGGTTCTCGATCGTATTGATATCGAATAAATAGCGGATAAAGTCGCCCTCTTTGACTCCGGAGCTGCCCAGATCCCCGCCAGACCGGGTAAAGGAAAGCTTGCTCGTCCGCTTGATGTATCCTTCGCTCGAAAGGGTGACGAAGACATCCTCGGGACTGACCATCACTTCCAGGTTAACCTTCAGTTCCTCTACTTCGCCCTGTATTTCGGAGCGGCGGTCAATGCCGTATTTGCTGCGGATTTCGGTCATTTCCTGTTTAATCACCTGGAACAGCTGCTTGGAGGAGCCAAGAATGCCTTGAAGGTAAGCGATCGTCTTCTGGACATCTTTGAGCTCCTTCTCCAATGAATGGATTTCGAGATTGGTTAACCGGTAAAGCTGCAGGACCAGAATCGCGTCGGCCTGCCGCTCGGTGAAACCGAATTGAACCACGAGGTTGTTCTGCGCGTCCTGGCGGTTCTTGGAGGCTTTGATAGCGGCAATGACCTCGTCCAGGATGTTCAGCGCCTTGACAAGCCCTTCCAGCACATGCGCGCGGTCAAGAGCCTTTTCCAGTTCATACTGCGAACGGCAGGTGACGACTTCCTTCTGGTGCTCGATGTATGCATCCAGCATGCTTTTCAGCCCCAGCTGTTTGGGATGCTTGTTGACGATCGCCACCATGTTGAAGTTGTACGCAACCTGGAGGTCGGTTTTCTTTAGCAGAAAGGCAAGGATGCCTTGGGCGTCGGCGTCTTTCTTCAGCTCCACCACAATCCTGAGGCCATTGCGGCCGCTCTCGTCCCTTACTTCGGCAATGCCTTCCACTTTCTTTTCCAGACGGATATTCTCCATGGCCGTAACCAGCCTTGATTTCACCACCTGATACGGAATCTCCGTAATTACGATCTGCTGCTTTCCGCCGCGCATATCCTCAATAGCCGTTTTAGAGCGCAAATAGATACGGCCCTTGCCGCCCGTGAATGCGTCGCGGATCCCGTCTTCCCCCATGATGATGCCGCCTGTGGGAAAGTCCGGCCCTTTGATGATAGCCATAAGATCCGATAAGGAAATTGCGGGATTGTCGATGACTGCGATGCAGGCGTCAATGACTTCCCTTAGATTGTGCGGAGGGATTTCTGTGGCAAAGCCGGAAGAAATCCCGCTCACCCCGTTCACGAGCAGATTGGGAAACCGGGCGGGCAGGACTACGGGCTCTTTGGTGGTGTTGTCAAAATTATCTTTGAACTGTACGGTGCGCTTCTCTATATCGCGCAGAAGCTCAGAAGCGATCTCGGACAGCCTGGCTTCGGTATAGCGCATGGCCGCCGCCGGATCATCGTCGAGCGATCCCCAGTTGCCGTGCCCGTCAATGAGCACATGGCCCATTTTCCACGGCTGCGCCATGCGGACCATCCCTTCGTAAATCGAAGAATCGCCGTGCGGATGGTAATTGCCCATTACGTCCCCGACCGTCTTTGCCGATTTGCGGTAAGGCTTGTCATGCGTGTTGCCTGCATCGTACATCGCATACAGAATTCTGCGCTGCACGGGCTTCAGGCCGTCGCGCACATCGGGGATGGCGCGGTCCTGAATAATATATTTCGAATAGCGTCCGAAACGGTCCCCGACCACTTCCTCGAGAAACGCCGGTAAAAATTGTTCTAAAATGTTATCCACCTACGGGCCACCTCTACTCCTCGAACTCCGTGAAGTCCACATTCTCTATAATCCACCGCTTGCGGGGATCCACCTTGTCGCCCATCAATGTCGACACGCGGCGTTCCGCTTTGGCGGCATCTTCGATCTGCACTTGAAGCAGGGTTCTGGATTCAGGATCCATCGTCGTTTCCCACAGCTGGTCGGGATTCATTTCTCCAAGCCCTTTATACCTTTGCAGCTCCGTGTTCTTGCCAAGCTCCTTGCTGAGCTTCTGAAGCTGCTCGTCCGTCCAGGCGTATTTGACGACCGCAGCTTTGCCTGATTTTTTGGTCACTTTATAAAGCGGCGGCTGGGCGATATACACTTTTCCGCTGTCTATCAAAGGCTTCATGTACCGGTAAAAGAACGTGAGCAGCAGCACCTGGATGTGGGCGCCGTCAGTATCCGCATCTGTCATGATGATGACCTTGCCGTAATTGGTTTCATCGGCCGCGAATTCCGGGCCGACCCCCGCCCCGATCGCCGATATGATCGCTTTGTACTCGTCGTTCTTCAGGATGTCCAGAAGCTTGGCCTTCTCCGGATTCATCGGCTTCCCTTTCAGCGGGAGAATGGCCTGATGCTTGGAATCGCGCCCCTGTTTGGCCGAACCGCCCGCGGAATCGCCTTCCACGATAAACAGCTCGTTGCGCGCATAATCCTTGGACTGGGCAGGGGTGAGCTTGCCGCCCAGGTTGGAGCTTTCGCTCTTGCCCTTCTTGCCGCTGCGCACTTCCTCCCTGGCCTTGCGCGCCGCTTCCCTTGCCTTCGCCGACTGTACGGCTTTCTTCAGAACCATCTGCGCAACAGCCGGGTTTTCCTCGAGAAATACGGACATCCTCTCGGATACGACGGCGTCCACCACGCTTCGGGCCGACGCGCTGCCCAGCTGGTCCTTCGTCTGGCCGACGAATTCCACTTCGCCCATCTTGATGTTGATGACCGCCATCATGCCTTCGCGCAGGTCCGCTCCCTCGAGATTTTTTTCCTTTTCCTTCAGGATGGCATTCTTGCGGGCATATTCATTCATCACGCGGGTGTAGGCCGTCTTGAAGCCGGTTTCGTGAGTCCCGCCTCCCCGGGTCGGAATCGAGTTGACGAACGATGCCATCGTCTCAGTGTAGCCGTCATTGTACTGCAGCGCTACTTCTACTTCAATCTCATCCTTCTCGGAGTACAAATGTATCACGTCATGGAGCACGGTTTTATCCTCGTTAAGGTATTTCACGAACTGGGCGGCCCCGCCCTCATAAGAGAAGACTTCCTCGTTCCCGCTGCGCTCGTCTTTCACGGCAACCGTCAAGCCGGAGTTGAGAAAAGCAATTTCCTGCAGGCGCTCGGCCAGCGTGTCATAATTGATCGCGGTTCCACCTTGAAACACGCGTCTGTCGGGCTTGAACGTGACCTTCGTGCCGGTCCTGTTCGTATTCCCGGTCACTTCCAGGCCCGTCACAGGTTCGCCGACATGCTCCTTGCCGTGCTCATCGACCCAATATTCGAACCGTTGCTTATGGATCTTGCCGTCTCTGAAAATTTCGACCACGAGCCATTCGGAAAGGGCGTTGGTCACGGAAGCGCCGACGCCGTGCAAGCCGCCTGATTTCTTGTAGCCGGAGCCGCCGAACTTGCCGCCCGCATGCAGGATCGTAAACACGACCTGCGGAGTCGGAATCCCGGTTTTATGCATTCCCGTCGGGATTCCGCGGCCGTTGTCATAAACCGTAACCGATCCGTCTTTATGGAGTGTGACCTCAATTTTGGAGCAAAATTTCGCCAGATGCTCGTCCACCGCATTGTCGACGATCTCCCACACCAGATGGTGCAGGCCTGACGTGCTGGTGCTGCCTATATACATCCCGGGCCGTTTGCGGACGGCCGTCAAGCCTTCAAGCACTTGTATGTCATCGGCTTCGTATGTTCCCGCGTAAACAGCGGTCCCGACAGAGGGAGGCTGTTTGGCAGGCGCCGCCGATTGCGAGAATAAATCCAATTGTTCAGGCATCAATGTGCCTCCTTAGTTGTCTTCACTATTACTTAGCATTATATTCATTCACAGAGGCTAGTTCAATACATCTTTTCGGATGAACGCCCAGAAAGCGACCGCCAGCGAGGCCAGCGACCACACGGTGAGCACGATCAGGGAAAAGGCGAGATCCATGCCCTTAATGGGCGGAACCCCTCCGGACAAATAAGTGGTCAGGCCCAAATTGACGTTAAATAAATATTTGGCCGTTTCCCACGACGAGACCATATTGGTGAGGATAGGACCCATAATGAGCAGGGCAAGCATGACCCCCATGCTGACGGAGGCGCTCCGCAGAAGCACGGATGCAGTCAGCGACATGACTCCCACCACCAGCGCCGAGAACCAGACGAGGCCGAACTCCATCAACAAATAAAGCCACTGCGGTACGGCTTTCACATGGGACAGGTCAATGTTCGTGCCGACGGCCTGAAAACCTACAAATACCGGCACAGACCATCCGGCAAAACCAAAAACCATTCCGGACAGGAGATAACAAAGCACTCCCGTGGCCAGCACTGTGAGAGAGACGAAGAAAATAATGGCGATCAATTTGCTCATCAGCACTTTCCACCTGCTCACCGGCCGGGTCAGCAGCAGCTTGATCGTTCCCGATGCGTGCTCGGATGAAACGAGATCGGCGGCAATGACAACCACCATCAGCGGGATGAACAAGCTGGACGCGTTTTTCACGAATTCCCTGGTGAAGGTCACCCCGTTGGGAGAACTGGGATCGACATCGCGGTCAAGATAGTACTGCCATATTTTAATCTGAACCTGCCTCCACTGCTTCCATTCATCGGGGCCGCGGCCCGAATTCACGGATCGGGAGTAGTCGGTGATCTTCTGCCGTATATCCGCACGCCAATCCTGCGTTCCCAGCTGTTTTTGGCTGGTTTGGACGACCTTCAGCTGAGCGTATGTAAAAATCGGGATGAGTACCATCAATATCGCCAAAACGACTAAAAATCTGCGCTTTTTTATAATTTTGATGCTTTCGTTCTGGACCAGCGGGTATAAGCTAATCAATGCGCTCACCTTCCGTCAGGCGGAGGAACAAATCTTCCAGCGTCGGAGTTTTGGTCTCGATGGAATGCACTCTCACATTCGCCCGGACCATTTTCTCATTCAAAAGCGGAATCCGCTCCGGATGCATCTGGACATGGACAGCTTCCAAGCGGGATTCACAAGCCTTATCATTGCGGTCCAGGATGCGGATGCCGTCCTCGCCGCCAAGCAGCTCGAAAGCTATATCGCCCGGGGACACGTGCCAAACGACTGAAGCCTCCCCGCCGCCGACCAGCTCCTCAACCCTCCCGACTGAAATCACTTCACCGCGCCGGATGATGGCCACTCGGTCGCACATTAACTGGATTTCGCCGAGCAAATGACTGGATATGAATACGCTTATGCCGCTGTCAGCCAGCCTTCGTATAAACTGCCTCAGCTCTTTTATCCCCTGCGGATCAAGACCGTTAGTAGGCTCGTCCAGAATGAGCAGCTTCGGCTTCCCGAGCAGCGCTTGCGCAATGCCCAGCCTTTGTCTCATGCCCAGCGAATATGTCTTCACTTTATCATGTATCCGCTGGTCCATGCCTACGATCTCGGCCACTTCATGTATCCTTCCTCCGGTAACCCCCGGAATCATTCTTGCAAAATGTTCCAGGTTCTCCCATCCCGTCAGATACGGATACAGCTCCGGATTCTCGACGATACAGCCTACATGCAGCATCGCTTCGTTATGGGCCTTGCGCACATCATGGCCGCAGATTTCAATCGTGCCTTCAGTGGGACGGATCAAATCGACCAGCATCCGGATCGTCGTCGTCTTGCCGGACCCGTTGGGGCCCAGAAAGCCGAAGATTTCGCCCTCCATGACATCAAAAGAAATGCCCTTTATGATCATACGGTTATCGATTTTCTTCTTAACCCCGTTCACCGATAGAACGACATTTGCGCTCAAAAGCTTCCCCTCCGCTGTCCCGTCATTCAATCCTTTGCTACTCTAAAATGTTCACGATGCGGTCAGCGATCCTTTCGTATCCCTTCCCGTTCGGATGAAAATGATCGTCCGCCAAATAACCTCTGCCATTCAAACGGAACAGGTCGTAGGTAGGGACCATAATCATGTTCGGATACCGGTTGGCGAGTCCGAAGGCGGCATTATTCCATTTTTCCACAACGGCGGAGCCGTCTCTGTTCGCGTCTATATCCAGAAAAGGATGATAGAGGCCGATATACATGATCTTGGCGCGCGGATTCGCTTCTCCGACGATTTTCAGGATTTTGTCCAGCCTGATCAAGGCTTCCGGCATCCGCTCCAAGGCGGCCTGCACATTAAATTCCTGTGTCGGATTGTCAAAAATCCCTTTTCCGCCGTTAAAAATATCGTTGCCCCCAATCGTCAGCATAATCAAATCCGCTTCCGCGAGGGCTTGGCCGATCTGCTTTTTCTGCGTCAGGTCATTCAGGAGCTGATCCGTCCGGTAGCCGGAAACCGCAAAATTGTTAAGGACGTAAACAGGCTTGCCGTTCCTGGCCGTCAGCTTTTCCTGCACCTGCTTCACGTAACCCTTGGTCGAAATATCGCCCACTCCCTCCGTGAGAGAATCTCCCAGAGCCACTATATTGATTTTGCTGCCGTCCGCCACATAGGGACGGGATGCTTCCAACTTAGGCACGGGTCCAATTCCGCTGTCCGCAGCAGGATAAAGTATATCTTTCACGGCATACACAAATCCGCCCGCAAAAAGTAAAGTAGAGAGCACAGCAGCAATCCCGGCCGTGCCCCACAGGGTGCTTGTCCTTTTCAAGCGGATCCCCCATTTCGTAATTCAGATAATGTCGCGCAAGTTCGCTTTAACGCGAATTCACGTTTATAATTATAAATTAGAGTAATCCTTCTGAAGCGTTTTTGCAACTCGGCTCTCGAGGGCGGATTGTCTTTTGATTGAGTAAGACGCGGAAATCCGTTTATGATAGAGAGAGTCTTTGATTATAGACTTCTGCGTTACGCACAAAAAAAGAAGCTGCCCGAAAGAGCAGCTTCCTGCAACAATTTATAATGTTGCTGCTTCCTGAAGGAAGCGGTACTGTGCCTGGATCAAGCCGTAATAATGCCCTTTCTTCTCCATCAGCTCTTGATGGTTGCCGGCCTCTATCATCCTGCCGTGATCCATTACGACGATCCGGTCCGCATGGCGGATCGTGGACAGCCGGTGGGCGATGATGAAGGAAGTCCGCCCTTCGAGCAACACCTTCAATGCTTCCTGGATTTTCAGCTCGGTCTCGGTGTCGATGCTCGCTGTCGCTTCATCGAGGATAAGCACGGCAGGATCCGCAAGCAGTGCACGCGCAAAAGACAACAGCTGCCTCTGCCCCATCGACAGCACGCTTCCTCGCTCCTGCACCTCGGTTTCGTAGCCCTGCGGCAGCGTCATGATAAAACCGTGGGCATCCACCGCTTTGGCCGCGGCTTCCACCTCCGCATCCGTCGCGCCCAGACGGCCGAAGCGGATATTATCCCGTATCGTGCCGGAAAAAATAAACGTGTCCTGCATCACCAGTCCGACTTGGGAACGCAGGCTCTGCACCGTGACCTCCCTGATATCCGTGCCATCGATGAGCACTCTGCCCTCCACAGGATCATAGAACCGGCACAGCAGATTGATGATCGTGCTTTTTCCCGATCCGGTATGGCCTACCAGGGCAATACTTTGTCCCGCTTTCACATCAAGAGAAATGCCTCTCAAAGCCGGTCGCCCCGGTTCGTACTCGAACACAATATTCTCAAAGCTCACATCGCCTTTCACCGGAGGCAGCGGCTTGGCGTCTTGAGGCTCCAGCACAGTGGGCTGCTCGTCAATAAACTCGAAGATCCTCTCGGACGAAGCCATGGCGATAAGCAGCTGCGAATACATCTGGCCGAGACGGGTAATCGGTTCCCAGAAGTTCCCGATGTAGCTGGCAAATGCGACGAGCAAACCGACTGTAATTTCACCGGATTGGATCAAATGTCCGCCATACCAGAACAGGATGCAATAGCCGATCGCGCCAGTGACTTCAATCAGCGGGTTGAAGGTTTGGTTCAATCTTGACCCTCTGTCCCAGTTGGCGCGGTTCTCCTTGTTCATCTCCTCGAAGAAAGCCATATTGTCTTTTTCCTGCGTGTAAGCCTGTGTAACGCGTATCCCCTGGATGCTTTCGTTCAAGTGGGCGTTGATTCTGGACTGCCTAGTGTTCACGATCTGCCACGCGATACGGATTCTTTTGCGAAGCGAGGTCGATATGTAGAACATTAAAGGAACTGTAAAAATGATGGCCGAAGCCAGCTTGACGTTAATGAAGAACAAAATGACAACGATCCCCGAAAGCTGGACACAGTCTATGAGCAGGTTGATGATTCCGTTCGAAAGCAGGTCCTGAAGCGAGTTAACATAGTTCGTGATTCGAACCAGAACCGATCCCGCGGGCCTTTTATCGAAAAACCGGAAAGACAGGCTCTGGATGTTCGTAAACAGATGATGGCGAAGGTCGTAAATCACTTTCTGGCCGATCAGGTTCGTGTAGCGGATCCGGTATGTATTGGCCGCCCACTGAATAATGTAAACCGCAAGCATGCCGGCCACGGTCCACCACAGCAGATTCAGGTTTTTCCCGGCGATGGCCTTGTCAATAATAATTCCGAAAAGCAAAGGAATCGTCAATTTCGTAATCGCTCCCACCAGCATCATAACAATAACGACGGGCAGCAGCTGTTTGCTGTAAGGCTTTACGTAATGGAACATCCGTTTGACCTGGCTCCAATCGAAGCCTTTATCGATTTCCTGGTCATCCTGATAAACGAAGCGGTCCTTCACATTCTGCTTGGGAGGCTGGGCTTGGCCAGGCTGGCTCCTGTGCACTTCGGTATTCATGGGTACGTCCTCCTAGACGAAGAAATTATGAAGTTCGGGCGCGCAGCTTTGCCAAATCGATGACACTGTCGGTTTTGGAAGGCGAAGGATCGGGCTCGACAAGCTGGTCGGAATATTGGATTTTAAACGTTTCCAAGTATCTGCCCGGCATCTTGAGCAATTCTTCGTGGCTGCCTCTTTGTACGATCTTTCCGCCATCCAAAACAATAATTTCGTCCGCACGCTTGAGAGAGGAAATCCGGTGGGCGATGATAAAAGTCGTTCTTCCCTTCATTACTTCCCTCAGAGCGCCCTGGATTTCCTGCTCCGTTTCCATATCCACCGCGCTCGTGGCGTCGTCCAGAATAAGAATTTTCGGATCGTTCAGAATGGCTCGGGCTATCGCAATCCTCTGCTTTTGCCCTCCCGACAGGCCCAATCCCCGCTCACCTACGATCGTATCGTACCCCTCGGGAAGCTCGCTGATAAAATCGTGCGCTTGGGCGATCTTCGCGGCGCGGATGACGGCTTCCATGTCGATATCCCGGTTGCCGTAGGCTATATTGTTGCGGATCGTAGAGGAAAACAGGAACGTTTCCTGGAACACCAGCGCCATCTGCTTCCGCAGGCTTTCCAGAGAGATGTCCGCAATATCGCGCCCGTCCAGCGTAATTCTGCCCTCTTTTACATTGTAGGCTCTGAGCATCAGTTGGATAATCGTCGATTTCCCTGCCCCCGTGCCGCCTAACAGACCGATCACCGAGCCTGCGGGCGCATCCAGCGATATATTCGTCAAGGAAGGCTGTTTCTCGGGATAAGCGAAAGTCACGTTCTCAAAACGGATATGCCCTTTTACCTCTTCCTTGTTCAGCTCGATGGCGTTCGGTTTGTCTTTTATATGGATGTGCATGTTCAGCAGTTCAAGCAAACGTTCGCAGGAAGTCTTGGACTGCGTGTAAGCGTTGATGAAAAAGCCCAGGCCCCACATCGGACCGATTATGTACCAGAGAATGCTGTAACAGGCGACCAGCTGCCCGACCGTGATTGCTTCCGTGATAACCAGATATCCGCCCGCCGCCAGCAGGATAACGACGCTCATATTCGCGAGAAGCTCCATCACAGGGAAGTAATTGGAAGAAATATGGGAAGCTTTGATGTTATTCGCCTGGTATTCGGCGTTCCGGCTGGAAAACTTGTCGATTTCATAAGGTTCTCTGGCAAAAGATTTCACTGTTCGCACACCCGTTATGTTCTCCTGCACCGTTGTAGTGAGATCGCTTAACGAAGTGCGGATCGTACGGAATGCCGGATGAATCTTCGAATGGAACCGGATGGCGGAGTAGCCCAGAAAAGGCATGGCAGCCATAGTCACAAGTCCAAGCTTCCAATTGATGCTAAGCAGCATGACCACCCCGAAAACAAACATCAGGAAGACGTTAAGGATCTGGGCAAAAATAAAGCCGATAAACTGGCGAAGCGCATCCAAATCCGCGGTCAGTTTGGACATTAAATCGCCTGTTCTGGCTTGGTCGTAATACTGAAACGAGATATATTGGAGCTTCTCGTACGCCGCTTTTCTCAGATTGTAGGCCACCCTGTTGCCCAGCCGCCCCCCTGTAAGTCCGCTCAAAAACTGGAACACGGCCTTGACCATAATGACCCCAATCACAAGCAGCGATAATTTCGGGATGAGCTCAAATTTCTGCGGTTTAATCACGTCGTCAATCAAATAGCGCAGCAGGTTCGGATACACCAACCCGAGCACTGTCGTACACATTAAACAAACAATCGAGGCTGCGAGCAGCCAGCGGTGCTCCCAGTAATACTCTTTTAACTGCTTGAGGACTTCCATTTTCACCCTCCCGACATGGTGCGGCGCCTTCAATGCGCCGCTTAATGTTCATTTTTGGTAACGCTTTTATTGTCATTAGCTTTATGAATCTTAACACCATACCTGGAGGCTAGCAATTCGGGCAAATACCGATAAAATCCCATATAGGAATATATTGTCATAAAATGTTCAAACAATCACAGCTATTCTTTTAAATCATCGCCCTAAGCCGGTATGTAAGCCTTTTCATGAATTTGCATAAATATCAGCTGCTCCAAAGAGCAGCCGCACCGGGAGAGTACTGGGCACTCCGAATTTATTATGTCAACAACGACTCCAGCTTTGCTTTTTTCTCGGCATAAACCGCCGGATCCGCTCTCATCTCGAGCGCCTCTTTTAAACCGTCGACATGTTCATGTAAACCGCGGGCAAGCTTCTGCCGCAGCTGGCTGTGCCAGGCTTCATATTGGCTCCGGTAAAACGGCTGAAGCAGTGACGAGGCTTCCTCCAGGTAACCTGCAATAAGCGGCTGTATGGACTCTTCCAAACGGGACTTCAGCTTTGCCTTGCCATCGCCTTCAAAAAATTGCTTGCCGTTCTTATAGTAGGTTGACAGCATCTTTAGGTCCTCTTCCGCACCCTGCATTCCCTCAGGGACCGCAGGGGTCGGGAAAGAGCCTGCTGCATAATCTTCACACTCGTAAGAAGGAACGAATTGGGCAATGTGCCGCGCCCACTCCCCGTATTTTTGGGCTGCCTTTGCATTCGCGAATTTTTCCATCCTCAGCGTTGTCGCCAGCGTCTCCTGGGAGAGATCGAACGCAATCCGGTTGATAAGGTCCTGATAGGCCGCTTTCAGCATTTCTTTCAAATCAAGCCCTTCTTCCCGGAAAGCAGCGGGGTTGAAGGCCTGGTTGTAAAGCTCCCCGAAGCGGAAAGCCGTCCTCTGCCTGACATAATAGACAAGCTCCTTCACTTCCTGGGCAACCGCTTTAAGCTCGTTGTCCGGCTCTGCCGCCTCCAGCCGCCGCACCGCTTCCTGCTGCCCCGCGAGCAGCCCGTCCAGCTGACGCGCGCGTTCGGCTTCTCCAGCCTGGGCCCCGGCGATCCACTGCTCCAGCGTCGCTTTGGCCCTATTCAACTCCTGACGGGCGGAATGTACCGCAATATCAGTCAGCTCCTCTAACGTGAAGCGGATAAAATCGCGCTCGAACGCAATGATCCCCGATGCCGATGCCGCCGATTCATCCCCGGAGAGCTTGCCTTCCACAGCCGCGAGGCTGGAGACGGGATATATCCGGGGATTACGGATACCATGCTGGACAAGGTTCGCTTCCACGTGCGAGACGACTCCCTGCAGTTCCTCGGCGCTTGAAGCCAGATCGGCCGCATTGACGAGGAAAAACATTTTGTCCAGCTCGAAGCTGTCCTTCACCCTTCCCAGCTGCAGCAAAAACTCCCGGTCCGCCTGCGAGAAGGCATGGTTATAGTACGTGACAAAAAGGATGGCATCTGCGTTTTTGATATAATTGAACGCCACTCCGGTGTGCCTTGCGTTGATCGAGTCCGCTCCGGGAGTATCGACCAGGACGATGCCTTGGTCCGTCAGCGCGTTGGCATAATACAATTCAATATATTCCACGAAGCAAGATTTGCTTTCGTCGGCCACATAACCCGCAAACTGCTCCATCTCAGCGCGGATCTCCCGCCCTAACAGGGGCTCAGCCTCCTGCCAGCCTTTCTCCACCGCTTTAAGAAAAGCGTAGTGGGGCTTGCCTTTACCCGTCACATGCGAAGGAGAGAGCTTGCCGACCGCCGCGAGACAGCTGTCCATATCCCCGGCTTCCAGCCCGAGAGCATGCAGCGAATAGTTCATATCGGACAGAATCGATTCAGCGGACTTCATCGCAATCCTCACGGTGCGGTGCGGCCATTCCTGTGTGGGCGGCATGATCCGGTTAATGGCCGCCGTAGTCGGATTAGGCGAGACAGGCAGCACTTTTTCCCCGATGAGGGCGTTGGCAAAAGATGATTTCCCCGCGCTGAACGCTCCGAACAAGGCGATGGTGAACGTGTTGCCGACCATCCGCGAACCCTTCTCCCGCATGGATCGCACGAGGGAGGAAAGCGCCGGGATGTCTTCGATAATATCAGCCCCGCGGAGCAGCTTTTGCGCAGTTTGCTTCATTCTGTCACGGTGGGTTCCTTGGTTCTCTCCGGCTGCCTCTCGGGCCCGCTGCGCTTGCGGCGCCACAATATGAAGCCCATCCGGAGAATACAGGCCGTTCCCGGGCATAAGGGGTTTATCCGCCTCGTCAGGACCGGGATTGTCCAGCAGCTCCGGCTTGGGAACAGCAGGCGGATTCACCGTTGCGGGCACTGCCAGCGATAGCAGGGAATCGATATACGCGGACTCTTCCTTCTCCAGCTTTTCCAGCTCGTAAAAGGCTCCAAGCTTCTCGCGGATTTCCGCCATTTCCCGTTCAGCACGCGTCAGTTCCGGCTGCAATAAGGTGTGCAGATCCATTGCCAGGTTGTCGATCAGCCCGAACGCTTTTTTGCGGTACATCGATTTGATCTCCGCCGCCGCGCTTTTGGAATAGTTCATCGTATATTCATTGGTGAACATTGCGCCGCTTTGAACTTGATCCGCCAGCCAGCCTGGCGTCAGCGGCACCTGCAGCGAATCGAGCGCCTCAGACACTTTCGCCGGTTGAAAACCGAAGGAAACGGCCTTCTTCCGAATGGTGTCCAGGATATGCCAATCAAGCTGAGCTTGAACCTGTTCGGCGATGGCCTTGTGGAACGCTTCCAGCCGCTCCGTTCTTACCTGCTCGTTCCGGGAAGCACGCGTGAGGAATCCGGCTTTGAACCCGGGCCTTCTGCTTTCCAAATAGCGATGCGCCAAGTCCCTGACGGCTGCGGGGATAATGTTGGCGTTCTCGATCACTTTGGAGACTTCGTCCCGCAGCCCGGCGAGCAGGCGGTCCGGCTTGGAGCGGATCTCGTCCGACAGGGCCTCCAACTGCTCCATTTGCCGAAAAAGACCGCTGCCGCCGCTCTCGTGGGCCGCCTCCTTCAGAGCGGCCTTCCGCGGCTCGCTGCACTCCGCCATATAAGCCCGATGCTCCTCGATCAAGTGGACGGCGGATGTATGAAGACTCCATTCAGTCAGGGATTTTTTGCGCCCGATCAGCGCATACATCAGCTCCTGCAGCCTGCCCCACTCGTTGTGGAGGGTATGCGGATATTTCACCGACAGGAACAGAATGCCGTCCGCCTTTATATTCCAATTGGAGAAAGCCTCGAGCACGGATGCCTTATAGGACTCGAATGAGAGCTCGGACTCTTTATGCTTGTCGATCTGGTTGACCAAAAGATAAAGAGGCTTGCCCCGGTCTTTCATCTTCTTTGTAAACGCGAAGTTGATCTCTGACTGGACATGGTTATAATCCATCACATAGAACACCGCATCGGCCAAATGAAGGGCGGATTCCGTTGCCATCTGGTGGGCGTCGTCGGTGGAATCGATACCCGGGGTATCGAGCAGCACACCATCCCGCTTCAGCCAGGGAATCGGATAGGCGATTTCCACTTTCTCAATCTCTTCCCCGTTTTTACAGTACGCTTCGAGCTCATCCAACGGGACGGTGATTTGGGCTCCCTCTCCGTCCGGGGTTTTGCGGGTTACAGCCGCTCCAGGCTCTCCGCTGCGGATGCTGACGATATTGGCGCTGGTCGGGATGGGACTGGACGGAAGAAGCGCGTGGCCGCACAGCTTGTTGATCAGGCTGGATTTTCCTGCCGAGAAATGTCCGCAGAACGCCATATACATTGTGCCAAACGCCTTTTTTTGCTGAAGCTGGCCGAGCTTGTACGAATTCTGCCGATCCCCTTGCCGGCGCATCATATCCGCTGCTTTATCCCAAGCTTCGTTTACAGCTGTATTTCGTTCGTCCATTAGTTTGCTCATCCGGCTTTTGCCCCCCATGAAGTTTTCCCCCGTAAAAACCTGCGCTCCGCGGCTGAAACCGTGTACTGTACGGAGAACCCGGATATTTAGCCGCCATTAAAAGGAAAAGCGTCCGGAATAAGCGAAGATGCCGAAGCTGATCTTCTTCCGGACACTTATCATTTCGGCGCTACTGCAGCACTTTTTCCGGAATGAAAATTTCAAATACGTCTCTATGCTGCAAAATTGTGATATCCTTCGACTTCATTACGACAACCTCACGCTTTGTCTTCATGCGGTCCAGGTAATTGTCGGGCACACTGCCGGATTCGCTTACCGTTATGCCCTCGATTTCCTTTTCTTCATCTTCCTTCAGCGGCGTGTTGATGACTTTCTCGAAAATATCTGAAAATACTTCGAAGTTGTTAGTGTACACGGCTATGCATTTCATGGTATCCCATCCTTTGATTGTCGCTTTGTTTACTTGGTCGTTTCCGTTGGTGCCGCTGTCACTGGCAAATTTTTCTTGTCTTTTTTAGAATCTCTCGTTTTGGGCATTTTCATACGTTTCTTGCCTTCTTTACACACGTCCAGCAAGGGACATGCCGGGCACTGCGGGTTTTGCGCCTTGCAATGGTATCTCCCGAAAAAAATCAATCGATGATGTGTGAGAGTCCATTCGTCCCTGGGGACCAGCTTCATCAGCTTCTTTTCCACTTCCAGTACGGAATCTGCTTCCTTGGCGATGGCGAGACGCTTCGATACCCTCTCCACGTGAGTATCCACTGCTATGGCGGGCTGTCCAAAAGCGTTCGAAACCACTACGTTCGCGGTCTTTCTGCCCACACCGGGCAGCTTGACCAAATTCTCGTGGTCCGCGGGGACTTCGCCGCCGTATTCTTCTAGCAGCATTCTGCACAGAAGCTGGATGTTCTTCGCCTTGTTCCGGAAAAGCCCGATTCTTCGGATATCCTGCTCCAATTCCTCTAGAGGAACGGCCAAATAATCTTCCGGTTTCTTATACTTTTCAAACAGGGTAGCCGTTACTTTATTTACAGTTTCGTCCGTACACTGGGCGGAAAGCAGTACGGCAATGGTAAGCTCGAAAGGATTGGAATGGTTCAGTTCACAATGGGCGTCGGGAAACATCTCCCCGATCGCGTCGAGGATGTGCCGCATCTGCGATTTGGTCATAAATCGGCCGCCTCTCTCTCCATCAAACGAAAAATCTCAATCATAAACTCCAGTTTACCTATTCCCGCGCCTAGAATCAATGCTCCGATGAATTTATTTCCGAACATTTAGTTAAATTTAAGCATTTTTCCAAAAAACGCATGGATTTTACTGCCAAAGAACACCATATACAAGTAAAGCGAGGTGATCAACCATGGCTGAATTCCAGTTCCGCACCGGAAGCCGAGTGGAAACCGCAGGCGAGTATGAATCCGAATCCGGAAAAAAGCGCCAGTATCGCCCAGGCGATCTCTTTGAAGCATGTCCGGCAAGCGGCAAGAACACAAGTTGGAGACGCTGCATCGTGCAGTAATACCTGATTAAAGGAAAAAAGAAAGAACCGTCAGGAACAAATCCATCCTGACGGTTCTTGTTGGTGCTAAAACCATACGTTTGTGCGCGGGGAGGGAATAACCAGGGGATTCCAACCGCTGTTAACGTGGTGTTCCATCATTCCGCCACCATTTATGTCAAACAGGCCAACCGGCTTCTCATGCCGGTTGGCCCTGCTAATGCTGCCGACTTCGTTCTATCGCGAAGCGCCCGAAGCGAAGCCGATTTACAGTTTTTCAATCTCCACAATCAGATTGTCGATCAGATAAATCATCACTTCGTCATTTACCGCCAGGTCGCCCGCCGTCAGATTCTGGGCGCCTTTATGGATGCTCACAGTTTTGGCGAAATTGTACACGGTTTTGTCGCTGCCGTTAGGAAGCACGTTGAGCTGGTTCAATACGGAGTCATAGGCTGAGACCGTCTTTTTTAATCCGGAGGACACGTTCAGCGTCCAGCTGCCGTCCGGATTACGGATAGCTTCGATCCGGTCATTCACCTTTACGGCGCTGAGCGACGAAGCGGAGCCGTTCACTTTTACCGCTGCTGCGGCGCCTGCCGCAATATTTTCCGATACCGAACCTGTACTCACCGTGACCACTCCGCCAGCCGCGTCCACTCCGCTTACTTTTCCTCTTACAGAAGACAGCACGCTCACGGAATCAATCGTTTGGCCCGATTGGGCGATAGAGACAAAACCTTCCACGGGAATGGAGTCGAATGTTCCTTTCGTCTGATTCTGATTCAGCACATTTACAGAGTCGGCAATAGTATAAACAAAGGACGCGCCTGAAAAATCCTGTACGGTGATCTGTTTGTTTGCGGAATTTTTGTACATAACCTTATAAGAACCTGTCTTGACCGCCTTAATCTGCGCCAGCAGAGATTGGTCGTAATTCAGCATGAGCTTCACGTTGTCTCCAATTTTCAGATCGGATTGGCTCGCTGTATCTTTGTTCGGAATTTCTACCGGTACGGTCGAATCCAGTTTAAAGGTCAGGTTCTGGCTGCTTGCCGTCCTGATCGTAATTTCCTTTGTCGCCAGATTGAGTTGCGTAATCGATCCGCTCACACTGGAAGCCAGCTTCAGGTTAATCATACGATCCTTGGAAGCCTGGAAATCGATCTTGCTGCCGTTTCTGAACAGCGTGCCGAACGTGTCCAGGTTCACTTTGGCATCCCCATAGTATATATCCGTTCTGTCGGTTACGAAATAGGCGCCTAATTTGCCGCTGTCGTCCTGCACGGTCAGAGCTTTGGTCTTGGCGTCGTAGTTCAGGATTGTAGAGAACTGGCAGCTCAAGACCGCACGATTCGTCACCGATACTCCCGTCACCTTATCGTCGACAATATCCAGCTTGACCGCGTCATCCGGCTCCAGATCGTATAAACCGGCTGTGGCAAGGCCTGAAATTCTCACCTCGGCGGCATCCGTCAGATAATAGGCTCCAAGCTTGCCGTCCATAGAAACGGTAATGGTCCTCTGCTTGGGATCGACCGAGCTCAAACTGCCTTGGACGGTCTTCACAACTGAAGCCTGTTTTTTCTGCACGATCTTGGTCACTTCGTTGTTGACGATTTCGTAGCCGACGGTGTCTCCCGTCCTGAGCTGCGTGAAGTCGACATTCGCGTTGTCCTTGTTCACGATGACCAGCTTGGAAGATAAGGGAAAGGACTCCGTATTTCCGGAGGAGGTTTCCTGGACCGCCAGATCGGTGCGCGACAGCATTTTCACAGTGCCTTCGGAGGTTTTGGTGACAGGGGCTTTCTTTACTATAATGCCGGTGATTTTGGGATCCTTAATGAGCTTGTTCTTTGTAAACTGCACCTGGCTGCCTTTTATCAGCGTTCCCAGAGTCAATCCTTTACCTTCCGAATCGACTACGGAGACATTGGGAGACAGCTCGTAAGGGACATAATCCCCGTTCACATTCAGCAAGGCTATCAATTTTCCGACGTTGAGATCGAATAAATCCCCTTCATACACTTCCAGCTTCTGGGTATCGTCAGTGACCTCCACATAATAGGCGGTTCCGCCGGCAGACACGAGGCTGACCTCATAGGTTTGCTTTAGCGAGGACGGGGCGATGGCTTTTTCACTTTTGGACGAGAAAAAAGAAGTGTCTGAGCCGATCGCATATTCAGTCAAACGGCCTTCAAGGTCCTGCAGCACGAGTTTCTTATCGCTCAACCCGACTATATAGCCTTTCGCCGAACGATTCATTTTAATTTCCATGTAGGGCTCCGCACGGTTCAAGAAAGCAGCCATCTGCGCGCGCGTAACCGTACCCTTAGGTTGAAAATCTCCTTTTTCAAAGCCTTGTACTATATTCAGCGCCGCCGCTTCATTGATAAACCCGACCGCCCCGGCAGAAATATCCTTATTATCCGTAAAAATCGTTGGAGAAGAAGACAGCTTCTGTGCTTCAGCCTGCTTATTGATGGCCCGGATTACAATCTTGGCTACCCACTCGCGGGACGCTTCTTTCGCTCCCCACGAAGGACCTCCGGTATTTTTGGCTTCCTCGCCGCGGTCTATCAGCCCTTTGGCATCCGCCAAGAGCACATATTTTTTGGCATAATCGCTCACGGCAAAAGGCAGCACAGCAGACGCGTTCTGCTTGCCCGCCTCTTCCTCCAGTCCCATCATCCGGACCGCCATTATCAGCACATCTTGCTGGGAAACCTTTTCCTCGGGCTTAAAGGTGCCGTTGTCATATCCTTCCACGACCCCGTAAATAGCAAGCTTGGAGATATGCTTAATCCCCCAATGGGTGCGCGGAACGTCGGGAAAGCCGGTTCTGACCTTGGTTGAAGCCGCGGCTGCAACAGCTGTCGTTTGCGAAGCGGCTTTAGCGGACGTTTCGGCGGCAAAGCTTGAAGCCGTAAAGGCGCTGCTGCCAAAAAGAAGGCTTCCAGCCAAAATAGCGGAAACCATGGTGATCATCGTGTTCGGTTTGTACATCTCTCTCTATAACTCCTCCAACGTATTATTTAGGGGATCCCCGCAAAGTACCCGGAATTGGCTTCGAAGCATCACGTCACTTTGTGGGGTTAATTTAGGGGATCCCCGCAAAGTACCCGGAATTGGCTTCGAAGCATCACGCACTTTGCGGGGGGATTTATTACCTCTTGATTGGATGAGGCAGCTCCATATGGCCCATGAGCGAATCCGCAGGCTTGCCGTCCACTAAAATATCGATGGAATCCACCTCGGGGAACTGGAACAAAGTTTTCTGGATCGCTTCCAGCAGCATCTTTTCTCCAGGGGCCCCGAGACGGCCTTCTCCGGAAACCGTAATATCCAAAGTCAGCTTCTTGTCCTTCAGCACTGCGGATTTAAAACCCAGCGAGTCGGCTAGAGGAACCAGCTTGCTGTTCTGCGGAGCCTTTTTTAACGCCCACAGAGCGGTTGTATACTTCTCCTTCTCGTCCTTGTAACGGATGGAAACTTCTTTTTCCACAAGCTTCTCGCCCTGTTCATCGCCGTAATAGGCTTTAATATTGGCTTGAATCTGCTCCTTCTGGGCAGCCGGCTGAACGTCCTTCTGCTGCGCGGGTGGCGCAGGCTGCGTCGTCTGGCTGGATGCCGGAGGCTGTGACGATTGCGAGCTTTGCGAACCTTGGGTACCTTGGGATACCGGCCCTCCGCTGGCCGGCTTTTGGCCGCAGCCGGACAAAGCCAGCGCAACCGCTCCCGTTAACAATAAACCGCGAACCGTATATTTTTGCATCGAAAGCACCACCTTTTTTCTACCTTACTGGATGTTAAGCTGCTCTTTGATTCCAGCTACGATGGCTGCGGCAACCCTGTTCTGGAATGCGTCGTCAAACAATGCTGCGGTATCCCGCGCGTTGGACAAATATCCCACTTCCAAAAGTATCGCGGGCATATTAGTTATTTTTACCACACGGAAAGGCTCTTGACGCACTCCGCGGTCAGGCAGTCCGGTTGCTGCAGTCAGGTGCTTGTGCATAATCTGAGCAAACTGGGCGCTGTCGGACTTGTAGTAATATGTTTCCGTTCCAGTCGATGAGGCGAGCCAGCTGTTGGCGTGAATGGAAACATAAACATCGGCGTTGCGGTCGTTAGCAAACTTGGCGCGGCCATCCAGAGGCACAAAGGTATCGTCGTTTCGTGTGAGGAAAGGCTGGATCTGGGCTTCCTGCTGAAGCAGGTTATACACTTTCAGTCCCATGGACAGATTGAATTCTTTCTCGGTGCGGCCGTTGACGGCTTTGGCGCCGGAATCCTGGTCTCCGTGGCCCGGATCGAGAACGACCTTGTACTTTGCGCCTTTTTGGAACACGGCCGCCAGGGCCGCTGTGTTCAAGCCGGACTCCCACTTCAGATCCATGGCGTCTTTCATATCCAGCACTATACGGACCGTGTAAGGATTATTATTGTACAGCGAGTAGCGGACATTGCTGACGGATGCGTTCTTGGATGCGGTCTCTCCGCTCTTGGCTGCCGCATCTTTGTACAGCGAAGGGTCTACAGTGGCATTCGGAATATCGATCACAATCCGTTCAGGACCGTGCAGCGAGAACACGTTAGGTTTCAATTCGCCTGAATCTGCTTTAATAAGTAATTGAGAGGAAGTCATGTCAATCGTATTGATAACGGGCACAGGCTTTCCATTGGCATCCGTGACGGGGCTGTCCATGGAAGGCTTGTCCGCCGGCTTGTCGGTCTGGCCCGTAGGAGGCAGAACCGTTCCCGGATTTGGCGCCGGAGCGGGCTTGTCGGCTATAACGCTTTTGTCGCTTAAGTAGACCGCGCGGTTCACGTCGTTCCAATTCACACCGATTCCCATATTCTCAGCGATAAACCTGACAGGCAGCAAAGTATTGCCTGCAATAAGCACAGGGGCGGCGTCCAAATTGTTCCTGCTTCCGTTTACCGTGGCTGAAGGCTGATCGATGACCATTTCGATTTTGAGCGAATCTCTGGTGATGGTGACCTTGCGGGCGGCCTGATTCCAATCGACCTTGGAGCCCAGCTCTTCGGCGATAATCCGGACAGGCACCATGGTTACATCCTTAATGATCCTCGGAGCGACTTCAGGCTTCAATAATTTACCGTTGAAATATAAAGGAACACCGGCGGCGGAATCCGCAGTAGCGGCGGAGGCCAAGGCTGGCAGCATAAGGGCGATGAGCAGCATCGATAACAGTGTGGAAACGAACCTTAACTTCATCTTTCACCTCTAAAAAAAGTAATCTTGTAAAACAATTTCATAGTATACAATGGCGGACAAGGATAACTTCGGCAAAGCGGCATAAAGGCATATGGAGTTTCCTTATAAGCATGAAGTGGACCGCATAACCCCCTTTTCGACAGCACATAATCTATTAGACTCTATTATACGGAAAAAGTTGCATAATATAGCGTCATTTTCATAGATTGGGTCGAATGGAGCAGAATGATACATATACCATTCGGGACTTTTGGGCAAAAGTCCTTTTTTTTGTCGAAAAAAATGAGCTCGAAGGAGCAAAAAATTATCGCGAAGCACAAAAATCCCGGCACCGACCGGTACCGGGATTTGCATCCATGCAGTTTACTTGTATGCCAAACGTTTGGCGTGCTTCGCCTCGTATTCGCCGATCAGGTCCGCCTGCTGCAGCGTCAATCCGATGTCGTCCAATCCTTGAAGCAGGAACTGGCGGCGATGCTCGTCAAGGTCAAAGGAAATATTAAGGCCGTAGTCGTCGGAGATCGTTTTATTCTCCAGGTCGACATTCAGCTTGTATCCCTCATGCTTCGCTGTAAGCTGGAACAGCTCTTCCACCTGCTCCTCGGAAAGCTTGATCGGCAGAATGCCGTTCTTGAAGCAGTTATTGTAGAAAATGTCTGCATAAGAAGGCGCGATGACCACCTTAAAGCCGTAGTCCATAATGGCCCAAGGAGCATGCTCCCGTGAGGAGCCGCAGCCGAAGTTCGCTCTGGATATCAGCACGGAGGCTCCTTCATAGCGGTCCTTGTTCATTTCAAAGCTCGGGTTCTCTTCCCCGTTCTCGAAAAATCTCCATTCAAAAAAAAGAAACTGGCCGAACCCCGTACGCTCGATTCTTTTCAGGAATTGCTTGGGAATGATGGCGTCCGTGTCGACGTTCACGCGGTCCACCGGAGCAACGATGCCCGTATGCTGTTTAAATGCTTCCATATTCAGATCTCCTCGCCCTATAGATTAAGCTTCCTGCAAAGCTTTAAATTCCCAGTCTCTTACGTCCACAAAATGTCCTGCAATCGCAGCTGCGGCAGCCATTGCCGGAGACACGAGGTGAGTCCGTCCGCCCCGGCCCTGGCGGCCTTCGAAATTGCGGTTGGATGTGGATGCGCAGCGTTCTCCCGGGCTGAGTACATCGGGATTCATCGCCAGGCACATCGAGCAGCCGGCGTCACGCCATTCGAATCCGGCTTCAGTGAAGATCCGGTCCAGACCCTCCCGCTCGGCCTGGATCTTGACGCGTCCGGAGCCGGGAACCACGATTGCGTTCACTGCAGGGGACACTTTGTAGCCCTGTGCGACCGCCGCTGCTGCGCGCAAGTCTTCGATACGGCCGTTAGTGCAGGAGCCGATAAACACGCGGTCGACCTTCAGCTCCGTCATCGGGGTTCCCGGAGTAAGTCCCATATATTCCAAAGCTTTCTCGGCGGCTTTGCGCTCATTCTCCGTCTCGAAGCTTTGCGGCGCAGGCACCCGGTCGGTTACGCTTGTTCCCATGCCTGGACTGGTTCCCCAGGTGATCTGCGGAATCAAAGTGTCCGCATCGAACTCGACAACCGTGTCATAGGACGCACCTTCATCGGTGACCAGCTGTTTCCACTGCTCAACCGCTTGATCGAAATCCGCTCCTTGAGGCACGAATTCACGGCCGCGAAGGTAGTTGAACGTCGTTTCATCCGGCGCGATCAATCCCGCTCTCGCACCCGCTTCGATCGACATGTTGCAGACAGTCATACGCTCTTCCATCGAAAGATTGCGGATCGCGTCGCCCGTATATTCCGCCACATAACCTGTAGCGAAATCCGTGCCGTACTTCCCGATAATGCCGAGGATCAGGTCCTTCGCCGTCACGCCCTGCTTCAAGCTGCCTTTTACGCGGATTTCCATCGTCTTGGACTTCACCTGCTGCAGACATTGCGTGGCCAGCACGTGCTCCACTTCGCTTGTTCCGATACCGAACGCCAGCGCGCCGAAAGCTCCGTGTGTGGATGTATGGCTGTCGCCGCAGACGATCGTTTTGCCCGGGTGGGTGAGTCCGATCTCAGGCCCCATCACGTGGACGACACCTTGGTCGATATTGTTCAGGTCGTACAGCGTTACTCCGAACTCTTTGCAGTTCTGGGAGAGCGTATCGATCTGCTGCTTGGAAATCGGGTCTTTGATGTTGAAACGGTCTTTCGTCGGAACGTTATGGTCCATAGTGGCAAAAGTCAAATCCGGACGGCGCACCTTGCGGTTCGACAGACGGAGCCCTTCAAACGCTTGCGGAGAAGTCACTTCATGCACAAGGTGAAGATCGATATAAATGATGCCCGGCTTACCTTCCTCTTGATAAATAACGTGCTGGTCCCAAATTTTCTCGTATAATGTTTTTTTAGCCATCCTGAATCACCCCAATAAAAATTGTCTCGAACGCTTGTTTATACTTTAATTCATCTTAACATTTCTTATTTAATTGTTCTAAGATATAATATCTATAGCTTTAATAGTCTATAACTATAAGAAAAGAAAGGAGACCCCATGGAACTTCGCCAGCTGCAGTACGCCATCCAGATCGCGGCAGAGAAAAATTTTTCCAGGGCCGCCGAAAAGCTTCATATCGCCCAGCCATCGTTAAGCCAGCAGCTTTCCAAGCTGGAGAAAGAAATAGGGCTGCTGCTGTTTCAGCGCACGACCAACTCGGTAGAGCTCACCCACGCCGGGACACTGTTCGTCGAAAGGTCGCAAAAAATTCTCGATATGGTGGACCAACTGCGTAATGAGATGGAGGACATCTCGCAAATGAAGAAAGGCAAGCTCGTCGTCGGTTCTATGCCGCTCACCGGATCGACGATTCTGCCTTCCGTTCTGCCCGTGTTCCAGAAGGCCTATCCGGAGATCGACATCGTGCTTGTGGAGGAAACCTCCGCAAACCTGGAAGCTTTGACCTCGAACGGGCAGACTGACATCAGTCTTTTACAGCTGCCTATGCAGGAAGAAACTTTGGTTTACGAGACATTGCTCGAAGAAGAGATCATCTTGGCCGTACCCCCGCAGCATCCACTGGCTTTCCGCCATCAAGACCGATCGGAGCCTGTCGACCTTGGACAGTTGAAAGAGGAATCTTTTATAGCGCTGAAAAAAGGGCAAGGCCTGCGCAAGCTGACTTTGGAGCTCTGTCAAAAAGCCGGATTTACGCCCAACATCGTGTTTGAGAGCAGCAATATGGAAACCGTACAGTCATTGGTCGCTGCCGGCATGGGCATTGCCTTCGTTCCCTATCTTATTTCCAAAAGAATCTCCACTGAATTATCCCCAGTCAATCTGACGCTGGCCGGACGGCCCACACGGACGCTGGTCATCGGATACCGCAAGGAACGGTACCTGTCCAAAGCCGCGGAAGCCTTCATACAAACGATGAAAGCAGTCATGGGGAGCAAGAACTGACCACTTTGACTGGTTCTTTTTAGTACAGCTGCGGCCTGCGGTCTTCAAACACCGGGATTCTCGTGCGCACCTCATCGACCAAATCCAACGATACTGAAGCGTGGATTATCTCTTCCGACTCGCCTCCCTCGGCGATGACTTCTCCCCAAGGATCGATGACCATCGAATGTCCGAAAAATTCCGTCGAGCCGCTTACCCCGACCCTGTTGCACGCGACGACGTACATTTGGTTCTCGATCGCCCGCGCCTGCAGCAGCGTACGCCAGTGGTGAAGCCGCGGATGCGGCCATTCGGCAGGCACAAACAGGATCTTGGCCCCGACCAGCGCCAGCCTTCTCGCCAGCTCGGGAAAACGGATATCGTAGCAGATCATCATTCCGGCGGGTACTCCCTCGACGGTGAATTCCCCTACCCGGTCTCCGCTCACGAGATGTTTCTCTTCGTCCATCAGGCGGAACAGATGAATCTTCGAATACTCTGCTGCCTCATTACCCTGACGGTCAAACACATAGATCGTGTTCAGCACTACACCGGCTTTCTTCTCGGCTATGGAGCCTCCTATAATAACCACTCCATGCTCGCGCGCAAACCCGGAAAGCGCCGCCTTCGTCCTCTCCCCGTTCACATCGGCAAGCTGCTGGATATACTCGAGCGCGTACCCGGTATTCCACATTTCCGGAAACATAATCACATCCGGCTTCCGCGCAGAGGACACAGCCTTGTTCAGCAGAAGCTCCAAGTTTGCAAAATTCGCTTCAGGCTCGCCCACCCGGATATCCATCTGCAGCAAAGCGATATGAAGCTGACCTGGCTGATCGGCCATATTTTTAACGACTCCTTCCAACGAAAAAACTATTTCATTCAGAATAACCGATTCTACCGCTGCGTACAATGCTTTCTGCGCTCCCTCAGTTCCGCTTGTTCTCAAGTTCCATTACTTGAAATTAAATACCATTATATGAAATGAATTTTACTATTTTTCTAAAATTTGTAAACGGGTGATCAACGAGGGCCCCACGCTATACATACCCGTTAAATCGTGATACATTATTTTTAATTTTGAAAAAAGCGATGGAGATGTTGTAAATGAAACCTGAATCCCTAACCAGACATACACAGGTGCCCGTCATTCCCGCCCACAGGATGCAGGGGCTGCCTTCGCAATTTTTTGCGGGCCTGGTCAAGAAAGTCAATGAGCGGGTCGCCCAGGGACATGACGTCATCAACCTCGGACAAGGCAACCCCGACCAGCCGACGCCGCCTCATATCGTAAAAGCGCTGCAGCAGGCAGCCGAAAATCCCGCGTTTCACCGATATTCCCCGTTCAGCGGATACTCTTTCCTTAAAGAGGCTATCGCGAGGCGTTATAAAGAAGATTA
The DNA here is from genome assembly GCF_055392555.1 of Paenibacillus sp. JCM 18996. Taxonomy (NCBI): domain Bacteria; kingdom Bacillati; phylum Bacillota; class Bacilli; order Caryophanales; family Paenibacillaceae; genus Paenibacillus; species Paenibacillus sp. JCM 18996. The sequence goes on from NZ_AP043884.1 coordinate 1,423,218, forward strand.
CAATGTCGACCTGAACCCGGAGACCGAGGTCGCCATCCTGTTCGGAGGAAAAACAGGGCTTATCGAGATCAGCCAAATCCTGCTGAATCCGGGGGATGTCTGCCTCGTGCCGGATCCCGGCTATCCGGATTATTGGTCCGGCGTAGCGCTGGCCGGCGCGGAAATGGTGCATATGCCGCTTCGCGAGACGAACGGCTTCCTGCCCGAATATTCCGCTTTGTCCCCTGCCGACTTGGCGAAAGCGAAGCTTATGTTCATCAATTATCCGAACAATCCGACCGCTGTAAACGCCCCGGCGGCTTTTTACGAGGAAACGGTCCGTTTTGCCGGGCAGCACGGCATTATCGTTGCCAGCGATTTCGCTTACGGCGCGATCGGGTTCGGCAAAAGCAAGCCGGTGTCGTTCCTCCAGCTCCCCGGAGCCAAGGAAGTCGGCGTCGAATTCTACACCTTGTCCAAAACCTATAATATGGCCGGCTGGAGAGTCGGCTTTGCGCTCGGCAATACGGAGATCATCCGCTTGATCAACTTGATGCAGGACCATTATTACGTATCTCTGTTCGGCGGGATTCAGGCGGCGGCCGCCCTCGCGCTGACGGGACCGCAGGACTGTGTGGCCGACTTGGTCCAGCGTTATGCCTCAAGAAGAGATGCGCTTTTCAATGCACTGCACAAAATCGGATGGGAGGCGAAACCTTCCGAAGGATCGTTCTTCGCCTGGCTTCCCGTCCCCAAACGGTTTACATCCGCTGAATTTGCCGATCTCCTTTTGCAAAAAGCGAATGTCATGGTCGCTCCCGGCATCGGCTTCGGACAATCCGGGGAAGGCTACGTCAGATTGGGACTGCTGTCCGATGAAGCCCGTCTGGAGGAAGCCGCCGAACGGATCGGCACGCTGCAGTTATTTTAGACTCAGCCGAATCATAAAAGCAGCGGCAGCCTGGAAATGAAAATAATGATCTGGACTGCCGATCACAAACAGAAGGCCGCCCAATGAACTGTAAAGCAGGAAACCTGTAGTAACCGGCCTTTTCAGCAATTACACCTTAACTACTAGTTCCAATCCCACGGATTAATTAATCAAGTTGTTAAGGGCTGCATGAACCCCTCCACGCAATATGCATGCGCTTTTTCATAATCACTCTTCGCAACCGTTTTTATTTCCATCTCTATTTGGCAGCCCCCGTTTAATCATAACCGAGCTCTACAGCCGTACATTTATTAAATATTCCTAAAATCTACTAACTACAGGAGGTAAATAATACCATTAAATGGAATGGCTTCTATAGCGTTTATTCTGAACAGATTGCAGAGGAGAGGATAAGGGTAAATGAATAGTTACGTAATTATCGCCAGTTTGCTCGGCACAGCGGTTGAATTTATCGAGGCGCTCACCATTGTATTGGCCGTGGGAGTAGTCAGAGGCTGGAAAAGCTCTCTTTCCGGCATGGCGGCTGCTCTGGTCCTTCTCATCTGCTTGGTGACCTTGTTTGGCGTTCCTTTGATGAATCTGGTCCGCCTTGAGTTGTTTCAGCTCGTTATAGGCATTCTTATGATGTTATTCGGCATGCGCTGGCTGCGGAAAGCCATACTGCGTTATTCCGGTTTAAAAGCGTTGCATTTGGAGGAAAAAGCCTATACCGAAGAGCTTGAACGGCAGCGCAGCCATGGCAAATCCCATAATAAAATGGATTGGTTCGGCTTTAGCACCTCGTTTAATATTGTGCTGTTGGAAGGGATCGAGGCGGTGTTTATCGTTCTTACATTCGGCACTGCCGCTAATTCGCTTTCTTCAGCCATAGCCGGCAGTTTGATTGGCTTGGTTATCGTTGTCCTCGCGGGTATTTTGCTGAGAAAACCTCTGGCCATGGTTCCGGAGAATACGATGAAATTTATTGTGGGCCTGATGCTGAGTGCTTTTGGCGTGTTCTGGGTTGGAGAAGGCATAGGAGTTGAGTGGTGGCATGCGGACGTGTCAATTTTGATTATCACCGCGGTTCTGCTTCTGGTTTCCTTCCTTTGCGTAAACCAATTGTCCGGCAGAAATAAAAAGGTTGCCGCGTTACCATCAACCGGATCGGCAGGTGAAAAAATATGAAAGCTGCATTGCAAACAATAATTGGTTTGATCTTCGACGATTGGTGGCTTGGAGTGGGTTTGCTGGTATCTATCGTCATTACATATCTAGCCGTTGCCGCCGGATTGGACGCTCAAGTAAGCGGTTGGCTTTTAGTGCTCCTTATTGTTGGAACTTTAATTCTGAGCCTGGCTGTGGAATACCGCAAAAAATTAAACAAGGCTAGCTGATGCCAATAGAAAAGCCGGGCGACCTGTTAAAACTTACGGTTCTCTCGGCTTTTTTGTGCAGCGGAGCGGGTTCGATTACTTGAGCTCTTTTCAAAGTTATATACCGGACCTCATCGATATACAATGTATTTTTGGGACAAGGCGGAATCAAGATTTTCGATAAATAATTATACGTCCCCCGTTAGAAAGACATCCTGCATAATCATGTATTTGTTCGATCGGAACAAGCTGCCAGGGTTGATCCCGAAATTACCCGTTTTTGTTAAAAACTAATTTTCAGATACTGCGTAAGCAATAACCATGATCTTCTAATATCATGAGATAAATTAATCCAAGCATCGTAGGTGAGGATAATACTTCCGCCGACTTTGTTGTTTTTTTTGATCGAAGCCTTAACTTCCCTTTTGGGATTATTTCATGGGCCTCCCTCCGACTTGTAACAAGTCCATCCAATGCTTCATACATTATAGAGACGTAAAATGAGCATTTGCTGGAGGCGGGTGTAGCCATTGATTTGCGGATCGCTTTTGGGTTGCGCAGATATCGGTCTTCTTCCCTTGGTCATCGGACTCGTGGGAAGTGCTGCAGCCGTGCTCGCTGTCCGTCTGCTGATTGTCTGCTTTTGGAAGCGGTATGAACGACGGCAGGCTATTGAGGCTGAAGCAGCTTTTAAAGGAAATTGTGACTGGGATGTTATGCTTAAAACGGGTGGAAAGCGGATCGCCGGCGGTAAAACTTTCACCTTCTTTTTGATAGACTTGAAGAGTTTGGAAGAAAAGTGTCCGCTCCTTGATCCAGCGGCAGTTGAACGGGTGCTTGCACAAGCCGGGGATATTGTTATGGAAGAAGCTGGCGAGTATAGAACAACAACGTGCAGAACAGACGGAAACCGGCTCGCACTGCTGGTGGCTGACGCATCTTTTGACGAGGCCAATGCGTTCAGCGCGCGCCTTCAAAAACGGTTGGAGAAGCGTTGGTTCCAAACCGACAATGAGATCTCCTCCGTCCGTCTGTCGGTCTTCATCGCATTTTGTCATTTTGCCGGGGATACGGATACCTCTTTTGAGCTGATGACGAGGCAGGCTGAGAAGGATTTGAACCGTTTTATAAAATCGGGCGTCCACCCCGCAGAGGATGCGGCAGCCCTCGAGGAAGAGATGATCAGCGACAGGTGCCGGATGCTGCTGGAGGTACTGGCCGACAAGGATGCTTACACCTACGCCCACTCGCAGTGCACCGCAGAGTACGCCGTCCTGCTCGGGCAAGCTTTGAACCTGCCCCAGGAACGACTGGAAGAGCTGAATCTCGCGGGCTGGCTGCACGATGTGGGGAAATTGAAAATACCCCAAGAGATTTTGGCCAAACCGTCCCCTTTAACCGCCGAAGAATACGAAACCGTAAAGTCCCATGTGGCGGAGAGCATGAACATGCTGCACGGCATGCCTCTCTCCGAGGGAACGCTGTATGCGATCAAGTACCACCACGAGAGGTGGGACGGAACCGGCTATCCTTACGGTATTCCCGGTGAGTGTACCCCGCTGGAAGGCCGCATCCTACAGATTGCCGACGCTTTCTCGGCGATGACGAACAAGCGGGTGTACCGCAAAAAGATGTCCGGCTCGCAAGCGCTTCAAGAACTGGCATCCTGCAGCGGAACCCTGTACGATCCCCGGTTGGTAAAGGTTTTTGCCGATGCTTTTCGAAAGATCCATTAAAGCCTCCGGCAGGAAGCGAAAAAATGATGCAGACCTCACGCCTTACGCCGCCGCTTTACAAATATAAAGTCCGGTGATATTCTAAAAAGAAAAGCAAACGTAATGATGGGAATAGTAGAAAGCCCGCTTGAGACCAGAGAGCAAGTTCCCCGGCTGTAAGAATTTGCCTCAAGCCCTTATCGAACCCGCCCCTGAACGGTCAACGACGAGTTGAACGGCGCCCTGCTGTTACAAGGGTTATTCGAGTGGGACGCGCATGCGTCAAATAAGGTGGTACCGCGGAAGCCAGACTTTCGTCCTTACAGGGATGAAGGTTTTTTTTGTTTTTAGCCGTAGTGCTTTGTGCGCCGGTGCAAGTGGACCGACCCCGGGCCGTTCGTTTGCCAAACCATTTCAATGGAAGTGAAAATCTATGAAGCAGCGTATTGTCATAAAAATAGGAAGCTCCTCTTTGACCTCCGAGGAAGGCGGGCTTAACCGGGCAAAAATCGAATTTTTCGCAGGAGAACTGGTGCGCCTTCGCGAATCCGGGGCCACTTTGCTGCTGGTCACCTCCGGTGCGGTTGCGGCCGGCTTTAAACCGATGGGCTACGGCATAAGGCCGAAGCAGCTGCATGAAAAGCAGGCCTCGGCCGCGCTGGGCCAGGCGCTCCTTATGCAGGCTTACCATGAAGCTTTTGCCCGGCATCATATAGGGGTGGCCCAAATTCTGCTGACCCGTTCAGACTTTTCCAACCGCAAAAGGATCCACAACGCGATGATGACGATGGAGGAACTGATGAAGCACGGCATTCTGCCGATCATCAATGAGAACGACACCGTATCCACAGACGAGCTGCGGTTCGGCGACAATGACAAGCTGTCCGCGCTCGTTGCCAATTTGGTAAAGGCCCAGGAGCTCGTCATCATCACCGACACGGACGGGCTGTACACAGAGGATCCGCGCAAAAGCACGGACGCCCGCAAAATTGAGCGCGTGTCCGAGTTCAACGAGGAGCTGTACCGCATTGCGGGCGATGCAGGCTCCTCCGTGGGAACGGGCGGCATGCGTTCCAAGATCGAGGCGGCCCGGATCGCTACCCAAGGCGGCGTGCCCGTCTTCGTCGGCAGGGTCGCGGAGCCCGGCGATCTCTCCCTTGCCGCAGACGGCGCGGGCAAGGGCACTTACTTCGATACGGCGTTCCACTCGTTATCGATGAAGAAGCAGTGGCTCGGCTTCCACTCCCTTCCCCAAGGGAAGGTGGGGGTGGACGCGGGCGCCGAGCGCGCACTTCTGTCCGGCGGCAGAAGCCTGCTGCCGGCCGGCGTGAACCACATCGACGGGGATTTCCATCCCGGCGATGTGGTCGAGGTTGTTGGCGCGGACGGCCGGATCGTCGGCCGCGGAGTGGTCAACTACGCCGCCTGGCAGCTGCAGGCGGTGGCCGGGTTGTCCACGGATGAGGTCGCCAAGCGGGTTGATGTGAGCCGCATCGAGGTGATCCACCGGGATGAGTGGGTCAGCCTGCAGCAGGTCTAAGTATAATGTACAGTCAACGCCGAAGGAGAAGATACCCATGAGTGAAGTGAAAAGAAAAGCGCAGCTCGCCAAAAACGCCGCCTACCGCTTGGGCGCTTTGACGACGGAGCAAAAGAACGAAGCGCTGCTGCGGATGGCCGGCGAACTGCTGGAAGAGCGAGATTCAATCATCGAAGCCAATAAGAAAGACCTGCAGAGAGGCAGGAACAACGGCACCTCCCCTTCCCTGCTCGACCGGCTGGCTTTAAACCCTGACCGCGTAGCCGCCATGGCGGAGGGCTTGAAGCAGATCGCCGGGCTTGCGGACCCGACCGGCGATATTCTGGAGGAAATCCGCAGGCCTAACGGACTGCTTATCCATAAGCTTCGCGTCCCGATCGGCGTGATCGGCATCATCTACGAGGCGCGGCCTAACGTGACCGTAGACGCGGCAGGCTTGTGCCTCAAGACCGGCAATGCGGTCGTGCTGCGCGGAGGCTCTGCAGCGCTCTATTCCAATGAACGGATCGTCGAAGTGCTGCATCAAGCTATGGTCAAAACTTCCGTTCCCGAGGAGGCGCTCCAGATCATAATGAGCTCCGACCGTTCCTCTGTGGATGAAATGCTGAAGCTGAACGGCCTGCTGGATGTGCTCATTCCCCGGGGAGGCGCTTTTTTGATCCAAAACGTAGTGCAGAACGCCACAGTTCCCGTAATTGAAACAGGCGCAGGGATATGCCATACTTATATAGACCAGGGCGCCGTGGAAGAAACGGCTGCCCGTATTGCCATTAATGCGAAGGTTCAGCGCCCTTCCGTGTGCAATTCTATGGAGACGCTGCTTATGCACCTAAATTACGCCGACCTTCACTGGCCTGCGCTGGCGGAAAAGTTCCGCGAAGCCAACGTGGAGCTTAGAGGCTGCCCTCGGGCTAAGGAGATGGTCCCCTGGATTGAGGCAGCTTCCGAAGCCGACTGGGACACGGAGTACAATGACTACATTTTGAATGTAAAGATCGTGTCCGGTTTGGATGAAGCGTTGGAGCATATCCGGAACCATGGAACAAAGCATTCGGAATGCATAGTTACGGAAAATGAAGAGAACGCGGGCCGATTTCTTCGTGAAGTCGATGCCGCAGCGGTGTACCATAACGCGTCAACCCGCTTCACGGACGGATTCGAATTCGGCTTCGGAGCGGAGATCGGCATCTCCACCCAGAAGCTTCACGCCAGAGGACCGATGGGCCTGCCCGCATTAACCTCTACGAAATACATCGTACAAGGCAACGGCCAAATCCGCGAATAAGAAACCGAGCGAACATCGAAGGAGTTTTTCACTATGAAACGGGATCAATCTGAACTGAAAATCGCATTCAACGGCGCCGGCTCCATGGCGGAAGCCATCATTAGAGGACTGATCGAGAAAGGCGTCATGAAGCCGCAGCAGATCTTTGCACTGAACAACTCGAACACGAAGCGGTTGGAATCCTTGAAAAGCCGCTATGGAATCCACGCCTCCAACGAGCCGGCGACCAAGGTCGATTATCTCAAAAGCGCCGATATTATCGTGATGGCCATGAAGCCGAAAGACGCCGCAGCAGCTTTTCAATATCTCGGAACAGTGATACCGGATGATGTAATGCTGGTCTCCGTCATTGCCGGAATGTCCATTTCAACCATGCAAGAGCTGCTTCAAAGACGGATTCCGATCGTGCGGACCATGCCCAACACTTCTTCCACCATCGGTTTGGGCGCTACAGGCGTCTCTTATTCCGGCAGTGTGACTTCGGAGCAACAAGAGCTTGCGAGAACATTATTCCAGGCGATCGGTATCGTCGCGGAGGTGGAGGAGCCTATGCTGGAGACGGTGACAGGCGTATCGGGAAGCGGTCCGGCTTATGTATATTATTTTATAGAAGCGATGGTAAAAGCCGGAGTCGAAGGCGGACTTTCGCCTGAAAGCGCGTTGGAACTTACCGTTCAGACCGTCCTTGGCGCCGCGCAAATGGTAAAGCATACAATGGAGGACCCTGCAGTTCTGCGGAAAAAGGTGACTTCTCCCGGTGGAACCACCCAGGCCGCTATCGAAAAGCTGGATGCTTACCGGTTTACAGAGGCAATTGCACAAGCGGTATTCCGTGCAGTCGAGAGGTCTAAAGAAATGGGTGACGCCATCAGCGCGGCTTCTTTGCGTTAAGCGGCATTCTTGTTCAAGAACTGACCATAAAGAGGTGGAATTTTTGTGAGCTCCTACTGTACCGCAACCTACCGCTGTTTTGATGAAAAAGCGGACTTCGACAAGAAGGCGTCGGGCATTGCCGTCGGACTTACCGTCGGGAGCTGGACCGATCTGCCCGAAGCGAGTAAGGCGGAAATGGAAAAGCATCTCGGTAAAGTCGTTTCCGTGGAAGTCCATGAATCCCAAAGCTCTGAACGGTATGCCGATATCCGGATCGCTTATCCTGATGTCAATTTCAGCCGCGACCTGCCCGCCCTTCTTGTGACAGTTTTCGGCAAGCTGTCCATGGACGGCCGAATAAAGCTGATCGACCTGGACTTCTCCGAAAATTTCCTTTCCGTTTTCCCCGGTCCCAAATTTGGCAATGAAGGGGTCCGCCGGCTGCTCGGCGTGCATGACCGCCCGCTGCTCATGAGCATATTCAAATCGGTCATCGGACATGACCTCCCCGCTCTCAAGGAGCAGTTCTATCAACAGGCTTTAGGCGGCGTGGATCTGATCAAAGACGATGAAATTTTGTTCGAGAATCCTCTTACGTCTCTTGAGAAACGGGTGGAAGCCTGTATGGAAGCGGCTCGAAGAGCGGAACAAACCACAGGGCAGAGGCTTCTCTACGCGGTGAACCTGACAGGCCCTACATCCCGTTTAGCGGACAACGCGCAGAAGGCCATTAAAGCAGGCGCGAACGCGCTGCTGTTTAATGTGCTTTCTTACGGTTATGACGTGCTGCATGAGCTCAGCCGCAATCCTGAAATTAAAGTTCCGATTATGGCCCACCCGGCTATGGCCGGCGCTTTCTATCCATCGCCTTATTATGGAATCTCCGCTTCCTTGCTTCTTGGAAAGCTGATGCGACTCGCAGGGGCGGATATCGTACTGTTCCCTTCCCCTTACGGCTCGGTCGTCATGCCAAGGGAAGAGAATATGGCTATAAAAGAAGCTCTGCTCACTGGCAGCCTCCCCGTCCGCACCTGTTTCCCGGTGCCTTCCGCAGGTATCCATCCGGGCCTCGTGCCCTGGATCCTCAGAGACTTCGGCAGCGAAGTCATCGTCAACGCCGGTGGAGGAATCCACGGCCATCCTATGGGTACGGCTGCCGGGGGACGAGCCTTCCGCCAGGCTATGGCAGCCACACTAGCCGGCCAATCATTGAAGGGTGCGGCGGCCGAACACGCTGAGCTGAAGAGCGCCATAGAACTTTGGGGGGTTAAAGAATGAATCGGCGGGATTCTGCACAGGCGGATGTAAACGCCCACGAAGATAAGAAGCGCGTCATTTTCTGCGATTTTGACGGCACCATCACGGAGAGCGACAATATTGTCGCGATCATGAAGCATTTTAACCCTGAAGGCTGGCAGGATATCGTTAAAGAAATCGTGGACAAGCGCAGAACGCTGCGGGACGGCGTCGGACGCATGTTCGCCCTGCTCCCGGCTTCGATGAAGGACGAAGTGATACACTACGCCATTTCCAATGCCGTCATTCGCAAGGGCTTGCCGGAGCTGCTGTCCTATTGCAGGGAGCAGAAGATAGAATTTTATGTGACCAGCGGAGGAATTGATTTCTTTATTTATCCTTTGCTGTCCGATTTCAACATTCCCAAAGATCATATTTACTGCAACGGCAGCGATTTTAGCGGAACGGAGATTACAATTCTGTGGCCCCACCGGTGCGATGAACATTGCCAAACCGATTGCGGCATGTGCAAGACAAGCATTATCCGTTCTTTTCCCAAGGAACGCTATCAACGGATTCTGATAGGCGACAGTATATCCGATTTTGAAGGAGCGAAGCTGGCTGATCTCGTATTCGCCCGTTCCCACCTCGTGGATCTATGTGAGCAGTTGAATCTGCCGTACCATTCTTTCCAGGATTTTCACGATGTCATTAGGCAATTGGAGGTTTCCCGAGTCTCATGAACCCGATTACTGTGGAAGACAAGCAAAGAGCTTTCGCCGAATTAAAAGAAGCCAAGACCTTGTTCGCCTCCCGAGGCTGGTTTCCGGCGACAAGCGGCAACCTGTCCGTGCGTGCGGGAGAATTTGCGGAAGACAATTTTACATTTGCCATCACAGCCAGCGGAAAAGACAAATCCGTGAGTACCCCCGAAGATTTCCTGCTGGTGGATGCGAAAGGGCAGCTTACGGAGCCTACCCGCCTTAAGCCTTCCGCGGAAACGTTAATCCACTGTGAAATTTACAAAAAGACAGGCTGCGGGGCAATTTTTCATGTCCATACTGTGTTTAATAATCTCGCGACCGAGCTGTACCCGGATAGCAAGTCGATTCCTGTAGAAGGCGTAGAGATCATCAAAGCGTTCAATATTTGGGAGGAAGATGCGCGGATCAAGATTCCCGTTCTCCCCAATTATGCGGATATTCCGCGTATTGCGGAGCTGGTGGCGGATGCTGTCGAGCCGAGAGTGCCGGGAATTGTGCTGCGCAAGCATGGCATTTATGCCTGGGGAGCCAACGCTTTTGAAGCGAAAAGGCACCTGGAAGCGTTCGAGTTCCTGTTCGAATATCTATACCGCTTGAAGCTGCTGGAAGGGAAATAGGCACTTTGCCCCAAGCTCTGGCGGGCTTCGCCCTCACCGCGAGGGATAAACAGCCAACGAAACGTTATTTCAAGCGTGATCTGTTGTTATTGCACTTGCTGCAACAGAATGCCACTACCCGAGCGGTATAAACCAAACCATTGCAAATTATGCAGAATTGCCTTTTTAGGTTGTACTAAATGCAAGGGACAAGGCGCCGGAAATTCTTAACCGCAGCTTTGCTTATATCCGAGAACGAATTGACTGTTCTTTGTTCAGCAATAAACCCCATCAGTGATAAAATTGACGGGGTTTTACTTCTTTCCCGAATTTCAATGGAATCATGCGCCTTCAATATCAGTTTGCCGTTTTGCTATCATATCTTTGCGTCTGTAGACACTTAATATGATGCCTATAGCCGCTAACTCGAAAATCAAATGAGCACCACCATGACTGATAAACGGGAACTTGTAATTATTGCTAAACCCTCCATACACTGAAAAATGCATTTTATTACCAATAATATCGGTTAAATCAAGTTCATGTCCATTCTGCGGGAGCAATTTTTTCTCATAGTCAGTGGTTGTATTACCGCCACTTCTCTTAAGCAGGATGTTGCGTTACTTCACCCGGTGCATCCGCTTACCACGCCCTGCCTCCAGCGCTTCTTCCCAACGCCTGCTCCACTCGGCATGGTCCCGGGTTACCGTTTCGGGATGGGCGGCGCTTCTCACAGGAAACTCGGGATGAAAAGGACGTCCGGTGGGTTCCCCCGTCCTTTGGTATCGAAGGTCTATGCTCCAGCGGACGATATCAGAGACATTCGGCGTTCCCTTGTGAGGCGTGTACTTGTTCATAATCACCAAGCCTCCCTTAGGGCATTCCGCCAGCACGGGTTCGACTTCCGGCAGCTTCTCCGGAACGATCGTGGTGCCTCCCTCCGCCTGATGCTCAAGCAGACCCCACCTGAAGACGCCAGGCATGATCTCCATGCAGCCTGTTTCGGCCATCGCGTCTACAAGGGGGAGCCAGAATGTAATGATTTCGGAATCGTCCGCTTCCTCCAGCGTAACTCCGGCATCCTGGTGCCAAGGCACATTCTGAAATGTATCGACGGCACCAACCGCTGCCCGACCGGGCACTTTGGCACGAAGGTGCTGGATCGGGTTGCACGTCAGTTCCCCTCCCAGCAGGCTTTCCGCCACATCCAAAAGGGACTCGTTATGAAGAAAATCGAACAATGCCTTCGAGCGCCACTGCATAATATCCAGGCTGCTGCCGATTTCCTTGGACTGGGCATACAGATGAGCGTACCGCTTCTCGAACGGCTCGTTCTCATGCAGCTCGGTGATTTTGCCCTCGGCCTGCAGCTTCCTTGCCCTTTCATCAATATAGGCGTCGATGGCCTCAATAACCGGGTTTAGATCCTTGCCGGAAAACACATCTTTTACAATCAGAAAGCCTTCCCTGCGGAATCGGTCTACCTGCTCTTTGCTCAGCTTCATTCATTTCAACTCCCCTTTGACTAGGTATCATTCCAAATTTGCTCCTCCACTTTGTGAAAACCGGCATCTGCTGATAAGCAAAGTATACGGGCGAGCTGAGAAAAAAAGGGTGGGTGCCCTGCCCAAAAATGTTGCTGTAATGATCTTATCATTGCTCTATAACAATCGCTATATATAATAAGAGCTTTTAGGGATAATGGAGAGATTACTAGCCCTGCAAAAGAATTTGAGGTGCCGATTCATGCTGCAGAGCGACAATGCCTATCTCTACAATTAACGAAACACAACCCGCCGCCATTATAATGAAACCTTTCATGCCCATAAGGGCATCGAATTATGCTACATGCATGAAGGCGGCCGATTCCGGAGATCGCCGCCGGCGTTGGACTGACGAATCCCCTCCTACTTCTGCCAGGCGTTTAAGAAAAAGCTAGGGGTTAGCCCTCACCGGTACCGGCTGAAAAACCGGAGCTTGAGGAGCTGAAGGGGGAGGGCCGGCAGCGACTGCTCTTCTTTATTGCACGGCGTTCTTTTCCGTCACCTGCACCGCCTGATTGCACGCTGACACATAAGCCTGGGCGGCAGCGAGCAGTATATCCTGATGCATTGATGTGCCCCGATACGTCTGATTTTCCAGTCCAATGCTGACAGCGGCTTCGCCGAAGGCGGATTCACCAGAAGTGAGCGAGTGCAGCTCCAAATCCTCAAATTCGATGCCGAGCGGAATGGCCTGCTGCAGACAATGAATCACGGCTTCCAATGGTCCACGGCCGACTCCCGTGTAAGTCGATTCTTTGTCTTCCCGGTTGTCCTTCAGCGTAACGGAGGCGATCTTCACTTTTTGGCTTCCTGCAACCACCTGCAGATCGGTCAGCGTGTAAGCCCCCACCACCTCCGGCCTGATCTCGCCTACGATGCTCAGCAGCTGGTCGTCAGTGACGATTTTTTGTTTGTCCGCCGTCTGTTTGAAGTCGGTGTACACCTGTTCCAACTGCTGCTCCTCCAACTCGATGCCGAACATTTCCACCCGATGCTTAATGGCATGGCGGCCCGAATGTTTTCCCAGAATAATCATGCTGCGTGAAATGCCCAGACTCTCAGGCTCCATAATCTCGTAAGTCTGGCGGTTCTTCAGCAAGCCGTCCTGGTGGATGCCGGATTCATGCTGGAACGCATTGCGTCCGATGATCGGCTTGTTATAGGCGATCGGAAAACGCATCGTTTTGCTGACCATTCTGGAAGTCTCGTAAATATGTGTCGGATCAATGTCCGTTTTAACGCCGAGCACCTCTGAGCGGGTTTTTATAGCCATTACCAGCTCCTCCAACGCGCAGTTCCCTGTCCGCTCACCCACACCGTTCACAGTAACTTCTACTTGATCCGCGCCTGCCTGGATAGCAGCCAACGAATTGGCTACCGCCAAGCCAAGATCATTGTGGCAGTGGGCGCTGAATTGTACCGCCTTTGCACCCCGCGCTTCATTTCTGACTCTGCGGAACAGGTTTCCGTACTCCTCGGGCAGAGCGTAACCGACGGTATCCGGCAGATTAATAATCGTGGCTCCTTCACTAATCACCGCTTCCACCATTTCAATGATATAATCGAGGCCGGATCGCGAAGCGTCCATAGCGCTGAATTCAATCTCATCCGTGAATGATTTGGCGTAAGCGACCATCTGTCTGGCTATGTCCAGCACCTCTGGTCTGCTCCTGCGAAGCTGATGGTTCAGGTGTATATCCGAAGAGGAGATAAACAGATGAAGCCTGCGCTTCGCCGCGTCTTGGGTCGCTTTTACCGCAGCGTCAATATCCCCTTTCACCGCTCGGGCAAATCCGGATATTTCTACCTCCTGAAATCTTCGGGAAATCCTCTGCACCGCTTCGAACTCATCCCGGCTTGAAACCGGAAACCCCGATTCAATCACATCGACCCCGAGTTTGACGAGCTGTTCCGCTACTGCAATTTTCTGATCCGCCATCAATGTTGCCCCGGGAGCCTGCTCGCCGTCTCTTAAGGTTGTATCGAAAATTTTAATTGTCCTCATTTATGCCGTCTCCTTTGTAATCCATTTTTTTCGAAGAACAAATCCCCCAAAAGTGAAGATAACCTTCGAAGCATATTCCGATTATTTTGGGGGAGCCCCCTTATCCACAGAACTTGCTTCCGCATAGTTTCCTATACAACAAAAAAAGGCCGGCCGTCTCCTACACTAGAGACGACAAGCCTGCTTGCCGCGGTACCACTCCTGTTGGCCGTTCCACAGCTGTTATGCCGGGAAAGAGCCCGCTTCACCATCCGGCGTCCGCGCATAACAGCCGAATGCACCCGTTAACAGAGGTTAGCCGTTTGCAGTGTAGAAGACTTCCTTGCCGGAAACCGTTCCACTGCCCTGCTCCCAAGCGAGTTCGGGCCGACCTTCGGCTGCGTCGCACCATTCCGCAGCTCTCTGAATCCGGGTCATTGCCTTACTGCTCTTGTTCGTTGCATTTCAATATAGTTTGCAAAGATATCGGTCTTCTCAGCTTCATCCTAAACATGTTCATGTGATCCGCAATTCAGCGAGGACCAAAAAAGCCTGTCATCTCTATAAAGAGACGACAGGCTTAGTAACAGCCGTTTCCCACAGCTGCAGCACTCATCGCGGTACCACTCTTCTTGGCCAGCCAAACAGCAGTTGATCTGTTTGCGCTACACCCAGCTCAAGCCTGCGAAGCCGTGTCCGGACAACGTCTTCGCGGCACCCGATCACGGAGGTTAACCGTAACGATGTACCGGGCGGAGTTCATCCGCAGTTCCATCATTCCGCTCCCAGGCGAGTTCAGGCCGTTCTTCCGCTGCGTCGCACCTTCCCGCAGCTCTCTGAGTCCGAATCCGAGCCTTACTGCTCCTGTTCTTCGCGTTAGTATATTCTGGTTTGTTGATTATTATATTCTCTCGAAATCGGAGTGTCAATACTCCATTGTAATATTTCCCATACGGCTGCTCGGCAAACCGCCTTTATTTCCGGAAACGCTGAGCATATTCCTTTGCCTGTTCCACCGAAAACACCCGGTTGCGGCTCCATTCCAGCAGAATCCGGTCGATATACCGGAAGTGGACTTTGCCCGCGAACACAGCCTCTTTCAATGCCGCCAGGATGAGTTCATCTTTATAACGGTCCTGATCCAGCCAGCCGGTGATAGTCTCGAGCTCCATTGGCGTGAGCGGACGGGCGAACTCTTTTTCAAATATGGTGTAAATGTCCTTGCCGCCTTTGGCAGGCTGCATCTCCGGGTCCGTCTGCTTGTCCTCCAACCACAAAGTCCCCAGCTTCTCATACAGCCCGTCCAGATTGTACCTTTCATATTGGACCCCCGACACCGAATCGATTTCCTGGTCAATACCGATCAAGCCTTCCTTCAGCAGCTTCTGCAGCATGGAAATGACGGCGTCTGCCGAAGAAGACATTCTGGATTGGATCTCTTCAGGCGTAGGGAAATCCTTCTTCTCTTTCTCGATAAAAGTAGTCAAGTGAACCAGCAGCATAGCCTCGACATCGGAGAGTTTCAAATTTTTATAGTATCTAAGAAGAAAATGGGGAACCGAAACGGTTCCCTCTTTCAGCGCGGCCAGCAGCAAAGGATCCACCTGTTTCCCGCTCCATTCCTTTATTCTCATACAGACATCCTCTCTAAAACTCCTTTACGGATACAAACGGTATAACAGGCGCGGAAACGGAATCGTTTCTCTGACATGGTCGAGCCCGCATATCCAGGCCACCGTCCGCTCCAATCCAAGCCCGAAGCCTGAGTGCGGCACCGTACCGTACTTCCGCAGGTCAAGGTACCATTGGTACGCTTCTTTGGACAGCTCATGCTCGTTAAAGCGCTGCTCCAGCAGCTCTGGATCGTCGATGCGCTGGCTGCCCCCGATGATCTCTCCATATCCTTCCGGAGCGATGAGATCGGCGCAAAGCACCACTTCAGGCCGGTTAGGGTCAGGCTTCATGTAAAAGGCTTTAATCTCCGTAGGATAGTGGGTAATGAACACCGGCTTGTCGAATTTCTCGGCAATCGCCGTTTCATGCGGCGCCCCGAAATCTTCTCCCCATTGGAACTCAAAACCGCTCTCCTGCAAAAATTTTACCGCATCGTCATATGTAATCCGGGGGAATTCGCCGGTGATCCGCTCCAGCTTGGTTACGTCTCTTTCCAGCGTCTCCAGTTCTTTCGGACAGCTCTCCAACACCGATTGAACGATATGACTGATAAAAGCTTCCTGCACCTTCAGGCTTTCCTCGTGGTCTACGAACGCCATTTCCGGCTCGATCATCCAGAACTCGATCAGATGCCTTCTCGTCTTGGACTTCTCCGCGCGGAAAGTGGGACCGAAGGAATAAACCCTGCCCAGCGCCATCGCCGCCGCTTCCATGTACAGCTGGCCCGACTGCGTCAAATAAGCGTCCTCGTCAAAATATTTGGTATGGAACAAATTCGTCGTTCCCTCACAGGATGAAGGCGTGAGAATCGGCGGATCCACCAGGTGGAATCCCCTCTGATCAAAAAACTGTTGGACGGCTCGGATAATTTCCGCACGGATCACCAGAATGGCGCGTTGACGCGGCGAACGAATCCACAGATGCCTATGGTCCATCAGATAGTCTACCCCGTGCTCCTTCGGTGTAATAGGGTAGTCCTGCGCAAGCTGAATGATCTCGATACCGGTCACCGTCAGCTCATAGCCGCTTTGGCTTCTCGGCTCTTCCCTCACCGTTCCCGTCACATACAGCGAGCTTTCCTGTGTCAGCGACTTCGCCGCGTTCCAGATGTCCTCACTTACTTCGCTCTTCACCACAACCGCCTGGATGTAACCGGAGCCGTCGCGCAGCTGCAAAAACTGGATTTTGCCGCTTGAGCGTTTATTGTTAAGCCAGCAGCCGATGGTGACAGCTTTGCCCGAGTGATGCTTGACTTCGACAATCATACTTTTGGTGCTCATTTCGTTCCTCCTATTGGATGGTCCTGCATGCCTCCCTATTGTACCATTATTTAGCTTGCTTGTGTTATGATGGCGTAGGTGTCGCGTGCGACCATGTATTCCTCATTCGTCGGTACGACCAGCACTTCGACTTTGGAGCTTGGAGCGGAAATTCTGCGTTCCCCGCCGCGCTTTTTGTTTTCTTCCTCATCTATCTCCACTCCGAAAAAGGTCAGGTTCCCGCATACCCTCTGCCTCAGCACCACGGAATTCTCGCCCACTCCGGCAGTGAACACGAGGACGTCCAATCACCGGCTCATGCACAAGAATGGCGGATTCCATGCCGATCCTTTAATTTCGGTCATTTCGATTGTATGTTCAACAAATTGTTTCGTTCACTCGAACGTTTCGTCCGAAGTCCTCACTCCGCGCACAATTTCCACAAGATTGATTTTGAAACGGGATGAAGAAAATGAAGGCCGATCACTCATTCCGGATTGAAGGATTCAGCCGCGAGCTCCGTCAGGCTTAAAGTAGACGTATTGCTGGCGATAATGACGCCGGGCCCGACGAACGGGTTTAATTTGGCAAAGATCTCTTTCTTGGCGTCTAAATCCTCGGAGATCGTTTCAATCACCATGTCGCAGTCGGATAGTTTGCTAATGTTATCAATCTTGGCGATTCGTGATAAAACCGCAAAGTAAAGCGAAGCGTTTAAGCTTACTTGTGGTATTTTATCGGCACGCGAGCAACAAAAAAAGCCCCGGCGTAAGCCGAAGCGTTGGATGATATAGAAATCAGGCCGTAGTCAAAGCAAATTGTCCTTTAAATTCTTCCAGCAGCGCGCGGAATTGTTCGCCGGAAAGCACTTCTTCCTTAAGCAAAATATCCAGCGATTGTCCGAAGACAAATCTATATTGCTCAAGCATCTCACGCGTGCGCTTCGTCAGTTCTTCAAGAATCGCCGAGTTTTCTCTCATCAATTCTTCCTGAGTAACCATGCTACGGTCGATAATTCCCAGAGAGGTCAATCCGGAATCCATCATCGTACGCACCAGATGCAAAGCCTGGTCAAAATCGCCCTTGGAGCCTGTGCTGCGGTTGCCGTAAAACATCTCTTCGGCCACGGTACCGCCCAATGCGATAATGATCTGATGCTCAATGTAATCCTTCGTGTACAAATAACGGTCCTGTTGAGGATTGTGGCGGACATAGCCTAAAGCCTGCCCCCGCGGGCTGAGCGAAACCTGGGATACGGATCCCGGCCTCACAAGCTCCGCAGCAATAGCATGGCCCAATTCGTGGAGGGCTACTCTTTCTTTCTCTTCCTGGGTAGTTTCCTTATCGGTCTTCTCACCCATCATGACTTTATCGATCGCATGGGAAAGATGTTTCTGTTCAATCTTCTCGACATTATCCCTCATCGCGTAAATGGCGGCTTCGTTCATCACGCTTTCCAGCTGTGCGCCGGAAAATCCGAAAGTTTGCTCCGCCACTTTGTCCAAGCTGACGGTGTCGGCCAGCGGCTTGCTTGTGGCATGGATGCCCAGGATTGAAATCCGCCCTTTCTTGTCGGGAAGATCCACTCCGATATGGCGGTCAAAACGGCCAGGACGCAGCAGAGCGCTGTCGAGCATTTCCTTGCGGTTCGTTGCCGCCACAATCAGAATTCTCGGCGTCGTGCTGGTATGAATGCCGTCCATCTCCGTGAGCAGCTGGTTCAAGGTCTGATCGTACTCACGGTGTTGTCCTCCGTCCCGCTTTCCGCCGATCACATCAATCTCATCGATAAAAATAATCGCGCTGTCCTTGTTTTCCTTCTGCGCTTTGTTTCTCGCATCCTTGAACAGGTCGCGGACGCGCGATGCGCCGACACCCACGTACATTTCAACAAACTCACTGCCTGACGCGGCTACGAAGACCGAGTTGGTGTAGTGCGCTGCGGCTTTGGCCATAAGCGTCTTGCCGGTCCCCGGGGGCCCGGTGAGCAGAATGCCTTTAAGAGGGCGGATTCCAAACTTCTTGATCTCCTCATGGCGGATGAGGAAATCGAGAGATTCCTTCAATTCATGCTTGGCGCGGTCCTGCCCCCCGATTTGATCGAAGGTCAGATAGGAAGGAGTACGGCTCTTTCCTTTGCGGTCGGCCGTGATCCCTATATCGCCGCGGTTGCGGCTCATAAACAGGAGCACTCCCAGCAGCACGCCGGCAAATACAAAAGGGATGATGTTGACTCCGATGAACATTAAAAAGACGAGAACGACGGGAACGACTCCGATTATAATTTCCTTACTGTATTTACTCACTGCCATACCCCCATTTTAGCCGGAATGCGCGGTAAAATGATATATTTGTGCTGGTCGTCTTTGGATAAATGAATATAAACGTTTTTGCCGTCCATCTCCGTTGCCGCCTTCAAACCAGGTACGTTTGCAGCTTGCTTGTCCAGAGACTCCGGAATTTTGGCGTACTCCTTCTTCTCCATGGACTGGGCAACGTCAAAAAGCGCTTTGGACCACCACTGCTCGAGTTCAGGCGAAGGCTGCTGCACCACATTCAGCTTCACCTCGCGCTGTCCGATGATGGCTGCTCCTTTGTTCATGATGCTTTGATATATTTCACGCAAGTTGGCGTTAGGAGCCAGCTTGGCGTTGATCACAACTTCCTGGTCAGTGATACTGATTTGCGCGTCCTGCACGCCGGCGGACTGTTTGACTGCGTCTGTCAAAGGATTCTGCATGGCAACCGTGCGGTACACGAAGAAACCGCCAAATAATACGGATGCGGATACTATTAAAGAAACAAGTACGGGAATGAGACGAATTTTTTTCATAGAATCCACGTCCCCCTTTCAAGTTAATACACTATTAATATACCATCATAGTATATCACATAATATATCACAAATGGGATGCAAACTGTGGAAAACACAAAATGTTCAATATTTCCATAATCAAGCAAACTGTGTAATTATTGCACGCTTAATTTGTACGTATTATCAAGATCCTGGCCTTGGAAAGAATAAAAATCATAATAATACCGATCACCGTTCTGCTCTTTCATTTTGTAAAAAACTTCCCACACATACGCGTCTTGCAGCTTGCCCGGCGATATTCGAAGCACTTGCGCCCCGGGCGCCTTGGCAAGCAGCTTCTGTTTAATGGCTTCAGGCGATGCGCCTTTGTCCGCAAACTCGCTGTGTACTTCCTTGTCGCCTACCCATACGATCATCTTCTGTCCGATTTTGTCTTCGCCGTAGACGATCGTATAAGGCTTTTCCCCATTGTAAGGTTCCGCTTTGTCCACCTTGGCGAGCAGGCTCCGCTCATAGGCGGTGACGACCGCGTCCGACTTTTGTTTGAAGATCTGATCCTCGATCAGGTTATAAAAATAGGCTATGCCATAAACAGACAGGCCCAGCGCGGCAACCAGGCCGACGATCAATCTCAGTTTCATGCCAATACCCTTTCCGAATTAAACTTCAACGCTTCACTTCACTTTGCTGGATTCATCTGGTCAGCCGATCAAAGCATCTTGTAAACTCGTTCTTGATTTTTTCTTCGTCCATGGTGAGGTACTCACCGCCCCGGTACACCCAGGCGCCGTCGATGCAGACATCGGTCACATCCTTCGAGAGCGCGGAGTAAACGATGTGGGAAATGTAATCCGTCCGCGGGAAAAAATGCGGCTGGTCCACGTCAATCGCGATAAAGTCCGCCTTACAGCCTTCCTCCAGAGTCCCGACACCGTCAAGCCAAAGCGATTTAGCCCCATTTACCGTACCCAGCGCCAGTGCTTGAAACGCGGGTACGGCTGTCGGATCGCCGGAGACCCCTTTGTGAAGCAGGGCCGCAAGCCTTATTTCCTCCAGCATATCCAGATTGTTGTTGCTGGCGGAGCTGTCGGTGCCCAAGGAAACGAGCACTCCCGCTTTGAGCAGCTCGGGCACTCTCGCGATGCCGCTGGCCAATTTCAGGTTGCTGCCGGGGTTGTGCGACACATGCACGTTGTGTCTGGCCAGCGTGTCGATTTCCTCATCGTTCAAGTGAACGGCATGCGCCACAAGTGTGGGTCTGGTGAACACTCCCAGCTTTTCAAGATGGGCCACCGGCCTTAAGCCGTATTGCTCGACACTTGCCGCCACTTCCTTGACAGTTTCGGACATATGCGTATGGATCGGCAGGTCCAGGTCATGGGCAGCCTGCACAAAACGCTCAATGTAGTCAGGAGGACACGTATACGGGGCGTGCGGAGCCATCATCGTGGATATGCGTCCGTCCGCCTTCCCGTTCCAGTCCTTGGCAAATTGTACGGCTTCCCTGAGCTTGGCGTCCTGCACGTCCGCAGGGCACAATCCGATTACCCCCCGGGCGAGCACGGCGCGCATACCGGACTGTTCCACCACCGCGGCCACTTCGTCCATGTGGTCGTACATGTCGACGAAAGTGGTTGTCCCGAACTTCAGCATTTCCAGAACCGAGAGGCTTGTGCCCCAGTACACGTCTTTCGCCGTGAATTTGCCTTCAATCGGCCACATCTTCTCTTCCAGCCATACCTGCAGCGCCAGATCGTCCGCATACCCCCGCAGATAAGACATGGCGGCATGGCCGTGCGTATTGACCAGACCGGGCATATACAGCTTACGTTCTCCGTCGATGATTTCATCATACTGCTCGAGTGGAAGAGGTGCTTCCGGGCCTATGTAAGCGATGCGGCTCCCATCTATGACCATGCAGCCCTGGACTACCGGTCGAAGCTCGTTTAATGTTACAAAAATTCCGTTTTTGATGATTTTCTTCGCCAAAGTTGCAGCCTCCCGGGTATAAAAAAGTCTCCAGTTGATCGAGCTTCAATTTCAGAGTACAACTTCGTACGGACAAAATCAAGAAAACGTAAACTGCCGCGTTACGGACGCTCTTACATAGGCTGACTTAATTATACTTATGCGGAATAAAACTTCCGTTTGAATTTTATTTAAACCGCCAGTCACGGCTGCAAACCAAAAATTTCAAGCTGAAAAGCGAAGCCAAGCGCAATTACGCAAAAATCGCCAACCGTCTGAAAAGCTGTCAGGCAGCGGCGATCTGTTAATTTTATGTTGCCCGTTTAATCCAGGTAATACGCCAAGCTCTGCAGCTCCGTAGTGAAGTCCGCATGGTGAATTCTCACTTCGCCCGGTACCTTCAGAATGATCGGGGCAAAGCTGAGAATAGCCTCAATCCCTGCCTGCACAAACTGGTTGGCCACCACTTGGGCTTCGTCGGCGGGCACGGTAATGATTCCGATGCGGACTTTCATTTCCCTGATGGTAGAAGCGAGTTCTTCCATCGGCTGCACCTGCAGCTGGTTTATGACTTCCCCGATTTTTGTGGGAAACGAATCGAATACGGCGACAATCTTCATTTGATCGTTCAAATATGCATTGTAATTGCACAAAGCCCTGCCGAGATTGCCCGCCCCTACCAGAGCGACGGGAATGTGCCGGTCGAGCTTCAGAATGTGCCGGATTTTCTCGATCAAATAAGCGACCTCGTACCCGATGCCCTTCTTGCCGAACTCCCCGAAATAGGCCAGATCCTTGCGGATTTGCGCCGGATTCAAGTCCAGCTTATGCCCCAGGTCCTGAGAGGAGACGGTGGTAATGTTTTTCATGCTGAGCTCGTTCAAATAACGCAGGTAAATGGGCAGCCTGCGCACGACCGCCTCAGAGATTTTTAACGATTTCACGATGTTCCTCCCCCATCCAATCCCTGATTCTCGGCACCAAACCGGCTGTCGGCATATGCTCGATCTTGGGCCCCGGGAGAGAATACAAGAAATATCGCCCGTACTGCGTTTCTATGACCCGTGTATCGTAAATGATGACGATGCCTTTGTCCTTGGCGGTGCGCACGAGGCGCCCGAATCCCTGTTTGAACCTGATCACCGCTTGGGGCACGGAAAGCTTCATGAAAGGATTTTGATTGTTCTTCTTTACAATTTCGCTCTTCGCTTCGGTCAGAGGATGGTTAGGCGGCTGGAACGGCAGCCTGACAATAGCAAGGCAGCTCAGCGCTTCACCGGGAATATCGACCCCCTCCCAGAAGGAGCTGGTTCCCAGCAGGACGCTCGATACGCTGCTCTGGAACAATCTTGTCAGCTTGCTGCGGTTGCCGCTGTCCACTCCTTGTCCCAGTACGCCGATGCCGTAAGGCTTCAGGGCGTCCTTGAGCCCCGGGTAAGTCTGCTTTAACATCCGGTTGGAGGTAAACAGCACCAGCATCCGGCCTTTGGTCTCGATAGCCACCTCCGTGAGGGATTGAACCAGGCGCTCGACAAAAATGCTTTCCCCCTGAGGTCCCTTTATGTTCGGAAAATCCCTGGGTATGCATACCAAAGCCTGCTCCCTGTAATTAAAAGGGGATGGCAGCTGCAGCGTGACCAGCTTGTCCGATTTGCCGCCGCTCCCGACGCCCAGTTGTTCGCTTGCATACTGGAACGATTTATCTACGGAAAGCGTAGCCGAGGTCATAACGATTGATTCTTTCACGTCAAAGAAGAGCTGTTTGAGCATCGGGCTTACATCGCTGGGCACGCTGGTCAGCATCAGAGACTTGCTCTTGCCGTACGGATTGGCTTCCAGCCAGTACACATACTCCGGATCCGGCATAGTCATAAAAAAATGAAGCGCCTCCCTGTGCCGGTACAGCTGCTTAACGTTGCCCCCGAGATCCGTAATCAGTCCTTGCACATCCAGCCCGTCTCCCGCTTCCTTGATCTGCAGCAGCAGCTTCTCCAGCTGTTTGACGGTTTCGCCCATGGCAATGAAAATATTGTCTTCCATCCCTTGCAGCTGCGGCCAATGGGAAGGAGTCTGGTCTTTCTTTATTCTGAGCAGGAACTGGCCTTCGCCCTGCAAGGGATCGCTTCTGGAAGAAACCAGCGCAAACAGCTGCTCGCTTAACGCATCCCACTCTTCCTTGATTTTGACCAGCTTGGGGTAAATGTCATCGATCATGGCCTGCCACTTGGAGGCGTTCTCGTCATCGCTTGATTCGAGCTTGTAGCTAAGCTGCGGCAGCTGCCCCGAATGGCTGTCCTTGAACAGCCAGGTGAGCGTGCTGGCCAAGCCTCCGTAATACAGCTCCAGGCCGAGATGCTTGCTTGCCACTTCCTCAAAATGGTGGGCTTCATCGATCACCAGATGCTGATAAGGGGGCAGCAGGCGGTTTTCCGCCTTTGTGTCCGTAAACAGCATGGAATGGTTGGTGATGACGATATCCGCCGTATTCGCGTCGTTCTTGGCGCGGTGGTAGAAGCACTTTTTAAACCACGGACAAGAACGGTTCAGGCAAGATTCTGAATCGGACGCCACAGTGTGCCAGAAAGAAGCGCCCTTGTTGTTAAAATGCAGCTCTTCCTCGTCGCCGCGCTTGGTCTCGCTGAGCCATACGAGCATTTGCCCCGCGGTAATCCTGTCTTCCTTGCCGTACTCCAAATCCTGGAGATTGATTTTGTTCTCAAATTTGCGGAGGCACAGATAGTGGCTGCGCCCCTTGATGACCGCCGCTTTGAACGGGACGGGAAAAATGTCGTGAAGCAGCGGTACATCGCGCTCCCTCAGCTGTTCCTGGAGATTGATCGTGTGAGTGCTGACCAATACCTTTCTGTCGTGCTTCAAGCCGTAATACAAGGAAGGTATCAAATATCCGAGCGATTTGCCCGTTCCGGTCCCGGCTTCCACCATCAGGTGCTTTCCTTCCTCGTAGCTGTCTTCAACCGCCTGAATCATTTGCTCCTGCGACTCCCGGTTTTCATAAACCGCAAACTTATTCTGCAGCGTCTGCTTCAGCTGTCCGAAAAATTCCGGAAAGGGCGCGGAAAGCTGCTGCAGGTCATCTTCGTCGCGAAGCGAGTCCTCGTCGCCCCAGTCATCCACATTGATGGCGAACTGCCGGTGATACCGGTGATTGTCCGTGTCCAGGCTCGTATGCAACTCGCGGTGGATCCTTATCTCGTTGATAAACCAGCCGAAATCCGAACCGTCCCCTTCAAAGATGGCAGAGAGCCGCTGCACGGTGAGAAGAGGCAAAGTGTTCAATCTTTCAAGGCAGCGAAGCCACAGCAGAGCCGTTGCCTCAGCGTCGCTGTCCGCTTGGTGCGGGCGGTCGTGGGGAATATCGAGAGACTGGCAGACCAGTCCCAGCTGCAGGCTCGGCAAAGAGGGAAACAGCACGCGCAGCGCATCCATCGTATCCAGTATTCTGCCGCTAAACGGCATGTAACCGCTGTTCTCCAAGCTTTTTTGCAGAAAAGAGAGATCGAATCCCACATTGTGGGCCACCAAAGCGCAATCGTGGATGAGAGGCACTATTCGCGACATAACCTCGTCCGGAGATGGCGCGTCCTTCACCATCTCATCGTCGATTCCCGTCAACTCCGTGATCATGGCAGGGATCGGAATCCCCGGATTCACGAGGGAGCCATACTTGTTCACGATTTGATTGTCTTCTATAATAACCAGGCCGACCTGGGTAATTTCATCAGCAGGCTGACTGCCTGTAGTTTCAAAATCGATCACTGCGTATTTCATCGTTATTTGTTTCAATCCCTTCTTCCCTCTGCCTCCATTTTAACAGATATTTGTGAAAAAAGGGACAAGATTGTTAAAGCCGCCTCCTTCGTATTGCCGAAGCGGCGGCCGTCCATTTTAAACCAAAGGGCTCAGGATTCCAGCATGGCGAGTAAAGGCTCGACACTTCCGGGGTCCGTTTCGTACGCTTTTTTGAAATATTCGTAAGCTTCGTCAAGATTGTTGTTGTAGAGTTGAATGCAGCCCATCGCATTGTAGGAAATGGCCTTGATTTTCACGTGATTGGTCAAGGAAAGAATAAATTGAAAATGCCTATACGATTCACCGTAATTGCCGGTCCGTAAATACCCCAAAGCTAGGTATACTCTCGCCAGCAAAAATTCGGGCTGAGACTTGGTGACCGCCTCGAACTCGTCTATCGCCCGGTCGTACATCAATAGCTGATAATACCCTTGTCCCCTCTGAAAACCCTCCGTCCGCACCCATTCGCTGTCGGTCTCCGCGCCGGGTTCAATGTCCGCGCCGATCACTTTGCCCATTTTTTCTTCGAACCGCAGCCATTCTTCCACGAAGGTATCGCTCATTTTTTTCAAAAGGGTCAATTTCTCTTCCAGTACCGTTTTCTTCAGTCCGGTCGCGGTCGGATAATCTCCGGCGATCTCATCCAAAAGCTCGTGCATCGATTGGAAAAGCTGCTTGAACATGGCTAGATCCCACCTTAAAAGCAGTTGGCAAGCAGGTAGAGTGGAACGTTACAGACATTGTGCGCCGGGGAGGAGGCATTCATACGGCTTTCCAGAAGTTACATAACGGTTGCGTGCGCTTCCTCTTTCAACAATGTCCTGACCTTGTTCCCCTCGCCCATAATAGCAACGGTCGGCTTGTAGTTTTTCGCTTCTTCGCTGGTCATGATGCCATAAGAAATGATGATGACTGTGTCTCCCGGCTGGACCAATCTGGCCGCTGCGCCGTTGAGGCAGATGGTTCCTGTTCCTCTGGGTCCGGGGATGATGTAGGTTTCGAGCCTTGCTCCGTTATTATTATTGACGATTTGAACTTTTTCATTAGGGTACATATCGACCAATTCAAGCAGATCTTCGTCGATCGTAATGCTGCCTACGTAGTGCAGGTTCGCCTCGGTTACGGTGGCTTTATGGATTTTGGACTTCATCATCGTTCTGAACATAATTTGGTGTCCCTCCTTCAAGAAAATCTGGTAATGATGTTATCGATTAACCGGGTTTTGCCGAATTTCACGGCAACCGCGACAAGCACCGGTTCCTGCATGTCATGTTGGACCGGCTGCAGTCCAGGATAGGTTAGAAGCTCCACATAGTCGATCTGTGCCAAGGGCATTTTATTGATTTCACGGATGACCCCGTCCCTCACCTGTTCAGCGCCGCGGCCTTCGGCAAGCTCTTTCTCCGCCTGCCGAAGAGCGCGGTTCAGCACTAACGCCTGCCGCCGTTCCTCGTCGCTCAAATAAACGTTGCGGGAGCTCAGCGCTAGCCCGTCTTCTTCTCTGATGATCGGGCAGGGAACGACTTTCACATCTATATTCAAATCGTTTACCATTTGAGTAATGACAGCGGTCTGCTGGGCATCTTTTAAACCAAAATAAGCCCTGTCCGGCTGTACGATGTTAAACAGCTTGCTGACTACCGTGGCCACACCGTCAAAATGCCCGGGTCTTGAAGCGCCGCACAGCCGCGCGGTCAACTCGGACACTTGAACGTTAGTGCGGATGGGGTGGGGATACATTTCCCGGGCGGAAGGCATAAAGACAAAGTCGCACCCCGCGTTCTCCGCCACTTTCAAGTCACGCTCGGTATCCCGCGGGTACTTGTCGAAGTCCTCGTTTGGGCCGAATTGAATCGGATTGACGAAAATGCTCAGCACAATTGTATCATTCTCTTCTCTTGCCCGCTTGAGCAGGCTGGCATGCCCTTGATGGAGGTAGCCCATAGTCGGTATGAGACCGATGTTTGCTTCTGCGCGGCGGCGTTCTGCGAGCTTTTCCCGCAGCTGCCGGATGTTGCCGATCACTTCCATGGTTTTGTACTCCCCTTTTTACTCTTTTGAAGAAGCTCCGTATAAATAGTCAAGCAGTTCCTCATCCCCTTGAAAAACGTGCTCCCTGGACGGGAAGCTGCGGGATTTGACCTCCTGCACGTATTGGCTGATCCCGCTGCTGATTTGCTCGTTCAGATTGGCGTAGCTTTTTACAAACTTCTTTGGGAACGCAGGGCCATACTGCAGCATGTCGTGAAATACGAGAACCTGGCCGTCGCAGCGGCTGCTTGCCCCTATGCCGATCGTCGGAATCGTAATT
The DNA here is from genome assembly GCF_055392555.1 of Paenibacillus sp. JCM 18996. Classification (NCBI taxonomy): domain Bacteria; kingdom Bacillati; phylum Bacillota; class Bacilli; order Caryophanales; family Paenibacillaceae; genus Paenibacillus; species Paenibacillus sp. JCM 18996. The sequence continues at coordinate 1,450,878 of NZ_AP043884.1, forward strand.
TCCTCGGTGATCAAAGCGGACAACTCTTCAGTCATAAGCTCTAAAACAACGGCAAAAGCCCCGGCTTCCTCCAAAGCTTTGGCGCTGTCGATAAGCTTCTGCGCTTGGGCGGATTTCTTGCCCTGAACGATAAAACCGCCGATTTGGTGTATGGACTGCGGAGTAAGCCCCAAATGTCCTACTACGGGAATGCCTGCATTGACGCAAGCCGCTACAGATCCGGCGATCTCTGTCCCGCCTTCCAGCTTGACGCCCTTGGCCAAGCCTTCCTGCATGATCCTGCCTGCATTGCGCAGCGTGGTATCTGCACTGCCGTGGTAAGTATTGAAAGGCATATCCGAAACGACGTAAGCGTTCTTGACGGCACGGCTTACAGCCCGCGTATGATATACGATATCGTCCAAGGTGACAGGAAGTGTGGAATCGTATCCCAACACCACGTTTCCCAGCGAATCGCCGACCAGAATCATATCCGCGCCCGCCTCTTCGGCCAAATAAGCTGAAGGATAATCGTAAGCCGTTATCATCGCAATCGGATCCCGGTCTTTTTTCATTCGTTTCAATCTCGCTGTCGTCAGTGGTTTCTTTAGTTCGGTCACGCAGCATCGTCCCCCTAACACATACTCGAGCATAAACGGCTTTACCGGTCAATCGAGAACGAAACAAATTTCGCCTGAAAAGAGCAAAAAACCTTCCAGCCCAAAGCTGAAAGGTCATCGAGTTTCAAAAAGACAAGTTGACAACAGACATGCCCACCTCGGGCGTCAGTAATGGCGCGTAAGTGAGTACGGCAAAGTGACAACGTAATCCTTTCTGTCTCGGTCCTTTCGGCTCTGAGCAGAATCCGATTCATGCGTTTATCGAGTAAGCTTCATTGTATATATCGTGCGTATAGCTCTCAAGGATTATGAGTGCGGTTCGCAAAAGGATACCGCCTCATCCACTTTATTTTATAACATTTTTGTAAAGAAATCGATCATTAATTCATTATCGGAGCTCCACATCGCCCGAATAAAGCTTCACAGTATCCCCCTCGTCAAGTTTGACGCAGAGCGCCCCTATCTCATCGATGGACACCGCAGTTCCGTTTACGGGCCCTTTGGCGGTCTGCACGACGATAGGTTTTTGCAGCGATACGCTGTTGGCTTCCCAAAGCACGCGGATGGGAGCGAATCCCTGCTCCAGGTACAAATCATACAACTGCTCGAACACAAGCAAAAACCTGGCGACCAGCTGCTCCCTGTCGATCCTCCGTCCCGTTTCGATGGCGAGGGAGGTCGCCTTGGCCAGCAGCTCTTCAGGATAGTCCTCCGGAAGCAGATTGGCCGAAATGCCGACCCCGGCTATGACATAATGTGTCCGCTCGTCATCCGCGTTCGATTCCAGCAGAATCCCGCTTATTTTTTTGCCGTGTATCAGCAGGTCGTTAGGCCACTTGATTCCAACGTCCAGCGTGTACAACTCGCGAATGACCCGGCACAGCGCGACCGACGTAAGCAACGTCAAGTGCGGGGTAAAATGGATCGGGATGCCCGGTTTAAGCAGAAGGGTCATCCAGATGCCTTTGCCGGCGGGAGAATGCCATGACCGTCCCATTCTGCCCCGGCCGCTCGTCTGGCTCTCCGCTATAATCAGGGCGCCTTCACCGCTTCCTTTGGACACGAGCTCGTGAGCCTTGGTCTGCGTTGAATCCAGCTCTTCGAAATAATGCAGCTTGCGCCCCATTCTTTTCGTTTCGAGCAGTGCGGCCAGCTTTGCGGGAAGGATCCGGTCCGGTTTATCGATCAAGCGATAGCCTTTACGCGGCACGGCCTCGAAGCCATACCCCCGCTCACGTAGCTTCTCGATCTGCTTCCACACGGCCGTCCGGCTGATCCCCAACTGCCTGCTGATTTCCTGTCCGGAAACGAATTCGCCCCGTCTGGCTTCAAACCATTCTAACAGTGAATCGCTCATCGCGTTATAACTCACTCTCTGTCTATTTGTGCTGCGGCCTCCAGGAGAGCCGGCTTCTCGTTCTTCAATTCTCCCAAGGCGGCAAGCTCGAACAGCTTTCTCATCAAGCTTCCTATCCATGGACCCGCCGGCCGTCCAAGTGATTGCGCAAGATCGCTGCCTGTCAGAGCCAGCTGCTTCAGCTCGATGACCGGCATCTCGTCCAGCCACCCACCGCCTTCCCTCATAACCTCGTCCATGCTGCGAAATTTTTCGCTTCCCGAATCCGCTGCCGCCACGGCAGCCGCAAGCCACCGTTCGGCGGCAAGCGTGCCGAAACGGACAGCTGCCAGCTTAAAGGCCCGCTGCAGAGCTGCTGATCCGTTCGGCTCGTTATCGCGAAGCCAGCGGTCAAACGAAAGCACACCGGCGACCGACTCCCACCTGTGCCTTGCAAAAGTCAGCTTCCGCAGAATAGAGCCGGCCTGCTCAGGCGTTAAATCCATGCCGAATATAAACAGCACCCAACGGACAAGCTCATCCGCCGCGCCGCCCAGCGCTTCGATTTCCTTAGGTAATCCGCTGTTCCAATCCTTCAAGGGCAGCTCCAGGGGAACTTTCGTATGGTCCAGCAGCCCGCTGCGAACGAGCAGCTCTACCGCCAGCCTGGGCCGCGCGCCGCCGATCATCCGCTCCAGCTCCGCCCGGACCCGTTCCATGGCTATATGCTGCAGCAGAGCGGCATGCTCCAGGAGAGCCTGCCAGGTGCGCTCCTCTATCTCAAGTCCATACTCCGCGGCAAACCGCAGGCACCTGACCATCCTCAGCGCATCCTCCGTGAACCGCTGCGCCGGATTGCCTACGCAGCGAAGAATACCGCGGTCCAGATCGGCTTTGCCCCCGTAGGGGTCAATCAGCCGGCGGGCGCGGTCCATCGCCATCGCATTCATTGTAAAATCCCTTCGACGCAAATCCTCTTCCAGGGAGGTAATGAACTCGACCTCTTTGGGCCGGCGAAACTGCTCATACGCCGACTCCTTGCGGAAAGTCGTGACCTCGAACGGGTGGCCGTTCCAGAGCACCGTCACCGTGCCATGCTGCAGGCCGGTGGGCACCGTCCGCTCGAACACGGCGATGATCTCCTGCGGGGTGGCGGAGGTGGCTATATCGATATCTTTGACCGGACTGCCAAGCACCGCGTCCCGCACATATCCGCCTACAAAATAAGCTTCATAACCGCATTCCGCGAGCCGCTGCAGCAGCGCCTCCGCTTCCCGCTCCATTGTCGTCCTCATGGAATTACCCCAGACATTGTTTAGTCAATCCTTGCGGTTCAGGCACTGACCGTCCCAGCACCCTGTAATAAATATCTTCGTATTGCGAAGTAATGATATTGTTGCAGAACGTGTACCGCGCTCTCTGCAGGCAAGCCTCCGTGAACCGCCTGTATTTTCTTTCGTCCGTCAGCAGTTCCACTGTATAGCGGGCCATCGAATCGGTGTCTCCGACCGGGGCCAGGTAGCCCGTTTCTCCGTGCGTAATCAGCTCGGGAATCCCTCCGGCGTTTGATCCGACGGTAGGCACACCGCAGGCCATGGCCTCGAGGGCGACCAAGCCGAAGCTTTCTTTCTCGGAAGGGAGCAGCATGACATCCGCCAAAGAAATGATCTGCGCTACATCATCCTGCTTGCCGCAGAACATCACTTGTTCCATGAGCCCTAATTCCTTCACCTGATGGATGACCTTGGACAGCTCGGGCCCCTCGCCGACAAACAGAAGTTTCGACGGAACATGCTTGGCCACTTTGGAGAAAATATCCACCACATCGGTGACTCTTTTGACCGGACGGAAATTGGAAATATGAATCAATAATTTTTCATGGGGATCGGCGAACTCCCTGCGCAGCAAGCTGACGTCACGGGGATAATAAACCCTTTTGTCGACAAAATTATACGCCAGATCGATCTGTTTCTCTATGTTTAGCGAAGCTCTCGTTTCCCTGATCAGATCCTCGGATACCGCCGTTACGGCATCGCTTTCATTAATCGCGTAGGCGATAAGGTCGCTCAAGGATTCATCCTGCCCCAGGACGGTGATGTCCGTGCCGTGCAGCGTAGTAACCACCTTCAAATGATTTCCAACCATCTGCTTCGCCAGAAGGGCGCAGACGGCGTGCGGGATCGCATAATGCACATGGAGCAGATCCAGCTGCTGCAGCTTGGCTACTTGAGCCAGCTTGCTCGCCAGCGATAGATCGTAAGGCGGGTACTTGAACACGTGATAATCACTGACTTCCACTTCATGATAATATATATTCTTGTCAAACTTGCCCAAGCGGAAAGGAATGCTGTGAGTGATAAAATGGATTTCATGCCCCTTTTCCGCGAGCAGTTTGCCGAGTTCGGTCGCTACCACGCCGGAGCCGCCCAGGGTGGGATAACAGGTAATGCCAATCTTTAAAGCCTCCCTCATGGTTGTCCCTCCTTCAACACTATTGATATGTACGTCAAAACAAATTCACAGGCACCGGCTGCTTGGACGCGAAGCCTTCCGCATAGGCGACGGCCCCTGTTTGTCCGAGCAGGCGGTCCCTCGCTTCCACCCGGTCCAGATAAGCTGCGTTCAGCGGAGTAGCCACATAATCGTTGCCATCCCCCGCAGGGGTGAATTGGGATGCGTAGCAGCCGAGGGCAGCCATTTTTATATCCATTTGAGCCGAAATATCCGTCACAACATCAGGCTCGTACACATCGTTTATAAAATAAAAATAACACTGTTCCACAGTGACGGCATTCGTATACGGAAGATAATTGCGCAGCTTGGCGTTAAAAACCGCTTCCTGCACGATTCTTGAGCAGGCCACATGGTCGGGGTGGCGATCCTCCCAGTAAGGAGCGAAGACGATTCGCGGTCTGTGCTTCCGGATCTCCAGCGTAACCGCGTCAATATGTTCCTTGCAGAGGAACAGTCCCCGGTCGGGCAGCCCCAAATTGCTGCGCACCGCTATATCCAGCACGCGTCCAGCCTCCGACGCCTCCCGCTGCCTGAGCTCCACAGTACCATTGGAGGACAGTTCCGCATAAGTCAGCTCGCAAAGTCCCACCTTGTAGCCCGCGTCCGTGTGTTTGGCGATGGTCCCGCCCATTCCGATCTCCGCATCATCCGGATGGGCCCCAAAGATAAGAATATCCAAATTGCCGTTCATTCCATTTCACCCGGTTTATACTTATGGACGAGCTCTCTCCAGGCAAAATCCCCCCGCTCCAAAGCCTTCACCAATATTTCCGCCGATGCTACATTCGTAGCGACCGGTATACCGTGTACGTCGCTTAGACGGAGAAGCGCGATAATGTCCGGCTCGTGCGGCTGTGCCATAAGCGGGTCCCGCAGGAATACGATCAGGTCCATCTGGTCCTGTGCCACCATCGCTCCGATCTGCTGGTCGCCGCCTAAAGGTCCGGAGAGAAAACGGTGCACGTTCAAATTAGTCTGTTCCATAATTCTCGACCCGGTGGTCCCGGTGGCAAACAGGTTGTGCTGGGAGAAAACTTTTTCATAGGCGATAGCAAAGTTGACCATTTCTTCTTTCTTTCTATCATGTGCGATTAAAGCGACGTTCATAAACGAATACTCCTCTCTTCTGCAAAAATGAGGACAAAAGCCCTTCCGGCCTTGTGCCCCCTTACTCTATTCTATAAAATGCTCAAAACCGTAAACCAGGCCGGTTGTGTCCATGACCTTCTTCACGGCAACGTTAACCCCCGGCATATAGCCGGCTCGGTCATAGGAATCATGCCGTATCTTCAACGTCTGACCGAAAGCGCCCATAATTACTTCCTGCTGGGCGAAAATTCCCGGCAGGCGCACGCTATGTATTCTGAAGCCCTGATAATAGCCGCCGCGGCTTCCTTCAATCGTTTCCTGCTCTTTTGGGTTTCCCTGCCGGATTTCCTGCCGGTTCTCACTGATCATTTCCGCGGTTTTCACGGAAGTCCCCGAAGGAGCATCCAGCTTCTGGTCGCCGTGATATTCGATTATTTCAAGATGTGGGAAAAATTTGGCCGCCTGTGCGGCAAACTTCATCATAAGGATTGCGCCGATGGAGAAATTCGGAGCGATCAGTCCGCCGATTCCCCGTTCCTTGCACTGCTTGTCCAATTCTTCGATCTCTCCCGGAGTAAACCCGGTAGTTCCGATAACAGGCCTCACATTGTGGTTTATGGCGGTCCGGGTGTTAAAAAGTACCGAGTGCGGGGTAGTAAAATCGACGAGAACATCGGGCCTGGTTTGGATCAAAGCCTGCTCTAGGTCATTGCTCAAGCGGACCCCGCACGGTTCATTATTGACAATGACGCCGATGTCGGTATCATGGTCTGAATGATGTATGGCGGCAACCAGCTCCAGTTCGGGATCCGCCAGCACCATTCTTACCACTTCCCTGCCCATTCTTCCGGTTGCTCCGGCTACAGCTACTTTTATAATCGGGTTCATTGTATCGTTCTGTCCTTTCCTGCGTCTGTCTGATTCAACTGCCGCTTCAGGCTGCCGCGGTATTCCGCCAGCATATCTCTGGCCGCATCATGCTGGGGATTTAATTTGATAACCTCTTGGATAAAATATATAGCTGAATGAAAATCGTTCATCTCGGCGTACAGCCCGCTAAGCATCAGGTACCCCTCTTCGGCCAACGGATCAAGCTCAATTGCCCTTCTGAGCAGCCGTACCGCGGCAGCTTGATTCCCGGCGGCCTCTTCGCACAATTTGCCCGCCTGCTGGATGAGCTCCCTCGCCTGCAGGTTTTGCAGATGATAATGGTAATTCTCGTTCGAAGGTTCCAGCTTTAAGGCCAATTCGGCATGCTCGATGGCTTTGCGCAATCTGTTGTTCCTCGAACAGGTAATGGACAGCCTGTAATGATACGACGCATTGTCCCTTTCCAGCTCGATCGCCTTCTCGAAGCATTCTACCGCTTGACCGAAATCATTGTTAAGGATCGCGTCATACGCCTTTTTGATATACTCTTCTCCCTCCACTGCGCCTCCCCCTTTCCAAGAAAGGTGATGATACAGTGTATGAGAATCAGAGCGGTTCCGTGTTGGTTTTTGTCCAGCGGTCCGCATCCCTGGTGTTGAACTTGTCCATAACCTTATCATGCGCTGCCGTCAGGTCGATCCCCAGCGAATTCGCGAAGCAAATGGTGATGAACAGAATATCCCCCAGCTCAAGCTCAATCGAGTTCTCCGCTTCCGTAGGTTTCTTCGGCTTTTCCCCGAACCGATGGTTGACTTCCCTGGCCAATTCGCCGACTTCTTCCGACATTCTGGCCATCATCGACAGCGGGCTGAAGTACCCTTCTTTGAATTGCGAGATGTAACGGTCCACTTCCGCCTGCATATCGGCTAGTGTTTTGTGCGGCATAAAACCAGGCTCCTTCGCATGCGAATTTGCTCTCATCTTAATATTTATTACCATGTTAACGCAAAGAGGAGTTGAAAACAAATTTTTTCTTCCGCAGAGCACCGATTTAAAGATAGATTTTGCGGGTAAAAAATGTTTTATTTCGCTTTTAGCTGGCTTAAACTATCTTACACGCCAGAAAAGAGGCATACTAACATCGGCACCCGAAGTTAGCACCCTCTTTCAATAACAACACACGGAGGTCACTGCCTTATGATTCTCAAAAGCCGCTCGCAGCGTTTAAAGAATTTGCTTCTGATCTGTGTCGGTACGGCAATTTACGCGTTCGGGCTGCACTATTTCGTCATCTCCAATGAATTGATGGAAGGCGGAGTCACCGGGATTTCCCTGCTGCTGCACTACATAGCGTCCATTCCTCCGTGGCTCACAACCCTTATTGTCAATATTCCGCTGTTTTATCTGGGCTGGAGAGCGTTCGGCAAGCAGATGATGTTCTATACGGTGATCGGAACACTGTCCCTATCTTTTTTTCTATGGCTGTTCCAGTGGATGATTGACTTGAAATGGATCGTTCCTTTCGCCTCCCCGAAGGATTATTTTCTGGCAACCTTATACGCGGGAGTCACTCTCGGGCTAGGTCTGGGCATCGTATTCCGTTACGGGGGAACCACAGGCGGAGCGGACATCGTAGCACGGTTAGTTCAAAAATATAAATCGCTCAGCATGGGGCAGGTTATCCTCATCATCGATGTGCTGGTGATTGGAGCTTCATTGCTGTACATTCCGAAAGAAAAGATTCTGTATACTTTGGTGGCTGTGTTTATCTCCTCGAGAATTATAGACTTTATCACCGAGGGGTCCTACGCGGCCAGAGAATTTACGATCATATCCGATCATGCAAAACAAATCTCCGACGCCATCACGACCGAAATGGGCCGGGGAGTAACAATATTTGCTGCGCGCGGCGGCTTTTCCCAAACAGAACGTGAGGTCGTTTATTGTGTCGTATATCGCTCAGAGCTGTCTTTGCTCAGAACGCTTATCCATTCGATAGATCCCCGGGCTTTTATCATTATCGGGGAAGTCCACGATGTGCTGGGAGAAGGGTTCCGTACCGGAGAGCATTAATGCCGCTCATGTTTCTTCCTCAATCGGAATGACAACATTCTTCCTGCCGTTCTTATAAATACGCCATCCGGCGAAGGTCAGGACGGAAATGATAAAGGCTCCTATGATTACGGACAGATATGCTGAGTAAGGATTGTCGCCGAGCTCCATGAATGCCGAAGCATTGTTTTTGGTAAAAATACCGTTTACAGCTTCCCGGTAGCTGTTCAAGCCGTCCTCGATGATCTTCGTTTGCAGCATCTTTGCCCCCAATTGTCCTTGCAGGAACACCATCAATGAGTCCATCTTTTCAACGTCTTCGGCGGGACCGGAAATTCTCAAGGAAGGCTTGATCACAGCGTAATGCTGATTGAGCTGCTCCATGGCCTGCTGAGCCTCCCTGGACTTTCCGCTCTTTACAGTCTTTTCAATTTCATTAAGATCCTTTTGTATCAAGTTATTGTACTGCTGCCATAGCGGATGGTTCGGATGGCTGAGCGCGTCCGCTGCGAGCCGAACTTTTGCGGCCGCTGTCTCCGCTTGCGATTGGGAGAACTTGACAGCGCTGAAAGTACGGGCCGCTTCCGCCAGCGTATCCGTCAACGCATTCATTCCTTCTGCTGACGTTATTCCGTCAAAGGATAGGCGCGTGACCTGCGAATTCATTTGGATGAGCTTGCCTCGGGCGTCCATGACGTTGCCCTTCTTCAATGACTGATACATCTGCTCGGAGGTTTCATTGAACAATTGTATCTGCTTTATCTGTTGCTCCGTGGGCCTATGTTTAAGGCTCGCGCTTTTCTTTGCTACGGCGCAGCCGGTTAAAATAACGATCACTGCAATAATAATCACAATCACGGTGAAAGCCTTTTTAGACAACATGCGGACATCCCCCCTACAACATCTTATGGGGGGATGTCCACGATTAGACCTCGCCGGAACTCTTTTTTCGGTTGAATGTCAGAAGGAGGGCAACTAAAGCAAGCGTGGTGTAGCTCAGCAGAGTGGTGAACAAACGGACGTCGTCCAGTTGCGCTTCCACTCTTTGAGGAAGCCACGGATAGATGCCAAACGTATAATCCATAAAATCGTTAAGCAGAATCCAGACGCCCGCCCACACAAGATGCCGCCACCTGAACCGGTAAAGTCTCATATATAGAAGGGCTTCCGCCGCCATCCCCAAATGAGAGCCGGTCAGCATCCAATCCTGCCAATTGGTTTTGCTTCCAAGAGCGGCGGACCAAAAAATGATAGTAACCGCCCAAATTCCATATTTGACGGAGGCCACCACACCGAGCGCCTCGATCATGCCTCTAATCCACGAAATAGACTTCGGCGCAGACGGCCGGTACCGATCATACAATAAGCAAACTAAGGAAATTGTAAAAAACAGCGAAGCAGTAGGACTATCCGGCACAAAAACCGTGAACCAGAGAGGCTGGGTTTGGACTGTATAAACCAGTTGGTTCCAATACCAATAATAGCCGTAGACCGTGCCCAACAAATTAATCCAAAACAAGGCCCACAGCATAAACTTGTCCGAGAGAAACTCCCGGCTCCAATAATAAGAAAGTCTCAGTCCACCGTTCAAACCAACGCCTTCTTTCTATAAATAACCCCACAAAATAACCCGGCAATTGCCTCCTAAAAAACCTGATCGTCCTATAACGATCAGGTTTTTCGTGCCATCATTATTGAGCTTTTTTCTGCATTGCCAACCAATTGGCCAATTTGTCCAGATCGGCGTCCGTCAAACCTGAAGCTTTGTTTGCATCCCATTGAGGCCCCATTGCCTTGCTTGGAGTGCCGTTCTTCATAATATCTTCGATTTTGGCTTTATCGTATTTATCCCCGACTCCGATCAGGGAAGGTCCGACTTTCCCTTTCAATTCAGGTGCGTGGCATTGGATGCAAGTGGCTTTTTTGTAGATTTCAGCTCCAGGGTCATCTGCAGCGACCACAGCCGATTTCTTAGGTTGAGCCGGCTTGTTCGCTCCGCCTGCTCCTCCCGCTTCCTGCTTGGCTTTATGCATTTCCTCTTCCCGTTTGATATGCTCGGGAATAATGCCCTTTTCTTTCAGTTCCATTTGGTAATGGTGCCAGGAAGTGTAGGTCAGGAAAATGCATGCGATCAAGGACAATCCCATCAGCGAGCTTGCGATCGGACGGCGGTAGAACCGTCTTTCTTTCCCGGTGTCGAGAAAGGGAGCCAGAAGCAGCCCTCCAAACGCTACCATTGGAACCAGCATCGTTCCTACAACTACGAATTTGTCGGAGGTATATGGATATTTCAATAATTGGTACAAGAACAGGAAGTACCAGTCAGGCATTGGAATGTAACCCGGCGTTGTGGGATCGGCAGGATAGCCGAGCGGAGCCGGATCTGACATTACCAGCACTAATACTCCTACTAATACGACGACCGCAACCATCCACTCTTTTAGCAGAAAGTTAGGAATGAACGCCTCGGATTTTCCCGGGTATGCAGTGTAATCCCTTGGAAGCATTGCGTCCGCCGATGTTTTTTGGCGGACGCGCGAGTCGCCTACGTAAACGATTTTTTCATTCGGATTATGTCCGTGAGCCACGTGACTTACCCCTCCTTTTAGCCTTTGCTATCCAAGCAAGCTTAAAACTTGCCATCTTATAGCGGTCCGGATATTCCCTGCTTGCGAATCATGAAGAAGTGGCCTGCGAGAAGCGCCAGCAGCACAGCCGGCAGGAAGAATACGTGAAGAGCAAAGAATCTTGTCAGCGTCTGCGCCCCTACGATCGAACCACCCTGCAGGAAGGTTTGAATATACGGACCGAGTAAAGGTACGGAAGCGGCGATCTTGATACCTACCTGAGTGGCAAAGTAAGCTTTGTTATCCCATGGCAGCAGGTAACCGGTGAACCCCAGACCGAGCATGACGAAGAAAATCAGCATTCCGACTACCCAGTTCATTTCACGGGGTGCTTTATAGGAACCTGTAAAGAAAACGCGAAGGGTATGTAAAAATAACATTACGATTACCAAACTGGCTCCCCAGTGGTGCATACCGCGAACGATTACACCGAACGCCACGCGGTTTTGAAGGTAATCGACACTTGCATAGGCGTTTATAATGTCCGGCACATAGTACATGGTGAGGAACATTCCGGAAAGAATCTGAATCGCTGTAATAAAGAACGTCAATCCGCCGAAACAATAGACGAACGCAGAAAAATGATGGGCAGGGTTTACGTGCTCCGGCACTTCATGGTCCGCTACGTCTCTCCACATCGGCGTGATATCCAGACGTTCATCAATCCAGTTGTAAACATTTTTAAACATCTGTGTTACGCCTCCTATTTTACTCTAGCATTCGGATGAAGTTTGCCTACGTAAACGAAACCGTTCTCAACCTTCACGTCGTATTCGTCCAAAGGCGCAGGAGCAACCGCCAGGTTCTTGCCATCAGATGTGTAGTGTGCACCGTGGCATGGACAGAAATACTGGTCTTTGTAACTTGGGTTTGTGTTCCAGCCGACCGTGCAGCCCAGGTGTTTACAGGTTGGATTCAAAGCAAAGATTTTGCCGTCCTTGCCTTTCGAAATCCAGGCTTCGAGTTCGGGATCGCTCTCATACCAGCCGTCGATCTGATGGATCTTGAATTTGAAAGCTGTCGGTACATCGGTAATCTTGGACTCCTCAACTACCTTAACCCAAGCAGCATCTGCCTTGGGTTGGAGGATCGGGTCTACCGCAAAGCGCAACATAGGTACCAGCATGCCTGCTGCCATAAATGCTCCGGATCCGCCCAGGGTGTAAGAAAGAAATTGGCGGCGGGACATTTCGCTTTTCTGGCGCGGATTGACGCCGTTCTGCGGATCTTGCTTCTTGTGTTCAGTCATGTTCTACCCCCCTGACCGTCTGCTTGAAAAGGCTGCAGAACCTTCCACAGCATCAAACAAACCTATATCGTAGTCGTTCGACATTACACACACATTACTAGGACATTAATATAATAGCGCAGCGGTTATAGAGCGTCAAGAATGACTGTTATTACCAATCGCTGCCGATGCCGCCTATTCGTCACACTTTTAACTAATTTGTCACATTTTGGTCATAATCAGCAGAGCGAGGTAATTATGTACTGCTCCAGAGAAGCTGTATCCGGTGCGCAAGCCTGTTTTTGACTTCTGACTGCGCGGAACTGACTTCATCCGGGGATTCGGAAATAACCAGATCGGCGTTCTTCAATCCCGATTCGGAGAATTCCGTGCCAGCGGCGATAACAATCACTTTGTTGAATCCGGCCTCTTCTTTCAGTCTCCGGCATACGTCGTCGATTTGTTCCGGTCCCCCGGCAGCCTTATTGTAATGAAGTGCGGGATAGGTAACGATTCTGCCTGTGTAGGGGATTTCGACCAAGTCCATCACATCCCTTAACTGCTCAAGCTCTTGCGTCGCCTTCCAAGGCTCCTCCCCGCCCGCAAGTCCGGTGACCGGCAGCAGCACGGTGTCCAAAAAAGGCTTAAGAGACGGCCAGTCTTCCTTTGAAATGTCGCTGAATTTCATATGTTTGTCCACCCTTCGGAGGTTTAACGGCATTCCATATTCTAACACAAAAAAAAGACAGAGGAATGATCTTCCCCATATCTTTTTTCATTATCCAATCGGTTGGGCGAAGAAATCAGCCTTTGGAAAGAAGCAATTTGAGCTCGGTAGTCAGGGCAATGAATGATGCTTCGTCTCCCTTGGCCAGGGCGGAATCGATCTTTTTATACAGGTTTTCCGTCTTATATTTGCGAATTGCCTCATCCAAAACAAGCTCAGCCGCCAAACCAAGTACGGCATCATTAGACAAATTCATTTTTCCCATTTAGCTCACCTCCAAGCTAGGCAACGCTTTACCAGGATCACGGGCTCATTCAGAGGGTTACGCCTGCTGCTGTCTGTACTCCCATCCCTTGTTCACATAGCTTTCCATAGTCCGTTTCATTCTCAGCAAGTCCTCTTCCGTTAATTCTCTGACCACCCTGCTAGGGGTTCCGAGGGATAACGTATAGGCCGGGATTTTGGTATTTTCAGTCACAAGCGATCCTGCTCCTATTAAAGCATATTCACCGGTTTCTGCTCCGTTTAGTACAATAGCCCCCATTCCGATTAATGTGCCTTTGCCTATGTGGCAACCGTGAATGATAGCGCCATGCCCGACGGAGACTTCATCTTCTACCAGCAAGGGTTGGTCGAGGTTGACGTGCCCGATGCAGCCGTCTTGAATATTCGACCTGCTTCCGATCCGGATCGGCGCCAAATCCCCTCTTAAAACAGCGTTATACCATATAGTGCAGCCCTCTCCCAATGCGACATCCCCAATGATTTGAGTTCCTTCGGCAACATAACAGGATGGGTGTAACGCCGGCGTTATGCCGTTATAGCTGTGCACCATCAGATTTTCACTCCGTTTCGCCAAAGTTAAAAAAGGCTTTCTTTCTAACATATACTGTCGAAGCGGTTAGAAGTTGCTAGATGGCCGGTCCAGCTGAAGCTGAATTTTATCTTCGTCTTTCACATATGTACCCTGGATCAATGAACTTCCCAGCTTCGTCATCTGCACCACCGTACCTTCCCGTTCGTCCTCTCCTATCCTGAGGAGTCCCAGATGCATCATAAGCTGAAGGATCCGTTGTTCAAAGATCGATTCCGAGCTGTCATAATAAAAAGGCCGGATCAGCTGGCACAGCACCTGGCCGAGTGAAGCTGCCGTTACCCAGTGCCTGCACAGACGGTCAACCCACTGGACGATGCTCTGCAGATTCGGGATCGGATTTTTGTACAGCCTCAGCCAAAAACGGTACACGTCGGACAAATCTTCTTTTTTTCTGTCCTGCACCCTTGCCATCCCCTGCTCCGTCAAGCTTAGCCTGTCGCCGCTCTCCACGATCAAACCTGCGTAATAGCAGTAATCGTAAATAAATGAGAAACGGTTCGGATATTCCTTGAACCTGCGTCCGTAACCGAATCTCCACGCGCTTTTGCCCACCGGATCTTCTTTCACGTTGAACGAGTCCTGAATCTGGGACAGCGTCCTTTTGTACATAAATCCTTCCGCCGTCAAAACAACATCCTGCTGGAACAAATACTTTAGGAACAGATGGATGTCTTCTGTGATCATCATCTGCTCATCCCGATAAGCGGCGGGTTCTTCAATGGAGACGGTCTGCTGCTGGAACTGCTTGAACAGCACGTCGCCGAACCTCTTTTTCAAATCATTGGGCACCTGGAACAGATACTTGGTCTGCTGGGAGAAACCGTTAAAGAGCCACCCCTTTTGCTTGAAACTGGAAATCGTATCCCTTGGATTATGTACCCGGTTCTCTTCCTTCATAAACTTCGTTTGCTGAACTCTTGCCACCAGCTCTTCCAAAGAGAACGAGTTCCTCTGGTCGAAAAGCAGGGAATTCAAAAACCGGATATCTTCCATCGTTAATCCAAGAACCTGCCGTTCGAAAACTTCTCTGCGGCTCACTGTACTGAGAATCGATTGGATCAAGTCGTTCTTGGAATGGCCGTCGCACTCACAATCGTAATTCCTTGCGATCCGGCTAAGGTCGTGGATGTCCGCATAACTGAGCATATCAGCCAAATTCACAGGCTATCCCTCCCGTTCTGGTCTTCTCCGCTGGTTAGCTTTCGTTAGTAACCATTATGGGAATGTTTTCCGATTTTATTCTTCTCCACCAAAATTCCTTCACTGAGCTATTCGCGTTTCACAGGATGCCATTAGCACACATTGCCGAGAAACATGAAAATTCACACATAAAAAGGGAAACCTTAAGGCTCCCGAACCCACAAAAAAAAGCCCTTGGCTGGGCTTTCGTTTCAATCTTTCCCCTTCTCGGGATGGTTCTCGTCCCATTCCTCCGCTTTAGCCGTTGCGATCGCTATCGCCCTGCCTTCTTCATAACCGTCTTTCAACAGCGCATTAGCGATTTCCACAGCCTTTTCCCGTACGCGGGGATCCAGGTTTTTCATGGATGGCGGGTAGTCCCCTTTGTTCCACGGCATGCTAAAACCTCCTCTCCTTATTCCTTTTACCCCGGAGAGAAAGTTTAAAACTTCTCATACCTTATTCGTCAAAATGCTTCGTGCAGTTGTACAGAATACACTCCACGCCGGCCGGCGCCTTTTGCAAAATGGTCAGCGAGCAGTTGCGCAGCGGGTTATCCATCCTGTTATAGCCGATCAGTTCCAGCGCTTGGCCAATAAAAGCCCCGTGGCTGACCACCAGAATTTTCTTCCCGGGATAAAGCTCGGCGGTATCCGCAAGAAATTGCGACCAGCGCTCCCGCACCGCCTCATTCGGCTCTTCCTGAAGATCCAGGTTGCGCCAATCCTCGCCCCACTGCTCGATCCGCTCCTGAAGGCTGGTGCCTTCCAATAAGCCGAACCCTTTTTCAATGATTCTCGAATCGTATGAGAGCACCGGAATTTCCAGTTCCTGCGCTATCAGATCGGCCGTTTCCCTGGCTCTGGAGAGAGGGCTGCTGATGATGCCTTCCCATCCCTCGTGCCTTAGCCGAAGCGCCAGCTTGCGGGCTTGCTCGCGCCCTTCGTCAGAGAGCGGCGTATCGGTCTGCCCTTGAGCTTTTCCAAGACGGTTCCACTCTGTCACGCCATGTCTGACTAACCCCAATGTTGTCATGCCTTCTTCTCCTTCAACCTTCTATAATCGCGTTCTGGACAGCCAGTTCATAATCAGCAGAGTGCAGGTCAGCCCGAGCAGCGAAAGCGCAAGCAGATAATCCGGGTAGGTGTGTATCGGACCGATTTTGTACATAAAAGGCTCACTGATGCTCGCCACGGCTGACGACATCCGGCTGTCATCCAGGGACAGTGAGCTCTGGGAAGCAAGCTGCGGGGACTGCAACCCGAAAATCGACGTATCCGTAATGATCGATACCTGCTTGGGAACCGGCCTGTCGTGGGTCACCGAATATAGAAAACTGAAGACGAACAAGGTTATGCAGCAAACGATCAGAGCGGTCACCGTTCTTCTCAGTTTGTCGGAAATCCTGTACAGCCTGTCGGTCACAGGCACTCTCCACACTTCATCTCGGTAAATTCTGTCCATCACCGACTTGGCTGTGGTTGAGTCCGGCTCCGCGTCAGAGGCCGGTTCGTCAATCATGTTGCGGATCATATCGGTGCTTTCTTCCCACAGCCGAAATTCTTCGGCGCAGCAGGCGCATTCCTTTACATGCTCGTCAACCAACATCCGTCTAAGATCATGCTCCGGCAGATCCCAATAGATCGGCAGCAAATCCTGGATATGGTTACAATTCATTTGTGTTTCATCCCTTCATATTCTTCTTGTAAGGGTTCTTGATAATATTGCTCCAGCTGCACTTTAACGCTTGCCCTGGCCCGAAAAAGCAGCGATTTGACCGAGGAAACGGTCTGGCCAAGAATATTGGCAATCTCCTGGTACTCCATGCCGTCATATTCTCTGAGGATTAAAGCCGATTTTTGCTTTTCCGGCAGGTTGTTGATCGCGTCGCGCACCATGGTCACCTTTTCATTACGCAAGATCGTCTGTTCTGGCAGCGTATCGAATGAAGCGGAAGGATCCATGCCGCTCTGTTCCAGGGAATAGTTCTGGTTTTTACTTTTACGCAGTTCACTTAATACGGTATTCCGCGCTATGGTATAAAGCCATGTGGAGAATGACGCCTCGACTTCACGGAAGGTCTGCAGGCTGCGGTATGCTTTATAGAAAGTTTCGTTGCATAAATCCTCAGCATGAGCTTCCATGTGTGCGCTTTTGAGCATGTGATAGATAAAGGCGAGAATCTTGCGTTCATATCGGCGCATCAATTCATTGTATAGCTGAACGTTGCCGTCCTTTATTTCCCTGATCAACTGGGAATCGGTCATGAACTTGCGATCCTCCTTATGACAGTGTCATTCCCCCAGCGTCTCCACATTGTATACTTAAGAAGAGAGGCAAAAGTTGCGGAAAAATGGCGTCATTTTTTAAACAGCGAAATCACAACGATTTCCAAATCAATAAGATCATTCTATTATAATCCATTTACTGGGACAGCTGAAGTCATAAATTGTAAACTTTTTGCGAAAAAATGACTGGAAGTATGTAAAATGAGGGTAGAAACAAAAAAAAACCGCCTCGAAAGGCGGCTGCACAATGTGCGAATTCGGATAGGAGTGGAGAGAAACCATACTGTACTTTTATTATATGTATCCGTTTACATTTTGTCAACGTTTTTTTTGAAAACGGTTACTGTTTCAACAATAAAAGACGGGGGCCGAGCCCCCTCATCAAATGTGCACTTCATATTCAATTTGCAAAATCTCTCTGGCCCGTTCCATATCCGTTTCATTCCGGAAGGAAAGCCTAAGGATCCCCGGCACATCTTCCCTGCTCTCGATAATCTGGATGTTGCTCAGATTGATCCGCTCTTGGCCGAGTACAGTGGTAATCTGACCGATGATGCCCGGATGGTCGGGAATGTCTACATAAATTTCGTACAATGACGAGATCATCCCTTTTCTCCGTTCGGGCAGCTCGCTGCGGAATACATTCGCTCTCTGGAACTCGCCCTCAACGCCGGTTCCGTCCTTGTCGGCCAGCATCGCAGTGAACTTCTCGATTTCCGCGTTCCAATCCTTGAGCAGCTTAAGCACCACATCCCGGTTCGTGATCAGGATATCCCGCCACACAACCGGGTCGCTTGAGGCAATGCGGGTGATATCCCTGAAGCCGCCTGCGGCAAGCTGGACATAGAGCTCATTGCTCTTGTAATACCCTGCAATCTGATTTACGAGCGCGACTGCGATAATATGCGGCAAATGGGAGATTGCGCCGACAATCTCGTCGTGCTGCCGCGCGTCCATGGTCATCGTAAGGGCTCTTGTCAGCTTAAGCAGCTCCTTCAACCGGTCCACTTGATTCTGCGGGACGGCAGACCCCGGTGTCAGCACATAATAGGCGTTCTCGAACAGAAGCGAGGTGGCGGCCTCGACTCCGGAGCTTTCCTTGCCGGCCATCGGATGTCCTCCGATAAAGTATACGTCCTGTGGAAAAAGAGTCTGCGCCAGCTGGACGATCGAAGATTTGGTGCTCCCAACATCGGTGATAATACAGCCCGGCTTCAGAGAAAACTGGTTCAGCTTCTCCAGATACTGCTCAATGTAGCTGACGGGGACGCAAAGAAAGATAAAATCGGCGTCCTCGGCCGCCTCTTTCATCGATGTTGTGGCATAATCGACAACATTGCGCTTCATGTACTTCTGGGTCGAGCTTTCACTGGTCGAGTGTCCAACTACGCGGATGCCCGGCTTTCCTTTAAAGCATAACGCAAGCGAGCCTCCGATGAGGCCCACTCCGAATATTGTAATGTTTGTCATGTAATACTCAACCTTCTACGTCATTTATGCTTCGACAGCGGCTTCGCTCAATACCTGCTGCAGAGCTTGTATAAACTTTTCGTTCTGCTCCCGGCTTCCTACCGTTACCCGCAGCGACTGGGGATATCCGAGTTTATGGCCGCCGCGGATGATGATGCCCTTGCGTAGAAGCGCATTGAAGGTTTGTTCGGCGTCGCGGCCCACGTGAACCATAATAAAGTTGCCATGCGCCGGGAAGGAACCCAATCCGAGCTTCGCGAACTCCTCCTTCAGGTATTGCATTCCTTCCGCATTCGCCTGGCGGCAATCATTGATAAACTGCTGGTCCTCAATCGCTGCCAGTGCTGCCGACTGGGCGAAACGTGAAGTGTTAAAAGGCTCGCGCACCTGGTTAATAGAGCGGATCACATCAGGATGGCCTATTGCGTAACCGATACGCAGTGAAGCGAGCCCGTATATTTTCGAAAAGGTACGAAGGATGATAATGTTCTTATGTTCTTTTAACAGCTGGAATGAATCCGGGAAATTGCTCTCGGGAGCAGTGTATTCGACGTATGCTTCATCCAAGGCGATCAGTACGTGCTTAGGCACTTTACGGATGAAAGCTTCCAGCTCATCGTGTGTTACGATGGTGCCCGACGGGTTGTTCGGATTGCAAATCCAGACAATCTTGGTCCGCTCGTTGATTCTGGCCAGCATACCGTCCAGATCGTGGACTCCGTTTACAAGAGGGACCTCGATGCTCACCGCCCCCTCGATTCCAGCATTATGCTTGTATTGAGGGAACGTATGGGTCGCCATCACGGTCTCGTCGCCTTGAACGAGGAAAGCTCTCGCCAGCATAAGGATCACTTCATCGGAACCGGCGCCGAAAATAATCTGATTGGTATCCACGTTGTAGAACTTCGCGAGCGCTTCGGTCAGCACAACGCTTCCGCCGTCCGGATAAAGGCTGGCGTTCTCGATCTCTGCGGCAATCGCCGCTTTCGCTTTGGGAGAAGCGCCGAACGGATTCTCGTTGGAAGCAAGCTTGATGATCTCGGTCAGGCCCAATTCGCGTTTTACAGCATCCGTGGATTTTCCCGGTTCATACACCGGCAGGTGTTCGATATTTGATTTAGGGTTCACTGGGTTCACCTCATGAATAGGATTTAATGCCTTGCAGCTCTTTGACAAAATTGCGGATTTGCCCCAAAGCTTCTTCTCTCCTGCCCGCCTGAATCAGAGGCACCACCTCTTCCACTTTTCTTACAATGGCGCTTCCGACAACCACACCGTCGCAGATTGAAGCGAATCTGGCGTACTGCTCATGGTTGGAAATTCCGAATCCAATGGCAACAGGCAAGGAAGTGGCTCCTTTAACCGCAGCAAGAAACTCGTCTACGGCAGAATGGAATTGCGCACGCTCTCCGGTCACTCCCAGGGTGGATACGCAATAAACGAATCCAGAGGCTCGCGAAGCTATCTTTTGCACACGATTGTTGGATGTAGGGGCGACCAAAGGGATGAGATGGATGCCTCTGGCTTCCGCGCTGGCTTTCGCTTCTTCATCTTCCTCCATCGGAAGGTCTGGTATAATGATACCGCTAATTCCATTCTCGCTCAATAACTCGAACAGATTCTCCAAACCGAGCTGAAGGACCGGATTATAATAAGTGAACAGGATAAACGGCAGCTTGCTTCCCTGCTCCCTTGCACTCCGCGCCGTTTGGATGACGTCCAACACACTTACCTGGTTGTTCTGCAGAGCTCTCATGGAAGAACGCTGGATCACCGGACCGTCCGCCAACGGATCGGAATAGGGCACGCCCAGCTCGACCATTGCGGCTCCGGCGGCCTCGAGCTCATGGATAATTTCCACCGAAGTGGCCAGGTCGGGGTCTCCGACGGTGATAAAAGGAATCAGGGCCGTTTCTCCCCGCCGCTTCAGTTCCTGAAATACTTCATCAATGCGGTTCATTCGTACCCCTCCCGAGATATTTCATAATCGATTCCACGTCTTTGTCACCGCGCCCGGACAAGCTTACTACTATGATCTCATCCTTGCCCATGTTCGGGGCCACCTTCAAGGTCTGTGCAATCGCGTGCGCGCTTTCGAGAGCAGGGATAATCCCTTCCGTACGGCTCAGCAGCTGGAGCGCGTCCAAAGCTTCCTGATCTGTGATCGGAACATACTCGGCGCGCTTTGTATCTTTCAAATACGAATGCTCAGGCCCTACTCCCGGATAATCGAGTCCTGCCGAGATCGAATGGGCTTCCTGGACCTGGCCGTATTGATCCTGCAGCAGATAGCTCATCGAGCCTTGGAACACGCCGTGGCTTCCCTTGGTCATTGTCGCCGCATGCTCGTTCGTGTCCACTCCTCTGCCCGCGGCTTCAACGCCGATCAAGCGGACCGAGCCGTCGTTTACAAAGGGATAAAATATCCCCATCGCATTGCTTCCGCCTCCTACACAAGCAATTACGGCATCTGGCAGCCTGCCTTCAAGCTCCTGGATTTGGCGGCGGGATTCGTCCCCGATGATCCGCTGAAAATCCCTTACCATCATCGGATAAGGATGAGGTCCGACCACGCTGCCGAGAATATAGAAGGTATCGTTCACTTGGCTGACCCAGTAGCGCAGCGCTTCGTTTCCCGCATCCTTCAGCGTCCTCGATCCGGAAGTAACCGGAACTACCTCGGCGCCCAGCAGGTTCATCCGAAACACATTGAGCTGCTGCCGCTTCGTGTCCTGTTCACCCATGAAAACCTTGCATTCCAGGCCGAGAAGCGCGGCAACCGTAGCGGTGGCTACCCCGTGCTGGCCGGCGCCGGTTTCGGCGATGACTTTGGTTTTGCCCATCCGTTTGGCCAGAAGCGCCTGCCCTATCGTATTGTTGATTTTATGCGCGCCCGTATGGTTTAAATCTTCCCGTTTGAGATAGATTTTGGCTCCGCCCAGCTGCTCGCTCAATCTTCTGGCATAATACAGAGGAGTGGGCCGGCCGGAATATTCCGTCAGCAGGTAGCGGAGCTCCTCAGCAAATTCGGGATCTTTGGAGTATTTATGGTAAGCTTCCTCAAGTTCGATCAATGCGTTCATCAGCGTCTCGGGCACGTAGCGTCCGCCGAATTTGCCGAACCTCCCCTGCTGGTCTGGTACGTTAATCATTTGCCTTCACCCTTTCCACAAACCGCCTGATTTTCTCTATGTCTTTCTTGCCTTCCGTTTCCACGCCGCTCGATACGTCCACGCCGTCAGGCAGGTAGTCCCTTACAAGGACATCCACATTCCCGTCATGCAGACCGCCTGCGACAAACAGCTGCAGCCCATTCTTGCGCGACCAATTCAAATAAGAAGGGATCCGGTTCCAGGCAAAAGCTTTGCCGCTTCCCCCTCCGGTGAGCGGATCGTGAGTATCCAGCAGCACCGCGTCAATGGAATGGCGAAAAGGATCCAGCTGCGAGCTCACGGAGTCTTTTTCTTTATTCACGGAGTGCGCGGAGGTATCATTTGAGTCGCTTGCTTCCGGAAAAGAAACGACCTTGAACACCTTCACCGCAAAAGTCTCTTTCACCCAGCGGCAGAACTCCGGCGATTCCTGGCCGTGCAGCTGAATGACATCAAGCGGCGCCTTTGCCATCGTATCACGCAGCTGCCCTTGCGCAGGATTTACAAAAACGCCCGCAAACGCGGGAACAGAAAAGGCAGCTTCCGCACCGGAATTCTGCCCGTTTTGGAGAAGCTTTCCGCGGCTGCCCACGGACCGCATCCACCGGATCATTTCACCCGCCCGTTCCGGAGTCACCTGTCTCCTGCTCGGCGCAAAGACGAGTCCGACGTAATCGATCGGTAAGTTTACGATAGATTTTAACACTTCAACGTCCTGAAGTCCACAAATTTTTACCTGGGCCGGCATTTAACTGGCTCCTTCCGGCGGAAGAGGACCAAGCAGCTTGGATACCGCCTCGCCTACATCGGGCTGCCTCATAAAATGCTCTCCCACAAGCACGGCATCCGCCCCGATCGAAGACAAATAGCCGATTTCCTCCGCTTTGGAGATTCCGCTTTCGCTGACGATAGTGCGCCCTGCCGGGATCAAGCCGATCAGCTCTTCCGTTGTATGCAGATCGGTGACGAACGTCTTCAGATTGCGGTTGTTTATGCCGATCAAAGTGGAACCCGTTTGGAGCACCCGCTCGAGCTCCTCCCGGTCATGCACTTCCACGAGCACATCGAGCCCGATGGATTTGGCGGCTGCCTGATACTCACTAAGCTGCTGTGTGTTGAGTATCGCCGCTATGAGCAGAATGGCATCAGCGCCTATAATTCGGGCTTCGTAAATTTGACGCACATCTATTATAAAATCTTTACGCAGGATCGGCAGCTTCACCGCTTCCCGTACAAGCTTCAAATAATCGTTGGAGCCTTGAAAATATTCCACATCCGTGAGGACGGAAATGCAGTCTGCACCCGCCTTTTCATATGCACACGCAAGACCTGCAGGCTCAAAATTTTCACGTATCAGGCCTTTAGAGGGCGAAGCCTTCTTTACTTCCGCAATCAATCCCATGTTGCGGTTTCGCCCGGCGGACAGCTTGTTCTCAAAGCCAAGGCACGGCTTCATATCCGCAACAGCATTTTCCAACGCGGAAATGGTTGCAGTTTGCTTCAATTGCTCGACTTCCTTCTGTTTGGTTGCTACGATCCGGTCAAGAAACATGGCTCACTTCTCCTGTAAAATAGACTAGCTGCCGGAGTTTGTCAGACGCTTTACCGGAATCGATCAGATTCGCGGCTATCTTGACGCCTTCCTGCAGCGTGCTGCAGCGCCCGGTTACATAGAAGCAGGCTGCCGTGTTGGCCAGCACGATATCGCGGTGCGCACCGCGGGAACCGCTGAAAATGCTGTTGATGATTTCGGCGTTCAGCGCCGCGTCCCCTCCACGCACATCGCGGATGGAAGTTGCGCGCACACCGAGGAAATCCGGGGTGATCTCGTATGTTTGGATCTCGCCGTTCCTTAGCTCCGTTACCTTGGTTACGTCGGAGATACTGATCTCGTCCAGTCCGTCATAGCTGGCCACGACCATCGCCCTGCGAAGCTCCAGCTCCTTCATGACGCTCGCAATCAGCTCCGTCTTCTCCGCATCGTACACGCCGAGCAGCTGGTGATCGGCTCCCGCCGGGTTGGTCAATGGTCCGAGCAGATTAAAGATGGTTCTCACGCCGATCTCCTTGCGCGGCGCAGCGGCATGCTTCAACGACTGGTGAAACAGCTGCGCGAACATGAAGCAGATGCCTACCTCCTGGAGGCAGACCGAAGCCTGCTCTGCGCTTAATGAGATGTTAACGCCAAGCGCCTCGAGCACATCAGCGCTGCCGCTCTTGCCGGACATGGCGCGGTTGCCGTGCTTCGCCACCCGGACTCCCCCCGCAGCGGCAACGATCGCGGACGCTGTAGAGATATTGAACGTTTCCGCGCCGTCTCCGCCGGTTCCGCACGTATCCAGCAGCCCCTGCTGCACGGTGCGTACGCGCTCGCCCTTCTCTCTCATCGCCTCGGCGAAGCCCGCCACCTCCTGGATCGTTTCCCCCTTCATCCGTAGCGCCGTCGCAATGCTGCCGATCTGCGCCGCCGTTGCCGCGCCGTCCATAATCTGGGACATGAGCGCCCGGGCTTCCGAGCGCTCCAGATGGGCGCCCGAGATCAATTTATCGATTGCATGCGGTATGGAAAAGATAAGCTCCATTGTTTTAACCCTCCCTGGATCTGCATGTTGGTTTACTCGTTACTATACGTTGATATAGTAGTCATGATTGGTGATCGCCCGCTGTTCTGACGGCGCTCCGAAGATCGCTTCCGCCGTGCGGATGGACTTCAGCATTCCTTTTGCCTTGTTGGCCGTCTCTTCGTACTCGTTCTCAGGTATGGAGTCCCATACGATTCCGGCTCCTGCCTGGACGTAGGCTTTGCCGTTCTTGAACACAATCGTGCGGATGGTAATGCATGTATCCAGGTTTCCGGAGAATCCGAGATAACCGATGGCTCCGGCGTAAGAGCCCCTCGCTTCATTTTCCAATTCGGCAATGATCTCCATCGCTCTCAGCTTGGGCGCGCCCGACACTGTTCCCGCCGGCATGCAGGACAAGAAGGCGTCGAAGAAATCTTTGTCTTCCCGGAGTTTGCCGGAAACGTTGGAAACGATATGCATGACGTGGGAATACCGCTCGATCTCCATATAAGTGTCGCACTTCACCGTTCCGAATTCGGACACTCTGCCAATATCGTTGCGTCCCAGGTCCACCAGCATCAGGTGCTCCGCCCGCTCTTTTTCATCGGCCAGCAGTTCCTTTTCCAGCGCCAGGTCCTCTTCCTCGGAACCGCCGCGCTTGCGTGTGCCTGCAATCGGCCTTGTTTCCACTTTTTCATCCTCGACCCTGACAAGCATCTCAGGCGAGGTGCCGACAATGACTTCGTCGTCCATTTTCAAGTAATACATATAAGGCGAAGGATTCATCGTTCTTAGTACGCGGTACACATGGAAAGGAGAAATATCCGTGGCAATTTCGAACCGCTGGGACAGCACCACTTGAAAAATATCGCCCGCACGGATATATTCTTTGGCCTGATCCACGTTAGCTATAAATTTTTCTTTGCTGACATTGGAGCATACTTCGCCGAGCTCGACGTCTTCCGGAATCGGAGTGTTGCGCATCGTTTGCGGAGGCAGCGGCTTCGTCAATCTGTCCACGGTCGCCTCGATTCTTTTGCACGTCCGCTCATAGGCTTGAACGATCTGACTGTCCGTGGCATTCGCCGGAATATGCACATTGCCAATAACCTGGATTTGCTGTTTAAAATGGTCGAACACAATGACCTGGTCGCAGAACATAAACTGAATATCGTTCATATGCAGATCGTCGACTCTATGGGAAGACAGCTTTTCATAATATTGCAGCAAGTCGTAACCGAAGAATCCAACGGCCCCGCCGGTAAAACGGGGAAGATCGGCAAGCGCCGGAGAGCGGTAGGCTCTCAGGCGGGCTTTTAACAGATCCAGCGGCTTCTCGTAAGACACCTCTGTGCCCTCCGCCGTCTCTATGCGGCTTACCCCGCCTTTGGTGGTCAACATCAGGAAGGGGTCCGTCCCGATAAAAGAATATCTCGCCCATTTTACTCCACCCTCCACGCTTTCCAGCAGAAAGGCCCGCTTCTCCTCATGGAAATGCTGGAACACCCGAATCGGCGTTTCCGTGTCCGCCATCAACTGCCGGGTCACCGGAATCAGATTGTAATCTTTGGCCAGACGAATGATTGCTTGGGCCTCTTGTGAATACATAAACACCTCTCCTTATATGTTCTCCCAAAAGTGAAGCAAGCCTCTGAAGCCTATTGGTTAGAGCAGCTTGCCGCCGTTTTCTTGGTAACGAAAGTCGCATTTCGCTTTGGCGAAAGTTCTTTAACGTGCAAAAAAGCCTCTCACGGTTAAGCGGAGGCTTTCGAGAATAGTATTCATTGAGGGATGGAAAAATATCATAATAGAGTGTATCCACCAACGTGGACAGACACCTCTTATGTATCGTTCAAAACTTGCCTCATCTCATCTCAACTTCTCTCATCTCTACTCAAAACGCTCTCTGCTCAACTCTTCTACTTCTTATAACTATACCGTTATGAGGACGCGATTGTCAACGGTTATTTGCTTATATCAGGCCTGAGCTGTTTGGCTCCGCCTAAATAAATATGAACCATCTCGGCCTGGGTCTTATTCGTATTAACTTGTACCATCAAGCGGATACATTTTCTCAGCGAGTTAGGCACCGGGATCTCCACCGAGCACATCAAAGGCACAAGTTCCCAGCCTGGCATTTGGCGAATGGCGCGAGCCGGAAAAGTAGCGGTAATATCCTCCGTTACCGTAACAAACAAGGAGGCGATATCCTCAGGCTTGATCGCATTGCCGGCCACAATTTCTTTAAGCAACTCCGTCGTCGCGGACAGAATTTCTTTCTCTTCATTCACTTCTACGGTCGTAGCCCCGCGAATTCCCCTTACAAACATCGTCTAGGCCTCCTCTTTCAACTCATCCACCACTTGTCGAACCCATTCGGCGGACATCATCTTGACAATCTCTACCTTGCCAATCTCTGTCGGAATGATAAAAACCATCTGTCCTTCGTTAAACTTCTTGTCGTGCATCATCGCTTTCATGATCTCATCCGTTGCCAGTCTCTTAGGAACAGCAACGGGAAGCCCGAACTTCAGCATTATGGACTTGGTAAAGCGGTATATTTCTTCGGTGTAGCCTAAACGCGCTGCCAGTTTTGCCGCCCCCACCATACCTATGGCGATACCTTCCCCATGCGTAAGCTCGCCGTAGCCGGCAACCGCCTCCAAAGAATGGCCTATCGTATGGCCCAGATTCAGGATCGCCCTCAGGTCATTCTCCTTTTCATCGCGGGAAACGACGATGGACTTCACCCTGCAGCCTTGATACAAGCCGTACTGAAGAGCATCCGGATCGCGTCCGATCAGCTTATCCGCATTATCGAAGCACCATTCGGCGAAAGCCCGATCCCAGATTAACCCGTGCTTGATCATCTCGGCCAGCCCGGAACGCACTTCCCTTGACGGCAGTGACAGCAGCGTATCCGTGTCATACAGAACCAGTTCCGGCTGGTGGAAAGCGCCGATGCAGTTTTTGGCGAGCGGATGGTTGACCGCAACCTTGCCGCCGACAGCGCTGTCATGGGCGAGAATCGTTGTTGGAATCTGCACGAAGCGGATTCCCCTCATATAAGCCGCGGCAGCAAATCCGGCCAAATCGCCGACGACCCCTCCGCCCAGAGCGACGATCACCGATTTCCGGTCAAGGCCCGCTTCCAGCGCGTAGGTGATGATCTTCTCGAACATGGAGATCGATTTGGATTTCTCTCCCGCCGGGATGATAAACGAAGACACCGTGTAGCCGTCCGCTTCCAACTGTTCCTTCAAGGACTCCAGATAGTGAGGCGCAACCCCGTCATCGGTGACGACGAGCAGGGGAGAGCCTGCACCGATGCCGCTTCGCTTTAAGTAAGCTCCGGCGTGCTCGAGCAGGCCCCTGCCGATATAGATGGGATATGAACGCGCTCCTAGATCAACGGTCAGCTCCATCATATTAGTAGCTCTCCACTTGAGCTTTGTATGCATTTAAGTTATTACGGATCTCTTCAATCGAATCTCCGCCGAATTTTTCCATGAACGCATGCGCCACTTCCCATGCCACAACATTCTCCAGAATCACGCCTGCTGCGGGAACGGCACAAGTGTCGGATCGCTCGACCTGCGCAGTCAGCGCTTCCTTCGAGTCGATATCGACGCTCTGCAACGCTTTGTACAGCGTCGAGATAGGCTTCATCACGCCGCGCACTACAATCGGTTCGCCCGTAGTCATGCCGCCTTCAAAGCCCCCCGCACGGTTCGACGCACGATAGAATCCCCGCTCCTCACTGTACATGATTTCATCATGCACCTTGGAGCCGCGCAGTTTTGCCGCTTCGAAGCCGATACCAAACTCGCAGCCCTTGAACGCCTGGATCGACAGCACCGCCTGCGCGATGCGTCCGTCTAGCTTGCGGTCCCACTGCACGTGGCTGCCCAGACCGACGGGCACGCCTTCAATGACCACTTCGACGATGCCGCCCAGCGTATCGCCGTCCTTCTTCGCCTCGTCGATCGCCGCGATCATCCTGGCTTCCGCCTCTTTATCCGTCACACGCACCGGAGACTCCTCCGTTATGCGGACCAGTTCGTCCAGCGGCAGCTCCTGCCTCCTCGCTTCCACTTCGCCGATGCGGATCACCTGGCCGGCCACCTTGATGCCGAATTCCGCAAGAAGCTGTCTCGCAATCGCTCCGCACGCCACTCTCATCGTCGTTTCACGGGCGCTGGAACGCTCAAGGATGTTGCGCATATCGCGCTGGTTATATTTCAATCCGCCGTTCAGGTCGGCGTGGCCGGGTCTCGGGCGAATCAGTCTGCGCTTGCCTTCGCTGCCCTCTTCCACGTTCCCTATGCCCATGACAGACGTCCAGTTCTTCCAGTCATTGTTCGCTACGACCAGCGCCACAGGCGCTCCAGTGGTTATTCCGTGCCGCACTCCGCCGACCACCTGCGCGGTATCCTTCTCGATCTGCATCCTTTTGCCGCGGCCGTACCCTTTCTGTCTGCGGTGCAGCTGAAAATTCATTTCCTCAAAATCAATCGTCAAATTGCTGGGAAGCCCCTCAATAATCGCAGTCAGCTGCGGTCCGTGCGTCTCTCCCGCTGTTAAGTATCTCAAAATCCCTTACCCCTTTCATCCGTTCACAAGCCAAAACGCCGTAAACTCCGTCCGCCTTCCTGTGTTCGGGCAGCGGCCGTGCTTGCAGTTGTGCGGAACGCTTTAGCGCTTTTAAGTATTAATAGATATGTACTGATTATAGTATAGGTCCATCTATTTGACAATCCAAAGAAATGGCATCGAATGATTGCCGGCACTAAAAAACACGCCGTTCGGAATCCCGAATAGCGTGCTTGAAAAAACGGCCGCTTCCTTTTAACCGGTTATAGGCTGTTTTCTGTTCTTCGATGCGTCGTTCTGCGCGTGGTCATTCACCAGTCCCATGATTTGGACAGAGTCAATGCCCAGTATTTGCGCGCACTCCTGAATTGTAATCAATCCCCTGCGGTAGGCTGTAATCACTTTTCTTTTATCCACGGGCTTGCCCTCCTATCCTTCCGGCTTGTGTTGTAGCCTTAGTATAGGAATTTATGGAAAAAGATATACATGCGCCATTACGCGTTTATTTTCCTGTAAAAGAACGTTTCCGCCGGCTGCAGGCCATATTGTGCCGGACTGAAGATTTGCTCCGTGCTGCCCACGAAAAGCAGCCCATCCGGCTTTAACGCCTTGGCGAATTTGTGATATAACTGGTGCTTTGCCTCTTCCGTAAAATAAATCGTCACGTTCCTGCACACGATTAAATCGAATCCGCTTTCGAACGGGTCCACCAGAAGATTCTGCCTGCGGAAATTCACCGAACGCTTCAATTCCCCGCTGATATGGTACGTCGCTCCGACCTCTCGAAAATACTTCTTAAGATACGGCTCCGGAACCTCCTTCAGCGAACGTGCGAGATAAACTCCCTCGTTCGACTTCTCCAACGCGCCTGCGTCGATGTCGGTTGCCAGCAGATAAGCCGATGAAAGAAGCTGCTTTTCCGCAAGAATCATCGCGATCGTATAGGGCTCTTCTCCGGTCGAACAGGCTGCGCTCCAAATTTTCAGCTTCTTGCTTTTGTGCGCCATCTCGGGAATCAGTTTATCTCTAAACACTTGCCAACGGTTTGGATTCCTCCAGAATTCGGACACGTTGATCGTCATCCGGTCCAAAAATTCATAGAGCAGCGCTTTATCCTTAATTAATTCGTCATAGTATGAGGCAAAGGTGCTAAACCCGTTTTTTGTCCTGAGAGTAGTCAATCTGCGCTTCATCTGGGCTTCTTTATATTGGGATAAATCTATATTTGTAAAACGGTGAAACTTGCGGACAAAATCCTGAAAATCGAGTTCTTCCTGCTGTACTGCCAACGGCTCCCCCACCTTATGTTATATGCTGTTTCTCGCATTCTATATCGGCAGAGGGAGCCTTGTTCTTAAGTACTAAATCCACTGGCTGATGACGCGATTGTACTCCACGATTTCTTCCTTGCGGAAAAAGTTGTTGATTTCACGCTCTGCGCTTTCGGGAGAATCGGAGCCGTGGATAAGGTTCATTCCCGTATGTACTGCAAAATCTCCGCGGATCGTTCCCGGAATGGCGTCCAAAGTATTCGTTTTGCCCATCAACGTCCTCGACAGCGTGATCACCTGATCCCCCTGCCACACCATAGCAAAAACCGGGCCGGATGTGATGAAAGAGATCAGACCGTCATAGAACGGCTTGCCTTGGTGCTCTTCGTAGTGAAATTCGGCCTGCTCCTTTGTGACGACCATAAGCTTGCTTGCGGCAAGCTGAAAACCCTTTTGCTCAAACCTCTTCACGATCTCTCCGATTAATCCGCGTTGAACTCCGTCCGGCTTGATCATTAAATAAGTTCTTTCCATCAATTAACGCCTCCAAATAATATGACTCTTTATTAACCTGCAGATGCTTGTCGGGATGGATAGCCTGCCAAGGCTGTCCAACCTTTAACAGTATACCACCCTCCCGGGAAAAAATGAAAGCCTTTCCCTGATCAAAAGGCGTGATCAATAAGAGCGGCTGCCGATAAAATGCGCGATATTCACCAAATCCTGCCTGGCCTGCACATTTGGGAGCGAGTCCAAAGCCGAAAGCGCTTTGTTTATGTACTTTGTCGCAAGCTCGTCCGCCCTCCGGATTCCTTCGCTCCGCCTCACGATGGCTATAACGCTTTCCGCCCCCGCATCGCTTTGACCGTCTTGAATCTTGGCCAGCTCGGACAGCAGCGGTTGGCGAAGATCGGGTTCCTGCAGCGCGAAAATGACCGGAAGTGTAATATTCCCTTGCCGGATATCGCTTCCCGGAGGCTTGCCAAGCTGATCTAGCGTACCGTTCAGGTCCAGAATGTCATCCCGGATCTGGTATGCCATCCCGACATTATAGCCGAAAGAGTAGAGTTTGTTGACGGTCTTCTCGTCAGCTTCCGCCGCCACGGCGCCGAGCTGGCACGCGATGGCGATCAGAAGGGCCGTCTTCCTCTTTACGCGCAGCAGATAATCGCGGATCGACTGGTCCGCCTGAAAGAAGCAGCGGATCTGTTCCATTTCGCCGATGCACATCTCTACGATGGCTTTGGACATAATCCGGTGTATAGTCTGGTCCGGCAGTTCGGTCACTACCCCTAGAGCCTTGGCAAAAATATAGTCGCCGGTGTACATCGCAATCCGGTTATCCCATTTGGACTTCACCGTCAGTTCCCCGCGTCTTGTATCCGCTCCGTCAATAACATCGTCATGCACTAGCGTCGCCATATGAATGAGCTCCAAGGCCACCGCCACATTCTTGATCCTCTGCACATCATATTTGCCGAACTGTCCTGCGAGCAGTACAAAAACGGGGCGGATTCTCTTCCCTCCCGCTTTCAGCAGGTGGACAGATGTCTGGCGCAGCGTCGGATGCTCCGAATAAACGCTCTTTTCCAGTTCATTCTCCACCAACGCTATGTCTTTTCTCATTCTTGCGTACAAATCCAATAATTTCATGCGTTCACCTGTTATAAGGAGTCATTAGACCATATTTGCAGAGGGACCCGCCGGGGAAGAAAACCCAGCTCCCAAGCATATTTATAATACAGCTCCAAGCCGGCCGCCTGCTCTTGGCCAAAATCGTGGGTCAATTGGGAGAAGTAATGTCTCCAATATTGTTCCGTCCCGCCTACTTTGGCCATCGCTTCATGGATCAGGGACAGCGGCTCTTCCTTGGAAGCTTGCTTGCTGTGGATAAAAGCTTTGTAGATTGCGGCAATCGTCCCGGGGTGGCGGCCGATCGTATCCTTCCTGACGGCCCATACGGCAAAGGTCATGCCCCGGCCCGTTTGCTTCTTCCATTCTTCCCCTAAATCCGTCACCAAATAACCGTGGTCTTCCCAGCTTGCTTTAATGGCGTCGTCCCCGATCAGCAAAGCGCCGTCCATTCCTTTTATCATATCATGCAGCGACGGGGAAGCATATTCATAATGGGGCGAGCCTCCGTAAAACTTTTGCAGCAAAATTTTTAGCAGATGGACGGAAGTGGCTGAAGTCGTGGGAAGCGCAAATCGACCATCCTTAATAACCTCAAGCGGTTCCCGGTGAAACAAGAGGATGGAATTGACTTTGTTCTTCGCGCTCACGGAAAGATTGGGATACATCATATAATGTTCAAAATGCTCCCCATATGAGAACGAAGAAATCGGCCCCATATCGATCTCCCCGGCAGCCAGCGCCTTGTTAAGCCCTGTGGGTACCTGGGAATCGAATTCCGTCAGGCCGTGCAGGCCCTCCATTGGAAAATAATGATACATAGGCCATGCGTTCGTATAATTGATCTTGCCGATTCGAATGATACTATCTGTGTTGTTCATCTTTGTCTCCCCATCTTCTATAGAGATCATGCTCGATGTCCATGCTGTCCAACACTTTGCCTACAAGAAAATCCACCATTTCATCGATCGATTGGGGCTTATTATAGAAGGCCGGCATTGCGGGAATGATTCGCGCTCCGGTTCTCGCAAGGGTCAGCATATTGTCCAAATGGATCGCGTGCAGCGGGGTTTCCCTGGGCATCAGGATCAGCCTGCGCCCTTCTTTCAGCATGACGTCCGCCGTACGCTGAAGCAGGTTCGCGGAGCTGCCGTGCGCCAAAGCAGAGATCGTGCCCATGGAACAGGGAACCACCACCATTCCTGCGGTCACAAAAGAACCGCTGGCCGTGCCCGCTCCGATATCGCCGATCGGATGATAGATGCAACTGCCATGCTCGCCGCCCATATGCCTCTCCAGCGATTCCTTTCTGCGGGCGGCGTCCCAGCCCAGTTCTTCCTTCAGCACCCTCCAGCCTGCCTCCGTAATAATCAAATGGAGGTTATGGCCTGCAGACAGCAAATAACGGCACAGCCTTACGCCATAGATTGCTCCGCTGGCTCCGGTAATGCCGATAACCCAAGGTTTTTTACGCATAACGGATCACCAAATCGATGAATGTAAAAACGAACATGACGATACTGAGCACACCGTTCATCGTGAAAAACGCGGTTTGCAGCTTGGACATATTTTGCGGCGAAACGATGCTGTGTTCGTACATCAGGATCCCGTAAGATATGACCACTCCGGCAAGGTACCACCAGCTAAGCCCGGTCAAAAAGAACAAAGAGATCAAACCGGCCGCCGTCACGAAATGAAATCCTCTGGCCAGAAATAAAGCTGTTCCGATTCCGAAGCGGCTCGGTATGGAATACAATCCCTCATTGCGGTCGTGCTCCTCGTCCTGCGTGGCGTAAATGATGTCAAATCCGCCTATCCAGAAAGCTACCGCCACATAAAATATGATCGAAGCCAAAGTGAACTTGCCCGTTACGGCAATCCAGCCGCCCAAGGGAGCGAGGCCGATCGTCAACCCCAAGAACAAATGGCATAACCAGGTGAACCGTTTCGTGAAAGAGTAG
Organism: Paenibacillus sp. JCM 18996; assembly: GCF_055392555.1. Lineage (NCBI taxonomy): Bacteria > Bacillati > Bacillota > Bacilli > Caryophanales > Paenibacillaceae > Paenibacillus > Paenibacillus sp. JCM 18996. Next base: position 1,484,907 of record NZ_AP043884.1, read on the forward strand.
GCCACAAGGCAAAAAACCGCGATCGGCATCAGCTTCATGCAGAGCGGATTCAAATGATAAGAGGCGATAAACAGAGCTATAAAAGAAACGATAATGAAGATCAAGGTTTCTTTGGACGACAAAAGACCTGCGGGTAAAGCCCGTCCGGCCGTTCTGGGATTTTTGTGGTCTATCGCTTTATCGATGAGGCGGTTCAAGCCCATCGCCGCACTTCGAGCCCCCACCATCGCGAGAGTGATCCAGCCGATCTGCGCCCAAGCGGGAAGCTTCCCTGTCAGCACGACAGAACCCAACAAGGCCCCCATGTAGGCAAAAGGCAAAGCAAACACGGTATGCTCGATTTTGATCATTTCCAGAAAGATTTTTATTTTTTTCAACAACATGTTTACCGCTCCCGATTTTTACTCGTCTGAACGACGGCCTGCTTTGTACCCGATATGTAGAGCCGCTATGCCGCCGGTCAAAGGAAAAGCCGCCACGTTCTGAAGGCCGGTGTCCCTGAAGATTTGCGCCAGCTGCTTGTGGTCGGGAAAATGAACAAGCGATTCGGGCAGCCAGCGGTACTGCTCGTACTTGTTGGCAATCAGCTTGCCAAGAAAGGGAAGAATTCGGCGGAAATAAAAATAATAAATGCCCTTGAACGGCTGCCAGGTCGGTTTGGAAAGCTCCAGCGAAACGACCATCCCTCCGGGTTTGACCACCCGCTGCATCTCCTCAATCACTTTCACCAGATCAGGTACGTTGCGGAGCGCTAGCCCGATCGTAGCGTAATCGAACGAATTGTCTTCAAAAGGAAGGCTCATCGCGTTGCCGTGGACTAACTGTATCTGCTTGTCGAGCCCCGCTCCCTTTACCTTGACAGCCCCTACCGCCAGCATATTCTCGCTAAAGTCGAGGCCGACAATCCGGCCTGTACGGCTTTGTTCGGCTATGGCCAACGTCCAGTCGCAGGTTCCGCAGCATAGATCGATTGCACTTTCGCCCGGCTTAACGTTCATCTTCTTCATAGTGAACTTTCTCCAGGCTTTGTGCCGTCTAAAGCTTAGAATGTCATTCATCAAATCGTATTTGGTCGCGATGCTCTGGAATACAGAGTGCACAAACTCTTCTTTAGATTTCTCCGCCTTGAACTCCATCGGATGTCCACCTCATATTTCTTCCTGCACTTTTAAAGACGATAGATAATGCGTAAAAGGCTCGTACAGCGCGGCAAGCTCCCCGGCCAGCCTGTCCGGCTCCAGCTGCTTGACTTTGGCCGCCAGCCCTTTGATATGATCGTCCAGAAGTTGATAAAGCTGTCCCGGAATATGGTACTTCATTAAAATCGTTCTGATACGGCCCGGCTCCAGTTCCTGGCTTTGAAGCAGCTTCCTGTCCTCTTTGGCCCCGTTCTGAAGGACATGCCAGAAACCCCAGCTCTCTTTGAAATCCCCCGCCGCCTGCGTCCTGAACAGCTCCTGGAGCAGGAATTCCCCTTTGACGAATGCCTGCACGATCTCCGGCCAGAGCGAGGAGGCCTTTCCCTTCAGCAGACCGGTAAAAGACAGGTAAAGCTGGCTGCGGATTTGCACGGAACGCTGGATATATTCCTCAGCGGTCAGCTTTAAAGTTTTCATTGTCAAGTACAGGCTCATCTTCTGGCGGTTCACTTCGCATATGTTCTGCGCGAGCGCCTTGATCATCCCGATCTGACCCGATTGCGCAAGAATATGGTAAAACCGGGCGCTGAAATAATCGCCGGCCAGTACTTTCAACTGTTTGGAGCGCAGTGCGACTTGCCCGTTCTCCTCTTTGTCGTTGGACACCAGGTCGTGCGTATCCGTTCCAAGCTGCATGAGCGAAGTGGCCAGCGAGAGCAGCTCGCTCTGGGCTGCGCCTGATTCGCTGCTCAGGAAAGAGTACAGCAGCCGGGTCCGAATATCCGGAAAAGGAGGCAGGTCAGTGTGAATTTGAATCATGTCGTATTCCGTATATTTTTTGGCGATCTGTGGGACTTCATAACCGTTCATACGATGCCTCCGAACCTGATAGCAGCTTACGGGCTACACCCGTCCTATATATTTAAACTATTATATCACATCAGCATCCATTTTCGTAACTATTCCCCGTTGTAGCGTTCGTTCCATCTTGACGTTGTAGTCACCCGAAAATGATTCTGCACGAACTGCCGGAGCAGCGCAGCATTATCAGCTTTAACAGCAGCCTGGCCGGCCGGAATATCTTCCCTTCTGGCGTCCATCGCAATCAACAATTGTCCGGTCGGATTCACGGCGGCGTGGGAAGCGTCCAATCCTCGAACGAGTACCTGCGTCACATTCGAGGTGTCTTTCAGCGCGAAGAAGGCAATTTGGTATAAATCCTTGTAGACCGTGCCCGATTCCGTCGAGGAAGAGATGTTCAAATCAATGGAAAGGATGCCCCGGCTCAGTTCCACCTTGCGAATCCTCAGCTGTAAAGGTAACTCGATCATTATATCAACTATATTTTGCTGATTCAACTGCTGGGCCCCCGTTTTTTTGAACACGGAAAGAGCAAGCTTGCCTTGGGACCGGCCCTGCTCAAACTGCGGCAAATAGGACAAAAGGGCGGCGACGAGACCGGATAGAATGACGGTAACCAGAATACGGGCGGTTCCTTTCATTGGCGGAAAACCTCCTGGCGTAGGTTCTATAAGTCTGACTGACGTAAATGCAATCCGCCGGACAGACTCCTACCACCATTGTACAAAGAAAAAAAGCAGGCTATGCCTGCGCTGACGGAAATTATTCTTCCGTGTTAATGATTCCGTATTTTGTGTAAATTGTAGCTTTCCCTCTTATTTTCACTGCAGAAGTATGCTGTGTAAACTGCGCGAGCATGACCTCGCCCTTGTCCAGTTTCTCTGTATGGTGAAACCTGGTGTCATTGCCCCGTGTAAGTCCGATCACGTGAACTCCGCTTTCCCTGGCCTTAATCACAAAATAATCGCCCTCTTGGTCCATGGTAACCCTCCGTTTGACAACTGTCTTTTCGTATACCTTCAATCATGCTAAAAAATAAGTCTGTTGTCAAACGGAAGAGCGCCTCTCAGGCGGCCATTCCGTCTTTAACCTCCTATACTGCTCTTTGAAACTGGCTTGTATACAATTCATAATAGAAGCCTTGAGCCTCCAAAAGCTGGAGATGCGTTCCCTTTTCGACAATTTCGCCGCTGTTTAGCACCACGATCATATCGGCATCCTGAATAGTGTTTAAACGATGGGCAATCACAAAGCTCGTGCGGCCTTTCATCAGGTTTTTCATCGCTTCTTGTATGTGCATTTCCGTGCGCGTATCGACACTGCTGGTTGCTTCATCCAGAATCAGAATGGCGGGATCGGCCAGAATCGTCCTGGCAATGGTAATCAGCTGGCGCTGCCCGTGGCTCAAATTGCTGCCTTCTGCAGTCAGAATAGTGTCATAGCCATGCGGCAGCCTGTTGATAAAACCATGCGCATTAGCCAGCTTAGCCGCAGTCTCGACTTCTTCGTCCGTTGCGTCCAGGCGGCCGTATCGTATGTTCTCACGAATACTGCCGGAAAACACGTAAGCGTCCTGGAGAACCATTCCAAGCTTACTGCGCAAGCTGCTCTTGTCCATGCTCCGGATGTCGACGCCATCAATCGTAATGGCGCCTTCATCAACGTCGTAAAAACGGGTTAACAGGTTGACAATGGTCGTCTTGCCGGCTCCCGTCGGCCCGACCAAAGCAATCTTATCACCGGGGACCGCAATAAAGGAGACTTGCTTCAAAATAGGCGACTCCATTTTATAGCTAAAGGAAACCTCATGAAACCCGACTTCGCCTCTCAGTTCGCGGCAAGCTCGCTTCTCCCCATCCTCTCTGTATTCGGATTCCAAATCCAATATTTCAAAGACACGTTCGGCTCCGGCAACGGCGGATTGAATCATATTATATTGATTTGCCAATTCGTTGATCGGCCGGTTGAATTGTTTCGAATAATTTAAGAAGCTGACGATAACGCCGATCGTCGTCCAATCGTGGAACGCCATCCAGCCCCCTGCGGCCGCGATGAAGGCAAAACTCAGATTATTGACGAAGTTCATGACCGGACCGACCATGCCGGATACAATTTGAGCTTTGATTCCAACACGATTCAGTCTTTGGTTGATCTCTTGAAATTGTTTGACGGCTTCGGCTTCGCGGCGAAATGCTTTTACAGCTTTTTGACCTCCGATCGTCTCCTCTATAAATCCGTTCAGTTCTCCTAAGTGCTGCTGCTGTCCTTTGAAATAATTTCGGGTGAGACTTGAGATCTTTTTGGTCGCGGATAAGACAAGCGGAATACTTGCCAGGCTGACAAAAGTTAGAAACAGGTTCAATCGGAGCATCATAACGAGCGAGCCGGTAAGTGTAATGACACTGGTAAGCAGTTGAATAACACTTTGATTCAAGGAATTTGATACATTCTCTATATCATTCGTAGCGCGGCTCATCAGTTCGCCATGGGGGCGGCCATCGAAAAATTTGATCGGCAGCTGCTGAAAATTCTCAAATATGTCATTACGCAGTTCCTGCACCGTCCGTCCGGATACACCTGCCATTACGTAGGATTGCATCCATGAAAAAAAGGTGCCAAGCAAATAAAAGCCAAGCAACAATAAGCATAACCATACAAGACCCGTATAATCTTTCGGGATAATATATGCATCGACGGCTCTTCCCATTAAATAAGGGCCGACAAGCCCGATGATGGAGCTCAGCATTGTTAAAAGAGCGACGATCAGCAATCCGGCCCGCTGCCTGCCTAAATAGACCCACAGTCTTTTTACAGTTGAGTAAGTATTTTGAGGCCGCACCTTGGGACCTATGAACCTGCCGGGTCCGCCGCCTATCCCGATCGGGCTGCTCTGTGGCTGCATGGAATCGGGCTGAGTTCGGTTAACGCGCTCTGACATAGGCTAGCTCCTCCTCTTTCCATTGAGAGCGATAAATATCTTGATAGATCGGACTGCTCCTGAGAAGTTCATCGTGGGTGCCTTCGGCCACTATTCTCCCATGTTCAAGAACAAGGATTTTATCCGCATCAATAACCGATGTAATACGCTGAGCGATGATGAGTTTAGTGTTTTGCTTCATTAGTTCTTTGAATGATTTCTGAATTCTCGACTCCGTTCCTAGATCCAACGCGTTGGTACTGTCGTCGAGGATCAATAGTTTGGGACGCATCAGCAGAGCCCTTGCAATTGCAATCCGCTGCTTCTGGCCCCCGGATAAATTTATTCCTCTTTGACCGAGCTCTGTATCATAACCGTCCGGCAAGTGCATGATGAAGGAATGAGCCTCAGCGGCTTTGGCGGCAGCCTCTACTTCTTCCTGAGCGGCATCAGGCTTTCCGAAACGAATGTTATCCCGGATCTTTCCGGTGAACAGTATGGATTGCTGCTGCACAATCCCGATTCGGCTTCTAAGAAGGTCCAGCGGAATATCCCTTACGTCGGAGCCGTCAATCAGCACTCTGCCGCTTGTCGTATCGTAGAATCGGGGGATTAAATTGACCATAGAAGACTTGCCGGCCCCGGTAGCACCCAAGATCGCGATAGTCTGGCCGGGCTCCGCCCGAAAGCATATATCATGCAGAACAAAATCCTTTTGTCCGTTATCGTAGGCAAAGCAAACGTTCTCAAATATCAACTGTCCCGAATGGAAGGCTTCTCCCAGGACAGGCTTCCTCGAATCCTTGATCTCGGGCTCAATGACCAACGCATCATTAATCCTCTCTGCGGATGCCTGGGCGCGGGAAACGAACGACAGCATATTTCCGAGCATGAGCATCGCAAAGAGCAATTGTATCACATAGTTGGTAAATGCAATCAGATCGCCGACAGAAAGGCTTCCGTTCCAGGTCTGTACTCCTCCGTACCACAGTACGGCTACGATGCTGACATTCATAATCAACATCATGACCGGTATGTTTAAAGCTGCGGTTCTGGAAGCTTTGACCGCGATTTCCGTAAAATCCCTGTTAGCATGGGCAAACCTTGTGCGCTCGTAATCTGACCGGACAAACGATTTAACTACCCGGATCCCGGATAAATTTTCTTGTATCACCGTGTTTACGCGATCCAGCCTGGATTGGACTTTGGAGAAAAGCGGAAAGGAAAGCCGAATCAGGAAAAACAAAACGATGAATAGTGCTGGAACTGCAAAGGCTAATATTAGCGTCAATCGAAGACTAATTACAATCGCCATCGTCAGACTGCCGACTACGAGCAGCGGAAATCGGATTGCACGCAGTATCATTTGTACCAACGTTTGAACCTGCACTACGTCATTCGTCAACCTGATAATAAGAGAACCGGCGTTCAGTTGATCCAAGTTACGAAATGATAACGTTTGCACTTTTTGGAATAAATCATTTCTTAGGTCGGCTCCGAAGTTTTGGGAAGCGATACTGGAATAAACCGTACATCCAACACCTCCGATTAAACCTATAAAGGCAATCCCGATCATCTGCAGTCCCGTGCTTTGAATCAGAAACAGATTACCTTTCATGATACCGTCATTAACGATATACGCCATCAGCTTCGGCTGGAGCAAATCCATGCAGACCTCAATCAGCATTAAAACAGGCGCCAATAAAGCGCATTTCCAGTAAGGCTTCAAATACGATTTCAATTTCCACACAGCTGCTCACCTCTATTGACGATCGGATCCCGCTTAAAAACTTTAAACTTCCTGCCTGTTTTAATCACATCGATTGTTGTCATATTTCACATCATCTCCATCCCTTTTTTTATCGTTTTCGTAGGAGACTTCGCGCAGCTCAAACGTATGGATAAACTCTTGGATGATCGTATCGACCGCTTTTAATTCACCGCTTATAACTTGCTTAATGGAGTCGTATTCAGGCTGACTCAGCTGCTGCAATAAAGTCGAACGCTTTACATTCAGCTTCTCCAGAAATGCGATAGCCCTGCCTCGGCGAAAGGTTTGGGCGCTTTGGAAACGCTGCTCTGAAAGATCCCGTATTCCGACTTTAACATCATGTTCATGACCTCGGTGTTCCCAATGACCGTTATGACCGTGATGCCCTTTATGCCCATGTTTTCCTCCTTCGCGCATCATTTACCCGCCTCCTTAGTTTGTATATATATGTATACGTAGCTTCTTTTGTATACAAGTGTATACGCCTAAAGGATAATTGTCAATATTTGTTTATTGGTGATAATATAAAAAAACCTCCTATCATTGACACAACAAAAACACTTCTGCCGGGCGAATATTAGCTATAACTAAATAAACCATGACCCATCAAGAAAAAAAGAGCATCGTATCGTTGATCAGCGTCATACTCATTTTCGGATCTTATTGCTTGTACATGTTCCAGCGGTACCCCGAAGGGGGTCTGGAGTCGGCGGAAACCTTTCGCTACTGGGGCTGGAGTGCTCCACGTAACATCATTCATTTCGCTCGCGGAAATATGGGTGGTGGTGTTGGAGGGTCTGTACAATAAAGTGTGTAACCTCTCAAGTAACTCTTTTAAAATCGGACAAGGGAATTGGTTCCAGCACGTATAGCATGGCGATGATGTTCTTTTCCGAGCGGTAGCCACGGGCTTTCCGTTTAGCGGCCTGGAATAAGCTGTTTACTCCCTCGAGCAGACCGTTGGCCAGTTTGGAGGAGAACCATCGTAATGGTGCTGAAGCATCTTGGCGACATCTACCATGGGATCGAGCCGACAACGCAGCCCCCACTGAATCCAGTCTCAGCACCAACGGTGCAATGCAGGCAGGATACCGGTAAATCTCTGCTACTATAATATGTTTGACCTAACTTATCAACACGAAAAAACCACTCCCTCAACGTAATCAATACAATTGAGATAGCGGTTTATATGAGTAAAAGTGTGCTAACTATGATCACAACCTTGTTCGTTGTCGGAAAACACCGAAATCGCTTGTGGTTGTAAAAATTATCGGAGTAACACGATTCGAACGTGCGACCTCACCCACCCCAAGGGTGCGCGCTACCAGGCTGCGCCATACCCCGATACTGACTGCAGCAGCATGGCTGCAAAAAAATTCTAATCCATCGCATGGCTTTTGTCAATAACATGGGGACGAGAAAAACGCCCTGCTCAGAAGGCGTTTTACCGTGAAAAATTACAATTAAGTATGTGCGTACGGTACTGAATATGTTCAGGTGTTACTTGCTTTCAACCATATCACGCAGCGCTTTTCCCGCTTTGAAAGCCGGGATTTTGCTGGCCGGGATTTCGATTTCTTCACCGGTTTGCGGATTGCGCCCTTTACGAGCGGAACGTTCACGAACTTCGAAGTTTCCGAATCCGACTAGCTGAACTTTATCGCCGCTTTGCAGAGCTTCGGAGATGGCGTCGAAGATAGCGTCAACGGCTTTAGTGGCATCCTTCTTGGAAAGTTCGCTGGTTTCAGCTACTTTTGCAACTAATTCAGATTTATTCATGCGATTCACCTCCCCCCAAAAAAACTGGATAAGCCCGTTACTTCCTGTCTTTACCGTTTCTGCAAAAATTATACCTGAAAAGCGGCATTTTCAGTGTCAGGCCCTCAATTCCTTTATGTATCAACCTTTTTGCCGAGCAAATAACAAACCTATAGTAATACAGCCATGCTACAATTTCAAGTACGCAATTCATTTTAACGCCTTATTGTCAGTGAGATTGCTGCGCATTGCACAGGTATTGGAAAATTTGACTATTAACGTCATTTTTCATTTCAAGGCTTCTCTTTTTCTTTCTTTTCCGCACAAAAAAACATGCTTGTAACGCCATGGGCGTACAAACATGCATACAGAACCTTTTACAGTGTTACAGAATAATCGCGATCAATCCGCCGGAGCCTTCGTTTATAATGCGTCCCAGCGTCTCCTGGAGCTTGTAGCGGGCGTTGTCCGGCATCATGGCCAGCTTGCCCTGGATCCCTTCGCGGACGATAGAATGAAGCGATCTGCCGAAGATGTCGCTATCCCATATCTTTAACGGATTCTCTTCGAAATCCTGCATCAGGTAGCGCACGAGCTCCTCGCTTTGCTTCTCCGTGCCGATGATCGGGGAAAACTCGGACTCCACATCGACGCGGATCATATGGATCGAAGGAGCATTGGCTTTGAGCCTGACTCCGAAGCGTGAGCCTTGACGGATGAGCTCCGGCTCGTCGAGAGCCATCTCGGCCAGCGTAGGAGCTGCTATTCCATATCCGGTCGTCTTGACCATCTCCAACGCTTCCGCAAACTGGTCGTATTCGCGTTTGGCATGAGCGAAGTCCTGCATCAGCTGGAGCAGATGGTCCTTGCCGCGTATTTCGACTCCTACGACTTCCATGAGGATTTTATCGTATAACTCGTCGGGGGCGTACAGGTCGATCTCCGCCACGCCCTGCCCCATGTTCATGTCGGCGAGTGCGGCGCGGTCAATGAAATCATATTCGGAGAATTGGTCGACGACCTGGCCGACATCTCGCAGCCTCCTGATATCCTGGACGGTGTCTCTAACCGAGCTTTCAAATTGCGAGCGCAGCCAATGCTTCTCGTTCAACACCATGACCCAGCTCGGCAGGTTGACGTTCACTTCATGCACGGGGAATTCATACAGTACCTCACGCAGCACCGAGATCATATCTTCTTCGCCCATGTTAGCGACACTCATTGTCACTACAGGCACATCGTATCTTGCAGCCAGATCGCCTCTCAACTCCTGAGCCACTTCCCCGTTTGGCTTTAAGGAATTGACGATGACGATAAACGGCTTGCCGACTTCCTTCAGCTCCGCAATAACTCTCTCTTCCGCTTCCACATAAGAAGAACGCGGAATTTCCGAGATGGATCCGTCGGTCGTTACTACGACGCCCAGAGTGGAATGCTCCTGTATCACTTTGCGCGTCCCGATCTCCGCCGCTTCCTGGAAGGGGATAGGCTCGTCAAACCAGGGAGTCGTAATCATCCTCGGACCGTTCTCATCCTCATACCCTTTGGCCCCTTCGACTGCATAGCCGACACAGTCTACAAGGCGCACATTGACATTCAAGCCTTCCGCTACATTCAGGCGGATGGCGTTATTCGGCACGAACTTGGGTTCCGTGGTCATGATCGTGCGGCCGGCGGCGCTTTGAGGCAATTCGTCTGTCGCCCGTGCGCGCTCGGCTTCGCTTTGAATGTTGGGCAGCACGATCGATTCCATAAAACGTTTGATAAAAGTCGATTTTCCCGTACGGACCGCTCCAACGACCCCCAGGTAAATATCCCCGCCAGTTCGCTCTGCAATGTCCTTAAAGATATCCACTTTCTCCAATGAGATCCCCTCCTACAGGTTGTGTAATGAAGCATGAGCCACGATACGAGTCATCAGGCTTTTACCTTTAGCTTCCGCATACGATAAAACTCGTACATCATTTGGACTGCTAAGAAATATATGTAGCCGGATTTTAAATATGATGCTTTTTGCAAGATTGATAAGAAAAAAAATTCATCCACTCCTTGACCTCATCCTTTGATTCCGAAGCTTTTTCCTACCCGTTTGGCCTTACGAGACAATATATGACCCTGCCGGCCGCCTTATTCTAAACATGCAAAAAAAATCTCTATGATTGAAAAAAAATCATAGAGACCTCAGGTTTCAGTAGGTTTATCGGTTTGATAGCATAGGCTCGCCATTCTGCCAATGATAGGGAAAAGAGCGAACGGGCACATAGTAAGACTCGGCTACGAGCAGTTCCCTTAAATCCCGTTTGTCATCCAGCTTGCCCTGCAGTCCTTTTCTTTCGATCAGCTTCATGAGCTCGACCGAGTAATCGATTCCGACCCGGCCCGTTTCGTCTACTATAAAAGGCAGGTACACTGAGCGGGTGTACGGGCTCTGCGCCTGCTCGGCTTTCATGTTCAGCTTGCTGAAATCGATGCTGAAGAACGGCATCGCGAGGGGAGCCCCTTTAGGGAGCTGCCCGTTATTTTTGTAAATATAATCATCTACTTTCTTTTGCAGTTCCACCGTTTGCTGGTAGGTTGCGAGATCCAGGAGCTTGACCTCGGTTTTCGTCTCCGGATCGATCAGCACATAGATGGCGGTGCCCCCGTTCTCGAAAGCGTTGGCCGGGATGCTGCTGAGATAACCGCGCTCTTTTAATTTTTTGAAATCAACCGGATATTTTTCATATAACGGCGTATCTTCGTCTTTATTCTTGATCGGCGGCACGCCCGTCGCACTGCGGTACTTCTCCACAGCGTTCTGCACAACTATCGCGTACTCTCCTGCTGCGACGGTGTTTTCTTTACGCATTTCCTTGGGATACATACAACCGGATAACGCCACCAAACACAAAACCGCTGAGCCCAGGAGCAGCAACCGGACCTTACTCGGATTCACAGTTCATCATTCCTTTATCGCATTTCATCACCAAAGCTCATCCTCTTCCTTCTGTTTGGCAAGCTGCTTGCGGACCGCCGCTTTCAACGGATCTTCAGGCAAGGTGACTTCAACCGCACCCGCGGCTCTGGCTTGGCAGGCAAGGCGGATTCCCTGGGATGCCAGCTCCCCGATTTTCAATCGTTCGTTCTTGCCCATGGGCGCGAGGTTGGAGGTTTCGCTAACCTTCACTTTGCACATCAAACAGGATGCCCTGCCGTCGCAACGGGTGCGGATGTGCACTTTCGCTTTCCGGGCCGCGTCAAGCAGAGTGGTTCCCTGACGGACGGTGATCCGCTTATTATCGGGCAGAAAAGTGATTTCTGCTTCCATTCTGACCCGCTCCTTTCCATCCGGTTACAAAACTGCGCCGAGAAGCTCCGAACACTGCTTAACTACCCGCTTGCTAATGTGATTGCGCCTTATCAGTTCCTTAAGTGTTTCCGTCTCGGAAAGATTTCCCTTCATATGGCCAGCGATCGGAACATAGCGGTCAGGCCGTTCTCTAAGCAGATTGAACAACAATTCGTGAGCTAAAGGCATGACAAGCAGACTTTGACCTCCAAGCTTATACAGGCGGGCACATTCTGCAGCAGTCCATTCCGCTTCTACTTCGTATTCGGATTCCATCGAGCGAACTTTAAAGCCTCCTACCAGCTCCACTGTTGCATTATCGATAAGAAAATGGCTCAAGGTCGATTCATATCTGTCCGTGCGGCTGAATGCGGGTCCATCCACCGCAAAGGTGGACAGCTTATTATAGATTTCCGCCACCAAGGGCTCGTCGGCATAGAGATCCAGGTCCCGCGGTTCCCTGGAAAGCGCTACGCCCTGCAGGAGCAGTCCGCAGCTGCCTCCTACCAGCCAGCTTCCCGAAGCGGGGCTCAGCAGCTCAATGAGCCTCGCAAGTACACTGCCGATCATAGGGCTGATTGGATTCATTTTTTAAAAATAAGGCTTGTACGTAACGCAGACCGGGCCGGCGGATTCTACCGCAACCTGGCAGCCGAGCCGGAAGCCTGCCTTGATTTCCTCTTCGTCCAGCCGGACAAGCTCTTCCTCGGTCGGTTCCGTCAGAAAGCCCGCTCCATCCGTCACCAGGCAGCGGCATCTCGCACATGTCCCCCTTGTACATGAAAAGCCCCAATCCACATCATTCTTCAAAGCCAAATCCAGTATAGTCAAGCCGGTTTCCAGTTCCACGGTTTTTGTCCGCCGGCGCCCTTTCAACTCCAACATTAAGGTGTTCCTCCTGCTCCGTCTTAGGTTGTATATTACGAAAAGATCGTAACGACCATATAAACAAAACCGATAACCAATAAAATAAAAGCAAGAATCGATAATATGGATCTAAAGAAGCCTTTTGTTTTCACTCTGGCAAAAGAGATTAAAAGAGAAGAGCCCGCCATAAGGCCGATGGCGATAAACGATATCCACATTTTATCCAATGAAGTCATTGCCTGGTCTCCCGGTTCCTAATACTATGTAATTCATCCTTGATTATATCATCCGGTTCCGATTTTGGGAAAGAAGGAGGAGAAAACGGGGCCCACAAAGTGAAGGAAAGTTCCGGCAGCTTATTTCGCATGCTTTTGGTTTTAAAGGGGATTTGGGTTGCAAACAACATCTCCCTAACGGTTGAATGTATCTAAACCCACACTTAAGCCGCGGTTGAACGTATTTAACACTTACGCACAATAAACATTTTATCCACATCTGCCGAAAATCATAATTTCCAATCATATAAAAAAAAGGAAGCGCACACGTGAGTGCGCCCTTCCGGTTCGCTACTTCTTCATCATCATTTTCATCAGCTGTTCCAGGTTGTTGGGATTCAAGTTGCTTTGCTTGACCGCGTCCACAATTTCTTTAGTAAGCTGTTCGGATACAGGGATATTCACCAATGAGGATACTTGTTTAATCAGCTGGCGGAGTTGGGTTTCGCTCTGTACCGTGGAAGGCTTTACTCCGCTGGCGATTTGTTTTATATCTTGCGGGGAAACGCTTTTGCCAGTTTTCTTTTTAACGATATTGAGAACGTCTTTAGACATGTCTTTGTCGCTCATCACTCAACCCTCCTTAACGAAAAAGCGTTGCGCCTTTTGCTAAGGTATACTATGAACAGGGCGGGATTAAGGTGCGGGCTTCCCGAACCATTGCGTATGGACTTTGTCGATATGTTCCTCCAGCTCATGCGTCGGTCCTCTGCCCATAAGATCTTCAACCGCGAGCTTCGGCGATTTATTGTCGAACAGCACGCGATAAAGCTCATCGGCAATCGGCATTTCAATCCCATACTGGCGGGAAAGTGTATAGGCGGCTTTTGTCGTTTTGACCCCTTCCACCACCATCCCCATTTCCTGCAGCACATCCTGCAGAGCTTTTCCTTGGCCGATCATATATCCGGCTCGCCAGTTTCTGCTGTGCCTGCTTGTACAGGTCACAACCAGGTCGCCGACGCCGGCCAGACCGGCAAAGGTCAGCGGCCTGCCGCCCATCGCTACGCCGAGTCGGGCCATTTCTGCGAGTCCACGCGTGATCAGAGCAGCTCTGGCGTTATCTCCGAAGCCAAGGCCGTCCGAAAGACCGGCCCCCAAGGCGATAATATTCTTCAATGCCCCGGCCACCTCCACGCCCGATATGTCAGGGTTGGTGTATACGCGGAAATACGTGTTGATGAACAATTCCTGGGCTTGCTTCGCGGCACTGTGGTTTTCCGAGGCCACTACAACGGTCGTAGGGCATTTCTGGATAACCTCTTCCGCATGGCTGGGACCTGAGAGGACGACAATATTACTCGAATCGTAATGAGGCATCGCATCGGCTATAACTCTGCTCATCCGCTGCAGTGTATTCATTTCAAAGCCTTTGGTCGCATGGACCAGGAGGACGTCTTCTTTCAGCAGCGGGCTGAGCTTTGCTGCCACTTCCCCCATGCTGCCGGAAGGGGCAACCAGAATAACGGCCTCGGCTCCTTCCACAGCCTCCTGGATCGAATCAGTCGCTTTAATTCGGCTTGACAGCTGGATGTCCTTCAGAAACCTGACATTGCTGTGAAGTTCGTTTATTTCCTTGGCCTGATCGGGGCTGCGGGTCCACAGCGCCACTTCGCACTGATTGTCGGCAAGAACTGAAGCGAGTGCGGTCCCCCAAGAACCCGCGACAAAAACCGAAACCTTTTTGCGCACGATTCATCCCCCATTCTTTCTCGGCTCTATTCTTTCTATCGAATGCTATGTACGGCTAATTGGAAGCCTTGACCCCCAGCTTGTTTTCCTTGCCCTGAATCAGCTTCCTTATGTTGTTCCGGTGTTTATAGAAAGCAAAGACGGCAACTATGACGCTCGCAATGAGAAGCTCTCCCTGGCTGTTGGTAAGCCATAGCATAATAGGTAAAAGTCCGGTAAACAGGAGCGATCCCAAAGAGACATAGCGTGTGAGGACAACGGCGAGGATGGCAACCGCTCCGGCGAGGAGGGAAGGTACAAGACAGAGCGTCACCATCACGCCTATCGTTGTGGCAATGCCTTTGCCTCCTTTGAAGCCGAAGAAAACAGGCCAATTGTGCCCGATGATGACACAGAGGCCGGCTAGAATAACCGGCCAAACCGCCCCATTGCTCAAGCTGCGGCCGAGCCATACCGCCGCCACTCCTTTAAGCACATCCAATAACAAAACAACGATGGCCGGACCTACTCCGAGTACTCTCAAAGTGTTGGTCGCCCCCGCGTTTCCGCTGCCGTGCTTGCGTATATCGATATTTTTAGAAAATTTGCCGATCAGCAGGCTAAAGCTGACGGATCCAAGCAAATATCCGATCACCATGGGCAGTACATAATTCACGAAAACCATCGCTCCTATTCATCATCAGATTTTCTGCGGGTAAACATGCGGATAGGAGTACCCTCAAAATTGAAGGCGGCGCGGATCTTGTTTTCCAGGTAGCGTTCGTAGGAGAAGTGCATCAGCTCCGGTTCGTTAACGAACAACACCAGTGTGGGCGGCTTTACAGCCACTTGCGTCACGTAATTGATCCGCAGCCGCTTTCCTTTATCTGTCGGAGGAGGATTGATGGCAATCGCGTCCATGACGATATCGTTCAGCATATGCGTGGCGATTCTCATGCTGTGCGCTTCCGAGACCTGATTGACGACGGGCAGCAGTTTTTGCAGCCTTTGCTTGGTCAAAGCGGATAAATACACGATCGGGGCATACGTCATGAACAGGAAGTGATCCCGGATCTTCTGGGTAAACAGCTGCATCGTTTTGTCGTCCTTTTCCACAGCATCCCACTTGTTAACTACAAAAATCGCCGCTTTACCCGCTTCATGGGCGTAACCAGCGATATGCTTGTCCTGGTCGATAATCCCTTCTTCCGCGTTGAACAGCACAAGCACCACATCGGCGCGCTCAATCGCCTTCATCGCCCGCATTACGCTGTATTTCTCGGTCGTTTCATAAACCTTGCCGCGTTTGCGCATGCCGGCGGTATCGATAATGACGTATTTTTGGCCGTCTTTTTCAAAAGGAGTGTCAATGGCGTCCCTGGTCGTCCCCGCAATGTTGCTGACAATGACCCTTTCCTCTCCCAGGATCGCGTTGACCAGAGAAGATTTGCCGACGTTCGGGCGGCCGATCAGAGCCACTTTGATAACATCCTCTCCGTAGTCGACATCGTCGGTTTCAGGAAAATGCTCTACGATCTCATCCAGCAGTTCCCCGATTCCCAAGCCGTGCGCGCCGGAAATGCCGATCGGATCGCCGAATCCCAGGCTGTAAAACTCGTAAATTTCGTCTTGGCGCTTCAAGTTATCCACTTTGTTCACCGCAAGAATGACCGGTTTATTGGCTCTGAACAGCAGCTGGGCGATTTCGCTGTCCGCGGGGGTGACTCCGGCCTTGGCATCCACCATAAAGACGATCACGTCCGATTCTTCGATTGCGAGCTCCGCCTGCGCTTTGACGGATTTCATAATCTCGTCTTCGCCTTCGATCTCTATGCCTCCCGTATCAATGACACTGAAAGGTTTATCCAGCCATTCCGCCGTTCCGTACAAACGGTCCCGGGTGACTCCCGGTTTATCTTCAACAATGGCCAGACGGTCGCCGATAATGCGGTTGAATATGGTCGATTTGCCGACATTAGGACGTCCGACTATAGCCACGATGGGTCTTGCCATCCGGTTCACTCCTTAAATTTACAGCTCGATTAGAAAATTTTACTTGTACATCATAACAAAAAAGCGAGTGGTTGGCTAATTTTTTCATGCATCTCGAGACCATTAAGACGAAATTTCTGATCCTAATGCTTCACAAGAATAAAAGTTCCGTTGTTCAAATCGTGCGCCGTCGCATCCAGAATTTTTTCCAGTAAAAAAGCTGTCGTCTGCTGTTCTTCCTTATTCGGAACCAAAAAAATCGGCGCTCCTCCAGCCACATCCTCTTTCCTTAACGCCACAACGGCCAATATGCTGTTTACAGTCTTATCCATTTATTTCACAGCTCCCGATTCTGTCGGCATACGTACAGCGTTTTCCAGGACAGGCACTTTTTTAAGCGTTCTCAGTGCAGTGTCCATATCCTTATTTACCGGAAGAATGAAAACCCCCAGCCTGCCGCTGTCTAAATCCAGTTTGGCCAACGGCATGAGGGAAGGCTCTCCGGAATCACGGTAAACGCCCAGAATAACGGACAGGTCGTGCAGCATGGCCTGCCGCTGGCCAAGATTGGCAAGTGTCACCCTGCTGTCCCTGTTCTTTGGTTTTACCATCAATCCCATTCCATGCTCAAGGATTACTTCCTGGCTTTTCTCCAAACCAATGTTCATGATATAAATATCGTCCACATAGAGATTCGGTCCCTCCATCCTTACTTTTGCCGGCGTCACCTCGGCGATATGGTCCACGCATTGGCCGGATTTGTAAATCATGCTTATGAGAATGCCCGCCACGCCAGCCACAGCGCCCCATATCCAACCGAACAGGACACTGAACAGACTCGCGAGCAAAGAAGTGAAGATAACCATGTAGTTCCGCCCCTCGAATACCATAGCAATCCCCTCAATATAAGAGGCGCCGCGCCTTACCAGCTCTTCGGAGTCGATCTGCGTTAAGCTCTGCCGCTCCATGTTCCGTACATCCCTGAACTGCTGTGCGGCGACGGTGAGAAAAGTGACGGCCACATAATTTTTTTCGAGCAAAGAAGGGACGGCGACAGCGCCCAGCCCTGCGGCAATGACTCCGAGAGACACATGGATGATTTTGCCGTGAGGGTAAGTAGGGTACTGCCTGTAGTCTGTACGAAGAGAAAATATACGAGTGAGAATACCGAAGAACAAACCGACGATGATTCCTACCGTATAGCTGCTGTGAAATAGAATCGCGAGATTCATTTCTCTTTCAAGCCCTCCTTCCGCTCCGTTATATAATTCATCGCCTTGTGCCACCCTCTTACTGCCGTGTGCAGAGATAGAGTCAGCATCCTGGCGGCAAACAGGGTAAGCCAATATTGGTCAAGAAACCGAGGTTCCCCCAGCACAACAGGCATTTCATGATAATGAAAAAAGCTGTAATACAGCTCACCTGTTATAAATCCCAGCGATATTACAACCACTTGGTGTATTGGGCTCCGGTTCAGCAGAAAGGCGAACACAGCGAGCGCCGCAGCCGCATCCAGGTGAGGAGCGGTGTAAATAAATAACAGATCGTTGGACAATTCCTTCAGCAAAAAATATACCGACCCCAGCAGCAGCCCGGCCGACAGAAGATGCAGCTTATAAAGCATCCCTCCCGCCTTTGCTGCCAAAGCGCTGCTCCACAGCGCAATGACTGCAAATACAAGATTGATCTTCGCTGTGCCTGCGTGGACCGTGAAGGATAAACTCGTAAACCAGGAAATAAAGAACAACATAAGCGCTTTATGGGTGGCGCCTTTGATCAGGATATCTTTCCAACCGCTCGCCAGCAGGATGAGGATCACCGATATCAGAATAAGAGATAAATACCCGGGATTCATCTAATTCTCCTATGTTTGCTTATTCAGCGGGAATTTTTATTAGTATGCGGAATTATCCCTTTTTTACTCTGTATTAACGGCCCCTTGTCCAGCACAGTCCTTTGTAATGCTCAGGATACATGAGTTAACATATATTCAACGCCCATTAAATCCTCTACATTTCCAATAGACCCTTTGAAACCAATGTCGGGCCATTGAAAAAAGGACACCTCAAGCTCCCCAAATTTATACTTACTATAATTTTCAAAAAAAATCGGCGGACCCTTATGAAGGATCCGCCGACTCCCAAAAACCGGTTCTTATTTCCACTTGCTTAATTTATCGCCAAAGCGTTCGCCGAGCGTCAAGCTCATGCCTTGGTTGTTCAGAGAAACGTTCTCGTTACCTTCGATTTCTTTGCTGTGGTTCTGCTGTCTAGGCTGTCTTTCCCTGTGCTCCCTGGGCTGTCTCTCTCTTTCCGGCTTGGCTTCGGCTGCCGGAGCTTCTTCCGTTTCCTTGATGCTCAGGGATACGCGCTTCTCATCCAGGTTGAAATCGAGTACTTTCACCTGTACCTCTTGGCCTTCCTTCAACACTTCTTGAGGAGTGGCGATATGACGGTGCGCGATCTGTGAAATATGCACCAGACCTTCAACGCCCGGAGCGATCTCTACGAAAGCCCCGAAGGATGCGAGACGCTTCACGGTTCCGGTTATAATATCACCGGACTTGAAGGATTGAGCCGCCTGCTGCCATGGACCCGGCTGGGTCGCTTTGATGCTGAGCGAAATACGGTCGTTTTCTGGATCGAGCTTAAGGATTTTTACTTTCACCTTATCGCCCTCTTTCACGACCTCCGAAGGCTGTTCCACATGGTGCCAAGCCATTTCGGAAATATGGACAAGGCCGTCGATGCCGCCGATATCCACAAAAGCGCCGAACTGGGTCAGCCGCTGCACGGTTCCTTCCAGCTCTTGGCCTACGGACAAGTTCGCCATAGTTTCCTTCTTGTTCGCTTCGAACTCTTCATCCAGGACATCTTTCTGCGACAGGATGACCTTATTCTTCTCTCGGTCGATTTCCTTCACGCGAAGCTTAAGCGTGCGCCCTTTGTAATCGCTGAAGTCTTCAACGAAGTGGCGTTCCACCATCGAAGCCGGAACAAACCCTCTGAGGCCGATATCGACAACTAAACCGCCTTTTACAACTTCGGCGACTTTCGCTTCGATGATTTCCTTGCTTTCCATCTGGCCTTGAATCTTGTCCCAAGCCTGTTCGCTGTCAACGGCGCGTTTGGACAACAGCAACGTCTCTTTGCCGTCATTGATGCTGAGCACCTTGAGTTCAAGCTCTTGTCCGACTTCGAGTGCGTCAGAAGCATTTTCCAACTGAACGGAGGAAATTTCCTTCAAAGGAAGCGTACCTTCATATTTGTACCCAATGTCTACTAACGCTTGGTCGTTTTCCACTTTGACGATCTTCCCTTTGACGATGTCACCTTTCTTAACCGTGGTCACATTGTCCATCGAAAGCTGATTTTCTTCAGCTTCGGATTCTTGGGGATTAGCTCCTGTAGTTTGGGATTCGAGTGCGTTGTTCGTTTCATCTGACATCTACATTACCTCCTTAGTTACGCTCAAAAAGTCAGGCTCGCTGCCCTGCCAGTTCAAGCCGCTCCATTAATTGATATATGTTATCTGCTTGAAAAGCGCAGTTGAACACGTTGCACATTAAGTATTATAAGTACAATAGCGGATTTCCATTCTTTACTTGACGCCGCCTGTTTTATACTGCTCTACCATCCCGCGAATGGTGCCCATGATCTTCTCGGTAGCCAGTTCCATTTGGTCGGAGCCCGCTTCCGCGAATTCGGACAAGTCGACCGGTTGTCCGTATAGGACCACAATCGGGCAGAACAGTCTGTACTTGCCCACGACCGCAGTCGGTATGACGGCGGCGTTGGAGCGGAGAGCCAACATGGCGGCGCCTTTCTTTCCCATGCCTCCGCCCCGGGTTCCCTCCGGGAAAATCCCCATCACGTTCCCGTCTTTGAGCAGCTGCAGCGCCAGCTTGATCGACTCCTTGCTGACTCCGCCCCTCTTGACCGGAAAAGCGGCCATGTGATGAAGCAGCCAGCGAAGGGGAGCGAACTTGAACAGCTCGGCCTTAGCCATAAAGTGGGTTTTTCTCGCAAGCGGAGCGGCCACCAGCATAGGATCCAGGTTGCTGATATGGTTGGAGCATAGAACTACCGGTCCGGTGTCAGGGATATTCTCGAGCCCGATCACTTTCCAGCGGTAGAGCACCGCAAAGAATATCCGAAAGAACGCTCTGATTAAACGATAGATCATCTGCTACAGCCCTCCGCCTGCCCTGGATTTGCATATTTCCAGGATTCTCTGTACCACCTGGGGGATTGTCAAATCCGTGCTGTCCAGCAGGATGGCGTCTTCGGCGCGGACTAACGGCGAAACCTCTCGTTCCTGATCAAGCTTGTCGCGGCGAGCGATGTCTTGCTCCAGCTGCTCCAGCGTGATTTCCGGATGATTGGCCTGCAGCTCCATAAACCTCCACACAGCCCTCTTCTTGACGCTGGCAGTCATAAATATCTTCACTTCCGCATCGGGAATGACCTGGGTGCCGATGTCCCTGCCGTCCATCACGACTCCTTTGGCGGAGGCCAGCTGCTTCTGCTTGGCGACAAGCAGTTCTCGCACTTCGCCGATCGCGGCCACATAGGACACGTTGGACGTCACGATCGGCGAGCGGATCTCGTCGGTCACATTGCTGCCGTCGACGTAAACCTGCGGCACAGCGCCGGGAAGCAGCCGTATGTCCGTCTCGCGGGCCAATTCGATAACTGATGCCCTGTCGTCGCAGGAGATGCCCTGTTTAAGGACCTTCCATGTGACTGCCCTGTACATAGCCCCGGTATCTACATAAATAAAGCCCAATTCGTTGGCGACCAGTCGGGCTATCGTGCTCTTGCCGGCTGCGGCAGGTCCGTCTATAGCTATATTGTATTTCAAACAACTTCCTCCCGAGCCTCTATGATGAACAAAACGACCCCCTAAAGTGACATAACGCTTACGAAGAGATCCGGTGACTTTGAAGGGAGCCCAAACCTAACAAGAAAAACGTCTTTCGACGTTCATTTTAAAAGGCAGGTCAAGCCTGCAACGTTGAAAATTATACCACACTAAGACATATGATGCAAAAGCACACTCACTTTCTAATAAACGGAAACACCGGGTTATAAACAAGATGCTGCTAATTTTTATAATGCAGCGGCGTGCCCTCTAAACGGTCTATTCCCGTCAGCAGACCGCGCACCGGCTGGTAAAGGAGAAGCCCCTGGCCCAGCAGCAGAAGAACGGCTAATCCGATGAGCAGGGTCTTCAGCATCTTTTCCGCCGTATCGGAAAACCTGACGAATATTGCCTCATATTCCTCCGTGTCTTTCTTTTCCAACCCGCTCTACGCCCCTTTTACAGATAATGGCTGTATTTTGTGCGGTCGGGTCGGATGCTATGCATTATTTTTTGCGGAAATCCATTTGCCTTTCGTAACAAAAACGGACGATCAGCTGCCGGTCCCTGTCCGAAATTTCATCGAAACTGAGCATAACCAGCTGCTTGCCTGTTTCCAGAGCTTTGATCCTGACGATCGAGCCCTTGAAAGGGATATGTTCGATGCTGCCGTTTTTATAGGAAACGAGCAGCCAGCATGACAGCTGAAACTGCACCATAAGGGGGATATGGCCGTCGCAAACAAAAGAAAGGCCGCCTCCGCCGACATCCTCCGTGAGCGACACAAAATGAATATGGCTGCCATACTGCACCGCTATCTCCAATTGCGACTGGACTCTCAGAAAGCTGCGTCTTTGAATTTTGGTAATGGATTCGGGAGCCGGTTTTTGGATAAGCACCTGACGGATGACATCGTCTTTAATCCCGATCACGGACGTATTGAAACAATTCTTCACGCCGGCTTCCGAAGTATAATAGACGGACAGCTCTTCGCCGGGTTGAAGTCTTTTGAGCTTTCCCGTTTCTTCGTCAAGGGGCACTTCCATCGCTATGTAAAATTCCGTGAGATCGGCGATTCTGCTTTTATATTCTTTCCTCGATTCCTCTTCATTGGTTGAAAGCTGATTGATATGTAGCACCTGATTTATTTTGGGCAGCACAAGCATGCACCTCCTTGAAGTTATGGGTGGCGGCGCGGAAGATTTTGTCCAATCCTTTTCCATTATATCACGGCAGCGGATTTTAGGAAGCTTTTGTAACCCGGCTATCACATTCTTTCTTAGGCGCTGTCTGCAGAAAAAAAAAAGAAGAAACGGGATTGCCCGCTTCTTCCTGCTTCTTCCCGTCGCTGTCACGTAGCCCTTGCTCCCCATTAATGCTGGCCTTCGGTTTCCACCGGCCCCACGGTTTCGATCTTCTCTTCCGCGCCGGTGTCCGAGTTGATGTACAGCTTGTACAAAGTTCCTTTTATTTTGCCCATGAACTGATAGCACGGTACCTCTTGTTCCAGATCGTTGCGGATGATTACCCTGGAAGTGTCCGTAATCTGCAGATCCTTGGAAATCGATTTTCTTGCCTGCTCTTCTGTCAGCCTCGGCGCCGCGAGCTTGCGGTCCTTTTCATTGTAGATATAGTCCCTCGCTTCCAGGCCCACGACTTCCCCGTTGTCCAATGCCACTTTGGCAGCCAGCTTCTGAGGAAAAACGAGCACGCCGCCTTCTTTTTTGACGAAGGTATAGGCTGCCGAGTTATGGTATTCGTCATAGTTTACCGCTTGTAAATTTTTATAGCCCTTCTCCTCGAGGAAGGCTTGCGCTATTTCACGGCCCTGCTCTATGGTCAACGTCTTCGGCCCTAAATCGCGGTTGCCTGTGAACGAGACCAGATGCCCGCCTTTTTTCGTATAATCCAGCTGGAAACCGCCTGGCTTGCTGCTGTCCTTTGCGGAAACTGTGAAGGTATTGTACTCCGTTCCGGCTCCATTCTCCCTCACCTGAAGATAGTCGGCATTGCCGATATCCAGGAACTGGGCGGCTTTCTGCTTGACTTCCTCAGCGGAAACATCCAAACCCGCAGGAGCCTTCGCGTTCCGTGCTTCAAACAAGCCGGTCATGGAAGGTCCCCAGTTCAGGTCCT
Organism: Paenibacillus sp. JCM 18996; assembly: GCF_055392555.1. Classification (NCBI taxonomy): domain Bacteria; kingdom Bacillati; phylum Bacillota; class Bacilli; order Caryophanales; family Paenibacillaceae; genus Paenibacillus; species Paenibacillus sp. JCM 18996. Next base: position 1,508,485 of record NZ_AP043884.1, read on the forward strand.
GATAATCGCCCACCTTCTTGTCCACTGTACGGAATCCGTCGATGATAGCATTATCCGCCTTGGTGTTTTCCGTGGCGACCGCCATCTCGACATCCATCCACCGCAGATTGTTCGCAAGCGCTTTGGTCTGGACATTCCTCAGCTCCTGTGAGATTTCTTTGGAACGGTCGTACAGCGAATGGAGTGTCTTCACCTCATTTTCGTCCAAAGGGGTTTTACTCAAATCGCGTACCGCGGTTTGGTATGTAAAGTTGGCGATCTTGGTCAGGAACTCGTCCGTTTTGCTGAACGGCAATAAAGTGAGAGGAAGCTGGCCCACCTCGTTCTGGGCTTCGCTGGTCAACTTCCATACATTAACCAGTCTTTTCCTGTAAAAGTCATTGGAGGTGGAGTTCACAGCCATTGTGTTGCCAAGCTCTGTCTGCAGCCGGTCCATGTGAAAAGAGAGATCGTGAAAAGCCCGCTGGTACTGATTCTCCGCCTTGATGAGCACCGAGTTCTTGTCCTGATGCTCCTTATACCCCCAGAACACCACAGCTACCAAAACCACTAAAGCAATGGGAAACAGAATTCCGCTTAAACGCGCGTACATGTCGATAACTCCTTTCATTTCCTAACGTTGCTGTTATCTTTCGTTGAAGAAAGGAAGTTTATGCATCTCCAATTGGAAGCCGTACCGCAAAACGAAGCTTTTCAGCCGGTTCCCGATAAACAGCAAAAAAAGAAGCCCGAAGGCTTCTTGATCAGAACGATTCCGTTTCGATTTCAAAATCGCTGCGGTTGTCGCAGATACACTGTTTGAACCCCGTATCCACCCGCCCCTTGTCCCGTCTGCCGCGGAGCGTAAACCGCTCCCCGCATTGATTGCAGCGAATTTTCACTTTCACGCGCGTCTCTGCCATCGGGCAACCTCCGCTTATAAGTTCGGTAAGATATTACCCAGTATGGACAAGAATTTCAGATTTTAACCTTGTCTTCCCTAAATAAAGTGCGGTAAGGCGAAACCGCGTTGGCCCTTTCGACCTTCCACATGCTTTGCAGCCACAACAGCCCCATGAACGGGATCATGTACCATTCCCAGTCAGTCGTATGTGCGAGCAGAATAAAGTCGAAAGCTCCATGCCATACGATAGGAAGCAGCAGCGACATGAGCAGATACCGGTTTTCCTTGTCTTTGTTAAACTTTGCCTTGCCAAGCCGGTATCCCATCATCACCCCGAACAGCGCATGGCCTGAAACCGGAAGCAGCGCGCGCAGGAGCAGCGACGAAAAATCCCTCGATTCAAATATCGCATAAAAAATATTCTCCACGGTGGCAAACCCTATGGATACCGCAACCGCATAAACAATCCCGTCATAAGGCTCGTCGAACGAGGTATGTTTATAAATGACGAAATACAGCACGAACCATTTGAGGAATTCCTCCAGTCCAGCGGAGATAAGAAAAGACAGCACCCAGGTGTTGTGCCCCAATCCGGCGGTCAACGCCCTCTGTAGCACGATCGCCGGAAATACAATAAGCACACCGAAAATAAACAACCTGCCTACCAGCTGCAACGGCTCCGAGTGATACCGGTCTTTGAGATAGAAATAAGCAAGAAGCGCAAAACCAGGGGCAATAGCCGCCATCATTAAAGACAGGACATTCATCTATTGCCCTCCTTTCAACTGAAAACGTTATTTTAAACCCAGCCCCTGAAACGGGCGGCTTCCGCAGTCTTGCGGACACCGGCCATATAAGCGGCCAGGCGCATGTCTACTTTTCTGGTATCATGTATATTATAGACATTTTCGAAGCCTTTTTCCATAACTGATTTTAGTCTTGTATGAACTTCTTCCTCCGTCCAGTAATAGCCCTGGTTGTTCTGCACCCATTCAAAGTAGGAGACCACCACGCCCCCTGCGCTGGCGAGTACGTCAGGGACTAGCAGCACGCCGCGGTGTGTCAGGACCTTTGTCGCTTCATAGGTTGTAGGGCCGTTGGCGGCTTCTACGACGATGCCCGCTTTGATCCGCTCGGCGTTCTCGAGAGTGATCTGGTTCTCAATGGCGGCCGGCACCAAAATGTCGCATTCCAGCTCGAGCAGTTCTTTATTGGAAATGGTATCCTTGAACAGCTTGGTCACCGTGCCGAACGAATCCCGGCGGTCCAGCAAATCATCGATATCCAGGCCCGCCGGGTCGTGGAGCCCCCCGTAAGCGTCGGAGATGCCGATGACTTTCGCCCCTTTTTCATGCATAAATTTGGCCAGGTAGCTTCCCGCGTTGCCGAAGCCCTGGATAACGACTCTGGCACCCAGTACATCGATGCTTCTCTTCTTGAGCGCGGCATCGATCATGATGGTCACTCCCTTGGCCGTAGCCGTCTCGCGTCCATGGGATCCGCCGAGTACAAGGGGTTTGCCTGTGATGAAGCCAGGAGAGTCAAATTCACGTATACGGCTGTATTCATCCATCATCCAGGCCATGATCTGGGAGTTGGTCATGACATCAGGCGCGGGAATATCCTTGGTCGGCCCCACAATCTGCGAGATCGCACGGACATAGCCCCGGCTGAGCCGCTCCAGCTCGCTTAAAGACATGTTGCGCGGATCGCATATTATACCGCCTTTACCTCCGCCATATGGAAGATCTACAATACCGCATTTCAGGCTCATCCAGATCGACAGCGCCTTAACCTCGTCTTCGTTCACGTCTGGATGAAACCGGACTCCCCCTTTGGTGGGCCCGACCGCGTCATTGTGCTGGGCTCTGTATCCGGTGAAAAGCTTCATGCTTCCGTCGTCCATTCTCACGGGAATCCGCACGGTCAATACCCTCATCGGCTCTTTCAGCAGTTCATACATCTCATTGCCGTAGCCCAGTTTGTGCAGGGCTTCCTCTATCACCAACTGGGTGGATGTCAGTACGTTCATATTTTCAGCCATTTGGGTACACCTCTTCAATTTGTAAAATCCAAACGTTTAATTTAGCTTGTCCCCCTCTTTAATAAAACATAAAAATGCTGGGTCCATACAACGAGAAAAAAGCACCCGCCAAAAACAAATGTTTTTGAGATGCTTTGAGAAGCTTCTTTCTCTTATTGAAAATGTTGGCATAATACTTGGATTGCGTTGCCTTCTATAACCGTCTTTCCGTACTCTTCCAGGACTGCTTTGGTTACCGATGCGGCTTCGCCAAATTCGGAAAGCACGGCGATCAATGCCTGGTATCGACTTTCTTCCATATCGAGCGGATCTAAATGCAGAATCCATTTATCTTTATAGGAGTAGAGCACGCCGCCTTCAGGAAGCATGGTGGACAGTACTTTAGCGGCGCGAATAAGATCCTCGAAATCAAAGAATACATAAGAGATCAAGTCTGATTGCTCCATAGTCACTTCCATCTCGAACACTTCTTCCGGCAGATCCTCTTCTTCATCGAGACCGTCCTGGTGATGGTGAATGTCCAGCTTGCCGCGGGTGACGATAACGACCATCCCCTGCGCCGGCATAGCGAACACTTCTACGGCAAGCGGGCCCGACGGGTCAAACCCGAGCTCCGAATATGCCTGGTCCATCATTTCACTGAACAGTTCGTGGACTTTCGGAATTTCCCTCCACATATCTTCCTTCTGTATACCGCGCTCCATCAAATCGTCGAATGTAAGGAAAATCCTAATCTTATCCGTACTCAAACGCTCAATTTTCATGACAGGATCCCCCTTATTCAAAGACTTTCTAATATTACCATATGAAAAAGAACGGTAAAATGTGTATAGCTTGTATAGTATTATGCTTATATACCATGTTATCATTTTTTTAAACGTTTTGCACTAAAAAAGGGCCAAAAATCGTTGCAGGGCTTGTACTCAAGCTAAAAAAACACAAGAAAAACCGTCAGGAACAGCACACCCTGGCGGTCATTTTTGGTGCCAACCCATACGTTTGCGCGTGGGGAGGGAACGAGTACGGGATTCCAACCTCTGTTGGGACAAAAAACAAACCACCAGAAAAGATATGCTGAAATATAGAAACCATATGCTACCTAAATTTATATTTTTACAATGCCAAAAACAGAAACCGTACGCTCTCTAAATTTTAAACTTTCTGACAATGTCAAAAACAGAAACCCATCCTACAATGTCAAAAAACACACCCTCAGAAATGTCTGAAGATGTGCTTTCCGAAAGACAAGAAAACGAACGAGTTACTGCTTCATGGAAGCAGGCCGATTATTTTCGGATAAAATTTCATCCACATGATGCTTTAAGTGGCTGTCCTGCTGGACGATGTCCTTTACTTTTCCCAGATCGCCGCCCGCGTCTTTAGCTTTATGGTCGGAATGAGAGGAATTCTGCATCATGTTGTTTGCGAAATTTTTCGCTTTCCCGAACATTTGATCAGCGTCCATGTCACGCAGGCCGTTCAGCATGACGCGCATGTTTCGGTTTCTGCCGAGGTACACAGCTGCGGTCACGCCGGCCAAGGCTCCCAACAAGAAACTGGTTGTGCGCATTTGTACATCCTCCTTTCGTTTTCTCGACCTTAGTTTCTCCTGACGAAATGAACACATGCATCGTAAAATACGGGAAAACCGGGAACGTTCGACATAAAGAGTTGCGGATACCGCCAAAAGTTGTGTTAAAATAGGAAAAGCAATCCAGAAATTGAAACCAACCGCAAAGGGGATCATAATTATGAATAAAACCGCCATCGTCCTATTTATGACCGCCTTGTTAATGGGCTGCGGCCAATCCGGCACAGCACCCGCCGCCTCCCCACCTTCCGCTGCTCAATCCTCCCAGCCCGCTAATGGCGACACCGGATCCGCTCCGTCTGGCGGACAAGGGACCAAGGATCAGGGCGGCGCAGGCGCTCAGCAGCCCAAAACAGAGCCCGCGGCGGTCCCCGCTCCTGCCAAGGTCGCTCCCGCTGAAGTCAAGAAGGAATATCACATGAACAAGAACTATGATATCGTGCCCAACGACCCGAACGGCGACAAGAAGGTTGCGCTGTTAACTTTTGACGATGGTCCCAAGGAAAAGGAAATGAATGAATCTTTGATCGCCACTTTGGAAAAGCATAAAGCCAAAGCCATTTTCTTTGTGAACGGGTACCGCGTGAAGCAAAAGCCTGAGCTGCTGAAGCTGATTCACGACCACGGCCAGGTGATCGGCGACCATTCCTGGGATCACATCGACCTGAAAAAAGAAACTAACGAGAAGGTCGACAAGCAAATCGGAGATGTAGTGAACCAAGTAAAAGAGCTCACCGGCGAGGCTCCCCGATTCTTCAGGCCCCCTTTCGGTTCCGGCGGCGACTATGTCAAGAAGGTGGCCAAGGATCAAGGCATGCTGTTCATGACCTGGTCCAACGGTTCCCTCGATTGGGACGCGAGCACCAAGCAGTCTCCCGAACTGGTCATAGCCAGCGTGATGAAGCAGCTGCATCCTGGCAGCAATATCCTTATGCACGAGCTGCCCTGGACCGTCAAGGCTCTCGATGAGCTGCTGACCAAAATGGAAGAAGCCGGATATACTTTTGTCGATCCGTACGCTATCGAGCCTGAAGCGAGTTAACAGAGGGGATTGGGCTACGCCGCTTACGCATCATGGCTCCACCCGCTGAAGCCCTTTAATGCTGCTGAAAGTCTTTTCGAAGCATCCATGACAGCATACCAGTTTCGGAATCCATTTCTTCGACATCCCAAAGCGAACAGAGAGCGCAATTTTGTATATTGCAAATATCAACATTTAACATAGCTTAATTCAAAAAAAGGTCAGGAATGTCTGGCTCCCCATAAAAACAAGCAAACGGTCAAGGCGACAAACAGCAGGATCAGCGAACTGTAAAAAATCTTCACCAGCTTGGCTTTTTCCGAAGGGTGAACCGTTTTTCTGGGCGGCAGGAAGTGGTCATCCTTCTGATCGTCAGGGTTCTGTTGCTGCTTGTTTTTAGTACTGCGCATTAAGATTCCCTCCTGTAACGAATTATACATCCCATCACGAAATCAATTGCAAAATGGGCCAAAATAGCTGTCCACAGAGTTCCGGTATGAATGTAAATCCAGCCTAATCCATAACTGATGCAGAAAACCATTCCCGTCATGAGCCAATGCCTCAAATACCGGAAATGGATGGCGGCGAAGAAGATGCTCGTCCAATAGGGCCCCCATGCCGCTTGAATCGCTCCCCGAAACAGCAGCTCTTCACAGACAGCGACGACCAGCGACAAGAGGGCAATCTGCCACAAAGGCCTCGACCGGAAAAGCAGCTCGTTGATTCCGCCGTCGTCTGTCACGTCTTCGGGGACCCAGCCTGAAATGAGAACGTCCACTACAACAACAACCGCGGCAAAAGCCAAGCCCCATCCGATCACCGGCGGCCAGTCCTGGACAATAAATTTATCCGCAAACCGTCCGCCCTGAAACAAAATAATGATGACCGCAAGAAGCAGCACGGCCCCCTGCGTTATATATAAATTGAGCAAAATCGTACGTTCATCCAGGTCTGCGGCGTTTATTCTTCGAAATTTAATATTAAATTTTTTCACTTAAAAGCCCTTTCCGCCACATAGGTTCAAATGCCGTGCCGTCAGTCGTATTGGAACCCTCTAAACGAGGATAAAGCAGCCATACCGCCTTCGACATTGACCAAATTCCGGTACCCTTGGTTCGACAAATACCTGCACACCGCTTCGCTGCGAACTCCATGAGCGCAAACAACGTAAACCGGCAGGTCTTCAGGTATGTCCTGCAGCCTGTCCGGAATGTCGTTCACAGGGATAAGCTCCATCCCCTCAAGATGATAATATTCCCACTCGACAGGCTCCCTCACATCTATCACCACTGCGTCGTCCAGGCCTCCGGATTCATACATCTTCATAAATTCCGCCGGTTGGATCTGTTTGTGAGCCATATTCCCGACTCCTTTCCGCCTCAGCGCCGCAATCGATTCTTGTTGAAAGAATATCGAAAAATCGCACTTTGATCAAGTGAAAAGATTGACGGTGTCCGCTTGGGGCCAATTTTACGTGACAGCTTTATGAAGATTGTGTGAACCAAACTGAGCAGCAGCGGTTATTTTTGCTTCCCGTATTGACACTTTTTCCCGCGGCATGTTAAATTGAAACAAATTCATAGTGCGATAAGCATTGACGGAGCCAAGCGTAAGAATGACATACAGAGAGCCGGTGGCTGGTGTGAACCGGTGGTTGGATTTACGCGGAGCACTCCAGAGTTGCAGCGGCGAATCCTCAGGGGAGTAGCCGTTGCCGGCAGGATACCGTTACCTTTCCCGGTCGACAGACCATTGAGGCTGCGCGTGCAAACGACAGTGAATTAGGGTGGCACCACGAAGATGAACTCTCGTCCCTTTCATACGGAATATGTATGGGGATTGAGAGTTTTTTGCTGTGGCGGGGAAGAATTAATTAAAAACAAAGGGGATGGAAGAAACCATGTTGTTTAAAGTGCTGGTGCTCGATTCAATCAGTGATTTAGGAATCCAAAAGCTTTACGACGCAGAGGACGTCGAGGTGGACAAACGCAATACGTTGCCTGAGGAGGAGCTCATTTCCATTATCGCAGACTATGATGCCATGCTCGTCCGCAGCCAGACCAAAGTTACCGAGCGTGTAATGGAGGCGGCAGTCCGGCTTAAAGTGGTGGGACGCGCGGGAGTCGGCGTAGATAATATTAACCTTGATGCCGCCACCAAACGCGGAATTGTCGTAATCAACGCCCCGGATGGCAACACGATCGCCACCTCCGAGCTGACATTCGCTATGATGATGTCTATTGCCCGCAGCATTCCCCAAGCTTACAAAAAGACGGTTTCCGGCGAATGGGACCGCAAATTTGTCGGCGTAGAACTGCGCAATAAAGTGCTGGGTATTCTCGGCATGGGCCGGATCGGCAGCGAGGTGGCCAAACGAGCCAAAGTGTTCGGCATGGAAGTGATCGGCTATGATCCTTTCCTGACTGGAGAGCGCGCGGAGAAAATGGGTGTGAAGCTGGCAACGGTGAACGAGATTGCCGCGAAAGCAGACTTTATCACTGTTCATACTCCGCTCACGAAGGAAACACGACACCTGATCGCCCGCCCACAATTTGAGCTGATGAAAAAGGGCGTACGCATCATCAACTGCGCGCGCGGAGGCATTATTGACGAGATGGCGCTTGTAGAAGCGATCGAAGCCGGTACAGTCGCAGGCGCTGCCTTCGACGTATTTGAAGTGGAGCCGCCCGCGCCGGACCATCCTTTCCTTAACAACCCGAAAATTATCGTCACCCCCCACCTCGGAGCCTCCACTGTCGAAGCCCAGGAGAACGTGGCGATCGACGTGTCCGAGGAAGTGCTCCATATCTTAAGGAATGAACCGTTCAAGAACGCGGTGAACATGCCTCCTGTCCCTGCGGAGTTGATGGGCAAGCTGCAGCCTTACTTTACGCTGGGCGAGAAGCTGGGCCGCTTCCTGGGCCAAACGATCGAAGGCGCGATCTCGGAAATCGTCGTAGCGTACTCCGGAGATCTGGCTGACGTGGATACTCTGCCATTGACCCGCACTATTGTCAAAGGCGTGCTTTCCAATGCGATGGAATCCGTAAACCTGGTTAATGCGATGCATATCGCCAAAACACGTGAAATCAATGTCACCACCCAGCAGTCCAACGCATCCAAAAGCTTTACCAACCTTGTAACATTGACCTTAAAAACCAAGAATGAGGTAAAATCGGCGGCAGGCACCTTGCTCTCCGGATACGGAGAAAGAATCGTGCAGATTGACCAATATCCTGTCGACGTGGCGCCGGAAGGCCATCTGCTGCTGATCTCCCACAACGACAAACCCGGTATCATCGGCCATGTGGGCACGCTGCTGGGTAAGAATGACGTCAACATCGCGACCATGCAGGTCGGCCGTAAAGTATTCGGAGGCTCCGCCATCATGGTGCTTTCCACCGACAAGCCCGCGCCTAAAGAAGTGATTGCCGAGCTGGCCAAGTTCCCTGATTTGAAAAACATTCAACTGCTGTCCGTTTAGACTAAATTCACCAAAAAATGCACAATTGTTTCACGAACAACAAGATTTAAACTTTTTTTTCAACAAAAATTTACCGGTCCGACTGAAAGCGTGAATCGGATGAGGTTTGGGGCCGGCCGGCAGGCAGCCGTTAAAAAGAGCGATTCCTTTTAGAAGGGATCGCTCTTTTTACGCGTGTTATTTCATGCCTCGTTTAATCTCAATGGCAGCAGGATGGAGAACGTGGTCCCCTGCCCTATCTCGCTTTTTACATCCACCGAGCCTTGGTGGGCTTCAATGATGTTTTTGACAATCGCGAGCCCTAGGCCCGTTCCTCCGCCGGACCCCCTCGTTCGGGCTTTATCCGCTTTGTAAAAGCGCTCAAAGATGTATGGCAGGTCTTCCTGTGGAATGCCTCTTCCTTGATCGGTCACTTCCAGCAGGACGGCTGGTTTGCTTTTGAATAACGCCGGGGCGGCTTTCATGGTGATCGTCGCTCCGGGAGAAGTATGCCGGAAAGCATTGTCGAGAAGGTTGGTAAGCACCTGTTCGAGCCTGTCTTCGTCTGCCTGCTCCAGCTTCAGATCGGGTGAGGTTACGTTGTACGACAGCGTGATCTTCTGCTCTCTGGCAAGCACCGTGAATTTCCGGTACATCCTTTTCATCAGAGCGTCGACGTCCACTTCCCGCATATTCATCATCATGTGCCCCGATTCCATCCGTGCGAGATCCAGCAGATCCTTGACCAGCCGGCCCATACGCAGCGATTCGTCATGGATCACCTGGACCAGCTCCATCCTCTGCTCGGGCGATTCCACAATATCGTCCATCAATGCCTCGCTGTAGCCCTGGACCATGGAAATCGGCGTCCGAAGCTCATGGGACACATTTGCTACAAAGTCTTTGCGAAGCTTGTCAAGCCGGTGCTCCTCCGTGACGTCCCTGAGCACGGCGACGGCTCCCCGCAGCTGGGTGTTGGAATATAGAGGCGCCATAACAATAGACCAGACCTCATTCTGTACATGGAGCTTGTAGGTCAATTCCTCTTTGGCTTCCGCCACCAACGTGTGAAACAAGTGAAGAAGCGGTTCAGGCACCGTTTGTTCAGCACTGGCGCTCTTCCCCTCCCCTCCGGGAATCCACTCGATCTCGCCCCAATCCCGTATCACCTTCTCGCCCGGCGGATTGGTCAGTACGACAGAACCGCGGGCGTCGAATGTGATAACCGCGTCCGTCATGCTCCTTAGAATGCTGACGAGATTCTCTTTTTCATGGCTGAGATCCTTAATATTCTCCTCAAGCTGCTCCGCCATATGGTTAAAGGTGTTGCTGAGCTCGCCGATCTCGTCGTTAGAGGTCATCTTCACTCTCGTGCCGAATTGCCCCACGGTGATCAGATCCGCCGCCTTCCTTAAACGCTGCAGAGGCTGAGTGATTTGGGTCAGCAGGAAAAAAGCGAAAAAGGTCGTCAGCAGAAATCCGATAGCAGAAGTGTACGCAAACAGCCGGATGATATAGTGCTGCGTCATTTTCATCGACGATAGAGATTGGTAGATAATCGCCGCAGCCGTGACGTCGGCTTTGGCATTCTTCATCGGCACGGCCACTGCGAGAAAATCTTCCGTGTGCTTCTGCTCCTGTGCGGCGTTTCCGTTGTCGACTGTCGCGCCTTTAAACACTTCCCTGAGCTGGTTCACGGTAAATAAATCCGTCGCGTGCAGCACTGACTGCCCTTTGCCGGAACCGTTGAACATTTCATTGTAATCCGCACCCAGAATGATTAAGCGGGCGTTCTGGGCGCTCAGCAGCTCATTGACCAGGTCATGGTATTTCGGGTCGTCAAGCCTTTGGGAGACCTCCACAGCCACTTTAGAGCCCAGCGCGACCAGGTTCTCGGTTTGATGCTGGTATTTTGAAAAATCCTTCTGGATATATTGCGTGAGAAAAAAGCCCAAGGCCAGCAGAACAACGGCGACAAGCGCGATGATGGTCAACCACAGCTTCCCTACGATCGTGCGGAAAATAAACACTTATTTCGGCACCTCTAGCTTGTAACCGACACCCCACACTGTCGTAATCATGCCCGCCGCTTCCGGTGATACTTTGTTCAGCTTTTCCCTCAGCCTTTTCACATGCGTGTCCACTGTTCTCAAATCGCCGAAAAATTCATAGTTCCATACATCTTTCAGCAGCTCTTCCCGTGAGAATACTTTGTCGGGAGATACCGCCAAATAATGGAGGAGCTCATACTCTTTGGGAGTCAGAGCGATTTCCTGCCCTCCGGCGGTCACTCTGTGCGCGTCATGTTCGATTATCAGGTTGGGAAAGACGATGTTGTTGCCGGAGTTGATATCTTTGGACAGGTACGCGGTGGCGGATGAGCGCCTCAGGATGGCACGCACCCTGTAGATCACTTCACGCGGAGAGAACGGCTTGACCACGTAATCGTCCACACCTACCTCAAAGCCCTGCACCCGGTTCGTTTCTTCCCCTTTGGCCGTCAGCATCACAACCGGGGTTGATTTCACCTGGCGGAGCCGTTGGCAGACTTCGACACCGTCGATCCCGGGGAGCATCACATCCAGCAGAATCAGGTCATAGTCCTGGTCTAACGCTTTATGAAGCGCGGTCTCCCCGTCTTCCGCTTCATCGATCACATAGCCTTCTTTCTCAAGATACATCCTTAACAAGCGCCGGATGCGCTCTTCATCATCAACTACCAGAATGGTGGAATTCATCTCAATCATCTGCTCACTCCTAGACTCCAGCATAAGAATGCAATCCTGCGATAACTAAATTTACACCGATTAAAGTAAACATGACCACGAGGAAGCCGATCACGGACATCCATGCGGAGCGTTTGCCCTGCCAGCCTTTCGATAACCGAAGGTGAAGATACACCGCATAGAACAGCCAGGTAATAAGAGCCCACACTTCCTTGGGATCCCATCCCCAGAATCTTCCCCATGCTTCATGAGCCCAAATCATCGCAAAAATGAGTGCACCCAAGGTAAAGATCGGATAGCCGATAGCGATCGCCCTGTAACCAATTTCGTCCAGATCTTCGCCATCCATCCCCTTAAGCAGCGGAGAAATCGCCGCTCCAAGCGGTTTGCGGGCAATCAAGCGCAGCAGCGCATACAGCACGATGCCGCTAAGAACGGACCAAATGACGGTGTTCAGCTTCCTTCCGGCCTGCGCCCCTTTCATCCAGCCCGGCGTCTGGCCGAGAATCGGCTCCGTCATGCCAAGGAACGGCTTCATCTCTATCTGCTCGCTGCCGTAGGACTTGATCAGCGGCGGCAGAACATAAACGGATTTTTCGGTGATTTCCGCGGGCTTTCCGTCCTGCTGTACCGTCACCTGCTTGTGGAATTCAGCCCGATACCCCGCGGCGTTAAATCCGAAGATCGATCCCACAAATCCAATAATAATGATTATGAAAAACAAAGTAAACTCCAGCCATCGCTGTTCCTTCCGGTCCGCCGCGGTTTCGCCTGCGTAGTTCACGCTCCTCAGAAGGTACATCAGCCCTCCGGCGAAGCCGACTGCGAAGAATGCTTCCCCCGTGGCGGCCGTCGTGACATGAATTTTCAGCCAGTAGCTTTGAAGCGCGGGAATAAGCGGCTGCACCTCACCCGGAAAGACGGAGGCGTACGCAATGATAATTACGGCCACAGGCAGGGCGAACACACCGATGACCGGGGTCCGGTAGAGAAGATAAACCACAATAAAGGCAAAAATAGTCATCATTCCGAGGAAGGTCATAAATTCGTACATATTGCTGGTCGGTATATGGCCTCCCGTGTACCAGCGGTTAAAAAAGAAAATCAGGTGGCACAAGAACCCCGCCGCGGAAACCGTAAAAGCGGCACGCCCCCATTTTCTCTCATGCCGCTCGGGATTTCCATGATTCCACTTTTTTCCTGTTATGGTCAGGACGAATAAAAGAAAGCCTAGATTATAGAGCACAAACGCGATCAATAGAAAAACACTGCCGTCATACGTCGAGTTCACTGTTGCCGCCCTCTTTCTAATATTTTGGCGTTCACCCGGATTCCGGTTTTCTCAAGCGCGCTGGACACCTCTTTACGGATGGCGAACCAGTTCTTGTTCGTATGCGCTCCCAAGGTTAACCGGCGGCCGTCCACGCGCAGCCAAATCCTGCGGTGCTGCCAATAGAAGCCCATGATCAATCCGGCCATGGAAATCGCCGCGCCTGTCCAGATAAAAGGAATCGCGCGGTCTACACGGATATTGAGGAAAGTCGTATATTCGGCAAACTTTACCTTATCCATGGAATCAACGGAAATATCCAATGTTTGGGCGAGCTTGCCGTTCAGATCGTCCTGACGGAAATTTACCTTGTCCACCTGCCTCGGGAAGTAAATATACGGCTCCCCACCCTCGGCAAGTCCCGGCCCCGAAATGTTGAAAATAAATGCAGGCGCTTTCGCTTCATTCGATTTCGTGACCGGCGTTCCTTTACCGTCCAGTCCAAACTCCGGGAAGTACCCTTTCAGCTTCAAGCTGTACTCACCCGCCGTATATTGGTCCTCCGGTTTGCCCATATTCAAAGTAAAGGAACCGTAGGCCTGTCCGGTCTCTTTATTCTTCAAGGTAGGCGTCACTGAAATAAGCACCGGGCTGAGCTTATAATCGTATTGGTAGGCCATTAACCCCTTGTAATCCAGCGGCTGGTTGACGAGAATATTATGCCGCGCAACCTCTTCAAGCTGAGGATCCTGGCTGGCATTATCGCAAACGGCTGTGCATTTGTACAGTACCGCTTTGGTTTCATAAAGCTTGGGGACTTCCTTCTCTGTCTTCCGGAACTTTTCGCTCATTTCATTCTCGGTGTAGAAGTCTATGGTGAACTTTTGATTTTTAATATAATACGAGGTGTTCGGTATCTTCACCGTCTGGCCCTCAAGCACGGACACATACTGGTCCATATGCCAGCCGGGAATGCCCCTCGCCAAAGCTGCGAGCAGAAAAATGATCAGTCCGATATGGTTAATATACGGTCCCCAGCGGCTGAATCTGTTTTTCTCCGCCAGCAGAGCCGTGCCGTCTGTATGTACCCTGTAACCCATCTTGCGCAGCTGCTTGGCCATTCCTTCCGTCCAGCGCGCCCCGTCTTCTTCAGTGAAGCCGGACCCTTGCAGCCCTTCAAACGGCAGATCACCTGAGTAAGCTATTTTTTGCCTGGAAAGGAACTGGGTATGCTTGCGGATCTGCTGCTTGTTCAGCGCCCTGTACAGAGGCAGCACCCGGTCCAATGAGCAGATGACGAGTGAGGTGCCAATCATGAACAGCAGGGTGCGAAACCACCAAGATTCATAAGTATGGGAGAGTCCCAGCATATAATAGATTTTCCCGAGCGTACCATAGGTGGCCTCATAGTACACGGCCGGGTCTATGTTCATAAAAGTGTTTTCCTGCGGGTACACCGTTCCCAAAGTCGCGCCCAGCAAAGTGATCCCGATCAAATAGACGGCCACCTTAACGGAGGAAAAAAAACGCCACACCGAATCCATCCAGGAGACCCGCTCCCTTTGCGATTTTCTCAGGATTCCGTCGTATCTCATCTCAAGAGGGAAGTCTGCGCCGCCTTCATCCAGCGGTTTGCCGCAGGACTCGCATAATACCGTGCCTACAGGATTCTGGTGCCCGCATTCGCATTTCGTATTCTGTATTAGAATGGATCTCTACCTCCCCTGCATCCCGGCAAGCGTCTCATTGATGAAGGCTTCGTCCATTTCGCCAATTTTCACTTTGTAAATTTTTCCGTCCGGATGAATAAAAACCGTCGTAGGATATTGGGTGACATTATAGCTTTTGCGTACTTCTTCCTTGGTGTCCAGCAGGATAGGGAAGGTGAGCTTATGCCTGTCCGCAAAATCGCCGACCGTCAGCTTGTTCTGCCCCATATTCGCCGCCAGCAGGACGAAGCCTTTGTCCTTCCATTTACTGTACTGGCTCTGAATGGCCGGCATTTCCCTCTCGCAGGGAGGGCACCAAGTGGCCCAGAAGTTCAGCATAACGGGCTTGCCGCGCAGTTCAGACAGTTTGTAGGTGTCTCCGTTTAAAGCGGTCAGCGTAAAATCAGGTGCCTTCGTCCCCTCGGAAGCAGCCTTTTTATTTGAATACATGCTGCTTATGATAGTGAGTGCGCCGATCACAAACACAGCCGCCAGAATGGTCATTTGAAGCCACTTTCTATTCTTGCCCATAGGGATGACCACATACCTTTCCATAACAAAAGGGGATTACGCCGCAGTCCCTCAAAGAGCATGCAGCTAATCCCATTATAGCTAAATTTCGCCTCGACACTCATTGTTCTTTTTGAATATTGTGTGTCCTTAAAGCCGCGTCCCTAAGCTCTTTAATCTCGTTGGGCAACAAGACCCGATACTTGCCTCTAGGCAGGCCGGACAGCGCAATGGGCCCGAACTGAACCCTCTTCAGCTTGGCGACGGGGAAGCCGATGGCTTCAAACATGCGGCGCACCTGCCGGTTGCGTCCCTCATAGATCGTAATTTTGATGACCGACTGCTTGCCTTCCGGATCGATATCCTGGTATTCCGCTTCCGCGGGCGCCGTCATGCCGTCCTCCAGCTGCACCCCCTGCTTCAGCTTGTCCAGCAGAGTGCCGTGCGGCACTCCTTTCAGCGTAGCCAAATAGGTTTTGGGCACATGGTGCTTGGGATGCGTGAGCAAGTTGGCGAACTCTCCGTCGTTGGTCAGCAGAAGCAAGCCCTCCGTATCATAATCCAGGCGCCCAACCGGATAAATCCTTTCCTTGATGCCTTTGATAAAATCCGTTACGACCTTCCTGCCCCCTGGATCGGTCACACTCGTAATGACGCCTTTCGGTTTGTTGAAAATCAAGTAGATTTTTTTTTGCAAATGCAGTGTCCTGCCGTCCACTTTAATGACATCCGCCGCAGGATCGACCTTGATTCCGAGAGTCGTCACCGGCTCGTCATTCACCAGCACTCTTCCCGCGGAAATGATCTCCTCGCATTTTCTGCGCGAAGCGACGCCGGCCTCGGCCATAACCTTCTGTAATCTTTCCATGAATCGAACTTCACCTCTAGCCTAATGATACCCGTCCCGCATGGAAATCACAAGTTGGCCGGCAATTCCTTCTTAAGCGAATACGAGGTAGCAAATAATGATCGAGGCGATAAAGCCGACTGCGTCCGATATCAAGCCGACCTTCAGGGCGTATCCCGCTTTGCGGATGCCGATCGCGCCGAAATAAACGGTGATCACATACAAAGTCGTATCGGTGCTGCCCTGGATGGTCGAGGCGATTCTGCCCACCATTGAATCCGGGCCGAACTGCTGGATGAGATCCGCAGTAAACGCCAATGAGCCTGCCCCCGTAATCGGCCGGAGAAAAGCAAGAGGCAGCACCTCGCTGGGAACGCCAATGGATTCGAGAAAAGGATTCATCCAGGAGATCAACAGGTCCATCGCTCCGGAAGCCCGGAACACACTGATCGCGACCATCATTCCCACCAAATGAGGCATAATTTTGATAGCGGTGTCGAAGCCTTCCTTGGCCCCGTCCACAAACGACTCATAAACCGGCACCTGGCGGAAGGCGGCGTACAGGGGGATGAACACGACAATGACGGGAATCGCCCAGGCGGAGATCGCAGACACGAGAGAATACACGTCCCATCATCCTTTCTTCGGCGGATTACCCGGATGATAGGACCGCCTGTACCACCTGTCGACCACAATGGCGGCAATCGTCGCGACTGCCGTAGCGAGCAGCGTGGTGCCCACAATCTCGGCGGGATTGAGCGAATGAAAATTCATCCGGATAGCGATCAAGGTGGTAGGAATGAGCGTAATGCTGGATGTGTTGAGCGCGAGCAGAGTGCACATCGCCGGGCTGGCAACTTCCTTGTTTGGGTTCAAATTTTGCAGCTCCTGCATCGCCTTGATTCCCATCGGAGTAGCGGCGTTGCCCAGGCCCAGAATGTTCGCGCTCATATTCGACATGATATATCCCAAGGCCGGATGATTGCGGGGCACGCTTGGAAAAAGGAACCGGACGACAGGCCCGAGCAAATTGGCCACCTTCTGCAGCAGGCCCGCATCTTCCGCGATCCGCATGATCCCTAGCCAGAATACAAGGATGCTGATCAGGCCGAAGCACACCGTAACCCCCGATTTGGCCCCGTCAAAAACGGCCGCGGTGACTCCGTCGATATTTCCTTGGGCGGCCGCCACGGCAAAACCCGATACGATAAAGAACAACCAGATGTAGTTAACCATTTGCCCCACCTCTCATATCAAACGGCATCCGCCGTTTAGTGCAGAACGAACAATGCTCTCCATACCGATTTCCATACCTTCACCCAGCGGCTTGTGCTAGACGCATTCTCGACGGTTTCCACGAATTGAAAAGCCGATTTTTCCGGCACTTTGAGCAGAGGCGAATTCGGGGTGTACAAAGGCACGCTGCCCACCTCTTTTCCTTCCAGCATAACGGTCAGCCGGCCTTGCTCTCCAAGCCTGTACTCAGACGAACCGGGCTTGCTCATGGCGATCTTGGTCGATATAAGAGGCTTTTCTTCTTCGGTGACCGGATAATAAAACGAACTGCCGGCGACGAGGCTGCTGCCCTCCACCCCCTTCCCTTTCTCCGCAACCCGGAGCAAAGGATAATTGCCAAAGCCGAAATCAAGCAGCCGTTTATGGTCTTCCCAATCGTCGCCGTCGTTCAGTGTGACAACGGCAAGCTGCTGGCCGTTTCTGGTGGCAGATGAGACAAGGCAGCGTTTGGCCAGCTTCGTATATCCCGTTTTGATTCCGTCGGCGCCCTCGTAGAAAGACAGCATTTTATTCTTGTTCAACCAGGTATAATCCCAGCTTTCATTCGGATTGGGCACCTTCTTCACTTTAGTTTTAACAATATCCTGGAAAACAGGATTCTGGAGCGCATAGGCGGCCAGCTTGGCCATATCGTTCGCTGAAGCCAGATGCTCCTTGCTGTCGTCAAGCCCATGGGGGTTGGCAAAATAAGAATGGTCCATCCCGATTATCCTGGCCTTCTCGTTCATCAGGTAGGCGAAGCCTTCCACCGAGCCGCCCACATGCTCGGCGATAGCGACCGCGGCATCGTTGCCGGAACGCAGCATCAGGCCGTACAGCATGTTGCGCAGGCTCATCTGCTCCCCCAGTTTCAGGTAGAGGGATGAGCCCTCTTTGCCGAAAGCGTTCTTGCCCACGGTGACCGTATCCGTAATTTCGCCGTTCTCAATGGCGACGATGGCCGTCATAATCTTGGTCAAGCTCGCTATTTTCAGAGGCGCATCCCCGTTCTTGCTGTAGAGGATGCGGCCCGATTTCACGTCGATTAACGCGGCGCCCTGAGCGTGCGTGGAGACGGCAGGGGCTTTGGCGGAAGCCGGCGGGCCGAAGGGTGAGACCAATGCAAACAAGAGTGCGGTTGTACACAGGAGAGCGGCTTTGTTCATAAATTCCTCCTATAGTCGCTGCGCTGCCCGAAAAGCGGCGGATTCGGCAGATTTGCTCATCACGGTTTTGCTGCTTGTACATGTATATGCTTATCCCACCCCGATATGAATGCTAAGTTGCGTCACTTTTAAACAGCTGATTCAGGTGAGCGAGTGCAGGATTTTATATACCAGATAAGACAGGACAACGGAAACCGGAATGGTAATGATCCATGTGAGCAGCATTTTTACCACGGTAGACCACCGGATCTCCCCTAGGCGAATAACGCTGCCTGTCCCGATAATGGCCGAGGAAACGACATGGGTTGTTGAAAGAGGCATCTTAAGCGCGGTCGAGGTTTGGATGACGATGAATGAGGCCAGGTCGGATGCGAATCCGCTCTCAGGTTCAAGCTTGACGATTTTTGTTCCGACCGTATCGATGATTCTCCAGCCGCCGACTGACGTGCCAAGCGCCATTGCCGCAGCTGCGCCCGCTTTGACCCACAAAGGCACATTCATATCGGGCTGCACATCAGCCGCAACCAATCCGAACACGATGATCCCCATCGCCTTTTGAGCGTCGTTGCCGCCGTGTGAGAAGGAGACAAGCCCTGCTGATGCGATCTGGAACATTTTGAAAATGCGGCTTAACCGGGTTCGGGATTTACTGCCTACTAGACCGATGACATAGCGAAGAACCGCCGTAACTATAACCCCTGCGATAAAGGCGGCGATTGGAGACAGTATAAGGATCAGGATGATCTTGGAAAAGCCTTCCCATTTCAGAAATTCCGGACCCGCTCCGGCCACGACTGCTCCCGCCATTGAACCGATTAACGTGTGGGACGAGGACGACGGGATACCGTAATACCATGTGAGCAGGTTCCATAATATAGCCGAGATGAGTGCGGCGGTGACGATTTCGGTTCCATGGGGCATGACCGCGGGATTGGCGATTCCGCCCCCTATCGTCTGGGCCACGCCGGAGGAGGCCACCGCGCCCGCAAAGTTCAGTCCTGCTGCATACACGATCGCCGTGCGCGGACTTAATGCCCGGGTGGAGACCGAAGTGGCGACAGCATTTGCCGTATCGTGGAAACCATTGATGAAATCGAACAGCATCGCAAGAGTAACAATAAGAACAAGAACAGGCAGCATGATTTTCCTCCAAACAAATCTTCGTATAGACCTGTCTTATGCGGGAAAATCGCGCGTATGCCTCACCCGGCACAAAAAAAGACCGCCCCGGAGGACGGCCTTGGCCTGTGCAATGGATGCTTTCAAACCATACTTCTGCTTAAATAATTAAATTCTGATTGCCCGCATTCTGCTTCCCGTCCAATCCGCTTGTTCCTGATGTGTTTGCGCTGCCGCCCGTTTTCTTCACCATCGTCTGGATTTTATCCACCAGGTTAGGGGCGGAATCGATGATCCTTTCAATAATGTGGGTCTGATTGTCCAAAGGAACCACTTTCACGCCCGCCGCGCCAACTACGAGGAAAGCGATAGGGGTGATCGACACGCCGCCGCCGCTGCCGCCGCCGAAAGGAAGAGCGACCATGGCGTTATGGCCGTCATTCACGCCCGACTTGCCTGACGAATCCTGCTCAAGCTCCGTAGCAAATTCGCTGCCGCCCGCCGCAAAGCCGAAACCAACCTTCGAAATCGGTAAAATAACCGTACCGTCCGGCGTCTCAACCGGGTCTCCCACTATCGTCGTGACGTCCACCATATCGCGGATGTTTTCCATCGCCGTCTTCATTAAACCCTGAATCGGATGTTCCATTTGAATTTACCTCCTGATAGAATGAATACGTTGATTTTCATTTTAAATTTGCCCTGAAAAGAGTTAGAGTATGTGTTCGGCCTAACTGGGCTTTTTTTAAGCTTTGTTGGAGAGGACACGGTGCCACATTTTCCACCCGCCCTTGATTTTGCCGAGCCGCTTTAAAAGCAAGGACATCGACGCCAGCAAACTGAACACCCGAACTTTCAGCCTGCAGCTGAACTCCGTGGCAAACTCGATCTGGTTGTACTTGGGAGTAACGGAGACCAGCGGCCGGATATCGAACGCCACGGCTCTGTAAATGACTGCGAGCATCGCCGATTTAACCGCCCACGCCGCGCCGGTCGACACTGCGGTTTCAGGCGCGTCGCCCGCTCCGATCCGGGTTTCCCATGTGAGCTCCGTGCAGTGGAACCGGCAGAGCGTGCCCATAATCCAATCCTTAAGGACGAAGGTTTTGGTAAGCAGCCCCCTGAATCGAGTGTATAATTTTTGTAGAGTCTCGAGACTAATATGCGAATCTTCATCCGTTTCCACCGGATTCCCTTGATTAGGGCTGGACTTTTTGCTGCTTCCCTCTAAAAAATTTATGAACTGCATCGCATGCACTTTGTATTTGTAGTGTATCAATCCATACAGCGCACTAACCTTGACATAGATTTCATCCCTGCCCTTTACGCGCGCCAAGTAAAAATGAAAACGGATATGACTAAAAACCACTGCCAGTCCGACCAGCGCCAAAAGCGCCGCAATCCCCAGCCAGATCATCGGCGCCTCCTTTTCTGCAGCCCCGCGGATATAATTTAATTGGATCATATCCCGATATTTTGCCGAACCCTTCAAACATGAAAAAACTTCGATTCGCAAAGAGATTCTACTTTGCTTATCGAAGTTAGTATAGCCCTGCCATGGAAAAATATACGCTACTCCTCCTGCATGTCGTCAAATGTCATCTGCTGCCTGTTCTCGTCTTCGTCAAGCTTGTTGAACAGCATGCGCGACTCATCCTCCAGGGTAAGCTCGGCCTCAAACTGGGTGGAATCCGGCAAATCTTTTATACTATTCAATCCGAAGTGCTCCAGGAAAGTTCTGGTCGTGCCATATAGAATCGGCCTTCCGGGAGCATCGGCCCGATCCACTTCCTCGATGAGATCCTTGGCAACAAGCGTGTGCAGCGCCCTTTCTGTCTTCACTCCGCGGATCTCTTCAATCTCCACGCGGGTGATCGGCTGCCGGTAGGCGACAATGGACAGCGTCTCCAACGCGGCCTGCGACAAAGCGCTGCGCGAAGGGGACTGGGCAAGCCGCTCAAAATAGGGGGCAAGCTCCGGATGGGTCGTAAGCTGATAAGCGCCCGCCACTTCAGCCACGAGAATCCCGCGGTTCTGCGACTGAAATTCCTCCTGCATCCGGCTGATCGCGTCCTTCACCATCTGGACATCGACTTCCATGATCTCCGACAGCTGCTTTGCATCCAAACCTTCGTCCCCAGCTACGAACAGCAGCCCTTCAATAATGGATTTCATCTGCGGGAAGCTCAACATACTTCTCATCCTCTCGGCCTTGAATAACGATATCGTCGAATAAACTGTGCTGGTAGCAGGTGATTTGCTTCATTTTCATCAGCTCAAGGATGGCCAAAAACGTTACCACGATATCATCCCGTGTCGCTTGCTGCTCAAACAGGCGGGAGAACAGAACACGTCCTCCTTTTTGCTTCACTGTGAAAATGACTTCTTTCATCCGGTCTTTCACTGAAATTTCATCCCTGCGGATTTTGGTGACGGTATTGCGGACAACCATTTTGCGCAGCGCTTTCTGAAACGCCGCAACCAGGTCCTTGATCTGCAGCCCTTCCAACGGATTTGCCGGCGCAGCGGGCACATAGGGCGTCAAATCTTCCGGTTCCCGGGTAAAAACAAGGCTGCGCTCAAGCTCTTTTTCCCGCAGCTGGTCTGCGATCAACTTGTATTTCTTGTATTCGATCAGCTTCTGGACAAGCTCCGCCCTCGGGTCCAGATCCTCCTCGTAGCCGAAATCGTCAAACCCGTCGAACTCCATAACCGGAGGCTTGGGCAGAAGCAGCTTGCTTTTGATCGACAGCAGCGTCGCCGCCATTACCAGAAAATCGCTGGCCACGTCCAACTCAAGCTGCTGTATGGCGGATACGTACTCTATGTATTGGTCCGTAATTTCTTTGATCGGGATATCGTAAATATCCACCTCGGCTTTATCGATCAAATGCAGCAAAAGGTCAAGGGGTCCTTCGAAACTTCCCAACTTGTACAGTACCTTCACGTCAGCGAACCCCTTTCTCCTTTAACTCCCCAGCGCGAACAAGTCCATGATCAGCTGAGTTACCTTTTGATAGCCAAGTTCAAGCCCCAATTCGCCTATAGGCGTCACGAACAGCGCGATAACCAATATTAACCCGAAACGTTCCTTTTTTTCAATGGCGTGCTTCGCTTTTTCAGAAAACCAGCTCTTCACCACAAACCAGCCGTCGAGAGGATAGACCGGAATAATATGAATAAGGAAGTACAGGATGTTGACAATAAAAGCGTAATGGATCAGTCCCTCCAGCAGCTGATTGGACCAGCCGGGCTTCCCTTCCTGCAAGACTAAAGCGGGTACTGTAAAATACAGCCACCAGAACAAAATACCGAGCAGCAGATTGGCCAAGGGACCCGAGAGATAGACCAAAAGCAAAGAACCCCGTCTCGGGGAACTCAGCCGTTCCTCTTGCACAGGTAAGGTCCTCGTCCAGCCGTAAGGGCCGAACAGCAGCATGCTGAGGCCCAGAACGTCCAGATGGGGGAGCGGATTCAGCGTCAGCCTTCCTTGTTCCCGGGGCGTGCGGTCTCCAAGGCCGAGTGCGGCAAGAGAATGGGCGAAATCATGTACAGCCGCCGCGAGCAAAAAAGCCGCCACCCGATAAAGCAACGAGTCGAGCTGAAAAAACGAGGACAGGTTCATTAAGCCTGGAACTGCTTCGCCAGATTAGCCATCTCGATCGCTGTGGAAGCCGCTTCCCAGCCTTTGTTGCCTGCCTTCGTGCCCGCTCTTTCGATCGCCTGTTCGATGGAATCGGTGGTCAGCACTCCAAAGATCGTAGGAACTCCGGTCTTCAGCGATATCGCCGCCACCCCTTTTGCCACTTCACTGCACACATAGTCAAAATGCGGCGTGGAGCCCCGGATCACGGCTCCCAAGGTGATTACCGCGTCGTATTTGCCGCTTTCAGCCATTTTCTGGGCGATCAGCGGAATTTCAAAAGCTCCCGGCACCCATGCCACTTCCACTTCGTCATCCTTCGCTCCATGGCGCTTTAGCGCGTCAAGTGCGCCTCCCAGCAGCTTGCTGCCGATAAATTCGTTGAAACGGCCTACAACAATGCCGTATTTAAGATTTTCCGAAACTAAATAGCCTTCGTATACTTTTGCCATGATGTTGGTCTCCCCTTTAGTTTGTGGTCTCTTTATCGGTCTCAAACTGCAGCATATGGCCCAGCTTCAGCTTCTTGGTATGCAGATAATTCGTGTTATCCTCGTTCTCCGGCATCTGGATCGGAACCCGTTCCGTCACTTCCAGGCCGTATCCTTCCAGCCCTGTGATCTTGCGCGGGTTATTGGTCAGCAGCTTCATTTGGCGGATCCCCAGATCCTTGAGAATCTGCGCTCCAATGCCGTATTCTCTCAGGTCTGGCGCAAATCCCAGTTTAATATTCGCTTCGACGGTGTCCAATCCCTGCTGCTGCAGCACATAGGCTTTCAATTTATTGATCAGCCCGATGCCCCGGCCTTCCTGCCTCATATATAAAAGCACACCGGACCCCGCTTCGTCAATTTGTTTCAGGGCGGCTTCCAGCTGCGGGCCGCAGTCGCAGCGGTGGGAATGGAACACATCCCCGGTCAGGCACTCGGAGTGTACCCGCACCAGAGTGGGCAATGTAGGGTCAATCTTGCCTTTGACAAGGGCCACATGCTCTTTTTCGTCAATTGTATTGGTGTATGCGATCGCGGTAAAGGTACCGAAATCGGTGGGCAGCTTGACCTCCACCTCGCGTTTGACCAGTTTCTCCTTCTGGTTGCGGTAAGCGATCAGATCCCTGATTGTTATAATTTTCAGATTGTGCTTCCTGCTGATCTCGAACAAGTCGGGCACCCTTGCCATGGTGCCGTCTTCCTTGATCACTTCGCAGATGACGCCTGCAGGATACGCCCCGCTCATTCTGGCGAGATCGACCGCCGCTTCGGTGTGGCCCGCTCTGCGCAGCACTCCGCCGTCCTTGGCGATCAGCGGGAAAACATGGCCCGGCCTGCGGAAATCGTAGGGCTTCGTATCCGGATCGAGCAAAGCCCGCACCGTTGTTGAACGCTCAAAAGCGGAAATCCCGGTCGTCGTCTCGATATGATCGATGGAAACCGTGAACGCGGTGCCGTGGTAATCTGTGTTGTGCTTCACCATCGGCGGAAGGTCGAGCTCTCGTGCTCGTTCCTGCGTTATGGGTGCGCATACGAGTCCCCTCCCTTCGGTGATCATGAAATTGATCACTTCAGGCGTCGCTTTTTCCGCCAACGCGATGAAGTCCCCTTCATTCTCGCGGTCCTCGTCATCCACTACGATCACCACTTTGCCCAGGATCAAATCGTAGATCGCTTCCTCGATCTGATTGAATTGTTCTTTATGTCCATCTTGGTTCTCCAATGCATCCACCTCCTGTGTCTGTCAAGCAAAGCCGTGATCCAACAGGAACTGCTCCGTTAATCCCCCGGATTTCCGGTTCCCTGGAGGCTCGGCCGATTGGTACTGAAGTATTCTTTCTACATATTTTCCCATCAAATCGCACTCCACATTTACCAGGTCCCCTGCTTTTTTCCCTTGTAAAATCGTCTGCGACAGTGTGTGCGGAATGATGGAAACGCTAAATTGGGTACGCGACGCATCGACGACTGTCAAAGAAATACCGTCAACCGTAACGGAGCCCCTTGATACTATATATTTAAGTATGGAAGAGTCGGCGGGCTCAACCGTAAATACGACGGCGTTCTCCTCCGTTTTTCTGGAAATGATTGTGCCTGTAGAATCCACATGCCCCTGCACGATATGGCCTCCGAACCGTCCTCCCGCCGCTATCGCCCGCTCCAGATTGAGCTTGCTGCCCGGCTGCATAAATTTCAGGCTCGTGTGGCGGTACGTCTCCGGCATTACATCGACTGCGAAAGATGAGGAGTCATAACGGATCACGGTCAGACAAACCCCATTGACAGAGATGCTGTCGCCCAGGCGGATATCCTCCATGATGCGCCTCGCCTCGATGCCGAGCACCATCGCCTGCCCTTCCCTCCGCACGCTGCGCAGAACGCCAATCTCTTCGATTAACCCTGTAAACATGATACCGACTCCTAACTGTTAAAATAACGGGGGTAGCCGGTCAGGCAAATATCCTCCCCTATCATTTCCACTTTCGTACGCTCCAGGCGGAGAGCTTCGCTCATCCGTTCATAGCCGGCAAACGAAAAATTCCCCGGAGACGACTCTCCGCCGATAATCTTTGGCGCAAATAACAGCACCATTTTATCTATCAGCCTCTTCTCAAGCATCTTTCCGTTCAGACGGCCTCCGCCTTCCAGCAGGATCGAGCCGATCTCGCGTTCGCCGAGAAGCTTCATAGCCAGAGCCAGATCCACCTTCGGACCCGGTCCGCAGAACAAAATCTCGGCTCCTTTGTCCTGCAGCGCTTTTGCTTTATCCGCCGGAGCTTCCTCCACCGTCAGGAGGATCACGGGAGACAGCCCGTCGCCCAGCAGCCTGGAACCGGCAGGAATGCGCAGCTCCGAGTCCACCACGATCCGCACCGGATGCAGTGCCGGCACTTCCAGCCGGGTAGTCAGCTGCGGATCGTCGGCAATCACGGTATCGGCGCCTGCCATAATCGCCTGATGCTTGTGGCGCAGCGTGTGCACATAAGCTCTGGAGGACTCGCCAGAAATCCATTTGCTGTCGCCGGTGCGGCTGGCGATTTTCCCGTCCAGGGTGGAGGCTGTTTTCAGCGTAACGAAGGGCATCCGGGTGACGATGTACTTATTGAACATTTCATTCATCCGTGCCGATTCATCGGCCAGCAGCCCTGCGTCCACTTCGATTCCATGTTCACGAAGCCTGGCGATGCCGCTGCCCGCCACGGCAGGGTTCGGGTCCACGGCCGCCACAACGACCCGCTTCACTTTCTCGCGGATCAGCCTGTCGCTGCAGGGAGGGGTCCTGCCGTAATGGCTGCACGGCTCCAATGTAACATAGACGGTGCTTCCTTCGGCTTCTTCGCCCGCCATTTGCAGCGCATGAATTTCCGCGTGCGGAGTTCCCCGCTTCAGGTGGGCGCCCATTCCGACAATCCTGCCCTCTTTGACGATCACACATCCGACAACAGGATTAATGCCCGTCTGTCCCTGCGCCCCCTGAGCCATTTGTAAAGCGATACGCATGTACGTTTCGTCGTTCAACATTTCCAAGCGGCATCCTCCCCAATCCAAGTAAGCAAAAAAAGCCCGTCTTCCTTCAGGAAGGGGCTGTCGCGGGATCGGTGGACAAGGCAAAGTCGACTCTATTCCACAAGTGCTTGCATGATAACGAAACAAAGGGATTGGGGTAATTGTAAATAAAGCGGGAGGCCAAATAAACCAGCCCCAAGCCTTGTCGAAGAAGGACAATTAAGTATGCCGTACTATCCCTTGCCCATTACATGTGAAAAAAAGCACAAAATAAATATGAGTAGTGAGATTACCGTTTTCCTTCTCCCATCCAGACTATACTGTCGGTTTCGGAGTTGCACCGAATCCACCGGCCGCTTTGCATAAAGCAGGCACGGGTCACGGACTGAGCGAGCAGCTTTCCCATACAAGGAAACTGCGGGCATCACCGCCGGTAGGGAATTTCACCCTGCCCCGAAGGAATATATAATTGCTGCTGTGAAAGCATCCAACTTTGAGTGAATCTTAACACCTTCAATAATAAATTGCAAGTCCGTTGCCCGTCCGTCCAGCATCGGATTAAACGAAACTACCCCCGCCTAAATAGAGAGGGGGCTATTTTACACCTAAATCACAACAAAGTTAATGCGACAATTTACGCTAAACGGATGTTGCGGCGTCTTCTTATTCCTCTGACGAGTAGGCTCAAAATCAGGAAATCAAGGCCAATAATCCGTCAAAAACCTGAAATAACACTCTACCCAAAAACATATCTCGCTCCAGAAAAAAGAACCCTTTCAAAATGAAAAGGTTCTTTACTGTTTGCATCGATGTTTATACTTCCACGACTTCGACTTTCTCCATCTTGTCTCTGCCTTTGAACTGGTCCACCTGGTCCATGCCTTCGACCACTTTGCCGAACACGGTATGCTGGCCGTCCAAATGCGGCTGAGGCGCGTACGCGATGTAGAATTGGCTTCCGCCTGTGTTTCTTCCTGCATGAGCCATAGCCAAGCTTCCGCGTTCATGCTTGTTCGGGTTAATTTCACAGTTGATCGTGTATCCAGGGCCCCCCATGCCTGTACCTGCAGGGCAGCCGCCTTGGGCAACGAAGCCTGGAATGACGCGGTGAAATACCAACCCGTTATAGAATCCCGAATTCGCCAGCTTCTCGAAGTTGGCCACCGTGTTCGGAGCGTCCTTTTCGAACAGGTCGATGACGACTTTGGCCCCGTTTTCCATCGTGATGTTCGCTTGTTTTGACATGTATGTACACTCCTTTTAACAAAAAAATGGTTATTCCGCTTTTACCTCATTATTCTACTATTAAAATGGCGGGAGCACAAATCCTTGTTCGTTGAAATGTTCTCTTAAATATGTTAACATAAAGGAAGAAAAGACCAAGTGCTGGAACACTTGGCCTGTACAATAGGCTCGGATGGAATTTCTTTCGTCTGAGTTCCCGGTAAGAAAACCCACCTTCGGCGGTCAACCTTGGGGTGGGTTTTTACTTTCTCTTGAAGTTGTTGCCGATGTAGGATAGAAGAGCGATAAGGAAGCTCCCGAACAGGATCATCAGCGATAACGTGTCTTTAAAGTCCATGGCGTCACCTCCCTTCCCGGGAGAACCGCACCCACCCAAGGTTCAATTGTACAACCTTATTGTACCTTGAATTTCCAATAAGAACAAGTGTTCTCATAATTTCAGAGCAAAAATGGTGCTAAAGATACAAAAGAGACCTACCGGACGCAAACGTCAGCCCGGAAGGCCTCTTTCTATGCGGCTTAAGAGTTATTTTGCGGTTTTGGTAAACTGCCGAAGCCGCTCAGGGATGACGTCGTTGCCGACCAGATTCTCGTAGGTCTCTCTTTTGACAACCATATCCGCCTGGCCTTCCTTGACGAACACCACAGCGGGCCGGCGCAGCCGGTTATAGTTACTTGCCATGGCGTAGTTGTAAGCGCCCGTGCTGGCTACAGCCAGAATATCGCCGGTGCGCACCTCGGGCAGGTCGATATCGATGATCAGCTTATCGCCGCTTTCACAGCATTTCCCCGCGACGGTCACAGTTTCTTCGTTCGGGTCATTGGCCCGGTTGGCAAGCATAGCCTCATACTCGGCCCGATACAGCGCGGGACGCGGGTTATCGGTCATCCCGCCGTCAATGGATATATATTTTCGGACACCGGGGATGTCCTTATAAGTTCCGACCGTATAGAGAGTAGTTCCGGCTTCTCCAATGATGCTGCGGCCGGGCTCCACCCAGATCTCGGGCATAGGATAAACATTGTCGGCAAAATTGTCATGGATGGACCGCGTAATCGCTTGTACATAACTGGCGACTTCCAACGGAGTATCGCCTTCCACATACCGGATCCCGAAGCCTCCGCCCAAATTGATCACTTTAAAGATGACTCCCAGCTTCTCGCGCACTTCAAACGCGAACTGCGCCGCTTTATCTGCGGCAATTTTAAACCCTTCGACTTCAAAAATTTGCGAGCCGATATGCGAATGGATGCCCAGCAGCTCGACATGCGGCAGCCGTGCGGTCATTTTCACCGCTTCGTAGGCAGCACCGTTCTCAAGGTCGAAGCCGAACTTGGAATCCCTCTGTCCTGTAGAGATGAATTCGTGGGTGTGAGCTTCCACGCCGGGAGCGATCCTGAACAGGATCGGCACCCTGCGGCGCTTCTCTCCGGCAATCTCATTCAACATGAGCAGCTCTACCTCGTTGTCGACCACAAAGCAGCCGATACCCGCATCAATTGCCATCTCGATCTCCTGAGGGGTCTTGTTGTTCCCGTGAAAATGAATTCTTTCGGCCGGAAAGCCGGCCTCCAGCGCAGTATACAATTCCCCGTCGGAGACGACATCGAGCGAGAGCCCTTCTTCCTCCACGAGCCGGCACATCGCCATGACGCAAAAAGCCTTGCTGGCGTAGGCCACCTGGAACTTCAAGCCGGAAGCCCTGAAGGCTTCTATATATTCGCGGCAGCGGCTGCGCACCAACGCTTCATCCACTACATAAAGCGGAGTGCCGAACTTGGCGGCCAGCTCCGTCGTATCGCATTTGCCAATCTCTAAATGACCTTTGCTGTTAATTGTGCTCGTACCATGCAAGTACATTACCGGTCCCTCTCTTCCTAGAGACGGCCTCCTGCAGCGCAGGAATATAAGCGGTCTCAGACATTACAGTAAAAGTACCACAATTCCCGGCTTTATGACAATACACCGCTGTAAAAAAGAGCGGAAGTATTCATCAAGCCTGCTGCTGTGCCCCAATCTACTCCTCTTTTCTCGTCTTATCCCTCGGCCTTGTGATGCTCAGCCTTTTTTTAGACGACATAAAAGGCTTCCTTATCAGAATGTGCACCAATTCTTTACGGTTAAAAGGAATGAAAGGCCACAGATATGGTGTATTAAACGACCTTTGAGCAGCCAGCAAAATAATCCACAGAGTCAAGCCGATGACCAGCCCCGGGATCTTGAATATCGAGACGGCCACCAGGAGCACGATCCTCACGATCCGGTTTGCAGCACCAACCTCATAGCTGGGGGTGGCGAAGATGCCAATGGTGGCCACCGCCAGATAAAGAATCACTTCGTTGACAAAAAGCCCAGTCTTTACCGCAATGTCCCCCAGCAGCACCGCCGCTACGAAAGCCATGCCCGAGACGAGCGGACCCGGTGTATGAATCGCGGCCATCCGCATCATGTCGACGCCGAATTCGGCAATCAGAAACTGGACGAGCAGAGGAAGTTTCGCCGGCTTGGACGGTCCGAGGAATTCCAGTCCCGGCGGTTTCAGATGAGGCTCGGAGACGAGCAGTATCCATAGCGGAATGAGCACGACGGAAGCCATCATGGCCAGAAACCGCACCCAGCGGTAATAAGAGCCGACCAGAGGGGTCTCCCTGAATTCTTCTGCATGCTGGACATGATGAAAGAAGGTGCTGGGCAGGATCATATTGCTGGGAGAAGTGTCCGTCATTACCACCAAATGCCCCTCGAGCAGATGGGCTGCGGCTACATCCGGACGCTCCGTATATCTTACTACCGGATAAGGATTCCAGGTTTTGCCGAGAATCGCTTCCTCAAGCTGCTTATCGGCTAACGGCAGGCCGTCGACTTCCAGGCCGGTGATTTTATCGCGCACCGCCTCCACCAGATTCATGTCGGCTATGTCTCCGATATAGGCCAGGCAGACGTCCGTCTTGCTTCGTTTTCCCACCTGCAGCATCTCAAACTTCAACCGCGGATCGCGAATCCTTCTCCGTACCAAAGTAACGTTCGTCAGCAGCGTTTCGACAAACCCGTCCCTTGAGCCTCTTACCACCCTTTCGAGTTCGGGCTCTTCTGTAGAGCGGACAGGGAACTGCTTGGCGTCGATAACTAGCGCGGCCTGTTCATGTTCAACAAACAGAGCGGTGCTTCCGGCCAGCACTTTGTTTAGTATCTCCGGCATTTTGAACACTTTTTCCACCTGCGTATGGGGAACGAATTGTTTCTCCAATGCCTGCAGGGCATGCGGCTCCAACTCTTCCTGGCTAACATAAGTGAGCCGGTTCAACACATCGGTCAACACCAAGTTATTGGCAAAACCGTTGCAATAGAAGAAGGCAATCCTTCTGTTGCCGATGGCCATTTCCCGGAGGACAACGTCAAAGCTGCGGTTCAGTCCGACCTGTTCCTCCAATGCCCGGCGGAGAAGCTCCATGGATTTAGGAATTTCTTCCATTTCCTTAAACCGTTTTTCTTCGACCGTCAGAATTTCTTTGGAGCGGGTCTTGTTGTCCTTCTTGGATCTGTTTTCCTTCTCATCCTGATTCTGGTCTTGGTTATCACCCTGATGTTTCGACCGATTCTGCCGCTTATCCTGCCTGGACTGCGGTTCGGCGGGCGGCTTGTCTCCATCGGATGGGAGCGCCCAATCTGATCGCCCGGCGGCTGTGCCGCCTTGTTTGCCGTTTGTCTTGGATGACGCCGAGTCGACCTTCTGAACCGTGCGGACCGGGCTCCCTTTCTTCCAGCCCGCCTTCAAATAAGAAAGCTCCGCTACCTTCACCGCATCCTTGGGCGCTCCCCCGCCGGATAAGTTGTTGGAAGCGATGCTCTCCGTCTCATTCTTATTATTCTCCGCTCCGCTGCCTCCGGTCCGCGGCGTGTTCGCCTTCTCTGCCGCTACGCCGCCTCCGTTCTCCCCGCTCGAATCCCACGTTCTGATAATCCTTGCCATCAACCATCACTCCTTCGCGAATAAAAGCCAATCCAACAGCGAACCGCACACTTTTCCAAGGATAATCGCCACGAGCAGCCACATCAGATAAGAGTCCATCCCTATCCTTTTGGCCAGAATCGGCAGCACATTGACCACCTCCGTCAGCGCAGCGGCAAGCATCCCGACAAACACCCCGGCGAATAATCCGAATAAGGCCGCCGTCCACGGGAACAAATGGAAGCGCCAATGAAAAAAATCCGCCACCGTAAAAACAACCGAACCGCTGATAATCCCCCCTTCATACCAGCTAAGGTAAGGACGTGATTTCGTAATCTGGGCGAGCCGCGGGATAATATCCAGCACAACCAGAAAAGCGACGAACCCGCTTCCTACCACCAGTCCCCCTCCAAGGCCTATCAGTATCAGAAGTCCGGCCCCGAACCACTCGCTCCACTCAATCATCGCGGTTATTTTTTCCTCCGTGGATGCGGTTATACTCCTCCGTTATCACGTACTGGTTCAAGCTTTCCTGATAAGTAAACATCTCGACTTCCAGAGGGCTCGGCTCTTCGTTGAATTTTTTCTTGAACAGATGATTGAAAAAGATGACCATGCCGATACCGATGCCCAGCGAATAAGGAATCTGCAGCAGCAGCGGGTTCGGAATGTACTCCCCGGTGAACATCTCGTAAATTTTCCGCTGCACGGCAAGCATGCTGACGTCCGCGTGAAAATTCATAATGGCCAGGCCCGAGCCTATGAACAAAAGCACCCACACGAGAGAAATAAGCAGCAGGTTAGGCTTTCGCCGCCGGGTGATAAACTCCACCAGCACATGAGGTTCGCCATATTGTTCGATGACAAGCTCGGGCAGCAGCTCTTTCACTTTCTTCACGATCAGCATCATATCGATAAGATGCAGGTTGCCGTCGGAACGTTTGGGATACAAAAGAGGAAGGCTCCTTAACGATTCCTCCCATTCGGAATTGACGAGGATCTGGGACACTTGGCCCAATGTAACGGGTCGCCCGGCGGCCAGCTGCACTCTTTTGCGCAGACGGATATATAAGGTTGGAGGAGAAGTCGCCACTGCTTTTCTCTCCCTTCACAGTCCTTGTTTGGAAAAAACTCTTTCTTGTATTATGTGAAAAAAAATGCGGGATAGTCAGTCTTTGGGAAGGACATTTTTTCCAAGCGGAGAATAAAAAAAGACCGAGATAGTCATTGCGCTATCTGGTCCTTGATCGATTGCAGTATCTTTTTTTCCAGGCGGGACACCTGGACCTGCGAAATGCCGAGTCGATGGGCTACTTCTGATTGCGTCTGATCCCGGTAATATCGAAGATAAACGATCAAGCGTTCCCGCTCCGACAAAGTACCGATGGCATCGCTCAGCGCCAGCTTCTCGAACCATTTGTCCTGGGATTCATCGGATATTTGGTCCATCAGTGTAATCGGATCGCCGTCATTCTCAAATACGGTCTCATGTATGGAAGAAGGGGGCTTATTCGCCTCTTGGGCAAAAACGACCTCTTCCGGGCTAATTCCAAGCTCCTCCGCTACTTCGGAAATGGTCGGGAGCCTGCCGATCCGTTTGGACAGCTCATCCTTCGTCTTGCGGACCCGGTTAGCGAGTTCCTTGAGGGAGCGGCTCACTTTGATCGTCCCGTCGTCGCGCAGAAACCGCTGGATCTCTCCGATAATCATGGGAACGGCGTAGGTTGAGAATTTGACTTCATAGGACAGATCGAATTTATCCACTGATTTCAATAAGCCGATACAACCGATCTGGAATAAATCCTCCGCTTCATATCCTCTGTTCAGAAACCTCTGTACCACCGACCATACGAGCCGGATATTGCAGTTCACCAAAGTTTCTCTCGCCAGGGTATCGCCGGATTGGCTCAAAGCAATTAATCGTTTGACTTCGGTATCGTCCAAATAACTGTGCGTTGCATGCTTCAAATCGACATCCATAGCATCGACCCCTAATTGAATAACGCTGATTTCGATTCAATTCTCTTTCTCATCATCACTTTGGTGCCCTTGCCCGGCTCGCTGGCCACCTGGACCTCGTCCATGAAATTCTCCATAATCGTAAATCCCATTCCCGATCTTTCCAACTCGGGCTTTGAAGTATAAAGCGGCTCCTTGGCCTGTTCCACATCTTCAATTCCCGCTCCCCGGTCTTCCACCGATAGCACGATCAGGTCTCCGTCGATTTCCGCCGAAATGGTGACCACGCCGTCGGCCCGGTTGTCGTAGCCATGAATGATCGCATTCGTAACGGCTTCCGAAATGACCGTTTTTATATCGGTGAGCTCTTCCATAGTCGGATCCAATTGGGAGACAAAGGCGGCGACCGTCACCCGTGCGAACGATTCGTTCTCCGACCGGCTGGCGAACTGCAGAGTCATGTGGTTGTGTCCACTCATGATACGACCTCCAGACTGGAGACCGCGGATCTCTCGTTTTCTTGAATAGACAATATTTTGAACATGCCCGACATTTCGAACAAACGGTACACTGAGGGATGCACGTCGCAGACAACCATTTTGCCGCCTTTTTGGCTGATTTGCTTGTACCTTCCCAGAATGACTCCCAATCCGGAGCTGTCCATAAAAGAGAGGTCCTTCATGCTGAGGACAATGTTGCTGTGTTCCCCTTTTTCAATGGCCTCTTCCATGCGTGCTTTCACAAATTCGGCGGTATGGTGATCAAGCTCGCCCTTCAGCCTGACGATCAACGCTTTGCGCGCGTGCTCCATTTCGATTTGCAGACCCATCTATGCACACTCCTTCTCCAGTCTTGAACATAGATTTCTACACTTCGAAGTGGAATCCTGCCCTCCCGACAAAACTAGAAGAAAAGCGCTATAACTAGAAGGGATCCGCTAATTTTTGACAGGAGCGAATTTTATTTTATGAAAAAAATATGAGCCGCCGTCCGTTTCATCAGCGTCCACAAGCCCGCCTTCTTCACTTCCACCGGGGATTCCACAGGAAACTCGGACAGCTTCTGGTCGCCTTTGTAGACGATGATTTTGCCGATAGGTTGTCCGGCCGCAATAGGCGCCTTCAATTTATCGTCGATCACCACTTCGTGGCGCAGCCCGTCTCTGGCGTCTCCTTTTTTCATAAGGACGCTGATCTGGTGCTTGGCGGTCAAAGGAACCTCCGCGACGGACCCTTTGCTCACCTTAAAGCTGCCCAGGCTGTCGCCTTCTTTGAAAATCGGCTGGTTTGTATATTGGGAGAACGCGTAATCAAAAAGCTTGGTCACTTCCGCGTTTCTCGTTTTCGTGTTCGGTTCTCCCAACACCACAGCCACGACACGGAGATTCTCCCGTTTGGCGGTCGCCGACAGGCAAAACTTCGCTTCGCTCGTATATCCGGTCTTCAAACCGTCCGCACCAGTGTAGAAACGCACCAGCTTATTCGTGTTCACAAGCCAAAAAGGCTTGGTCGTGTCTTTGCGCAAATAGTCTTGATAAGTTCCCGTAAATTGGGTCACACTGCCATGCTTCAGCAGCTCTCTCGACATGATGGCGATGTCCTGGGCCGTAGTATAGTGGTTCTCGACAGGCAGCCCGTTCGGATTTAGAAAATGCGTATTCTTCATTCCCAGCTGCTTGGCCCGCTCGTTCATCATCTGAACGAAAGCCTCTTCAGAACCGGCAAGCTTCTCGGCCATTGCGACGGACGCGTCATTGCCGGACGCCATCGCAATCCCTTTCAGCATATCCTGAACCGTCATCTCTTCCCCGGGCTCGAGGAAAATCTGGGATCCCCCCATGGATGCGGCATACTCGCTTGTGCGGACCTTTTCGTCCATTTTCAGCTTGCCTTGGTCCAGCGCCTCCATAATGAGCAGCATAGTCATAATTTTGGTAATGCTGGCGGGCGGCAGCTTCGCGTCTTTGTTCTTTTCGAACATGACCGTGCCTGTGTCGGCATCCATCAGCACGGCGGATTGCGCGTTCGGAGCAAGATCCACCGCAGGAGCGGCTTTCTTCTCTTCCTTCGCTTTACCTTCTTCGGCAGCCGAGATGGAAGGAAGCGCAAGCATCAATACCATTTGCAAAATGAGCACCGTTTTCCACAATTTGTTCAACATGTCGTATGTACCCTCCTAATCTATCCCCATAGAAAATGTTCAATCTGCCAATGACCATGACTGCTATCCATTGTTGACCGATTTGGGAAAGAATATTCCAGCACATGGAAAAAGAAAAAAAGCCCCGCCGGAACTTACTTCCGATCGGGGCTCTGGCATCAGCAGCAGCGAGAACGTTTAAACACCAAAACGTTTCCGGAAACCGACACCAGTACAAAACCGTGTCTCAGAAGGCATCTTCTGGCCCGGCTGACACGGCCTCCGATAAATAAGAGGCGTCTGCAGGGGCAGGCTCTTCCGATCACGCAAAATGATGCAATAGTAAGCAGTCCTGTAAAAGGATTCCTTACGGTAGTAATTGTTACCACATCGGCAGAACGAGGAATCGTGCACATATCGGTATTCACCTCCTTCGACCATCTGCTGGGGAAATTTTGGTTTCCCTGTTATACTCTATTCCACAGATTGAGAGAGGTATGGACGAACTGTATCTAGTAGAAGCACATTTCGCTCATAAAAAAAGACTGCCCCTCCAGCGCATTATTCTCGCTTTTGGGACAACCTCCGACAGGACGCTTATTAACCTTTTCGCTGGACTCCATGCCTGGTCACGACGGCGTAAACAAGCGGGGGAATGAAAGTGGGCTTCTCCTCCGTAATTTGGAACGCTTCCCGCACCCGCCCAATGACCTGCTGAAGAAGAGCTTCATCCGCTTCGTTTACATGCAGGTCAGCCAGCGCTTCTCCCTTGCCGACGGCATCGCCGGTTTTCTTGCGGAGCACCAGCCCTACGGCCAGATCGATCTCAGCGTCTTTGGTGGCTCTTCCGGCACCAAGCATCATCGCCGCTGCACCGATAGATTCGGCGGCAATCCGGGAGACATACCCTTCGTCAGCCGATTCTACGGTCAGGATTCTTCTCGCGGCCGGAAGCTTCTCCGGATGTTCTATCACGTCTGGATTGCCTCCCTGTGCCTTGACTATTTGCTTGAGCTTCTCGAATGCATCTCCGCTTTCGATCAGCTTTTTCAACACAATTCTGCCCTGCTCAATGGACTCGGCTTTTCTTCCCAGCATCAGCATGTAGCCGCCGAGGTCGAGACACAGCTCCTCCAAATCTTTGGATCCGCGGCCTCTCAGCGTTTCCACCGCCTCCCGCACCTCCAGCGCGTTGCCTACCGCAGCGCCCAGAGGCTCATCCATATCGGTGATAACCGCTATCGTCTCTCTTCCAACCTGCTCTCCGATGGAGACCATGGCTTTCGCCAGCTCGATGGAATCGTCCAGCGATTTCATGAAAGCTCCGTCCCCTGTCTTCACATCCAGTACGATGGCATCTGCACCCGAAGCGATTTTCTTGCTCATAATCGAGCTCGCAATGAGCGGGATGGAGTTGACCGTAGCCGTAACATCGCGCAGACTGTACAGTTTCTTGTCGGCAGGTGTAATGTTCCCGGACTGGCTGATGACCGCTGCACCTACAGTATTCACCTGTTCAATAAATTGCTCCCTGGTTCGCTCCACGGAAAAACCTTCGATCGATTCCAGCTTATCGATCGTGCCGCCGGTATGGCCGAGCCCCCTGCCCGACATTTTGGCAACGGGCACTCCGGCTGCGGCCACCAAAGGCGCCAGTACCAAAGTAGTCGTGTCCCCCACTCCTCCTGTACTGTGCTTATCCACCTTAATGCCGGAGATGGAGCTTAAATCCATCTGGTCGCCGGAGCGGGCCATGGCCATTGTCAAATCCGCGGTTTCCCGCGCCGACATTCCTTTAAAGAAAACGGCCATCGCCCAAGCGGAAATCTGGTAGTCCGGAATCCTGCCGCTCGTATACCCGTCCACCAAATAAACGATTTCTTCGGTGGACAGCTCTTCCCCGTCCCTCTTCTTTTGTATCAGGTCAACTGTTCTCATTCCGCTCCACCCCGATCAATTATCCAATTTGTATAAATCAAACCGCACAACCATAAAGACAAAAAAAGGGAGCTTTCGCCCCCCTCTCTTTAGGATACAACCAATACGGCTTTCATATTCGCATGCCCGGATCCGCATGGGATGTTGCATTCCATATTATATTTGCCTGGTTTCAAAGTGACATCGGCTGATGTCGTTTGTTTATCAAGTTTAATGTCGACGCCGCCTTCGCCGGTAATATGAAGTCCGTGCGCGCCCTCTTTGGAGTTAAAGGAGATTTTGGTTTTTTCACCGGCTTTGGCCGTATATTCCGGTTTGTCGAACTGGAAGTTGGTCGCAACCACTTTCACCGTTGGCCCCGAAGCTTTCTCCGCAGCCGCCGCGGCTTGCCGAACCGAGATTTCTTCAAAAAGAACGCCCAATCCCAATGCCCCTGAGACGATCAATAGTGCAAACAAAGCCCATTTATACATGTCGGAAATCCCCCTGTTATGTAATCACTTTTCTATTGTACAAAAGGATTGACTCCGTAAGAAATCCATTTCATGGCAAGAAAGTGACTATTTTGTTACAAAATTATGAAATATTTATGCGTTTTATTTAGTTAATCTGTCTCCAATCTGAAATCCTATTCTTGTGTTCGAAGACGCCAGCTCTTTGCTGCGATCCGAATGCTGCAGCTTGCGTATTTCTTTGGACAATCGCAACGAGCAGGAAGAACAGAGCTTATGACTGCGAATCCCGGCTCCGCAGCTGTCGCAAGGATAGCTTAAATTGGGGTAATCCGATAATATCAGCCTGCCTTCTTTGAGAAAAGCAAAAATTTGCTTGGAAGATATAGCAGTATTCCCGCTTAGTTCCGCTATCGTCGCTTTTCGGTTCGATCTCAAAAAACGGTGACAAGCCGCAAGCTGTTCCTGCCGCTCAGAAATGCAGGATTGGCAAAGGTTGCTTATATTTTTCTGATATACATGACCGCACTGAGGGCAATTCGCAACCCGGATCTCCTTCTGCAGCGCCATCCTCATCACTCCTCTATCCGCTCCGACAAGGAACATCTGGTACCTATTTCCTATATTTTAACATAACATACCATTCGTTCATAGGTGATAATTCTTATCTAAACCAAAAGGGAAGGGGTCTAAACAACCAAAAATGATATTAACCGTGTTCCTTTACGTTTTAACAGTAACCTGCTCACCCCACCTGCAGTCCTTCGGATCCTTGTCCGAAAGAATTCCTTTAAATCTGGTTCCGCTCAATTGATGCATTTCGTTGTGATCCGAATATTCGATTGTGCAGCAAAGAAGAGGCTTCAGCCACTGGGTACTCTTGTCACGAAGTGAGAGAAACGGGCTTGCCGCCTGGATCAAGTCCTCCTGATCCCGCTCTGTTATGCCCCCGCTCACTACGGGCCACTTGCTTATTGGCAACCGTAGGAAAATGTAATCCGATGATCAAGGCAAAATCGGGCTCTTGCCGGTAGCCCAGGATGACAGCATCGATCTCAAACTTGTTTTTCAGCTTGATCCAGTCTGCAGAACGCGTTCCGACCGAATACGAGAATCTGCACGTTTTGCGATCACGCCTTCCAGACCTTTTTCAACCGTTGCGTTCTGGAGGGAAATCCCGCGCCTCTCTGCTTTATTGGATCAACTTTAATTCCCTCGCCTGGTCTTCCGTGAGAATGAATTCCTCTTTCGGCCAGATGTCCTCATTCTCGTCCCTTCCGAACATCCGCATGACCTGCGGCCAGATGCCTTTTTCCTGCGCCTCGGCGGCTGTAACGATTATTTTCATATAAAAACCTCCCCGCAATGTGTATGTAATATTAATACCCGGACGAGCGTGAAAATAAGCATCAGAAAGTACACACCTGCAGTCGCATATGGACAGATCGAAACGTTCTATTTTTTTAGTTGAATATCTTTGTATTTTACATATCTATCAGCTTCAATCTCTTGATACACTCTTACATAGGAGGCCTCGAAGGCCGGATTAGGTGTTAACTCGCTTTCTGCTTTTTGCGCCATTTCTTGGAGTTCTTCGGAAATCATCCCGAAATGGGTTTGACCAAGAGTCAAATGCGGTGTATAGTTTTCAAGTTCAAAATATTTCCCGATCTCTTCCACAGGCGGGAAACAGCCTCCACCATTTTCTTGTGTAAATCATAAATTTTGGAAGCCGGCGATCTTTTCCTTAAATTCCTCTGGAGGTACGATGCCGATAAAATATTGCATTGTCCCTTATCCCCTTCTGCTTCATGCAGGTATGTTTACCCACCCGTAAGCAAACTCCTGTAGCATCGCTCCGCCGATCTCAATGGTCTGCTTCCTCAGCTGCTTACCGCCGAGAGCTTCATAAAAGGAACGTGCCGGATTATGTTCAAGAACCCAAATAAGCATTGATTGAAACCCAAGCTCCACCAAGCCTTCCACTACAGCTGAAAAGAGCTCTTTGCCTATTCCCAGCCGCTGAGAGGATTCCAAAAGGCATGTTCATTTTACCATTTATTGTATATAATAACTCTATCAACGAGCGGGCTCCAGGGAGCCGCTAAGATGAGGATACGAGCCTAATTTTTTAGTTGGTATCGCCTAAATATACGGTGTGGTTCCTGCTTTCCACTCACTTTTCAATAAATTACCATGCCCATATCGTGTAAAATGAGAGAAAAGATCACTGTTTTCAAAGGAGTCTTAATCTGAAATGAAAATCTTACGTACAACCATTCTTTCTTTAGCCATTGCTCTTTCTCTCACTGCATGCGGCACTGTGACCACACCAACTGCTCTTTCAACCGAAAAGCCGGCTTCTGCGCAGGCGAGTACACCGAGCAGTCCAACTGACCAAAAGAAACCTGAAACCCAAGCACATTCAGGTCAGGAAACCGGAGTCAAACAGGATAACAGCCAACCTTCGGATGCCCCTAAAGATCCTGCAGCA
Source organism: Paenibacillus sp. JCM 18996 (assembly GCF_055392555.1). Classification (NCBI taxonomy): domain Bacteria; kingdom Bacillati; phylum Bacillota; class Bacilli; order Caryophanales; family Paenibacillaceae; genus Paenibacillus; species Paenibacillus sp. JCM 18996. The sequence continues at coordinate 1,549,426 of NZ_AP043884.1, forward strand.
AACAAAAAAGATCAATCACAGACGGAGATAAAGCAAACTCCTTCTCCAAAATCATCGTCAGAACCAATATCCGCACCAAAACAGGCACCAACATCAACAACGGCACCTGCACCAACATCAACCCTGGAAGCGGCCAAGAAAGAGGAAACGCCGGCTGCAGTTAAAATCGTTAGTGTTTCATCTCCTGCACCGCGTAATTCAACTGCAACACTTAAAGCGAAAGTAGCTCCAGGAGCATCCGCGTCAATAGTAGTTCATTATAAAAGCGGACCGAGCAAAGCTGCCGGACTTGAAACAAAAAAGGCGGACTCCGACGGTAATGTCAGCTGGTCCTGGCATGTGGGAGGAAATACAACGCTTGGTAAGTGGCCTATTTCCGTTACATCCGGTGGTGTATCGGCAGAAACAGAATTTGAGGTAGTTCATTAAGTAAAAATCCATTGCGTTTTAAGGCTGCGACGCTTGTTAAGCCAGTAAGATGGAGAATCATCTTATCTTCCGCAAATTCAATTGTTCGTGGCATTGTATAACCTCCGTTTTTTGTTTAAATCACGTTTCCTATTGTTGACCTTACTTTGTATTCCCTGCGAATACCTTGCCATACTAGCACTATCCCAAAGCAAACAAATATAGGCTCCAAATAATTCGCTTCTGCGCCGCTTGTAATGCGATGAAGCCTGAATATCCAATGAAATACTACAATATCAAAGCTAAGAAACAAACCAGTTGCAACGATAAACCCGTTAAAAAAGGCTTGGCTGAATAAACGACGGAAGATTTCCATCAACACGATTAAGATCAATAATCCAAACAGAACAGCGCCAATTCTATGTGCAGGATTAGTGTTGGTATATTCAAATGCATGGGCAGTAATAATGAGGCTTCTATAAACTAATTTCTCTTGATTCAGGATTAAGAAATAACATAAGACCTCTACTTAGCGATACTACTCCGTAATATAGAAGTAATGGTTTTACCATTTCGGCAGCATTAGAAGCGCTCTGAAAATACTCTTTTCCTTGTGCGAATTGTGATACAATTTCATTAGCTTTTTCGGACTTTAGATTATCGGCAGCCCAAACGGCTTTTTATTATTATTCTATCAACAAATACATTCCCTTTTTATTCCTTGAGGGCATTATAACATCAACAGACACAAATAAGGGCTTACGCTATTATTGATGGCTTGAATAGCAACAACAATCCAAAAAGAACAAAGAGAACACTTATAAACCCCATTTTGAACCCCCCATTAAATAATTCGCTTATTAACGGAAAAGTTGTAATGTGAAAGGTATCAAGGGAATATTCCATTCCTTTAGAAGATAAATCGTCCAGAATGCTCTCCTATAATTTGCCCATATATCCAATTCATTCCCTTTATTGCCGGAACAAAAAGAAACTGCTACCTTCCATTGATGTGACCCCTGTCAAGTAGACAGCTATTAAAAAGAACTTTTAAGCAGCCTGAGTCTTGTATTCATAAGGACTCAGGTTGTTTAATTTTTTCTGGAAACGTTCATTGTTATAAAAATGGATATAACGTTGAACAGCGTGCTTTACTTGTTCAACCGAATGAAAGGAATAAAGATCAAAGCACTCTGACTTAAAATGACTGAAAAAGTTCTCCATACATGCATTGTCCCAACAGTTTCCTTTTCGGGACATGCTACCCTTCATATGGTATCGTTTAAGCAAGTTGTTAAATTGACGAGACGTGTACTGGAAGCCTTGGTCGCTATGCAGGAGGATCCCTTTCACATTCCGTTTTCTCTTTGCCTTCCTGATCGTGTCAAACACCAGCTTTAAATCGTTTCTGCGACTGATGTGGTAGGCTACAATCTCATTGTTGTACAGGTCTTTAATCGCAGACAAATAAAGTTTCTGTCCATTGAAAATTAGATAAGTAATATCGGTTACCCACTTCTCATTTAGATTAGAGGCTGTAAATTCCCGGTTAAGGTGGTTGTCCGAGATAACGTAAGCCTCTTTCTTGCCGTAGTAAGGTCTTTTCTTTCGAATGACTGCCTTTATCCCTAGCTCTCGCATGAGCCTTTGCACACGCTTATGGTTGAGGTGCAGCCCATGTTTCCGCATAAGCCAGACCTTTACACGACGGTATCCATAAATCCCTTTCAATTGTCCATGGCATTCTAACATTTTCCCTTTAATTGCCTCGTCTTCCCGTTGTTTTTGGGACACAAATGTCTGTCGTTTTTTCCATCTATAGAAACCACTTCTGGACACTTGGGCCAGCTCACATAGCAAGATGACATCGTAACCCTTGCTGGCTAATTCCTGGATAATGGCAAACTTTTTACCGCTTTGTACAGCATCCATGCCTCCTTTCACATTTTTAAGAGCTTTTTTAGCAGTTCATTCTCCGCTTCAAGACGTTTCAGCTTCACCTCCGGATCTTCGGGTCGTGTTCTCGGTCTGCCTTTTCCAGGGCCATTTGCTTTTCCCCGTTTTTCCTCAAGCCCCTTTATGCCCTCTGCCTCAAAATTCTTCACCCACCGACGAACAAGGGAAGGGTCAATCGCTAATTCCCTCGCTACGGTCTTATAGCCCATTCCTTCTTTAAGATAAAGGTCTACTGCCTTTTTCTTGAATGCAACATCGTATGTTCTCGCTATTTCGCCCATAGAAAAAATCCCCTCCACAATAGACATAGTAAATGGCTTTCTTTTTTCTGTCTACTATGAGGGGATCGTATCACATCGGACGTAGCTCTTTTTAGTAAGTGTCGTGCATATTGAGCGTTGAGAACGATAATCCATAAAATCACAGGATAGCATAGGAGTGAGTACCACGTTTTCCATCCGTTGTAGTAAAAGACCCAAGTGAATGACGTTATCCATTCCCAAATCGTAAATAGAATCGCGGCGAGCAGTATGTATCTAACCTTTCGGAATGCTCCGCTAGCAAAGGGATAGTAATTTATAAAAATCATGTTAGCCTGTGGTACTACACCGAAGATAACGAACAAATACTGCCAGTCGACGCCATTCCGAAAAAAGCCGTATAAGTCCAATTTAAAATCGAGGTAGATGTTAACTGTTTCTTCAAAGATCAATGCAAATAGAACGGTTGCGTAATAATAAATCCTTGGCAATCGCTTCTGCATAAAGTACACATACAAATTCAAAATAATGATATTTGTGAACATATAATACATCTGATTTCCCCCAGTAGGTGCAACTTATAGCTTCAATTTGCTTTTGTTGTATAACCATTGTAATGTTCTTAGATTTGCAACCAAAATTAAGAACAGAAAAGGATATTGAATGAATGAGTACCAAAACTTCCAACCGTTATAATAAAAATAACCGCTTTTTAACAAAACTCATATCCTGTCGAGATACAAGTACAAATAAGAATGTATCCGAATTTCCCCCAAAATTCTTTCGCTAGTGACCCACCCACATAAAAATAAAATACTCACCGCCGGAAATATTCCATATTCAACAACGAAACCAAGATTATCTACACCCTTGTTAAAATATGCATAGAGATCAAGTGCGCCTATTCAACACGATGTTATTGCCATACTTCATTTTCATAAGAGTCCTGCCACTTGTACTTGCCGGAATACAAAAAGCACAAGCAGCTTCATGCTGCCCCTTAGTGATCGTGCTTCCTTGACGGCGCTTAGCACTCATAGCAGCCACTCAAAACTGTTGCACCAAAATAACCAATAGATATAAATGTGTAAATAACCATCACTGTTTTTTTAGTGACATTTTGATACTGCCTGTCCCCGACGAAATCCTTAACAGCTAATTTTAACAACAAAAAGACCACTTCCTTTTGATTATTTCCAATCAACAGAAAGTAGTCGTGGCTAACGAAAAACGTTTTAATCAACCACTACCTTACGCTACATCGTCACTTCACGCACAAAAGCCTTAACCAGCGCCTGAAACTTCGGCTTGGTCTTGTTCGCCACCGCAACGACCTGCTCATGCGTCAGCGGCTCCAGCTCCTCGCCGATCGCCATGTCGGTGATGCAGGAGATGCCAAGCACACACAGTCCAGCGTGCCGGGCCGCAATCACTTCGCCGACGGTGGACATGCCGACGGCGTCGCCGCCCAGGCGGGCGAGCATTGTCAGCTCCGCAGGCGTCATGTACGTCGGCCCTGACACGCCGCAGTACACGCCCTCCTGCAGCTTCAGCGGTTCACCGTCTTCGCCTTTGATGCTCTCAGCCAGCCGGCGGGCGAGCTGCCGGTAAGACCGCGAATACGCCTCCGACATATCCGGGAACCGCACGCCGAGCTCAGGTTCGTTTGGCCCGATGAGCGGGTTGTCGCCGGTCCAATTGATGTGGTCGCTCAGCAGCATCAAGTCGCCCGCACGGAAGGAGCGGTTCATGCCTCCGGCCGCATTGGTAATAACCAGGGTGCGGACTCCGAGCTGCTGCAGTACATATACAGGGAATACGACTTTCTTCATCGGATAGCCCTCATAATAATGAAAGCGTCCTTGCATAACGATGACCGGCTTGCCCTCCAGCGTACCCGCCGCAAAACGTCCGGCATGACCTTCCACCGTTGAAATCGGAAAGCCCGGAATATCCGAGTAATCTATGGAAACCGCATCCTGCACCTGCTCGGCCAGATCACCTAGTCCCGATCCGAGGATGAGTCCGATCGACGGGCTGATCCCTTTCAGGCGTTCCCGCAAGTGATCTGCCGCTTCTTTAACTTGATCCAAATAAGATACCGCCATGGTCTGCAAACCTCCAGTAATTGAAGAGTTAACGTTATGTACAGCTGCTGTTACAGCCTCGAGATAATGCCCAAGAGAAGGTTAAGGAATTTCTGTCTTACTTTCTCTGTGGTTTCCATCACTTCTTCGTGTGAAAGAGGCTGGTCCAAAATGCCGGCTGCCATATTGGAAATACAAGAAAAGCCCAGCACTTCCAACCCCGCATGGCGTGCGACGATCACTTCCGGTACGGTGGACATGCCGACCGCGTCCCCGCCCAGAATGCGGATCATGCGAATCTCTGCAGGAGTTTCGTAAGATGGACCGGACAGTCCGAAATAAACGCCTTCCTGCAGCCGGATGTCCTGCTCGTAAGCCACCTGGTGGGCAAGCTCGCGCAATCTGCGGCTGTACGCCTCCGACATATCCGGAAAGCGGACTCCGAGCTCACTCAGGTTAGGGCCGATCAGCGGATTTCGTGACGTCATATTAATATGGTCCTTGATCAGCATAAGGTCGCCTACCTCGTACCCGGTGTTTACGCCTCCGGCCGCATTGGTCACAACCAGAGTATGTACGCCGAGCTGCTTCATGACTCGAACAGGAAACGATACGGTTTCCGGTCCGTAACCTTCATACCCGTGAAAGCGGCCTTTCATGAGGATGACCGACTTGCCTTGTATCGTCCCCGAAATAAGCTCTCCAGCATGTCCCTCTACTGTGGACACAGGAAAATGAGGGATATCTTCGTACTTCAGCACGACCGCAGCTTCAATCAAATCGGCCAGGACGCCCAGCCCCGAACCGAGAATAAGCCCGACCTCCGGCTTTCGAGTATTTTTGCCCGCGATATATTCCGCTGCTTCACGCACCCGTTCCAATAGCGTTTGCTGCTCCATCACATTCGATCCCTCCCGATAAAGTCTGCTACTTCAATTCAGCCAGGAAGCTGTCACCGTTCCCTGTTCCCTTTGTACCGAAATTTTCAGCAATGGTTGCTCCGAGGTCGGAGAACGAATTTCTTTCGCCGATCGATCCGCTTCCAGTCAGGGAAGGGCTGTACAGCAGAATCGGTACATACTCCCTCGTATGGTCGGTCCCCTCATGAACCGGGTCGTTGCCATGGTCGGCTGTCAGAATGAGCAGGTCTTCGCTGCCTATTCGCTCCATGATCCGTGGGAGGCTCCGGTCAAAATCCTCCAATGCCTTCCCATACCCCTCAGGATCCCGGCGGTGGCCGTACAGGGAATCGAAATCGACCAGGTTGGTAAACGACAAACCGTGAAAATCATTCCCCAGCGTCTCGATCGTCTTCTCGATCCCGTCTTCATTGCTTTTGGTATGCAGCGCCGAGGTCACGCCTTCACCGGAATAGATATCGTTGATCTTTCCAATAGCAATCACATCCAGACCCGCGTCCTTCAAATGGTTCATCACGGTCGCAGCCGGAGGCTTGACGGCATAATCATGGCGGTTAGAGGTACGCTTCCATGCGCCCGGCGTACCTGTGAACGGCCTTGCAATAACGCGGCCCACGGCGAACCGCTCATCCAGCGTCAGTTCACGGACGATTTCACATGCGCGGTAGAGCTCCTCCAAGGGCACTACTTCTTCATGGGCGGCCAGCTGGAACACACTGTCAGCGGAGGTGTATACGATCCATGAACCTGTCTTTACATGTTCTTCTCCCAGCTCGTCCAATATTTCCGTTCCCGATGCGGGTTTGTTGCCCAGCACTTTTCTGCCCGTCCGCTGCTCGAACTGCTGAATCAGCTCCGGTGGAAAGCCTTCCGGATATACCTTGAACGGGATTTCGACTTTAAGCCCCATCAGCTCCCAGTGGCCGGTCATCGTATCTTTTCCGACCGAGACCTCCGCCATCTTGCCGTAATAACCTCGTGCGGGCCGCACCTCGTCGACACCCTTCAATGGCGCTATGCTGCCCAGCCCAAGCTTCTCCATGTTGGGCACGACAAGGCCCGCACGCTCGGCAATATGCCCAAGCGTGTGGGCCCCGACGTCCCCGAACCTGGCGGCATCCGGCAACTCTCCGATGCCTACGCTGTCCAACACGATTAAACAGATGCGTTTAAAGTTCACAGGAAGAAACCTCCAATCAGTCATTGACATTATTATCTCATAAAATACCGATCGAATACAAAAAACGATACCGCCTCATCCGGCAAACGGACAAGCGGTACCGTACGATAGCTTCACCCAGTGACCGAAATTACATTTTGGCTCTGGGATGAGCCCTGTCGTAAACTTCCTTCATCTTCGTTTTCGCCAGCCGGGAGTAGACCTGGGTCGTGGAAATGTCGGAGTGGCCCAGCATTTCCTGCACTGACCTGAGATCCGCCCCGTTCTCCAGCAGATGAGCCGCAAACGAGTGCCGGATGATGTGTGGAGTGATCTCTTTATGTATGCCGGACTCCTCCGCGTACCGTTTCATGATCTTCCAGAAGCCCTGCCGCGTAAGCCGGGTCCCCAAATGATTGATAAACAGCGCCGGTTCTTCTCCGTTCTTCTTGACCAGCAAGGGCCTTTTCTCTTCTATATAGGCCTGAAGACACTGGACGGCAACCCGGCTGAGAGGGATGAGCCGCTCTTTACCGCCATTTCCGACACAGCGTACATATTCCAATACCAGATTGACATCCGGCACGTCCAGGGAAGTGAGCTCCGACACCCGAATGCCGGTCGCGTACAGCAGCTCCAGCATAGCCTTGTCCCGCATACCGGCCGCCGTTTCTCCGTCAGGCGCCTCCAACAAAATCCCGACCTCTTTGACGGTAAGGATTTTGGGCACCTTTTTCTCAGTCCTCGGCGTCTCCAGGTGCAAGGAAGGATTATGGTCCATCCGGCCTGCGCGGTTCAAATATCCGTGGAAAGACCGGATCGATACCAAGCTGCGTGAAATGGTGGCGGCCGCTTTGCCGGTCTGTTTTAACCTGAGCATATAGGAGCTGACATTCATTCTGGTTACATCATTCCAGTCTCCGATACCCTGCGTTTGCAAATAATCGGCATACTGGCCAAGATCACGTCGATACGATTCCAATGTGCTGCGGGCCAACCCTCGTTCTTCAGCCAGGTGACGGATAAAAGAGTTCAGTTCCTGCTTCATCTGATTGTTGTCCCTTTCTGTTGTAAGTTTGCCGTCGAGACTATTCCCCGTACCAGTAAAACAGCTTCAGCCTCTCGGAAATCGGCTCTTTTTCCACCTGCGATATCTGATGATGGAAGACTTTGACGGCTTTTCCCGCAGGCTCGCGGTACTTTTGGGGCGGCTCCAGCCAGGAGGACACCAGAACCATGAAATGATATAGGGCAAAGGTAAATATAACAAACAACAGCAGAAATTTAAAGCGGCTCACCATTTTCCGGTATGAAAAAATCATAACCTGTCCCCTCGCTTTCAAGGAAAGATTATGATTTCATCGTAAAGGATATTCCAACAAATTACCCGCAAAATCAAGCAAGCCTTCCAGGCTTATCTCTGATCGGTGCTACAGAAGGGACTCAGCCCCATCGATATAGATTTCGGTACCCGTAATGTGGCTCGACTGGTCCGAAGCGAGAAAAAGCACCAAATCCGCCACTTGCTCCGGCTCCCCGGACTTGTTCTCCAGCGGCTGCTGTCCTTCCGGATACTCCACGGGGATTTTCAGCTCCTCCAGCTCCGGAGTCGGGTGGGTGTTCTCCGAGATGTTGGTCTCGATAGCACCCGGGCAAATAATGTTGACGCGGATTTTATAGCGAGCGAGCTCAAGAGCGGCCATTTTGCCGAAAGCCATTTGTCCCGCCTTGGACGTACTGTAAGCCGACATGCCGATATTCGAGAATGTACGGTTTCCGTTGATGGAGCTTGTAATAATGACTGAGCCGCCGTTCTCCTTCATGTAAGGGATGGCATGCTTGACGGATAAGAACGTGCCTCTTGTGTTCGTGTGGATCGTATCGTTCCAATCCTCCACATCCATCGTCTCGATCGGCGACAGCACTCCGTTGATCCCCGCGTTCGCAAACACGATATCGACCCTGCCCCACTTGTCCGCCGTCTCCTTGAAAGCCGCCCTTACCTCATCTTCGTTGCGCAAATCCGCTTCCGTGATAAACGCTTCGCCTCCCGACCGCTCGATCTGCTGTTTGACCTCTTCCGCGCGGCTTTCCTTCACATCGACCAGGCACACCTTGGCCCCGTGCTCCGCTAAACGGAGTGCGGCCGCCTTTCCGATTCCGGAGCTCGCTCCTGTGACTACGGCAACTTTATTTTTAAGTTGTTGTTCCGGCATATGTATCCCCTCCTATGGCTCATTAACCATAGGCTTCCGATTCAAAACGCATTGTATACGAAAAACCGCCCGGCAGCGGAAGGAGTCCGGTACCAGAGCGGTCAGTAGATTGAAAAATATAGAGAACCAACTTAAATGAGCTTTTCAGACACGCTCACTTGCTTCTTCTAGTTGCAGCGGTACGGCCCGCCCTTACTCGTTCTGCTTCTTCTCGTTGCAGCGGTGGCAAATGCCGTTAAAATCAAGCCTGTGATCCAGCACTTTAAAGTTGTATTCTTCAAGCAGCCGTTCCTCCAGCTCGCCCAGCCAATCCTGCATGATTTCATCCACCGCTCCGCATTGGACGCAGATGAGGTGATGGTGGTGGTGGTGCGTGCCTTCGTTTCTGAGGTCGTAGCGGGCCACTCCGTCTCCGAAATTCATTTTTTCCACTACATGCATTTCGCTTAACAATTCAAGAGTGCGGTATACGGTCGCAAGCCCTATCTCGGGCGCTTTATCCTTAACCAGCATGAACACGTCTTCCGCGCTCAGATGGTCTTCTTCGTTCTCCAGCAGTACGCGCACGGTCGCTTCCCTCTGAGGAGTAAGCTTATAACCATGCGACTGCAGCTGTCCTTTTATCTTTTCAATGCGCGCTTCCATACTCCTCCCCCTTAGAGGCAATCACCTTCTATTTATTATAGGGTCCGGAGAAAGAGAAAGTCAATTCCCTGCGCTTCAATTCAAGGTCAGCAGCATAGGCGTAACCCACTTCATCATGACGGGGGAAAGATAAGCTTCAAACAAAGAAATCCCGACGGTAAGAATGCCCATGACGAGGGAAACCGATGTATATTGTATAAACGTCTGATACAGATTGGTTCTGCGCAGCACAAACCTGTTCCTGATCATCAGAATGGAAAAAGACAAAGCCGACACGCTGGCGATAATGAGCGCCGGGACGAGGACAAGATTCTGCGGAGCGACGGAAACCAGGGCGAACAGCATCCCCTTCCACGACCAATGTCCGACCAGATAGCCGACGGTAAAGCCGATCAGCACCCCTTTTAGAAAATTAAGGAACAGAATCAGCGGCATGCCGATAATCGACATCCCCAGAATCCACACCATCAGTATCCATTTGATATGAAGCGAAAAGGACTGATGAAACGAACTGATGCGGTCGTAATCCATCCCCCCGTCCATCGTCTGGAAGAAGCTTCCCAAATACCGGGTGAGATCCTGCTTCTGCTCCGTCGTCAATGCGTTCACCATAATTGCGCCGAACATCACTCCAACCACAAAAAGCACAGATACAAACACATAAAGAATAAAGTGCTCCTTCGAAAATTGGCGCAAGGCATGAGCTTTGTACATAGTCGTAATGCCTCCTTAACCGATGCCACAGCGTGTCCGCAGCCGGCTTAATAGAAGCATATGAACTGCAAAACGCTCCTATGACAGCAATTTGCTCACTTTTCCATAGGTGCCGCCTCCTCCCGAGGTGAGCTCCAACGCGTTTTCCCGCGCCAACACAATATATCTTGCAATCTCGCTGCCCGCCTCTTCGGCAAGCTCATCCTCGGAAGCGTGATGGATAATGTCCATTTCCGTGCCGAACCGTTCCAGCAGCCGGGTGAGCATTTTCGGACCGAGGCCGGGGATGAATTCGAGGGGGACTTGAAAATGGTACGGCGGGCGGCTGCCATGCAGCACAGGCGCTTCCCGGTCCGCCACGTCCATAATGCGATCCAAGACTCCCCGGACTATCGATTTGGAGCCGCAATAGGGGCAGCGCTCTGCCGCCTCTCCCGGCACCCGTTGTAGCGTTGCACTGAGGGTGGTCAGACCCCATTCCCGCTCGCTGAGTATCGAGTCGCACTGGGAGCAGTAGGTCCGGTGATATTTGCCGAGCCGCGGGTTCAAGCCGTAGTTGGCTCTCACCGCTCTGCCGTCCTGCCTGTTCAGCGCTTTAGCCAGCTCTTCGAAAGTTGCGGCTTCCATGGCCAACCGGTTGTACTCCCGGCCGATTTTGGATAATGAGTGGGCGTCCGAATTGGTCACGTAAGTAAACGGGTCGAGCTCCGAAATGACGCCGGCCATTTCCGTATCGGCGCTCAGCCCCAGTTCAACGGCGGCAATCCGCCGAAGATCAAGAAAGTGCTCCATTCTGGCGGACGCGTTCCCGTAAGCCCCTTTGTAAGGCGTAAAAATATGGGCCGGAACTACGATTCCCCCTCTGGAGTAAACCTCCTCCTGCAGAACCCGGGCCGGGGCATAGATCCGTTGGGAGCTCAGCTCAACGTTCTTCATGACTTTGCGCAGCCACGCCGTAAAATCCTGCATTGACGCAAGGTCGGGCAGGTAAGCCAGCAAATGTGCGGCGCCAAAGCCTTCGTCCTTCACTTCGAGCTCGCAGCCGAGGATCACGGTCGTATCGTGATAGCGTATGCCTCCGCCGGCCTGCTCCGCCATTTCTCCCCGGTGCAAATATTCCATAATATCGCTTTGCACCTTGGGGGCGTGGCAGTCGATGATTCCGATCATTTCGATGCCTTTGCGTTCTGAAGCTTCCTTCGCGATATTGTAAAATGTGAGGCTGCGGGCGGCGCTGATTTTCACCGGAGTATCGGCTTCGGTCCTGCCGATGTGGATATGCAGATCGGCAAAATACGAATTCATGCTTTGAACGATCCTGTCAGCCGGTAAAGCTTCCACGCATAGACGGCCATAATTGTCTTGGCGTCCGAAATACGGTTGTCCGCAATATACTGCAGAGCCTGTTCCATACCGATCGCCTCGCAGTCAAGGAATTCATCCTCGTCCAGCTTGACGGTGCCCTGTACAAGCTCCTGAGCCACATATAGATGAAGGAGCTCGTCAGCGAAGCCCGGAGAAGTGTAAAAGGAAGCGATATGCTCAAGCTTACCCGCCGTGTAGCCCGTTTCTTCCTCCAGCTCCCTCGCCGCCGCATCCGGCGGATTCTCGCCCGCGTCAAGCTTGCCTGCAGGGATTTCCACCTGGCTTTTCTCCATGGGCTTTCTGTACTGCTCCACGACGAGCATTTTATCGCCAAGCAAAGCCAGAACGGCCACCGCTCCTGGATGTTTTACGATCTCTCTCGTGGATGTCTGGCCATTGGGCAGCCTGACCGTATCCACCTGCAGCGAAATCACGCGTCCCTCGTAAATCGGCTGAGTCGACAAGGTCACTTCTTCAAATTTTTTAGAATTCGGTCGGTCGGATGATAACGTCATAGGGAGTCCTCTTTCTATGTTTGATTTGTACACTGCGGAACGGTTTCCGGATGAATAACTTGTCCAAGTTGGTCATACCTTCAAGTATACCAAATTTTTTGAAGGGATGAGTTCCTATGAAAAGCTATGCTTCCGGCAATGAGATGAAAATGGTGGGCAAGGGGTGGGAAATCCGCAGAGCGATCGGGCAAATGATAGAGAAGGCAGGCGGAGATACCACGCTGAAGGAATATCTGTCCGGACAGCCGTCTAATGCGTCAAGTCCTTCAAGAAACGCCAATCGCAAGAGCGGGATGTCCAGAGCGGCCGCGGATCTTCGAATCATCCGTTAATTCCGCAATAAGAAAACCTCAATCCGAGCCATTCAATTAACGTTAAAAAATAGGGTGAAGGCCGACGGTCAGCGGTCTTCACCCTTATACTTTTATTCCCTTACGCCTGCGCGGCTTCTTTCACAATATCCACAACGACGGCGCACAGATCGACCATGTCCTGGATGGCGATCCGTTCTTTGGTGGTGTGGATGTCCAGGTAGCCTACCGCGAGGTTAACGGTGGGAATACCCATGCCGTTGAATACGTTGGCGTCGCTTCCGCCGCCGGAGTGGAACAGCTTCGTCTTCTTGCCGTTCTTCTCGAAGGCTTTGGACGCGAGCTGCACAACCGGAGCCGTCTCGTCGTATTTGAACGAAGGATACATCAGCTCAGTCTTGAAATCGACTTCCGCTCCCATATCAGCTGCCGCAGACTCGCAAGCCTGGCGCATCGCTTCCACCTGCCGGTCAAGCTTCTCCTTGACAAGGCTTCTCGCTTCCGCCACAAGCTTCGCGCTCTCCGTCACGACATTCGTTTCGCCGCCGCCGGCAAAATAACCTACATTGGCGGTCGTTTCACTGTCAATGCGGCCGAGAGGCATGCGCGACACGGCTTTACTTGCCACCGTAATGGCGGAGATGCCGTCCTCAGGATTCACACCTGCGTGAGCGGCTTTACCCTTGAAAGTAACATATACCTTCATCTGGGAAGGAGCGGCTACGGCGATGTCGCCGATGCTTCCGTTGGAATCCAGCGCATAGCCGAAATCCGCCTTCATGATCGACGGGTCCATCGCCCTCGAGCCCTTGAGGCCCGCTTCTTCCCCCGCGGTAATGACGAATCGCACGGTTCCGTGGGCAGCATTCTGTTCCTTCAGCAAGCGGAGCGATTCGAACATAACGGCGAGTCCCGCCTTGTCGTCACTGCCGAGTATTGTCGTCCCGTCGCTGCGGATGACTCCGTCGTCGCCGATCTGCGGCTTGATTCCGTTGCCCGGGGCTACAGTGTCCATATGGGACGTGAAGAAGAGCACAGGCGCTTTTTCCAAACCTTCCGAAGCCTTGAGGGTACAGATCAGGTTGCCGGAAGCATGGCCGCTGCGCTGCGCCGAATCGTCCTCTTCCACTTCCAACCCGAGAGCCGCAAATTTTTCCTTCAGTACTTTGGAAATTTGGGCTTCGTTTCTAGTTTCGCTGTCAATTTGGACAAGCTCAAGAAATTCTTTTACGATACGATCCTTGTTCACCATAGACTGTCCTCCAACTGCTTTTGCAGGTTAGAATGTTTGCAAGCTTGCTGCTTGATTGGCTAGAATAGAGATAGTAACGCGTAAAGGAGATTCGTTGTAATGAACAATAAAAGTGTTCTGTTTAAAATCGTTATTTATACCATGCTTATCATCATGCTGGCTTCGACGCTGCTGTTCAGCTTGAATCTGTTTCTCTCGTGATCCGGGGAGCTTAATAAAGCTTGGTTTCCAGCGTATAGCTCTCGAGGTTTTCTTTGACCCGCTGCAGGAAACGTCCGCAAATGACGCCGTCCAGAATTCGGTGGTCCAACGATAAGCACAGGTTCGCCATAGAACGCACCGCGATCATATCCTGGATGACAACCGGCTTCTTCACGATCGATTCGAAAGTGACGATAGCCGCCTGCGGATAATTGATGATCGGGTAAGACAGGATCGAACCGAACGAGCCGGTGTTGTTCACGGTAAACGTGCCGCCCTGCATATCGTTCAACGAAAGCTTGCCGTTGCGCGCCTTCTTTGTCAATTCGTCGATTTCCCTGGCCAATCCGGCGATATTTTTCTGGTCCGCCTTCTTGATGACCGGGGTCAGGACGAAGTCCTCCGTGCCCACTGCCAGAGAGATGTTGATGTCTCTTTTCACTATGATCTTGTCTACGCCCCACACGGAATTCATGATCGGATAATCTTTCATCGCGCTGACTACGGCTTTGATCATGAAAGCCAGGTAAGTCAGGTTGACTCCTTCGCGCTTCATGAACTCGTCCTTCACCTTGTTCCTTAGCTGGACCAGGTTCGTCACGTCGACTTCGACCATCATCCAGGCGTGCGGGATTTCCGACACGCTCTGCCTCATCCTGCTCGCAATCGTATGGCGGATCGGCGTAATGTCAATGAAATATTCATTGGCGGTATCGCCCGTGCCTTCCACTTCGATTTTCGGAAGCGGCGGGTTCTCCGACAAATGGATGCCAGTAGTACGAACCGGGATAGAAGGGGCATTCTCCGGCAGGGTGAGCGGCGCCTGCGCCAGAGCCGGCACTGCTGCGGCAGCCGTGGCCACAGGCGCTTTGCGGTATGTGCCGCTTGCGACCGCCTGCTCCACATCCTTGCGCGTGATTCTGCCGCCCAGCCCGGAGCCCTGCAGCCAGTCCAGCTCAATCCCATGCTCCGCTGCAAGCTTAAGCACGGAAGGAGAGTAGCGGCTTCTCATCGACTGATCCCCCCCGTCCGATTCGGCGGCGGATGGCGTCTTAGCAGCGGCCACGTCCGCGCCGCCGGTGGACGCCGGCACGACGGACGAACCGCCCTGCTCCTGAATGTAGCAGATCGCTTCGCCGACCATAGCCGTTCCGCCTTCTTCCACCAGGATCGAAGTAATAACGCCAGCTACCGGCGAAGGCATCTCCACGTTTACTTTATCCGTAATTAATTCGCATATTACATCATACTGTTCCACAGCGTCCCCGGGCTTACGGAGCCATTTGGCCACCGTAGCGGACACCAATGTTTCCGCAAGATGCGGAACCGGGACCGGGGTTCCCTGTGCTGCCGGTTTACTCATACAGTCTGCCTCCCTGTCCTAGTATAGCGCCAGGCTGCGCATGGCTTCCACCAGTTTGTCTTTAGAGATCAGGAAAAATTTCTCCATCACCGGGTTGGAGCCCACCGCAGGAACGTCCGGGGCGCACAATCGCATGATGGGAGCGTCCAGGTCAAACAACAGCTCCTCCGCGATAATGGCCGCCACTTCCGCGCCGACTCCCCCTGTCTTGTTGTCCTCATGCACAATCAGCACCTTGCCCGTCTTGGCCGCCGCTTTCAGCACCGCCTCGCGGTCCAAAGGCTGTAGCGTGCGCAGATCGAGGACATGCGCGCTGATGCCCTCGCCCGCCAGCTCCTCGGCGGCTTGAAGTGCATACTGCACCGTCAATCCGTAGGAGATGACGGTAATGTCCGAGCCCTCCCGCTTGACATCGGCTACGCCGATCGGAACGGTATAGTCTTCGTCGGGGATTTCTCCGGTTACGCCGAGATAGCACTTCTTATGTTCGAAGTATAAGACAGGATCGTTATCGCGGATGGCCGATTTCATCAAGCCCTTGGCGTCGTAGGGATTCGACGGTGCCACGATCTTGAGCCCCGGGGTGCCGAAGAATACCGATTCGGGACTCTGGGAGTGATATAGCGCCCCGGCACCCGTCGCGCCGTACGGCGCACGCACCACAATAGGGCACGACCAGTCGTTGTTGGAGCGGTAGCGGATTTTGGCCGCTTCGCTGATGATTTGATTGGCTGCCGGAAAGATGAAATCGGCAAACTGCATTTCGGCTACCGGGCGCATGCCGTACATCGCCGCTCCGATCGCCACGCCGGCGATGGCGGATTCGGCCAAAGGCGCGTCAAGCACCCGCTCCTCGCCGAATTTGCCAAGCAGCCCGACCGTGGAGTTATTCACCCCGCCTTTGGCGATGTCTTCCCCGAGGACGAACACATTGCCGTCCCGCTCCATCTCTTCCTCCATCGCCGAGCGGATCGCTTCCAAATAAGATATAACCGCCATCTACCGCACCCCTTCCCCTGGCTTTCCATACACGTGCAGCAGCGTATCTTCCGGCTGCGGGTAAGGAGCCGCATCCGCATACTTCGTCGCATCATTGAGTTCCTGCTTGATTTCCTCCAGCAGAACCTCTTCCCGCTCATCGCTCCATAGACCGCAAGCCGTCAAATACTGCCTGTATTTCGGGATTCCGTCCTTCTCTCGGTTTGCGTCCACTTCTTCCTTCGTCCGGTACAGCAAATCGTTGTCCGCCGTCGAGTGGGGTGAGATCCGGTACATCACGGCCTCGATTAAAGTCGGCCCTTCTCCTGCGAGCCCTCTTTCCCTGGCTTCCTTAACGACCCGGTAAACTTCGAGCGGATCGTTGCCGTCCACCTTCACGCCGGGGAAACCGTACCCTATCGCCCGCTCCGAAATACTCCCCGCAAACTGCTTATGGTTCGGCATCGAAATCGCGTATTGGTTGTTCTGGCATATGAAAATAACCGGAAGCTTGTAAACTCCCGCAAAATTGCAGCCTTCGTGGAAGTCGCCCTGGTTGCTGGAGCCTTCTCCAAAGCAGGTGACCGTAACAAATTTCTGTTTCTTCATTTTTGCAGCCAAAGCGATGCCTACTGCGTGCGGCACTTGAGTGGTCACAGGGCTTGAACCCGTCACGATATTTCTGCTTTTGTCGCTGAAATGGCCCGCCATTTGGCGCCCTCCGCTGTTCGGGTCTTCCGCCTTGGTAAAAAGAGCCAGCATCAGATCCCTCATCGTCATGCCGAACGCCAGAACAAATGCGTAATCGCGATAATAAGGAAGGAGATAGTCTTTGCCTTTATCCAATGCGAAAGCGGCTCCCGCCTGCGCGGCCTCCTGGCCGATTCCGGAAACGTGGAACACGACCTTGCCCGATCTTTGCAGCATATGTGCCCTTTCGTCGTACTTGCGCGCCCTCATCATGGTGCGGTACATTTCTACCGCTTGCTCGTCAGATAAACCCAGCTTTCTGTGTTTAACCAATTGACCGACGGACATGAATCCAGCCTCCTTCAATTCGTTTCATTAAGACTTGGTCCTAAGACTTGACTCTATAGGCTTATTATAAACTTTTTTGGGTATGATGACAATTTCAAAAAAAATCCCGTTCAGTGAGCGTTGCGATGCGCACCTATATGCCCATCGCCCGGCCGTCCACCGCAAGCATAGCTTCTCCGATCGCCTCGGACAAGGTGGGGTGAGGGTGGATCGTCTGCCCCACTTCCCAAGCGGCCGCGTCAAGCAGCGCGGCCAAGGCGGCCTCGGAAATCAAATCCGTCACATGGCTGCCGATCATATGGACGCCGAGAATGTCGTTGCTGTCCGCATCCGCGACGACCTTCACGAACCCGCCGGCTTCACCGTATACAAGGGCTTTTCCAACAGCTTGAAACGGAAACTTTCCGACCTTCAGCCGCAGCCCCTTCTCCCGGGCTTCGTCCTCGGTCCAACCGAGGCTCGCCGTTTCCGGCCGGGTATACACGCATCTTGGCACCAGGTGCGGGCTGTAGGGATGCGGCGAGCCGCCGCAAATATGCTCGACCGCGGCTATCCCTTCGTGCCCGGCGACATGGGCCAGCTGCAGGCCTCCGATGACGTCGCCGATGGCATATATGTGCGATTCCGCCGTTTGAAGCCGGGCGTTTACCTTGATTGTCCCATTGTCCACTTTAATATCCGTGTTTTCCAAGCCGATTCCTTCCACATTGCCCTGACGGCCTACGGAGACCAGGATTTTCGCCGCTTCAAGCTCCAGCTTCTCTCCTTGCCGCTGAGCCGTGATGGAAATCGTTCCTTCTCCCGCGGCGAAAGTTTCCGTAATAACAGCCGCATTCGTAATGATGCGGACTCCCCGTTTTGACAGCATTCGCTCCAATTCCCTGGAGACTTCCTTGTCCTCCTGAGGGATCAGCCGGTCAGCCGCTTCTACAACCGTGACTTTAACGCCAAAATCGTTCAGCATCGAAGCCCACTCCACTCCGATTACACCGCCTCCTATAATGAGGATCGACTCCGGAAGCTCCTCCAGCTGCAGTGCTTGATCGCTGTTCAGCACATGAGTTCCGTCCGAGCGAAGTCCTTGCAGCTCCCGGGGCCTTGATCCCGTAGCGATAATCAAATTGGCGGACAGCAGCGTTTCCACTTCCCCGTCCTGCAGTTCCACGGCTACTGCCCCACTCTTGGGAGCAAAGATGGAAGGCCCGATGATCCGGCCGTTGCCGCGGAACACTTCGATTTTGTGCTTTTTCATCAAATACTGAACTCCGGTATGAAGCTGCTCCACCACCTGGTTTTTCCGTTCCTGTACTTTTTTGAAATCCAGCTGCACGCCCGACGCGACTACTCCGTATTCCTCAGCCTTCAGAACAGTAGCGTGGACTTCGGCGCTCCTCAGCAGCGCTTTGCTTGGTATGCAGCCGCGGTGCAGACAGGTCCCTCCCAGCTTGTCCCGTTCCACTATGGCCACAGATTTCCCCAATTGAGCCGCGCGAATCGCTGCAAGGTACCCTCCGGTCCCGCCTCCCAGCACGACAATATCGTATGTTTTGTTCATGTATGAATGCCCCCTAAAAATATCAATGCCTCTATTGTACCTTTTTTTGCCGTCTCAGAAAAATAGTCGTTCTTTTGCAATAGACTTTCCCCATAGCGGCAGTTATCATTATCATAACCCCACAAAGTGAAGTGAAGCTTCGGAGCGAAATCCGATTACTTTGCGGGGAGCCCCGGGAAGAAACCCCACAAAGTGAAGTGAAGCTTCGGAGCGAAATCCGATTACTTTGCGGGAGCCCCGGGAAAATGGCAAATACATGGGGAGGCCCATAGATGAAGCTGGTAATTCAAAGATTAATAGCCATACTGCTGCTCGTGGTCCCCGGCCTGATGGCTACATACGGGTTTGTGACGATGAAGGACGCCTGGTTCAACCAGTTTGGCGCGGCAAACAACGATCCGCATATCCAATGGGGCAAATTGGCCTTGGGTCTGGCGCTGTTCGCTGCAGGCGTAGCTTTTATCGGGGGCTGGACATTCTACAGAGACCGGAGGAGAAACTATGTAGCGCCGCGCTTTCGACAAAAAAAGAAAAAACGGTAAATGCATCTCTTTAACATTCAAAAAGACAGCTCGGGCTGCCCCGTCTGTCTTTAGTCTCGGTTGCAATATGGGGGAAAGGCTAAGAAACCGGGTTCCGCCACCGGCTCCAAAGCGTCTTGCCTACATCATACATCTGCCTGCCCATATGAGGGATACCGTTCCAATTCCTCATTCTTTCCTTGCTGCTGAAAGGCAAATCCATCTCCGCTACACGATAGCCCCGCCTGATGCTGTCGATCATTAATGCCACCCCGGTGCCATAGCCGTCCTCCAGCCTGCCGATGCTGTTCATCACCGTGGCTTTGACGGCGATCGGACCCGATATCATCGCTGTGGAACGGAACCCGCTTAGCTGAAATACTCCTTCACGGGCCAGGTTAGCTGCAAAGCTGAACCTGCTGCTCCTGCGGACCGGAACACGGGCGACCGCGATATCCGCCATATCTTCATGGATCGGCTGAAGAAGACCGGACAGATGAAAAGCCGAACAGCCCACATCCGCGTCCAGAAACACAATGTACTCCCCTCGCGCCCTTTTCCATCCTGTCGTCAAAGCCGCGGCTTTGCCTTGATTCTGCGTATGCTTGACCAGCAAGTCCACCCAAGGTATAGCCAGAATAAAGGTTTGATCGGAGCTGCAGTCATCCACAACGATCAGCTCATAATCGAAATACGGATCGTCGGACGCCAGGCGCCTCACCGCTTCAAGGGTGGCCATGATCGTGTCTTCCTCGTTCCAGGCGGGGACAACGACCGAAACTTTGGTTTTTGCCATGTTCCAAACCTGCTTCCATCATAAAAAATTGCTGCCCTATCAATGGATCCGATCCGGTTCAGCGAATCGCGTCCTGTAACTCTTGTACATGATAGAACGTACAAATTTCATTATTGGCAAATAAAATGATTCGTAACGCGGTCAACTGCTTGTTTTTTATCGACCGCTCCGGAGAGCAAAGGGTCTGATCGCCCGCCGTGCAACGCCGGCACTTGCAGACAAGGAAGTAATTCTATATACTTTGCCTAAGATTAACTTTTGGAATGGTCTAAGGAGGCTACCCCAGTGGCATATAAACCAGTCGTCAGAGATGCGCAAATCGTCAGCAATAACAAAAAGAACGGATTATTCGAAGTTGTAACGAAGCTCGAAGACCGCAGCGTCTGCCGCGTAACATTTGAAACAGATGAGGAGCAGGGAATCCGCGCCAGCCACATCAGCCGTCTTTTAGTGGAGCCTTGTCCTGTCTGCAAGAAGGATTTCCTTTGCAACTGCATGAAGACGTACATGAACACGATTGCCGACCAAGCGATCAAAAAAACCGGGCTGCCCAAATAATAGCCGACGGCCGCTTCCGCCTGCCCTCCGGGTTGTGCGGATTTTTTAGATTCACGGCAAGGAAAGGCCCAGGATCCTGTCCTCGAAGCTTTTAATCTTGGCCTCGAGCCCCATCTGCAGAATATCGTTAATGCTCTCCAGGGCGATCAGCAGGCAGAAAGCGGCGGTATTAAATTCATTCACTTCAAACAGCTGAGGCCCCTTTTCAAACGTCTGGATATACCCGTGTTCATCAGAGACGACGTAGCTTTCCAGCGATTTGACCGTCGTGTGCACTTCTTCGCTGAAATGCCGGTACGCCAATTGGTAAAAATGGTGCATGTTCGCTCTCTTGGCCAGCTCTTCGACGGTGAAAGTGCGGATCTGCTTACTCTCGATATCCGCTCTCAGCTGAACTCGGAGCTCTTCTGCGAACTCGGAAATATAAGGCGAAAACGCCTCTTTGTTGTTTATGATCACGTTCAGAAGCCTCAGCTGCTTGGCCTTCTCCGTCAAGACGAACTGCCGTGCGAAATTTTCTTCCAAGGAAAGGATGCGCAGCGGAAAGGTAACCTCCAGAAGGGAACGTGTAAGTATAATGCACTCGACGCCCAGCCCTTTTTTGCTTAAAAGTACGATGGCTTGAAAACCGTTCGATATTTTGAGAAAAAGCATGGAGGCTATCGCTGAACGTACATCATCAGGGTTGACGATAATTCTGTTCTTCACTTCATTGCAGAAAACATTGAGCTCTTCGATCAGGGAGTAATACGCCGCGTTGCGCTCAAGGACGGGTGCCATCAGCACATCGATCTGCTCCCCCAGAAACCCGTATCGGTCAAAATCGTTCATAAGCACCTGCCCGCTCCACAGCACGTCATTAGTCCATAGAAGACTGCATCTTATGTTTACTATGCCCTTATGGGACTGATTTTATCTGGAGCGGGAAGCAAAAGCACTGGATGCGGCGACTGCCCTTTCATTCAGGACACCTTGTGTTCGATTCGCAGCTTGTCCGCAACCATTGCAATGAACTCGCTATTGGTCGGTTTGGATTTGCTGATATTGATCGTGTAGCCGAAAATAAAACTGATGCTGTCGATATTGCCGCGCGTCCAGGCGACTTCTATCGCGTGGCGTATAGCCCGTTCCACCCGGCTTGGAGTCGTCTTGTATTTTTCCGCTATTGCCGGATACAGTGTCTTGGTGATCGCTCCCAGGATCTCGATGTTGTTGTATACCATCGTGATCGCTTCACGCAGATACTGGTAGCCTTTGATATGGGCTGGCACGCCAATTTCGTGGATAATACTGGTTATGTTCGCGTCCAGGTTCTTACCCTTGGTCATAGGCACCACATTCGCTTTGGAAGCCGAAGGCATTGAAGAAGTTGTAAACGAGGTATCCTTCTGCACAAGCTGCCGGATCCGGTTCGTAAGCACTTCCATATCGAAAGGCTTCAGTATATAGTAGGAAGCGCCTAATTGCACCGCTTTTTGCGTAATGTTTTCTTGTCCGAAGGCTGTCAGCATAATGATTTTGGGCTGCGGATTAATGTCCATCTCACGCAGCCTCTCGAGCACGCCCAAACCGTCCAAATGCGGCATAATAATGTCCAGAATAAGAATATCGGGCACCTTTTTTTGCTCCTCGATATATCGCAGAACATCGTTGCCGTTGTACACTGCGCTGACCACTTGCATATCTTCTTGTTCATCGATAAATTCACATAAAAGATTAATGAATTCCCTGTTATCGTCCGCTAACATAACCTCTATCTTCGGCAACGTAAAAGCCTCCTTCATATTACATACAAAAGTAAATGTCATTTTTTTCTTTTCTCTCCGTTAATGATTTCGACATATATGATTTGATTCCTTCTGTCGAAAATTATTTTTCTTTATATTTTGGCCGCGCTAATTTATAATTAAATATTTAACTTCATAATATAACAAAATTCGACATTTTGACAGAAAAAAATCCCTTTCTCAAAGGGATTAAGACGCTGCCTGGTACATCGGGGATGCAGCGGTGGGCTTAAGCATAATGCCTGCATCCTGGAGCATCCACTCGATAAAACAGCCGTAGCCTGAAGTGGGGTCATTGACGAACACGTGGGTCACCGCGCCGATCATTTTGCCGTTCTGGATAATCGGCGATCCGCTCATCCCCTGCACGATTCCTCCTGTTTTCTCCAACAGCCTCGGATCGGTGATCTTGATCACCATACCTTTCGTCGCAGGATGGTCCTGCCGGGCCACATGCACCACTTCAATGTTGTATTTCTCCACCTTCTGGCCGTTCACCACCGTATAGATCTGGGCCGGGCCTTCTTTCACCTCTTCCGCAAAAGCGACCGGCATCGCATTATCGGTTACGCTGTGATCGGGCTTGTCGGCCATTTTACCGAATATGCCGAAGGACGTGTTCTTCTCGATCGTTCCGATCACCTTGCCGCCTTTGAAGATGGTTGCCCTCTTTTCTCCGGGTTCGCCGTTTTGGCTCTTGGAGATGGAATTTACGCTGGAATGGACGATTTCGCCTTCGCCTACCGCAATCGGAGTCTGGGTGTCCATGTCGCTTATGACGTGGCCGAGCGCGCCATACACTTTTTGGTCCGGCGCGTAGAATGTAAGCGTACCCACCCCGGCGGCCGTATCGCGGATATAAAGCCCCAGCCTGTACGATTTATCCACTGTGTCAAACGCCGGCGTAAGTTCCACATCGAGCAGCTGGTTATCCCGGGAAATCGTCAGCTTGAGGGGCTTGTTGCTTTCTCCCGCTTTGGTAACAAGATCCGCGACTTTGGATACATCATTCAAATAAGTTCCGTTAAATTTAATAATAAGGTCGCCTACCTGCACCTTGGCATCTTCGCCGGGAGATACCTTCTTATTGTCGGCCGCGGTCACCAAATGATGCCCGACCACGAGAATCCCCGCCGATTTGATCTTGACCCCGATCGTCTGTCCGCCCGGTATTACTTTTAAATCTGGGACTACGTTGACTTTGACGGTTTTCACGGGGATCGCGCCAAACAGCTTCAGTTTCATCTCTGCCTGTCCGGAATGCAGCGATTCCAGCGAAATCGGGTGTTTAAAATTCATTTGAAATGAGTGCGCAGCGCTGCCGTTGACTTTTACTATATCCGGATTATCGACTGTCACTTGCCCATTGACCGGAACAGCGAGCTCAATCTGTTTGTTCTGGCCCTTAAACAGGCGCATTTCATCAGGTATAGAGGCGTAATTTCTGAAAGGAGTGGAGAAACAGATTGCACATACAAAGAAAGCGAGCAATAAACCAATCATTCTCTTTCTGTTGTGGGGTTGCACTTCATCACGCTCCCTTGGCTTCATTCTGAGGAAGTTGACCTTCTCCAAAACTGTACCTTTAAGTTAACCCCACGACATTCGTTTTATAACTGAAAATGATCCCACGAAAGCTTTTATATCCTTTGTTTTTTGGCCTCTGCCAGATCAAGCATTTCCTGCGCGTGCTGGAGTGTCGTGTCCGTGACTTCCACTCCTCCCAGCATCCGGGCCAGCTCGCCCACCCGCTGCCGGCGGTCCATATCGGTCACCCGGGTGAAGGTCCTGTCGCCGTCGACTTCCTTGCGGATCAAGTAATGGGCGTCGGCCATACAGGCTACCTGCGGCAGGTGCGTGATGGAAAAAACCTGGCAGTACAGCGCAAGCTGGGACATTTTCTCAGCAATCGCCTGGGCGGCACGTCCGCTGACGCCGGTGTCCACCTCATCGAACACAAGGACGGGAATCTGGTCGATCCGGGAAAAAATCGTCTTCATTGCCAGCATGATCCGTGAAAGTTCGCCACCGGAAGCGATCTTCGCCAGTCCTCTCAAAGGCTCCCCGGGATTGGGCGAAATCAGGAATTCCACATCGTCCCAGCCGTCCTTGGTAAAACGCACCTTCTTGCCGTCCGCTTCGATTCCGTTCGGGTCTTCATGCGCCATAACCCTTACTTCCAGGCGGGTCCTCTCCATTTGCAGGCCGCGGAGTTCATGCTCGATTTCCGCGGAGAGCTCGGTCGCGAGATTCTTTCTTTTATTGGATAAATCCGCGGCGGCGGTGACCAGCCTCTCTTGCTCGTCCGTCAAAGCCATTTGAAGCTTATGTATTCTCTCGTCCTTGTTATCGATCAGATCTAGCTCTTTTACAATGCCGCCAAGATAAGCCAAAATCTCTTCAACCGTGTCTCCGTATTTTCTGCGCAGATTTCGGATCAGGTCCAGACGCTGCTCAATATGATCCAGACGCTCGGGATTGAACTCAACGCCGTCCCTGTAATCTCTAAGCTGAAAGGCGGCATCCTCCAATTGAAAGAATGCGGACTCCATCTGATCGACGAGCGGCTGTAACGCCGAAGCATCGAGGCCTGCGATTTCCTGCAGCTTTTGGTTCGCTTTACGGATCGAATCCAGGCCCCGGCCTGCGCCGTACACGGCCTCATAAGCTTCCGAAGCGTTCTGGTACAGCTTCTCGGCGCTCGCCAGCTTCATCTTCTCTTCTTGCAGCTTCTCCTCCTCGCCAGGATCAAGCTCCGCTGCCGTAATTTCCTCGACCTGAAAACGGTACAAATCCGCCATGCGCAGAGACTGCTTATTCGTGTCAAGCAGATCGTTCAATTCTTTTTGCAGGGCAGTGTATGTTTGGTAAGCATCAGTGTACAATTTCTTGACGAATTTGATTTCCTGGTCGCCGTATAAATCAAGCCAATGGATATGTTCGTCGGTCTTAAGCAGGGATTGATGCTCATGCTGTCCATGGATGTTGACCAGCCAATCCCCCACTTCCCGCAGCATCGTTAAATTAACAAGCTGGCCGTTGATTCTGCTCACGCTTTTGCCCGACGCCGTAATCTCCCTGCGTATGAGCAGATGCTCCTCGGCATTCGCTTCCAGCCCGAGCCGCGCAAGCGTTTCCCACACCGGATGGGCCGGCGCCATATCGAACATGGCTTCAATCTCCGCTTTGTCGCTGCCGTGGCGGACCAGTTCGGAAGAGCCTCTGCCTCCCACGATCAGGCTCAAAGCGTCAATGATAATGGATTTTCCCGCTCCGGTTTCCCCCGTCAGCACCCCGAACCCTTTTCTAAAATGAAGCGTGACCTGTTCAATGACCGCTAAATTTCGAATGGACAACTCCGTTAACATAATTCACCTCTGCCATGAATTTTGATATGTATCAAGATACCATCGATTTGATGTGGTCCACCACCGCCTGACTGCCCTGCTCGGATCGGCAGATGATAAGGATCGTGTCGTCTCCGCAGATCGTGCCCATTACTTCCTCCCACTCCAGGTTGTCGATCAGCTCCCCGAAAATATTCGCCGTGCCGGGCAGGCTTTTCATCACCACTAGATTATTGGCGAAATCGACGCCCACATAATGGTCCGTCAGTGCTCTGCGCAAACGTTGAATCGGGTTGAACCGCTGATCCGCGGGAACGGAATATTTGTACCGCCCGTCGTCAAGCGGCACCTTCAGCAGCTGAAGTTCTTTAATGTCTCTCGACACCGTGGCCTGGGTCACCTGATAGCCCGCCGCCCTCAACGCTTCCACAAGCTCGTCCTGCGTCTCCACTTCCCGGCTCGTAATGATCTCCCTGATTTTGATGTGCCGTTGGCCTTTCATCCGCATCCTCCTCATTATTTAAACCGGCCGCCCGTTATTCACTCTCTACGGAGAAAGATATTTTCTTGATCTTCCTTGTCTGCATGTCCACGTATAGCACGCCCGAAGCTTCGGGATACAGCAGGGAATAGGACAGCCAGGCGTCTCTCATCGCCGCCCCTTTGAGTTCCACCGGCCTGCGCTCCTTGGCTACTTTAACAATATAGTATTCCCCAGCTTTTCGCGCAAAATAATCAATGTACAGCCGGCTTTCGAATTCTTCCGTGTCGTTTACCGTAATATAGACGGGAATTCGCTGTTTGGCGGAAATCACGTCGAAGCCCGCTCCTTCCAGCAGCTCCACCGTTTCATTCTGTTCAATCACATCGTCCACCGGTATCTTTCCGGGCCTGGGCAGCACCCGACTCCGGGACAAACGATTTTTCACCGGGATCCAGATCCATATGATGAGTGCAATGAGAATCAGCCAAATAACAAGCACATCACTTTTCTGCACTGCGGTCACCTCAATTAGGTAATTCGCGGAAACCGGCAGGAATCCTTTTACATCTAAGCAAAAAGCCTGCAGTTGGTGTCTCGTGTCTCTCAGGGGAGATCACTGTGTCTTGAGCTTGGAAAAATACATCTCCCAAAAGTGAAGGAAACGCTCGGAACACATATCGGTATTTATAGAACGAAAAACCCATCAAACCGATGGGTTTTTATGTAATTCTTGCGCCTCGGTTACAACTTGTTCAATCAGCTGCTCCAAAGGAGTATGCAGAATATGCGGATCTTCCTTGTTCACGGTGAGGTAAGCGAGAAATTCGATATTGCCCTCTCCTCCCGTAATGGGCGAATAGGTAAGCCCTTTGAGCAGGAAGCCCGTTTCCTCCGCAAACTTGATCGTTGACGCTAGAACTTCCTTGTGAACCTTGGGCTCGCGAACCACTCCGGATTTGCCTACCTTCTCCCGGCCTGCTTCAAACTGCGGCTTGACCAGGGCGACCGCTTCACCGGTTCCCTTGAGCATCGTTTTCAGTGGAGGAAGCATCAGTTTTAAAGAAATGAACGACACATCCATTGTGGCGAAGTCAGGACGAGGGCCCGGCAGTTCTTCGGGCTGCATGTGGCGAAAGTTCGTCCGTTCCATCACTTTTACTCGGGGATCGTTGCGCAGCGACCAATCCAGCTGGTTATAGCCGACATCGATGGCGTAGACGCAAACGGCGCCGTTCTGAAGAGCACAGTCCGTAAATCCTCCTGTCGATGACCCGATATCGATCATCGTCACCCCTTGCAGGGAAATTGAAAACAGCTTGATCGCCTTTTCCAGCTTTAATCCGCCCCGGCTTACATAAGGATGAACCGCGCCTTTGACGGTAATTCTCGCCGTACGGCTCACCTTCGTGCCGGCCTTGTCGACCTGCTCGTCATCCGCGAGTACAAGACCCGCCATGATGGCGGCCTTTGCCTTTTCCCGGCTCTCGTAATATCCCTGCTCCACCAGTAAAACATCCAACCGTTCTTTGTCTGAAGGCATTGTCAGCTCCTGTCCTTATCCTCACGCCCGTTGTCTCTTCCGCGGAATGAGCGACTTGATTTCCGCTATGACGTTCTCAATGGTGATACCGGCATCGCCGAGCTGCTCTTTAATCGAACCGTGCTCCACAAACTCATCCGGGATCCCCAAATTACGCACTTCCAGGCCATAGATCTTCTCTTCGGCATAAAATTCCAGCACGGCGCTGCCAAAACCGCCTAACTTGACGCCTTCCTCCAGCGTGAGGATGCTCATATGCTCCTTGGCCAGCTGCAGCAGCATGTCCGTATCCATAGGCTTAATAAACCTGGCATTGATAATCCGAAGGTTGATTCCTTCTTTGCTCAGCCGGTCCGCAGCTGCTGAGGCTATGCCAAGCATGGACTGGCCTACAGCCAGAACAGCGGCAGACTCCCCGTCCCTTATCACTTCCCAGGAACCGATCGGAATCGGCACAAGCTCATCGTCCAAATCGGCACCCGTCCCGCTGATACGCGGATAACGGACTGCGATGGGACCTTGGTCATAATCAACCGCTGTCTTAAGCATATGACGCAGCTCGTTCTCGTCTTTCGGCATCATCATCACGATATTGGGAAGGCTCCGCATAAAGGCGATATCGAATACGCCGTGGTGGGTTTCCCCGTCCGCTCCAACGAAACCGGCCCGGTCCACAGCAAAGATCACATTCAGGTTGGCCCGGCAAATATCGTGGACGATCTGGTCGTACGCACGCTGCATAAAGGTGGAGTATACGGCGAACACCGGTTTCATCCCCTCAGACGCAAGACCCGCGCTGAACGTTGCCGCATGCTGTTCTGCTATACCCACGTCAAACATCCGGCTAGGAAACGCTTTACCGAATTTGACGAGTCCGGAACCGCCAGGCATAGCGGGAGTAATGGCAATAATCCGCGGATCCTGCTTGGCCAGTTCAATCAATGTCTCTCCGAATACTTCCGTATACATAGGAGGTCCTACAGTTTTCAGCATTTGACCGGATTCAATCTTGTAAGACGACGCGCCGTGCCACTTGTGGGAGTCTTCTTCCGCGGGCGAGTATCCTTTTCCTTTGGTCGTAATGACATGGATGAGCACCGGCCCTTGGACTTTATCCGCCTGCCTGAACGTTTCCAGCAGAAGAGGGATATTATGGCCGTCCACAGGCCCCATGTAATTGAGGCCGAATTCCTCGAACAAAACGCCTGATACGAGCATATACTTCAAGCTGTCTTTTACTTTTTCGGCTGTCTTGGCCAAGGTTCCGCCTATCGCCGGTATTTTTTTGAGCAGATATTCGATATCTTCTTTGGCTCTCAAATAGGTTTTGTCGGAGCGGATCTTGCTCAAATAATTGTGCAGAGCGCCTACATTAGGTGCAATGGACATTTCGTTGTCGTTTAGGATGACGGTAAGGTTCCTTTTCTCATGGCCGATGTGGTTTAGCGCTTCCAGTGCCATTCCGCCCGTGAGCGCGCCATCCCCGATGATGGCCAAGACTTTGTTGGTCTGCCCTTTCAAATCCCGCGCAATCGCCATACCCATCGCAGCCGACAAGGATGTCGAGCTATGTCCGGCCTCCCATACGTCATGAGGGCTCTCGCACCGTTTCACGAAGCCGCACAGTCCTTTGTATTTGCGCAGCGTATCGAATTGATCCATGCGTCCGGTCAACATTTTATGAACGTACGACTGATGGCCCACATCAAATATCAATTTGTCCTGTGGGCTGTTATATAAGTAATGGAGCACCAGAGTCAATTCCACAACCCCTAAATTCGAGGCGAGATGGCCTCCCGTGATCGATAATTTCTCAATTAAAAATTGCCTGATTTCCCCTGCCAACTTTTCCAGATCTGCGGGGCCGTATTTTTTCAAATCCCCAGGACCGTGTATTTGTTCAAGAAGCACGCTTGTTTCCTCGCTTTCCATTGGACGACTTCTGCTTTTTTTTGAGAGTGAACAGCCGGATATTAAAGCGGTGCTCCATGAAATAAAAAACTCGGCCGATCATCAAAACAATTGTGGTGGAGTAACGGATGGTAAAGGATTTCCCCATCGCTTTCCCACCTACGGTAACCGTTGAAACCAGCGCGGTAAAAACAACGCTGACGACGGACCGCAGTACTTCGCTGCTCCCGAAGGAGGACATCAATTTTAAAATAACCAAGGCGCTGGCCACGCCGCTGATTACGCTCGTTATGTCTCCTAAGACATTATTGCAAAAATTGGAAAACCGATCCGCATTCCTTACGATAAAGATGGCCTGTCTTGACCCTTTCACCTTTTCAAAAGCCATTGCGTTAAAAGTTTCACTGGCAGCCGCTGCGGCCAGCCCCATGACCTAGGAGTTTTCCTCGGCAACCCTTAACCATTTCTTAGCCTCTTTTGCAAAGCGGATTTCACACGGCAATCGGCCTCTGCATTCTTGGCCCAGAATACTATGGGTAACTTGATCTATATTATAACACAAAAAAGAAATGTTCCTCAACGGAACACAGACATAACATAACAAAGCCATATCTTGACTCTGTTAATCCAGGGATCGGGTCAGCAGAAGCTCTGAGTTGGCGAGGCGCAGTGCGGAGCTGGACCGAATGCAGCACGATATTCGCCGGCCAGAGCACGGAGCCCGCCAGCTCAGACACGGAGTTACAAGGTTCGCAGTGCCTTAATGGTCGCGGTCCATCAAAAAGTCGGCGATTTCCAGCATGCGGCCGGGATACGGAAAACCGGCGGCAAGAATGGCTTGTTTGCCCCGTTCGGTCAGCTCGGCCACCTTGGCCTTGGAGGCCTGCAGCCCGATAAAATACGGATAAGTCACTTTCTGCTGCTTCTCATCGCTGCGCAGCGGCTTACCCAGCTTCTGTTCATCGCCTATCACATCTAGAATGTCGTCCTGGATTTGAAAGGCGAGACCTATGGAGTAGCCGAAGCGTTCCAAGGCGTTCAGCTGCTCCTGGTTCGCTCCCGCGATCCGGCCTCCGGCGAGCAGCGAATAAACGATAAGATCGCTTGTCTTATGAAGGTGGATGAATTCAAGCTCGCTCAGCTTGGTCATACCCTGCTCACCGAGGATATCCGCCGCCTGGCCGCCGACCATGCCTTTGGCTCCCGCCAGGGCCGACAGCTCCTCTACCATGGCCAGCACCTGTTCGGCGGGAACGCCATGTTTTCTTATTTGTGAAAGCGTATAGAACGCATGGGTCAATAGGGCGTCGCCCGCCAAGATCGCCATGGCTTCGCCGTACACTTTGTGGTTCGTCAATTTGCCTCTTCGGTAATCATCGTTGTCCATAGCTGGAAGGTCGTCGTGTATAAGGGAATACGTATGTATCATTTCAATGCTGCAGGCGGCCGGAATCGCCGCTTCCAGCGGTCCGCCCAACGCTTCGCAGGCGGCGATCACCAGAACCGGACGCAGCCTTTTGCCCCCTGCCATCAACGAGTACTCCACAGATTCGCGAAGCGCCGCAGGCACATCCCAGTCCGCAGGAAAACAGTGAGCGAGTTCCTGTTCCATTTTTTGCGCATAATATTTAATATAATCTAAGATGCCCGTTTCCTTGTTCAACACGTTCACCTATTCTTCAGCGGCCGGAAGGAACGGTTTGCGGGTCGGCCCTTCTTCGTTATCCAGCAGCATTTCGATTTTTTTCTCCACCTGCTCAAGCTTCTGCCCGCACAGCCGGGAGAGCTTCATCCCCTCTTGATAGAGATCTATCGCCTGCTCCAAAGGGACGTCGCCGCTTTCCAGCCGGGCCACGATCTCCTCCAGCTTCTCCATAGCTTCTTCAAAGCTTACGCTGCTTTCCTCTTTATCCATTTTTGTTCTCCTCCATAGACCAGACGTGGCAATCCAGCCGTCCGTCCGTCAATCGAATCTTCACGACATCTCCGGGTTGGACTTGGTTGATGGATTTTACTAGCTGCTTCCCTCGCTCGTCGTATACGAGACTATAGCCGCGCTGCATCACCTTCAGAGGACTCAACGCGTCAAGCTGCCTGACCGAAGCCAGCCAGAGGTGGCGCTTGTCCTTGTATATGGCCTGCATCGACTGCTGCAGGCCATGGCGCGTGGCCTTCAGCCGCTTTGCGGCGTATGCGGCCTGCTCCTGCGGATTGCAGCTGGACAGGCCCTTGTCCAGCTTGGCCAGCCGCTCCGTGGAGCGGCTGAGGCGGCTGCGCATCCGGTACGCGAGTCCTTCGCGCGCCCGGTCGAGCCGCTGCGCCGGCTGCTGGAGCTGCCGGCGCGGGTTCGTCAGGACAGGCGCCCTGCGCAGCCTGTCCCACTGCTCCCGCACGCGCTGCAGCTCCTTCTGCAGCGCGCGGTGCAGCCTCTGGCCGGCGGCCGCCACCTGCTGCTTCAGCTCCAGGTGGTGCGGCACGGCCAGCTCGGCTGCTGCCGTCGGCGTGGCCGCCCTCAGATCGGCGACGAAGTCGGCGATCGTGAAATCGGTCTCATGGCCGACGGCAGAAATGACCGGGATGGCGGAGGCCGCGATGCTCCTCGCCACCATCTCTTCGTTGAAGGCCCAGAGCTCCTCCAACGAGCCGCCGCCGCGGCCGACAATAAGCAAGTCGACCTCGGCCAGCGCATTCATCCGTTCGATTGCACGGACAATCGACGGACCCGCCTGCTTCCCTTGCACAAGCACAGGGTACAGCAGCACCTGCACCGCGGGATACCGCCGCTGCAGCGTGATGATGATGTCGCGCACAGCAGCTCCCGTCGGCGAAGTGACCACCCCGATTGCCTTAGGGAATCGGGGAATCGCCCGTTTGCGCTCAGCCGCAAAAAGGCCTTCGGCTTCGAGCTTCTTTTTCAGCTGCTCGAATGCCAAATACAGATTGCCGATTCCGTCCGGCTGCATCTGAGTGACATAGAACTGGTACTGCCCGTCCCGTTCATACACGGAAATATTGCCGCGCGCCAGCACCATAGAACCTTCCCTCGGCAGAAAGGCAAGCTTCTGATTCGCCGAAGCGAACATGATGCTTTTTAGCCGGCTGCCCTCGTCTTTTAAAGTAAAGTACATATGCCCGCTTGAATGGTGGGTATAGTTCGATATTTCACCCCGTACCCACACGTTCTGCAGACCGGGATCGTTTTCCAGCCGAAGCTTGATATATCTGTTCAAATCTTTGATAGATAATATTTTCTGGTTCATCCACACACGCTCCGTTCCTTAGAGCGGAAGGTGCCGCTCGACACCTGCTTCCATTCCTCATCGCTCTGCCACACATACAACAGCCCGCCGCATTCCGCTGTCTCTCCGCCAATCAGCCTTCCAACAGCTTCCCCGGCACTGGTGTCCTGCCCAACCTTTTACGCGTTTACACGGGCCGCTAATCTTTTTGCGGCATATACGGTGTTTTTGAGCAGCATGGTGATCGTCATAGGGCCGACGCAGCCGGGCACTGGCGTGATATATCCCGCAATTTCAAGCACATCGTCAAAATCGACATCGCCTGCGAGCTTCCCGTTCTCCAGACGGTTCATTCCCACATCGATGACAACCGCCCCCGGCTTCACATGACCGCTTTTCACCATTTGGGCCCGTCCGACCGCAGCTACCAGAATATCGGCCTGCTTGGTAATGGACTCCAGATCCCTGGTCTTGGAATGGCACACCGTCACTGTGGCGTTCTCCCGCAAGAACAACTGCGCCATCGGCTTGCCGACAATATTGCTTCTTCCCATCACGACAGCGTGCTTTCCGGTCATATCAATGCCCAAAATCTTAATGATCTCAATAACGCCTGCAGGCGTACAGGGTAAAAAACCTTCCTTGCCGACCATCAAGTTGCCGACATTGAGCGGATGGAAGCAGTCCACATCTTTATCCGGGTTGATCGCCGCAAGAACTTCCTCTTCCGCAATGTGCTTAGGAGGAGGCGACTGTACCAGAATTCCATGAATACGGGAATCATTATTCAACTTCGCGATCAGCTGAAGCAGTTCTTCCTGGGTCGTCGTTTCGGGCAGACGGTGGACTTCGGAATAGATGCCTGCCTTGAGGCACGCTTTTTCCTTGTTGTTTACATAGACATGCGAAGCGGGGTCGTCCCCGACAATAACTACCGCAAGCCCCGGATGAATGCCCTGCTCTTTCAACCCTTCCACCTCTGCGGCGATACCTTCTCTTACGGAGGCTACTATCTCTTTTCCGTTGATAATGTGTGCGGCCATCCCATTTCCCCCTGTTTAGTGTTTTTATCCGTTAAATTATGATTACTAACGTACACAGTGCCAGGCGGCCTTCCGAGCGCTTTATCCTTGACCTTTTCCGGCAGCGGCCTAAATACTTCTGATTCTGCCCGAGTAGGGAGTACAATGGTCATGCTTATATTCTACACTTAGTGTACCCGTTTGTATGAAGCTTTTCCAGACCCGCCGCGTCCCCGCAGCCCATTTCCACGCTGCTCCCAGTTCATAAACCGACTCCCACATGGCGTACCTGCCCATCAAAGCGGCACATCCTCATTAACTTGCACTTACTAACTCCCGAGGTTACTCCTGCTTCTCCTGGACCGCGTCCAACTCCTTGAACAGCTTACCCAGCACGCCGTTGACGAACTTGCCCGACTCCTCTGTGCCAAAATGCTTCGCCAATTCGATCGCTTCATTGACTACGACTTTAGGTGGTGTATCCTTCGTATAAAGCAGCTCGTACACGGCGAGACGCAGCACCTCCCGGTCCACACGGGACAACCGGTCGATCTGCCAGCCTTTCAAGTATTCGGACAGCACCTTGTCGATTCTCTCTCTATTGCTTTGCGTGCCTTCCACCAGCTGCAGAATATATTCCTGTGATATTGCATCCTTTTTTACCGAGAGATTGGCCTCGTTGTCCGTTATCGCCTCTTCCACTACCATTGTCACGGCTTCCTTGGATGAAACCGAGGTCATCTGCATCTGGTACATACTCTGCAGCGCAAGCTCTCTAGCCAGCCGACGTCTCATGCGCAAATTCCTCCTTAATTCCATACTCATTGCTTATAGTATACCCTTGATCACAAACAAAAAAATCCATGGAAGAACCAGGGATTTTATCTGAACATTCTCCACTTGTCAAAGATTCTTTCCCATACGGTGCGAAAAAAGGTAAACTCTTCGTTGCGGTCGATCTTACGGCCGATATAAAAACCGAGATAAGCGATAAACGCAAAAATCAGCATATCCCAAAAACCGCTGAACAGATAGATGAATCCGAGAATAACACCGGCGCCGAGACCCGTCAAAGCGCCCCGATGCCGTTCCCATAACTGTTTCCACATAGGGGAATCACCTCTATTCTACCCGGCTTTTGAAAGTGGGCCCAGCTTGCACGATATTCGCCACATAGACCGAAACATTCGCCACGGGCAGGCCCGTTATTTCTTCAATGTGCCCTTTGACGTGGTTCTGCATCTCTTCGGTCAGCAGCGGTATGGGGGTATCCCCGTCTACAATCGTACGGATCATCAAATCCAGCCCGGCTTCTTCGATCCTTACACGGGCTTTCAAATCCTTGACCCCTTTAATTCGGCCGGCCGCTTTCAGGGCCAGATTCTCGATCGTCTCCATTGAAATCTGGATATTTCCGAAATCCGTCCTCTGGTTGATCGACGAGTCTTCCAATTTGCTGCGCCTCACCGAAATATAAAAGAAACGAAGGCTGATGAAGAAAATGGCAAAGCAGGCAGCGATAAAAGCAATCGCGGTGGCGGGATCATAATAGATTCTTTGGATGAACATTCCTGTGTCCATAATCGGTATCCAGCCAAAAGCCATAAAAAGCAGAATGCAGGAGCTGAGTAGGATCGCTAAACTGTATATAAACAGAAGCAACCTGTCTAATATTCTAACCACTGGCGCTTGTCTCCCTCCGATTTAGAAGCGAACCCCCTGACTCCTTAAGCAGGGGGTTCAATATCCATGCATGGCTCACAGACTGTTACTTCACTCTGATCGGAGCCGCCGTTTCTTCGTCCGTCTTCTCCGGATTTTTGAACATAACCCCGTGAATATGCACGTTCACTTCCACTACGAGCAGGCCCGTCATCGACTCGATCGCGCTCTTCACGTTCTTCTGGATTTCGCCTGCCACTTCCGGAATCCGCTGTCCATACTCCATCACAATGGAAACGTCCACTGCAGCTTCGCGGTTGCCGACTTCAACTTTCACGCCTTTGGACAAGTTCTTTCTGCCAAGAAGCTCAGCAATCCCTCCGGCAAAACCGCCGCTCATCCCTGCGACGCCCTCTACTTCCACCGTAGCCAGGCCTGCAATCACTTCGATGACCTCGGGTGCGATCTGTATGCTGCCGATTTCCGTTTTCTCATAATCCGGAGCTATTGTGCTCATTGTACGAACCTCCTAAAAAGTGAAATGAATGAACCGCTGTGCCGTTTCACCCACTTGCTATCTCACCTTGTACTAATTTAATACTATACCATTTTGGTAAAAATAGTACAAATTTCTAATCAAGATTGGCGGCGGTTAGCGGTCGTCAGGACTCCGGATCGTTCACATCGTGCTCTTCCAGGAACTTGATGTCAAAATCGCCCGCCAGAAATTTTTTGTGCTGAAGAAGCTTCATGTGGAAAGGGATCGTTGTGAAAATCCCTTCGATCTCGAACTCCTGCAGCGCCCGCTGCATGCGGGAGATCGCTTCGTCCCGGGTGCTGCCCCAGACGATCAGCTTCGCAATCATCGAATCGTAGTGGGGAGAGATCGTATATCCGGGGTAAGCTGCGCTGTCCACCCTCACTCCCAAACCTCCGGGGGGAAGGTAAAACTGGATTTTGCCGGGAGAAGGCATGAATCCGCGGTCAGGGTCTTCGGCATTGATCCGGCATTCGATGGCCCAGCCGTTGATCTTAACGTCCTCCTGTGTAAAGGAAAGAGGCTCTCCCTCGGCGATATGGATCATTTCGGCGATAATATCGACTCCGGTGACCATTTCGGTTACAGGGTGCTCCACCTGGATTCTCGTGTTCATTTCCATAAAATAAAAATCCCCGTCCGGGCCAAGCAGAAATTCCAGAGTTCCGGCTCCGGAATATTCTACAGCCAGTGCGGCGCGTACTGCCGCTTCTCCCATCTTCCGGCGAATATCGGGAGTAAGCACGGGGCATGGGGCTTCTTCGACGAGCTTCTGCCTTCTGCGCTGCACCGAGCAGTCGCGCTCGCCAAGATGCACCGCGTTTCCGTGCTTGTCGGCAATAATTTGAATTTCCACATGTTTCATTCCGGTCAAATACTTCTCCAGGTAAACTCCGGAATTGCCGAACGCTTTTTGCGCTTCCTGTTGGGCGGTCGTAATCTGTTTCACCAGCGACTCTTCGTCCTCGGCGATCCGGATGCCTTTTCCCCCGCCTCCCGCAGTGGCTTTAATGATAACGGGGTATCCGATATCCCTGGCAATGGCCATCGCATCGTCCAGATTCTCAACCAGTCCGTCGGAGCCCGGGATAATCGGTACCTTGGCGGATTTCATGGTTAATTTCGCTTCCGACTTGTCGCCCATCCGTGAAATCGCTTTTGGAGAGGGACCTATAAAGGTGATGCCGCAGGATTCGCATATCTCCGCAAAATCGGCGTTCTCCGCCAAAAAGCCGTAACCCGGATGGATCGCGTCCGTTTCCGTTAGCGTAGCGACACTCATTATATTGGTAAAGTTTAAATAGCTGTCTTTGGATAAAGTGGGGCCGATGCAGTAAGCCTCGTCCGCGAGCCGCACATGCAGGGAATCCCTGTCCGCCTCCGAATATATAGCTACGGTCTCGATCCCCAGCTCGCGGCAGGCGCGGATGATCCGTACGGCGATCTCCCCGCGGTTGGCAATAAGTATCTTATGAAACTTCATATGCGGTTTCCTCCTGTCAACGGTTGATACGTTCGCCTATTGCGGTTTCACAAGAAACAGAGGCTGGCCATATTCGACGAGTTGGCCGTTCTCTACTAGAACTTCTACAATTTCGCCTTTCACTTCCGCTTCTATTTCATTCATCAGCTTCATGGCTTCGACAATGCAGACGACCGTCTTCTCGTTCACACGGTCGCCTTTTTTTACAAAAGGCGCAGCGTCAGGAGACGGAGCGTAGTAGAAGGTTCCGACCATTGGTGAAACGATTCTATGTAAAGAACTGTCCTGAGTTTTGTCGGTCTGTGCCCGCGAAGCGGCATCTTGAACCGGGACGGCAGAGGACTGGATTTCCTGCACCGCAGACACAGCCGCCGGAATATAGGCGTTGTGGACGGGAGCGGAGGCTACCACGACTGCTTCGGTTTTGTTGGGTTTGCGGATCAACAGCCGGGCTCCTTCGTTCTCGATTTCGATTTCCTGAACGGAAGATCCGTCTATAAGCTTGATCAGTTCTTTTATCTCACTTAACTTAAACATGCGAAAGTCACTCCTTCAAGGTTTGTGGGGCCGCCGGCATGGCGCGGAAGTATGTCCGTCAAGGATTCGATTATGTATGTACTTGCCCACTACAACGTTAGTATTATATCACAAACCATAAAAATGGAAAGAGTCCAGTTCAACCGGACTCTTTGTCTTATCTTTTGAATTAAGGCAGATACTGGACGACCACTTTCTCGGGACCTACATTCATTTCCTTTATTACTTGATCTACAATGCTGACTGCCTGGCTCTTTTGCAGCGAATTGCTTTCCACCGTCACTTTCCATTTGTTGGAATCTTCGGTGATGAACACCTGCGGGTAATCCTTCATCAGCACTTGTTCGAGGTTGCTGATCTTGTCGTCTTTATCCTGGAGTTTGTACAGCTCCTCGTGCGCTTTGGTTACTTCGTCCTGGGTCTTGTTTTTATCCGTTATGATCGTCAGCAGCTCGGACATTTTCTTTGACATCGCTTCGCTCCGTTTCATCTGCTGATCGATAAAATAGTCGCTTCCTGACTTAGCCGTGGCCTGAGCCTGGATCTTCTTCATCACCTGGCTGTCTGTCAGAGCGCTGTCGCCCGATGCGCCCGATTGAGCAGCGGACTTGGCGTCTTTAGCTGTGCCGGCGGACTTGGCATCCTTGCCTGCGGCTGCGGACGCTTTGGCGTCTGCAGCTTTGGCATCGGCCGGATTATCCGCTGAATCCTTCGCGTTAGCGCCTGCGGCAGCTTTGCTGTCCGCAGCTTTGGCATCTTTTGCATCGCCGGTTTTCGCGTCCGCAGCTTTGGCATCTTTTGCATCGCCGGTTTTCGCGTCCGCAGCTTTGGCATCTTTTGCATCGCCGGTTTTTGCGTCGGCGGCTTTAGCGCCGGTTGTGCCGTTTTTAGGGTCATTCTTCATAGCTGCGATATCGCTGGCGTCAATCTTGATTTCCTTCGGAGCTTGCGTGTCCGCTGCGACATTCATAGTGTTGACATCCTCGGTGAACAGGTAGTACGCCGAGAGGACCACCATCAAACTAAGCATGGAAACCAGCCAGATTGTTTGTCTTTTTGCGTTCATTGATACATTCCTCCTAATGGAATAAGATCATTTATTTGAAAGAACTGCTTATTGCCTACTGCTTTCTCGGCAGAATGGAGATTTTGTGGGGCGGGACCTCGAGCCCCCTCTCCACTGCCTCCGAAATCATTTTCTTGACGGTCAAATTCTCCGCGCCTTTAGCGACAACGAGCACTCCCCTTATTTTCGGCTTAATCGTCTTCAGCACGAGCGGCTGCTGGTTGCCCGATACCTGGTAGAGCAATATATCTCCGCTTTGTGTTACGTCCGTTATGTTGCGGGTGGCGCCGTTTAAATCCTTTTCTATTGTAAGCTGCTGCGTGTTCTTGGTATTGCGGTCGACTACGTTTTCCTCTGTTCCATCCACGTTGATCAGCACTTCCACATCTCCAACCCCTACGATTTTTTGCAGTATTTCTTTGAGTTGGCTCTGATAAGCATCCTCCACCTCCTTGTATGGCGATTTGTCCTTGGAGCTCAAGCCTTTCATAGCCGGTTTGGCCTCCGGCCCCCCGCCGGCGGGCCCCTGGACGGCAGGTTCGACTGTTTTTACCTGAAAAGAATTGACAAGCATGAGCCCCACCCCAATCAGTCCCACAATCAAAAGCCAACGTAATGATTGGCTGCGCTTGCTTCCTTCCGGGCCGCCGCCCGCGAGTCCCAGCAGCCATTTGAGCCAAGCTCCCATGGCGATTCCCCCTTTTGCGAATGTTCTGTATACATTGGAAGGTGCAGGAGCCCAACTTTTCTTGCAAAATTATGGACTCAGCTTGCTGTCCGCCAGGACGACAACCTGTACCTGTTCGGGCTTCAGCTGCCACCTCTGCAGCAAAGATTGCTGTATCGTCTGCTTTTCCCGCTCCCACGCAGGGAGGAATTGCGGCTGCGCCGCTTCTTTCACCGGGCTTTCGCTCTTCTCCAGGCCGATCGTGACCGGCTTGACCGGCTCTATCTCCACTGCCGATGCTTTGGCGGAGGTCTTGCCGCCGGTGTCCGGCGAGCCGGGCTGAAGCCGTACGGCGAGCAGACCGATTACGGCTTGGCCTTTTGCATCCACTTCGGTGCGGACCTTGACTTCCTTCACCTGTAAGGCGCTCTCCTTCTCGATTTGGTCCTTGACCTGGGAAGCGATTTGCTTTTCCACCATTGCCTGCGATTGCTTGCGGCCCGCGGCCGCGAGCTGTCCCGCGTCTTTTGCGATTGCGTCAAGCGACGCTCCGGATGGCAAGCCCGCTATTGCGGTTTGCTCAGTTTCGGCCATGGAGAGCAGCTTCTCCGCGTTCCATTTGCGATGGAACAGATCGAACAGCGGCGTCATCAGCGTCAGCAGAATGAACAGCCCCATCACCGTCCTTACGTAGTTCTGCATCGCTTTGTTCGGCAGCAGCAGATCGATGACCGTAGCGAGCAGAATCACTAGAATAATAGTTTTCAGCCAACCGGTTATCCACAGCATCAGGCACCTCCAGGAGTCGAAGCTTTACCGCATCATGACGGACACATTGCCCACTGCGACCATAATCGTTATCGCCAGAAAAAACATGAGAGAAACAATCGCCAGAGAAGCGAAAACGTACACCATGCTTTTGCCGATCGTTTCAAGGCACGCTACCATGGGATGGTCCCCCAGCGGCTGCATGACCGCAGCTGACATTTTATATATAAAGGCAAGAGTAAGGATTTTGAGGGCCGGAAAGGCGCACATGAACAAAATGACGACCACGCCTGTGATCCCGACCGCATTCTTCATCAGCAGAGAGGCTCCTATCACCGTATCGGAAGCGTCCGCGAACATTTTGCCTACGACCGGGACAAAGTTGCCCGCAATGTATTTTGCTGCTTTGATCGTTACCCCGTCCGCCACCGCCCTGGTCGAGCCCTGCACCGAAACCACTCCAAGAAATATCGTCACGAAGGTGCCGAGCAGCCCTATACTTACGGAGCGCAGAAGGTTCGCAAGCTGGGTGACCTTATACTTGTCCGTTAATGAAGAAACAATATGCAGGACGGCGGAAAAAAATAACAGCGGAAATATGACAAAATAGATGAGCGTCCCCACCGTATGCACCATAAACACGATCAGCGGATGAAGGACGGCGACGGATGATACGCTTCCCATGGACATCAGCAGCGTGAGCATGACCGGGACGACGGCGAGCATAAAGTCCATCATCCCTGTAATCGCCGTTTTTGCGTAGCCTACAGAAACCTGGAACGAGTTGATCGCTATAATCATCAGCACCATAAATGTGATGGCATAAGCGATTTTGCTCACTGTCGTTTTCTCGAAGGAGCTCTGGATGTTTTCCAGGATAAGGCTGAAGATCGAGAGAATGACGATCGAGGCCAGCAGCTTGCCGTTGTAAATCAATTCGTGCAAAAAGTACCGGGCCAATCCTTTGAGCACCGTTTTCAGGCTGAACCCTCCGGTTCCGGTCAGCAGGTCCATATAGCTCGGCGGCTTGCTGTCCGGGAAGTAGCCTCCATACTTTTGCATCAGGTCGTTCCAATACTTCTCCACTCCGTCCGTA
Source organism: Paenibacillus sp. JCM 18996 (assembly GCF_055392555.1). NCBI lineage: Bacteria > Bacillati > Bacillota > Bacilli > Caryophanales > Paenibacillaceae > Paenibacillus > Paenibacillus sp. JCM 18996. Next base: position 1,591,391 of record NZ_AP043884.1, read on the forward strand.
TGCACGTGCCGGGCCTGCTCCTTGATTACCGCATCCGCCGGTTCCTGCGCAAAGGCCGGTGCAGCGGAATGGAGAAGAGTAAGGATGAACAGGCATACGATGAGAAAGCATTGGAAAAACCGCTGGCGCATAATGGATTCACTCCCGGGTACTTTGGTGGGTTCTCATGGCTTGGCTGCCGGATCTATACGATTAAGCGGGAAGCAGCTTGACCACCGTCTCGATAATGACGGATATAATCGGAATCGCCATGACCATGATCAGGATTTTGCCGGAAAGCTCTATCTTGGCTGCGATGGATTCCTGTCCAGCATCCCGCACGATCTGGGCGCCGAATTCCGCGATATAAGCGATGCCGATAATTTTCAGTATCGTTTTGAGGTAGATCATATTGATGTTGGACTTGGCCGCCAAGCTCTCCAAAATGGCGATGACCGACGCGATTTTGCCGATCAGCATCAGGAAGATGATTATTCCCGTAAACGCCGAAAGCATGAACGCGAACAGCGGCTTTTGCTCCTTGACGACTAAAGACAAGACGGCGGCCGTGAGGCCGATCCCTACGATTTGAATGATCTCCATGGGGGGTTCACCTATTGGAAAAGAAAGATTGTCTTGATTTCCCTGAACAAAATGTTGAGCTGCCGGATCACGATCAGCAGTACGAACACAAAAGCGATGAGCGTGGCCCAGTGGGCGAAATCCTCTTTACCGGACTGCTTTAACAGCGTGTGCAGCATTGCGATGATGATGCCGATTCCGGCTATTTTGAATATCAGGTTTACATCCACGTTCATGGGCGCACCTCACTCCAAATCTTTCCGTCCGGCCACCGGCCGGCTGTTATAATTTCTGGCGCTGTCAGTAAATCAGAATCACAATCAATACGCCAAGGAGAACCCCCAGGCTTCTCCACATCGTTTCGTACCGCCTTTGCTCCTCGCGCGCCTGCTCCTCTTCCCCCTGCAGCTGCAGCACGGCGAGCCTCAGGTGCTTCACCTGGTCCTCCCGGTCGGTCATGCCGATGGTGAGTCCAAGCTCATTCATAATCTGCTTCTCATTCTCTTTCATCGCTGTATTCTTCCACTCGCTGTCCACCGCGCTGCGCCAGCTTTCCCTGATGGAAGGCGCGTCTCTTCCCTCCAGCCGCGATGCAGCTTGTTCAAAGAAAGCGGACAGCGGTTTGGGGCTTTGCCGGCTAATCGCCGCAAGCGCGTCGGGCAGCGGCGTAAACCCGTAGGCGATTTCCGTCTCCAGCCTTTGCAGTGCCTGGATAAGGCTGCGCAGATGCTTGGGGCGTCTCGAATACTGGAACGATTGAAAGAATCCGAACAAGGTTCCGGCACTAAGGATCAGCATGGCTCCGATCAGCTTGAGCATGAATCTCCTCCTCCAGTCAATAAACTCCGTTTCTTGCCGCCTCCAGACGAGTGCCTTTGCCGTCAAGCACCGCAAAGAAGGGATTACCGCCTTTCCGCCGCTCAAGCACGATGTACCGGGTAAACATGCCGTCTTCCAGCAGCGCTTGCAGCACGGGCCTTCTTTTCACATCTTCCAGACCGCTTCCATGGGCAGTTGCGAGTACCCGTATTCCAGCGCGCACCGCTTCATGGATGGCTCCCGCATCCTCCGCCCTGCCGATCTCGTCCACAACGATCACTTCAGGAGAAAGCGAGCGGATCATCATCATCATCCCCTCCGCCTTCGGGCAGCCGTCCAGCACATCGGTGCGGGGTCCGAGGTCGAATCGGGGAACGCCCTTGTCGCAGGCTGCGATTTCCGAGCGTTCATCGACGACGCCCACTTTGAAGCCGCGCGGCCCCGCCCTGGCACCCTGCCATCTGCCATAAGACAAGTTTCTTGCCAAATCCCTGATCAGTGTCGTTTTTCCGTGCTGCGGCGGGGAGATGACCAGCGTATGGTGCATGGCCGTCCCCGAAGAATCGAGAAGGTAAGGCAGGACTTCCCTGGATGCCTCCCGGATCTCCCTTGCGATTCTTATGTTGAAAGAAGTGATGTCGCGGATTTGCTTCACTTTCCCCTGCTCGAGCACCGTGCGCCCGGCCAGTCCTACCCGATGGCCTCCGGCGACCGTGATGAACCCTCTTTTCAGCTCCTCTTCAAACGAGTACACCGAGTGGTTTGTCAGCAGCTCCAGCAGCTTGACGGCGTCCTCTTTGTCCGGCCGGTACGCGGCCGCAGGATTGTCGGTGAGGAGGCCGTCGGCGCCGATAAAAGCGTAGCTTCCGCCGTACACGATCTCGAGCGGCCGGCCTTGGCGGATGCGCAGCTCTTCTGTCCGGGAGGAGACGGTGCCCGGCAGTTTGTCTACTATTCTGCGCAGGCCCGGAGGGAGAACGGCGAGAATGGATTCTATCATATGGCGGCAGCCTCCTGGTTGTCCTGAATTCACCTGTTTTCATACATATGCCGAGTCTCTTAAAATATGTCGCCCGTTATTTTTTTAATATGCCTATGAAAATGAACCCCACTCCCGCCAGTACCCATATCATTTTGCCTAATGATAGTTTCTCCGCGATACCCACCAAGCCGATGGTCGTTGTTGTCAGCAGCACCAGAGGCCCTACCAGGGCAAGGCCCGAGTTCACGAGCAGCGCCTTCTCCACCTGATTTAACCTGAGCATGAGCAGCGCCGCGATCACCTCGAGACTGCCCGAAAGCATCCTTAATGTCGCCATGCTCAGAACTACTTTGTTTACCGCATCCCACATTCATATGACCCCCTATTCATGTTCCGCAGGCGGGTCGACCAGGAAGCCCTCGCCTGCTTCAATGCCGTTACATCCTAGCTTATGCGGGCATGTCTCATTTTAGGTTCCGACTTTGCCAAGGTTCGTTATTTTTTTGCTGCCGGAATGCAGTAAGGAGGATCGCACTTACCGGGGCACATACCCACCATGAGGTGCATATGATGAACTTGAGATTAACCCACACAAACAAACCCAACAGTTAGGAGAATTGTGATGGAGACCACTTCCCAAGCTCAATGGATACCGGTGCTTTCCGATCCTTCAGGCCGCAGGACGGCCAAACCGAGAACGTTAGGAAAAACGATGGTTATAGATAAAGGATTGGGCATCCATTCGTTCGAAGATCTGCTTGCAACCGCCGGACATCATATCGATATGCTAAAAATAGGCTTCGGCACCTCTCCGTTGTACCCGGTGGAGCTTCTGAACGCCAAGATCGAGATGGCTAAAGCCCAAGGTATTTGCGTATTCCCCGGAGGGACGTTTCTGGAAGTGGCCGTGCAGCAAAATGAGGTCGGCTCTTTCTTCCGGTTGATTTCCTCCCTGGGCTTCACCGGTATCGAGGTATCCGACGGCACGATCGAACTGCCCCGCAAAAAGAGGAATGAGCTGATCTCCCAAGGAGTGGAGCAGGGACTCATCGTATACACCGAATATGGAAAAAAATGCTTCGGCTCGTCGATAGATATGCATGAACTGCAGGAAACCGTGGCTTTGGACCTTCATTACGGCGCGGAGCTGGTGACGATGGAAGGACGGGAGTCCGGAGCCGGGGTCGGCATTTTCGATAAAAACGGGGACTGCAAGGACGAAGAACTGGAACAAGTTCTAAAACACGTGCCTAATCCGCATATGATTCTATGGGAAGCGCCCCAAAAACAGCAGCAGGTTCACCTGATGAATTTACTCGGCCCTGAGATCCATTTGGGCAATATTGCACCGCAGGACATTATCTCTGTAGAGGCGCTGCGCAGGGGACTTCGTTCCGATACGTTTGGATTAGGCATCAAGAAGGAAGATCAGCTGGAAATACAATAATCCGGGGAGGCGGGAAGCATGCTGATCGATGTGATCTCCAGTGTCAATGAGGCGAGAACTGAGGAATTAACGAACCGGACCGTCATAGTGATCGACGTGCTTCGCGCGACAAGCACTATCATTACAGCTCTAAACCATGGCTGTGCGGAAGTCCTGGCCACGGAGACCGTGAATGGCGCCAAAGCGCAGCAGCATCCGGAAGACAGATTGGGCGGAGAGCGCTCTTGCCGTAAAATTCCCGGGTTTCATTACGGAAATTCCCCTCTGGAATATACGGCGGACGATTTGAAGGGCAGAAAGCTGATCATCACCACGACCAACGGCACCCGGGCCGTACAAAAGGCCCATAAAGCGAGCCGCGTGCTCATCGGAGCGTTCCTCAATGCAGGCGCATGCGCACGGACCGCTTTTGAAATGAAGAAAGACATCGTTATTTTATGTTCCGGCACTCAGGATGTATACGCCCTGGAAGACGGTTTATGTGCGGGGGCATTGGTCCATGCTCTGACAGAACTTTATGGAGAAGGGATTGAAGTGAACGATTTCGGGCTGGCGATGAATTATGCCTTTCTCCGTACGGAAGGGCAGCTGCAGGACGTCCTCCTGGGCTGCAGCAACGGCAAAAGGCTGATGAAGCTGGGATTCCGCGAAGATGTAATTTATTGCTCGCAGTTTAATGTTACGGAGATGGTTCCTGTGCTTGTGGACAGCACTCTGGTGCCCCATTTGCCGGGAGGTTCTAAAAAGGTTGTCCGCTCATAGAATAGGAAAGAAACTATGAGACGGGGAGTTTTCCTTTATGAACGGAGATTTGCTGCTTGTTGTTCTCATCATTATCGGGATGATCGGCCGGTCCAATATTATTACTACCGCAGCCTGCGTCCTGCTTGTGGTGAAACTGATCAGTCTGGACAGGTATTTGCCTGCAATCGAAAGAAGGGGCCTGGAGCTGGGTCTTCTTTTTTTGACGATGGGAGTGCTTGTCCCCTTTGCTTCCGAGAAAATTTCGCCCAAGGACATTATTTCCGTCTTTACGACCTGGCCCGGCATTGTCGCGCTGGCAGGGGGAGCCATTGCAACTTATATGAACGGCAAGGGGCTGGAGCTGTTAAAAATAGACCCGCAATTAATTGTGGGCCTTGTCATCGGTTCGATCTTCGGCATTCTGTTCATGCGCGGAATTCCTGTGGGGCCGCTGATGGCCGCCGGCATTACCGCATTTCTGCTGAAGGTCTCCTATTTTTTATTCGATAAGTTAAAATAAGGGCACTATCTTCTTTCGGACGGCCCGCCTACGAAAGCCTGCTCGGCAGCGTCGAGCCCATAAGCCGTGTGCAGAGCCCGGACAACCTCTTTCAATTGGGAGTTGTCAATTACGCAGGACGTTTTGATTTCGGAGGTAGAAACCATTTTAATGGAAATCCCGAGGCCTGAGATCGCTTCGAACATTCGGGCCGCCACTCCCGGAGTGCTGACCATGCCGGCGCCAACGATGGAAACTTTGACGAGATTCAGCTCGGAAGTCACTTCCCGGTAGCCGATTTGCGCCTGGATTCCTTCCAGAGTGCTCAGCGCTGTTTGCACATCGTCGAGGGAGACGGTGAAGGAGAAGTCCGCTTCGCCGTTCTGCACTCCGCTCTGGACGATAATGTCCACGTCAATCTGCTCTTTGGCAAGAGCGGTAAATACGCCGGCGAGCTGCCCTGCTTTATCCGGCACTCCAAGAATGGAGATCCGGGCCACATTCTTATCGTAAGCTATTCCGCGCACTGTAATTCCTTGTTCCATCACGGCTTCCTCCTTGACATAAGTACCTTCGTTGCGGGTAAAGCTGGATCTTACGCACAGACGGACGTTGAAATTTTTGGCGTATTCCACAGCCCGCGGATGCAGGATCGCTGCGCCCAGGTTGGCCAGCTCCAGCATTTCGTCATACGAAATTTCCTCCAGCTTGCGCGCTACTTTGACAATCCGTGGGTCAGTAGAGTAGATGCCGTCCACATCGGTGTAAATTTCGCATAAATCGGCGTTGATTGCGGCTGCCAGAGCAACGGCCGTAGTATCCGAGCCTCCGCGGCCGAGGGTGGTGATCTCTCCCGCCTCCGTCATGCCCTGAAAGCCAGCTACGATCACAATTTCGTCCCGTTCCAGCGCGCTTAACAGGCGGCTCGGCTCAATATTCGTAATTCTGGCTTTGCCGTGAAGTTCTTCCGTTATCATTCCAGCCTGCCAACCGGTATAAGAGACGGCGGAAACTCCCAGGCTCTGTATAGCCATCGACAAAAGGGCGACAGAAACCTGTTCCCCGGTCGTAAGCAGCATATCCATTTCTCTGGCTGGCGGCGTTACGTCACAAATTTGCCTGGACAGGTCGATTAAATCGTCCGTTGTATCCCCCATCGCGGAAACGACCACCACACATTGATTCCCTTCCCCTTTGCGTTCCACGATCCGCTGCGCTACACGCTTCATGCGCTCGGCGTCGCCGACGGAGCTCCCCCCGAACTTCATCACAATCAAAGACAAAGCTGTTCCTCTCCCATCTTCATTCACCAAAATTTATTAAAATTATAGCATAATTCGGCGAAAAGGCACGAAAAAAATACTGGCACATTCCCCCAAAACAGCTGCAAGCTCTCGCAGTGCAATTTAAATTCTTTACTAATCGCTCTTGACGGAAAAAAGCCCCGAACTCCATAACGAGTTCAAGGCCCTCCGGTAATGCACTTACGCGCGGGAAATGTATTTGCCTTCGCGCGTGTCGACGAGCAGCACGTCTCCTTCTTCGATAAACAGCGGAACCTGAACGTTTAATCCGGTCTCCACCTTCGCGTTCTTCGTTGCGCCTGTGGCGGTATTGCCCTTGATGCCGGGCTCGGTTTCAACCACCTTCAAGGCGATACTGTTCGGAAGGTTGATCCCCAGGATCTCTCCTTGATAGCTCATGATGTTGATCATCATGTTCTCTTTGAGGAAGTTGAGCTCCCATTCCAGTTGTGCACGGGTCAGTGAAATCTGGTCGTAAGTTTCGGTGTCCATAAAAGTATATTCTTCGCCGCTGTTATACAGATACTGCATCTCGCGGTTCTCGATATGGGCTCGTCCCACGCCTTCGCCTGCGCGGAAGGTGCGCTCAACCGTGTTGCCGTTGCGCAGATTTTTCAGCTTGGAGCGGACGAAAGCCGCGCCTTTGCCCGGTTTTACGTGTTGAAAATCGATGACGGTGAACAAATCACCTTCAACTTCAATGGTCAAGCCTGTTTTAAAATCGTTAACTGAGATCACTTATTAATCCCTCCTGAATAAAATGACACTGAAAATTACCCCACAAAGTGACGTATGCCTTCGAAGCTGATTCCGATTACTTTGCGGGGAGCCCCAATAATAAGGCTTAAGAAGCCATGGACCTTTTTAATCTATAATAACCAATTCTTTGGTAGAATGGGTCAATATCTTGATACCCGACTCCGTGATCACTACGTCGTCTTCGATGCGGACGCCGCCGAAGCCCGGCAAATAAATGCCCGGTTCCACGGTGACCACCATGCCCGGCTCCAGCACCGTATCCCCCTGCAGTGAAAGACGAGGTGCCTCATGGACTTCCATGCCAAGGCCGTGACCCGTTCCATGCCCGAAATATTCGCCATATCCCTTGCTTGCAATGACATCCCTCGCAAGAGCGTCGCCTTCTTTGCCGGTGATGCCGGGCTTCAGGCCGTTCAGGCAGCCGAGCTGGGCTTCGAGCACAATGCCGTAAATTTCCTTGTGCTTGTCTGTCGGCTTGCCGAGCACAACGGTTCTTGTAATGTCGGAGCAGTAGCCTTTGTAGTACGCGCCGAAATCCATTTTGACAAACTCATCGTTCCTTAACATGCGTTCGCTTGCTTTGCCGTGGGGCAGTGCGGATCGTTCGCCCGACGCTACAATCGTCTCGAAGGAAGTGGAAGTTCCTCCATTGCGGCGGATAAACATTTCAATCTCCAGCGCCACTTCAAGCTCCGTAAGTCCGGGCCTAAGAACGCTAAGAATATGTGAGAAGGTGGCGTCCGCAAGATCGGAGGCTTCCTGCAAAATCCGCAGCTCCGCGTCGTCCTTGACAAGCCGGATTTTCTCAACTGCATCGGAAGTCGGCACTAGCTCAATGCCTGCCAAATCCGCCGAATAGCGGGTATAGGCTCCATAAGAAAGGTCATTCTGTTCAAATCCGAGCCGCTTGATACCGCTCTTCTCAAGCAGTTCTTTTACCGAAAGCATGACATTGGGCTTATGCTCCACCACTTCAAAATCCTTTGCTTGTTCGGGAGCCTGAGTCATATAGCGGAAATCCGTCAGCAGGTAAGCCTTATCTTGCGTGGCGAGGACGTACCCGGAGGATCCGGTGAATCCGGAGATGTACTGGCGGTTGAATCCGCTGGTGATGAGCATCGCTTCCAACTGCATTGCCTTCAAAGCCGCCCTTAATTTGTCGATCCGGCGCCCGTTCATTCCGCTTCACCTGCCTTGTTAATATGCTCGTACAGGGCAAGAAGTCCCAGCTCATAGCTGTAAGCTCCGAAGCCGCTGATCTGTCCAACCGCGACCGGCGCAGTTACGGATAGATGGCGGAACTCTTCCCGCTTGTGGATGTTGGACATATGTACTTCAACGACGGGCAGGCCCACTGCGCTTATCGCATCCCGGATCGCGTAGCTGTAATGGGTAAAAGCGCCCGGATTGATCAGGATGCCTTCCTTCGTTCCGTAAGCTGCCTGAATCGAGTCAATTATATCACCTTCGTGGTTCGATTGCACAAATTCCAGCTGCAGCTGCAGGGAATCCGCGAATGCCCTGAGCTTGCGCTCAATAGCCGACAGGGACAAGGTCCCGTAAACTCCAGGTTCGCGGATGCCGAGCATATTCAAATTCGGTCCGTTCACGACCAGCACGTTTTTCATCGAAAGCCTCCGCTTTATAGAGGATATTGGCGGATGCACAGCCCTTGAGGCGCGCGTTTGCCCTAGTTATTTTACCATATTTTTCAGCTCCTTGAGAAACTTTTTTTTGGCATGGAGCTCTCTTTTGTCGGCTCATAGGCCTGTTGGTCCGTATATTCAAAGGAAATCGAAAACCCTATAAACAGCCCCCACAGCAGAAACAGGCAGCAATCGCTGATCAGAGTGTTCAAGTCCATCCGCTCGACCGGATAGTTCGTTCTGGCCAGGGGCCTCACCACCAGGTAAAGCAGCACCCACCACGCCGCGCCGTATAACAAGCCGTAGTAAGGGCTTTTCGCTTTGCGTAACAGGAGCGCGTACAGCGCACTGGCCAGCAGGGATAATACTATAAAAACCCCCCAGCCCAGGAAAAACCCCGGCAAGTTTTTGTGAAAAGTGAGTCCCAGAAAAGAAGCGACAAGAAACCCCGGCGGTATCTTCGTGAACTGAAAATAATATTCCAGCAGCTTAATGCCCCCCCCGAGGAGCCCGCCGAAGAAACCCACTTCAATAATAACCCGCCAGCTCATGAAGACGCTTCGTATTTTCTTTCCGGGCTTCTTGCCCTGCGCACGATTATTTCTAGTCTGCTGGTTCATTCCTTGTACCTTCCATCTTTCCGTTTTTTCGGCATCGCGCCGTTTATGCATGGTTATTATGCACAATTACGGGCAATGTAAAACAAGTAGCTATCAGAGCCGGAATTCGTTACAATAGAAGAAGGCTTAATTTTTTGTTTACTTCATGGTGAAGGTGGAATGGGGTTTGTCACAGACAGCTATTTACGGAGGGCAGGCGGTAATTGAAGGGGTCATGTTTGCAGGCCGGACGCATCATGTTACCGCTGTGCGCCGAAAAAATAACGGTATCGATTACTTCGAGGTACCGAAAAAAGAAATCGAATGGCTCCGGCCGTTCAAAAGAATCCCTTTCGTCAGAGGCATTGTCGGAATTATAGAAGCCAGTGCGCACGGGGCCAAGCATTTGAATTTTTCCGCAGAAAAATTCGCCGAAGAAGACTCCGAGTTCAGGGAAGAGAAGCCGTCTGTCATGGGCAAGCTGTCCCTAGTCCTGGGTGTGGCGTTCGTGGGAGTGCTGTCCTTTTTGTTCGGCAAATTCGTATTTACCCTGGTGCCCACGGCCATTGAGCAGTTCCTGTTCGCCAATTTGTTCCAAAACCAGATCGTCCATAATTTGATCGAAGGCGTTATCAAGATCGTTCTGCTTGTAGCCTATCTGTACGCTATTTCATTGACACCGACCGTCAAAAGGCTGTTCCAGTACCACGGCGCCGAGCATAAAGTGATTTCCGCATACGAAGCCGGGGTCGAACTCACGGTGGGGAACGTGCAAAAATTCAGCACGCTGCATTACCGCTGCGGGAGCTCTTTTATTGTTTTTACCGTCATTATCGGGGCCCTGATCTACTCGTTCTTCCATTATGACAGCTTTGTCGAAAGAATCGTACAGAGAATCGTTCTTCTTCCGGTGGTGATCGGCGTATCTTATGAAGTGCTGCGCTTTACGAATTCGCTGAGGGACATTCCTGTGCTCAAATATTTAGGCTATCCGGGGCTGTGGCTGCAAAAGCTGACGACGAAAGAACCCGAAGATTCCCAGGTGGAAGTGTCGATCGCTTCTTTTAACCGTGTGAGAGAGTTGGACAGACGAACAGTGGAGGGATAGAGTAATGAAACGTTCCTACTTGACCTACATTATAGGCGTGTTTTTGCTCATAGGGATTGTGACCCAGATCAACAGCTTTATCGGCACGCTGATCATTCCGGCTATTGTTTTCGGCGTTATCTATCTGCTCTACAAATTTCCGCCCGACAGGTGGTTTAGAAGAAAAACGTCGTCTTACTCCCGCAGCAGGTCGGCCAAACCCAAGCGCCGGAAGCATTCCTTTCGTGTGATCGAAGGCAGCAAGCCCGATGATGAAGATAACATCCCGAAATACCACTAATGGTTGTTCTTGTTTCACTTCTTTTTCTTTCGCCGCAGGACATATTCGAAATAATAATTCTCATACTGCTCCATACTCCACTTGTCAAAAAACGAGGAAGCCGCCGACCTGCCGGAGTTAAAAAGCTTGCTCCCCGATTTCAGATCAATATGGAAATCGGTAGCCTGGACGCCCAAGGTCGGTATCTTGATCGTACGGAAATCGTTATTCTGCGAAATATACCGTTCATCGTGGGCGTCCATCATCGTGGCAAACAAGGCGGTGAGCATCGTGAGCGGGCCCCGGATATTCCGGGGCTTTTTGTGCTGCCGGCCGACTAGCTGAAATCCAATCGTCGGAATGGACTGCCCTTGCTGTATTTCGGGTTTGTCGAAAATCCACAGCGGGAAGTTGCTCAGCAGCCCCCCGTCCACAATATAAATGAATTGGCTGAAGAAATCGTCGTCTTTGCTTCGCATCGTTACCGGTTTGCGGATCACGACCGGATCGAAGAAATAAGGGATGCTGGTGCTCATCCGCACCGCCTTGGCCACCGGAAACTTGGCGGGATTTATTCCGTACTGCTCTATATCGTCCGGCAGCACCAGAAGCTTGCCCTGGGAAATGTCGGATGCGATAATTCTTAAAGAATTCGGTTTGAGGTCCCCGAACGTGCGGATTCCTTTGGCAGCAAGCTTCTGCGATACCCACTGTTCAAGCGCCTCGCCCGAATAGAGCCCTTTCTTAATGAGCAGCCTGGCCGCCGGTCCGAACAGCTTGGCGTTAAAGATCGGAGACCTGACCAGGAAATGGCTGAACGGAGTTTGCTGGATCATTTTCTCCATCGCGTCCGCCTTGTATCCCGCTGCCAGGAAGGAAGCTACAATCGCTCCGGAGGAGGTGCCGGCCACCTGATGGAATTGAATTCCCCGCCTCTCCGCTTCATGGACCGCGCCGACCAGCCCGATCGCACGGACCCCGCCCCCCTCGAACACCGCATTGACTTTCATAGAACCCTCTCCCCTGTAATCCTTCTAGTGAGTATCTATGCGGGCGAGGGTTGTTTCTATGTTAGACGCATGAAAAAAGCACCTGTCGGTTGGAGAGGTGCCGATGTACTAGTAGCAAGGCTATGAATCTGATTCCAGTTCGCTCTTGATCAGCATCAGCTCGGTAGAGCGCTCCGGATCTCTGCGAAAGTACTCCAGCAGCGTTTCAATGCAAGTAATGGAATCCCAGCTGAGATGATGTTCAATTCCTTCCACATCTTTATAAATATTATCCTGTTGGACACCGATCACGTTCAAGAATTGCTCTAGCAGCTGATGGCGGTCAACGAGCCTTTTTCCCATCTTTTTACCTTTGGAAGTAAGCACCAAGCCACGATACTTCTCATACACCAGATAATTGTCTTTGTCGAGCTTCTGGATCATCTTGGTCACGGAGGAAGGATGAACTTCCAGCCCTTCCGCAATATCAGACACGCGGGCGTAGCCTTTGTCCTCGATGAGTTTGTAAATACGTTCCAAATAATCTTCCATACTGGGTGTTGCCATTTCTTTCCCCCCTGTTGCAGCCGGGACAACAAAGCTGTGCAAGCTATCAACACTCTTTACATACAGTAAGTATGATACTCCCTGCAGAATAATAAAGCAAGCCGCGATCACGACGGGCATGAGCTCTTTCTGACTGCTCCGCAGGGACGAACGGTATATGTTTCGGTTGTGCTTACAACCCAATTGCACCACGGGGGAAGGCGGCATCTGCCTCGGTTGTGCACAGGTTTGAAACGGGAGAGACGGACCTGCAGAAGTACGTGGAGTGTCAATTGCTTTCTACTTTAAAACTTCAGCCATCCGGGAGTTCTCCCCTGCAGCCAGATGGTGATCTGTGTCATTTGGTCGGTGTACAGCAGCACGGCCATGACGAGCATGAGGCCCCCGCCTATTTTCATAATCGTGTTGGAATAGTTCAAAATCCACTTGGTGGAACCGATAAAAAAGGCCAGGATGAAAAAAGGAACCGCGAAGCCAAGGGAATAAGCTGTCATGAGCGGCAGCCATGCTCCGGACTCCGTCGCCGATAAAGTGATGATCGCCCCAAGAATGGGCCCGACACAAGGGGACCATCCGGCGGCAAAGCCCATTCCTACCAGCACTGAACCCGCATACCCCGCAGGCCTTGATTTCCATTGGAATTTGACGTCCCTCATTAACCATTGAGGTTGAAAAATGCCCAGCAAGAACAATCCCATCACAAAAATAAGCAGCGCAGCGAGCTGTCTGAGAAGCACCCTGTTCTTGATGAACAGATCCGCCACCAGTCCTGCGCTGAGCCCCAGGGAATAAAAGATGATCGAGAAACCTGCGATAAAGCAAAGCGTATGCAGAACCGTCTTCCGCCTGATTTCCCCGCTTGATTCCGTTTTAAGCCGATTCACCGAAACACCCGTAATGTAAGAAAGATAAGACGGATACAACGGCAGGCAGCACGGAGATACGAACGAAGCGGCGCCGGCAAACAAAGCTATTCCAACAGTGAGATGCTGCATCAATTTCTCCTTTCCCCGCTCACACCCTGATTCGCCGTTTGACGATCAAAACTCCGATCAGCAGCGCGATAAGGAACAGCACAATCGTCGCCCCCGGAGCCAAGTTCCAAATTCCGGCGGCAACCAGACCGAGCACGACAGAAATCTCCGAGAAAAGAATGGCGAGAAATACCGAATGCTTGAAGCTTTTGGACAGAATAAGCGAGCAGGCTACTGGTATCGTCAGCAGGGAAGATACGAGCAGGGCTCCTACAATCTTGATGGAAACGGAAATCACGAGCGCCGTCAGCATGGTGATCGCGATATTGTAGAATTTGATCGGAAGGCCGCTGACCGCCGCCGCTTCTTCATCGAAGAACATGAGGAACATCTCCTTAAAATGTACCCCGATGACTGCCGCCACCAGCACCGTCACCCCAAAAACAACCCATAAATCCAAGGCATCCAGCGTATAAATACTGCCGAAAAAGTAGCTCATCACATTCATGTTAAAGCCTTTGCCCAATGTAAAAAGCAGCGTAGCGAACGCGATGCCGCCCGACATCAGGATGGCGATCGACAGCTCTGCATAGGTCTTGTAAGCTTTTCTCAACCTCTCGATACCAAAGGAGGCAAGCAGCGCAAATACCAAACCGACGGCTACCGGGTAGACGTTGATAAGAAAGCCCAGGGCAACGCCGGCGATAGAGACGTGGGCCAAAGTATCCCCGATCATCGACAGCCTGCGCAGGACAAGAAAAACACCCATCAAGGGGGCGGTGAGACCTATCAGGATGCCCCCGAGAAGCGCCCTCTGAAAAAAATATTCATTGAAAATATCTAACGATTCCACAAGATTCTCCTCTTACACTCCGATCGTGGACCGAAGCTCTTTTAGCGTGTGTGTTAAATTGGTTTCACCGCAATCCTCCGGATCATGGGTGTGCTTGACATAAAACTTCAGCTTGCCCGACTCCTGCACGGGACTTTCGCCCAAATAGCTGCGGATCATTTCCATATCGTGCGAAACCATAATGAAAGTAATCGGATGGCGCAGGTGCATATGACGGATCATATGGAAGAAGCCGGCCTGCGTCTCCGCGTCGATCCCTACAGTCGGCTCATCCAGGATCAGGAGCTGGGGATTGTTTACAAGCGCCCTGGCCAGAAAAACCCGCTGCTGCTGTCCGCCCGAGAGCTGTCCGATTCTGCGGTTCGCCAAATCCTCGATTTTCATCACATGAAGCGCGTCTATGACCCGTTCGAGGTCATCCTTGGTGAGGCGCCGGTACAGCTTTTGCCTGCCGTATAAGCCGGATTGGATGACCTCTTTGACGGTGGCGGGAAAGAGCGGATTAAACGAGTTTTTCTGCGGGACATACCCTATCCGCCCCCACTCGCCGAACTGCTCGATCGGCTGGCCGAACAGCTTTACCATGCCCTTCTCGGGCTTGTGCAGCCCGACCAGCATTTTGAGCAGCGTGGTTTTCCCCGCGCCATTGGAACCAATGAGCCCTACGAAATCCCGCTCCAGAACAGTGAAATTTAAATTCTCGATGACCTTTTTATTTTCATAGCAAAAAGAAACGCCTTCCAGCGAAACGATGCTTTGGTGGCAATAATCCTTGCCCACTGACAGATTCTCAGCTGACATGAGCTCCCTCCTTACTGTCTGTGAATATGACCGTCGACGATTAAACAGCCCCTGAATAAGTTAAGATGCTTCCAGGAGGAAACATCTTAACACCGGTGCCTATATACAACTATTGTAGCGCTTTTGTCAGAGTTTGCAAATTTTTCTCCATGATTGTAATGTAATTCTCTCCGGCCTTCTGCTGCTCCTCCGTCAGGCCCTCCAGCGGATTCAGCACCAAAGTGTCCACATTCGCGTCTTTGGCGAGCGTTTTGGCCAATTTGTCCGATACCAGGTCTTCAAAGAAAATATATTTCAAGTTGTGCTCTTTTATGAACTGGTTCACCTGCTGCAGATCCTTGGCCGTCGGTTCGGAATCGGGTGCCAGCCCCATGATCGGCATCTGGACCAAGCTGTAATCCCTGCACAGATAAGCAAAAGCTTGGTGGGTCACGGCGATTTCTTTTTTGGAGGTTTTGGCTAAAGTTTCTTTATACTTGGCGTCCAGTGCGTCCATCTTCCCGGCGAAGCTGTTGTAATTGGCCTCATAGTCCGCTTTATTGGCAGGATCCGCCGCAATCAGTCCGTCACGGATGTTCTCCCCCATTTTCTTGGCGTTCACCGGGCTAAGCCACGTATGGGGATCAATATCGCTTTCGTTGCTCTTCTTCTGATCCGGGTGGATATTGTCCGCTTTGATCAGGTTCACGCCTTTACTCGCTTCAACCACCTTGGGCCCGCTGTCCTTCTTTAAGCTTGACAGGAAATCGTCGACCCAGCCTTCAAAGCCGGCGCCCTGGTACACAAACATTTGCGCTTTGGTCATATTGCTGAGGTCTTTGCTTTTGGGTGACCATTCATGGGGCTCCACTCCCGCCGGTACGAGGTTGATTGCATTTACATGGTCTCCGCCGATGGACTGTGTAAAGAAGTATAAAGGATAAAAGCTGGTTACCACGTTCACTTTTCCTTTTACAAACTGACCTTTGGACGAAGATCCGCAAGCGGCCAAAACGACGGTTAACAGCACCAGGACGGCTGCAAAACTAACTGTTTTCTTATTCATGATTCGATAATTCCCCCGCTCTGTAAATCGTAATAATTTTTATTTATTCAATGTTATTGATTATAAACGGACACAGAAGAGGATGTCAATAGAATAATAAGAATTACGATTAAGAAAAATACTCCCGGAGTCTGCTCGAAGATATTGCCAGGTATCGGAGTCTTTCAGGGATGAGCGAGCGCGGTTCGATGGCAGGTTTTCCTGGTAGAGAATAAAATAGCAGACAGCTCCCGCGGGAACTGCCTGCTCAATGCTGAACTATTTTTATTTCACGACAGCGCCATTAGGCATATCGTCCGGCACTGTGGCGAGTGTAAGCTGATCGCCTTGGGACGCAGCCAGGATCATGCCTTGGGAAAGCTCGCCGCGCAGCTTGACCGGCTTGAGGTTCGTGACGCAGATGACTTTGCGTCCAACCATCTGCTCCGGCGTGTAGTGCTTGGCGATGCCGGACACGACCTGCCGCGTCTCTCCGCCGAGATCCAGCTGCAGCTTCAGCAGCTTGTCGGCGCCCTTGACCGGCTCCGCCGCGGTGACCTGCGCTACGCGCAGGTCAACCCTGCCGAAATCGTCGATGCCGATTTCGGGCTTCGCCTCGGCCGCCGGCTGTGCCGGGACGGCCTTGTCTTCCGCAGCCGGCGCTTCGGCTGCGGCGGGCGCGGAGGCGGCGGACATCGTCGATACGATGTACGCCACCTCCGCAGGCACGTCGAGCCGGGGGAACATCGGCTCGCCCTTGTGCACCTTCGTACCCGCAGGGTACAGGCCGAAGGTGCGCACGCTTTCCCACGCGGTATGCTCCGCGCGGGAGATGCCAAGCTGCGCCCACATGCGCTGCGGGGTGTGGGTCATGAACGGCTGGAGCATAACGGATGAAATCCGCTGGGCTTCAGCCAGGCAGTACATGACCGAACCAAGCTTCGCTTGCAGGGCTTCATCCTTGGCCATCGACCACGGCTGGGTCTCGTCGATGTATTTGTTCGTGCGGCGGATCAGGTTCCAGATCGCCGAAAGCGCTACGGAGAACTCCATGTTCTCCATCGCCGCTTCTGCCTGCTTCACCGTCTCCGAAGCGGTCTCGATCAAACCGGCGTCGAATTCGGTAGCTCCTTCGACGTAAGCCGGGACAACTCCGTGAAAATACTTGTCGATCATTACAATAGTGCGGTTGAGCAGGTTGCCCAGATCGTTGGCCAGGTCATAATTGAGCCGCTCCACAAATCCTTCCGGAGTAAACGTTCCGTCCGCCCCGAAAGGAACCTCGCGCAGCAGATAATAGCGCAGCGCGTCCAGGCCGTAACGGTCGATCAAAGTGACCGGATCGACGACGTTCCCTTTGGATTTGGACATTTTCCCTTCCTTCATGAGCAGCCAGCCGTGCGCAAAAACCTTCCTCGGCAACGGCAGTCCCAGCGCCATCAGCATGATCGGCCAATAAATCGTGTGGAAGCGGACAATCTCCTTGCTCATCAAATGGACATCCGCAGGCCAATATTTCCGGAATTTGCCATCATCCCCGCTGCCGTAGCCCAGAGCGGTAATATAGTTGGACAGCGCGTCAATCCATACGTAGATGACATGTTTGGGATCCTTGGGGACTTTGATTCCCCAATCGAACGTTGTACGGGAAACCGCCAAATCCTCCAGTCCCGGCTTGATGAAATTGTTGATCATTTCATTCTTCCGGGAATCCGGCTGGATAAACTCGGGGTTCTCCTCGTAATACTGCATCAGACGGTCCACATATTTGCTCATGCGGAAAAAGTAGCTAGCTTCCTTTACTTTTTCCACCGGGCGCCCGCAGTCCGGGCATTTGCCGTCGACCAGCTTGCTCTCCGGGAAGAACGATTCGTCGGGTGTACAGTACCAGCCTTCATATGTGTCAAGGTAAATATCCCCCTGCTCCATCAGCTGCGTAAAAATTTTTTCCACAGCCTCCTTATGCCGCGGCTCGGTCGTGCGGATAAAATCGTCATACGAGATGTCCAGCTTTATCCACAACTCTTTGATGCCCGCCACAATGTCGTCGACGAACTGCTGGGGATCTTTACCGGCTTCCTTCGCTTTCCTTTCGATCTTCTGCCCATGCTCATCCGTTCCCGTCAAATACATCACGTCATAGCCGCGCAGCCGTTTGTAACGGGCCATCGCGTCGCCCGCCACGGTGGAATAAGCATGGCCGATGTGAAGCTTGTCGCTTGGATAATAGATCGGGGTTGTAATGTAAAACGTTTTTTTATTTTCCGGCATCGTCAAAACCTCCTGAATTTTTAAAGAAAACCTCTACCCGAGGCCATTCAAGGATGAGCGACCGCGAATTAAAGGCAGGTTTTCTTGGTAACACCATTTCGCTTTATCATTTAGCGAATTTTTAAACTTTCTTTAACGTTCACAAAAAAAAGCCCTCTTCCTTTACAGGACGAAAGCTTGTGCTCACGTGTTACCACCCGGTTTCCCCCGTTTCTCGCGAACAACGGGGCTCAGCAAGTCTTCGAATCCGCGCAGGGCGCAAACGAGACTTCCTCCATTAACGCTGGACCACGATGCTGTCTTATTCTTCCGGCTCTATTAGCCGAACAACTCGAAAGCATTCCCTCCGGGACCATACTCCAAGCTTCGCCCTAACCGGTTTGCAGCTTCCCCGGCTCTCTGTGTAGGCCTCCCCTTGTACACATCCGTTCATCGGTTTGTTTTTCTTTAATTATGCCAAATATAACGAAAAGCAGCATACCGTGTCAAGGTCTGCCTGACGCCAGCCTCTCCCGGCGCAATCTGCGGCGCTGCACGAGGGGAATCCGCCCGCTTCCACTCCCGATCTCGCAACCGCGCTTATCAGCCTGGCTCCAGGTCATTCTCGCAGCCGCGCACATCCCGCTGAGCCGGTTAGCTCTTGCCCGATGTCTGATCCCGTGTTTTGGGAGGCACCGGATCGAATCCGCCGGGATGAAAAGGATGGCACCGGCAAATCCTCTTTGCGGCAAGCCAACCGCCGCGCAGCGGACCATGCAGTTCAATTGCGTCAAGCGCGTACTGTGAGCACGTAGGATAGAATCTGCAGGTCGGCGGTTTGAGAGGAGAAATCCATTTACGGTAAAATTGTACAGGTGCTTTAGCGATCTTTTTCATTTGTGCAGTCCTTGCAGTAACCATAAACCTCAAATTTATGCTTGACGATGTCAAAACCGTCCGGCACCTGCGTTACCGCGTCCATCGGACAAAAAACGACGGGATAGGTCTTTTCGCAGTTCATGCAGATCAGGTGATGGTGATGGTCATGCTCGTCACAGCGGGCGCGGAATTTAATTCCGTCCTCCAAAACGAATTGCTCCAAAACCCCCATTTCGTGCATCAGGCGCAGGTTGCGGTACACCGTGTCAAAGCTCAAGCCCGAATATTTTTGGCCCATATGCTCATATACCGCTTTAGCGGTCAGATATCCTTCAGTCCCGGCAAAAAGCTGTGCCAGTGTCCTCCGCTGGTCGGTGATTCGCATTCCCTGCTTTCCCATTACTTCAATTATCTCTTCGGCGTTCATGCTGGACACCCCTTCCTGCCTACGCTTTCTCCCCTAATAATGCTACAAAAAACAAAGCGCGTCAACGAAAGGCCCATTCCCGCTAATTCAATTTCCCGTGCAGCACCAGACGGTTGCTGCCTTCATCGTCGCAGGTGATCAGTGTCAGCACTTTGTCCTTGGCGTTCCGGTTAAGCACGGAGGTGTCGGAAGGCTCGACCGTCCTGATCTCATAGATAGTATATTCGCAATCTCCGGCGGCCGTTTTGACACGCACCTTGCCACCCCGGTTCAACTCCTTAAGACGGCTGAACATCCGTCCGTAAGAATAGCTGTTATGCGCGGCAATAGCTGAATTTCCCGCCTGTCCGGGAAGCGCAGTACCCGGGATATGGCCGGCGGCAATCTTCAGGTTCTGAGAAGAAACGCCCTCCAGCACGGGAAGCTTAAGCCCGATATCGTCAATTTCAATGACTCCGACCATTGAGGGTGATGAGGGTTTTACTTCCGGCTGGGTTGCTTTGACGATCGGGCTGACGGTTTTCACCGGAGCGGTCTTCACTTCACGACCGGTCGGCGGATTGCTCTGATCTGTCTTGGCTTTGTTGTCCATCACAGCTGCGGACCTGGCTTCTGCGGCTGCCTTCGCTTCCGCCATTGGCTTGGATTCCGCAGCAAGCTTGGCTTCCGCCTTGTTGGAATCGGGCTGCTGAGCAGCAGCAATCTGTCCCTTTTCTTCTGCAAAAATCCGGGTGAGATCACTGTTCGCTGACTCGATCGATTCCATAGCCATTAAGGATGCTGAAGTTTCCATCAAGGCTGATGGATTAGAAGCATCCCAGCTGTCAAGCAGCTTTTTTTGGAGGTTATCTTCTCTCCAGTGGATAATCGAAGGCAAGGCGAACAGCAGCAGTCCTATAACAATAAGCCCAATAGCTGTTTTTTTCATGAGATCACTCTCTTTACTTTAGGGATTGGATTACATAAGACAAGAGAACCAAAGTCTATTAATTTGCCTTTTTCTTTCTGGCGATAACACAAGCGATCACTGCCGCAAGCGAACCCGCCGCATAAAGGCCGTAAGGCTCCGACGCTCCGCTCCGGGGAGCCGACATATAAGCGTTTGACTTGTCGCTCAAATCGATTGTCGTTTGAGGCGAATCCGCGGCTTTCCATTTTGCCGGTGTCCCCTGATTGGAGCTGTTCTCCGGCAACGCACTCGGTTTAGCCGCTTCGCTCCTCATTGCCGTATGGGTTATTTTAGAGCTAAAAGGGTTCTGCGATTGGTCTGTGTTCGCTGTATCAGGGATTGAGCTTGAGGCTTTTGTAGAAAGGGCTCCGGCGGCCGCGTGAGTGCTGCATGCGGGACCGTTCACTTTATTGCTCCATGTGGCAGTGCCGGCTGTAATCGCAGAATCAATCAGCCCTTCTTCCGTCCATTTTCCCTTTACATCGATCCAGTAGTCTACGCTCACGTTTCCTGCCGGTCCGCCGGGACTATTGAATTTTATCCCCTTGATCCCGGTCGGGGGATCTGCTGTATCCGTCATTAATTCATAGGGGTGCGATGCTCCGACTACTTCCGCTTCCGGACAAATACCAAGAATAAAGTGGCTCAGCGTCGGGTTCTCACCCACCGTCACACTGTAGCGGAAACGGGTACTCTCGCCGGTGTCACTGAATTTGGAATCTTTGAATGTTACGGCCGGAGACACCTTAGCCTCTGTTGATTTTATATACGCGACATCTTTTGCAACCGGCGTATGTAGTCCTGTCGTCATCTCAGCGAACGTTGGAGAAGCGAAGCTGAAGAATGCCAGGATGCCTGCCAAAATGAAATATCCGGGTCGTTTTTCTGCCTTTTTCATGAGTCACCTCTTCGCTCTATGAATTCGTTTTGCACTGACTCAGCTGCTGCGGCCGTTTTTGACATTTCTTGAAAAGTATTTAAACCGTCTGCCGGACATTAAACCGGATGAATTAAAATTGTTCATTTGTGGGACAGCCGGAATCTTGACGACATATGCCGCTTCCGCTAACACTAATAAAGCCGGCATCTGATCGACACCGGCCGCTTCCGCATATACTGAGAAAGCCGGCATCTGATCGACACCGGCTGTCTATGGCGTTGTTAAATGACGTTCAGCTCTACATCAATGTTTCCTCGGGTCGCTTTGGAGTAAGGACACACTTGATGTGCCTCTTCGACTAGCTTTTTGGCCGTTTCCTTATCCACTCCTTCGATTTTCACATCCAGCCGCGCGGCAAGCTTAAACCCTCCGTCCGTCTCTTTGCCGATAGAGATGTTTGCCGTTACCTCAGAGCCGGGTGCGTCCACCTTATTCTTCTTCATTACCAGTTCCAAGGCGCTGTTAAAGCATGCTGAATATCCCGCAGCGAACAATTGCTCAGGATTAGTGGCTTGTCCCCCGTCGCCGCCCATTTCTTTTGGCCTCTTCAGCTGTAAATTAATCATTCCGTCCGGGGAGACAACCTTTCCGTCCCTTCCTCCGGTAGAAGTTGCTTTAGCGGTGTACATCGTTTCCACTTCCATCATCCTCCCTGAACAAATTTGACTGCCATGCGACATACTTTATTAATCTTCCCCATCGCCTTTGAAACTCCATCTATTGTGAAGACAGCAAAAAAAGATCCCAGTCCGATGAATTAATCAGACCGGGATCTTTGTTATTGAAGCGGAAGACGGGAATCGAACCCGCGACCCTCGCCTTGGCAAGGCGATGCTCTACCGCTGAGCCACTTCCGCATATATGGGGCGATCGATGGGACTTGAACCCACGAGTGCCGGAGCCACAATCCGGTGCGTTAACCCCTTCGCCACGACCGCCATTTACAGTTTATCTCATATCCGCATTATGGCGGAGAAGGAGGGATTCGAACCCTCGAGACGCTTGTGACGCCTACACGATTTCCAATCGTGCTCCTTCGACCAGACTCGGACACTTCTCCATGTCGCTCACGGAACGACAACTACTATACCATAAAATAAACTCCGCAAACAAGCATTAGTATTTTCCATAAATGTAAGCTTTATGTGCCGTGACAAGTTGAAAAGCGCAAATCGCATTCGATTTGCGCCGGGTCTCAATGTATAGTTTTTAATGCTTCGTGGATTGAGCGAGCCGAACCAGCATATGGGCCAGCATGTGCCGCTCCTCCTCACGGCCGACCGTCCACAATTCCTGTAACAATTTTTCCTCCGAATTGCGGGGTTCTTCATGACTTGACAAGTATTTCGCCACCTTCTCTGCCGTCATGGCAAGCTGTTCCTCGTTCAAACCGATACTTTTGCCCATCTCGATCCGACGCGCCAAGTAAGCGGTAAATTCCTCGAAATCGGATAGAATTTGTTCCATGCGCTTGGAGCCCATCCGTTCGATCGTTTCTCCAATTTTCCCGGTCTGCAGTTCCCCGTCTTTTTCGATCATATGGTTATGTTCAGCCATTCGGAAGCGCCTCCTTCGATTTGGATACAATCCGTAAATTAGTACACCGCTTTATTAACCCGCCCTTTACTGTCTGAATCATTCCCAACCAAAAAAGAACCCGGCACAGCCAGGCTCTTCTCCCATTGTGTATCGATAAAATATCAAGCGAGCTCCGCCACCATGCGGTTGGTCAAGCTGCCGAGCTTTTCGATTTCGATCGTGATGACGTCACCGTCTTTCAGGTATACCTGTTTGTCCTTCGGATAGCCGAGCACCACCCCTTCCGGTGTACCGGTCAGGATGATATCCCCTGGAATGAGGGTCATGTGCTGGGAGATGTAGCTTACGATCTCGTCGCATTTGAATATCATATCCGACGTGTTGGAGTTTTGGCGCACTTCGCCGTTCACTATACAGCGGATGCCCAGGCCGTTCGGGTTGCCTACCTCATCCGCCGATACGAGATACGGGCCTAACGGGGAGAAACCGTCGCAGCTTTTGCCAAGCAGCCACTGCTGCGTTCTCATCTGCAGGTCGCGTGCGGAAAGGTCGTTCACATTGCAGTAGCCGAAAACATGATCCAGGGCATTTTCTTTGGACACATATTTTGCCGTCCTGCCGATAACGATGACAAGCTCCGCTTCATAGTCCACCTTTTCGGAGACCTTGGGAAGCGGTACGTCAGCGCCAGGCCCAGTGAGGGTATTGTTAAATTTGTTGAACAGGATCGGGTACTGCGGAATTGCCGCCTTCGTTTCCTCCGCGTGTCTGCGGTAATTCAAGCCTACGCAGATAATTTTGTTCGGATGCGTAACACAGGGTCCCAGGGTCAACTCCGATTCCTGTCGCAAAAAAGCGGCACAGTTGTCAGACACCAGCGCGGCGTCCACCGTTTTGCGTAAAGCTGCAAGAGCTGCGGCGCCTCCTTTTATCGCTTCATGCACATCTAGAGGAACATTTGCTTGCGGCTGCAGTGCCTGGCCCGCCGCTTTGACATCAACGATTCCTTTGTCGGTAACCACCCCTAGAAGGTACTCGCCGCCCTCAATAAAAGTAAGCAATTTCATGTATGATAAGGCCTCCTCTGGATCTAATATCACATATGTAAAATCAAGCGTTCTTGCCGAAAACGACACCGCCGTCAATGTACAGCGGGGAGCCCATCATAAACTTGGACTCGTCCGAGGCCAGGAACAGCGCCGCTTTCGCAACATCCTCCGGCCTTCCCAAATCGCCGCTCAACTGGCGGCTTCTCAGCGAAGCGTAAGCCTCTTCCGGGTCGTCGTACGATTTTTTCAAATAATCCTCAACAAAAGGAGTAAGGATGGTTCCAGGCAAAAGCGCGTTTACGCGGATGCCGTACGGGGCGTAATCCACCTGCATAGACTTGGTCAAAGCAAGGACCGCTCCCTTGGTGGCGGAATAGGAAGCCCTTCTGGCCAAGCCAATTTCAGCGATACAGGAAGACATGTTGATAATGGAACCGCTTTTATTTTCCATCATGGAAGGCAGCACGTATTTGCTGGGCAAATAGACGCCCCTGATATTGATATTGATCACCCGGTCCCACGCCTCGGGCTCGACCTCATGGATTGCGCCTACGCCGCTCACCCCGGCATTGTTGAACAGCACATCGATGCGGCCGTATTTTGCCAGAATGTCATCGACCATCGCTTTCACGGACTCCGGCTGCGTCACATCGGCCTGGCAGAAATCGGCTTGCCCGCCGGCCTGCTTGATCTGCTCCACCGTTTCCCGCCCTTTGTCTTCCTGAAGATCATTGACAATCACTGTCGCACCTTCCTTGGCAAAAAGAAGCGCCGAGCTCCTGCCGATTCCCGAGCCGGAACCGGTAATGAGCGTGATTTTTCCAGCTAATCTCATGGACTGATCTCTCCTTTATCGTTAGTCTCCTTGCCTGTTTGAGAGCCTGCCCGCCAAATCCAGCAATTCCCGCTCCACGAGCTCCCGCTTATTATGCCATTCGTGTAGCAGCAACGAACAGGAAATGGCGGCTACGGTCCGGCCTTTGGCGTCCTTAATCGGCGCGGCCAGGCAGCTGAAGCCGACTACGGCCTCTTGTTCGTCTATGGCAAACCCGTTCTGCCGGACTTCTTCAAGCTGCTCCAGCAGCGCCGATCTGGTCGGCAGGGTGTAAGGAGTGAGCTTGGGGAAAAGCTCTTCCTCCGCATACAAAGCGGCGACTGCTTCGTCGTCCAATGCCGCGAGCAGCACCTTGCCCAATGCGGTTGCGTGGGCTGGCAGTTTTTTGCCGGGGCCGGACGCCAGTTTCACCTGGGAAGGCGACTCTTCTTTGGCCAGATAGATGACATCCCTGCCCTCGAGTGCGGCAAGCTGGATCGTCTCTTTCAGAATCTGTTTCGTGCCGGCTGCTTCTTTGTGGAACTGTTCAATCAATTGAAACTGGTTAAAATACGCCGTTCCAAAGTAAGCCAGAGCGAATCCAAGCGAATAGGCCCCGTCTTCTTCCCTTACCACCCATTCCAGCTTTTCCAGAGTGTGCAGTAGGGAGAACATCGAGCTTTTATTGATATTCAGCGATTTCGAGAGGTCGATGAGCCGCATACTGCCGGGTTGTTCGGCGATTAGCAATAAAATGGCATTGGTCTTTTCCAGCGCCGGAACCCAATATTTCTTTTCCATTAGCATCCTTCCGAAAAATATGGTTCATTATAATAAACTAAGGTTTATAATTTTGATACCTTCATCGTATCACCGCGCCCTCTCCCCGTCAAATAAAAAAAATGAGCTGTCTCCATTTCGGAGCAGCCCAAAGTTTGCAGGCGAGCGCTTTGAAGCCGCTTAATCCATCCCTGACCGCATTGTTTCGACATATTCGGATTGCGGCCGGAAGATGCGATTGTTCTTGCCAACACGCGGTTCTCCCAGCGCGCGTTGGGACAAGTAAACACCAAAATACCTACTCTGCAGGCTCTACTCTCACAGCGCATATTTTGAACTCCGGCATACGGCTCGCAGGATCCAGAGCGTCCACGGTCACCCGGTTTACGGATTGCTCCCCGCCCCAGTGAAACGGCACAAACACCGTCCTCGGTTGAATTGACTCGGTCACCTTCACAGCGCACACCATGGAACCGCGGCGGCTTGTGATCCGCACCCTGTCACCCACACCCAGCCCTATCCTTTCCGCCAACCGCGGATGAAGCTCGGCCAGCGGCACCGGCGCCTTCCTGTTTAATGCGGCTGAGCGGCGGGTCTGGGCTCCGCTTAAATACTGGTTCGGCAGCCGCCCTGTAGTCAATACGAAAGGATAATCGCTGTCTATGGGCTCCGCAGGCATTTTCGGCGTTATCCCGAACAGTCTGGCCCTGCCGTCGGGATGATCGAATTTTTCCGCAAACATTACCGGTGTTCCAGGGTGATTCTCCGACGGACAAGGCCAGAAAACCCCCTGTTCCTTCCTCAGCCTGGCATAGGTGATTCCGTTATAGTCAGCCTTTCCGCCGGCGGAAGCGGTCCGCAATTCATTGAATATATCTTCCGGCCCCGAATAGCGGAAATACTGCCCTCTTCCAAGCTCTTCCGCCAAATCGCATAGAATATTAATATCAAGCCGGGAGTCGCCAGGCAGCTGCATCGCTTGGGGACGATGGAACACACGCCCTTCGAGATTGGTTAAAGTGCCCTCCGCCTCCGTAAAAGAAGAACCCGGCAGCAGCCAGTGCGCGTATTCGGCGGTTTCCGTCTCGAACAAGTCCACAACGACCAGCAGCTCCAGTTTTTTCAAAGCTTCCCGCACTTTTTCGCTGTTCGGACTGGATACGAGCGGGTTGGATCCAAGCACGATCATCGCCTTGATCTCGCCTTCGCCGGCTTTTTGCAGCATTTCATAAGCGGAGACCCCTTTTCCCGGCAGCTCTTCGGGATCGATTCCCCATACAGCGGCAACGTGCGCGCGCGCTGAGGGATCTTCAATCTGTCTGTAGCCCGGCAGCTGATCCGCCTTCAGCCCGTGCTCCCGGCCCCCCTGCCCGTTCGCTTGTCCGGTCACCGCGCCGTAGCCGCAGCCCGGCTTCCCGATTTTGCCGGTCAGAAGGACAAGGTTAATATAATTCAACGTGTTCTCTACGCCATTAATTTGCTGTTCCAGTCCGCGCGCCGTCAGCACGATCCCAGACTTCGCCTTGGCGAAGCCTCTCGCTATAGTTCGGGTTACTTCCGGCAGGATTCCCGTCAGCTGCTCAATCCGGTCCGGAGTGTAGTCTTTTACCGCTTGCCGGACAGCTTCCATTCCTTCCGTCCGCTTACGTATAAATACCTCATCGTATAAATTTTCAGCCGCAATCACATGAAGGAGTCCGTTGACAAACACGGAATCGAATCCGGGCTGCAGCCGGACATGAATATCCGCGATTTTGGAGGTCATCGTATTCCTCGGATCGATCGTCACAACGACCGCTCCGTTCTTCTTCGCCTCCAGCAGATAGGGCATCATCGTCGGCTGGCATTCCGCAATATTGGTGCCCGCCAGCATGATATACTTCGCATGCGGTATTTCGGACAAGGGCATCGTCATGCCCCTGTCGGTTCCAAAAGCTCTCAGTCCCGCTGCCGCCGCTGAGGACATACAGTATCTGCCGTTATAATCGACATACTTGGAGCGCAGCGCTACGCGAGTAAACTTGCCCAGCAAATAACAAACCTCATTGGTAAGCGAGCCTCCTCCATATACGGCAATGGCGTTACGCCCGTGTTGCTCCTGGATTTGGCGGATTTCGCCTGCGATCGACTTGATGGCCGAATCCCATGTGCTGTCAATCCAGCCGCTGCCGGACCTCTGCCGGGGCTTCGTGATTCTTTCCTCGTGGACTACATGCTCGAGCGAATTAAGCCCTTTCTGGCACAGCCGGCCGGTGGCAACAGGGAAATCCGCACTTGGCTTCACCTTCCAGCCGGATTCTCCAGGTACCAGCTGAAGGCCGCACTGCATTGAGCAAAAACAGCAATGGGACGTTAGGCTCCCCATTTCCATCACTCCTCCGACTGCATCTCTCTTTGTCAGCTCGCAAGCTCTTTCTTTACCGGGAAAGCAATATACACGATTCCTTCATTGATCTGAACCGGATACTTTTCCACACATCCGGTATCCGGAGCCTGCACCAAACCGCTTGGCAGATGGATTTTACGGTCGTGCATCGGGCAGAACACGTGATCGTCGCACACTATGCCTTCCGCCAATACTCCCTGCTTATGCGGACAGCGGTTCTGTATCGCATGCACTTTGCCGCTGGCCATCCGGAAGACGGCAATTTCGATATTGTCGTGTCGGAACGTTTTTCCCAGATTGATAGGCAGATCGTCTATGGCGCTGATTTTGATCCATTTCAAATCGGAGTGCTTACTCATACTAATTTCCCCTTTCGTAATTTCTTTATTGTTTGTCGCCTGCGAGCTCGACCACTTCGAACAGTTCCTTGCGCAGCCTGCTGCTCTCCACCGCTTCCTTCCATGGATCCTGCGTAACCGATAATGCCGTATCCATTCTGGCGCGGAGCGCTTTGCGCTGTTCCTCGTCCTGTATCGTGTTCCTTATCTGTTCGATTCCAAGGCGCTTCACCCATTCCGATGTGCGTTCGCCGTAAATTCCCGTTTCCCGGTAATACTGCAGGTAAGCCTCGCTGTATTCCATGACTTGGTCCTCCGTCTTAACCGTCAGCAGCAGGTCGCCCGCTCTCACTTTAACGCCGCCGTTGCCGCCCGCATAAAGCTCCCAGCCTCCGTCGATCGCCACTACTCCAAGGTCCTTGATCACGGATTCGGCGCAGTTTCGGGGACATCCGGATACAGCCAATTTCACCTTGGCCGGCGTATTCAACCGCTCAAACCGCTTCTCGAGCCGTATTCCCATACCCATGGAATCGGCGGTGCCGAACCTGCAGTAGTCTTCGCCCACACAGGTTTTCACGGTGCGCAGCGCCTTGCCGTACGCGTATCCGGAAGGCATACCGAGATCCTCCCACACCGCTGTAAGATCCTCTTTCTTTACTCCCAGCAAGTCAATCCTCTGCCCCCCTGTAAACTTCACCGTCGGAATATTGTACTTCTCCGCCACCTCGGCGATCCGCTTGAGCTCGGAAGGGTTCGTGACACCCCCGTAGATACGGGGAACTACGGAATAAGTGCCGTCCTTCTGAATATTGGCGTGCATCCGCTCATTGACGAAGCGGGATGTCCTGTCGTCCTTGTATGTTTCAGGAGAAACCATGCCCAGGTAGTAATTGATTGCAGGACGGCATTTGGAACAGCCTTCTTCTTTCTTCCACCCGAGTACATTCATCACTTCTCTGACATGCGACAGCTCCTTCGTCCGGATCGCTTCCACAATTTCCTCACGCGACAGATCCGTGCAGCCGCACATCGTTTCCTTCACCGATTGCTTAAATCCGTCTCCGAGCGCGGCCGCCAGCAGTTCGCTGACAAGCGGCTTACAGCCTCCGCAGGACCGGGAAGCGGACGTGCAGTTTCTGACCTCTTCCACCGAAGATAATCCCTGGTCCTTGATTGCGGAACAGATCGTTCCCTTGCTGACTCCGTTGCAGCCGCAGATGATCGCATCATCCGGCAAACCGGCCGCATTCGAACCTCCCGCGCTCCCTGCCGCTCCGTCCTGAAGAATGGACGTTTTCTCCATACCGGCGACATCCGTGCCGCTGCGGATCATTTGCATCAGTCGCGTACTGTCCGAGGTATCGCCGAAAAGGACCGCCCCGATGATTTTGTTATCCTTGATCACTACTTTTTTATAAATGCCGCTGAATTCATCGTGCACGCGAATCGCTTTGGTTCCCTCCCTGTCGTTGAATTGTCCTCCGGAGAACACATCCACGCCGGATACCTTTAGTTTCGTGTAGACGATGGAGCCTTCATATGGAGCTGTTTCCGCTCCGGCCAGACGCTTCGCCAGGACGGCGCCCTGCTCGTAAAGCGGTGCTACCAGGCCATAGGCGACACCGCGGTGCTGGGCGCATTCTCCTACAGCGTAGATGTGCGGATCGCTCGTTTGCAAATAATCGTCTACGACAATTCCCGGATTCAAAGCCAAGCCTGCGCGCTTTGCCAGCTCCACATTCGGCCGGATTCCTACAGCCATCACGATTAAATCGGCCTTTGCCACGGTGCCGTCCTTAAATTTCAACCCCTCTGCCCTCTGCCCGCCGATTATTGACGCAGATTGTTTTTCCAGCAAAAAGTTCATTCCCTGCGATTCCAACGCTTCCCGGAGCATTCTCGATGCGGGCGGATCCAGCTGGCGCTCCATGATCATGTCCGTAATGTGTACGACATCGACCTGCATTCCCAGGTTGAGAAAGCCTCTGGCCGCCTCCAGCCCAAGCAGTCCGCCGCCTATGACGACCGCTTTCTTGTATTTTTTGGCCGCAGCCATCATCCGTTCGCAATCGCCTATCGTCCTGTAAGCCATTACGCCTTCCTTATCCGCACCGGGCAGTGGAAGCATGAACGGATTCGATCCCGTAGCGAGAATGAGCTTATCGTAAGATACCGTCACACCTTCCTCGCCGGTGACCGTACGGGCCTCCGTGTCAATGTCCGTCACCTTTTGCCCTGTATACAGCCGTATCCCGTTGGCCTCGTACCATTCATAGGGATGAATCACGATGTCGTCTACTTTGGAATCCCCGACAAGCACATGGGAGAGCAGAATCCGGTTGTAATTGGGATGCGGCTCCGCCCCGAAAACCGTAATCTCATATTTGTGCGGCGCAAGCTTCACCAGATGCTCGATCGTATTCATGCCTGCCATACCGTTGCCGATGAGAACCAATTTTTCTTTGTTTGCCATGATGAATTCCTCCCTTTATAGGTAACGATGTCAGACAACAGCTTTCGAATCCTGCCCGAGAGAACCGTCTTTTAAAATACCTTCGCCCGCCTGTTTCACCTTTCCCCCTTCGCCGATCCAGGCACGCTTCCACTTCACCTGGGCAACAGCTACTATAAACACTGACAGCAGCGCAATCCCGCTAAGGATCATAAAACCTGAGGAAAAGCTGCCCGTGGCGAGCTTCAGGTTGCCCAGGATTTTGGGCAGAAAGTAGCCTCCCAGCCCTCCTGCGGCTCCCACAATTCCCGTCACAATCCCGATTTGTTCGCCAAAACGCTGAGGCACGAGCTGGAACACCGAGCCGTTGCCCATTCCGAGGCACATCATCGCGATAAAGAGCATAACCGTCGTGTAAGTCATATTCGGCAAGGTGGAAATTCCGGCCATCATGACGCATACCACCGCATAGAGCACGATCAGCATCCGGATTCCGCCCAATTTATCGGACAGCCAGCCTCCCACCGGCCTGAAAAAGCTCCCCGCGATGATGCACAAAGTAGCGAAATCCGCCGCTTTAACCGGAGACAGCCCATACTGGGTATTGAAAAAGATCGTCAAATAATTGGACATCCCCACAAATCCTCCAAAGGTGACGCTGTATAGAATGCAGAAGAGCCAGGAATCCTTTTGCCTCAGGACATTCGCGTAATCCTTCATTTTCTTGGGGGCCGGTTGGTTAGGACTGTCTTGGGCCAGCAATGTAAAAGCGACCAGCGTCAAAACGATCGGAATCATAGCCAGACCAAAAACAACATGCCAGCTGCCGTAGTGCTCAGCGATCCGGTTGGCGAACAAGGTCGCCAGAATCGTTCCGCTGTTGCCCGCTCCGGCAATCCCCATTGCCAAGCCCTGATACTGCGGCGGATACCATCGGCTTGCCAACGGAAGCGCAGCGGCAAAGCTGGCGCCGGCTATTCCCAAAAGCAGGGCCACCGCATAAAGCCCGGACATGGTGTTGGCGAACTGCCAGCCCAATATGAGCGGCAGCAAAGTCAAACTCAATCCGATTTGCCCAGTCCGTTTAGGACCTATGGCGTCTGTCAAGTAACCTAACACAAGCCTCAGGATAGAACCGCCCAGAATTGGAAGAGCGACAAGATTAGCCTTTTGGGCCGCATCCAAATGAAATTCATTCGCTATAATGACGGCCAAAGGCCCCAGCAGCACCCATACCATAAAGCTCAGGTCGAAATATAAGAACGCGCTGAACAAAGACCCTTTGTGACCGCTTTGCAGAAAGCCTTTACTCTCCATCTCCACTCTCTCCTTTATCTTTTAGTTAACAAAAAAAGCCCTCACGCGTGAATAAAACTCACACAATTAGGCTTCGTTGCCCGAAAAATGACACGCCGGTGTGCCAATATCGTTTATAACAGTTGTGGTCACGATTGTTGTGACACTTTTATTATATGTGCGCATCATGTTTATGTCAATAAATATAACATAAATTTTGATTGCAAATAATATAAATTGATTTCAATTGACAAAAAGAAGCCTTATGTTACTATTATTTGTAGAAAAATTAACATCTACTGTTATGCTTCTTCAACAGGCCGTGTCTTCCCGCACCAAATCTTTTGTTGGGGGTTATTATATGCTTCAATCTTTAGTACTTATCGATGATTTAGCGGTAACCCGGCTCCAGACCGTGTCTTCCCGTTCGTCCGGGAAGCAGCCGCCCACCGCGGATTATTCGCCGAAAGCGAAATTAAGCCATTTGGGGTATCGTATTCATATGGTTACTTCCTATAAAGAGATCAACCTGCATCTTCACAAAGCGGACGCCGCTATTCTTTCCGTACCGGCACAGCATATTTCCGGATGGAGGCAGAAAATTCAGGAGAACGGAAGAGTCCCCATCCTTTGGTGGTGTGACGAATGGACCTATGTTCCCGGAGAGTGCACGTTGGATACGGATATTGACGGCATGCTGTCCCCGGGTATGAGTCCCGCCGATATTCACTGCGCCCTGATGCTTTCTTTCAATCACTATTTTCAGCGTTCGGAGTGGAGGCAGGAACGGGAGCAGCTTTTATCGAAGCTGGAAGAACGGAAATGGATCGAGCAGGCCAAGCGGATTCTTAGCGAAATCAAGAAAATTCCCGAAGCCGAAGCTTACGAATTTTTACGCAAACAGGCTATGAATGAAAGAAAACGTATCGTCGATGTGGCAGCCTCTATTGTGAAGGTGTACCAGCTGCTGCAGGATCAGAAAAAAGGAGGGTACAGATCATGATTTCACTGCTCAAAGAAGTTGGGAGAGGCAAGCGCGGGGCGAGGGATTTGACCTATGAGGAAGCTCTGCAGGCTGCCGAGTCGATCTTGACCGGAACGGCAACCCCTGTACAGATAGGGGCTTTCCTTGCAGCCGAACGGATTAAAATGGAATCGGTTGAGGAGATCAGGGCGTTTATAGACACCTACCGCTCGCATTCCAAGCAGTTTCCCGTCAAAGGAAGCTTTGACTCTGCTGGACCGTACGACGGCCGAAACCGTTCTTTTATGGCTACACTGGCCAGTTCTTTTGTGCTTTCGACTTCTGGGGTACCTGCAGTGCTGCACGGCAGCCCCTCTCTCCCCCCCAAGTGGGGTGTCACTTTTGTGGATGTGCTTCATGAGATGGGAATTGAAACCGGGCGGCTATCGCAAGAAACGTGGATTAAGGCCGCTGGGCAATCCGGCTTTCTATTCGTTCCTACGGAACAATGGTGTCCGCCGCTAGCGTCAATCAGGCCCGTCAGAATCGAGATGGGACTGCGCACCGTGTATAACAGTGTAGAGAAGCTGCTTCGCCCGACGGATGCGCATTTTATGGCTGTCGGAGTGTTTCACGGAACCGTATTTGAAAAAATGGCCAGAATGCTGATCGAGCTCGGTGTGCAGAAAGGGATTATTATTCAGGGAATGGAAGGTTCGGAAGACCTTGCCGTAGATCGAAAGACCCGCACCTATCTCGTTCATGACGGAACCAGCGAGCTTTTTATCATTGACCCGGAGCTCTTGGAGCTGGATGCCGATTGCCCGGAAAAAGAGTGGACCGCACAGGAGCAGGCAGCCGTTACGCTGTCGGTCCTCCGCGGGGAAGCGGAGACGCCTTTTATGAATATGGTGCTGCTTAACAGTGCCGTACGGCTGTGGATTGCGGGCAAAGCGAACTCCATCGAGGAAGGCGCGTATAAGGCGCGGCATATTTTGGCGGAGGGGTTGGCCCTTGAGAAATATAACCGTTGGACGGAGAGTCTGAAGGAGCAGATTATGCAAAAGCCTTAGAATGGAGCCGCCGTTTCCCGGGCCGGGTACGGCGGTTTGTCTTTATGGAAACA
Organism: Paenibacillus sp. JCM 18996; assembly: GCF_055392555.1. Classification (NCBI taxonomy): domain Bacteria; kingdom Bacillati; phylum Bacillota; class Bacilli; order Caryophanales; family Paenibacillaceae; genus Paenibacillus; species Paenibacillus sp. JCM 18996. The sequence continues at coordinate 1,625,518 of NZ_AP043884.1, forward strand.
ACATTTGACACAATCCGCTCCTCTCTCTACACTAAACAAAAAAAGACACAAGGGCAGGATTGCAGATGAACAACTCGACCGATGCGAACGGAGCGGAATTCAATTCTAAGATAACCAGAAGGACGTTTCTGAAAAAAGGGGCTAAATGGGCCGCAGCCCTGGCAGTAGTCCCCTTTCTGGGCTTCGGTTATGCCCGATTTGCCGAGATCAACTGGATCGTCACGAATGAGGTGTTACTGAGTTTCGCAAAACTTCCGCAAGCCTTCCACGGACTTCGAGTCGTCCAATTCAGCGATATTCATTACGGCTTCCACTTTGGCCAAGAGCAGCTCCTCCGTCTGGTGGATAAAATCAACCTTCTGCAGGCGGATTTGATCTGCATGACCGGTGATCTGTATGACTCGTCCATTGGTTCGGATGCGCAGGAAGTTATCGGTGCCTTGGCCAAGCTGAATGCTCCTCTGGGCAAATGGGCGGTTGTGGGAAATCATGATTATATCGCCGGTGCCAAAAAAGTTGCCGGCGTGCTGAGGACAGCGGGGTTTAATACGCTCACCAATGCATCGCTCCCCATACAACGCGGAGGGGCTGCAATCAGGGTTGCCGGTGTCGACGATATGGGGGAAGGAAAGCCGGATCTTGAGGTGGCCTTGCAATCCGCCAAGCCTGACGAATTCGTGCTGCTTCTCTCCCATGCGCCGGATTTTGCTGATGTCGCCGTACGGCATCCGGTTGACCTGCAGCTGTCCGGACACAGCCACGGCGGCCAGGTGCGTCTGCCTTTGATCGGCAATACCTCGGCTCTTCCTTTGTACGGCCGCAAATATGTGGACGGTCTATATACGCTGGGCGGAGGAAAATTGCAAGTGTATACCAACCGCGGAATCGGCGTTTCGGTCTTCCCTGTCCGCTTCCTCTGCCGTCCGGAGCTGACGGTTTTCACTTTACATCGGGCGTAGCGGGGTCTAGGAAAAGGATAGCCGCACGGGGCTGTCCTTTTCCTATTAATGGGGTCCCATGGCCGCATACTCCACTCCGCAAGGACCCGAATCCGTGTTGGACTCGATGTCTACCTCATTACCCGCCGCATCGAACAGCGGCTTGTAATATTTACCTATGCGACTGGTGGAAGCGCCGGTGTAATGGCAGATGAACGCTCTCCGAAAACGGTCGGCCGACTGGTTCGGATAAGATCCGTGTATGATGCTCCCGTTAAAGAAAAGAACGTCCCCCGCGGCCATATTCACCGGTATCACCGGCATCCCTTCCGGAACGGTCACTTCATCGGTTGTAAAAGATACGTTCGGGTCCGCCTCGTGCGGGCACTCGATGTCAAGCCCGTTCGACCTCGGAACGACCATCAGGCCCCCGTTCTCTTCATCGGCAGCATCTACCGCGGTCCAGGCGGCGATGCAGGTTCCCGGTTCCACCTTCAGGTAAAAATTATCCTGATGCAGCGCCTGCCCTTTCGCGCCGGGTGGTTTGAAATAGAACATGCTCTGCGCGGCCAACGCTTCTTCACCGAACAATAACTCCAGCACATTCAGTACTTTGGGATGAATCATGTACCGGAACGCCAAATCATTCACACGGTGCGGGTGCATCATACGGGGATACAGCTTGAGGATGTCCCCTTTGGCTTCTTCCGGAGTGGAAGGCTTAAAACAGCCTTCGATAGGCCCGCCTGCATGCATGTCCATAAAGTTAATTTTGATCTCTTCCACTTCCTGCGGGCTGAAAAGCCCTTTCACAACCAAATACCCCTCCTGCTGAAACTGCTGCAATTGCTGCTCGCACACGGAATTTTGCCGGTTCACGTTATTCATTTTAAATCTCCTCATTCTTTTATCAGTTCTATATTCATTGTAAAATGAAAGAAACGGGAAAGGAATGATGCGAATGGCTGAAAACCATAACGATCCTGCTGCTTTTCCACCATTAGAGGATACGCTGGCCCCTGCTCCCGGATTGCTGGTGGCGGACCACTTTATTCGTGGCGGCGAATATGAAACCTACCGTTCCAAAGGAACGAGGGACTGGCTGATCACCTTTACGCTTGACGGAGAAGGCACCTATTTATTAGACGGCAATGCATATCCCTGCACCAAAGGAGATCTCATCATCCTGCTCCCTGGCACTACTCACCATTACCATACAAAAAGAGGCATAACGTGGGATTTTATGTGGGCGCATTTTGTTCCTCTGCCTGGATGGAACCGGTACCTGCAGTGGCCAGAGCTCACAAAAGGTCTGCTTCATGTGAACATTCAGGAGCCGCATCTTTTTACACGTGTCAGGCAATGCTTCCTGCGTATGATAGGGGACAGCCGAAGGACCGGTGCTTTTCATGAGGAGCTCGCGCTCAACGCCTTAGAGGAGGCCTTGCTGGTCGCTTCAGGGCAGTTGGCATCCCGCGCCCGGCAGAGTATAGACCCAAGGGTCGAGCAAGTGCTCACATTTCTTACGGAGAACCTGCAGCATAACAGATCGGTCTCTGAGCTCGCGCGAATGGTATCCTTGTCACCGTCCCGGCTGGCTCATCTGTTCAAGCAGCAGGTCGGCGACTCGATTGTGGAAACGCTCATCAAGCTTAGGCTGCGCCATGCCGCCCGTCTTCTCGAATATACGAACCGGTCGATTGGAGAGATTTCACAAGACGTGGGATTTCAGAGCCCTTTTTATTTCGCAAAGCAGTTTACCGCGTTTTATGGAATGAATCCGACATCTTACCGAAAAAATAAGGGAGTATCCCGTTAACAACGAGATTCAAACTGTCGTATTTACGCAGGACTCAGTCTATGCCGGCTCTTTTTAAGACCATCATCGTTGAAATGGGGCATCTTCGCACGGGGCTCAGTCTCTAACTTCCCCGTATATGACCATAGCTGAAATGTGGCATTTTCGCACGAGGTTGCAAGCTCCTTTGAAGGTGAATTTGAATCCGGCAGGCATTAGTGCTATTTTATAAACATTCCATTTCAGTCACAAGGAGGCTCCACCCCATGAATTCGACGATCACTACCATGCTCCGGCATCGTTCCGTGCGAAAATTCAAAGACCAGCTTGTCGAACCCGAGAAACTGGAGCTTATTTTACAATCGGCCCAGATGGCCTCCACTTCGAGCAACGTCCAGGCATACAGCGTCATTGGAGTCACCGATCCCAAACTTAAAAAAGAATTGTCAGTCCTGTCCGGAAATCAAGCCTACATAGAGCAATGCCCCATTTTTCTCGTCTGGTGTGCCGACTTGTATAGACTACGCGAAGCAAGCCGAATGCATGGCGAACCATTTATCGCGGAAACGACTGAGAATTTCATAATAGGCACGGTTGATACCGCGCTTGCCGCCCAGAACGCCGCGGTCGCCGCAGAAGCACAGGGACTCGGAATAGTCTACATCGGCGGGATTCGCAACCGGATTGCCGAGGTCACCAAGCTGCTTAAACTGCCTGAGCTTGTATACCCTGTCTTTGGAATGTGTATGGGCTATCCCGACCAGCAGACGCTGCTGCGTCCCCGTTTAGCCAAAGAAGCCGTATTTCACCTCAACGGTTACAATAAGGCTTCCATAGAAGAGCATATAAACGACTATGATTGGGTGGTACGCCATTACATGAAGGAGCGGACCGGCGGCAAAGTGGAGCGTTCCTGGTCCGAGCAAATGGCGGAAAAGATGAAGGTAAAGGCCAGAGCACATATGAAATCATACCTCGAGAGCCAAGGTTTTCTTTTGCAGTAAAGGCTGGGGACGACAACACATTAAGAAAGCAGATTACAGGGAGCTTTTCCTGTTACTTGATGAGTAACCGGATCTACTTGCAAACTTTAGTTCCGTATAATCGATTTCAACCATTTCGTTCATCAGTGGCGCGGGTTTGACAGCCAGCGCCGTGTGATGTTCCAAAACAGCCCTGCTGAGGAGCAATTTTACCGCGACGTAGTAAGCCGAACAGAATGTGAATGTGGCGTGGAAGCTACTGTTTCCTCCAAAACTTTCTATGAAGTTAAAAAATCCCCGAACGAGCAATCGTTCGAAGATTCTTTCGCATATGTATGGAGCGGATGATGGGAATCGAACCCACGCTATTAGCTTGGAAGGCTAAAGTTCTACCATTGAACTACATCCGCATTGTAACTAAACATCGGGACGACACGATTCGAACATGCGACCCCCTGGTCCCAAACCAGGTGCTCTACCAAGCTGAGCTACGTCCCGATATAGTATGTGGTGCCGGTAGAGGGACTTGAACCCCCACGGTTTCCCTCACGATTTTGAGTCGCGCGCGTCTGCCAATTCCGCCATACCGGCAAATTGAGTTAAAGTGGCGTGCCCTGAGAGATTCGATCTCCTGACCTTTTGATTCGTAGTCAAAAGCTCTATCCAGCTGAGCTAAGGGCACTCAGGCATCTTCGAGGCAAATGTCATTTGAAATAACAGGCTTCACATTTGCGAAGCAATAAATGGAGCGGAAGACGGGAATCGAACCCGCGACCCTCGCCTTGGCAAGGCGATGCTCTACCGCTGAGCCACTTCCGCATAAGCACGCTGTTTAACAGCGGCAAGAAATAATATATCAGCTTTTTTAAGAAATTGCAAATGTTTTATGACAGGCTGATAACTGTTAAAAAAGAAAAGAAGCTTTGAACATGGGTTTGTTAAAAGCTCTCTCTTATTGATGCGCGTAGAGGGACTTGAACCCCCACGGTCGCCCGCTAGATCCTAAGTCTAGTGCGTCTGCCAATTCCGCCATACGCGCCAATTAAAATTAAATGGTGAGCCATGAAGGACTCGAACCTTCGACACCCTGATTAAAAGTCAGGTGCTCTACCGACTGAGCTAATGGCTCATGCTCTAGGAATAATAGAGTAAGGATACTGGGGATCTAGGATTCGAACCTAGGCATGACGGAGTCAAAGTCCGTTGCCTTACCGCTTGGCTAATCCCCATTATACGGTAACGCATCAACGAACTTATCACTCTCGCATCTGTGACAAGTTATGGCGGAGCTGACGAGATTCGAACTCGCGGTCTCCTGCGTGACAGGCAGGCATGTTAGGCCTCTACACCACAGCTCCATAATATATTGCGGGGGCAGGATTTGAACCTGCGGCCTTCGGGTTATGAGCCCGACGAGCTACCGGGCTGCTCCACCCCGCGTCGTTAAAAAGTTCTATGGTGGAGGCTGACGGGATCGAACCGCCGACCCTCTGCTTGTAAGGCAGATGCTCTCCCAGCTGAGCTAAGCCTCCTTATATTTGAAGTACTGGCAACAGGCGGCAAACAAACTTTATTGGATTCCATATCATGCCACTTGGCAGGCAATCTGATCTATAGGGCATTCGAACCCCTGTTACCTCCGTAAAAGGGACGTGTCTTAACCCCTTGACCAACGGACCAACTTGATAAAGCGGACCCACTTGATAAAGGCATAAAGAAGAAACGCTTGGCAATGTCCTACTCTCCCGGGACCCTGCGGTCCAAGTACCATCGGCGCTGAAGGGCTTAACGGCCGTGTTCGGTATGGGTACGCGTGGTTCCCCTTCGCCATGATCACCAAACGTTTTATTTCTTTCAGGGTGTTTATTCCCTGAAAACTAGCAGCGAATTCAACGTAAGCTTGTTTGTTCTTTCGGGCCCCGAGAAAGTATTTCGGATTCCGCTTCGTCAGCTTCCTCTTCACTTTCTTGGGTATTAGGGTTAAGCCCTCGACCGATTAGTATTCGTCAGCTGCATGCATTGCTGCACTTCCACCCCGAACCTATCTACCTCGTCGTCTACAAGGGGTCTTACTGAATTGGGAAATCTCATCTTGAGGGGGGCTTCACGCTTAGATGCTTTCAGCGCTTATCCCTTCCGTACTTGGCTACCCAGCGGTGCTCCTGGCGGAACAACTGGTACACCAGCGGTACGTCCATCCCGGTCCTCTCGTACTAAGGACAGCTCCTCTCAAATTTCCTGCGCCCGCGACAGATAGGGACCGAACTGTCTCACGACGTTCTGAACCCAGCTCGCGTACCGCTTTAATGGGCGAACAGCCCAACCCTTGGGACCTACTTCAGCCCCAGGATGCGATGAGCCGACATCGAGGTGCCAAACCTCCCCGTCGATGTGGACTCTTGGGGGAGATAAGCCTGTTATCCCCAGGGTAGCTTTTATCCGTTGAGCGATGGCCCTTCCATTCGGTACCACCGGATCACTAAGCCCGACTTTCGTCCCTGCTCGACCTGTTTGTCTCGCAGTCAAGCTCCCTTCTGCCTTTGCACTCTTCGAATGATTTCCAACCATTCTGAGGGAACCTTTGGGCGCCTCCGTTACTCTTTAGGAGGCGACCGCCCCAGTCAAACTGCCCGCCTGACACTGTTCCCGATCCGGATCACGGACCCAGGTTAGAACCTAGATACGATCAGGGTGGTATCCCAACGTCGCCTCCGCACAAGCTGGCGCTCATGCTTCTTAGGCTCCCACCTATCCTGTACAGATCGTACCCAAATTCAATATCAAGCTGCAGTAAAGCTCCATGGGGTCTTTCCGTCTTGTCGCGGGTAACCTGCATCTTCACAGGTATTAAAATTTCACCGGATCTCTCGTTGAGACAGCGCCCAAGTCGTTACGCCATTCGTGCGGGTCAGAATTTACCTGACAAGGAATTTCGCTACCTTAGGACCGTTATAGTTACGGCCGCCGTTTACTGGGGCTTCGGTTCACAGCTTCGGTTTGCACCTAACCACTCCCCTTAACCTTCCAGCACCGGGCAGGCGTCAGCCCGTATACTTCGCCTTGCGGCTTCGCACAGACCTGTGTTTTTGCTAAACAGTCGCTTGGGCCTTTTCACTGCGGCCCCCTCAGGCTATTCACCTTACCGGGGCACCCCTTCTCCCGAAGTTACGGGGTCATTTTGCCGAGTTCCTTAACGAGAGTTCTTCCGCGCGCCTTAGAATTCTCTTCTCGCCTACCTGTGTCGGTTTGCGGTACGGGCACCTT